>JAUNWY010000013.1 GCA_030540085.1 Eggerthella sp.
CGGCCGCACCTTTTTCTGGCAAGGTGCCCGGACACCAGCTATTGGGACGCGATCCGATCAGCCAATCTCAAAAACAAAAAACCGAGCTTTTTTGCAACTTTTTTGCGATTAGGGACTCCCATTCGCTCCTGCAAAGCGGAAAAGAGGCGTCATATAGCCATTTTTGCTGCATTTTTGGGCCTTAATCCGCGATTGAGAAAATCGCGGCAGTCCCTAATCGAAAAAAAGTTGCAATCAGGAGCGATTTTTTGTTTTTGGGCTTCCGGGCCAGCCTCAAGACGGTGCTTGGGATGCGATGCCTGACCGCTTTGCCCTAGCATCTGCCCATAGAAACTGCGTAAGACGGTGCTGGGGGTGGGGTACCCGACCGCTCGCTGATTTTGCAGGTGTATGCCCTGGTTTTAAGGCTCGGGTCGTCTTTTCGCTGGCATATGTCCTGATTGATTTGGCGCGTGCTCTCAATCTGGAATTTGACTCACTGGTTTTCACTCGGTCGTGCTCTATTTTTTGTTCTGGTTTTTTACGCGTGCGCCGATTCGCGAATTCGCTCTGCTCTTCGGTGCGGAATGCGGGTTCTCATATTCTGGTGCGCTATCATAGCGGGACACATTATTTCGTTTGAAAGGCTTGTTCATGGCTGAATATATTGAAGGCAAGCGTCCGGTACTGGAAGCTTTGAAGGTGGGCGTTCCCGTTAAGCGTCTGTATGTCGCTGAAGGCTTGAAGGGCGATAAAGCGGTCGACGAAGTGGTTCGCCGTGCTCACAAGATGAAGATTTCGGTGAAGCAGATCAAGCGCCATGAAATGGACGAGCGTTCTGAGCGCGGTTCCCATCAGGGGCTTATGCTGGAAACTGGCTCATATCAGTATTCTAATGTGAACGAAATCGTTATCGCTGCCAACAAGCGCGCTGAAGCCAATGACGGCAAGGCGCTTATTGTGGTGCTCGACCATATCACCGATGCGGGCAACCTGGGCGCTATCGCTCGTTCGGCAGAAGTGGTGGGCGCATCGGGCATCATTATTCCCAATAAGCGCTCGGCCCATGTAACTGCAGCAACGTACAAAAGCTCTGCCGGCGCGGTTTCCCATATCAAAATCGCCCAGGTTAGCAACATTGCACAAACCATCGAAAACCTGAAAAAGGAAAACTTCTGGGTTGCCGGCGCTTCCGAAAAGGCGCAGCAGTGCATTTGGGATTCACCCCTGGCGGGCCGCTTGGTGCTGGTGATGGGCAACGAAGGCGAAGGCCTTGCTCGTCTTACCCAGGAACGCTGCGATTTCTTGGTTTCTTTGCCCCAAGCAGGAGAGGTTGGCTCTTTGAATGTGGCTCAGGCTTCTACTGCCTGCATGTACGAGTGGATGAGGCAATGTAGGGGATAGCCGAGAGTCGGCATCCCGCCTCTTCTCTGTCTGCTTTATGCCTGCGTCGGAGCTCTGCTTGTTGCGGTCCCAACGCGGCGCTCCGTTTTGCGTGCAGGGCGGATATCAATTTATCCCATAAACGTGTTATTCCGGTCTAAGTTTGAATCGAGCGGTTTTCATGGCTAAAAAACGTAACAAGCTTCTCATCGTCGACGGGTACAACGTGCTGCGAAGCGGTCAGCGCTATGTACACATGAGGCGTGAAGAAGACTACACCCACGAAACGTTCAACAAGGTTCGCGAGGCGCTGATCAGCGACGTTGCGGCTTTTGCGGGTACTGAGTACAAGGCGATTATCGTTTTTGATGGCGCCGATAACCCTGAATCGGCAGGTAAAACTGAGCGTATCGGCGGTGTGAAGGTGGTCTTTTCGCCCTATGGCTCTTCTGCCGATAAGGTCATTGAGAAAATCGCATATGATGCGCGCGAAAACCGTTTGGAGGTGATGGTGGTAACCTCTGATGCCACTATCCAGGATACGGTGTTTGGCGGCGGCGTGGATCGCATGAGCGCCAATGGTTTCAGCCTTGAAATGGAGGATTTGGGCGACGAAGCCAAGCGCGATCGTACCCTTGAAGTGCATCGTCGTTCCACGGTTGCAGACAGGATCAACCCCGATACCTTGGCGAAGCTCAAGGCTTTGCGCGACGGGAAGTAACCGGATAAAGGGATACTTGCATTTGTTCGGGCCCCAAGAGATCCGGGGCCTTGCGTTAACCCAGATGAGCTTCTGTCGGGGTGGCAAAAGGGACCTATGCTTACCAAAGCGAGCTCCAGTCACTGTTTAGGCGATTGGAGCTCGCTTTTTTGCGTTTGGCTTGTCCTTATTAATTTTTATTGCAGCAACCCCGATGGATCTGTTGCTTGCCCGATTAGTTTTTTATAAGTTTCAACTGGAATTATTACTGAATGCAATGACTTCGATCTATAGCTTTGCCGTTGCTAACCTATAATGGGTTCATTGGTTTGTGATTCTCCGGGTGCTGTATGCGCACCAGGGGCGCTATGCGTGCAATGTTCACGCGAAAAAGCCGCCCGGGGAGGGGGAAAGGAGATCCAATGAAACCACTTAAGGGAATCAAGGTCGTCGATCTTACTACGTACATGGCAACGCCTGCGACTGGTCGTGTATTGGGCGAATGGGGCGCCGACGTCATTAAAGTCGAGGCAGCCAAGGGTGATCCGCTGCGCGTAACCCAGGCGGCGGTATTCAACATGCCCATGTCGGACGAAGAGAACCTCGCTTTCGATATGTGCAACTTGAACAAGCGCTTTATCTCGCTGAACCTGAAGAGCGAAACGGGCGCTGAGGTTATGGACAAGCTCCTTGCTGATGCCGACGTGTTCCTGACCAACACCCGTACGAAATCCCTGAAGAAGATGGGTCTCGACTGGGAAACCCTGCATGCAAAATATCCGAAGCTCATCATGGCTCACGGCTTGGGCTACGGCAAGAAGGGTCCCGAAAAGGACGATCCCGGCTTTGACGTAACCTGCTACATGGCTCGTGGCGGCGTATTCGGCACCACGGTAAACCGCGGCGATTCCCCGATGATCCCCACCAACGGCTATGGCGACCTTCAGGCTTCCATGTTCCTTGCTGCTGGCGTTTGCGCTGCAATTATCGGGCGTAACCAGACCGGCGAAGGCGAGTACGTAACGTGCGCACTGCAGCATGCTGCTATCTATGCTTTGATGACGGGCATGATTTCTGCTCAGTATGGCAATCCGTACCCCAAGAGCCGTCTTGAGGTTATCTGCCCCTTCAACAACGTCTACACCGCAGGTGACGGCAAGTCCATCGCCATGTGCGACCCTGAATACGATCGCGACTACGACAAGATCATGGGTCTTATCGGCCGCGAAGACCTTATCGGCTCTGAGCGCCTGAACAACTGCAACAAGATGAACGCCGATGGCTTGAACGCTGAAGTGGTTGGTATCCTGGACGAGGCTCTGGCAAAGATGACCGCCGCCGAAGCCCTGAAGATTTTCAAGGATGCAGGCATTCCTTGCGAGTTGTGCCAGACTCCGCTCGATGTCTATGAAGACCAGAACGCTCTGGTGAACGATTATCTGGTTAAGATCAAGTATCCCGAGGCAGAGCGCTGGGTTCCCACTCCTCCCATTCAGTTCGAATCCGAGGAAGCTCCCAACTACACGCCTTCCGATAAGCTGGGTAGCGCAACCGAGGAAATCATGCGCGATTTGGGCTATACCGACGAGCAGATCAAGGCCGCAGAGGCAGACGGCTCCGTTTCCGGTCCTATCGATCTCGATGTTTTGGCTGGCAAATAACGCCGCATAGCCAACCCGCTATCAAAAAATGCCGAGTCCGCAAAAGCGGCTCGGCATTTTTTTTACGTGAACGGGGCTGACGGCTAAGACCCACCCCGCAAAGAGGGGGAGCTATCCGCCGACCGACCTACAGCATTTCGATGAATGCAGCGATACGGGTATCGATCTGGCCCTGGTCGTTAGGGGCGTAGTCGGTTTCGATTTTTATATAGGGCATGCCCATCTCGTCCATCTTGCGGCGCATGAGCTCGCTTTCCACGTTGAAGGTGTGGCAGGCGGTGAGCACCACGTCAATGACGCCATCTACCTTGTATTTGCGGCACATCTCTGCGGTATTGTCCATACGGCCGGAATTCGGCGTCATGACCGAGCAGTTGATGTCAAGGTAGCGCTGCGCAAGTGCGCCCATGATGTCCTCGGCTTCGGGGTCGACCATAGCTTTCTGAGTGCGTTCGCCGCCGCAGTCGTCCAAGGCAACGATAACGCCGCCGTTCTTTTCGACACTCATGCCAACTTTCTGGATAACACCGTTAGAGGGGCAGCCGGTAAGCAAGATGCGTTTTGCCGTTGCGGGCACTGGGCGCTCGCCCGCCTCGTAAGCGCCCTTGCGCTCCTCGACGAGTTTTTCGACATTGTCTACAAAAGCGTTCACGTCGAAGTTGAAGGTGTTTTGCGCAAGCGTGGTCATCATTTCGACGCCCCACATGGCAGGAGGCTCGTTCATCTGCAACTCGTACATCTCGCAGATGCCCTTGCGAAGACGATTGCGTACACGGGTGGCATCGCGCAGCATTTCATCGGTGATATCGATATCGTAACGTCGCTCGAGTTCTTCCTTGAGAGCAACGCATTCCTCGCGCCATACGCGAGGAGCCCATTCGGCATTGCGGGCATGCGGAAGGTTCATGACGTGGACGTCTTTGATGTCGTTGAGGAGCTCGTACATCTTCTTTTTGCCGTCGCACGTAGTTTCGCCGATGATCAAGTCGGCAAAGTACGTAAAGGGGCAATGTTCGCTTACGGCAAATCCGTAGGTGCCTTTAATAAGCGGACAGATGTTTTTCGGGAGATGCTCTTCTGCTGCCGCATCGCAGGCGTTGTTCATGCCGCAGAGGGCAACGGCGCTTGCTCCAGCTGCATCGGCGATTTCAAGCGGGCTGTAAGAGCAGAGGTAGCCTACAAGCTTGCCACCATTTTCCTTGAATGCTTTTACGCCCATGAATCCATTGCGGTGGGCCTCGTCAAGCTCATCGAACTTTGAGGGCAAGTCGATTGGTGCAGTCATGGGGGAGTCCTTTCTTCGGGTGCCGCAGAATGCTTGTTCTACGGCAGGGCTGCTTTGTCCATTATTTGTTGTCTAGTGATGCGGAAGCGCAACGTCGTGAACGCTTTCGTAGGGGATGCCGAGGCTCTGGGCGGCATCTTCGATGCGTTGCTTTTCCGCTAGGGGTGCGCGCCAGGCGTATCCGCATCCTGCGGTTATGCTGCGGGGGATGGGGATCAGGCGCTCGGGCAGGCCTTGCTCTTTGCAGAAGCTTTCAAAACCCAATGCGTCGCCGGTGGTGCGAAATGCAAACACGGCAGAATCGGGTTCGGCTTTCTCGGAGGCGGCTTGGGCTGCAGCTCTTCCCGCTGCGGCGCCTGCCGCTAGGCCTTGTGCGTGCATCGACATGTCTTTTTCGCTGATGTTGGTAGGCGCTGCGGGCACAGTTTTCGGCGTGGGCTTGGCGTCTTCGGGGATGCACAAGGCCGCTCCGATAGCACCGGCAAACCGTGCTTTCGGACAGGTTAGGATGCTGCCTTCAAGGTGCGTTCCAAGGCGTTCGGCAACATAGGCGTTATCGCAGAGGCCGCCGGTCAGCACATATTCGTTGTTAGCGCTCTTGAACACCAAGGGCTTTACCTTTGTCACGACGCTTTCCACTATTCCGTTGCAGATGTCTTCTCGTGCGGCGCCTTGGCCAATGAGGCTAATGATCTCGCTCTCAGCGAATACCGTGCACATGGAGCTAATGCTGGTAGGAGCCCCTTTCTTTGCGAGTTCGGAAAGCTCATCTTGCGTTAGACCCAAACGATTCGCCATGACCTCTAGGAACTTTCCTGTCCCAGCGGAGCATTTGTCGTTCATGCGGAAGTCCTGAACCCTGCCATTTTTCAGCAGGATCGATTTCGTATCCTGCCCGCCGATGTCGATCACTGTGCAATCGGGACCAAACAAATAACCCGCTCCTTTTCCATGGCAGGTGATTTCCGTTACGGTTTTATCGGCGAAGGGAACAGAGATGCGCCCGTAACCAGTAGCTACGTATACGCATTCTTCTTCCGGAAACCCTTCTTCGGCAAGCCTTTGCAGCACGGTGTTGGCGGCTTCGACGGAGCTGTAGCCCGTTGGGATAACCAGAGTGTAGAGAAGCTGAGAGCCCTTAAGAACTGCAGCTTTGGTTGCGGTGGATCCGATATCTATTCCTACGCGATAGGTCATGACTGCGCCTTGATTACTCGATTAGTGACAGGGTGCGCGAAGTAATTGGCCATACGGTCTTCTTTCTACGGGCTGCTGCCCGTGAAGGTTCGGGGCAACGGATTTGGGAAACAGGAAAATGACCCAGGCCGCAGAAGCCTTGGGTGGGTATGCATCGAGCGGAAGGCGCAAGCGCCGTTGGTGCAGAAAACGCGCGATGGTATGGATAAGGAAGGCACGCGCGCAGAATGGTGCTTTCCCGTAACTGTAATACTAGATCTTGGCTAGGATATTTTGGTTTGGCGTCGGCGAGTACGTAAGTGGAACCATCGGTCGGCAGGGCAGTTCGCCCCTAATCGCAAATTACAAGCGCTCGGCAAGGAATGTGTCTTCTTTCTCCATTTTGTTGCACGTATTAATAAGGCTGCTATACTGCAAAGGCTGTTTTAATACACATGCGTGAAGGACTTGCGTTCGCTAGTGGCCGCCACGGCGGTTGCGAACAAAGGAATGATCTCGCGCAGAGGCACAACGAATGGAGAAAGAATGTCCAAGATTACTGTACAGACCCTGCTCGACGCAGGCACCCACTTCGGTCATCAGACCCGTCGCTGGAACCCCAAGATGAAGCCCTTCATCTTCGGCAACCGTGGCGACATCTACATCATCGACCTCAAGGAGACCATGTACGGTCTCGACGCTGCTTACACTGCAGTTTCCCGTTGCGCTGAAAAGGGCGGCACGGTTCTGTTCGTAGGCACCAAGAAGCAGGCTCAGGAATCTGTTGCTGAAGCTGCTAACCGCTGCGGCATGCCTTACGTAAACGCTCGTTGGCTCGGCGGCATGCTCACCAACTTCACCACCATCCGCTCTCGCGTTCAGCGCATGGAAGAGCTCGAGGCTATGGAAGCTGACGGCCGCATGGAGCTTCTGCCCAAGAAGGAGCAGATCCTGCTGAAGAAGGAACTCGCTAAGCTGCAGACCAACCTCAACGGTATCCGCAACATGAAGAAGACCCCTGACATGATCTTCATCATCGACACCAACCGTGAGCAGATCGCTATCCACGAGTCCCATCGCCTCAACATCCCCGTTGTTGGCACGCTCGACACCAACTGCGATCCCGACGATGTTGATTTCGGCATCCCCGCAAACGACGACGCAATCCGCTCCGTTCGTCTGCTCGCGGAGTTCGTTGCTGATGCTGTTATCGCTGGCACTGGCGCTCCTGTCACCGTTGAGGACATGACCGCAGAGCCCGCAGCTGAAGCTGCTGCAGAGGCAACCCCTGCTGAATAAGCACTAAACAAATCCATTGCAATTTCTCCCTCGCCCGTCTAGTGGGCGAGGGCTCTATCTGAAAGGAATTACCATGGCAGAAATCACCGCAGCACTCGTTAAGGAACTCCGCGAGATGACCGGCGCTGGCATGATGGAATGCAAGAAGGCTCTGGTTGAGGCTGAAGGCGAACTCGAAAAGGCCGTAGACGTGCTCCGCACCCGTGGTCTCGCTGCTGTTGCCAAGAAGGCCGGCCGCGCAACCGACGAAGGTACTGTTCTGGCTCTCGTTTCCGAGTGCGGCCATGATGGCGCTCTTGTAGAGCTTAACTGCGAAACCGACTTCGTAGGCATGAACGAAAAGTTCCATGCATATGCAGAGAAGATTGCCAATGCCGTCCTCGCTAACAAGCCTGCCGACCTCGAGGCTCTCAAGGCTTCCGAGATCGAAGGCGAAACCGTAGAGGCTGTCGTAACCGACGCTATCCACACTCTGGGCGAAAACATCCAGCTTTCCCGCTTCGCTTTCGCTGAGCAGCCCGAAGGCGCTGTTGCTTCCTACATTCATGGTGGCGGCAAGATCGGCGTTCTGGTTGAGTTCAAGCTGGGCGACGCTTCCTTCGCAACCAACGATGACTTCAAGAAGTACGGCCGCGACGTTGCTATGCAGGTTGCTGCTGCAAGCCCCGTATCCGCAACTCGCGAATCGGTAGATCCCGCAGTTGTTGAGCACGAGATGAGCATCTACAAGGCACAGGCTGCAGAGTCCGGCAAGCCCGAGAACATCCAGGAAAAGATCGCTACCGGTCGTATGGAGAAGTTCTACAAGGAGAACTGCCTCACCGAGCAGGCTTTCGTTAAGAATCCCGATCAGTCTGTAAACGAGTACACGGCTGAGGTTGCCAAGGCTCTTGGCACCACCATCGAGATCGTTTCCTTCACCCGCTTCATGCTGGGCGAGTAAGCGAACTTAACAACGCTTTTTCTGCAAGCCCTTCCAGAGATTTGGGGTAAAACCCTTCTCTGGGAGGGCTTGTCTGCATAATAGGGCTATAAATAAAGTAGGCATGCTTTGTTTCGATTTGGCATGGGTATGAAGAATCCGCATCAAGTAGATTGGGTGCATGAGATATGTCCGAAGAAGTAATTATTGCGCGTGAAACCGAAAACGTTTCAGGTACGGTACAGATCAGCGGTGCTAAGAACTCCGCGTTGAAGCTCATTGCGGCAACAATGTTGGGCCAAGGCAAGAGCACACTCCACAATATTCCCCATATCTCCGATATCGAGATCATGAACGACGTAATTCGCAGCTTGGGCGCAACGGTTGAATGGGATGGCCATTCGCTCATCATCGATACCGAGCATGCTGAAGGCTACGATACCCCCTATGAGCTTGTTTCGAAGATGCGCGCTAGCATTTCTGTGCTAGGTCCGCTTGTGGGTCGTTTTGGTTGCGCACGTGTTGCGATGCCTGGTGGCTGTAAAATCGGTGCCCGTAAAATCGATATGCACCTTAAGGTGCTCGAAGCTATGGGTGTTGAATTCGAAAACAGCCACGGCTACCTTTACGCCTCCACCCCCAACGGGTTGCATTCTGCCGATGTATTGCTCGAGTTCCCGAGCGTTGGCGCTACTGAAAACATGCTTATGGCTTCCGTGGTTGCTCCTGGCACGTCGGTTATCGACAATGCTGCGCGTGAGCCTGAAATCGTCGACCTCGCCAATATGCTGAATGCCATGGGCGCTCATGTAGAGGGCGCGGGTACGCCTACCATCACGGTAAAGGGCGTTGCTCTCTCCGAGATGCATCCTTGCGAGCACACTACGGTGGGCGACCGCATTGAGGCAGGCACGTTCCTAACAGCGGGTGCGCTGCTCGGCGGTCCCGTTACTGTTCAGGGAATAGATCCGTCTTACTTGCGCATGGCGCTTATGAAGCTCGAGCATATGGGATGCGATATCTCCACTACGGAAGATTCCATCACTGTTTCGCGTACCCAGCCTCTCCGTGCTACTGACATTCAGACGCTTCCTCACCCTGGGTTCCCAACCGATCTTCAGGCTCAGTTCATGCTTTTGGCCTCTTTTGCAGAGGGCAACTCCGTCATCTCTGAAAACATCTTCGAAAATCGCTTCATGTTTGCCAGCGAGCTCAACCGTATGGGATCCCGTATTGCGGTTGAGGGCCATCATGCATTGGTTCAGGGAGTCAGCAAGCTTGAGGGCGCTCCTGTTTCCTCGCCCGACTTGCGTGGCGGTGCCGCTCTGGTAATTGCTGGCCTCGCCGCAGAAGGCGAAACAGTCGTGCATGACATTCACCATATTGATCGCGGCTACGAAGACTACGTTGGCAAACTGCATGCCATCGGTGCAAACGTCGAACGCAAAACGCTGTAGGTAGGTGCGATGGCAATAAGGAACAACAGGGGAATGCATGGTGGCGGCTCGGGCCGTCGCCGTTCCTCATCTCGAAATAAAGCCGACTGGTCTTCGTCGGTAATTGGATCTCACGCGTCAGATTCTCGCGGACCTCAGCCTCAACGTCGAGCCTCCGCCCATTCGCGACGTCCTCGCACCTCAGCGGTGCCGAGCCGCCGAACTGGTGAAGTGCGTCAGATCCATATCCAATCGCGCTCGGTTGATGAACGCACGTCGCGTCGAAAAGTAGGGCAGTCGCGAACCGAAAGCTTTATGCGCCACCGCGACAATGTAAGCCGCATCACGTTGATCATTGGCATCATCCTGATTGTGGTTATCGCATTTAATCTCGGTACATGCGCTTATCGCAATTCGCTTTCTTCCTCGATGGCGCTTGACGACAGCAGCGTATCCAGCGCGCTCGTTTCGGCAAAGAACGATGAGCCCACTTATACGCTGCTTGCTGGCCTCAACGGAAGCGGCGAAAACGAGTGCGCCAGCTACTTGGCTGTTTTGCGCGTGGATTACCAGAACAACACGGTGTCATTGTTGAATATACCCAGCAATATTGCCGCCACCTATTCCGATACCGACTCCAAGGGGACTATGCTGCGAGATGCTCCCCATATCAAGGATGAGGGCGAACTGGTAAAGCAGGTCTCTTCTCTTATTGGCCAGGACATCAATCACTATGTAAGGATCACGGGCGAAGACTTTGCCTCGCTTATTGATTCCCTTGGCGGGTTAAACGTCAATGTAGAGCAATATGTCGATGATCCAACGGTAGGAACTGCAGTGCTCGACCCCGGTCAGCAGACCTTAAATGGAGAGCAGGCCCTGGTTTACGTAAGCGCCAAGAACTACACCGATGGGTACGGCCAGCGTGCCAATGTTCAAAATCAGGTGTTTACTGCATTCGTGCAGGCTCTTGAAGACAAGGGCGGTCTCGATTTCGCCATGAGCGCAGACGACATCGCCGGCAAGATCAAAACGGATATGAGCTACGACGAAATCGGCAAGATTGCCTCGTTGTTCTCGAATGCAACGTTCTATTCGAATACGGTGCCGGGAAGTCAGTCCGTTTCGGGCGACAAGGTTTCCTGGTCGGTGGCCTCTTCTTCGTTCTCCCAGATTTGCGATCAGTTCAAGAGCGGCCAGAACATGGATACCTCCGTAGATACCAGCGGGGTTAACAAGAGCTCGGTTTCTATCGTAGTTCTAAATGGCGCAGGCGCTGATGGCTACAGTGCGCAGGCTGCCCAGATTCTTACTAATGCTGGCTATACCATCAAAGATACGGGTAACGCAGAATCGTTCGTGTACGACGAAACTTTGGTCATCTACCGCTCCGACGACGACAAGCTTGCCGCCGAGGCAATCGTCCAGGATCTTGGAACAGGACGCGCTGTTGCTGCAGGCGTGTACTACAATCTCTCGACCAATATCCAGGTGGTAGTTGGCAAAGACTGGACCAGCCATGTTTGATCCAGTTGCCTATATCAATGAACCGCGTTGGCGAAGCATGAGCTTGGGCCTTGAACGGATCGAAGAACTGTTGGCCAAGCTGGGAAATCCGCAGGATGCCCTTCGTTTTGTGCATGTTGCGGGCACTAACGGCAAAGGTTCAACCTGTTCATTCGTCTCAAGCATCCTGAAAGAGTCGGGCTATAAAGTCGGCTTGTTCACCAGCCCCTATATTGAGCGTTTCGAAGAACGCATCCGAATCAATGGGGAAAACATCTCCTTGCAGCGTCTTTCAGAGGTAACGCTGAAGGTAAAGGATGTGGCAGAGGACATGGCTAGTCATCCGACTGAATTCGAGCTTATGACGGCTGTGGCTTTCACGTATTTTGCCGAAGAGGAGTGCGACATTGTCGTTGCGGAGGTCGGTTTGGGTGGAAGGCTTGATTCCACCAACGTTATCCGCACGGTTGAGGTTTGCGTGTTTGCCCCCATTTCCTACGATCATTGCGCGCTTCTGGGAAGTACGCTCTACCAGATTGCAGGCGAGAAGGCGGGCATCCTGAAGGTTGGCGTTCCTGCAGTGAGCGCGCCCCAAGAGCAAGAGGCCCAACGTCGCTTGAATGAAGAAGCGGATCGTTGCGCGACATCCATTCGCTACGTTGATGCTGCGTCTATTGTTGGCGATACTTCCGATTTCTCGTACGGCGGGTTCAGCCATTTGTCTGTTCAGCTGCAAGGATCGTTCCAGCGCATCAATGCGGCGGTAGCTTTAGAAGCGTGTAAGGCACTTGTTCAGCGCGGTTGGAGCATCGACGAGCGGGCGATGCGGAACGGTTTGTCTCGAGCTTCTTGGGCAGGTCGCTTTGAGTTTCTGCGTCACAGCCCCGATGTCCTTATAGATGGCGCTCACAACATCCATGCCGTGCGTGCTCTCAGCTCCGAGCTAGCATCTCGTTACGACCAGGGGAGCGTGGTGTTTTGCATGGGCGTTATGGCCGACAAAGACTATGCGGAAATGTTGAAGCTGTTGGTTCCATTGGCCAAAGCGTTTGTGTGCTACCGCCCCGATAACCCCCGTGCGCTTTCGGAATCCGATTTGGCGGATGCGGTTCAAATTGCCGTAGGAAACCATCCTGTAGAAGTGGTGGCGGCTCCTACGCCTCATAGTGCGGTAGGGCATGCCCTTGAGTTTTCCGAGGGTAGTTTGCCCATTTGCTTCTGCGGCAGTCTCTATGGAATTGCCTCTATCAAAAAGGCCTGGTGTCACTTCGAGAACGTCAGGCGGTAGACCTGTGCGCATTTGATGGT
This sequence comes from Eggerthella sp., assembly GCA_030540085.1. Lineage (GTDB taxonomy): Bacteria > Actinomycetota > Coriobacteriia > Coriobacteriales > Eggerthellaceae > Anaerotardibacter. Next base: position 12,656 of record JAUNWY010000013.1, read on the forward strand.
CAAAGTCCCTGTTGGATGGCAGTGGCATTGCGTGGGTTATACTAACCACTGTTGAAGTATCCCGAAAGGGCTTGGGCGGCGCCAAGTTCTGAACCTGGTCAGGTCCGGGAGGAAGCAGCCATAAGGGGCCTCTGACGAGCGCCCGGGCCTTTTCGGGATACTTGGTTTCGCCGATCAATTTGATCGGCGAAACGTGTATATGGGCGCATTTGCAACAATCAAGACGAAGGATCGCATGGAAATCATCAATTTTATTCTGGGCTTGCTTCACGATCCGCGTGGCGCAATTGCTGGCTGGATCGTAACGCTGGGCGCAGTTTGGGTGTACACCCCGCTGTTTCTCATTGTGTTCATTGAGACGGGTTTGGTGTTCTTCCCCTTCCTTCCCGGCGACTCCCTTTTGTTCGCGGCGGGTGTGTTCTCTGCCGATGGCGGTGGCTTGAATCTCGGGGCAACGCTCTTGGTGTTCTATGCTGCGGCTATTCTGGGCAACACCTCCAACTATTGGATTGCCCGTTTCTTCGGCGCCCGCATTATCGACTCGGGCAAGATCAAGGCCCTTACGCCTGAGCGTATGGCGAAGCTCGATCACTTCTTCGAAAAGTATGGTGGGCTCACAATCGTCATTACGCGCTTCATGCCGTTCTTTCGTACCTTTGCTCCCTTTATTGCTGGTACGGGGCATATGAATTTCGGCAAATTCACGTTGTTCAATTGCATTGGCGGCATTTCGTGGGTTTCGCTGTTCGTGTTGGTGGGCTTCTTCTTTGGTGGCGTGCCTTTCGTGCAGGAGCATTTCGAAATCATCGTATTGGGAATCGTGGCTGTTTCTGTCGCGCCGGCTTTCATTGGTGCTGTTAAGGCGGCTATCTCTTCTCGTAAAAGCGGAAAACGCGATTTCGAAGTTGAAGCGGCGGTTGATGCCGAGCGTATAGCTCGCGCGAAGCACGCTCGTTCCGAAGAGGACGCCCGCTAAAATCGGTAAGGCACAGTAACATCCCATATGCATAAGGGTGTATGGGCGGGATCCGCTTATGCGGATGTGAAGCGGAGGCTTGGCCGTCCGCGAAGGAGGCTCTGCATGGAGGCGCTGTATCGCAAATATCGTCCGTCCACGTTTGCTGATGTCGTGGGCCAGGAGCATATCGAGCGTACGCTGAAAAACGCAATCGAGCAGGATAAGGTCTCCCATGCCTATTTGTTCTGCGGTCCGCGTGGTACTGGCAAAACAACAACCGCGCGCATTCTTGCTAAGGCCTTGATGTGCGAAAAGGGTCCCACCATTGAACCTGATGGAACCTGCGAGGAATGCCAGGCCATCGCCCAAGGCACCCATCCCGATGTGTACGAGCTGGACGCCGCAAGTCGCACGGGCGTTGAAAATGTTCGTGAGGAAATTATCAGCCGCGTAAGTTACGCGCCAACCCGCGGCACTTGGAAGGTCTACATCATCGACGAGGTGCATATGCTCTCGACGGCGGCCTTCAATGCACTTCTCAAAACTATCGAAGAGCCGCCGAGCCATGTAGTCTTCATTCTCTGTACCACCGATCCGCAGAAGGTTCCAGAAACCATTCTCTCGCGATGCCAGCGTTTCGATTTTCATCGCATATCGATCGAATCTATCGTGGCGCGTTTGGGTGCTGTATGCGCCGAAGAGGGTGTAGAGTTTGAGGCCGAAGCACTCGATCTTATTGCGCACCGTGCCGAGGGCGGAATGCGCAATGCCCTTACTTCGCTTGAACAGCTCATTGCGTACTGCGGAGGCAAGGCAACGCTCGAAGGAGCGCAAAGCCTTCTTGGCTCGCTCGATAATGCCGATCTCTCTGAGATCGTAGAGGCTATTGGCCGCAGAGATGCGGCAGCATGCTTCAATTGGGTTGCTCAGTATGTAGAAACCGGTGCCGACCTTGCCCAGTTCGTCCATGATTTGGCGGAGCATGTGCGCACGTTGTACCTGATGTCTATGGCGGGCCTTGATGTAGAGTTGCAAATCAGCGAATCGATGCGCACGGTAATGATCGAGGAGCTGAAGCTCTTTGGCCAAGATCGCCTTAGTCGTATGCTTATTCTTTTGGGTGATGTGTCGAAGGAGCTGCGCGTTTCGAGTAATCCTCGCTTAACGTTTGAGATTGCTCTTACTCGTATGGTTCGTCCTGAATCGGACCTAACGCTCGAAGCCTTGGCGGAGAGGGTTGAAGAGTTGGAGCGACGTTTGTCGATGTTGGGGAACGGCTCTTCTCCTGTTGTGGCTGCCCCGGCGGCGTCAACTCGTGTTGGTGGTGTTGCTCAATATGCACCTGCTCCCGCTCAGCCCGAAACACACGCACCCTCTGTTCCGATGACCGCGTCAGCTGGTTCTTTCGGCCAGCCTGCTCCCTCTGCAGAGCCAAAGCCTCCTGCGACGCAGGCAATGCCTGGCCATAATGCCGCTCGGTCCCAGGCTGCCGTTTCGACGCCCGCTGCTTCGTCAGTGCCGCAAACACCGATGCCTCCCGCTCAGATGGCATCGCAGGCACCAGCACCTGCAGCTTCGCCGGCGCCTCAAACACCGGCACCTGCTCCCGCTTCTCAGCCTGTCGGGGCATTTTCCCAGGCACCCGAAGCGGCTCAGCCGCGCCAGGCAGCAGTGCTTACCGCTCAGGTTGACCTGTCCAATCCTGCCGCCGTGCAACGTTTGTGGCATTCAGTCACCGCTTCGCTCAGGAAGGTTAATCCTGCGCGTGGCGTCCTGTTCATGAATGCCAAGGTTTTCGCCGAGGCAAATGGCCAGGGGATAGTAGTCGAATTCGGAAAAGACAGCGCTTTTGCATTCAACGCAGCCCAAAAAGCCGAAGTCCAAGAGCTGCTCGCAAAAACCATTCAGACGGTCGCAGGCGGAGCTGTGCCCTACCGTTTGGCGTTGGCTGGTAGCGGCTCATCGGCTGCACCTGTTGCCGCGCAGCCCGCGAGTGCTCAATCTGGAATGGCGCCCCAATCAAATACCGCGGCTCCTGCCGTCAAGAACCCTTATGCCGCCAAGGCGGTTGCCGCAGTCCGTGCGGCGCAAGCGGCGGCAAAGGCCAACCAGGCGCCAGCGACTCAGGCGGCAGCAAGGGCAAACCAGGCGCAGGGCTTTCAGTCTGCATCCCAAAACGCCGCTTCTTATGCGGCTTCCCCTGCTCCTCGGCAGATGGGTGGCAGCGCAACTCCTTCTCCATCGCCCGAATTTCAGGCGCCGTCCATGCCAAGGCGTTCCGCGTCGGTACAGCAGGCCTCTGCAGTAACGCCCTCAGCGTCCGTTGCGCCCGAACCATATGACGATCAGGTTCCCCTCGATGTGTATGGGGCAAGTGTTTCTGCTGAATACGACGAAGATCCATACGCTCAGCAGTATGCATCTTCGCCAAGCCAGCAGTCCTCGGCATCGGCTTCTTATGCGCAGCCTTCTAGCGGCTCGGCTCCAGTGTCTGCGGGTTCCGTCCAAGCCGCAGCGCCAGTTGCGGCGGCACCTTCCCAAGCTGGCGGCGTTGCTAACGTTGCCGCTCCTGCTTCGGCGCAAGCCGCAGCTCCATCCGTTTCGGGGCAAGACGAGGCGGAGCAGATCAAGAGTATCCTCACTCAGAGTTTTGGCGAGGGGATAAAGTTTGAGGAGCTTCCCGAATAGCGTCAGCCTTTCGGTACAATGCAAAGATATGTGGCCATTTGGCTAATTGGAACGAAGCGCCCAACCCCTAACAAAGGAGAATTATGGGAATGAATATGCAGCAGATGATGCGCCAGGCGCAGAAGATGCAGAAAGAATTGCAGAAGGCTCAGCAGGAAATCGCTGAAATGACGTTCGAGGGCACCGCTGGTGGCGGCATGGTAACCGCTGTTGCTCGTGGCGACAAATCCATCGAGTCCCTTACCATCAACCCTGATGTGGTTGATCCCGAAGATGTCGAAATGCTTCAGGACATGGTATGCGCGGCGGTCAATGAGGCGCTTCGCGGCGTCGACCAGATGGGCGCTGCCCGCATGAGCTCCGTTACCGGCGGTCTCAATATTCCAGGTATGAGGTAATTGCGATTCCGTGAACGCTTCATCGGCAATACAGAAGCTGCTCGATGAACTCGAGCGCCTTCCTGGAGTGGGTCCTAAATCCGCCCAACGAATTGCGTATTGGATTCTGAACGAAGAAAAAGCGGATGCTCTTCGTTTGGCCAACTCCATCATCGAAGTGAAGGACACCGTCCATTTTTGCTCTCGATGCTTTAATTATGCTCAAGGTGATCTATGCGATATTTGCTCTTCCGAAAAGCGCGACCATTCCATCGTTTGCGTGGTATCAGAGCCGCGAGATATCCCGCCGATAGAGCGAACGGGTACGTTTTCGGGCGTATACCATGTGCTCGGGGGTGCCCTTTCGCCGCTTGAGGGTATTGGTCCGGAGCGCCTTCATATCGCTGAGCTTATGGCTCGCCTTACGGACGCCTCGATTAAAGAAGTTATCCTTGCAACGAATCCAAATATTGAAGGTGAAACAACGGCCAGTTATCTTGCTCGACTAATTAAGCCTTTAGGTGTAAAGGTATCGCGCTTGGCAAGCGGTTTGCCTGTTGGCGGCGATCTTGAATTTGCGGATGAGGTTACACTTGGCAGGGCAATCGAGTCCCGATTGGAACTGTAGTGCCAGGAAGAGCGCTGCATCGAACGAAGGCAGAAGTCGTGCCGCCTTATCGAAAACGGCCAAGCACGGCATCCTCGTGTAGGCAACGTTTGAATTCTGCCGTCGGTATCAAGTACAGCAAGAAATAAAGAGAGCTCCTTGGAATGCACAAAGGAGCTCTCTTTGCATTTACAGCCGGAGGAAATCTGCGCTGCTCCAGTGCGCTTGCAGCAAAAAAGACAGGAAGTCTAATTCTGTTGCTTCTCGTGCTGTAAAGAATAGTCTTTTATAAAAGCGGGAACTTCTTCAATCTCTATATTGAGAACAATAGATAGTTCGCCGTAAATACGCCTTTGTGCGTCATCGAGCAACTTCTTATAGGTTAACGAAGCACCGTGTTTCTTGCTTTCTTGCTCCTGTATACGTGCGTGCATCGATTTGCAGACCAATAAAAGCGAAAGAAAGTCGTTCGAGCGAATCAGTTCGCGGAAGTGCTCTTGGACCAAATGCGAGTTGGTGTCTTGAAAGGTATCCGGCTCAAGGTCGAAAACCATGTCGAGCGAACGTAATGCTTCTTCTTTATTAAGGGTGTGCCTCAATTCAGCGCTGCGAGAGTGGGGCACATAGGCCTTTCCGAGGCGTTTCTCTATCGGAGCAAGTATGTAATAGAGCTCGTTTTCGTCTCCGGCAAGAGAGACATGAGCATCGTTTTGGATTACTTGGCAGATTCCCAGAGATGAATAGATGACGTATTCGCCGACTTCATAAGGCATACAGTCGCCTTCTTTCTAAAACAACTTTGCAACAATGATAAACCTACGAAGTGTCATGTATGTGTAAATGCACACAACTTAAGGCGAACGGCACTTTGCTGACCTGGGGTTTTGCAAAAAAGTGAAGCAAAGTTGAAAAAAATTACAATTTCCCCCTTGCAATCCCCCCGAAGCGGGGTATTATAGCTAAGCCTTCTGACG
>JAUNWY010000009.1 GCA_030540085.1 Eggerthella sp.
TTCCCCGACAAATCGGGGTTTGCTACTCATTGCAACCACCTCCGAGCATCTTGCTCAACTCCGCAAGGCTTTCGGCCATCTGGCGGTTCAGATCGGCAAGATCAGCCAGAATTTCTTCAGTAGGCGGATACTCAATACGCTCGTATTCGGTCTTGGTGTACTTGTTAAAGCTGAAGTCGTAGTCGTTATCAATAATTTCCTGCTTGGGAACCAGGAAGCTCTTGTCGGTACGTTCCCGCTTCGCCTCATCGGCAAGGTTCGCCCATCGGTTCAAGATATCAGGGATATCGTTGTGCTTTTCGTCGGCATCGCGCTTGTCATCGAGGGTGAAGCCATCACCCTCCATGTTGCACATCCAAACATCATCAGTGCCACCGGCATCGGTCTTGGTAAACACAAGAACAGCCGTGCTGACCCCGGAATAGGGCTTAAAAACACCACTCGGCATATAAATAATAGCCTCAAGCTTCTGGTTATCTACCAGCTCGCGGCGCAACTGACCGTATGCCTTTGAGTTGCTGCGGAACAGCACGCCGTTGGGAACGATGCATGCACAGCGGCCGCCCATCTTCAGCATACGCAGGAAAAGAGCCACGAACAGAAGCTCCGTCTGCTTGGAATCAACGATGCCACGCAGGCTTTTATCGATATCCTCAACATCCACCGAACCAGTGAACGGTGGGTTCGCAAGAATCACGTCATAGCGGCCACGCACAGTATTGCTTTTGGAAATTGAGTCCATGTAGCGCACATCTGGCGCATCCACACCGTGAAGCATCAGATTCATGGTGGAAATTCGCAGCATGGTCTGATCCATCTCGAAGCCGCTGAATTGAGGGTCAATCCCCTTCGCGCCAGTGAAACAATCCCACTGCTGACTTGTCATGTTCGCTTCGTAATTGTGACGAATATGCTCGGCAGCAGAAATAAGGAAGCCTGCGGTACCGCAAGCAGGATCGCATATAAGCTCACCAGGCTTGGGGTCAACCATAGCAACCATCATGTTACGGATATGCTGTGGGGTACGGAACTGACCATTGGTGCCCGCAGTGGAAAGCTTTGACAACATGTACTCGTAGAGATCACCCAAGTCTCCAATGTGCTCATCGAACTCAGCAAGCAATCCTTCAACCCCGTCAACGGCCTTCTCGAGCAGAGAAGGCTTGCCTGCTGGAAAGCCAAAGGTCGCAGATTCCATTGCTTTTGAAAATGCAGAGCCATCGCCCAGTTCCTTAATGAACGGGAATACGAACTCGCTTACGATGCGATACATTTCCTGAGCGGACTTATCTTTGAAGCGGCTCCAACGAAGTTCTTCTCCGGGGATTTCCGCACCATAGGCATTGCGGTAACCTTCCGGAAAAATATGCGGCTGGGGCACGTGCAGCACCTGCTCCATGCGCTCGGCTTCAAGTTCTTTTTCGTCAAGCGAGCGAATGAACATAAGGTAGGTAAGCTGGCTAATAACTTCGATGGGATTGGTGATGCCACCTTCCCACATCTTCTGCCAAATGGCGTCGACCTTACCCTTGGTTGCTCCAGTGATCACGGCTATTTGCCTTTCTTTACAGGTTCTTTAAGCGCACAAGCACATTAAACTCGCCAAGCCCGTCATTTAGACGTTGCCTTGATTGTTGTTACGATATGAGTGCGTCAGACATACCAAGGAACATCGAAGAATAGGTTCCGCAACTGAGAAGCAACAGTTCTCAGCTGCGCTCGGTTTCCTATCAATGAGTTCCCCTTGCAACCGCACCCACATCGTGAAATCACTCGGGATGCGATACAAATGCAATGCCGACATTATAAGTTACTAGCTGGTAAAACGCACCGAACGCAAGCTTCGCGTCTATACAACTACAGCGGTTGGTAGAGTGCCGTTGCCCCTTAAACCATTGTCAAGCTCAACACCCCCCCACCAACAAAAAAGATCCCGGCCGCTTTTGCGATCGGGATCTTCGTTAGTGCTGATTGAACACATCCTGTGTTCTTGCCAGGCCCTTTTCTAGCAGCGATTCAACTGCTTCAGCAGCACGCTGACATGCTTGGTCGAAATCGTCCTTCGCGTCTTTCTTCGGAGCGGCCAGCACGAAATCTACCACGCTCATCCTTCCAGGAGGGCGGCCAATGCCAGTGCGCACGCGCAAAAAATCGCGCGACCCGCACTTTTCGATGATGGACTTCAGGCCGTTATGGCCCGCATGCCCACCGCCCTTCTTCACCTTCACGGTGCCTGGGTCGATATCAAGCTCGTCGTGGATAACAATAAGCTCTTCAACCGAGCAATCGTATTCCTTGCACAGCTTCGATGTAGGCCCACCGGAAAGGTTCATGAAGCTCTGGGGCTTCGCTAGAATAACCTTTTCGATGCTGCCGTCGGAATGACGCAGCTTGCCTTCGCCCACCAAAGCACCGCACGTGTTCTTCCAGTAGGTTACGCCCCATTCGCTAGCCAAAAGGTCTACCACCTCAAAGCCCGCATTGTGACGCGTATGCGCGTATTCTTCCCCTGGGTTGCCCAGGCCAACTACTACGCGCATGCCTTACAGGGCAAACTCTGGGTCGAACAGCGAAGCAACCGACTTGTTGTCGTATACGTTGTTGATAGCACGAGCCAGAAGCGGAGCAACGGAAATAACGTTGATCTTGCCGGTCTGCTTTTCCTGAGGAACAGCAACGGTGTTGCAAACTACCAGCTCGTCGATCTGGGAGTTTTCAATGCGCTCGTAAGCAGGACCACTAAAAATAGGATGCGTAGCGCAAACGTATACCTTTTCAGCGCCCTTCTGCTTCAGCGTGGCAACAGCAGCGCACAGGGTACCAGCGGTATCGATCATGTCGTCGTTAACAATGCAGATCTTGCCGTTAACGTCGCCGATAAGCGCAGTGATTTCCGCCTTGTTGTGACCAGGACGGCCCTTGTGCATGATTGCCAGGTCGGAGTGAAGCATGTCGGAAAGCTTCTTCGCAGCCTTAGCGCGGCCAACATCGGGGCTTACCACGCAGAGCTTTTCGGTGTCGATATTCTTCTTGCGGAAGTAATCGGCGAAGATGGGCAGCGCGGTCAGGTGATCAACCGGGGTGTCGAAGAAGCCCTGGATCTGGCCCTGATGCAGGTCGATGGTAATGGTACGGTCAATGCCAGCAGCAGTCATGATGTTGGCAACCAGCTTAGCCGTAATGGGCTCACGTGCAGCAGCCTTGCGGTCCTGGCGAGCATAGCCATAGCAAGGAACAACAGCGTTAACGGTACGAGCAGAAGCGCGCTTTGCCGCGTCGGCCATAATAAGCAGCTCCATTACTGCTTCGTTAACGTTAGGCGTGGAAGTGGACTGTACGATGAATACGTCTGCGCCACGAACGCTTTCAAGATAACGTGCGTAAATTTCACCGTTCGAGAACTTCTCGAGCTTCACGTTGCCGAGCGTGGTGCCCAGCGCAGTGGCAATATCCTCAGCCAGCTCGGGACAGGTTGACCCGGCGAATACCGCCATGGTCTTGGTCATGTTGCTCATTAGTTCTTCTTCCTCTCGTTCCAATGCTCAATTTCCGTCTGACGGGCACGACCCAAACCAAGGGCCCCCGCAGATACGTCTTTGGTGATAACAGATCCGGCGCCGATAAGGGAGTTTTCCCCCAGCGTTACCGGAGCAACCATCATTACGTCGCTGCCAACAAAGCAGTTGTCGCCGATGGTGGTAGGCCATTTCTTTTCGCCATCGTAATTGCAGGTGATGCTGCCGGCGCCAATGTTAACGCCTTCGCCCATGGTGGTATCACCGATATAGCTCAGGTGCGGCACCTTGCTGCCCTTGCCGATGGTAGATTTCTTGATTTCCACGTGCGTGCCCGCCTTGGAGCCTTCACACATGTGCGTGCCAGGACGCAGATACGCACGAGGACCGCACGTAACATCAGCGTCAAGAACAGTTTCGATAGCCACGGTTTCTTCGACCTGGCAATTTGCCCCCACCGTAGTGTCAGTAAGGCGGGAATTGGGGCCAACAACGCTGCCGGTGGCGATGGAGGTAGCGCCCATAAGGAATGTCATGGGCAAAATCTCAACATCGGGCTCGATGGTTACATCGGGGCCGATCCACGTGGTGGCGGGATCCATGATGGCTACGCCGTTGTCCATATGCATGCCGTTGATGCGCTGCTGCAGCACCTTGGTGGCCTCAGCAAGCTGGCGGCGGGAATTAACGCCCAGGCATTCGGATGCGTCTTCGGCCTTCAAACCAAGAACGCGCTTGCCCTGATTGCGAGCAATGCCCAGAACATCGGTAAGGTAGTATTCGCCCTGCGCATTGTCGGTGGAAACTTCTTCCAGCGCAGCAAACAGGGTTTCGATGTCGAAGCAGTAGAAGCCGGAATTGCATTCCGTTACCGCAGCCTGTTCAGGCGTGCAGTCTTTCTGCTCGACAATTTCCTGAACGTCGCCTGCCGCATCGCGGATAATGCGGCCGTAGCCCGTGGGGTTTTCCGCTTCCATGGTCAGAACAACCACGGCGGCGTTGGCCTCTTCGCGCGTGCGAACAAGCTCAGCGATGGTTTCAGCGCGTACCAGCGGGGAATCGCCCGTAAGCACTACCAGGGAACCGCTGCGACCTTCGAGCGCACCACGAGCCGCCAGAACCGCATGTGCGGTACCCAGCTGCTCTTCCTGAACAACGGTGGTTACATCGGTAAGTAGAGACTCTACCTGTTCCCTGCCGTGGCCTACCACGCCAACAACAGAATCGATGCCCGCAGCGTGTGCGGCGTCGACAACCCAACGAACAAGGGGCTTACCGAAAATCTGGTGAGCCACCTTGGGTTTAGATGATTTCATGCGGGTACCTGCACCCGCAGCAAGAATAAGAGCTGATGCTTCCATGGACGCCTTTCTGCTCAATTGCCTATGCGTCCTCAGTATAGCAAACGAAAACCAACGCTATCGCTGCTCCGCAATAACCAAACCGGAGCAAAGCGCATCGAGCAAAACGATGGCGTAATGCTGAGCCGAACGATCGGCGCCAGCATCTTCCCAGCCCTCTTCAGGCAGACGAACAGCAATGCGGCGCTGATGACCTTCCGTTGCCATAAGAGCCTGACCAACGCGGTCGGGAAGGCTTTCTTCGTCCACGAAATCTACCGTGGGAACCGTGGAAGCGGGCTTTTCGTTGCCAACCAAAATTTGCACGAAATACATGCTTTCATCGGGAGCAACCAGCAGAGAATCGGCGCTGGTAACCTTCGATGCCGGAGTGGTGGCAAGCGCCAGGTTCGACATACGAGCAGCAACCGAACGAGTGAATTCCGATGTGCCGAAAAGGCAGATAAGGTTAGATTCGAGCACCTGAGCTGCGCGGGCAAAACCCAAACGAGGAACGGGGCTGAAAGAATCCTTGCCCTTCCAAGAATGCTGCAAGTGCAGAAGCGCGCGGAAGGTGAATGCGCCGGCAATGCCATCGGTGGGCAAGCCCATGTTCAGCTGGAAACGACGCAGCGCATCTTCCGTGTGAACGCCAAAAATACCGTCGGCAATACCGCAAGAAAAGCCCAGCGCGGAAAGAGCTTCCTGGAGCGTACGTACATCGGCACCGTGGAAGAACGGAACGCGCAAGAACAGGTTGCGGTCGCCCAATTCGAACGACGCGTCAACCAATTTGGTCCAAACAGCGTTGTCCACTTCAGCACGCGGTTCGATGCCACAATCGCGGCACAACGACAAAACCGCGTTTTCCGTTTCGGCACCAAAGGTGCCCGTTACCTGGTCTTCAGCCAGATAACCAGCTTTTACGAGCCTGCGCTGCACATCTTCAACTGCAGCGCCGGAATCGTTTTTCTTAATAGGATCCATATGCTTCACTACTTAAGTCGATCAACGAACCAATCTGCCATCGACGCTAAAAGGTCGCGCATCTTCGATTCGGGCAGGATTTTCGCAAGGCGCTCCTGAGCGTTGGCGGTTAGCTTCTCTGCATAGGCGCGTGCATAATCGATGCTGCCCGCCTCACGCATGATGGAAACCGCTTCCTCAAGGATAGCCGGATCCGTTTCCTTGGAGGAAAGGATCTCTACCAAGCGTTCCCGCTTCGTGGTGTTCTGCAGCGCATGAACCACAACAAGCGTGCGCTTGCCTTCGGTGATATCGCTGCGATAGTCTTTTTCTTTTGCTTCCTTGGTGCCAACCAGGTTAAGCAGGTCGTCCTGAATCTGGAACGCAAGACCCGTGTCCAAGCCGTAAGCACGAAGGGCTTCGACCTGCTCTTCCGAGCCGCCGCCAACCATAGCGCCAACAGCCAGGGGGACCGCGCCGGAATAATGCGCGGTTTTATGCGTTGCCATAACCAGATAATCTTCCGGCGTGATGTCATAGCGACCGTCACGAGCCCAGCCGATATCAAGAGCCTGGCCTTCTACCGTGCTCTGAGCCATGGAAACCAGCTCGATGGCAACACGTACCTTCATAGAGTCGGAAAGCAGCGGATCGCGCATAACGATGCCGTTTACGATGGACAGGGCCAAGTCGCCCGCGTTGATGGCAAGACCTTCGCCCTGAGTAAGGTGCATGCAAGGCTCGCCGCGGCGCAGCGATGCTTCATCGGCAATATCGTCGTGAATAAGAGCAGCCGTATGGAAGTGCTCGATAGCGGCAGCGGCGGAAAATGCTCGACGGATATCGCCACCTACCGCAGCGCATGCTGCAACGCAGATAAGGGGGCGATGACGCTTGCCACCATTTTGGCTGTACTTCATAAGCGGAGCGTACAGGTACTTATCCATATCGGGATGGCTACCTGTAGGAATGAACGTGTTGATGATGTCGCCGACTTTGTCCGCGTAACGGCTCAGGTACGATTCGAACAGCGCAGGCGAACCGGGCTGGGCAGATGCATCTTCTGTCTTGCAGTATGCCTCGAAATCCTTGATGTTTTGGACGATCTTGGGATCCTGCATGTAAGGTGCGATGTCTGTCATCTTCAACGCTTTCGTTATAACCGAGTGCCCGCTAAAACGGGGCACTGCCGAATTCAGAACTGGTAGGAGCGGTGGGACTCGAACCCACAAACCCGAAGGTGGCGGATTTTAAGTCCGCTGTGTATGCCAATTCCACCACGCTCCCGTGTTGCCCCTGACGGGCAAGCTCTACCATCATAGCAAAAATAACCCCCAACGCGCGGTTGAGGATCATTCCCATGAAAGCTCTTCAGTGAACAAATCTTGATTAACAAGCAAGATTTGCTTATTTCCCCTGCTCATAGGCATCAAGGATCAAGCCTTGAAGGATATCCGATTCGCTAACTGTGAAGGATTTGCAATCGGCTGCCGCAAGCACTTCAAGCAAAATACCCAAGCCGGCTACGATTACCGAAGCGCGTTCGGGCTGAAGACCCACTACCTGCTTGCGGTCGGCCAAGGGCATGCTGGACAGCTGGTGGTACAGGCTGTTCAGGGTTTCACCCGGAACCATAACGCCATCGACCAAAGCGGAATCGTACACTTCCATCTTCTTGTCCATGGAAACAACGCTGGTTGCTGTACCCGCCACCGCAACAATACGGTCGATTGCAATCCCTTCGTTTTTCGCATGTTCGAAAAAGGCCTTGAATTCATGCTGAACCCAGGCGTGAGCCTGCGCCAATTCAAGTTCAACCGGAGGGTCGGAAACATAGAAGCGCTCCGTCATACGACGGCATCCAACATTGAACGAATGCGCCAGCTTCGGAGCTTCGCCGCCTACGCCCAGCACCACTTCGGTAGAGCCGCCACCGATATCAGCAACCAGGAGGTTTTCGCCTTTGTGCCCGCGCGAAGCACCGCGGAACGAAAGAGCCGCCTCGCGCTCGCCTTCGATAACGGAGAGCTCTACGCCCAGCTCGCGCAACTTCCCTACCAAAACGTCGGAGTTCTTAGCATCGCGCGAAGCGCTGGTAGCAACGGCGACAATAGGAATTTCAGGGTGTTTGTCATCGCGATAGCTGTTAACGATTTCAACGTATTCGCCAATCTGCGCAACCACGCGCTGAATGGCGTCTTCCTGGAGGACGCCCGTCTTATCGACGCCAACACCAAGATTGGTTATAACGCAACGTCGCTCAAGCTCATGGAGCGCGCCGTCTTGAACCTCTGCCAACAACAATCGGCACGTTACCGTGCCGATGTCGAAAGCTGCAATACGTTTTGAATTAGTGGCCATAGCCAAAGATCACATCCAAAATGCCGGAATACCACGTGTCAGGAGCCGCCACGCTACCTGCAGGGATGGCATAGACGCGATCATTTGAACGTGAATCACTGGTTGAGGGAGTTACCCCTTCAACCGAAACAACATGTTCACCTGGTCGTATCCATCCCAACTCGGAGCGGGCATAGTCCTCAATGCCTTCATCGGTATTAAGGTAATCTACCTGATTTTGCATCTGGGTATTGTATTCCTGAAGCGCATCGTACTCAGCTTGAAGCTGCTGCAGCTGACGCGTTTCGTTGTAGTAGTTCTGGCAAGGGAAGTAGAGCATGGTTACCGCGAACACAACAGCAATGAGCGAAACTATGCCGCGTGTTGCCCATGCAGAGATAGACCCCGTAAAAGGAATAGCGAACGGTAGCGAAAAACTGTGCTTGCCGCTTTCGCCTTCAGCCATGCTGCGCACCGACTTACGCTGGGTTGAGCCCATGCGCATATCGTATACGGCGGCACGACTACCCTGTTCTTGCTGCTCCGCACGCGCACGCGCCCTTTCGCGAGCACCGATGGTGCGATCGAATTCACGATCAGCCTTGGCAGCTCGGAAACGCTTACGAATTTCGTGAGAGAAGCTTTCGTTCTGCTTGCGCTGTGCCGAACGACGTGCCGCTGCGTGCTCTTCGCTTTCTGCGGAAGCATCATCTATGCGACGGGAACGAACGCCGCGTGCAGCGTCGCTACGAGAAGAGGCATAGCCAGAAGGCTCATGGGACGGATAGCCCCTGCGAGCCTGAGCGCGAGCTGACGAATAACGACGGTCGCCCGCGGAAACAGACGAGGAATAACCACGGCCAGCACGTGGAGCGGCGTGATTGAGGTCATCGTACCCACGCATAGAGGCACGTTCCCGTGAAGGACGCTGCAACTGCGCATAGTTGCTTTCGGCAAAACGAGACGCCGACGCCTCGCGGTAAGAACGAGCGCTGGAAACACGAGGGGTGTTTGAGCGAGAAGAAGTACGACGAGCTGCGCCTTCTTCGGCATTTCGATGGGCCTCATAGGCTCTACGAGAAGAAGACGAGGGTGAAACGGTACGCGGAAGCGAAGCCTCGCGGGCTTTTACCTCATCGAACGAAAGAATGTTCGCTTGTCGCGTCACGAAAAGAAGACCCCTTGAGCATCGTAGTGTGGTTAAGTAGTGCGTTTAATGCTTTGAAGTTCAACTACTATACCACAGGCACCAGTCCGAAATAGACCCTTGACCAAAAGAAAGAAAGGCTGCACAAAGCAGCCTTTCTTTTTACGGTAACGTTACCAAGTAACGCCTGTTGATCGTTGAAAATGAAACTAAAGAAGTCCCTTTTCAGATTCGGGAGTCGCTTATTCCTCTTCGTCGAGGGCAGCAGCGATTTCGTCGGTGATGTCCATGGTGTGATATACGTTCTGAAGATCTTCGAGCTCTTCCAGACGGTCTACCAGACGCATAACCTTCTTTGCATCAGCAACGGTAACCTCGGTAGGCGTGGTGGGCTCCATGATGAACTCAGCACCCTTAACTTCGATGCCCTGCTCTTCCAGGCCCTTCTTAACCGTCATCAGATCGGTGGGAGCGGTGTATACGATCCACTCATCGCCAGCGTCTTCGTAGTCAGAACCGCCAGCCTCGGCAACAGCCATCATGAATTCGTCTTCGTCGACGGCGTTTTCCTTGTCGGCAACCTTCTTCTGCTCGGACTTGATAACCTTTTCTACCAGGATCTGGCCCTTCTTTTCAAACTGGAAGGCAACAGAACCGGAAGTACCCAGGTTGCCACCATGATGATTGAAGGCGGCACGAACATCAGCAGCGGTGCGGTTGCGGTTGTCGGTCAGAGCGTCGCAGTAAATAGCAACACCGCAGGGGCCATAGCCCTCGTACACAACCGTTTCGTAGTTAGCGGCGTCTTTGCCGGAACCGAAAGCTTTGTCGATAGCGGTCTTGATTTTGTCCTTAGGCAAAGAATAGCTCTTTGCCTTATCGATAGCAGCTGCCAGGGAAGCGTTGTTTTCAGGGTTCGGGTCGCCGCCTTCCTTCGCCGCAACGGTAATGTTACGGGAAAGCTTGGAGAACAGCGCGGAGCGCTTTGCGTCCTGAGCTGCCTTACGATGCTTGGTGGTTGCCCATTTTGAATGCCCTGACATATATGTACCTTTCCGTGGGTGATATTCCGACCCGATATTTTAGCACAACCACCTAATTAGTGCTTGACAAGCGGTTCGGAGTTAAAATTCCCTCAACGTATAATTCAAACAAACCTCGTAACTGTAAAGGAACGCCATGCCCCTCATCGAGCTCACCACCTTAGACGATGCCCGTTTACGCGTATTCTCCAGCATGACCGATTCCGAGCTGCGTGACCCCAAGCAACTGGTGGGCCTTCGCCTTGCAACGGGCAGTGAGGTATCCGATGAGGGCTTATTCATTGCCGAATCACGCAACGTTATTGATCGGGCTATGGATGCGGGCCTTGCCCCTTTTGCTCTGCTAACCGATAAGCGCTGGGCGCCTGCGTGCGAAGAATTGTTTGCCCGCATCGACGCTACCGCACCAGCCACTCCCCTGTTCGTTGTCACACACCAACAGGTTTTCGAGCTTACCGGCTACGAACGCACGCGAGGCCCCCTTGCCGCTTTTCACCGGCCCACCCTGCCTGACGTTGCCACCTTGCTTAAAGACGCAACACGCGTTGCCATCTTGGAAGACGTGACGAACTTCACCAATATCGGTGCGATATTCCGTTCGGCAGCCGCGTTGGGAATGGATGCCGTGCTGGTTACCCCCGGGTGCCACGACCCGTTCTACCGTCGCGCCAACCGCGTTTCCATGGGAACCGTATTCCAGGTACCGTGGACGCGCATCGGAACTGAACGCAATTGGGCCGAAGAGGGAGTGCCGCTGCTAAACCAGCTCGGATTCACCGTTGCGGCCCTGGCGCTGGAAGACGATTCCGTCACACTTCAGAATGAGCATATCGCAGACGCCGAGAAGCTGGCACTCGTTTTGGGAACCGAAGGCGACGGCTTGGCGCCTTCCACTATCGCCAATTGCAACTACACCGTGAAGATACCCATGGCTCATCAGGTTGATTCCCTCAATGTGGCCGCCGCCAGCGCTGTAGCCTTTTGGGAGGTCCGCGGCCAGTACCTTTAAAGCGGGAACACAGGGACAGGTCCCATTTTTCCACTTAGCTATAGTGCACAAAAAAAGAGAGCCTTGCTTGCAGCGCATCGTGCAAGCAAGGCTCTCCGCATTAGGTGGGAAAATGGGACCCGTCTCTATTTTTCCACGTGGTTGCCGCGGTTTACGTACTCGGGCTTCAGCAACACTACGCCGCCACGCTCTTCGATTTCTTCCTTGGTCATGCGGGTGTTGAGCTCGGCTGCGAACTCATCAAGTCCGATGCCGCAACGCTCCAGCAAAACCATGAGGTGATACACCACGTCGGCGGCTTCGTAACGCAGATGGTTAACCTGTGCGTCGTCACCCTCGTTGTACACAACGTCCTTCGCCGCAAGCGTTGCCTCATGGGCCTCTTCGGCGACCTTCTTCAGAAGCGTATCGATATCACCCGTAAGCAAACGATGCGTGTAGCTTTCATCGCCCGCATTGCGGCGCTCATGGATGGTATGCGCCAACGATTCCAGCGAAGCACCGATTTGGCTTTGCGGAGGAGTACGGTCATCGGAAAGATACGTTTTGGTATTGGGCATCGTTTGCTCCCTTTCAACTTTTTGCGAGTATCAGAATAACACGCTAAGCGAAGATACCGCATGGCACTTTAGCGTACTAAAGAAGCCTTCTCCAAAGAAACAAAAAGGCGCGTCCCGCTTGGGGGACGCGCCTTTAAAGCAATTAGCTTTCGCTCGGATTATTCTTCGTCCGAAGAGGAGTCGGAATCAGCATCCGTGCTGTGGAAGCCAAGGTCGTTGGCGCCCAGCAGAGCGTCGAGCTCTTCCAGGTTGCGCTGATAGGAGCGCGGGGGCAGAGCCTCGCCCAGCATGTCCTCACCTTCGGTGCTGAAGGTTGCGGGCTGGTCGCCGCCGATGAGCACGGTGTCATCAGGAGAGAACACCATGTCGAGCAGCTGGCTCATGTCGTCGCGAGAAGCGTTCAGGTCGTCTTCGATCACATGAGACAGGCCATGCTTTTCGAGGCCTTCCTTCAGCTCTTCGATAGCCTTGGTGCCAATGCCCTCGATGCGAAGCAGGTCGTCTTCGGTGTGACCAACCAGGTCGGCCACGGTTTCGATACCAGCTTCGGAGAACTTGTTGGCCCAACGCTGCGATACGCCCAGGTCGTCGTAAATGTACAGACGAGCATCCTCATCGGAGAGGTTGTTGCCACGGTAGCCCGACGTGATGGAAGCAAAGTAGCTTGCATAGTCGGAGCCAGCGCCCAGGTAGCCATCGCCGTCAAGCGACCAATCCTGCGGCTGAGGCAGCAGCTCTTCGATTTCGCGAAGCGCCTCAGGAGCGGAATCGGGCAGACGATCGGAGTCAACCTTGTCGACAGCCACACCGCGGTAGGTAAGACCCACGTCGTGATAACGCTTGAGGCCAGTACCAGCCGGAATAGGCTTACCGATAATAACGTTTTCCTTCAGGCCCTGCAGGGTATCAACCTTGCCCTCGATAGCAGCATCGGTAAGAACCTTGGTGGTTTCCTGGAACGATGCAGCAGACAGGAACGAATCGGTTGCCAGCGAAGCCTTGGTGATGCCGAGCAGCAGAGGCTGACCCACCGGAGGATTCTTGCCTTCCAGAACCAGAGCGTTAGCCGCATCTTCGAATTCGAAGCGGTTAACCTGGCGGCCCGGCAAGTAGTCGGAATCGCCCGGATCGAGAACAGCAACCTTACGCAGCATCTGGCGAGCAATAACCTCGATATGCTTGTCGTTGATGTCTACGCCCTGGGACACGTACACGTCCTGAACCTGAGCAACGATGTAGCGAAGCGTGGTGTTCGGATCGGTAAGGCGAAGCAGGTCGTGGGGGTTTACAGAACCCTTGGTGAGCTGCTGGCCAACCTCAACTTCGCAACCATCGGTAACGCCCGGCAAAAGCGTTGCGCGAGCAGATACCACGTATTCGCGGATGTTGCCTTCCTGGTCATGAACGGTAAGCGTCTTGTTCACCTTGTCGGCGGTTACCTGCAAGGTGCCAGCGATTTCAGCAAGAACAGCCTGGCCCTTAGGCTTGCGAGCCTCGAAAAGCTCGGTAACACGAGGCAGACCGTGCGTAATGTCTTCACCTGCAACACCGCCGGCGTGGAACGTACGCATCGTAAGCTGCGTGCCAGGCTCACCGATGGACTGTGCAGCAATAATGCCAACAGCAGTACCGATGTTAACCGGGCGTGCAGTAGCAAGGTCCCAACCGTAGCACTTCTGGCAAACGCCGTGCTCTGCATGGCAGGTCATAACCGTGCGGATGTTGATGGTAGTAAGACCAGCAGCATCCATAGCGGCAACCTGATCCATGGAGTTGATGAAGTCGCCCGCAGCAACGATAACGTTGCCCTCGGCATCCTGGATGTCTTCCAGAACACAACGACCAACCAGGTTCTCGTCAAGCTCGCCCTTATCGTTGTGAATCGGATAAGGAACGCCGTCGGAAGTACCGCAGTCGATCTCGCGAACAATAACGTCCTGAGCAACGTCAACCAAACGACGGGTAAGGTAACCGGAGTCTGCAGTACGCAGTGCGGTGTCAGCCATACCCTTTCGAGTGCCGTGCGTGGAAATGAAGTATTCCAGAACGGAAAGGCCCTCACGGAAGTTCGACTTAACAGGAATGTCGATCGTGCCGCCCTTGGTGTCTGCCATCAGGCCACGCATACCAGCAAGCTGACGAATCTGCTTGATGTTACCTCGAGCACCAGAGTCGGCCATCATGAAGATCGGGTTGAAGCTGTCGAAGTTGGCAGCCATTGCCTCGCCGACCTCTTCGTTAGCCTCGGTCCAGATGTCAACAACCTGCTTATGACGCTCTTCAGCGCTCATAAGACCCATCTCGTAGTCTTCCTCGATAGCGGCAACCTTGTTGTCGGCATCGGCAAGAATAGCGTCCTTGCTGGGAGGAACCGTTGCGTCGTAAACGGAAACGGTAATACCAGCGATGGTGGCGTAATGGAAGCCAGTGTCCTTCAAGCCGTCGAGGATAGGCTCGACTTCGGAAAGGGTGTAGCGGTTGCAAGCATCCTCTACGATACGGCCAATTTCCTTCTTGTTCATCTGGTAGTTCAGGAACGGATAATCGTCCGGGAACACACCGTTGAAGATGATACGGCCAATGGTGGTCTGCAGACGCGAACCAGCCTTGTGCTCCTCGAACTGACCGAATGCGGTTGCAACCAGGGTGTCCTTCGGAAGGCGAACCCAGATCTTGGCCTGAAGGTCAACCTCGGCACGAGCGTCATAGGCATTGCGAGCATCAGCGAAGTCGATGAATGCACGACCTTCGCCGGGGAAGCCATCGCGGGCAGCGGTGAGGTAGTACATACCGATGATCATGTCCTGAGTAGGAACAGTCAGCGGACGACCATGTGCAGGAGACTTGATGTTGTTTGCGGAAAGCATCAGTACGCGAGCCTCAGCCTGAGCCTCAGCACCCAGCGGTACGTGAACAGCCATCTGGTCACCGTCGAAGTCAGCGTTGAATGCAGTACATACCAACGGATGCAGCTTGATGGCCTTGCCTTCTACCAATACCGGCTCAAATGCCTGAATACCCAGACGGTGCAGCGTAGGTGCGCGGTTCAGCAGTACCGGATGCTCAACGATAACTTCTTCCAGAACATCCCAAACATAGCTGGCACCACGATCTACCGCACGCTTTGCAGCCTTGATGTTGGCAGCATACTCAAGCTCTACCAGGCGCTTCATTACGAAGGGCTTGAACAGCTCGAGAGCCATCTGCTGAGGCAGACCGCACTGATGCAGCTTCAGGTTAGGACCAACAACGATTACGGAACGGCCGGAGTAGTCAACGCGCTTACCGAGCAGGTTCTGACGGAAACGGCCCTGCTTGCCCTTCAGCATGTCGGAGAGGGACTTCAGCGGACGGTTGCCAGGACCCGTTACGGGACGGCCACGGCGGCCGTTGTCGAACAGGGAGTCTACTGCTTCCTGGAGCATGCGCTTTTCGTTGTTAACGATGATCTCAGGAGCACCCAAGTCGAGCAGGCGCTTCAGGCGGTTGTTACGGTTGATAACGCGACGATACAGGTCGTTCAGGTCGGACGTTGCAAAACGGCCGCCATCGAGCTGAACCATAGGACGCAGATCCGGCGGAATAACCGGGATTACATCCAGGATCATATCGGAAGGCTTGTTTGCGGAATGCAGGAACGAGTCGACAACCTTCAGGCGCTTAATAGCCTTGGTGCGCTTCTGGCCCTTGCCGGTGGCAACGGTTTCAGTAAGCTCTTCGGCGGTAGCAGCGAGGTCGATACTATCGAGCAGGTCGCGGATAGCCTCTGCGCCCATGCCGCCCTTGAAGTAGTCGGAATAGTTCAGGCGCATCTCGCGATACAGAGCTTCGTCGGATACAAGCTGCTTGGGCTCGATCTTCAGGAAAGCCTCCAGAGCCTCGGAACGCAAGGTCTTGCGCTCGTTGAACTCCTCGTAGATGTCAGCGATTTCCTCTTCGACTTCCTCGGGCGTCATACGCTCGTCTTCGTCGATGTCGTCAACGAACTCGTCCTCTTCGGGAACGTAGTCGACGGACAGGCGGCGCGTAGCCTCGATGAGGCGATCGCGTTCTGCGTCCAATTCTTCCAAGTCTGCGGAAAGTTCGTCGCGCAGCTCTTCTACATCCTCTTCGCGAGCTTCCTTGTCAACAAACGTGATGATGGAAGATGCGAAATAGAGAACCTTCTCGAGCTCCTTCGGCGGAATGTCGAGCAAGTAGCCCAGACGCGAAGGAGAGCCCTTAAAGTACCAAATGTGGCTTACCGGAGCAGCGAGCTCGATGTGGCCCATGCGCTCACGACGAACCTTGGAGCGCGTAACCTCAACACCGCAGCGTTCGCAGACGATGCCCTTGAAGCGAATGCGCTTGTACTTACCGCAGGCGCATTCCCAGTCCTTCGTGGGGCCAAAGATCTTTTCGCAGAACAAGCCGTCCTTTTCGGGCTTGAGCGTACGATAGTTGATGGTTTCGGGCTTCTTAACTTCGCCACGAGACCAACCACGGATATCTTCAGCGCTTGCAAGAGAGATGCGGATGGCGTCGAAATTGTTAACGTCAAATTCGCTCATTTAGTTCTCCTCTCCCTTACCGATAAGGTCGTCAGTGTCGTTTTTCTCGCCCATCAGATTGCCAAGCTCGGCAGTGATGGAACCCAACAGGTCGTCGCTGTCCTTTTCGGACTTTTCTTCAACGGGAAGTGCGGCGCCCAAAAGCTCATCCTCATCGGGGTCGTGGGTGACATCGATGGTCTGATGCTGGTGGCCCTCAAGCTCAACGTTGAGGCACAGCGAGCGCATTTCCTTGATGAGAACCTTGAAGGACTCAGGTACCTCAGGAGCAGGAATGCTCTCGCCCTTAACGATAGCCTCGTAGGACTTAACACGGCCGGAGGTATCGTCGGACTTGATGGTCAGGATCTCCTGCAGGACGTTGGAAGCACCGTAGGAGTACAGTGCCCAAACTTCCATCTCGCCGAAGCGCTGGCCGCCGAACTGGGCCTTGCCGCCAAGAGGCTGCTGGGTGATCAAGCTGTAAGGACCAGTCGAGCGAGCATGGATCTTGTCGTCGACCATGTGGCCCAGCTTAAGGATGTAGGTCTGACCGCAGGTGATAGGCTCGCGGAAACGCTCGCCGGTACGGCCGTCGTACAGCCAAGCCTTACCAGTGCGGGAAAGCTGCGGAACGAATTCGTCACGAGCCATATCGCCGTACTTGGCATGGTTGATGTTGATGAGGTTGCGGTTAGCAGCTTCGATGGCGTTGGAAATCTCTTCCTCGGTCGCACCGTCGAATACCGGCGTTGCAACGAACTGCGGGCCGGGAACGGGTTCGGTGGACTCAGGATCGTCGGACCAACCCCACTTAGCAGCCCAACCAAGATGGTTCTCGAGCAGCTGACCAACGTTCATACGGGAAGGAACACCCAGGGGGTTCAACATAACGTCGATCGGGGTACCGTCGGCCAAGTAAGGCATATCCTCTACCGGCAGAACGCGGGAGATAACACCCTTGTTACCATGACGACCGGAGAGCTTGTCGCCCTGCTGGATCTTACGCTTCTGAGCAACGAATACGCGAACGAGCTCGTTTACGCCAGGAGCAAGTTCGTCACCGTTTGCACGGGAAGAACGAACC
The DNA here is from genome assembly GCA_030540085.1 of Eggerthella sp. Taxonomy (GTDB): domain Bacteria; phylum Actinomycetota; class Coriobacteriia; order Coriobacteriales; family Eggerthellaceae; genus Anaerotardibacter. The sequence goes on from JAUNWY010000009.1 coordinate 17,537, forward strand.
ACGTTGATTACGCGGCCGCCAGAGCCATGAGGAACCTTGAGGGACGTGTCGCGAACCTCACGAGCCTTCTCACCGAAGATGGCACGGAGCAGACGCTCTTCAGCGGTGAGCTCGGTTTCACCCTTCGGGGTAACCTTGCCAACCAGAACGTCGCCAGGGAATACCTCAGCACCAACACGGATAATACCGTCGCTATCGAGATCGGAAACCATATCATCAGAGATATTGGGGACTTCGCGAGTGATTTCCTCAGGTCCAAGCTTGGTGTCACGAGCATCGATCTCGTACTCGGAGATGTGGATGGACGTAAGCAGGTCTTCAGCAACAACGCGTTCGGACACGATGATAGCGTCCTCGTAGTTGTAACCTTCCCAAGGCATGTAAGCGACCATCAGGTTCTGACCAAGCGAAAGCTCGGCGCCGTCGCAAGAAGGACCGTCTGCCAGAACATCGCCTGCATATACCTTGTCGCCCTTGCGAACGATAGGCTTGTGGTTCATGCAGCCAGACTGGTTGGAGCGCTGGAACTTAGGAATGAGGTACTCGTCGTATTCGCCATCTTCACGTTCGATGATGATGGTCTGACCGTCAACGTAGTCAACAACACCAGCGTTCTGGGCTACCAGAACTTCGCCGGAGTCAACCGCAATGCGGTGCTCGATACCGGTACCAACCAACGGAGCGCTAGGACGAAGCAGAGGCACTGCCTGACGCTGCATGTTGGAGCCCATCAGTGCGCGGTTAGCGTCGTCGTGCTCGAGGAACGGAATCAGCGACGTTGCAACAGAAGTCATCTGACGAGGCGAAACGTCCATGTAGTCTACGCGGTCGACAGTAACTTCTTCAGGCTCGCCGAATACGCCCTTGGAGTCGCGAGTACGGCACAGCAGACGCTCGGAAGGAACGAACGTTCCGTTCTCGTCGGTGTGGCCGAATACGCGCGTTTCGGGGTCGAACTGCTCGTTAGCCTGGGCGATGGTGTGCTTTTCTTCTTCATCGGCGGTGAGGTAATCAACGATGTCGGTTACCTTGCCGTCTTCAACGCGACGATACGGAGCCTCAATGAAGCCGTAGTCGTTCACGCGAGCATACGTTGCCAGCGAGCCGATAAGACCGATGTTAGGACCTTCAGGGGTCTCAATCGGGCACATGCGGCTGTAGTGGGAGTTATGAACGTCTCGAACTTCGAAGCCCGCGCGCTCACGAGACAGACCACCAGGGCCCAGTGCGGACAGACGGCGCTTGTGCGTAACGCCTGCAGCAATGTTGGACTGGTCCATGAACTGAGACAGCTGGGAAGAACCGAAGAACTCCTTGATGGCTGCCACGATGGGGCGGATGTTAACCAGAGACTGCGGCGTGATGTCGTCAGGCTCCTGCATGCTCATGCGCTCGCGTACAACACGCTCCATACGGGAAAGGCCGATACGGAACTGGTTCTGGATCAATTCGCCAACCGTGCGGATACGACGGTTGCCGAAGTGGTCGATGTCGTCTACCTGAACGCCTTCGGCGCCATCATGGAGACCCACGATGTAGCGCATGGTTGCGATGATGTCTTCCTGCGTAAGCGTGGAGGCGTCGTTTTCAGGATCGAACTCAAGCTTCTTGTTGATCTTGTAGCGGCCAACCTTTGCCAGGTCGTAGCGCTGAGGGTTGAAGAACAGGCCGTCAAGCAGCGTACGAGCAGAGTCGATCGTAGGGGGCTCGCCCGGACGGAAACGACGGTACAGCTCGATAAGAGACTCTTCCTTGGTGGTGGCGGGGTCGCGGTCGAGGGTTCGGATCACCATCTCGGAATCGCCGAGGATATCGATGATCTCTTCGCGCGTTTCAGCGATACCGAGCGCACGCAGAAGAAGCGTAGCAGGCTGCTTACGCTTACGGTCGATGCGCACGGAAAGGATGTCGCGCTTGTCGGTTTCGAACTCGAGCCATGCACCGCGAGAAGGGATGATCTTCGCGTTGTAGATGGTCTTGTCGGATGTTTTGTCGCGCTCGGCAGAGAAGTACACGCCAGGGCTGCGCACCAACTGAGATACAACAACACGCTCGGTGCCGTTGATGATGAAGGTGCCGCGGGGCGTCATCAGCGGGAAGTCGCCCATAAAGACGTCCTGCTCTTTGATCTCGCCTGTTTCGCGATTGATGAAGCGGATTTCAGCAAAGAGCGGTGCCTGGTAGGACACGTCACGTTCCTTGCATTCATCTACGCTATACTTGGGCTCACCAAATTCATGCTTGCCGAACTCAACACACATATCTTTGGTGTTGGATTCGATGGGGCTGATGTCTGCGAAAGCATTCGTCAGACCATCATCCATGAACTTCTTGAAGCTTTCCGTCTGGATTGCGATCAGATTCGGCACGTCCATGACGGCTGGGATCTTCGCGAAGCTCCGGCGAGTCCTATAACGGCTGGTGGAATCGGGGTTATTAGACTGAACCACGAGTCATTTCCTCCTTCGTTGCAACCGGTTGTTTTGCAAAAAGACACAATTTAATAAAATACTTCGCGGTACCTGCGCCGTCAAGGAAAATTTTCTTCAAGTGTGTTTTACCTATGAAGTTTTGGAAACTTTTTGCAATTTGCCCATTCTGGCAACGAAGCCGAAAAACAGCCTCAACCGCACCCCGCACTACCCTATGACGCCACACCGGGCCCCACCCCGCATCGCAATAAAAAAGGATCGCCCGAAAGCGATCCTTTTTTATTCTGGCAAATTAGCCCAACCCTACTGGAAGTCGTAAAGATCCTTGGTGGCAACCTTGAAGTCTTCGTAAACCTCAGCGGCAATAGCGTCGTCCATCACGAGCTCGAATGCAGCGGGCTGACCTTCTTCGTCGAACTCGGTGACCTCAAGAATGGTTACCTCGCCCGATCCGCCAGCTTCTTCCCCATCGCCGATAGCGTAGAAGAAACCGTAGCGACGATCGTTGTGGATGATAAGGCCCAGGAATTCGAGATTGACCTTGTCACCCGACTCGTCTTCAAAGGTAAAAACGATGCCCTCTTCAACCGGGGGTGCGAAATTCGGTGCGCTTCCTTCTCTCATTATTTCTTCCTCCTGTAACGGATAGGCTCAGAATTGCCGGCTTTCTTGGCTTTCTTCTGCTTAGAACTTTCGTTCTTGTTGGCTTCCTTATCTACCACAGTTTCCTCGATGGAATCAACCGTAGCAACAGGCTGCGCTGCTTCCACCGTGCCAGCGGCAAGAAGCGGTGTGGAAGCAAACGAGAAGCGGGTGATGTCGGTGCCGTACTTCTTCACCAACTTGGCATTCTTGGGCTCGCGAGACTTCCACATCGCGAAGAGCGGCGTTGCAACCGCGATAGAAGAATAAGAACCCGCAATCAGACCAACCGACATGGCGAAGGCGAAGTCTTTCAGCGTTTCGCCACCGAAAAGCAACATGCCCAGAACAGGAACGAACGAAGTGAGCGTGGTGTTGATCGAGCGGATAAACACCTGATTCAGCGAGTGGTTCGCCATAGACATGAAGGTGCACTTTACATCGGACTCCTTCATGTTGTCGTTGATGCGGTGGAACACAACAACCGTGTCATACAGCGAGTAGCCCAAAATGGTAAGTAGGGCCGCCACCGTGTTAGGCGTAACCTCGCGACCAACCAACGCATAAACGCCAACCACGATAATCAAGTCGTGCAGCAATGCAACAACCGCCATCAAGCCCATCTTGTATTCGAAGCGAACCGCGATGTAAGCGATGATCAGAAGCAGCGAAACAACAAATGCGATGAGGGAAGATTGGATCACGCTCTGACCCCAGTCGGGTCCAACCGTGTTTACCTCATAGCTATCGGTGCTCAGGTTGAGCGTGTCGACCACTTTCGCTGCCGTGGTTGCAGCAGATTCGGCAGACGTGGTGGTGGTGCGAACCAGGAAGCCATCGGAACCATCAGAATTGGTGGTCTGAACAACGGCGTCGGGCTCGCCCGCCTCAGCGAAGGCCGCACGCATATCTTCGATGGAGGTGTCGCCCGTATTGTGGAATGCGATAGATGTACCACCCACAAACTCAATACCGAACTGAAGGCCGCGGGCGCCTACGACCACAAACGACAGAACAACAAGCGCAGCCGAAATGCAAAGGAGCACCTTGCGCGCACCCATGAAGTTGATGTCGCGCTTAATAAAGCGACCCTTCAATTCGTCGAGCGTCTTGTGCGCAACGGACCTCTTTTCCTCCATTGCCTCGGCGGAAGGATGGGCAACCGTTCCCGTCTGTTCGCCACGAAGCTCGGCATAGACCGGCGCTGCTTCCTGACAGTCGCGCACACCCCAGAAACCAGGATGCTTGGTGATAACGTGCGGAGCAAGAAGGCGGATGAGCGGAGCCTTCAGCAGCAGCATCATAACGATATCGCACGCAATACCCAGCGCCAGCGTAAGGCCAAAGCCCTTAACGCTTGCAGAAGCCAGGAAGAACAGGGTGAGGGCCGAAACCAGCGAAACCAAGTCGGCGTCGATGGAGGTTTCGATGCCATGACGAACACCCGTGATAGAAGCCGCACGAACGCTTCTGCCCATTCGGATTTCCTCGCGGAAACGCTCCAATACCAGAATCGAGGAGTCGGCAGCCATACCGATGGTAAGGACGATGCCCGCAATACCCGCCAGCGAAAGCGAGAACAGGCCGAATGCCGAAAGCGTAGCCAAAAGGCCAAGGTAGAGCACGGCAAACACAGCCATAGCAGCAGCGGTGAGCAAACCCAAGCCGTGATAGAAGAACAGCAGGTACAGCATAACCAGGGCAAGACCCAGAATGGCAACGATCAGACCGCTGTTGAGAGCGTCCTGGCCAAGCGTAGGACCTACCACCTGGCTCTGCTCGTAGTGGAAGCTTACCGGCAACGAACCGCTTTCGAGAACCGTCTGCAAAGACTGCGCCTCTTCAAGCGTGTAATTACCTGTGATGGAAACCTGACCACCTGTGATTTCCGACTGAACCGCAGGAGCGGACTGGATCTGGCCGTCCAGGATAATGACAATCTGACCATTGGTGGGAGCAAGATCGCGCGTTGCATCGGCAAACGCCTGAGTGCCAGCGGAATCGAGCGAGATGTTAACCGCGTAGTACTGGCTGGTTTCAGATGCCTTGTCTACCGTAACACGCGTGATGTTTTCACCCGTGATGAGGGGCGTATAGGTGCCTGGGTCAACGCTGCGATACGTTGTCTTGCCAGTCTTGAAGGAATTGCCGAAATCGTCGGTAACCGAACTTTGCTGCATGTAGGTGCCGTTCTTGATGGCAGCCTGATCGTCAGCTTCAGTGAAAGAATCAGCGCGAGCGAATTCCAGCTTGCCCGTTTTGCCGATGGTGGCAAGGGCTGTTTCGGGATCAGAGAGACCCGGGATCTGGACCAGGATTTGATCGTTGCCCTGAACCTGAACCGTTGCCTCAGATGCGCCCAAGGCATTAACGCGCGATTCAATGATGGCGCGAGACTTCTCCATGTCTTCCTTGGTAACGTCTTCGCCATCGGTGCTCTGCGCAGAAAGAACTACCGAGAGACCGCCCTGAATATCCAGGCCCTGATTGATCTTTTCATTCGGGGGCGTGAACATGAACACCGAGCCGATTACCAGAATGGTTGCCGCAATAAGAAGCCATATGTTGCGACGGTTCTTGTTACCGCCCGTGCGCTTGTTGCGCTCCTTCTGACGCTGGGAATTCTTCTTCTGGGCTTCCTTTGCGCGGGCCTTGCGACGCTTTTCGCGTTCCTTGGCACGCTGCTTTTCTTCGGCCGTAAGCTTCTTCGCTTCCTTGGAAGATGCCGTGGCTTCTTTTTCCTCGTCCAATTCGTTTTCCTTGGGTTGGTCGACCATAGTAGTCCTTCTGATTATCCTCTGAACAGCGCGCGAGCGCGCATGTGCATATCGGAAACATGATAGCGGCACACACGTTAACCCGATGTTATTTCTTCAATTTCGCCACTTTATCGCACAAAAGCAGTCGTCGAAAGGGCAAGACCAATCATTGCGCAATCTTTTGCGAGTGAACAAAAGCAGACCCTCGGACACATGTGCCCAAAACGCGAAAATGGGGGCACCTCCCCCATTTTCAAACCAGATGCGTGCCGTTAATAGTCTTTTGCGGCAGGCGAGTTCATCCAATCCTGATAGAACTCCTCATAAGCACCGGCAAGCACCGCTTCTCGAGCGCTGTCCATCAAATGCAGCAAGAAGTAAAGATTGTGAATGCTCAGCAGCACGCTGCCCAACATTTCATTCTGCTTAACCAGGTGGCGAATGTAAGAACGGCTATGCGTTTTGCAAGTAGGGCAGCTGCACGCAGGGTCAAGCGGACCGAAATCATGCTTGAACTTGGCATTGCGCATATTCATGCGACCCTGGGAAGAAAACGCCGTACCCATGCGTGCCGTTCGAGTAGGCAGCACGCAATCGAACATGTCAACGCCTTCATGCACAGCGCGAACCAATGTAGTGGGATTGCCTACGCCCATAAGGTAACGCGGCTTGTTTTCCGGCAGCGCACGAGCAACGTCACCCAGCGTTTCGAACATGGTTTCGTGATCTTCGCCCACCGAGTAGCCGCCGATGCCGAACCCCGCAAAATCCTTATGACCCGAAGCCGCGCTTTCCTGGCCAATCTGCTTCAGGCGAGCAATGGACTCAAGACGCAAATCCAAATGCATACCGCCTTGGCAGATGGCGAAGAGGGCTTGGTCTTCGCGCGTATGGGCGGCAAGACAACGGCGAGCCCAGTTTGCAGACAGATCAACCGCACGCTGGACGAATTCGCGCGTAGCGGGATAAGGGGGGCACTGGTCGAGCTGCATGATAATGTCGGCGCCCAACTTCTGCTGGATGTCCATGTTGTCTTCCGGCGTCCAACGGATTTTGTCACCATCATAGATGGAAGTGAACGTTACGCCGTCGTCATCAAGCTTGCGCGTGTCCTCAAGGGAGAAGATCTGGAATCCACCCGAATCGGTGAGCATCGGGCCATCGTAGGCACAAAACTTATGGAGGCCACCCGCCTCGGCAACCAAATCGGCGCCAGGGCGCATTGCCAGGTGATAGGTGTTCGACAGCACGATCTGCGAACCGATTTCCTTCAATGTTTGAGGGCGAATGCCCTTTACCGTAGCGCTGGTTCCAACGGGCATGAACAGCGGGGTTTTAACCGTACCGTGTGCGGTTTCAAACGAACCTGCACGAGCGTGCCCCGATTGAGCCTCGACCGTATATTCAAACAAAGCCATTATTCACACTCCGGAAGCTCGTCGACAAAACGGGCAAAGTCGGCAAGGGTGCCGTGCTTCACCGATTCGATATCGAATCCGTCAGGGTCAAGAAGCCAATCGGTTACTAGATAGGCGTCCAAGCCCAGCTTCATCGCCGCTAGGTCTTCTCGGGTATTGTTTCCCACCATGAGGATGTCGTCGGGCGCCAAACCGATTGCTTCCACGTTTTCCTGGAAATAAGCCGTATGAGGCTTGGTGCTCGAGGAATTGTCATACGTGGTAATGCGATCGAACGCGCTTGCAGGAACGTTCGCCCAGGAAAGGCGCTTTTCAACCGCAATGCGGGGAAACAAGGGCATGGTAGTGAGGTACAGCGGGTAGCCCTTTTCCTTCAACGTCTTTACCGCATAAGCAGCGTTCGGATCGACGTTCGTGGCCATGGCGCTGAGGCCGTCGAAGTAGGTTGAATAATACTCGTCCATCATCTTCTCGTATTCGGCCGAGCTGCCGCCTCCCATGTGAGAGGTAAACGCTTCCCAGAAGCGCTCAGAATTCAAGCCGCCCTGCTTCGTAAGCATGCTTTTCACGCCAGCGCTCAAAGCATCGATGAAACGTTTCGGGTCATGACCGCGAGACTGCACGAAAGCGGCGATATCATTGAAATAGTTTTTCAGAAATGCATCCATGTCAATGGGCAGGAGCGTCCCGTCAAGATCGAAGAACACGGCTTTATAGCTGCGTTTGGGCATTGTGGGCAATCCTTTCTCAAAGGTGCTCGAAAGTAATCAGGTGCTAGTATAGGTGACGCTGGAAGGAGCGTACGACGAACCTATGAAATTACTACTTCACGCCTGTTGCGGCCCCTGCTCTCTGGAGCCGGTTCGGATACTGGCCGAAGCAGGCCATGATATAACCATCGCCTACCTCAATTCCAATATTGCGCCCGCATCCGAATACGAGCATCGCCTTGAAACGTTGCTGGAGTGGGCAAAAAACCAAGACATCCCCGCGATAGAAGGGCCCTACGAACCCGCTACCTGGCAAAACGCCATCAAGCAAAACTGGGATGGCACGCAAGAGAATCGAGCGGACCGTTGCCGCGCCTGCTATCGCATTCGCTTGGAAGAGCTTGCACGCTACGCATACGATCACGGATTCGAGGGCATTGGCACCACCCTCACCGTAAGCCCCTACCAATATATAGACATCATCAACGAAGAACTCGAACGCGCTGCTGCACCTTACGAGGGGTTGTCGGCGGTCTTCCAAGACTTCCGCGAATTCTATCCACAAGCAACCATACGTAGCCGCGAACTGGGCATGTATCGCCAGAACTATTGCGGCTGCGCTTATTCCGATGCCGAAGCTGCAGCTGAACGTGCCGAGCGCAAAGCCGCACGAAAAGCCGCCAAGGCAAAAGAGAAACGAGAGAAATTAATGAACATGCGTACCGACGATTTCGACTACGACTTGCCCGAAGAGCTTATCGCCCAGGAACCCGCCGCCGAGCGCGATGGCTGCCGCATGCTGGTTATGAAACGCCAGAACGGCGCTCTTCATGATGAGATCTTCCGCGACATCATCAACCATTTGAAGCCAGGCGACCTGATCGTAGCCAATGAAACCCGCGTCATGCCCGCTCGCCTCCTGGGAACCAAGCGCAACACCGGCGGCCAAGCAGAGGTGTTCCTGCTGCGCGAGCGTTTCGACGTTGAGCCCAAACACGACTCTTCGGCTATCTGGGAAGTGCTGGTGCGCCCCGGCAAGCGCCTGAAGCCTGGTACGGGCGCCATGGTCGATTTCTCCGACAAGGAAGGCACGGTAGTGCTTTCCGCCGAGATCATCGACTGGGTCGAAAACGCTGAAAAGGGCGAACGCTTGGCACGCCTCACCACCACCCTGCCCTCTCTCGACGAAGCGTTGCACCGTGCCGGCCATACGCCCCTGCCGCCCTACATCAAAAACTATGCGGGCGACGAAGAGCTGTATCAGACAGTGTTCTCGCGAGAGGAGCGCAGTGCTGCCGCGCCCACCGCAGGCCTTCACTTCACGCCCGAGCTCATTGAGCGCATCAAGGCGAAGGGTGTCGATTGGGAAACCGTGCATCTGGAGGTTGGCCTGGACACCTTCCGCATCGTTGACGAGGAATTCCCGAAGGATCACCAGATCCACACCGAGCGCTACACCGTTCCCGAAAAAACCGTTGAAGCCATTAAGCGCACTAAGGCGAACGGCGGTCGCGTAATCGCCATCGGAACCACTAGCGTTCGCAGCTTGGAGTCGGCATGGGATGCAGAAGCGGGCGAAGTCCTACCGCGCGACAGGGAGGCAACCAGCCTCTTCATCCTTCCTGGTTACGAGTTCCATGTGGTCGACGCGATGGTGACCAACTTCCATGTGCCCCGCTCAACCCTGATGATGCTCGTAAGCGCATTCTCAAGCCGCGACAACATCATGAAGGCCTACCGTCACGCCATTAAGCACAAGTACCGCATGCTTTCCTTCGGCGACGCAATGTTCATTGAATAGCATCGAGGCCCCATCGTTTTTCTAAGCGATGGGGCCTCTTGACAACACGGCACCAAGCACAGTTCGCCTTCGCGTCAAACGCCGAAAACGCCCGGTGCCCCCCCGAGAGCCCTTGCAGCCCTCGCCAAAAATCCCACAAGGCACACGTATCCACTGCGAAAGGAGGCCGTTCGCAAAACGGACCCAAACAATGGAAGATATGAAAATAGCCGTTCTCATCGATGCCGAGAACATCTCAAGCAAATACGCAAGCATCATCCTTCAGGAAGCATCCAGCATGGGCAACCTGATATACAAACGCATTTACGGCAATTGGACCACGCCCGCGCTCAACACCTGGAAAAAGGAATTGCTCGACAACGCCATTCAACCAATCCAGCAGTACAGCAACACCGTAGGCAAGAATTCGTCGGATTCTGCCCTCATTATCGACGCGATGGACCTTCTGTATCAAAAGCGACTCGACGCCTTCTGCATTGTTTCGTCCGACAGCGACTTCACGCGCTTAGCTTCACGCCTGCGTGAATCGGAGATGTTCGTATTGGGCATGGGCGAGCAAAAAACGCCGCGCGCCTTCATTAGCGCTTGCAATAAGTTTGTCTACCTCGATCTTCTGCACAAGGCAAGCACCAACGCCGCAAAGGGCAAAAAGACGAAAAACAACAAAAAGAAACAGAGCGACCAAGCTTCCCCTAAGCCCTCAAGGAACACAACCGAGACAGCTCCTTCGAAAGTCGGGGAATCCGCCAAAGCCCAACATCGCAACAGCGAAGAAAAGACCTCGCAGCATCAGCCCCAAATTGAGCAGAAAATCGCAGTCAAACAAGACCGCGATACCCATGTTGAGCACGAGCTCGCTGACGAGGACTTCAACGGACTCGATATCATCACCGTGGAAACTGCCCTGCGTGAAATCGCCGAAGAGTTCAGCGGCGATGATGGCTGGATCCTTTCCTCAAGCTTAGGAGCACGTCTTGCCAGACGCTTGCCCGACTTCGACACACGCAACTTCGGGTTTAAGAAGTTTGTGCCTTTCATTGAATCGCTCAGCTTCTTCGAAAGCAAAAGCGTAAAGGAGTCGGAGAACTCGAGCGTGAAAACCGTCTATTTCCGCCTCATAGAGGAATAAGGCTACCGCGTTGCCTCGTCGGCGATGCGAACTGCATGCTCCAAGGCAGCTACCGCCGGCTCAACCGAATCCAATTCAATACCGCCGAAGCTCACCAAAAAGCGCCGCACGGGGCCCCGCTCCGGTGCGGCGCTTTTGCTGTAAAACAGGGATAACGGCACGATGTGCACTCCCCTGCCTTTGGCGGCATCAACAAATTCCCGTTCCCAGCGGCTCTCCGCAGCAGGGCTGGCGGGTTGGCAGCAGTCCTTCGCGTTTTCAGTGGCAACATCATCGAACCGATAACGCGTGGCATGCCCCTGCAGGGCCGATTTGCGTACTTCAGGCATTTTGGCATCGATGGATATGCCCATGATGAAATGGATGCCAGCATCCTGCTCTTCGATGCTGACTCTTTCCGAAAAGGAACTGGCTTGAAAAGCGGAGACCAGAGCATCGCGCACCGAGCGATAGTAGGTACGCAACCTATTCACATGACGTTCATAGTCGCCGCTTTCGATAAAACGTGCCAAGGCCAGTTGATCGATAGCGCTGACGGTACAAGAGTAAAATCCCAGCTCACGCTTGAAACGGTCTGCCAGTGCGGGCGGCAGAACCAGATACCCGATACGAAACGCCGGTCCTAGGCTTTTCGTGAAAGTGTTGGCGTAAATCACCTTCCCCGTTGCATCGATGCTTTGAAGCGAGAGAATAGGGCGTCCTGTAAGGCGGAACTCGCAATCGTAGTCGTCTTCGACAAGGTACCGATTATCCTTAGCGGACGCCCAACCCAAAAGCTCATAGCGGCGCCCGATCGAAGTCACAATGCCCGTAGGAAACTGATGCGATGGCATCAGATGCAAGACATCGGCACTCGACTCGACAACGGACGCCATATCGATACCGTTTTCATCCAAGGGAATATGCGAAAGCTCAACGTTGTTCGCCTCATAGATTCGAGAGAGGCGCAAATACCCTGGGTCTTCAACCCCATAGTGGAGATTGCGCCCCAGCAACTGAACGAGCCAGTTGTAGAGCACCTGGGAACCAGCCCCCACCACAATGCATTCGGGATCAACCTCCATGCCGCGAAACCCACGAAGATGATCGGCGATAGCCTTACGCAAACGAAGGGCGCCAGCGAAGCCCGTTTCGCCCACCAGCATACGTTCTGATTCGCGCGTCAGGGCATCTCTCAACGATTTTGCCCATGCTGCATAGGGAAACATGCCCAAAGGCACCGATGAGCCCGTAAAATCAGCAAACACCGCTTCATCATTGAAGCCATTTCCATCAGAGGAGCTCGCCAATGTCGCAGATTGCCCACCTGCGTCGATGCGGCCCTCGCGGGGCCGACCCGCCGCCGCCAACGAAGCATACGCCTGCGCCAAGCCCTCTTCGGGGAGCAGATCCCCATCGGCCGGATACGTCGTTCCCAACGAGGATGATCCGACACCAAGTAACGACGGTTTGTGGCCAGAAACAACGCCAGAAGAGTTCAGATCGCAGGCAAAATAGCCCCTTCGGGGTTCGGCCCTCAAATACCCTTCCGCAATCAACTGCGAATACGCACCTTCTACGGTAATCAGGCTCACGCCCAAATGACGCGCAAAGCTACGCTTGGAGGGGAGCTTTTCCCCTGGCGCAATAACACCAGTTTCGATATCGGAGCGAATGCAGCGATAGAGATATTCGTACATGCTCAGTTCGCCCTTATTTGAAAACGAATAAGTAAGCATATAAAGCTCTTTTCTGTTCCGACATCGATACTGATCTTATTTCATCTGGTCATAATCTGGTCATACCATTATTACCAGTATTGGGTATACCTGCAATACCACAACGCTTCTACCCTTTCATTCGTCATCAAAAGCGACTCAACGTGCCAACAAGGCACGTCCGCATCAAACGATTCAAGGAGAACGAACATGGCAGAAGCGAATACCCCCGAAGAGCAGGTTAAACTGAACCGTCAGCTGGCACAGATGCTTAAAGGCGGCGTAATTATGGACGTAACCACGCCCGAGCAGGCACGAATCGCCGAAGAGGCGGGCGCCTGCGCAGTTATGGCGCTTGAGCGCATCCCTGCCGACATCCGCGCAGCTGGTGGCGTCTCCCGCATGAGCGACCCTAAGATGATCAAGGGCATCCAGGAAGCCGTCTCCATCCCCGTTATGGCAAAATGCCGCATTGGCCATTTCGTCGAGGCCCAGCTGCTCGAAGCTATCGAGATTGACTACATCGACGAGTCCGAGGTGCTCTCGCCCGCCGATGACACCTACCACATTGACAAGACCAAATTCTCGGTTCCCTTCGTATGCGGCGCACGCGACTTGGGCGAGGCTCTTCGCCGCATCGCCGAAGGCGCAACCATGATCCGCACCAAGGGCGAGCCCGGCACGGGCGACGTTATCCAGGCGGTTCGTCATATGCGCAAGATGAACCAGCAGATTCGTCACGTGGTTTCGCTTCGCGAAGACGAGCTCTTCGAAGAGGCAAAGCAGCTTGCCGTGCCCGTGGAGCTGGTTAAGTACGTACATGAAAATGGCAAGCTGCCTGTTGTTAACTTTGCTGCTGGCGGCGTAGCAACCCCTGCCGACGCAGCCCTCATGATGCAGCTGGGTGCCGAAGGCGTATTCGTTGGCTCCGGCATCTTCAAGTCGGGCAACCCCGCAAAGCGCGCGCAGGCAATTGTTAAGGCGGTAACCAATTACGCCGATGCAAAGCTCATCGCCGAACTCTCCGAAGACCTTGGCGAAGCCATGGTGGGCATTAACGCTGACGAGATCGAGCTGATCATGGAAGAGCGCGGTCGCTAATGACTGTTGCTATCCTGGCTCTTCAAGGGGCCTTTATCGAGCACAAGAAAAAGCTTGAGGCGCTTGGGGCCGAATGCTTTGAAATCCGTCAGGCATCCGACTTGGAGCGTCCTTTCGATCGCTTGGTGCTTCCTGGCGGCGAGAGCACCACACAGGCAAAGCTCCTGCATGAACTTGGGCTGATAGATCCCTTGCGCAAACGCATCGAAGAAGGCATGCCAGTGCTGGCCACCTGCGCTGGCCTTATCCTTTTAGCCGAAACGGTAGACGGAACGGGTGACTTGGATAGCCTTAATCCCGCCGCCGCCAAAAACCGCCTACAGGTTAAGGGGTTTGGCACCATGCCTATCACCGTGCGCCGCAACGCTTACGGTCGCCAGTTGGGCAGCTTCCACACCTATGGTTCATTCGGCGAAATGGACAACGTCCCCATGACGTTTATTCGCGCTCCGTTCATCACGGAAGTCCATAAAGGATGCAACGTCTTAGCAACCTGCGAAGGGAACATCGTGGCTGTGCAGTACGACAAGCAGCTGGGTATGGCGTTTCATCCCGAACTCGATGACGACAACCGCATCCACGAACTGTTCCTTTCTTTGTAGCCTCAAAGCTCAACGCACTTCCACAAATGCAAAAGCCCCTGCTTCAAGCGACCAAAGCTCGAAACAGGGGCTTAATTCTTAACCGATAATTGGGAATCAATTAGGCTTGCGCTTTTCGGCTTCACGCATCGCCCTGTCGATATCCTTTACCATTTCTTCGGCGCAAGGGCATCGATCGGGATTGTGGGCACTGCACCCGCCGCACTCGTCACATGCAATATGCCGACCTTGTTTATGGGCGCGAACCCAGCTGGCAATAATTGCGCCAACAATAGCAATCAGAGCTACAAGCACTACGAATGTTCCAAGGTTCATACCTCAAACTCCTTTCAAGGCTACACGTAAACCCATCAACACAATCAGGAAGCCGCAGATCCGCTCAAGCGAGCAGACCTGCGGCAGATAAAGTACCTTCGGTTACGGTCTACGCTTCATCAACCGCACGAACGGCAGCTTTGCCCTGCCACTTGTTCGGGCGGAACAGCAGCCACAAGAAGGCGATGAATGTCGCAATGGCAAGAACGGTGAATACGTTGAAGGAAACCTCACCAACAGCCAAGCCTGCAAACTGGTAGATCCAGAGAGATACAACCCATGCGATTCCGCACTGATAGCCGATTGCTGCGAAGAACCACTTGGTGTTGTTCATCTCGCGCTTGATGGCGCCCATTGCCGCGAAGCACGGAGCGCACAGCAGGTTGAATGCCAAGAAAGCATAGCCCGACGCATAGGTGAATGCCGCCTGAACATTTGCATACCAACCAGCATCGCCGTCGTACAGAATGCCAAAGGTAGATACAACGTTCTCCTTCGCGATAAGACCCGTGATGGTGGCAGATGCTGCCTGCCAATCGCCGAAGCCCTGAGGTGCGAAGATCCAGCAGATTGCGCCACCGATGATAGCCAGGATCGAATCGTTCTGATCCTCAACCGCCTGGAATACGCCATCAACGAAGCCGTAGGAAGAAATGAACCAGATCAGGATACATGCTACCAAGATGATAGTGCCGGCCTTCTTGATGAACGACCATGCACGTTCCCACATGCTACGCAGTACCGCACCAATAGTAGGCAGATGGTATGCAGGAAGCTCCATAACGAATGGGGCAGGATCGCCAGCAAAGAAGCGGGTCTTCTTCAGGATGACGCCGGAGCAGAGAATGGCAACAATGCCCAGGAAGTAAGCACTGGGTGCAACCCACCACTCGCCACCGAACACGGCACCTGCGAACAAGGCGATAATCGGGAGCTTTGCGCCACAAGGGATAAACGTCGTGGTCATGACGGTCATGCGGCGATCGTTCTGGTTTTCAATGGTTCGAGAAGACATGATGCCAGGCACACCGCAACCAGTACCGATGAGGATCGGCACAAACGACTTGCCGGAAAGGCCAAAGCGGCGGAACACGCGGTCGAGGATGAACGCGATACGAGCCATGTAGCCGCAAGATTCAAGGAAGGCGAGCAGCAAGAACAGTACCAGCATCTGGGGAACGAAGCCGAGCACCGCGCCAACGCCGGCGACAATGCCATCGAGAATCAGAGCCTTCAGCCAGTCGGCGCATCCGACAGAATCGAGGCCCTGTTCAACAAGAACAGGAATGCCAGGAACCCACATGCCGTATTCCGTGGGATCAGGCTCAGAGCCTTCAGCCTCTTCTGCGTACGTATCGGCGTCTACTTCCTGGGTTTCGCCGTCTTCGTCAATATAGGTTGCCGTGATGCCTGCGTCAGCGGCTTCGTCAGCAAAGTCTTCGGATTCGGGATCAAGGCCTTCCTCGATCGCTGCTGCCTCGAATGCTGCAATGGCATTCTGGTCGCCCTGGTAGGGAGCCAGAACATCAAGGGCCTCCTGGTAGGCGTCCGCATCTACTTCGACCGTTTCGTTTTCGCCCGTTTCGTCGTCGTACGACTCATAGGTTGCCGTCAAACCAGCGGCTTCAGCATCTTCGATGAATGTCTCGGAAGCAGGATCGAGATCCTCTTCTTCAGCTGCAGCTTCAAAGGCATCAACGCTTTCCTGCGCACCCTCGAACTCCTCGGATACCTCATCGAACTGCTCTTGACCAGAACCGAGATACCAGCCATCGCCGAATACGCCATCGTTTGCCCAGTCGGTGGCAATGCTGCCAACGGTGGAAACGGAGATGTAGTACACGAGGAACATAACTACAACGAAGATAGGCAATGCCAGAATGCGGTTGGTAACCACACGGTCGATCTTGTCGGACGTGGTCAGCTGGCTTGCTGTGTTCTTGCTGCGGCAGTGGTCGATGATCGTTGAAATGTAGGAGTAGCGATCATTGATGATGACGCTTTCGGTGTCGTCGTCGCTTTCCTTTTCCACCTTGGCAACAACATCGCTGACATCGGGAGCTCCCTCAAGAGCAGCGGTGATCTTGCTGTCTTTCTCAAGAAGCTTGATTGCGTAGAAGCGCTTGAGGTTAGCGGGAACGCTGGAAGGAAGACGGCCCTCGATGGTTGAGATTGCTTCTTCCGCTACAGCAGAGAACGTAATTGGGGTAGGCGCAGCCGCAGAACCAATGGTCTTAAGGCAGTTCACCACCTCGTCGATACCCTCGTTCTTCAATGCAGAGATTTCAACCACGTTGCAGCCGAGCTCTTTTGCCAGCTGTTCTGCATGGATTTCGTCACCGCGCTTGCGAACGACGTCCATCATGTTTACGGCAACGACAACCGGTACGCCCATCTCAAGAAGCTGCGTAGTGAGGTACAGATTGCGCTCAAGGTTGCTGCCGTCAACGATGTTCAGGATGGCATCGGGCTTTTCCTGGATAAGGAAATTTCGCGCAACAACTTCTTCCAGGGTATAGGGGGACAAGGAGTAAATACCTGGAAGGTCGGTAATCTCGATAGACTTATCAGCCTTGAGCTTACCTCCCTTTTTCTCAACGGTAACGCCTGGCCAGTTGCCAACATATTGGTTAGAGCCGGTCAGCGCGTTGAACAGGGTGGTTTTACCGCTGTTCGGGTTGCCTGCTAGTGCAACTCTCATTCATTCCTCCATTCGGTGTTAGATTAGGCTAACTACAGGATCAAAAAAAGATCGCATTGCGATCGTGCGAGCGCACTATGCCTATCAGAGGATGCTCATGCTCAACCCTTTGATGGGCATAAATGCGCTTATTCGACTTCGACCATCTGTGCGTCTTCTTTTCTCACAGAAAGCTCGTAGCCGCGAACGGTAACTTCAACCGGATCGCCCAAAGGCGCAACCTTGCGAATGTAAACCGAACAACCTTTGGTGATGCCCATGTCCATGATGCGACGCTTTACTGCACCTTCACCATTAAGCTTCACAACGGTCACCGTTTCACCGCTCTTAACTTCTCGAAGAGTTTTCACTATGCCTCCCCTCTTCATCTTTTCGCTTAGCTGGAAATGGCAAACCGCTACACCGTGATGTGCTTTGCGAGTTCGGAAGAAAGCGCAACGCGAGAGCCTTTCACGTTCACGATGAGGTTGCCGCCAATACGCGAAACAACAACAATCTGCTCGCCGGGAACAAAGCCCAGATTCTCAAGGTGACGATGGATATCGCCCGCGCCATCGTGAAGCTGCCTTACGTGGTAAATGCCATTGTTCCTAACTTCAGACAAAACCATGATGCTTCCTTCCACATGCCCCGTGGGGCGGCTTGCGGCTCTAGTAAACCAGAGCTAACTAACAGATTGATGTTAACCCCGTCATACTATACCGTCAATGTTTACCAAGGGTTATTTTTTCGAATGAATGTAGGGTTTTTTAAACGGGCTGATGGATAGACCATTTCGCACAATGTAACTTTTTATCCAATAGCAAAAAGCATCTTGCATCCTGGCATACCGCCGCTCTGCATATCGCATACGAATACAGAGAGAGCGGGTATGGAGGAAACAAGATGCTTATAATGCAGAAGCCGAAAAGCTGGGCCGATCGGCAAACCCCGACAAACTACTGAGGTGCTGCAACACCCAGGGCACGAGGGTCTAGGCCGCTGCGCTCAAATAAGGCATCGAGCTCCTGTTGGCTGATACTGCTCTCATCAAGGTCGACTCCGAATGCTCGAGCTACTGCATATGCCTGCTCCCGACGCAGGGCCGCAATAGAAGAATCCCCCGCTTCGCTAGAATAGCGAGACGAAAGAAGCAATGAACGAGATACGTACTCCATAAGCTGAGGATCAGGCTGCGAAAGTTGTAGCATTGCCGCCATTGATTCTGGCGCCATACACAAAAGAAGGCCACCGTCCATCTCCGTTGCATCGGAAATGGCTGCATCGAGCATGTCGGCCGCTACGCGGGGATCGTTTTCGCCTCGCGCACGAAGCAGGCTTTCCTTCATAGCGGCAGCAAGCTGCATAAACATGCGCATCAGATAATCTTGGGTTAGCACGTTATCCCCTCTCTGGGTACCGTATCCCCAGATGCTCGTAAGCACGCTCCGTTGCCTGACGGCCTTTCGGCGTGCGAATGAGCAAACCTTGTTGGAGCAAATACGGCTCGTACACGTCTTCAAGTGTATCGGGCTCTTCCGAAAGCGCCGAAGCCAACGTTGAAAGACCCACAGGCCTGCCCGAGAACTGAACGCACAGAAGCTCCAGTATTCTGTTGTCCACCGGGTCGAGGCCCAAAGAATCAACCTCAAAAAACGCCAGCGCCTGAGCCGCACAGTCTTCATCGATAGGCGAAACACCCTTCACCTGAGCCCAATCGCGCACACGTTTAAGAAGGCGATTGGCCAAACGAGGGGTTCCGCGGCTACGGCGGGCAATCTCCAAGGCGCCTTCCTCCAGGATATCCACACCCAAGATGAGCGCTGAGCGTCGGACAATAAGGGCCAGCTCTTCCGGCGCATAGTAATTCAGACGGAACGCTATACCGAAGCGATCACGCAGAGGGCCCGTTAGCAAACCGGTTCGTGTAGTGGCTCCGATGAGGGTAAACTTCGGCAAATCGAGCCTGATGGATCGGGCGGCAGGCCCTTTGCCAACAACGATATCGAGCGCAAAATCTTCCAGTGCTGGATACAGCACTTCCTCAACCATGCGATTCAGGCGGTGAATCTCGTCGATAAAAAGGACATCGCCCTCTTCAAGATTGGTGAGGATAGCGGCTAAATCTCCCGTACGCTCAATTGCGGGGCCGCTTGTTGTTTTGATATGCACACCGAGCTCATTGGCAACAACGGTAGCCAATGTGGTTTTTCCCAAACCGGGAGGGCCAGAAAACAGAATATGATCAACCACATCCTTGCGGGCCCGCGCCGCCTCGATAAGGATAGAAAGGCTATCCTTCACTTTCTTTTGCCCCAAATACTCGTCAAGGCACGTTGGCCTCAGACTACGATCAAGGGCCAGGTCGTCTTCGATAAGGGAAACCGAACAAGAGCGCGAGGCGGCATCGTCATCGCGAGATGAGCCAGTATCCCTTAAAGCTTCCAAAGGCGCTTCGAACAGCGCACTTTCTATTTCAAAATCGTCAGACAAAGATGAGTCCACCTTTTATCGATTATTTCCCTAAACGTTTTAAGGCGTATTGCAATAGTATCGTTTCGTTTGCTTCCTCGGGAGCCCCCTTGAGTGCAAGATCGGTTTCTTCCGAAGTAAAGCCCATGGAAAGAAGCGCTTCCACCGTACCCTTACGCGCATTTGCCGCTTGTGCTGAAATGCCGGGCAAAGCAATCTGGGCCTCAGAGCCAAACGATTCTTTCAATTCGAGCGCAATGCGCGATGCCATCTTCTTTCCTACGCCAGGAATCTGTTGGATAGCCCCCACATCCTGAGACACGATAGCGGATACCAATGCCTCTGGCTCATAGGTGGAAAGGGCGGAAAGCGCAACCTTCGGTCCGACGCTTGAAACAGAGGTGAGCTTTGCAAACAACCGCTCTTCATCATGGTTTAAAAAGCCGTATAGCACCAGCGCATCATCACGTACCTGCAAGCGCGTTAGAACCTTGACCTCTTCACCAACATGTCCCAACCGGGAAAGGCTCTTCCCCGACATGGAAACACGGTACCCAACACCGCCCACTTCTATCACGACAGAATCAACGAACAGTGCTGCGATCGTCCCTCGCAAAAACGAAATCACTGCGCAGCCCCCCTTTCCCAGGAAACTGAATGGGTGGTGTAGCAAATAGCAGCTGCCAAGGCATCGGCAGCATGATCGGGCGAAGGAATTCTTTCCAGTCCCAGCAACTGCTGAACCATATATTGGACCTGCCCTTTATCGGCAGACCCCGCCCCCACAACAGCCAACTTGATTTGGCTGGGCGAATACTCGGCGAGTGTCATAGATGCCTGGCCGCAAGCGGTCAAGGCGGCACCACGAGCCTGCCCTGTGGCAAAAGCGCTTTGAGCATTCGAGCCAAACCACACCGTTTCGACAGCAACGCATTCCGGCTTATAGCGTAAAACCACTGCGGAAATCTGTGCATAGATTTTCGCCAAACGCTCATGCAAGGGCATCGTGGATTGAGTTGCCACGCAGCCGTACGCGACGCAGGAAAGCGATGCCCCCTTTTGACGAACTACCCCCCAGCCCGTATGCGCCAGGCCTGGATCGATTCCCATTATGATGCGAGCTGCAGCCATGCCATCCTCTCAAACAAACATTTGTTCGTATAATAACATAAAAGAAACGGGAGCATGCGGCCCCCGTTCTACTCAGTCGCTTATTTAAAATCCTACAGCCCTATGGATCTAAAGTACTCAAGCCATTTGTCAAAGGATTCGTCGCTGATAGCGTGTTCCATCTGGCATGCTTCTTCCTCGGCCACCTCGATGCTAAGACCAACTTTTTCATTCAGGAAACGGGTGAGCATTTCATGACGCTCCAGCACCGATTTACCGTAGCTATACCCGTCTGCGGTGAGGGTAATATCGCCATAATAGGGCTGATCAAGCATGCCCGAGGCCTTCAGACTGGCAACAGCCTTCGAAACCGATGCCTTCGAAACGCCAAGCTTTGTGGCGACATCTACCGAACGCACAGACTGCGTGTCGGAACCGCCCAGCATAACAATGGCCTCAAGATAATCTTCATGAGACATGGAGACTTTTTCCATGCTATCCCTCCCCAGTAGAAGCTAACGCTAGTGGTAAGTGAAATAATTAGGCCCCTTTCGAACGGAGCAATCCAGCAAACCGCCCAAAGGAGCCACGCGTCTTTCGATGAAATGCGCGTTTCAAATACAGCACGTATTAGTAGCTACATAGTATACTTATGAGACTAATATTACCCCACACGAAAGATGGATTCATGGCTACCAATCGCTATATCGACACGCGCGGACGGTGTGCGGCTCCGGTCACTTTTACCGAAGCTGTGGTTAAGGGACTCGCCGAGGGCGGCGGACTCTTCGTCCCCGAAACGCTTCCCAAGCTGAGCCTGGAAAGTATCCTTTCATTGGCAGAAATCCCCTATGCCAAGCGCGCAGCCTTTATCTATCGCTCGTTCGGCATCGACCTGCCCGACACCAAGATCGATGAGCTCATGGACGCAACATACGGCGACCGATTCGATGATGAAGCGATATGCCCCATTACGTCACTCGACGAAAACACTCACGTTCTCGAGCTGTGGCATGGTCCCACCAGCGCCTTTAAGGACATGGCGCTTCAGTGCCTGCCCCATTTCTTTAGCGCAAGCGCATCCCAGCTGCGCGAGCAGGGAAAACTGGAAAACACCTTCCTTATCCTGGTCGCCACTTCGGGCGACACCGGCAAAGCAGCTCTCGAAGGATTCCGTGACAAGGATGGTGTCCAGATTGCGGTAATGTACCCCGACGGCGGCGTTAGCGACATCCAGTACAAGCAAATGGCAACCCAGGCAGGATCCAACGTTATGGTCTGGGCGGTAAAGGGCAATTTCGACGACTGTCAAACGGGAGCCAAGAACGTTTTCGGAGACGAAGCATTTGCCGAAAAGCTGATGGAATCCAACCAGGTTGCCCTCTCTAGCGCCAATTCCATTAACTGGGGCCGTCTGCTTCCTCAGGTGGTTTACTACGTTTCCAGCTACGCTGAACTGGTTGCCCAGGGCAAGCTCGAAGCCGGCAAGCCGCTTGACGTCTGCGTTCCTACTGGCAATTTCGGTAACATCCTCGCTGCATGGTACGCAAAGCAGATCGGCACGCCTTTGGGCACCTTGTTCTGCGCAAGCAATGAAAACCGCGTTCTTACCGATTTCATCAATACTGGCAGCTACAACATCTCCGATCGCGAGTTCGTCCTGACCCCGTCCCCCTCGATGGATATCTTGGTTTCGTCAAACGTTGAGCGTCAGCTCTTCGAGCTCACAGGGCGTAACGCCGAAGCCATTGCAACGTGGATGGAAGAGCTCAAGGCAAACAAGTCTTTCACGGTCGACGCCGAGACCCTCTCCAAGCTTCAGGCGGATTTCAAGTCGGATTCCGTCGATAGCGAAACATGCCTCAGCACCATCAAAGAGGTTCTCGATAAGCACAACTATCTTATCGACCCCCATACCGCTGTTGCCTACAAGGTTGCAGAACGACTGCATGGCGAAAACCCGGTGCTTATCGCCTCTACCGCGCATTGGGCAAAATTCGGCGAGAACGTATACCGCGCGCTGCACAACATAACACCCGGTCAGCCTTTGCCCGAATCCGTGGCTGAACTTAGCGGATGCGCTCTAAACGATCTTATTGCCAACGAAGCGAACAGCCACAACATCCCCAAGGGCCTCGCAGAACTCGACTCGCTGCCCATTCGATTTAAAGACGTCATCGAGGGAAACACCTCCGCAATCGAAGAAGCCGTGCTCGATTTCCTGAAATAGACAAGCGCGTTAACCAACTCAAAAGCCCCTGCTCAACCGCATAAGCGATGCCCCATGAACTTGGACTGGGAAACAATAATCCAAGTTTGAAAGGCACAGCTCAGCGGGAAAAGCAGGGGCTTTCTCTATCTTGTTTCTATCATTACAGTTGGAATAGTTTCACCATTCTTGGAACAAGGGCTTTTCGCAAAGGAGATATTCACTATTACTTCCACTCCTTTCTCGAGACTCACGAGAGGCGTCTTTGCGTTGTCCCTAAAAGTCTCCTCGCACTCAACGGGCCCAATTCCGTCCACTCCGTTCGCCAACGGCTTCGATCCGTTTTCACGATTCCGCAAATCGGATATGTTTTCCCTCCCTCCCGAAGGCCTGAAGTCCAGCGCAGAGCTTCGTTCTGCGCCATCCTCCATAGTCGCAAACTGTCCATTTCGGTTTGGAGAAGCCTCTTCCGATTTCACCTCATCGTGCATAAATGAATGAAGGCAGTTATAGCAAGTGTCCATATCGGAAAAACAGCGAGCACCGCAAACGGGACACGTCTTCACTTCTAACCTCCGGGATGCCCGAATGCCCTTAGAGCTACTTTTTTGTTCGTTGCCGCATGCGTTCCCATTTGCCAATGGGATCTGCAAGACTTCTCCTTCGTTCAAATAGCCCTTCTCCTGCGGCAACTCACCAAAACTCATTTTCTGACGCATAGCTCAACCTCATCTCCTTTTTTAAACCAACCAACAACCCGATCCTCACCTGAGGACTCGCTCGAATCTTTCCCTGATGCCCTTCGCTCTAATACCGCATAAGCACCAGAGCATTTCCTCAATCGCCAGGGCGGCACATTCGCGTACGACTCCAGCACCCTCCCCTCCCTACTAATAAACGCAATGTCAATTGCATATCCCATGCCAAACGTATGAACAGCGTGACAAGGAGCAATCAAGAGAACCCCATCGCTTGATCGGCGAGAGAACAAACCCATCAACCTATCCCGGAAGGTTGCCGCAAGGCAAAGCCGCCGCGTTCCTCTGTCATCAGCCATTCGCGCTCCTCACATTCACAACCACGGAAGTACCCAATCCTACCGATTCGCAGCTAACCATCAACCAGCGAAACTCACCTTCTTCTTTAACAAAAGTCAAAACAGCTTCTTGTCCGCTCGGAACAGCTCGCCATCCCTTTTCTTCCAGCAAGGACCCAATTTCACCAATCGCGGTAATCCTGTCCTCTGGAAGCACGCAACCCGCAATCACCCCATCGTCAGAAAGTGAATGCCAATCGCCCCATCCGTCAAGAACCTCGGCGTTGAAAGAATTTGGCGCATCCTGGTCGAACCTAGCCAGCACCTTATCGGGATCAAGGCGCAATATGCCCCCATCGGAATCGATAGCATCCGCAAGAACGACAGCAGAACCGGCAGAATGTCCAATCGAGTCACCGCTGGAACCGAATCCCAACCACGCAAGCAGCCAACCACTTACAACGGCAGCAAAAACGCCTATGGCTATCAAAGCAATGGAATAGAAGGCACGCGGATAGAGTGCTTTCCGCATAAAAAGGCAAGGCTTCGTCATCATGTCAAAACACCAGCCCAGGCTTGTAAGCGGAAACCGATATTTGTTCTTCATGCCTAAGCGGAGGGAAGCTGACCCCGAAGACTCCCGAAAGCCGTCCCTTTCCGAAAAGCGTGGGTTCAAAATACATTTGGGCAGAAAAGGTCACCATACCCCCTTCAACGCCAGACGATGAAACTTGAAACTGCAAATTATCGCGAGAAAGCGACTCTTCCAGCTGGCTTTGAATTAGCCCGCAACTCTCACCTGTCCCCTGCTCGTAAGCCGGAGAAGCGGCGTAGGTGCATGCCGCGTTCCTAAATACGCGATCGAAGGAGGCACAATCAGAGAAAAAGAGGACAGCGTTTATTGCGACAAAAGCAACAGCAATCATTGCCGGAAAGGCGACAACAAACTCGATCGTCATTTGACCTGAGGCCTTACGCGACATCACTCCCATTGCCTCATCCCCGTCACACTCGAGGCAATTCCCCTCAAGGAATCAACGCCTTGCTGCACCGCTTGAGTCAAACCCCCAGTAATTGCCTGAGGCAGAGCCACGGTCACAGGAACCTCGACCAACCCATCGAATATGACGATGGTGGCAATGGTGAATTCACCGCCCAAATCGGCAATCGCGTCCATCGCAGCAGATTGAACGCAGGAAAGCGCACCGTCGATCCCACCATTTCCTTGAGACATCAACGCTGCCCCTTTTGCGGACAAGAGTCTGGCGGAAAACGCCGAATCATCAGCCTTCAAAACATGTTGAGAATTGACCAAAACGGCCTTTCTTGCGGCGAGATCAACAGGAGCAAAACCGAAACCCGCAATAGTATCTTTCAGCGCGTCCGAGACCCAAGGCCCAAGGCCGCTAGCCCCCATAAGAGGAATACCGTTCAGAACCGATTCGATAGTTTCCAGTAACGCATCATGCCCTTGCGTATATACGCCAAGAAAACCTGACCACATCTGGAGGGCAAGCTTTGCAGCTCCGACCGCCGCTGAACCCTCGCCCGAGAGCCCATCGAGAAACGAGGTAACAACGTTTTTCCCTTCATCAGACGATTCCTTTACCAACGTTGCAGAAGAGAGGGCGACACGAGCGCCAAGACCCCCAACGCCCTCGGAAGAAACAAGAGACGAAGGAAAACGAGTTTGCGCTGTTCCTGTATCGGAAACAAGCGATATCACACCGTAATGGCCAGGAGGCGTAATGTCGATTCGCTGGCTGCAAGCCTCGACAAAGGCCTTGCCTACCGAATCAAGCAAACCTCCAGCCATATCTTTCGCCTGCTGGCTTAAAGGATCGAGCTCTTCTCTTGCTTTCTGATACTCATCCGCCGCTTTGGCCACCTTGTTGTAGTGATATTCGAAGCCGTTTTGGATCGACGAAGACGCCGCAGCAACCTTTCCCATGCTGCTTGGAACAAATTTGCAATAAGGGCAAGGTGCGTAGGATCCTGCAACATCCATTTCCTGTATTGAGCCCATCCCATTCGAACCCTGAGCGAGCCCTGGGCACCCGTTCCAGGCGTGCAAAACCGAAAGTCCCTGCGCATCAATGGTTTTGGGGTATACCGTTTCGGTGTACAAGATCGTCGATCGCATTTCGTCGGTGTTCTTGGGCAGGCGGGGAAAGAACGCGTCGAAAGATGATTCCGTCTCATGAACGTAGCCCTGTCCAACAGTCTCTTGGGCATAAGCATAGAATCGTTTTCTCAAAGCAGAGTTCGACAGCTCATCCACCGATTGCCCGTTTGGAGCCTCGGTCTGATAACGAAGCCGGTAATACGTCTTTGCACGCTCCAAGGAGGCACCGAAGCTCCAGGTGTCGACCGAAGAAAAGAATGGGTTATCGGAACCTGCCATTCCTGCGAGCTTCGCTGCTCGTTCGTACATGCAATACGCATCGGGACTGATGGAATCATGCTCATACCCATACTGTTTCCACTCATTTGCCCGCTTTGCCGCCTCTTCAGCTTGTTCAGCAACATCCTCCAGGCAATCCCGCGATTGCTCCACTTCACTCAAAGCCTCATCCGAATCATGGAAAGAGGGCGAATCCCCCTTTTCCACCTCCCACGGAGAGAGAACGACAATCCCTTGATAATGAGCCCCGTCGGATAGCGATGAATTCGCCGAAAACACTTCCTGAGCCTTCACTGCGGCGATGAAAGGCAGAGCCTGAGCCAATCGGCCGAGCGATTCGTTTGCAGATTCCGAAAAAGAATCTCGAGCCTTCTTGGTCTTTTGAGCCATTTCCAAAAACGTCTTCGATAAACCTGAGGCGGGGGGAACACAAGCGCAAACAACACTTAAACCGAGACACCCCGCGGTGGTGAGGGATAGCGACAGTATCACGGCATCGCTAATTCCAGCAACAAGATAAAATTCACCAACGGTATTCTCCGCTGCAAGAGCAGCAGCGTCAGCAACCTCCTGCACTCTCGACGAACAGCTGTTGATCTCATAAACACACGCGGCAGTAAAAATGAGCGAGATCGAAATAAGAAGAGCAAGGACCATCCCCACCGTCGAAAATCCCTCTTCTGCCCAAAAAAGAGAGGACGAACGCATTTTTTTCACCGCTCGCTCCTTTCCGCAGTTGACCCATTCTGAGAAACCCACGCATCGGGATCCAGCCCCTGATCATTCCCAACCACCCAAGCGCTCTTGCTACGCGTCGAAACCGACACTTCCTGAACGAAATGCCCCTCACCATTCACCAAACCAAGGGAACGCGCACCGAAATCGAAAAATGGCAAAGGCTCGACCTGGTTCTTGATCGTCACCGTAACGATGTCGCTCTCCTCGCCACCATCGAAACGAACCTCCCATGTGCACGCTCCCTCGTGAACATGAAAATTTTTCTGCTGCGGAACCGATCCCAGCCTTCTGATCACATACCCCTCATAAGCATCAAGCGAGTCACCTGATGGGCGTGTGGAAATAAGACGGCAGCCCTCCGATGCGGCAGATTGCATAACTACGTGGTTATAAAGAAGGATCCCGGGCTGAATCAAAAGCATCAGCATGAGAAGAATGACTGGTATCAGAAAGGCGCCCTCAACCGTCGACTGACCAGAGAAGAAACCGTAGACAAAAGCAAACCTTCCCCGTAAGACACCGGAGACAGACATTGCCAAACACAGCATCAGATGGCGAACGCATAAAGCCAGAGAGGCGAAGATCTCCCATAGTCTGCCCATTTCATCCTTCCTTAGTACAGAAAAATGTCAGCCCAGGCCGCAGCCGCAACATTGCTCAAATGATGAGATGCCGACTGAAGTGCATGCTCGAGAACTAAACCAGATTCGAGCAGATTTGCTACAGCCCCCAAACCCACAATCATGGCAAGAAACGCCGCAAATACGATGGCGTATTCGACGCTTGATTGTCCTCTAAATCGCCCCATCAAACGTTCCCTGCACTCAGATCGAGCAAACCTAGAGCCCGTTGATCCCCGAAGAGATCGCGTCCCATAATTCTTGGATTTTGGGACGAAATACCGTAATGGCGATAATTGCTATAACAACCAAAACGCCGACCAAGATTGCATATTCCGTGGTTCCTTGACCCGAGAGCGCCGCACGACTTCGCCTCATGTTCCAAAGAGCACGGGCCAATGAAGCATATGAGCAAGCTTCGCCTTTCATGCGATCCAGTGCATTTTCAATACGCGTCATCATCAATATGCGCTTATCCACCAGTACTTCCTTGTTCATGTCTTCCTCCTAAAATCCTTCCATCAAATCAAGCATGATCGGACCCATCACCAGCACGAGCATGGCAGGCAAGATCAGCGTCGCCACAGGAAGCATCATTTTCACCGGCGCCTTCGCCACTCTCTCTTCAAGCTTGCTCTTCCTTATCGCTCGAGCCTCAACGGCAAGCAGGCTAAGGTTTTCTGCCATCGAAGTACCGAATCGAATGGACCTGATAACGTTTTCTGCGAATCTGTCGAAGAGCAAAGAATCATACGATCGCGCGATCTGACGTAACCCCTCGCTTCGATCGATAAGGCTATGGGCCCATTGCCTTTGCGCAGAACCTGCTACTTCACTCAGAGAACCCCCAAACGATTCGCAGTAAAGGAGCAGGGCTCTGTCGAACGACATACCGCTATTCAAGCCAAGTACTATCACTTCGATCATCTGGGAAAACTGCTGCTCAGCAGATAAGGCACGACAACGAACCTCTTCTTTGATCGCCCTTGACAGCCCGTTCCAACCCCATATCGCTCCCGCAATTGCTCCAATGGCCGCAAGAAGTGGTGAAAAACACGCACCAAGCAAACCACCCGCAAGCAATCCGCCTATCGAAAAATAAATACGTGCGCATGCATAGCCATCCTCTGTTAACGCCCGACTAATCCCGGCCTTCTCGAACAAACAGGCATTTTTCGAGAAACCGCACGAACCAATCTTCAGCAACGACAAAGGCAGATTATGCTCATCGACCGATAACTGAATCGCCTTCTCTATGAGCCATGAACTAAACCCTCCCGCTTCGAGAGAAACAGAAGATGCTCGCAACACCGATCCGCTCCCTAGGGCTTCTTTAGCTCGGTTTTTCCTCTGCACTTCGCGATGCCTCTCATAGAAGGCAAAGCCAACGATCGCTCCGAAGCAGCAACCGGCACCTATCGAAACCGCAGATAACCAAACCGCCATCATGCAACCTCAACCCTCAATAGCCGTCGGACGATAGAAACTCCCAACACCTGCATCCCAATTGCGGTCATCAGCATGACAACACCAAGGGGACTTTCGAAAAATGGATCGAGAAACCCTGGAGAAAGAAGCGAGAACACCCCCACCAAGGCAAAGGGCATCGCAGTGACAATTTGCGCAGATAACTTCGCTTGGGCGGTTTGCGTCCTGAGATTTCTTTTCAACTCCAATTCATCGCAGACCGACTGACGAGCCGCCTCCAATATCCGCTGCATACTACCGCCGGTTTTATGCTGAATCTCCAACGATGTTGCTAGAAATGCCAATTCCGGCTCAGAATGCTCAGCCCTCATGACGGCCAAAGCTTGATGGACCCCACTGCCAGTTTCGAGATTTCCCTCAACCTCCGAGAAAAGCTCGCTAAGCGGCCCCTTGGTATGCTCTGCAACCTCGTGAACCGTTTGAGACAGCGAATAGCCGGTCTGAAAGCAAGCTTTCATTGACTGAAGCGCTTCGGGAATTTGCTCCCGCATCTCTTCCCTTCGCTGCTCGTTCCTCTTATTAACCCAGGCATTGAGGATAAGGAAAACACAAATCACGGAAGCAAAAGCGCCTATAGCGGAGAGCGAAATCACGTAAACAAGCACGAACGCAAAACCAGAGAATGCAAGAAGCACCGTTCCCATGGGAACGAGATCGGTGCGATACCCCAATCTACGGACTTCACCAACCATGCCCTTAACGAACAAGCCAAGGGGGGTGAAGCGCAAACCAACCTTAGACAAACCCCCCAGAAAGGGAATTCCCTCTGCAAAAACACGGCCAATGGGACTTCCCCCTCCGGTTCTGTCAACCGCTCTCTGCGACCGCCACCGATCTAGCCCTTTTTCAAAAAGCCAGGAAAGCCCCAAGAGTCCAAACGCAAGCGCAAAACAAGAAGCGACTGTTAATAGGATGCTTGACGTTTCCACTTCGCCACCTCTTCCCTCGTTGCTATCCCCAAGTACGGAAGATCATCAAGCCAACCAGGATAGGTCAGCCATTCCTTCCTCCCCGTTACTGCGTCTCGCCTGAAATATGTCTCCACCCGACAGCTCGATGAATCCTTGTCCCAGGCATACCCCGCTAATTCGCATATCCCCCTATCGCCATTGGAATAACGCGTAATTTGGACTACTAAATCGATCGCATTGGCTATCTGGCTCTCAATTGCCTCGATGGGAAGTTCTGCACCATAGCGAACCATTGTCGTTAAACGCGAAACCGCTTCAGTTGGGGAATTCGCATGTAGGGTGGTAAGAGAACCGTCATGCCCGGTGCTCATCGCTTGAAGCATATCCAAGGCCTCCGCACCCCGGCATTCACCAACAACGATACGGTCAGGTCGCATGCGCAAAGAGTTTATGACCAGGTCGCGAATCGACACTTCACCGATCCCTTCAGCATTCTTTTGGCGGGCTTCCAAACGCACCACATGAGGATGCTCATCGAACCTAAGCTCGGCAGAATCCTCGATTGTTACGATTCGTTCGTTTGAGGGAATAAGGGCCGATAGCGCATTTAACAACGTCGTTTTCCCACTGCCCGTGCCGCCAGAAACTGCAATATTGCATCTTCTCCGTACTGCCCACCTCAATAAACAGTCCACTTCATGATCAAAAGAGCCGAGACTCCTCATCTCATAAAGGGAAAACGCATGCGCTCGAAATTTACGAATCGTGACAACCGGACCATCGAGAGCAAGAGGCGGGATTATCGCATTGACGCGGTGCCCGCGGGGGAGTCTCGCATTAACCATCGGGGAGCTTTCGTCAACGCGACGCCCGAGGGGTCCAACAATTTTGTCTATCAGGTTAAAAACCTGCGCATCGTCCTCATAACAATCGAATGATTGGTAGAGTCGACCGTTCCTCTCGTAATACAGCGACTTCGATCCATTTACCATGACCTCAGTAATACTGTCGTCGCCAAGCATCTCCTCAAGGGGTCCCAACCCAAACACTTCGTCGAGATACTTCCCAACCGCTTCTTCGGCTGAATAACGCCCAGCAAGAAGCCAGGGTTCTTCAGCTATCACCCTTTCGCAGGCAAGGCTAATTTCGCTGCGAGCCTGACGTGGGTTACTTGCGATGAGACGAGCTGCATCAGCAGGAGGAATAATATGGCCTACTTTCTCCCTCAAACTGGTCAAGAGCGCATCATCTGCAGAAGGATCTAGGGAAGTTTTCGCCGATGCGCGCTCCATCAACGTCATGCTGTTCTCCTTTTACGGATTCCGGGGAAAAATGTTCGTTTTTCATTTTCGACAGGAGCCTCCTGCAGCTCTAAAGACCGCAAGCGCTCAGGAACCAACTGAGGAACAATCTCCCTCAAACTCTCAATGAACGGATTCTTCGAGGAGGCAAGCTCGAGAGGAAGTCCCGCCCCAAGTAGTTCGCCCACCTCTCTTCCTCCATCCTTCAGCTCTCCAACCTGAATCCCGTGGAGTGCGCACGAAACATCCAGCGAGGTCAATAGCGCATGTTTCGAACAAAGGTTGAGGAGAAACCGGAATGGCTGGACCGCAATACCGCAACGAGCACAGAGATCAAGAGCCCGCGAGCAAGAGCGCACCGACGAGGGCCGCTGATCAAGAATGAACAAAACCTGGTCCGAAGCCTCAGACACCTGGATATGGCAGTCAGACCAAAATGACCCCGTATTAACAACCACAGCATCAAAACGGCTCTTCAGAAGGGAAAGGACCTCCGATGTATAGACAACAAGCGCCTCTGACTCCTCAAGCTTGCCAGGAATGCCGACAACAGCGGGCAATCCCCCTGCAGGTTTCACTTGATTGATTCGCTCAGGCTGACGAACAAGCTCATCGATACCTACCACATCGTCAAGCCCAAGCAAGAATCCCGCATCCCCAAACTGGAGGTCCAAATCAACCAAGACTGTTTTCAGACCCTTTTCCTGGAATAAGACAGCGAGGCAAGCGGCAACGGTGCTTTTGCCCACACCTCCATTCCCACTTAAAACAGAGACGATAAAACCAGACTGAGCAGATTTTTCGCTTCTTGAGGCAGCGACACCCATGATCTTCCCCGAAGCACTCTCAGACTTTGGTTCAAGCGCATTCCCAGGCCCACCCTGCGATACATCCTCAAAATCCGAGACTGAGGGTTCGGCAGCCCTCAAAGAAGACAACCCTTCATCGCTGCTCGCAACAGGAGATGGCACTTTTTCCCTCGCAGCAGAAAAAGCTTGTTCATTTTTCTGCTCGGAGTAACGTTTAACAAACTCCGCCTTGCCACGAATCAGGTCAATACCCGCAGCTTGACATCGTCCAACTTCAGAACCGGTTCCACCGAAAGAAACCAGCTCGATGCTCCTGCTCAAGTTATCGCGCTTAAGGGCAGCAGCAAGATTGATCCCCTCCATGTCATCGCAAGAGACAACCCACACGTTATCTTTTGGGCCAATCCCCGATAATGCTCGTCGCGCTTCGTGGGCGGTGCTGTACGTCTCGAGCCATTCTTGAGAATCGATATCCTCGTCATTAAGCCCTATCAATTCGGGATATCTCAATGACTCGGTATCGACACAAAGCATTGTTTTCTTGCCCATATCTCTCACCTTTCCATGTTCTTTCGAAGAGAGTTCCACCTCAAAACCAATCGCGACAAGACCAATCAGAACAAACCAAATCAACTTCCTTCATACTGTCCAGAAGCAGGAGAATCGTCTTGGTTCCCGATTTGACCCCGCTCGGAAGGTTCTCGATCGACGTCGGAGGCTGGCAAGGCAAAATAGATATCCATCGATTGGGATGCTGTTACAAATTCCTGAGACTGCTCGACAGGGACAGCCAGAGTAACCCAGCTCACTTTTGCTTTTGTTCCACTCGAATGCTCAACATTGGTTGCCAGCACCATGATCTGCTTCCCGATACACGATGTCTGCGATCCTGTTGCGTAAACATCAACAACATCCCCTGCCGACAAAGCTCCGCCAACCGCCTGAACATCCTCGGCTGGAACCGATAGCGCAACACAACCCTGAGGAACGTCTATTCCCGAACCAGCCGAATCAAACCTTCGTTGAGAGATGGCTTCACCGGAAATAATCAACGAAGCAGCCTGCGCACCCTTGACGTCATCAAAGGACGTCAAGCAGCCACTAGGCAAAAGATCGCTCAACCACGTTTTAACCTCAGCATTGGAAGCATCGACGGTCTCTCCTGGATAGATATCCTTAGTGGCGACAAGGACATCGACCTGTTCTCCCCCATAGCGTTGCATTGCCTCAATTCGAGCTTCATCTGCTTCTCCACGGACTTGGACCGAATAGGCAAATACGCAACCTGCGCATAGAGCGCCGCTTATAAGACCAGCTATTAAAGCACCACGTTTCATTTCTCATCCTTTTCCCGATGAGCAAATGTTCTCATCCGGATCTAACATCGATGAGAAAACCGTGAGAAAGAAAAGCGAAAGTGGCAAAAGACCGAAAAATAAAAAAGCCAGGGGATAAGCCCCTGGCTAAATAACTAAAAGCGAGATTAACTACGGCGCATTCCGCATTGCGAACAGAAAACGCCTGCCTTGTTGCTTGCGCCACAAGAGGGACAGGACCAAGAAGAGTTCTGGTCAAGCACGCCTTGTTGCGGTGGAGTCTGAACAACAGGAAGCGGGTTGGTTTTCGAAAAATCTACAGCTTCAGAAGCGGCAACTCGCTGGTCTGCATTTGCGCTATCAGGCGCAAATGCAGAACCCTGGGTATTTACTGAAACCTGATGATACGGTTCTTGAACAGGCCCGCAGTAAACTGAAGCAGATTCAGAAGCATCATTGCCAACAACGGCCGAACGAATGTCCTGGGTGTTTCGCCACATCTTCACAATCAGCATAAAGAACTCGTAGAAAAGTCGGTTGAGTACTTCGCTGAGAACAAACAACACAACAACGGTGAGGATTGCAATGAAAACGCTGCCAACATCGTAAGTAAGCATCGAAAGAAGGCTAATAACCGCTGCAGCGCTCCCGAAAGCGATAAAGCACATGTTGTAAATAAAGAGAACAATGAGGATCTTCTCGGACCAGAATTTCTCAAAACGGAGGAATGGGCCAAAGTCATGTTTTGCATTCTTCAGCTGATTTTTATCAAATGAAGAAACATATTTCTTGTACAGCAAAACAGTGCAAACAATTGCCGCAATAAATGCGATAAACGTCAGAGAGAGCCAGATCCCCCCTGCAAAACCAAGAAGGCTGAACAAATCAGGCCCATAAGAAGAGTATCCGTACATTAAAAACTCCTAACGGTAAATGAACAATGAATAGCAGGGATGAACGCCATCCTCCAACAACCAGCAAGAAAGCGGGGTAAGCAAATTAAGCAGTTGGCGATTGTGGCTTAGCCGAAGGATAGGTCTGCTTAAATTCGGTGTAATACTTGTTGTTGTCTCCGGAACGGTCACGGGAAAGAGGAGCGCAGATCTCATCTTCATGCCCAGTGGGATCTGAATACTGAAGACTGATATCCCAAGCCTCGGATATAGCGCCAATCCTCTGAGTGCAGTCATAGTAGCAGGTGAGCATTGCAGAATAACAAGAAGCATAGTGCGAAGTCGATGAAACGGGTAAGTTCTTTAGAGCATTGTAGTCATCTGCGATTTCCTCAGCCAGCGCATATGCACTACTTGCATCAGAAGAGCGTACGCTCATGTTCTTAGAGACATAATCAGCATTGAATGCTTTTGCGGCGGATGCAATTCTTTGATCGTAATCACCAAGTCGAGAATAATAGGAAGAAAGCGTTGAGTATAGTTCCCTATCTGCATCGGTGATTCCAGCAGAAGAATTATTGGAAGTAGATTGACTGGAATTGCTAGGCTGGGATTCTTCGGTTGCGGTCGAAGAGGCAGATGAGGAATTCTGCTGGTTGCCGAGCAAGTTAGACAGCAAAACACCGGCAAGAACCAGAACAGCTACAGCAAGAACAACGATCAGAACGATAAAAACAGGTTTTTTCGAATCGGAATTGCGATTCGGTATCACAGGCGCAGAATTCCCTGAGGGTTGACGATATTGTCTATTTTGAACGTCCTGCGAAATTAAAACCTGAGTATCAGCAGGATAGGAAGCCCTTTGAGAACCGACAGCGGGCATTGGTGAAGTATCTCCAGGAGCCGAAGAGCTTGAAATACTTGATGTCAGATCTAAAGAACTTTCAGTTATTGCCGCACCGCATGTAGTGCAGAACTTCTGATCAGGATCAAGCGGAGAACCGCATGAAGTGCAAAATTTTGGATATTGAGACATAACGAAAATCCATTTCGGAACGCTTGATAATGCCTAATCATTAT
The DNA here is from genome assembly GCA_030540085.1 of Eggerthella sp. Lineage (GTDB taxonomy): Bacteria > Actinomycetota > Coriobacteriia > Coriobacteriales > Eggerthellaceae > Anaerotardibacter. The sequence continues at coordinate 53,210 of JAUNWY010000009.1, forward strand.
GCCATTAAATAAAGAAAAGACCTATTCATACAACGCAGAACAGCCTGCAAGAAAAGGGAAAGGGCCCCTCGGGCCCTAGGAAAAC
>JAUNWY010000003.1 GCA_030540085.1 Eggerthella sp.
TGCGGACGATGCGCCACGCTCCTGACCTGCTGGTTTGTTCTGCACGCGTTCGTGCATGAACGAAGCCGTTGGGTCGTGCTGGCTATATAACTCGCGTTCGCGCTCAAGCTCGTCACGTGCGCTGGGCACGGAAGTGCGGGGCGTGGTGGAGCGGCGGGTTGGTTGGCGACGCGCCGGTCGGCGCGGTGGTTCGTTTGAATTGGTCATATGTATTCTAAAACTCCCTAAAATCCAATCTCTTTATTGTACTCGGCTTGGTTGCGGGTGAGGGCTTTATACACAATTGTTAGATGCTGGTTATGCAAGTTCTTTATTACTTGCCGGCGGGGGTGCCAGTGAACGCGGCTGCTTGCCTATGGGCGGCAGAACAGGGCGCGGGCGCCTGGCGATGGCAAGATTTCGCCGTAGTGCGTTCATGGGCGGCCGTCCGTGGCAATATTCTCGCGCGATGCGTTCCCGGGCGGCCATCCGTGGCAATTTTCTCGCCTCATGCATTCCTGAAGGGGCCTCGGACGGGAAAAGCGCCCCTCCCTGGCAACATATCGCCGCTATGCATCCAAAATGAGCTGGCTTTGGCAAGATTCGCGCGTCATGTATCCGAAAAGCCCCGCAAACCGCCTTTCGGGGATGCATAGCGCGCAGATCTTGCCAGGGAGGGGCCCTTTTCGCTGCACGGACCCCTCGAATCATGCATACCGCGCAGATCTTGCCATCCGTTGCCGTCGAACAGCGCGAGCGATCGCGAGCACGGCGCTGCCCTTATGGCGCGGCAGCCTGCCTAGGGACGGCAGAACAGGGCGCGGGCGGCTTCTTGTCGGGCGGGGTGGCGCTGCCGAAGGAGTGCGTGGCGTTGTGGGGTGTCGAGCGCTGATGGAAAAGCCGGCATCGGCGAAGCGCCGCTTGTGGGTCTCTGACGCCGATAGACTCGCCGAATCTCGAAAACTGGCATTCGCGGGGAGGGCTCAGGGTGGGGCGGCGGCAAGGAGACGCCGATCAAGCGGCCCCGCCGAGCGAGGGCTGCTCGCTGCCCGTGCAAAAGGTTGTTTCGGCTCCGCACAGGCTATGCCGCCAACTTCTAAGACGCGCCGTTCGCGCGCTCGGAGCCTCCAGCTTTCCGCTCGATGAAAAAGTTAGCCCGTTGGTACTTTTTGCATTGACAATACCCCCTAGGGGTATATAGTTGCAGCGTAAAACAAAGAAGGAGTAAACAAGATTTCCCAGTCTTACCAGCGAAAAGGGTCACTATGAGCGAAGAATTGCCCAAAGCGTGCTGCTCGGGAAAAGCGGAAGCGCCAAAACGTACATGCGCGTGCCGTCATAAAGCGACGGAACGCAGCGCCGAATTCCAAAGCGAATTGCAAAAGCGTCTGAACCGCGCCATCGGTCAGCTGAATGGCGTGAAAAGCATGATCGAGGACAACCGCTATTGCGGTGATGTTCTCATTCAACTTTCCGCTGCGGAACGCGCCGTGCATACCGTGTCGGAAATGCTGCTGCGCGACCACCTGGAAACGTGTGTAACCGAACGCGTACGCGAAGGCGACACCGAAGTAATCGACGAGGCAATGCAGCTCATCAAGCGCTTCGCCCGCTAAAGGTGGGTTTGCTCGGCTGTTTCCTGCCGCAGCCTGCCAAGCCGGGGTTCGCGTGGTCCGACTGTCGCCAGTTTGGCTGGTGCCCGACTGGATGCCGGCCGCCCTTCGTTCGATCGCTCAAGCAATGTCTGCCCGCTAGCCCAGTTGGCATTCCGCCTGCGGTTTCCCGCACCCTGTCCAATTGGCGTCCGTGGGGTTCCCGGCTGCAGCCAGTGTGGTTGGCAGCTTGCCACTCGACGGGGCGTTTGTCGGTCGTTCGACGGCTTGCTTGCCTGGCGTCCCCCCCCTGTGGGTTCGTCGTTCCACCCCGACGCTCGTCGCAGCCTGCCCGCCAAAAGCTCGGTTAAGCGCTGACCGCCTTTCGTCCAATCGATGTCCGACCGCCCGCTGGGCGCCCCCCGACCCCCCCAATCACGAAACTCCAAGAGGAGATACATCATGAAGATATCTTTCAACATCCAAGGAATGACATGCGCTGCCTGCTCGGCGCGCGTCGAGAAAGCCACCAGCGCGGTTCCTGGCGTGGCGAGTGTTGCCGTGAATCTGTTGAAGAATTCAATGGAAGTGCAGCTTGCCGCCGACGCCAATGCCGCCGAAGTTACAGCCGCCATTGAGGCAGCCGTGAAGAAGGCGGGCTACGGTGCCAGCCCCAAAGGTCAGGCAGGCGCATCTGCTGGGTCAGGCGTGGCTGCCGCTGTGGGCTCAGGCGCCGCTGCGGATGATCCGAATGCCACCGCCGAAGCCGAGCAGAAGAGCATGCTGTATCGCCTGATTGCCTCGCTCGTGTTTACGGTGCCACTGTTCTATATCTCTATGGGCGACATGTTCGGCTGGCCGTTGCCTGGCGTGCTCACTGGCATGGAAAACATGATGGTGTATGGACTTACTCTGTTTGTGTTGCTCGTGCCCGTCATTTTCATCAACTTCAAGTTCTTCCGCGTGGGTTTTCGCTCCTTAGTGAACCGCGCCCCTAACATGGATTCGCTCATTGCCTTGGGTTCGGGCGCCGCTACGGTCTACGGCGTATATGCGCTGTTCAACATGGCATTTTTCATGGGTCATTCCGACATGGAGGCCGCTCATCATTTCGCTATGAACCTCTACTTCGAATCGGCTGCCATGATCCTGACGCTCATCACGCTGGGCAAGTATCTAGAAGCGCGCGCGAAGGGCAAAACCACTAGCTCGCTTTCGAAACTCATGGACCTTTCGCCCAAAATGGCAACGCGTGTGGAAGACGGTGTTGAGGTGCAGGTTCCTGCCGCAAGCGTGCGCGTTGAGGATGTGCTCATGGTGCGTACGGGCGAATCGGTGCCGGTCGACGGCGTGGTGCTGGAGGGCGAAGGATCGGTCGACGAATCCGTTATTACGGGCGAGCCTCTGCCGAAGAGCGTGCACGCTGGCAGCGCGGTGACGGGCGCCACCGTGAACACGGCGGGCTGGTTCACGATGCGTGCCGAACGCGTGGGCGAGGAAACCGTGCTCGCGGGTATCATTCGCCTGGTCGACGAAGCTACCAGTTCCAAAGCGCCCATCGAAAAGATGGCCGACAAAATCAGTGGCGTGTTCGTGCCCGTGGTTATCGCTATCGCGGTGGTGGTGTTCGCGGTGTGGCTCGCCGTGGGGGCGGAGCTTTCCGTGGCCCTTACCTACGCGATTTCTGTGCTGGTAATTTCGTGTCCCTGTGCGCTGGGGCTGGCAACGCCTACTGCCATCATGGTGGGCACGGGCCGCGGTGCCGCGAACGGCATTCTGGTGAAATCGGCCGAGGCGCTGGAAACGGCGCGCGGCGTGAAGACGGTGGTGCTGGATAAAACGGGCACCATCACCAAGGGCGCCCCGCAGGTGACTGACGTTTTGCCGGCAGAGGGCGTGCGGGCCGAAGAGCTGCTGCGGCTTGCCTATGCGCTCGAAAAACCTTCCGAGCATCCGTTGGCTCGCGCGATGGTGCTGTATGCGGCTGGTGGCATCGGAGCTGATGCGGTAAAAGAGTCTGCTGAGCTGGTTTCCGGGTTCAAACAGGTTCCTGGCCAGGGCGTTTCTGCCTGCGTTTCGGGTGCGGCGTGCCATGCGGGCAATGCGCGCATGATGGCCGAGTGCGGCATTGCGGTGGACGCTTCGCAAGCTGAAGGGCTTGCCGACGGGGGCAAAACCGTTACCTATTTTGCCCGCGAAGGGAAGTTGGTAGGCGTTATCGCGGTGGCAGATGTGCCGAAGGCAACCAGCGCTGCCGCCATTGCGCAGTTGCGGGCGATGGGCATTCGCACGGTAATGCTTACGGGCGATGCCGAGCGAACCGCTCTTGCGGTGCAGCGTCAGGTGGGCACCGACGAAGTTATTGCCGGCGTGCTGCCCGCCGAAAAAGAGCGCATTGTGCGTCAGCTTTCGGCGAAGGCTCCCGTTGCTATGGTGGGCGACGGCATCAACGATGCCCCGGCGTTGGCCCGCGCGGATGTGGGCATTGCCATTGGCGCGGGTACCGATATTGCGCTTTCGAGTGCCGATATCGTGCTGATGCATAGCGACTTGGCCGACGTGCCAGCGGCCCTTGATCTTTCGCGCGCCACCATGCGCAACATCAAGCAGAACCTGTTCTGGGCTCTGTTCTACAACGCCATCTGCATCCCCGTGGCGGCGGGCGCGTTTGCGTGGGCGGGCTTCAGCCTGAATCCGATGATCGCGGCGGCGGCCATGAGCGTAAGTTCGGTGTGTGTGGTGACCAACGCCTTGCGCTTGCGCGGCTGGAAGCCGCAGCGCCCGTTGGCGCAAACGGGTGCTGGTGCCGCGGCCGTTGCGGCTGCGGACGACGGAGCCGCAAGCGGAGCGGCGGCAAGCGCTGATGCCGCTGGCGAGGCAGCGAGCGGCCCAGCCTCGGACGGTGGAGCTGCAGCTAGCAAGATGGCCGCCGGAGCAGCAACCGACGCAGCTCCTGCCAGTGGGATGCTTGCTGCCGGCGCTGTGGCCACCGCGACCCCCGCCGACAAAGCACATGCCCTTGGCGCTGCGGAGGGCAAGGCAGCGAACAGCCCAACCTCAGCCAACGAAGTTGCCGGTGGCGTTTCTCCAAGCGGTGGGGTGCCGTCGAACCTGAGCGCGAACGCATTCGCTGCAAATTCGCGTCCCTTCGCATCCAGCGAAAGACACTTGCGCGTCGAAGGCATGAAATGCCATAAATGCGCAGGTCGTGTGCGTGGAGCGTTGGAGGCGGTACCTGGCGTGCAAAGCGCCGAAGTCGACCTCGAAGGCAAGCAGGCCACGGTGCATCTTAGCGATTCCGTGCCCAACGAAATGCTCGTCGGAGCCGTGATCGAAAAGGGTTTCGAAGCAGAAATGCTGCTGCGCTAGCCGAGCCGAGGGTGCCCGCCAATTGGGAGACATTTCAGTTCAGGAAGGGCAGGGGGTATCCTTTTCAGAGAATGCTGCGAATGGCGTTCTCTGAATTCCTCACGTGAAAGAGCCGGACATCAAGTTGTGGCAAGAAACGGCTCTTGTGCATTCCCAAAGGGGGCTCGGACAGCAAAAGGGCCTCTCCATGGCAAGATATCGCTGAAATGTATGCTCAAACGGCTTGTTTTTGGCAAGATAGGCGGCTTATGTATGTTTTAAGCCGTGAAAAGCAGTGAAAAACAGTGTTGGGGAATACATCTCGCGAATTTCTTGCCCGGAAGAGGCCCTTTTGCCGTCCGAGCCCCCTTTGAGAATACATTTGAGCGATATCTTGCCATGATCTCTGGCTGTCCATGCGTGCGTGCGAAAAACGCCCGTTTCGCTCCATGTTCCACCTGGCGTCTTGCTTGGGACTCCTGTCGAGAGCCTCCGTTCGGCGTCCTGTCTGGAACCCTCCCAAACACGGAAGCGCCCCGTGTCGAACATAGCGTTTCTTGCCAGAAAACAGCGCCCCATTTCCTGTGTTCAGGAAATGGGGCGCTGTTCGCAACGGCATGGAGCCCTTATCTGTTGCAGACCCCTTGCGTTCTGGGCTGCTTTGTCGGCTTAAGCACGCCCGGGACTCTGGCGTGCAGGTTCCGGGCGTGCCCTTGGTTGCTTGCCAGGCAATGTCAGTGATGCGCGTTGGCTCCGGGTGCGTCGGGGGGGTCGCGTGGCCATCGGCAAGGCTCAACTACCGCGCAGTCAGTCCCTGGCGCGTTGGGGACGGTTCAACCATGGCGAATCAAGTAGGCGCAGCCGCCCCCTGGCGTGCCGGGGGCGTTCCCGGCAACAATGCCAGCACCAAGCCGACCCCAGGCGCATCGGTGCGGTTGGGTGCACCGCCACCGTGCCCCCTACCTCAACCGCGCCAGACAGGCTTCGCGCCCCTCTCGCCAGAGCAAGAGCGTCGGCGCGTGAGAGCTATTCGCCCTTTTCCGCCCTGGCCTTGCGGGCCTTTTCCATGATTTGCGTTGGCGAATCGAAGTCGTCGGTGCTGGCGCTGCCGGGCGCTACCCATTCGTCGAGATGCTTAACCACCATGCCGATGTTCTCTACGTAGGCGTAGATCTCGAACTCGCGCTTGCAGCGGAAGGTGCACTGCACGCAGGGGTTCTTGTCGCAGTAGGCGAATGCGTCTTCATCTGCCAGAGCAAACACCACAGGAGGCCACTTCTTGGGAGTGACGTACTTGTACTGCATGCCCGTGAACGTCTTGAGTCCAAACCAGCGGGGTTTGCACGTGGAATCGATGGAACGCCAGTTCACGTTGATGCAGTTGTTGTTCATGCCGCCAAGAATTTGATAGGTTAGCTTGAAACGGTCTTCGACGTCGGCTGCATCTACGAGTTCGATGCGATCCATAGGCTTGCCGCAGCAGTTCGGCTTGAAATCGACATGGGCGTATGGCGGTTCGAACAGAAGCGAACGCTCGCCATCGTTGGTGAAGGTGATTTCGACGTTGCCGTCGATGCCGGCAAGAATGGCGCCGCATTCGCTGCAGCGATAGTAGGGAAGGTGCGCTGAGCTGACGCGCGGCTTCCAGGTTGCGTGGGTTCGGGTCGGGCTAAATTCTGCCATTGTTCCCCCTTCTTTCGGCAGTATGAGCCAGTAAATACGAAGTTGAAAGCCCCTTGCTGTCCTTGACAAGGGACGCTTTGAAAAACTACGATTTATCTATCTTATACGAGATTTCCAATATGGAAGGGGAAGTGCGCATGAGCGTATATCAGGAGGCATACAAGTTGCCCGAATTCAAGTATGAGTATGAGCGCCTCAAGGTTGACGTCCGTGGCCCGATCCACGTTGTTTCCTTCGACGATGCTGCTAACTTGAATGCAATGTCTTACCAGCAGATGGCCGACTTCAACGACTATCTGAAGAAGGTCCGTATGGACCCCGAGTGCCGCGTAATCGTTCTCACCGGCGAGGGCAAGTCCTTCTGCGCAGGCTTCAACCTGAACGAGCTCAACTTCGAGCCCCCTGCAGACATGGGCCGCGCTCAGCGCGATCACTGCATCATGCAGACCATCTGCTCCGACCAGGCTGTTAACATGCGCAACGCTATGCAGCCCATCATCGGTGCTCTCAAGGGCCATGCAGTAGGCGGCGGCCTCTCCCTGGCTTGCGCTTGCGACCTGCGCGTTTGCGGCGAGTCCTTCAAGATGCAGGCAGGCTACCTGAACATTGGCCTTACCGGTACCGACATGTCCGGTTCTTACTACCTCCCCCGCATCGTGGGCTATGCTCGCGCTGCTGAGGCTCTGATGACTGCTCGCCGCATCGGCGCAGAAGAGCTGAAGGAATGGGGCTTCGCCAACAAGGTTGTTGCTGACGAGGATGTTGTAGAAGAGGCCGTAAAGATGGCAGAGGCCATGGTTAAGAACTCTGCTCCTCTGGGTCTTCGCCTTACCAAGGAATCCCTGCAGGTTTCCCTCGACAACTCCTTCGAGTCTCAGATCAAGATGGAGAACCGTAACCAGGTTCTGGCTTCTCAGACTGAGGACAACCGTCGTGGCGTTCGCAAGATGAATCCGAAACTGCGCGACGAGGTTAAGGCTCATCCCGAGAACTTCGCCTTCTCCAACATGTAAGTTTTCTTCCGAAGGTGCTGCTATAGAAGCGGTGCTGAACGAAAGATTGCTAACAGAGCGGCACCCAATCGGGTGCCGCTCTTTTGTTTGGGGAGGCGTGGCGGCGCCCACGGGAGCCGCCACGCTGTACAGTACGCGCCGCCCGCCCATGGCACCACGCTGTACGGTGCGCGCCGCCCGTCCACGACATCACGCTGCGCAGTATAAGGTTGCCGCTCACGGGAGCCGCCGCGAAACTGATCACGATGCTACGCTGGGTCCGCCCTGGCCAAATCGTCATCCCAAAGCTGCTCCGAGACTCCAGAAACAAAAATCTCGACATTTTTGCAACATTTTTGCGATTGCGGATTGTTGCGAGCTTCCCAATTGCGGATTGAGGCGCAAAAGCGCAGGTAATCGGTTGCATGACGGCCTGTTTTCGCTTTGTGGGGACGGAAGAGAGTCCGCAATCGCAAAAAAGTTGCAAAAACGTCTCAATTTTTGTTTTCACGATGGGTGGATTGCCCCAACGGGTAGATTTCGCAATGGGCGGATCGCCTCAACGGGTAGATATCGTAATGGGCGGATCGCCGCAACAAGGCAAATCATGCAGATGTGCGGATTCTCGTTGGCAGGATTGCTGCCGAGGTTGGGATTACCGATCAGACGGAGCGGCAGCTTGGGTCATGCGGCATGGGGGCTGGCTAAGTAGAGCGGCAGCGCGAGCAGAGTGGCCTTGCGGCTGGCCGAGTAGAGCGGCAGCGCAGGCAGTAACGCCTAGGGCTATCGATCGGATGGAGCGGCCCCTGGCCTGGGCCTTGCTGCATCGGGTTAGGCGGCGGTAACGCAGGCAGAGGGTCTCGCGTTGGCCTTACGCGGCGGGGAGTGAGGATTTTCAAGCTTTGGACAGAGGCTCCCATACGGCAAAAAAATAAATCCGTTGAGACATGATTGAAGAAGACAATAACCCCTGTTGGCCAGCTAATTTTTGCAAACTGTGCATATTTTTAATGACTATTTGACGAAAGCGCTTGCTGATGTTGAAATAGACGCACTTAGTCGTTATTGAAGTGATTTTTGAGGCAGAGAAGAGGACACCCTATGGCTCGTAGGTACGATAGCGAAGCGGTACGGAATCGCGTGCTTTCGGCGAGTGTTCGCCTGTTCTTGGAGCGTGGATACCACGGCACTACCATGGCGGCCATCCTGAAAGAAGCCGATGTGTCCTCGAGCTCGTTCCAAAACGTCTTCGGAAACAAAGACGGAGTCATGTATGAGCTGATGAAGCTTATGTTCTCGGGGCAGTTTTCGGCGGCTGATTCGGCTGCTGCCTTGCTGGGCCCCAATGCTAGCCCGGCTTTTGCCTATGCGCTCGAGACGTCTATCCAGCTCACCATTGCCGAATTAAGCGAAATCATTCGCGATCTGTATTTGCAGGCATATATCAGCGAGCGTTCCCTGGAGTACATTCGCCGCAATACCGCGAAGCATCTTCAGAAAATGTTCCAGCAGTACAACCCTTCATTCGATGAAGAAGATTTCTACCAGATGGACATCGGAACATCGGGCTTGATGCTTGGCTTCATGCTGCGCCCGTGCAGCGACGATTTTCCGCTAGACGAGAAAATCGAACGCTATCTGCAGATGAGCTTTTCCGTGCTGAATGTGCCGGCGGAAGAGCGCGCTGCCATCATTGAGGGCATAAAACAGCAAGATTTGCGCTCCATTGCAAAGGCTGCTGTGAAGCAACTTTTCGATGTGCTGTCCGATACCTTTGACCTTGAGGTCCAGGCGCAAATATTCGGTGAGGAAGAGTCCGCCGGGTAAAGAGCGCTCCGAATAACAGCCCGAAAGGCGTAGGCTTGCTGCTCTCTTGCGGGGTGGCAGTATCGCTGCACGGCGGCTTGCGAGCGTAATTGCTGCCCTCCTGCGGGGCGACAGTGTCGCTGCGCGGCTGCTTGCGAGCGTTGGGTGCCAATTGCTGCTCTCTGGTGGGGTGACAGAACCAGACAGGCCTCCGCATCCCCTAATGGCGTAGTTGTTGCCCCTCATGCGGAGTGGCGGGGTGGATGCTTTGCTGGTTGCCCTAGAATGAAGAAGAGGAATCTGCCGAACCCTGGTCCGGTTTGCGCAACCGCTGGCGTGGTGGCGGCAAAAGGATTCTGTCATTCTTGGGGGATAGGAGCTCGCATGAGTGTTTTCGCAGGTAATTCCAAAGCGGTGAAGGCGGGTTTGCTGTGTGCGGCGTCTGCCGGTGCGGTAGCTGCGGTTGCAGTTGGGGCGTTAGCCGCTTCACGCATCAAGACGCTTTGTTCGCTGAAGAAGTTGTCCAGTTTCGCCGGGCCGTACAATCTGTATGAGAGCACGGTTTCGTATCGCTACGACCTTGATGCCATTATCAAGGTGGGAGTTGAAGACGACCAAGCTTATATCGACGCGGTGTGCAAGCAGGTATTCCCCGGTATTCCCGTAAAGGTTGAGGCGCCGAAGTTCGCCTGCAGTGCATTTTGTGCCGAAGCTCCAGGGAGCGTTTTGATGGGTCGCAACTACGACTTCAAAGACGACACCTCTGCGCTTTTGGTCCGCACGCATCCGAAGGGCGGGTATGCGTCCATTGCTTTTTCGGCGCTGAACAACTTGGGCGCTAATATGCCCGAGGAAAGCTTGAAAGGCAAAATAGCGGCGATGCTAGGGCCCTTCGCGAGTCTTGATGGCATCAACGAAAAGGGCGTTTCCGTAGCGGTGCTTACGCTTGACAGCTCTCCCACCAGGCAAAACAATGGCAAGCCGAAAATCAACACCTCGCTGGCCATTCGTTTGGTGCTCGATAGGGCGGCAAGCACGCAGGAAGCGGTAGACTTGCTTGGCTCGTACGATATGGTCGCCATGGCTGGCCGCGACTACCACTTTTTCATCAACGATGCTTTTGGCGACAGCCGCGTTGTTGAATACGACCCGCAAAATCCCGCGCGTCCCATGGTTGTAACGCATGCGCGCGAAATCACCAACTATTATGCGTGCTACGCCAACGAGGTTATGCCGAATCAGAAGAACGGCGCTTTGGGGCATGGCAAGGAACGTGCGCTTGCCATTGCCGAGGTGCTTGATAACGCGCAGCTGCAAACGAAGGAAGTTGCCTGGAAGGCGCTGCGCGATTCTTCGCAGGAGCCGAACCCAGAAGACATCACCAGCAATACGCAATGGTCCATCGTGTATGACAACATCAACTGCACTGCCGATTTCGTCTTGCGGCGAAACTGGGGCGAAGTGTTCAGTTTTGTCGTGTAGCTGCGTAGCTGTGCAGCTGCGGGGCGTGGTGTGTTCTGCGAGCGGGCTCAGGTGAGCAGGTGTGCTTGACTCGGTTGGCGCGCCTCAATCTGGCGAACCAGTCGCCCAGCTCATTTGGCAGTGCCCCAATTTGGCGAACCGATTGTCCGGCTCGCTAAACGGCGCCCAATAAAGCGCAGGCTGCCTTGTTTTGCTTGCTGACAGCTCTTGCCTGACGGAGAGGGTTGTCTGCTTCCTCGTTTGCTGTTTCGCGCGAGGTTTGTTGATATGGGCCCCTTGCATCCTCAATCTGGCGCAAGGCAAGCGCGCACCGTATCATAGAAAGCGAACGACGCGCCGTAACGGGAAGCGGCGAAAAGGAGGGCGCTATGCGAGTGGATTTGCAGGGTGGTTCGGTGGAGTTCAAGGCGAGGGAAAGCGCGCTTTCGAAGATCGAGGCTTCGCTTCAGCCGGGGTTTGAGCCGGTGCAACCCAAATATGCGGCAACGGTAATGCTGGTGCGTGATTCGGCACCGTTCCAGACGGAATATCGTATCGAAAGCGATCATTTTCCGCCCGATTTCCCAACCGGCCAGGAACTGGAAGTGTTTATGCTTCGTCGCGTAAAAACGATGGAGTTCGTTCCCGATGCCGTTGTTTTCCCTGGTGGCAGAGTTGACGATCGCGATTCGAACCCTAATCTCCCGTGGTGTGGGCCCGCCCCTGCCGAATGGGCTGAGCTCATGGGTTGCACCGAGGATGTGGCGCGACGCGTGGTTGTTGCTGCCGCGCGCGAAGTGTTCGAAGAGTGCGGCGTTTTACTGGCAGGCCCCGACGAGCATTCGGTGGTGCAGGATTTGAGCGACCCTTCTTGGCAGGAAGATCGCACTGCTCTGGAAAACCACGAGATTGCCTTCGCCGACATGCTTATTCTGCGCGGGTTGGTTTTGCGCACCGATTTGCTGGGCCTTATCTCGAACTTCTGCACACCTGAATTTGAAACGAAGCGATACGATACGTTCTTCTTTTCTGCCCTTATGCCAGAAGGCCAGGTGGCCGATGGCGAAACAAGCGAAGCGCAGATTGCCGACTGGGTAACTCCCGCGTACGCTATGCGTGCGGGTGACGCAGGCAATTGGCTGGTGCTGGCGCCAACCGTCTATAACCTCACCTGCATCGCTTCGGCTCAAAACGCGAAAGAATTTGTCGAAACGCGTCGCCGACTTACGCGCTTCATGTCGTATCCCATCAAGAAGGAAGACGGCACGTTTATGCTGCATTGCGACTTCCCGAAGCGCAAATAGGTAACGGGCAAGGCGGGCGCTTTCTCGCCGGCTTGCGAGAAAAGGAGTTGAGCGGTGGGCTTCGTAGAGGATGAAACACCCTGGTGCGGTGGGCGTGTAAGCGCGCGTGTTCGGTGCGTGCGCGCGAACAACCCCAGCCCCATGACGTACGTGGGAACCAATTCGTGGATCGTGGCAGAGCCAGGTGCCAAGGAATGTGTGGTGATAGACCCCGCCCCTGCCGGCGAGCAGGTTCAGCGCATCCTGGCGACATGCGTTGAGGCGGGGCTGCGAATTGGGGCTATTGTTGCCACGCACGACCACCCCGATCACATCGAGGGAATTCCCGAACTTGTTGCGGCAACGGGCGCCCCGGTGTACGCGCCGCGCACGAGCCGTATCGAGCAGTTGCTGCAGAAGTATGCGTCTGCGAAGCGTGTTGGTGCGAAGTGCGCGCGCTCGGAAGGTGCCGAGGACGCAGGTGCGGTCGGAGTTGCGGCAACGGCCGAATCTGATTCGGGGAGTTCGCCTCATTCTTGCGAGGAAAAAGCTGGCTGGGGCGCTGGCGTCCAAATACTTCACGAGGGTTCATTCCGTCCCTTTGAAGGGGCGCCGGAGTTTGAGGCAATCGCCCTTCCTGGCCATTCGGAAGATTCGGTGGGCTTGCTTCTTCCTGCAGAGCAATCTCTGTTTACGGGAGATGTACTGTTTCGCCATGGCCCCACGGTGGTGTTTCATCCCGATGGGGTGCTGGCCAGTTATTTCGCCAGCCTTGACACACTAGAGCAGTTGGTTCGCGAAGGTCGGGTGCAGTGCTTCTATCCCGGGCATGGGTATCCCATCGACGACCCGCTGCCCATCATCGAAGCCACGCGAAAGCATCGCGTTGATCGCTTGGACCAGGTGAAGGAAGCGCTGAATGCAGGCACGCCCGCCGAACCCGATGCGTTGTTCGACGTGGTGTATCGGGGCGTGAACCCTGCTTTGCGCATGCCTTCCATTCGAAGCATCCGCGCGCAGTTGAAGTTTCTGGGAATATAGGGGCAGGTCCCATTTTCCCGCTTAGCCATAGCGCATAAAGAAAGGGCCTTGCTTGCGAATCAAATCACAAGCAAGGCCCTGTTTGTTAGGTAGGAAAGGGTATTTCCCTATTATCCCAGTTTGCAGCGTTATTCTGCAGCGGCCTTCTTCTTGCCGAAGATGGTCTTTGCGCCCTTAACCGCCAAGATGACAGCCAGTATGAAGAGCACGGCAGCAAGTACTGCCTGAACGCCAGCGGCAAACGGATCGCCGGTGCCAGCCATAAGTGCGGTGCACTTGGCCTGCAGCGTCATGACCAGCGAAGTGAGCGTAACAACCAGCATGAATACCATGGGGATGTAGAACATCTTGTTGTTGCGCCCTGCGTTGCCCAGCCATGCGCATACTGCCAGAAGGGCAAGAGCGGCAAGCAGCTGGTTGGCGGCGCCGAACAGAGGCCAGATGATGGTGTAGCCGGTCATACCAAGGCCAACGCCCAGAACTACGGTAACGAGGGTTGCAACGTAGGCGTTGGTCAGAACCTTGCGAGCGCCGGTGGCTTCGTCCATAGACTTGCCAGCGGGAACCCACAGCTCCTGGAACATGTAGCGGCCCAAGCGGGTTGCCGTGTCGAGCGAAGTGAGGCAGAAGGCGGAAACAGCCAAGATCAGCAGGGTGTAGGCAATGCCCTCAATGTTCTCGAGGCCAGGGATGCAAGCCAGCATCTGGGAAAGGCCACCTGCAAAAACGGCGGTCGGGGATGCGTAGCCGCCTGCGCAGTACTTCGTCCAAACGAAACCAACGGCGCAGAGGGAGATGATTGCCAGCAGGCATTCGATCAGCATGCCGCCATAAGCGATGGGGCGAGCGTTCTTCTCGTTATCCAGCTGCTTGGAAGTGGTGCCGGAGGCAACCAGGCTGTGGAAGCCGGAGATTGCACCGCATGCGATGGTGATGAACAGGGCGGGGAACAGGAAGCCGGATGCGGCAGCCTTATTCATCACGGCCTTGCCGGTGGCGGGGTCGATGATGGCGCTGCCGTTTGCGTCAACCGCAGCATTCGTTGCGTAGAAGTCGGTGAATGCGGGGATCTGCAGGTTGGAGGCATCGCCGGTGATGGAAGCGCCCACAATGCCGACGAGCGAAAGGGCGATCATGCCGTACAGCAAGAACGAGCTCAGGAAGTCGCGGGGCTGCAGCAAAATCCATACAGGAGCAACGGCGGCAACCATGATGTATACGCCCAGCAGGATCATCCATGTGGTGTAGTCGAGCGAGATCAGGGGGAAGTTGTAGCCGACGGCAACCAGGACAACGATGATCGCGATGGCGATGATGATGTTGGCAGCGGTGGGGATCTCACGGCCGCGGGTAGCCAGGCCGTATACGATTGCCACAACGATGAACAGCACAGAAATCATTGCTGTGCGCTGGTTTGCCAGGTTAGAAGCCTCGGTTGCGTTTGCCAAGTTAACGGCGAAGGTATTGGCAACGATGGAAGCGAACGCGGCAACAACCAGGACCAGGGTCAGGTAAGCAAAGATGCAGAAGAGCTTCTTCGCGGTATCGTCGATGTTTTCGGCGATAACCGTTGCGATGGTCTGGCCCTTGTGGCGCAAAGATGCGAACAGAGCGCCAAAGTCATGCACAGCGCCGAAGAAGATGCCGCCAATCAATACCCACAGCAGAACGGGAACCCAGCCAAATACAGCAGCCTGAATGGGGCCGTTGATGGGGCCAGCACCAGCAATCGAGGAAAAGTGGTGGCCAAGCAAGATGTAGGGCTTGGTGGGCACGTAGTCTACGCCGTCGTGCATTTCTTGCGCGGGGGTAGGGCGACTGGGGTCAACACCCCACTGCTTTGCCAGCCATCCGCCGTACAGCACGTAGCCGATTACGAGGATGACAAGGCCGCCCAGAAGGACGATCATTGCGTTCATCTCTGAACCTTTCTTGTTTTGGGACCTTACTTGATCAATGCCAAGTTGCTGGAAAGTACTTCTTTAAGCTGCTTTCCAGCGTTGTTGACAACCACGCTTTTGCCTGTGGGCAGGGAAAGGTCTACCACGGCTAGGCGGAGGTCGGTCCAACCGCGAAAACCGAAGCGGTATTCCTTGTGGAAGCGCGTTTTCTTTGCGAGTTTGCGCGCTGCTTCGGTTGTGTGGTTGGCGATGATCACGAGCGAAAGGGCAGAGGACATATGGTTCGGTCCGGCATCAACTTTACGAAGGGCTTTTTCCTGCATGAAGGAAATCTCTTCAGCAAGCTGTGCTTCATCGAGCTCGTCAACGCATTCGAAGAACATGAAGTCGTGCGTGTTCACTTCCCAGAGTTTTGCGCGTTTTACCAGCACATATTTTTCGCCGTAGGTGTGGTATTCCGCGAAGGCGGGGAAGGTGCGACCTTCAAAAAGATAGTCTCTCCTGATGTCGTAAAAAGACTTATGAGCTGCAAGGATGCGTTCCAACAGGTCTGTGCGCATGTCTTCCGCTGTCACAGCAAGTCTCCTTTCGCATCACGAGGGGCCATCAATTCTCCGAGAGAATCGATCTCCTCTGCTTTTTCACAAGTGGGTTGATTCTAAAGCTAAATATTTGTTACGTAACAAATAAAACCGATAACTGTACCGTAACGGGGAAATGTCGGAGTGAACGGGTTCATTAGTGTCCTCGCGGCGCAGTTGGCCCCGCAGCCGGTGTTGCCCGCGGCCGACTGCCCCATCCCGTAGTCGGCAGGCAGCGTACCAACGCCGTCCCGCGCCCCGTGACAGAGCCCCGCAACCGACAGACCGCGCACGCCCGCTGCCGACTGCCTCCGTGTTCCAAAGGACGGCGCACTCGAAGTGGGCGGCTCCGCTCCGACGCAGCGCATACCTGCACCAGCCCCGCGTCTGGCTAGCGGACAGTGCGGCGGTGCGTATGTGTGCCCGAGCCGTGACTGTGCGCACCAATGCCGCCCTGCACCCGGCATGCCGTACGCGTCCACCGCCGACGGCCCCGCGCCCCGTGACAGAGCCCCGCAACTGGCGGGCCGATCGCCGATACCGCCCTGCGCCCGGCGGGCCGTGCGCGCCCGCCGCAGCCCCCGCGTCTGGCTAGCGCCATGGCAAAAACGAGCATCCTGCACTCTTGCGCAGCTGAAGGGTGGCTTTGTTGGCAAGGTGCGGCTGCGATTCGTCCTCAGGCGGCCAGGTATGGCGATTCGTATCCGCGATGCGTTCCACGGAGGCCGGTGCCATGGCAACGCGTGTTCGCGATGCGCTCTCGGCTGTTCGGCAACGGCAAGATGCTCGCGAAATGCGCTCCTCAGCGTCTGGCAGTGGCAATATGTCGACGCTATGCATCCCCTAGCGCCTAGCGATGGCGATATACCGACGCTATGCGTTCCTGGGCGGCCATCCGTGGCAATTTTCTCGCTTCATGCATCCCAAAAGTGGTCCCGGACGGGAAAAGCGCCCCTTCCTGGCAACATATCGCCGCCGTGTATCCAAAACGAGCTGGCTTTGGCAAGATCTGCGCGCCATGTATCCGAAAAGCGCCGCAAACCGCCTTTCGGGAATGCATAGCGCGCAGACCTTGCCAGGAAGGGGCCCTTTTCGCCGCACTGACCCCTCGAATCATGCATGGGGCGTGAATCTTGCCGCGATTCAGCGCTCGTAAGGTCTTACGCGCGGAAGGCTGGAGGAGATGGGTCGTTGCAAGCGCGCTTTGCATTGAGGCCGACGGCCCCGCGCCGCGACCGGCAGGCAGCGCACCAACGCCGTCCTGCGCCCAGCGGGCCGCGCACGCCCGCGGCCGACGGCCCCGCTTTCGTGACGAAGCCCCGCACCAGTAGACCGCGCACGCCCGCTGCAGCCACCGCGTTTGGCGAGCGTACGGTACGGCACTGCGGCACACGTGTGCTTGCCCGAGCAGCGCCCAAGCTGCGGCTGCCTGCAGCGGCCTCCGCGGTCGGCGCTTCTTGGCAGCCGCCCGCCCTATGGCGCGTCTCGTTTCACAACTGTCCGCGCTCCCGCGGCACGCCTGGTCCCATAACCGCTCGCCCCGCAGCTGACGTTGCGGCGAATGGACGGTGCGGGCGTGCCCATCCCACTGCAACCGCCCGCTCTACGGCAACCGCCCGACCCATGGCGCGTCCCGTTTCGCAACCGCCCGCCCCACGCACGTCCTGCCCCCCACAGTTGTCTATCCGCGCTCCTTTGGTCGGCAGCGGTTTTCCTCGACGCAGCGCACAAAAAAGCGACCAGCTGAACGCTGGTCGCTTTGGCGGTTTGTCGCTTTGGCAGTTCGCGGATTATGCGCAGATTATTCAGCGCGTTCCTTCAGGCGACGATCGAGCTCGTCGGCCAGCTGGTGGCGCTTGACCTTGCCGGATTCCGTCATGGGGATGGCATCGATGAACTCGATGTGCTCAGGACGCAAGCGCTTGGCTACGCCGATGGAGTCAAGATATTCCGCGATGGAATCGAGCGTGGGCGTAACATCGCCGGTTTTCACGATGAAGGTGCAGATGCGCTCGCCCAAACGATCGTCGGGCAAGCCGATGGTGGCATGGGCGCCAACGCCAGGGCAGCCGTCCAGGTTGTTGTCCACTTCGTTTGCGGAGATGTTGATGCCGCCGCGAATGAGGATTTCCTTCTTGCGGCCGTTGATCTTTACGCGGCCTTCTTCGTCCTGAATGCACAGGTCGCCCGAGAAGAACCAGCCGTCGTCGTTCAGGTCTTTTGCGGTTGCTTCAGGGTTCTTCAAATAGCCGCTGAACATATGGGGTCCGCGGGAGATTTCTTCGCCCTGGGTGCCATGGGGCACTTCGTTGCCGTGCTCGTCGACAACTTTGACCTCGATGCCCTCAAAGGCAACGCCCGACCAGCTGCCGTTCCATTCCAGGCAATGCTCGGGGGGAACGGCCAGGTGGGGGCAGCTTTCGGTGGAGCCGTAGCATTCGCACAGTTTCAGGCCGTGCTCGTGCGCGCGCTGGACCATGGTGCCCGGTACGGGAGCGCCGCCGCAGATGTAGAGCTTCAGCGTTTCGAACTTCAGGTCGTTTTCCTCGGCGCAGTTAAGTAGGTCGAAGATGAACGGAGTGGCGCCCATCGACCAGGTTACGCCTTCGTTGTTCATAATTTCGATTGCCTCGCGAGCGCGGAATTCTTGCTGCAGGACAACGCGGCCGCCTAGAAGCAACGGCGTGATAAGGCCATGGTTGAAGCCGGTGGCGTGGTTCAGCGGTGCAGGCATGAACATGACGTCGTCCTGCGTAAGGTGCAGGCCGCGGCCAAACGTGGTTTCAGAGAAAATGAGTGCGTTGTGGGAGATCAGAACCGCCTTCGGACGACCGGTAGTACCGGAAGTGGAAAGGATCAAGACCACATCGTCTGATTTGCTGCCAGGGTTTTCGCGATAGGGCTCATGCGTTTCGCAGATCTGCTTCAACGTGATGGTGCCGTGCGATTCAACCGTTTTATCGTGAACGCAAATAGCGTCTTTGGAAAGCGTGGGAATGCGATCGACTGCGGAAAGAATCTGGTCTTCGAAGTTGGTCTTGTGATGGAAGGTGGGGCACATGAACGCCTTGCTTTCCACCAGATTCATGGAGTAGATCAAGTCTTCATCGTTGAAGGTGACGGGAAGCGGATGGCTTACCGCTCCAACCTTCAAGCAAGCAACGTAAAGGATGCAGAATTCTGACCAAGGTGGCATCTGGTAAGAAACTACATCACCGTTTTTCACGCCAACTTCGTGGAGCCAAGCTGCCAGGCGCGATGCTTTGTCGTTGATTTCGGCGTAGGTGTAGCGCACGCCTAGATTGTCGCTTACGTATTCGCGATCAGGGAAAGCGGCAACCTGGGTATTCCAGATGTCGTTTAAGGTACGTTCGGTCCAGTACCCCTTCTCGTAATACTCTTTCTTGTTCTTTTCGTTGACCTTCAAGTCCGTAATCATGATTCCTCGCTTCATGAGGCAGACCCACGGATTTGTGGCTGCCTGGTTCCTCGGAACGAACCTCCCCCTACAAGCGCACGTGTAACCCAGCGTAAATTCCTGCTTACGTGAGCAGGCGCGCTCAACCCAAAGTATAGCGCTAATCTTCAGGGGGTTGGGTGCTGTGCCTGGGTACCTGAAATGGGCTTTAAGGTCTGTTTTGTCGCATATTCCACTGCGGGGAACACGAAACTGATGTTTTGTGGAACAAACCACCGATAAAGTATGATCGGCGGTTTCCAGATCATTCTTTTCAGATACTTTTATTGGACAAAAATGGGTTTTTAGCCACCAGATTTCCAAGCAATTAAAAACTAGTGAGTGCTTTAGGGCTCAGCTTTTTCCTTTTGGGTTCGTTTTTGCCAAAACGTCGGCATTTTGGCTCTGGCCGACACCTTCTCGCACTCGCGATTCTCGCAAAACCGTCCAACATAGTGCAGCCAATCCATGCCGTTGGCTCTCGAGTTGTGCTTCGGCGTAGCGGTTGCGGGCGGTTTGGCGCCGTTCGGCGGCGCCGAGGTTGCGAGCGCTCGGGCGGTTTGGCGCTGTGTCGGGTGGCGCGTTCCGAAGGCTGCCGCGCCATGAGGGCGGCGCCGTGGTTGCGGGCGGCTCGCGCTGTTCAGCGGCATAGGGGTTGCGAGCGCCAGGGCGGTTCGTCGACGCCGGATGGCAAGATTCGCGCGCCGTGCATGATTTGAGGGGCCTGTGCAGCGAAAGGGGTCCCTCCCTGGCAAGATCTTCGCACGGTGCATTCCCGAAAGGCGATTTGCGGGGCTTTTCGGATGCATGGCGCGCATATCTTGCCAAAGCCAGCTCGTTTTGGATGCATGGCGCGTGAATCTTGCCAGGAAGGAGCTCTTTTACCGTCCGAGGCCCCTTTTGGGATGCACGGAGTGAAAAAATTGCCACGGATTGCCTCCCGGGAACGCATTGCGGCAAAATCCTGCCATTGCCAGGCACCTGAGAGCGCATAGCGTCGATCTTGTCATGGTCAGGTGCTTGAGAACGCATAGCGTCGCCATATTGCCGCGGCCCGCCGGGGCGCGGGGTGGGATCGGGCATTTCGCCTTTTCGGGGTTCAATTGCCAGGAACGGCTTCGAGTCTGCGCTGTTTCGGTGGGCAACCATGAGCCCACTTCGCGTTCTGGTGAGCTGTGCCGTATCATGAGCTGAAGCAAAAAGCGCTTTGACCTTTATATAAAGCGTGGCAAATGTTGTGGAAGGGATGTCATGGGCGTTCGCAAGGCAATGGGAAATATGGCAAGCTCGCTGAGCACGTGGGGTTTGCGTCACCTGGCGCACAGGCCTGCCGCTAATATGCCTGGCAAAATTGCCCTGAAAATCGATCCACGTATTATCGCCGAGTCCATGGACAAGATTACCGAAGGCTCCATTGTTGTGGTGGGCACCAACGGCAAAACCACCATTACTAATATGATTGCCGATGCGCTGGAGCGCCAAGGCAAGAGCATCGCGTGCAATCGCACGGGAGCCAACCTTGCCTACGGTGTGGCTACCACGTTGCTGCAGACCAAGGGTACCGTGGAATGGGGCGTGTTCGAATCGGACGAGTTGTGGCTGGCCCACACCTTGCCGCAGGTGCAAGCAGATTATGTTCTGCTGTTGAACCTCTTCCGCGATCAGCTTGATCGTTGCGGCGAAATCGATCGCGTGCAAGATGCCATCGCTACTGCCCTGGAGCAGTCGCCCAACACCACCCTGCTTTACAACGCCGATGATCCGCTGTGCGCCATCATCGCGCAGCGCGTGCCCAACAAATCTGTTGCGTTTGGCGTGGGCGAAGACATGCACCAGCGTCAAAACGTCGTGGCAGACGCCCAGATGTGCCAGCGCTGTTCGGCTATGTTCACCTACGGCTATCGACAGTACGGTCAGCTTGGTACGTATTCGTGCCCGAACTGCGGATTCAGCCGTCCTGATTTGGATTTCGCCGCCAAGAGCGTAGTGTTCGGAGACGAAATCACGTTTTCGGTTGAAGAAACGGCAACGGGCAAAAGCGTCGATCTTCACGCGCAGCGCGCGGGGTCGTACATGGTGTACAACGTTATGGCCGCTTGGCTGGCCTCCCATTGCGCTGGCGTTTCCGACGCGGTGTTCCAGAGGGCGGTTGATCTGTTCGACCCCCAGAACGGACGCTTGCAGTCGCTTACCATCGAAGGACGCCCTGTCCTTTTGAACCTGGCGAAGAACCCAACGGGCTTCAACCAGAACATGAAGCTCATCACCCAGGCGCCGGGAAAGAAGGTTGCGGCGTTCTTTATTAACGACAATGAAGCCGATGGCCGCGACATTTCCTGGATTTGGGACTGCGACTTCGAGGAGCTTGCCAGCCAGGAAGACGTTATGGTGTTCGCTGGTGGAATCCGCAAAAACGATCTGCAGCTGCGTCTGAAGTATGCGGGCATCGACGCTAAGACCGTCGATAGCGTCAACGAAGTGGTGAATGCTGCGCTGAAGCTGCCCTCCGAATGGAATATCTACGCTATCGCCAATTACACCTCGCTCCCATCAGTGCGTTCTGCCCTGATGGCGCGCGCCGATAAGGCAGTACCCGCCAACCCGACATCGGGCGATGCCGAGCCGAAGTGCAGTAAGAAGTGGGTTTCGGGTGCTTATGTGCATCAAGCTGAAGCTGCCAAGTTCGACGAGCAGCCGCTGCGCATTGTGCATCTGTTCCCCGACCTTCTTAATTTGTACGGCGATGGCGGCAACGTGCGCGTGCTTGCCCAGCGTTGCGTATGGCGTGGCATCCCCGCACAGGTGGAAGCAGTCCACTACGGGGAATCGGTTGATCTCTCTACGGCAGACATCGTGTTCTTGGGCGGCGGCCCCGACCGCGAGCAGAAGCTGGCATCCGAGGTATTGCTGGGCATGTGCGATGAACTGCGCACCTACGTAGAAGCCAATGGGGCGCTTCTGGCTATTTGCGGCGGCTACCAGATTCTGGGTAGTAATTGGCTTATGGGCGATGAGTCGGTGGAAGGCCTTTCCATCCTCGACTTGAAGACGGTTCGTGCTGGCGCCGGCTTCGATCGCCTTATCGAAAACATTGCTTTGGAGTCCGAGCTTTCCCCGCAGCCCGTGGTGGGATACGAAAACCATGCCGGTCGTACGAAGCTCGGCGCTTCCTTGAAGCCATTTGGCAAAGTGGTTTCCCACGTGGGCCACGGCAACGACGACGATTCGGGTTGCGACGGTGCCCTGTGTCGCAATTGCATTGGCACCTATCTGCATGGTCCGCTTCTGGGCAAGAACCCGGCTATTGCCGATCACCTTATTACTGCGGCGATGGAGCGCCGTTTGGGCAACAAGGTGGAGCTTGTTGCTCTTGAAGACGAAGTTGAGCTCGCCGCGAATGCGTATATGGCAAAGCGCCTTGATGTGCCTGGGGCATAAACGGGAGGCTGAGGGTTTCGCGACAGGCACTGGGACATAGAGGTTGCTAATTCGCGCTGCTTTTGTCGATGCCTTTGACCTTTAGGTTGCCTGGGGCGCCGTTCCTTTTCCGTGCCGCATCCGAGCTGAGGCGCTTCACGTTTTGCGCACAAAAAACCCAACAAACAGTATAAGTCTGTACTAAAAATGAGCGACTTGCCTCATTTTCATTCGCGCATACTGTGGTTTTCGCCGAATTAATTTGCATGGCATTAACGTTTCTTTCATCATTTATTGCATGTTTGCTTCGAATAACAAGCCATCAAAACGATCGGCTCGTGCTGAAAGGAAGGCGGCGCACGCTTCCTCCTCGCGCACGCCGCATCGCTCAGCGGGAAGTGCTTCTGACCCGTATGCTCGTACGTCTCGCGCGTCGCATGCTTCGCGTCGCCCTAGCGGCTCGAGCACGAATGCGTATGGAGCCAGCAATTACGGTTCCTCCACGCATGTTTCCCCTGTTCACACGCAGCAAAAGAGCAATTACCGCTCGGTTGGCGCTTACGGTTCGCCCACCAAGCGCGGCCCGTATACTCCCCGCAACGCACATGATCGCGAGATCCTTCGCGCTAAGCGCGAGCGCACGAAGAAGCGTCGCAAGCGCATCGCGCTTGGCGTAGTTGCCGTCTGCTTGGCTTTGATACTTGGTGGCGTAGGCGCTGCCTGGGCTTATCTCAATAACCTTGACAAGGCGCTGAACAAAGACGTTGACGCCGATCTTCTTAACTCGCTTACGGTTACCGATTCGGCATCCGATCCGTTCTACATGCTGCTTATCGGCATCGACAAATCGGAGCAGCGAGAATCCACTAACGAATACGGCGGTTCGTATCGAACCGACTCGATGATTTTGGCACGTATCGACCCAAGGGAAAAGGAAGTTACGCTTATTTCCATTCCTCGCGATACGCAGGTAACTATTGGTAACCATGGCACGCAGAAAATCAATGCTGCCTATGCATTCGGCGGCCCTTCCGGTGCCATTGACGCGGTTTCCAAGCTGGCAGGCGTCCCCATCAACCACTATGCGGAAATCGATTTTGATGGCTTCAAGGCCGTAGTCGACGCCTTGGGTGGCATTACGGTAAATGTGCCGATGGAAATCAACGACGACATGGCAGGCGGCCACGTTGATGCGGGTGAGCAGACCCTCAACGGCGAACAGGCTCTTATCCTGTGCCGCAGCCGCCATAACTATGACAATGTGGGCGACGGCGACGGCGACTCCATTCGCGCCGCTAATCAGCGCATGGTTATTTCCACCATTATGAAGCAGCTGATGAGTTCGGATGTAGCCACGCTTACTAACACGGTAAACACGCTTGCTCAGTACATCACTACCGACTATTCTGCGGCGGGTATTCTTGGTTTAGCGCAGGCCATGATAGGCATTGACGTTGACAACAACGTATATTCGGCTCAACTTCCTACCACTTCAGTGTATGAAAACGATATTTGGTACGAAAAGGTGAATACCGAAGAGTGGCAAAAGATGATGAGCCGTGTGAAGCAGGGTCTTTCTCCTACGGAAGAAACCGTTGTCGACTCCGCAACGGGCACGGTAATGTCTTCGGCGGGAACAGGCGGCAGCGGTTCTGGCGATAGCAGCTCCAAGAACTCGAGCTCTTCCTCTTCGCTTTCTGGCGTGAAGATTGCCGTAAAGAACGGCAGCGGCATTCAGGGTTGCGCAAATGAAGCAGCTTCGAAGCTCACCCCGCAGGGTGCTGTTTGCGAAACGGGCAACGCCGACGATTACAACTACAAGAAGACGATCGTTGTATATAACGGCACCGATTCCACCCAAGCGCAGAAGATCGCCGATTTGCTGGGCGTTGGTACCGTTAAGAAGAATGACGGCACCTATTCCTTCACGGGCGACTATTTAGTAGTGGTTGGTCAGGACTGGAAATAGGATCCTTCCAGTTCCTTGGGCATAAATTCACCTGGTTGTTTTGTGGGTTTGGGGTTCAGGAAAGAGCGTCCCGGTGCTCTGAGCGCAAGCTTGCGGAAGCCGGAAGCCTGCAGCTTCTCGATGATATGAAGTATTCCGAGCGCGCAATGTGAGATCAATTCGCATTGCGCGCTTTTTCTTTTTTTGGACATCAGGGCCTTTCGGGCTGAGGCGAACTAGGCGAAAAGCGTGCCTGGTTTAAGCCTGGATCTGCAAGCATGCTACGGATGCAAGTCGTTAAAAAAGTTGCAGCCAGGACTGATTTTTGTTTTTGGGCTCCTGGGATGGCTTCCGGATGGCTTTGTGGGGGGGTGAACCTTGATGTGGCGCTATGGGTGGGACGGCACGAGCGCGGTGCTGGGCGGAATGAGTTCAGGTGTAGCGCTGAATGGACTTTGGGGATAGACCCATGAGACAGAAGCATGGAGCGGCGCGGTGCTGCAAGTCGACGCTGGAATAGTGCTATGGCCGAATAGTGCCTAAGCCGTATTCCTGCCATATCCCATACTTTTAAAGGGGTATACGGCTTTCAGCGCGCCCTGCGATGTAGACCATTGCTTCATGCATTCCGCTTGTTGCCTCGATTCGCCCATCACGGGTGATAAGCACGGCTTCGAGGTTGGGGTGACCTTCTGCGTAGTTTTTCGCCCAATAGCTACCCATAAGCAAAAGGGCCGTCGAAAAGCCATCGCCGTCTATCGACTGCTTCGCTATCACCGTTGCGCTTGCGAGGTCGCTGTCCGAGGGGTACCCGGTGCGTGGGTCGACAATATGATGATGGACGTTTCCGTATTCATCGGTAAAGCAGCGCTCATAGATGCTACTGGTAACTATGGAGCAGTCGTTCAGCTCAAGAATGCAGGCGGGCTCTTCGCTGGGCAGCGTGTAGTTTCTGAGCGCTCGAAGGTCGGTCCCGTGGGGGCTGTGCGCTAGGACGGCGGCGCGCTCTTCTGCGGCTTTTCTTTGCGAAGCATGTTTCGGAGATCGGATGCCAACGCGCCAGTGCCGCTGCGGCGTCTCGGCCAAGAAGGGGCGCCCTTTTACCACGATATTTCCTCCAAGGTTGATAAGGGCATCGTGGACGTTGCGGTCTTCCAGGAACTTGCTAACCTGATCGGCGATGTATCCTTTTGCGATGCCTCCCAGGGAAACCTTGCTTTCTGGGGTAGGGAGCTGGGCGTGGTCCTCCATTATGCGGGGGTGCCCGATTTTTGCAATTTCAAGGGCGTGTGCTATTTCTGCTGGCTTGGGAACTTGGGCTTTGCGGAAGTTCCAGAGTTCTGCGGCGGGAGCCATGGAAACATCGAACAGTCCTGCGGTTTCCTCGCGGTAGTGCCTGGAAAGCTGCAGAATCTTTGCGGTTTCGGAATCGATGGGCACGGATTCCCCCTGTGCGTGGTTCAAGCGCCAGATATCACTTCCTTCTCGGGTATGACTCCAAAGCTTTTCGTAGCGGTAGCAGAGACCCACCGCATCATTGAGAGCCTTTTCCAGCAATTGCCCTGATGAGGGCTGCGTTCCATCGGTTTCGACCACTGCCTTTATGCAGCAGTTTGTGTTGAAGGCGAAGAAGCTTCTGCTCCTTATTTCAAGCTCGGCATTTTCGTTCGCGTCTGTTTTGAGGAGGCTTGTTTCCAGCTGAGCGTTTCTTGCGTTCACAGGTCCTTCTTTGCGATAGGGCGGGGAGACGCTGCGGCCTGCAGATGGCCGAAAGACGTATCCCCGAGAATTTGTCTGCAACTAAATTGTTACCTATGGTAAACTCCCGCATGTAAATTAGCCACGTTTAACTCTAAATGTGCAGAAATAACTTCGGAAAGGGAGAACATGAAAGATTCTCAGTCACTTCGTACACCCGCGGCCTCTGCGGCGAAGGTTGGCATGGCGGCTGCCTTGGCTGCTGGCATGGCCATAGCTACTCCGACTACCGCATTTGCGACAGGGGAAAACCAGGACGTGAGTGCCGTCTCTGAAGACGCGAGCGATAGCTACTACTACATTGGCGATAGTTCCTATGGGCTGAGCACCTATCTTTCTGAAGCCGTTGCCCAAGGGTGCACGAAAATTCATGTGGGAACCAGCTTTACCGACAAGGGCACGGTAACCATTCCGTCGTCTATCACTGAGCTTTCGGGATATTCCGAAGGTTGGTTTAGCTCCGGTCCGAAAACGGTCGATTTCGGCTATTCCTACAAGATGACGGTTGTGTTCCCTTCCGGTTCGGATATCGCGGTCGATCGCATCAATTTCTACAAGCGCAATAGCTCAGATGCCGAAGGCGCCTATGTTGAAGTGCAGAAAGGCGCTGTGGTTCATTTCTCGAATTGCTCGTTTTCCAATACGCCCGTTGTGAACGGCACGGCGGTGTTCGAGAACTGCACCTTTGCGACGGGGCAGATTGAAAACAATGGTTCTGTAACGTACACCGGCAGCACGAAAGAACCCGAAAATATTGGCAAGCCTGCTGAAGCCTACCAAGGTCTTGCATTCAGCTTCACGTCGGGCAAGGAATTCTCTTCTGCCGTTCAGGGCAGCCAGGTCAGCCAAACGCTGCCCTTTGAGTTGAAAGGAACGAAAGCTGTCGACGCCAAGGTTGCCGCCAAGGTTCTTAGTCAGGATGGCGCAGAGGTTGAGGGCTTGAACGCTTCTGTTTCGGACGGGAAAGTCTCTCTGACCGGAACGGCGCCTGCCGCTGGTTCGTATTCCGTTTCGGTTTCCGCCTCTGCAGCCAAGGAGGACGGATCGGCAGATTCGGCAAGTGAAACGTTGAGCTTTGTGGTGCAGGAGCAGATTCAGGTTAGGCTTTCGGGCGATCTGCAGTGCTTCGTTGTGAACGGAACATCTGCCCAGAGTAGTGAATACGAGGTGATGGCGACCTCGACAGGTGGCGGCGGATCGTCGAGCGCGAGCCAGTCGAATTGCCTGAAGCCCGAGGTCAAAGAGGGAACCGGCGAATGGGAGGACTGGAACACCTTTGCAACCAGGAATTCTGATGCTGAAATCAGCTTTTCCATCAGCCCTGAAGGAAGCGGCATGGAGGTAAGCCCTGTTGCCTACGATACCGTCTACGTTACGGGAACGCCGCAGACTCCAGGCACCTACCATATAACGGCAACGGTAACCTCTGGTGCGCGCAGCCAGCAAAGCAGTCCGGTGGAAATGCGCATCTACGCGGACGACCAAACCCTCCAGCAACGGATGGATGCCCTTTCTGAAGGAACCAGCTCGTGGGATATGGAGCCCTATGAGATTTCCGAGACGGGAAATGCGGTTGTGCCCGCTGGCCTGCACGACATTTACGGCTCGCACGAATCGGGCGTGTACGGCATTATCGGCAAGGGTGAAAACGGCAATTTCGGCACTGAAACACTCACTATTCCCGCAGGGGCGGATGTCACCCTTCACAACATGAAGATCTATTCGAGCGTGAAGATCGTTGTGGAAAAGGGTGGCAAGCTGACCCTCGATGATTCGGTTGCCTATGGCGCCGTGGAGGTAAACGGAGGTACTTTGAGTGCCCGAAACAGCTCTTCGTTCGTTAATCAGATCACGCTGAATGACGGGTCTGCCCTCGAAAATGCCGAAATCAGATCCCACGCTAACTACCTTACCGACGGAAATTACAAAGTCGAAGCGCCGATGGCTCCCGTGCAGACAAATGGCACGGTGACGGTCAAGGGCACGTGCTCCATTGAAGGTGAAGGCATCGTGTCTAGCAAAGACGCCCAAACTGGCCTGATCGTTAATGGGGGCAAGTTGGTTATCGACCAAGGTGCCACGTTGAAAGCGACTGGCGGCAGCGTTGACCTTGACAATGGAAACGGCGGTGCGGGCATCGTGCTTAACGGCGGCTCTATTATTGGCGATGGTCAGCTTGAGGCTCAGGGCGGCTCTGTTGGCATGGGCGGAGGAAACGGCGGCGCAGGTATCGCCGGCGAAGGCGTAGTTGCGGTTTCCGTGCTGAAGGCAACGGGTGGAAATACGGTTGGCGAAAACGATGCGGCTATGGGCGCCCCGGGCAATGCGGGTAACGGCATCGACTCGAAGGTTTTGGTTTCGAAGGCTACTCAGGTTGAATCGAAGGGCGGAACGGGCGTGAACCCGGGAAGCAGCGAATACAGCGTTTACGAAGAGAATGCTGGCGGCGGATCGGGTTCCGATGGCGATAAGGGGTCTGGTTCCGATAACGGTTCTGGCAATGGATCGGGTAGCGGGTCTGACTCCGGTTCTGGCAACGGAACGGGTTCAAATGGCGGCTCTAACAACGGTTCCGATTCTGGTTCTGGTTCCAGCGGCGGTTCGAATGGTGGCTCCGATTCCGACAACGGTTCTGGTGAAAACGGCAGCGATACTGCTAGCGGTTCCGGCAACGGCTCCAATGCAAGCAGTGAAGGCGAAAAGGCCAGCGGCAATGAAAACCCTTCGCAAACCGCCAATCTCCCCGCAACGGGCGACACGGCTCCCCTTGGGGCGGCTGCTGCACTTGCGGTAGTGGCGGCAAGTGGTGTGGCAGTTGCGCGCAGGAAGCTCGATAGGTAGGCGCAGGAATCATCTCCTCGCTCAATATGGCTGACAGGGAAGGCGCCAAAGTGCGCCTTCCCTCAGGTGCGCCCTGCCGCGTTTCCCCCGTCGAAAGTAGCCGCTTCGTTTCGGGTAGCACGTCGTCCAGCGGAGCGTGCTATCCTTTCCTGCGATAAAAAAGTTTCCGTGAAAGGTGGTTTTCTTGGAACGCAAGAACGCATGGGAGGGCTACAGCGCCGACCAGCTCGAAGAGCTCGACGGTCTGGCTTCCCGCTATATCGACTACATCTCTAACAACAAAACTGAGCGCCGTTGCTTTGCGGCCGCTGTTAAGCAGGCAGAAGCTGCGGGCTATGAATCGCTTGAGAATGTGGTTCGCGAGGGCCGCACGCTCGAAGCGGGCAGCAAGGTATGGGCTGGCGTGCATGGAAAGTCGCTCATTTTGGCTCATATCGGCACCGAGCCGCTTGAAGCGGGCCTGAACATCCTGGGCGCTCACATCGACAGCCCCCGTCTGGACTTGAAGCAGAATCCGGTATACGAAAACAACGGGTTCGCCTTCCTCGACACTCACTACTATGGTGGCATCAAGCACTACCAGTGGGTAACGCTGCCCTTGGCGCTGCATGGCGTGGTGGCCAAGACCGACGGCACCGTGGTTGACGTGAATGTGGGCGACGACGCCGGCGATCCCGTATTTTGCGTAACCGATCTTCTGCCCCATTTGGGCAACCAGCAGATGGCCAAGAAGGGCAGCGAAGTAGTCGAAGGCGAAAACCTCGATGTGCTTATCGGCAATCGTCCCCTGGTGGTCGAGCCTGCCGACGACGCCTCCGACGAGGAGAAAGCCGCCGCGAAGGAGCCGGTAAAGGCTTTCGCCCTTAAACTGTTGGAAGAAAAGTACGGCATTACGGAAGAAGACTTCCTTTCCGCTGAAATCGAGGTAGTGCCTGCAGGTCGCGCCCGCGAATTGGGCTTCGACCGCAGCATGGTTATCGGCTACGGCCAGGACGACCGTGTGTGCGCCTACACTTCGCTCGAGGCTCAGCTGGCAATCGAAACGCCGAAGAAGACCGCCGTTACGGTGTTGGTTGACAAGGAAGAAATCGGCAGCGTCGGCGCGACGGGCATGGGCTCTCTTTTCTTCGAGAACACCATCGCAGAAATTGCCGCACTTACCGGCTTGGAAAGCCCCTTGGCGCTGCGCCGCATTTTGGCCGCATCGCGCATGCTTTCCTCCGACGTGTCCGCTGGCTTTGATCCTGCGTATGCTTCGGTATTCGAAACGAAGAACGCTGCATATCTTGGCAAGGGCCTGGTGTTCAACAAGTACACGGGAGCGCGCGGAAAAAGCGGCTCCAACGATGCACGTGCCGAATACGTGGCGTATGTACGCCGCGTGATGGACGACGCCGAGGTTTCCTTCCAAACTGCCGAGCTTGGTAAGGTCGATGCGGGCGGCGGCGGCACTATTGCCTACATTCCCGCAAAGTACGGCATGGACGTCATCGATTCCGGCGTTGCCGTGCTTTCGATGCATGCTCCGTGGGAAGTTACCTCCAAGGCCGACATCTTCGAGGCGTATCGCGGATACCGAGCCTTCCTCGAGGCATAGAGCGGAAATGGAAACATTCTCTTGCAAGGCGCTCTGGCACTGAATTACGGGTGTTTCCGACACTGAAGCGCGAGATTCCAAGGGGCTGAGTTTTCAACCATCTGAAGCGCTTGAAAGCGAGCCGTAAAACCTTAGATTTTCAGCATTTACGTGTGCACCAAGTGACAAAAAGGAGCCTCGCTCCTTTTTGTCACTTTTTTGTCGCGCACGTGTCTATAATGAATTAACCTCGCGGAAACCCTCCGGGTACGAAAGGGAACCGGCAAGGAGCGGGGGATCGGAAAATGAGACTCAATTCAAGGAGCGCTACATGGCACATTATTTCGACGAACCCTCTCGTACTTTTAATGAGTACCTGCTTGTACCGGGTTACTCTTCTTCGGAGTGCATCCCCGAAAAGGTTGACCTTTCCACTCCGCTTGTACGATACAAGAAGGGTGAAGAGCCTGCTCTGAAGCTTTCTATCCCCATGGTTTCCGCAATCATGCAGGCTGTTTCCGACGACGGTATGGCTGTAGCTTTGGCTCAGCAGGGCGGCGTTTCTTTCATCTACGGTTCCCAGTCCATCGAAGACCAGGCTGCAATGGTTCGCCGCGTAAAGGACCATAAGGCCGGTTTCGTGCGTAGCGATTCCAACCTTACTCCCAACGCAACGCTTCGCGATGTTGTTGCGCTGAAGGAAAAGAGCGGCCATACCACCATGCCCGTTACCGAAAACGGTCAGGGTCAGGGCAAGCTGCTGGGCATTGTTACCGGCCGCGACTATCGTCTTTCCCGCATGGATCTCGATACGCCCGTATCCGAGTTCATGACCCCGCGCGAAAAGCTCATCGTGGGTACCGCAAGCACCACGCTGAAGGAAGCCAACGACATTATTTGGGACAACAAGCTGAACTCGCTGCCCATCGTTGACGACAACGACAACCTTATGTACATGGTATTCCGTAAGGACTATGAACAGCACAAGTCCAATCCGCACGAGCTGCTTGACGCCCACAAGCGCTACATCGTGGGTGCCGGCATCAACACGCGCGATTACGCAGAGCGCGTACCTGCTCTGATCGAGGCTGGCGCAGACGTTCTGTGCATCGACTCCTCCGAAGGCTTCTCCGAGTGGCAGTCCCGCACCATCGCATGGATTCGCGCTCATTACGGCGACTCCGTAAAGGTTGGTGCCGGTAACGTGGTAGACACCGAAGGCTTCCGCTTCCTGGCTGAGGCTGGCGCTGACTTCATCAAGGTTGGCATCGGCGGCGGTTCCATCTGCATTACGCGTGAAACCAAGGGCATCGGCCGTGGCCAGGCAACCGCACTTATCGAGGTTGCAAAGGCTCGTGACGAATACTTCCGCGAAACGGGCGTATACGTTCCCGTTTGCTCCGATGGCGGTACGGTATACGACCATCACATCACCTTGGCACTTGCCATGGGCGCTGACTTCATCATGTTGGGTCGCTACTTCGCTCGTTTCGACGAGGCTCCCAACAACAAGGTTGTGGTAAACGGCCAGCACATGAAGGAATACTGGGGCGAAGGTTCCAGCCGTGCACGCAACTGGCAGCGCTACGACCTGGGCGGCAACAAGAAGGGCATGACCTTCGAAGAGGGCGTAGATTCCTACGTTCCCTACGCTGGCCCCTTGAAGGACAACGTGGATCTTACGCTTTCCAAGGTTCGTTCCACCATGTGCAACTGCGGCGCGCTCACCATTCCCGAGCTGCAGGACAAGGCAAAGCTTACGGTTATCAGCTCCACTTCCATCGTTGAGGGCGGCGCACACGACGTTCTGCTGAAGGACAAGACTCCTTTCGTTAGCAACACGCGCTAGAGTTTATACGGCGCCAACGAAAACGTTTCGTCTGGCTTACCATTTACGGCTCTTCATAAAATCTCCCCGTTTCGCCCTGTGCGAATCGGGGAGATTTTTTATATTTGAACTGGTATAACGGCGTTCACAGGTAAAACGTGTTCCAATCCGAGAAAGTGAACGATTAGGTCAAAACTGACGGGTACGTTAAACTTCTTGCTATGGCTACACGAGTACATAAAGCGCTTACCGCAGTCCCTGTTAGCTTGGCATTGGCTCTTTCTATGGCCCTGCCGGCAACTGGTGCTGTGCGTGAAGCACACGCAGACGAGCTTTCCGACGCCCAGGCAATGCTGTCCCAGGCTTCGGCTGAGCTTGATTCCCTTAATAAAGAATACGATGCCCTGCAGGCGCAGCTGAGTGGTCTTGATTCGCAAATCAGCGAAACCACCCAGAAGGTGCAGGATGCTCAGCAGAAGATGCTTGAGGGCCGCGAAACGCTTTCCGACAGCATTCTTTCCCAGTACAAGGGGGATGGCTCCCTTTCGCTGGTGAATATCGTCCTTTCTTCGGAAGATATTTCAGAGTTCACGAAGAACCTGACGTACTACTCTTCCATTCAGGAAGACCAGGCGGAGAAGGTTGCCGAACAGGAACAGCTGCGTGATACCTTTTCATCGGCTCTCAACGAGCTCGACACCCAGCGTGACGAGCAGCAGAAGCTGATCGAAGAGGCTGAGCAAAAGAAGAGCCAGGCTGAAAAGGTGGTGTCTGACGCTTCCGCTAAGGTTTCTTCCATCAAGGAAGAGCAGGCTCAGGCCCAGCTGGCAGCCTTGCAAGCACAGGCAGCGGAAATGCAGAAGAAGGAAGAGGCCAAGCAGCAAGCTACCTCGAATGCATCGCAGCCCAATTCCAATTGGAACACCAACACCGACCGCAACCAGTCGGCCAATACCAATTCCAATTCTTCCAGCAACAATTCCTCGAATTCCAATTCTGGCAGTGTAAGCGCTGGCTGGAGGACGGGTGCTGCTTCCGCTTATGGTGGCAGCAGCGACGCAAGCACGCCCAACCCTGGCACCACGGCAACGGGCGCGGTATGCAATGATTCTTCCATGGGCGTTGCTGTTCCCATGTCCTGGCCGAATTACCGCTCGTACCTTGGGCGCGCTGTCGAAATCAAATATGGTGGCAAGACAGTAATCGCTACCGTCAACGACTGCGGTAACATGGGTGGCGGTTCGCGCGCGCTCGACCTGCAGCCGGGTGTCTTCAAGGCATTCGGATTCAGTACCTGCCAAGCCTGGGGCGTCCGCACCGTAAGCTACCGCTTCCTATAAGTGGGAATATAGGGACAGGTCCCATTTTCCCGCTTACGCCATAAAGCAAAAACAGGGCCTCGTTTGCGAATTCCGTCGCAGACGAGGCCCTTTTCGTTGGGAATATAGGGACAGGTACCAGATTCCCACTTGCGTCACGGCGGTTGATGTCGAGCCTTACGCGCATTTTTCATTGCAAAGGGGATTTGATCTGCATAGCGGGAAACTGGTACCTGTCCCTATATTCCCGCAACCGCTTAGGGGAAATTGTGCGTGGAAACACAGGCGCAACGCCAACACGATATAATGCTAAACCGTATGTATATTCAGCGCTCGAAGGTTCGTCTGTTTGGGCCAACGGGCCCTGCGCGCATGAAGTATCGGAAAAGGATTTTGCCTCATGAAAGAATACAATCCTCACGAGATTGAACCTCGTTGGCAAAAGGTGTGGGCCGAAACGGGCGCACATAAGGCAACGGAGGATACCAGCAAGCCGAAGCGCTATGTGCTCGAGATGTTCCCATACCCTTCGGGCGACATTCACATGGGCCACGTTCGCAATTACACCATCGGCGACGTAACGGCTCGCTATTACGCTATGCGCGGTTATGACGTGCTGCATCCAATGGGCTGGGACGCGTTTGGCCTGCCCGCAGAAAACGCCGCCATCAAGCACAACTCCCATCCCGCCAAATGGACGTATGCCAACATCGAAACGCAGAAGGCCAGCTTCAAGCGCATGGGCTTTTCCTATGACTGGGACCGCACCGTTGTTGCCTGCGATCCTGAGTATTATCGCTGGGGTCAGTGGATCTTCCTGCAAATGTACAAGCGTGGTTTGGTGGAACGCCGCAACAGCCCTGTAAACTGGTGCCCTAACTGCAAAACGGTTTTGGCGAACGAGCAGGTAACCGAAGGCGAATGCTGGCGTTGCCACGGCGCCGTCGAAAAGCGCGATCTTACCCAGTGGTACTACAAGATCACCGATTACGCCCAGGAACTGCTGGACGATCTTGATCAGCTGAAAGGCTGGCCCGATCCCGTTAAGCAGATGCAAGCCAACTGGATCGGTCGTTCCGAAGGCGCCGAAGTTGATTTCGAGCTGATCCCCGCCGAGGGCAAAGACGACGGCCAGACCATTACGGTATTCACCACGCGCCCCGACACCCTGTTCGGCTGCAGCTTCTTCCTGCTTGCCCCTGAAAGCCCGCTGGTACACGACCTGGTGTGCGGCACCGAATACGAAGCCGAGGTTATGGCTTTGGTCGAGGGCGCTGCCAAGGTAAGCGCCGTAGAGCGAGCCCAGGGTGACCGCGAAAAGCATGGCGCCTTCACCGGCCGCTATGTTATCAACCCCGTTAACGGCGAAAAGGTTCCCGTTTGGGTTGCCGACTACATCGTTGCCGACTACGGCACCGGTGCTGTAATGGCTGTTCCCTGCGGCGACCAGCGCGACTTCGAGTTTGCCCGCAAGTACGATTTGCCCATCATCCCCATTATCTTGGGCGAAGATGATCCGCTGTATCCCGAGCTCAACGGTGTGCAGGAGCGCAAGGTTACCACCGTCGATTGGGAAAAGTCTTACGAGGCTGAAGGTGTGTTGGTTCAGTCTGGCAAGTACACCGGCATGGTGGGCGGCAAGCATTCTCCTGCTGTCGACGCCATCATCGGCGACCTGGAGGCGCAGGGCAAGGGCAAGAAGTCGGTTCAGTTCCGCTTGCGCGATTGGCTCATTTCCCGTCAACGCTATTGGGGCAACCCTATTCCGATCATTTACTGCGACGACTGCGGTACCGTGCCCGTTCCTGAAGATCAGCTGCCTGTTACGCTGCCCAAGGACATCGATTTGGCTGCCGGCGAAACGCTTGCAACGCATGAGCAGTTCGCTCAGTGCACCTGCCCGAAGTGCGGCAAGCCTGCGCGTCGCGAAACCGACACCATGGATACCTTTACGTGTTCCAGCTGGTATTACATGCGCTATACCGATCCGCACAACACAGAGCTTCCTTTTTCGCCTGATCGCGTAAACCGCTGGATGCCGGTCGATCAGTATATCGGCGGTATCGAGCACGCCATCCTGCATCTGCTGTACAGCCGCTTCTTCACGAAGGTGCTGCGCGATATGGGTATGCTCGACTTCGACGAGCCCTTCACGAACTTGCTGTGCCAGGGTATGGTTCTCGACGAAAACGGCGAGGTAATGTCGAAGTCGAAGGGCAACGTTATCAGCCCCGAAGACATGATCGCCGGATACGGTGCCGACGCAGTACGTGCCTACATTCTGTTCATGGCTCCGCCTGATAAGGAACTGCAGTGGAATGAAGACGGCCTGGCTGGCATGTACAAGTTCTTGAACCGTACGTGGCGTATGGTGAACGATCTTGCAGGAAAGGCTGGCGAGGAAACCTCCTTCCAGGCTGGCGCAAAGGCGGAAGAGGCAAAGAAGGCTCATGACGAGCTTCTGCGCGAGCGCCATCGTGTGGTTGGCAAGGTTATCGACGACTTTGGCCGCAACAATTTCAATACGGCTATTGCTGCCATCATGGAATTGGTGAACGCTACAGGTGATTACCTGCGCAAGAACTCTGCTGAGGATCGTGCTGCCAATGCCGAGCTTGCTGCCTTCGACAAGGAAATTGCCGAGGTTATTGTGAAGCTGCTGGCTCCGATGGCCCCCCATTGGGCTGAAGAGCTGTGGCAGGATGTTTTGGGCAACGAAACTTCCGTACATAAGGAAGCTTGGCCCGAGTTCGACCCGAACGCTGCTAAGGCTTCCGAGGTTGAGCTGGCGGTGCAGGTTAACGGCAAGGTGAAGGCAAAGATCACCGTTGCCGCCGATGCGGCGGAAGACGCTATTCGCGAAACGGCCTTGAAGGCCATCGCCGACGCAACCGCTGGCAAGGACATCAAGAAGGTTATCGTTATCCCGGGCCGTTTGGTCAATGTGGTAGCAAAATAGCCAGAATGTGCTTTTAGGGGCCAGATCCGCTTGTGAACTGCCTCCCATTTCTTGGAAGCGAGAAATGGGAGGCTTTCTTATGCATGCGGATTTCAGAGCAGGCCGCGTACGAACAAAACACGCGGACAACGTGGAGGTTCCGAAACTCTTACGTGCGTTTGCTATGATCGATGCCTATGGGAACTAAACGTAAAAAAGGATGCCTCCGCCGCTTAATCGAAGCCGTTATCGGCTTCGTGCTGTTTGTTGCGCTTGTGGTGGTGGGTGTCCCTCTAGGGATTAATGCTTGGGTTTGTGCAAGCACGCGCCCTGCCTTTGAATCTCAAGCTCAGGCAGCCGCTACTGCGGATGCCTTCGAAGCCGATGCCATTGTGGTATTGGGCGCTGGCATCAACTGGGACGGCAGCCCCTCGGCCGTTCTGAAAGATCGCCTTGATGTGGCTGACAACCTATACAACGCCGGGGTTGCTCCGAAGATCATCATGAGCGGCGACAACAGCGATTCTTCGTACAACGAGGTCATGGCTATGGCGAAGTACGCAAAGGCCAACGGCATTCCTGCCGAAGATATCTTCTGCGATCATGCGGGCCTTTCCACATACGACAGCATGTACCGCTTGAAGAATGTGTTCAACGTGCAGCGCTGCGTCATCGTCACGCAGGAGTACCATCTGTATCGTGCTGTGTACGATGCGCGCGGTTTCGGTATCGATGCACGTGGTGTTGCAAGCGATCTGAGCGATTACTCCAATAAGGATTCCTACGAGCAACGGGAATTCTTTGCGCGCATCAAAGACTTCTTCGGCATCATCACCAAGATGGAGCCGCAAACGAAAAGCGAGCCGGTTTCCCTCAATCAATCGGGGACCGTTACCCAATGGTGGTAGAAAGGGGCAGCAATGCCGAAAATCGTTATTGTTGACACCGACTTCGAAAACAATGATTTCGAAGTGCGTATGGCGAAGGACGCAGGCGTTGACATTGCCCTGTTCAACGAGCGCGAACCCGAAGCCATTATTCGCAATGCCTCCGATGCCGACGGCGTGGTTACTTCCTATGGCGAGTTCCCTCCCGAGGTGTTTGAGGCGCTTCCGAATTTGCGCGTG
This sequence comes from Eggerthella sp., assembly GCA_030540085.1. Classification (GTDB taxonomy): domain Bacteria; phylum Actinomycetota; class Coriobacteriia; order Coriobacteriales; family Eggerthellaceae; genus Anaerotardibacter. The sequence goes on from JAUNWY010000003.1 coordinate 37,877, forward strand.
GTAAGCCGAACGGGCATTGGGTATGACAGCATCGACGTGCCTGCGGCAACGAAGAACGGTACTGCTGTCTGCGTAGTGCCTGGTTACGGTACTGAAGTGGTGTCCGACCACGCTATTACGCTGGCGCTTTGCGTGCTGCGTCGCTTGAACGAAACCGATGCGGATATGCGCGCCGGTATTTGGGACTATACGCGCCATCGTCCTTATGGCCAGGTGTTCGGCCGCGTGTTCGGCGTGGTGGGTATGGGCGAAATCGGTCGCGCTACCGCCCGTAAGGCTTCTGGACTGGGCTTTAAGGTGGTGTGCTGTTCGCGTTCCCTTACGCCGGGTCGCCGCACGCCCGAAGGCTACGACATCCTGGAGTACGAAGAGCTGCTGAAGTGTGCTGATGTGGTCAGCTTCCATACGGCTCTCACCCCTGACACCCATCATCTGCTTGATGCACGCCGCATATCGCTTATGAAGGATAGCGCGGTGGTGGTGAACACTTCGCGCGGTGCGGTTGTCGATACCCTTGCCTTGGCTGAAGCGCTTGAGGAGGGCAAGCTGTGGGGTGCTGGCATTGATGTGTTCGAAGGCGAGCCAGTCGATCCGGGCCATCCGCTGATGAGGGCCCCTCATACGGTGCTCAGCCCGCATGTGGCGTATTGGTCTGAGGAATCGGGCATTGAACTGCGCACGCGCGCCATGCAGGCTGCTATCGATGTGGTTACGGGTGTGCGCCCGAAGGACTGCCTGAATCCTGAGGTCTTGTAAAGGGCGGAGCTTCGCCCTGTCTTCTTCTCATCCCGCCGAGGGAGGGTGCTTCCATTCCCGTCAAAACGAAGGAGCTGAACATGCTTGTTGGCGTGATCTCCGATATCCATGGTCATTTGAGTGAGCAGGCCTACGATGCCTTGCAGCCGTGTGACATGATTCTGTGCGCTGGTGACGTTGAGCGCCCGACCATCCTTATGGAGCTTGATGCCATCGCCCCAACGGTTGCGGTGCTGGGCAATTGCGATTCCAGTCTGCGGGGGATGGATATTCCCTTCACGGCGTCTCCTCGTATTGGCGGGGTGCGCTTTTTCATGACGCATCGCCCCGAAGACATTGGCATCGTTGCCGAAGATGTGCGTGTGGTGGTGCATGGCCACACTCATATTCCCCGCGAAGAGTGCATAGAGGGAGTTCTGTACTTGAACCCGGGAAGTGCTAGCAAGCCGCGTGGCGGCAGCAAGCGGGGCATTGCTCGTCTTGCCATCGATGTTGGCAAGGTTGCAGACGTCGAATTCGTAACATGGGAATAGACGAGGCGGCGCTCCCGTCTGTGCGGTTAGGGAATGGCAATAATAGGCGAAATGGCTAAAAGAGGCAGGCTCAAAAAATGGCAAGTTGACCCAAAGGGACTTGCCCGTTAGAATACATACTTGCATTTTATGCATGTGCGCCGTTAGCTCAGCTGGTAGAGCAGGGGACTTTTAATCCCAAGGCCGCGGGTTCGATTCCCTCACGGCGCACCACTTCGCAACTAAGGCCCGCCGCAAGGCGGGCCTTTTTTGCATGCAATGGGCGCAGCTTCGTTTTGGGTAATAAGCCCATGTCCCTCTGGCCCATGTCCCCCCCCTCTCTCTCGGGTTTTGCCCCGTTGCTGCTGCTGGGGCTGCGTGTCTTTTGACGGAATTTGTCCTAGTGCCGCCGCTGAGGTCTTGCACGCTTTTCGTGGGATCCGTTCCGTTGGGGGCTGTCGGGTCTTGCCTGCCTTTCGCGGGGTTCGCCCTGCCGGGGTCGCCGAGAGCTCACATGTCTTTCAGGGGATCCGCCCTGTTGGGGCGATTCGCCCTTTGTTGGATCTGCCCTATTGCGACAATCGGTCCATCAAAAACAAAAATCCCGCCATTTTTGCAACTTTTTTGCGATTGCGGACTCTTTTCCGCTCCCTCTAAGCGGAAATATGCTGCTGTACGCCCGATCACCTGCGCTTTTGCGCCGTGATCCGCGATCAGAGGAGTCCATGACAATCCGCAATCGCAAAAAAGTTGCAATCTGAGCCGATTTTTTGTTTTCAGACTCCCCGCAAAGGGTTCGGGGCGGCATCGGGGATGGTACGGAGCAAGTCTGGCGCTGCGAGATGGTACGGGAATGGCGCAAGTCCGGCGTTGCGGGATGGTCTGGGTGCAGCCCGGGTCCACGCTGCGGAATGAATTCGGGGCGGCCTGGGTGTAGCACCGTGGAGCCCGCGTATTCTCTTCGCCATAGCGGTGTTGTCTGTATGGCGACACTTCGGGCGAATGTCGAATGCCGTATCGAACAACCGAAAATCCTCATCGAGCGCGCGTTCGGGATTGATCTTCGCCTTCCTATGTGTATCCCTTGTGCAACTCGTGAACGTTTGCGGGGCGCATTTGGCCCTGTGTTAAAGTCACCAAACATGACTTTTTCACCTGCAACAACAGCCAAAGCCTACTGCTCATCGCATCGCGAGGGCGTTCTTGCTGCGCTCAATTGGGCCTGTATTTTGTTGGTGGGCCCCTTGCTGTGTGCTGCTGTGGCTGAAACCCTTAGCCTTTCTGGCGTTTCGGGCCTTGAACAAGGTTTTTTCCTGCTCAACGCTTCTATCTATCTGTTTATCCATCTCGTTGCCTATTTGATTATTCGCAACACACGCATCACCTGCTTGGTGGTGTTCCTGGCGGTGCTGGGCTTCAGTGTTGCTAATCACTACGTTATTGCGTTTACGGGTATCCCCATCACGTTCGGTGATCTTATGTCTGCGGGAGTGGGCATGTCGGTGGCGGGCGGCTATACGTATGCGCTCGATGCTCAAGTGGTCCAGAGCCTGACCGCTGCATTTGTCTATGTGATTGCGCTGTTTGTAATTCCGCGTTCGAAGCTGCGTGTGAATTTCGGAAGCAACCAGATGGCGCTTGCCGTTGTTGCCGTGGCCACCGTTGGCCTGGGCGCCTATTTGTATGGCGACGAAGAGGCGTGGAGTCATATCGACACGCACGAATGGAATCCCGCGTACCCCTATTCCCATTACGGTTTTGCGGCAAGTTTCGCATCGGATGCCGCCTCGTCTTCGACGGTGAATGCGGAAGGCTACGACATTGATGCCCTCTGGCAAACCGACGAAGCGTCGGGCGTAACCCAGGTCAATGTCGGGCATGGGTATCTGACTGAGGCTGATGGCGTGCCTGCGTATACCCAGGCAACCGAAGAATCTCCCAATATCGTAGTGGTGATGAACGAATCGTTCTCTGACCTAACTACCTACTTGGATGGTTACGAAACGAGTACCGACCCAATGCCCTACGTGCGCTCGCTTATGAAGCGCGGCGATGTGGTTTCGGGCACCTGTGCCGTTTCTTCAGATATGGGCACGGGCACTGCCAATTCCGAATTCGAATTCCTGACGGGCAATTCCATGTCCTATTTCAAGGGAAATACCCCGTATGTTCAGTTCATCGACGCGGAAACGCCCAGCCTGGCCTCGTTGCTTGCCGGTCGTGGCTACTGCACTATGGCCATGCACGCCTATGAGCGCGCTGGATACAACCGCGTGAAGGTGTATGACCGCCTTGGCTTCGAAACGTACAAGGGCATAGAAGATTTCGATGTTGATCTGGATTACGCCCGTGGCTATCCGACCGACGAGGCGAACTATCGTCAGCTCATCAAGGATTTCGAGGAAAACCGCGGTGGTGCCCCGCAGTTCCTGTTCAACATCACGATGCAGAACCACGGCGGCTACTATGCGTCCGATTACGAATGGCCCGTTCTTGTTCGTGAGGTGTCGCCAGTAGATTCATACGACGAATCGGTTATCGCCTACGAATCCAGTGTTCATATGGCGGACGAATCGGTGCGCCAGCTCATCTCGTACTTCGAGACAGTGGATGAACCCACGGTCGTGCTTTTCTTTGGCGACCATGAGCCACGCCTTTCTAACGAATTCTACTCAAGCTGGTTTACCGATGAGAACGATCTCGATCTAGAAACCACCGCGCAGCTCCATAAAACTCCTTTCTTTATTTGGGGCAACTACGATTTGAATACCGAATCGATCCAGAAGGGTTCGGCGGTTTCGTTGAACTACCTGTCCACCGTGCTGTTTCAAACGGCAGGGATGCAGCTTTCGCCATACCAGGAATACTTGGCGGATCTTCGCATGGAGCACCCCGTAATTTCGGCTCGGTACTTCACCACCGCATTCGGCGATAAGGTTGGCACGACGCCTTCGGCGTTCACCGATTCGATTCGCGAGTATCAGTGGCTTCAGTACAACTGCGTATTCGACCGCGCTCACCGCATCCCCGGTTTCTATTCGTAGGGAAGCGAGTGATCAGTATATGGTGGCCTTGTGATGGTGCCTTGCAAAGAGAATAGGTGTTTTGCTAAAATCTCCATTTGCGTTTGACTACCTATTTGCTTGAAGGAGCTACCTTGGCTAAAGAAGATGCAATTGAACTGGAGGGCACCGTACTCGAGGCTCTTCCAAACGCTATGTTTAAGGTAGAGCTTGAAAACGGTCACACCATTCTTGCCCACATTTCCGGCAAGATGCGTATGCACTACATCAAGATCCTCCCTGGCGACAAGGTTCAGGTTGAACTCTCTGTATACGACCTCGATCGTGGTCGTATCACCTATCGCTACAAGTAAGTAGCAAACTAGCGCACCTCACAGGGTGAAGTGCGCTTTTGTCGTTTGCGAGCCCGCGGCGCAAGCGCATTCACGTGGGGAAGGGGAAACCCAAAGCCGCCCCATGAAGCGGAAACAAAACAAACTATCGCCTGCGGCTGGGCGTGGTAGATAAAAGAGAAACACATTACCGAAAGGAAATTGAAATGAAGGTACGTCCTTCGGTCAAGAAAATGTGCGACAAGTGCAAGATCATTCGACGCCACGGCAAGGTACTCGTAATCTGCGAGAACCCTCGTCACAAGCAGCGTCAGGGTTAAAGAGAAAGGGAACGTATTCATGGCACGTCTCGTTGGTGTCGACCTTCCTCGCGACAAGCGCATTGAAGTCGGCTTGACCTATATCTACGGCATTGGCCTCACCACCTCCAAGAAGATCCTCGCAGAAACCGGTGTTAACCCCGATACCCGCGTAAACGATCTTACGGAAGATGAACTTTCCAAGCTTCGTGACTACATCCAGGCTAACCTCACCACTGAGGGCGACCTGCACCGCGAAGTATCTCAGAATATTAAGCGCCTCATGGAAATCGGTTGCTACCGTGGCCTGCGTCATCGTCGTGGCCTGCCCGTTCGCGGTCAGCGCACTCACACGAACGCTCGTACGCGTAAAGGTCCCAAGCGTCAAATCGGTGGCAAGAAGAAGTAGAGGTGTAACTAGTGGCAGCTAAGAAAAACGTTCGCACGCGCATCAAGCGTTCTGACCGCAAGAACATCGCTGTTGGCGCTGCACACATCAAATCCACTTTCAATAACACGATCGTTTCCATCACGGATCCTCAGGGCAATGTAATTTCCTGGCAGTCCGCTGGTACCGTCGGCTTCAAGGGCTCTCGTAAGTCCACGCCGTTCGCAGCTCAGATGGCAGCTGAGGCAGCAGCAAAGACCGCTATGGAGCATGGCTTGAAGAAGGTTGCTGTATTCGTGAAGGGTCCCGGTTCCGGTCGCGAAACCGCTATCCGTTCCCTTCAGGCAGCTGGCCTCGAAGTAGCTAGCATCCAGGATTGCACCCCTATCCCGCACAACGGTTGCCGTCAGCGCAAGCGTCGTCGCGTCTAACTGAAAGGATCGATACACTATGGCAATTAACAGGACTCCGGTTCTCAAGCGTTGTCGCCAGCTCGGTCTGGATCCTTCTGTTCTCGGTTACAGCAGCAAGAAGGAATCCATCCGTCAGCCCAAGCGTCGTCGCAAGGAATCCGAATACGGTATGCAGCTGCGCGAAAAGCAGAAGGCCAAGTTCATCTATGGCGTTCTCGAGAAGCAGTTCCTCGGCTACTTCAAGCGCGCTAAGGCAATGCCCGGCATCACCGGTGACAACCTGATGCGTATCCTCGAGTCTCGTCTCGACAACGTAGTATTCCGTCTCGGCTTTGCCAAGACCCGCAAGGAAGCTCGCCAGATCGTTACCCACGGTCACATCCAGGTAAACGGCCGTCGCGTAGACATCCCGTCTTTCCGCGTTCGCCCCGGCGACCTTGTTGCTGTTACCCCCAAGGCCAAGGAACTCCTGGTTATCAAGAGCGCTCTCGTTTCCAACGAAGGCGTACAGGTTCCTGCATGGCTTGAGGTGGACATCGAAAAGCTGCAGGGCAGCGTTCTTGCTCTTCCTGAGCGTGAGCAGATTGATCTCGACATCAACGAGCAGCTTATCGTCGAACTTTACTCGAAGTAACGTACGCACTGCGGTTTATTAAGGAGGCTTATTCAATATGACAGAGTTCATGAGGCCGACAGTAACGATCGAAGAGGTTAACGACACCGTTGCCCGCTTCATCGTGGAGCCGCTAGAGCGTGGCTACGGTTACACTCTTGGCAACTGCATGCGTCGTGTTCTGCTTTCGTCTCTCGACGGAGCAAAGGCGACTGCTATCCAGATCGATGGTGTACAGCATGAGTTCACCACCGCTGAGGGCGTAATCGAGGACATCACCGATATCGTCTTGAACGTTAAGGGCCTGGTTTTCAGCGCCCTTAACGGTGACATCAGCGAGGCCACTGCGCATGTACATGCTGAGGGTCCTTGCACCGTTACTGGTGCCGATCTCGAGGTTCCTACCGAATTCTCTCTGATCAACCCCGAGCACGTTATCGCAACTGTTGCTGACGGCGGCACGCTTGAGATGACCGTCCGTATTGGCGTGGGTCGCGGATATGTATCTGCTGAGCGCAACAAGCGCACGGAAGATCCTATCGGCATCATCCACGTTGACTCGCTGTTCTCGCCGGTTCGACGCTGCACCATGGGTGTTACTGACACCCGCGTTGGCCAGCGCACCGACTATGACAAGCTTGTTCTTGAAGTTGAGACTGATGGCTCCATCAACCCCACTGAGGCTGTGTGCCGTGCTGCGAATATCATCAACCAGTACATGGGTGCATTCCTCATGCTCGACGAGGTAGAGGAAGACGAAGAGGGCGAAGTAGTTTCCATCTTCGCTCCCGAAAACCAGGAGACCAACGCTGAGCTCGACAAGCAGATCGAGGATCTGGACCTTTCCGTTCGTTCCTACAACTGCTTGAAGCGCGCTGGTATCCACTCTGTTCGTCAGCTGGTTGAGTATTCTGAGAACGACCTGCTCAACATCAGGAACTTTGGCGCGAAGTCCATCGAGGAAGTGAAGGACAAGCTCATTTCCATGGACCTCAATTTGAAGCAATAGGAGATTTAAAGATGAGGCACAACTATAAGGGCCGCAAGCTTGGCACTGACTTCAGCCATACCAAGGCCATGAAAAAGAGCCTTGTTGCTGCGCTGTTCACCAACGACCGCATCAAGACGGTTGAGGCGCGCGCCAAGGAGATCCGCCCCGATGTAGACAAGATCATCACGTGGGCAAAGAAGGGCGACCTGCATTCCCGCCGTCTTGCTATCGCAGCACTTGGCGACAAGGAACTGGTACGCGAGGTATTCGAGAAGGTTGCTCAGGGTCAGTTCGCTGATCGCCAGGGCGGCTACACTCGCATCATGAAGCTTGGCAACCGTAAGGGCGACAACGCTTCCATGGTAATCATGGAGCTCTGCACCGAGCCGGTACAGCCCAAGGAAAAGGCTGAGAAGCCTGCAGCTAAGAAGGAAGCTCCCAAGAAGGAAGAAAAGCCTGCAGAGGAGCCTAAGGCTGAAGAGGCAACCGAAGAGGCTGCTGAATAGTTTTAGCTTTATAGCTTTCAAAGGACCCGTTCGTAGGAACGGGTCCTTTTTTTGTTTTCATATAGCCTATAGGCTCAACATACAGTTTTCGATTCTCATGCCCTATGCGGTGATGTGCAGGAACCCCTCCTAGGCGCGTTACGCTGCCGTTTCAGCTTCTTGGCGAGTACCTGACCTTCAAAGCAAAAATACCAAGCTTTACGACCCGAACAAGGCTCTGCGAAATTACGATGGGTCTATTTCAACAAGACCGTGGCGAAACCGTGATATTCCAATTCTGTCACGCTTGCCCGATTACTATGAGTAACGCACTCTATGCTCGAATCGCGAATAGGAAAGTTTGGCTGGTTGAACTTATGGCACGTTTTAGCGGGAACAGCAATTTCAAATATCGCATGGCTCAATGGATGATGGGACGTTATGGCATCGATGAGCTAACTCAGGCTCTGATGCTCTTGGGATGCGGGTTCGTTCTGGTTAATTTCTTCGCGCATTCAGGCATCTTGTCAACGTTAGCTCTGCTGCTCATGGCGCTGGGTATTTTCCGTTGCTATTCAAGGAACATTGCAGCAAGGGCTCGTGAGTTGGCCAAGTACCAAGAGCTGATGGTGAAGCCCAAGGCTTGGTGGCGCCTGCTTAACAAGAAGTGGGTCAACCGCAAAACCACTATCTACTTCAAATGCAAAGGATGCGGTGCGGTTTTGAATGTGCCTAAAGGCAAAGGAAAGATTCTCGTCACCTGTCCAAAATGCGGTGCAAAAGAAGAGAAGCGTTCGTAGCTCAATACTTCCTATGGGCATGGTGGTTACCATGTAATCTACATAATGTGTTCGTATTTATTCTTATACACTACATATAGTATGCGTGCTGCCCAAAAATAATGAGCCGCTTAGAAAATCAAGGGGTTATTTAAAAATTTCTTGGGCGTAATATAGCCTTCGCTAGCTCGACTACTGCTAGCTTAGCGATCGCTATGAATAAGAAAAGCGACTTGTAATAAGGGAAGCAACTTTCCAGCAAGGGAAGTCACCTTCTAATAAGGGAAGCGCCTTCAAATTGGAGAGGGCATCTTCCCGCTTGGATATATTTTGTTAGGGGAGCGTATGAAGATCATCAAGCGCGACGGCTCCGAAGCTGTTTTCGATTTGAGTAAGATTGCCAACGCCATTAAAGGTGCAAGCGACGAATCGCCCGAGAACGAGCGTCTAACTGCTCGTCAGATCGACTATGCCGCACATAATGTTGCGGACTTATGCGAAACCGCCGGCCATACCGTTTCCGTTGAGGAAATCCAGGACATGGTCGAAAACGAAATCATGGCGCTTCAGAAGTTTGAGGTTGCCCGTCGGTATATCATTTACCGCTACGTGCAGAACATCAAGCGCCATTCCAACACTACTGACGACAAGATTCTTGCCCTCATCGAATGCAATAACGAAGAGGTTAAGCAGGAAAATTCCAATAAGAATCCCACGGTAAACTCGGTTCAACGTGACTACATGGCGGGCGAGGTGTCTAAGGACCTTGCCACCCGTATCCTTCTTCCCGAAGATGTGGTAAAGGCGCACGAAGAGGGTATTATCCACTTCCACGACTCCGATTACTTCGCACAGCACATGCACAACTGCGACTTGGTGAACCTGGAAGATATGCTGCAGAACGGAACGGTTATTTCCGGTACGCTCATCGAAAAGCCGCATAGCTTCTCTACGGCATGCAATATCGCAACGCAGATCATTGCTCAGGTTGCTTCGAGCCAGTACGGCGGTCAGTCCATTTCTCTTACGCACCTCGCTCCATTTGTCGAGGTCAGCCGTAAGAAGATTCGCCGCGATGTAATTCGTGAGCTTAATGAGGTTGGCGTAGAGCCCTCTGCTGAGCAGCTTTCGCGTATTGTTGAAGGCCGCTTGCGCGATGAGGTTCGTCGTGGCGTTCAGACCATTCAGTACCAGGTGGTAACGCTTATGACCACCAACGGTCAGGCTCCATTCGTTACCGTATTTATGTACCTGAACGAGGCGCGCTCCGAGCAGGAGAAGCACGACCTTTCCATCATCATCGAAGAGGTGCTGCGTCAGCGCTATGAAGGCGTGAAGAATGAAGAAGGCGTGTGGATCACCCCGGCGTTCCCGAAGCTTATTTACGTGCTGGAGGAAGACAACATCACCGAGGATTCCCGGTACTTCTACCTTACCCAGCTTGCTGCTAAATGCACGGCAAAGCGCATGGTTCCCGACTATATCTCCGAGAAGAAGATGCGCGAACTGAAGCTTTCCAAGGGCGAAACCCCTGGTAACGGCGATTGTTACACCTGTATGGGTTGCCGCTCTTTCCTGACCCCCGATCGTTCGGGCAACGGATATGGCAATGTGGCAAACGCGGGCAACTACGAACCGGGCAAGCCCAAGTACTACGGTCGCTTCAACCAGGGCGTCGTTACCATCAATCTGGTAGACGTTGCCTGCTCTTCTTATCGCGACATGGACAAGTTCTGGAGCATCTTCGAAGAGCGCCTGGAGCTTTGCAAGAAGGCGCTGATGTGCCGTCACGACCGCTTGAAGGGAACCCTTTCCGATGCGGCTCCTATTCTGTGGCAGTATGGTGCTCTTGCTCGCTTGAAGAAGGGTGAGCCTATCGATAAGCTCCTGTATGGCGGCTATTCCACCATCAGCCTGGGATACGCTGGTCTGTATGAGTGCGTAAAGTACATGACGGGCAAGAGCCACACCGATTCGGAAGCAACGCCGTTCGCTATGGCCGTTATGCAGAAGATGAACGATAAGTGTACGGAATGGAAAGCTGAAACCGACATCGATTTCAGCCTGTATGGCACGCCGCTTGAATCCACCACGTACAAGTTCGCCAAATCGCTGCAGCGCCGCTTCGGCAACATCCCTGGTGTTACCGACAAGGGCTATATCACCAACAGTTATCACGTTCACGTTTCCGAAGAGATCGATGCGTTCAAGAAGCTCGAATTTGAGAGCCAGTTCCAGCAGCTTTCTCCGGGTGGAGCAATCTCGTACGTGGAAGTACCTGATATGCAGGACAACCTGAAGGCCGTTGTTCGCGTGATGCAGTACATCTACGACAACATCATGTACGCGGAATTGAACACCAAGAGCGACTATTGCCAGGAATGCGGCTTCGACGGCGAGATCCAGATCGTCGAAGATGACGGCAAGCTGGTATGGGAGTGCCCGCATTGCGGCAATCGCGACCAGGAGAAGCTCAACGTTGCTCGTCGTACCTGCGGTTATATCGGCACTCAGTTCTGGAACCAGGGTCGCACCGAAGAAATCCGTGACCGTGTCTTGCATCTGTAAACACCGTTGCGCTGCCCGTAGCGGGTGGCGCAACATTTCCTTAAGCGATTTTCTAGAAAATGGAATGTATGACGGGATGATTCATGAACTACGCCAACATTAAATATCGCGATATCGCTGATGGAGAAGGGGTGCGCACCACCCTGTTCGTGTCGGGATGCTCTCATCATTGCGAGAATTGCTTTCAGCCCGAAACCTGGAGCTTTTCTTATGGTCAGGAATTCACCGCCGAGGTCGCCGATGAGGTTCTGGCAACGCTTGACGATTTCTTCATTGACGGTTTGACTTTTTTGGGCGGCGAACCCATGGAGCCAGAAAACCAGCGCGGGTTGCTTGACCTGGCAAAACGGGCAAAGGCGCTGCACCCCGAGAAAAGTATCTGGTGCTATACCGGCGACATATATGAAGACTTGATCGATGCCGCTTCACCTCGCCATACCGCGGAAACCGATGAGCTTTTGAGTTTGATCGATGTGCTGGTGGATGGCCCCTATATCGACAGCCTTCATGACATCACGTTGCGTTTTTGCGGTTCGTCGAACCAGCGCGTTATCGACATGAACGAAACGCGCAAGGCTGGCGATGTGGTGCTGTGGAAAGACGAAGAAGTGTACAGCACCCATTCGATGTAACCATAAGCTTTTCAGAGCAAGAATAGTGCCCGTCGGGACCTACCCGACGGGCACTATTGCGTTGCGAGGACGGTGTTATGATGCAGCGCGTCCGCGGCGGGCTACTGGATGTCGGCGGTGGGTTTATGGCATACCCCGCAACCCGTAATGGGGTGCTTGCACCAAGCCCTGCCTGCTTTCAGAAAGAGCGGTGGCGGCTCATTGCGCGCGCATTAAGTTTGCGGGTGGTATACGGCAGGTCTGTAGCGGGCAATTTGGGCATTCCGCCGCCCGCCGCGTCAAGGGTGGTATGCGGCGCACCCGCGGCGCGCAAGCTTTGCCACTTACCGGCAGTGAGGACCTTTGCATTCCATGCGCTACGGGGTTGAATCGCGGCTTACATGACGTGCAATAGTTTCTTTTCGGCGATAGCCTGTTGTGCGCGCTCGTGTTTGGCCCCTCATGGCATACTGACACCATGGCAGCTTCATTACGCATATATATTCAGGGAGATACCCTCATCCATCGCGCTGATGCGCGCATGAAACTCGTGCTGCTGTTGCTGTTTTCGGTAGGGGTGTTCTTCGTTGACACCTGGCGAGGCCTTGGCGTCTATTCGCTAGTGGTTGTGGCAGTGGTTGCCGCAGGTCGCATTCCCCTGGCACGAATGGGTGCGCTTTCGCTTCCCTTGGCGGTATTGCTTGCGTTCATCTGGGTGTGCAATGCGTTCGCCTTCGATGTCGGCAGCCTTGCCGAATCGGGGCTTGGCGGCGTTTCCGCGGGTTTCGCTGAAGGGTGGCAGCCCGTTGCCTTGGCGGGAACTTTTGGGTTTGTGCCGCAGGGGTGTATGTTTGCCTTGTTCTATGCGGTTCGCATCTTTCTCATCTTGTGGGCGAGCTTTGCGGTTTCATTTACCACTTCCGCTGAAGCGCTAACGGTCGCTTTTGCGTCGCTGATGCGTCCCTTGCGCGCCATTCGCGTTCCTGTCGATGATGCTGCTACCATGCTTTCTCTCGCAGTTCGCTTTATTCCCCTTACCGCAGAAGAATTGGCATTGGTTCGCAACGCCCAAACGGCGCGTGGCGCGCAGTTGGAAAGCGGTAGCGTCTGGCAGCGCCTGTTTGCCTATCGGACGGTATTCATCCCCTTAGTGGTGCGCTTGTTTCGTCGGGCCGACACGTTAAGCATTTCCATGGTGGCGCGCTGCTATGGCAGCGCCCGTCGAACAAGCCTTGAAGAGTCTCACGTAGGCCTGCGGCAAGCGGTTGTTTTTTTGACATGTTCGGCTCTATTGTTGGTGGTCGCGTGCATTCTGTAGGCGTAAATGTTGCGCTTGCCAGTGCGGGGCGAGCTGAATGCGGGGCACATGGTATCATTCGAGTGTTTGAACAAAACGTTTCCAAGGAGGAAATTACATGGGTACCATCATCGATGTGTTCGGTCGTGAGATCCTTGACTCCCGCGGCAACCCCACGGTAGAGGTAGAGGTTGTTCTCGACGATTATGCAACAGGTCGTGCTGCTGTTCCTTCCGGTGCATCCACCGGTGCTTTTGAGGCAGTGGAGCTTCGCGATGGCGATTCCGAGCGTTACTTGGGCAAGGGCACGCTGAAGGCTGTTGCTCACGTTAACGAAGAGATCGCCGATGCTCTTATCGGCATGGAGGCCGACGATCAGCGCGGTATCGATGCAATCATGCTTGAGCTTGACGGCACCGAAAACAAGGGCAACTTCGGCGCAAACGCCATTCTTGGTGCTTCTTTGGCTGTTGCCAAGGCTGCTGCAGAATCTGCAGAGCTTCCTCTTTACAAGTACGTTGGCGGCGCAAATGCCAACATGCTGCCCACGCCTATGATGAACATCCTGAACGGCGGCGAGCATGCAGACAATAACGTGGACTTCCAGGAGTTCATGATCATGCCCGTCGGCGCAACCTCTTTCGCTGAGGCACTGCGTTGGTGCGCAGAAATCTATCATACCTTGAAGAAGGTTCTGCATGAGGCTGGCCTTGGTGGCGGCGTTGGCGACGAAGGCGGTTTCGCTCCTAACTTCACCACCAACGAAGAGCCCCTCAAGTACATTGTTGAGGCATGCGAAAAGGCTGGCTACAAGCCTGGTTCCGACATTATGTTCGCTATGGACCCCGCTTCTACCGAGTTCTACAACGCTGAAACCGGCAAGTATGTTTTGGCTGGCGAAGGTCGCGAGCTCACCAGCGCTGAAATGGTTGACTACTGGGAGGCTTTGGTTCAGAAGTACCCCATCATCTCCATCGAAGACGGCATGGCCGAGGAAGACTGGGATGGCTGGAAGGCCCTCACCGATCGCATCGGTGACAAGGTTCAGCTGGTTGGCGACGACCTGTTTGTAACAAACCCCAAACGTCTTGCTAAGGGCATCGAGCTTGGTTGCGCTAACGCAATCCTGGTCAAGGTTAACCAGATCGGTTCCCTCACCGAAGCTCTCGAGGCTGTACAGATGGCAAAGCAGGCAGGTTATGCTTGCATCATGTCCCATCGTTCCGGCGAAACCGAGGACGTTACCATCGCCGATCTCGCGGTTGCAACCAACGCTGGTCAGATCAAGACTGGTGCTCCTTGCCGTTCCGACCGTGTTGCCAAGTACAATCAGCTTCTTCGCATTGAAGAGCAGTTGGGCGATTCCGGTCAGTACGCTGGCATGAAGGCGTTCTACAACATCAATCGCTAGAACACCAGATTGATTTTCCCGAAGGGCCCGCAGGCGCAAAGCTTGCGGGCCCTTCTTGTGTTTTTATCCCGCATTGCGGTATTGCGGCTCTCGTCTCCCACGCTCGAGCGCGGGAGACGAGAGCCGCTGGAGTCGGTTACCCCTCGAAGGGCTTTACGTGCGCAACGGCTTCGGCTTGGGCGATTTCCGCTTCGCCATTGTCCAGGTCGAGCAGGCGATATTTCCAGTTGCCCATTCCCAGCTCGTGCATATATGAGAGCTGACGCAGACCATGGCGCGTTTCGATTCGCTCGACAAGGTCGTGGTTGTCGCAGAGCCCCGCTTCGGTCATGGCGTATACCAGGTCAACGCAGGCGGAGTCGATGGCGCAGATATCGGTCGATGCCAGAATGCCCACATTCGGTGTGACAACTGGCATGGCGCCCGTGCCTTCACAGTCGCAGGAGACCGACATATTGCGCATAACGTTGACGTACACAATGCCGTCCCCAAAGAAGTCGATAGTCGCCTTGGTGGATTCGGTCATGCGCTCCATCAGCTCTTCTTCGGCGATTGACCACAGGTTGTCGGAGCCAGGCACGGTGTGGATTTCGCCTTTGCCGATGCGGCCGTCGGCGCAGCCAATGCCCAAGTTCTTGTTGGATCCGCCGAAGCCGCCCATGGTATGACCCTTGAAGTGGGTGAGCGTGAGCATCGAATCGTAGTTCAGCATATGGGTGCCCACGTGCATTTCGCTAAACCACTTGCCGCCGGCAACGGGCAGGGTGGCAACGTCTTCCTCGTCCAAAATGTCTACGGGGCAGAATGTCCAGCCGTTGTGGGCGATGGTTTCGCGATGCTGTTCGGTGGTGTAGCGGTCGCCTTCATAGTAGGTGTTGGTTTCCACAATGGTGGCATCGGGTAGGTCTTCGGAGACGAGATCCTTCACCCAGTTGAAGGGAATGATGTTGGGGCCGTCCTTTTCGCCAGTGTGCAGCTTGATGGCAATTTTGCCCGTAAGCTGTGGGGCTACTTTGGCAACCGCGCGGCGCAGGCCTTCAGGTGAAAGATCGCGCGTGAAGAATACGTCGGAAGTGGCACCATCGCGCTGGTCGAACGGCACGCGAACGCTGCCGTTGGTTGCTGTTTGCAGGTTTGCTTCAGTCATAGCGGCTCCTTAGAACGGAGTTTTTCTTTTCACTATGGTACCGCAACGAGCCATTTAAGCGACGCAGCGTTTCTTAAAATATGAAGCGAAGAACAACGACGAATGCGGCGCCACAGATTGCGCTGAGCATCACCAAAAGCATATCGTGCGCGGATTTATGCTTGCGTACGAAGGCATTGTATCGCGAGGTGCGGTTGGGCTCTTCGCCTGCGCAGAACGCCAGGATTTCCTGGTAGGTAAGGATGTTGTTTCGGACTTTTGTCTTCTTTACGGCGAAGCTAAGCCCAAGAGCGGTGGCGAAAGTTGCCGCAAAAACAAGCAGGCAGGCCAAGCCTGATGCGGTGTTTTTATCAAAAAAGCTGTCAAGCGCAAAGAACAAGGTGACTATCGCAATAACGGTTAGCAGCATTTCGGCGGCGTACATCCAAATAAGGCTGTGGTCTGCTTTGCGGACGGATTCTTCCATGGTTTCCATGTCTCCTTTTATCAGCTCGTCGATAGAGATATCGAAGGCAACACTGAGCAAAAGCAGGCTTTGAACATCGGGGTACGTGCGTCCTGTTTCCCAATTCGAAATGGTCTGGCGCGAAACGTAGATTTTCTCCGCTAGCGCTTCTTGGGAAATGCCCAGTGCTTGGCGGTGCTTCTTTATCTGTCCGGCTAGTTCCATTTCCGTGGCATCCACTTATTGCTCCTTGCTCGCATATGCAAGCCTGAGCTTGCCTTCGTCTTCCAGGATGACGTGCTCCGAAAAACTCTACCACCCAACTATTTCGACATAACGCATCATTGCTGGATTGATCGGTGTCAAAATCCTTTATCAACTCAATGATCAGCAGTTATTTGAAGGCGGCATGGTAGATTTCGTCTTGCTTCTGGGAGAAGTTGAAGGGCGTTGGAGAAAGGCGCTTCCCCAGTCTTTTCGATACTATTGTTGCAAGGTTAAACAGTTGGCCCCTGTCAAAAACCTGGTTTTTCGTGACGGAGACAACATGGACTCCTGCCTTTTCCAGGGTTGACCTTCTGCTTGAATCAAGGTGAAGCTTGCTTGCGTCCGAATGGAAGGCGTCGCTGTCGTATTCGAGCGCGAACCGCTGGTCGGGCCAGCATAAATCGCATCGACGCATCACGACGCCTCCCTCGTTGGTCTCGATAGGGAAATTAAGCTCCGGGCGAGGCAGGCCGAATCCACCCAAGGAAGGAGGAAGGAAAAGAAGCATCGAAAGCAAGCTTTCCATCGGGGAGGCGGATCCTTTGGCGATGTAGCTCGATGCTCGCTTTGCTGCCTTTACCCCGTGAATTCCATTGCATTTCTCGAGATAACGTTTGATGAGCTGGGGGTTGCTGCGCGGATCTCTTCGGAGGAATCCGCTGCTGGATTGAGCGCTAAGGCCATAGGAACCGCAAAGCTCATACCCAATAGTGATGAGCTGTATCAAACTGAGCTCTTTTCCCAGTTGAAGGAACGTTGCTTCTGGCGTGCTTATGTATAGGCTCCGCGCAATCTTGTAGAACGAGCGGGAGGGGTGTTTCCCCGACCAAATGTGAGGAGAGAGGTTTTGCGACTTTCTCATGTCCTCTTTGCGGGAAACCAAAATAGATATAGGTCTTTCGTCGATACCATGTTTCCAGAGGGTGCTGGTATCAATCTGAGAGTAATAAGGGGATTTGTTTCTCCTCGGAATCGCTTGCGAAATGGGCTGCGCCCAATTTCTATCATGGGTTCGCCAGTATGCCAGGGAGGTTTTATGTCCGATGAAAATATCCATGCTGGGAAATATCGCAGCAGTTTCTTAACTTGATGAGAAGAGCGTGCTAAGAATCCGAAAAAATATCGGCGGATTTGCCCTCGTGCGCCAACACGGCTCCGCCGCTCCATGACGTTAAGCCCAATAGCACGGTTTCAGGAACGCAGAAACAAAATAGCAGGCAGTTTTGCAACTTTTTTGCGATTGGCAACTACTGCGGGGACTTCTGAGCGTTGGCAGCAGTGAAAAAGCGCAGCAAATTGACTGTTTGGAGGCTTATTTCCGTCTTTTGCGAGTAGGAGAGGATTGCTAATCGAAAAAAAGTTGCAGAAAGAGCAAGATTTTTGTTTTCAAAACGAGTGGATAGCTGCGACAAGGTGATTACCGCAACTGGCAGTGCCCCACGGGGTGATTTCTGTGGTCGATGGTGTTGCAGTGGGAGATTATGCCGCAGCAGGTAGGCGCTGCGGCAAGAGGGTTGCCGTAATGGGTCGTAGTTTGCGGGGGACGCGCGAAACTTCCTTGCGAAAGAGGGTCGGAATGAAGGGCGCTACTGATGTGCGGCTGAGCTGCTCCCCAGCCCGTCGTTCCGTGCATTGGCGGCGGCAACAGCGGGAGCAGCCCTCCAGCCCGCCGCCAGCCCGCTTGCGCCCGCCGGTTGCGCCCCTCCAGCCCGCTAGCTGCCCCGCCGCCAGCCCGCCTGCGCCCGCCGCTTGCGCCCGCCGGCTGCCCCGAGCCCCCACGGCCCGCCGGCTGCGCCCCGGCCCATCGGCGTGGGCATGGTGCCGACGGGCCTTTATAGCGCGATTACTGCAAGCCTCTTGCGTGGCGCGGTATACTCTTCTTTATCCTATACAACGAAAGAAGGGCTCTTCGTGCAAGACCTACCTAATGGCTTTACTGGCTTTGCGAACAAAGCCAAAGAGCAGAATACCAATCCGCTTGATGCTCTCCTTCGCGCCGAACATAAAGAGCCGAAGGAAGCCGACACTCCGACGCCTACGCTCTCCAAAGAAGAAGTGCAGGCAATCGCTGAATACGATAGGCGCTGGTCGTGGGTAGAGGTTGACCGAAGCGCTATCCAGTACAACGTGCTTCAGACCAAAAAGCAGCTGGGCAGCAGCTGCCGTCTTCTTGCCGTCGTTAAGGCCGATGCATATGGCCATGGTGCCGTTGAGGTTGCCAAGGCTGCAGCTGCCGCGGGCGCATCTTACCTGGGCGTTGCTACGGTCAATGAAGGAATCGAGTTGCGCAACGCTGGTTTGCGCGAGCCCATCCTGATGCTGGCAGAACCTCCTGCCCAGGCCATCCCGCTGCTCCTGTACTACAACATCATGCCCGCGGTATACACGTCCGAATTCGCTATTGCCTATGCGGAAGCTGCTGATGCTCAGGGTTTGAAGGCTCCGTATCATCTGGCCATCAACTCTGGCATGAATCGCATTGGTGTCCATTACGACAGTGCGGTGGAATTCCTCCATCAGGTTAGCTTCCATCGCGCCCTGGAGCTTAAGGGCTGCTTCACTCATTTTGCTACGGCGGATAGCCTGGAAACGCTCGACTTCCAGATCCAGATCAAGCGCTTTGTCGAAGCCATGCGTTCCATCGAGGCGGCGGGCTTCGATCCTGGCATCGTCCATTGTGACAACTCTGCGGCAACGTATCGTTTCCCGAAGACGCATTTCGACATGTGCCGTTTGGGCATTTCCATGTACGGCTATCAGGCTGCGCCCGATACGCACAAGCTCATCGACTTGCGCCCCGCAATGAGTGTGCATGCGCGCATCACCAACGTTATGACGGTGCCCATGAGCGAAGGCGTGAGCTATGGCATGAACTACCGCAGCCCCGGCAGCGTGAAAATCTGCACAGTTCCCATTGGATACGCTGATGGCCTGATCCGTTTGTTTTCGGGCAAGATCGACTTTGCCTTCAACGATCGTGCGGTGCATCAGGTGGGCAACATCTGCATGGATCAGTGCATGTTCGAAGTTGATCTCCGCTCGCGCGTTTCGGCCCCCACGCTCGATCCGCACATCGGCGACGAAGTAATCATCGCTGGTCCTCATCCATCGGTCGACTGCTCCATCACCACCATGGCGAAGCGCGCGGCCACCATCGAGCACGAGGTAACCATCGGCTTCTCGCACCGTATGCCGCGTTATTACCGTTAGGCGGCACCATGAAGATCGAAGCGGTTCCTCTCGACGAGCTTTCCCAGCAAGTGGCGGCGTGTCGTGCCTGCAGCTTGTGCGAAGGCCGAACCAATACGGTGTTCGGCGAAGGGGATCCGTGTGCGGGCATTATGCTTATCGGCGAAGCACCTGGAAGAAATGAGGATTTGCAGGGGCGTCCCTTTGTGGGCGCCGCTGGCAAATTGCTCGATGAGCTTTTGTGGCATGCTCATCTTCGTCGCGAAGAGGTGTTCATTGCCAACGTGTTGAAATGCCGGCCGCCGTCGAATCGCAATCCTTCAGCGTCGGAAATCGAGGCGTGTGCGCCTTTTTTGCGCACGCAAGTGCAGACAATCAGCCCGTGGCTGCTCATAACCATGGGCAATTTTGCCACGCAGTTCATCCTGAAAACCGACATGGGGGTGAGTCATTTGCGCGGGACCGTGAGACAAACCGGGCGCTTTTTGGTGGCGCCGGTATATCATCCCGCCGCAGCTCTTCATGACCCCACACGCATGGAAACGCTCGTGGCCGATTTCGAGCGAATCGGCCGCTTTGTGCATGATAGAATGACCCAGGAATAAAGCAGAAACGGGGCTCGCAGCTGCGAGCCTCGGTAAATGTAAGGAGAAAAGTATGGTAGAGAAGTCCGATGTAGCTGCAGTACTCGAGCTCATTCGCCCCTCCCTCCAGGCAGACGGCGGCGACGTTCAGCTGGTAGACGTTGACGAAGAAGGCGTAGTTACCGTTGAGCTTCAGGGCGCTTGCAAGGGCTGCCCCATGTCCCAGATGACGCTCGCCCATGGCGTTGAGCGCGTTTTGAAGGATCGCGTTCCTGGCGTAACCCGCGTAGTGCCCGCATCCTAAGGAGCGCGCTATGCATTGCTGGGAACTTCGTGGTTGCGACGACGAAATGCAGTCGCGCTGCCCTCATAACGTACCCGGTGAGCCGTGTCCGGCGGACTGCCATTTTGCAGCCTGCGAACGTCCGACCCACAAGGTAACCTCGAACCTTGATTTGCTGTTCAGGTGCGACATCGACAGGGAGCAAAGCGTGAAGGACATCTGCCGTTTCTGCGAGTTCTTCCTAAGCAATGCGCCTTCGACGAATGCCGAAAAGTAAATGAAAGCCGCTCTCCGGAGCGGCTTTTTTGTTTTGATGCCCTTCTCGGAGTTGAGCGGTAAAGGTGTGCTAGGGTAATCGCCAGAAATCAGTGCGCACCTTCAGGCGCTTGTTGCCTAAAGACAGCGAAAGGGACACATGCTAAACAACCTTTATCAGAGCCTCGACCCTGTGGCCTTTACCATCGGCCCTTTCTCGGCGCGTTGGTATGGCCTTGCCTATGTGGCGGGCTTCATCTGCGTCATTGCCATCATGTATGTAGTTGGTAAGCGCTGGAAGATGCGCTTTGACTTCGACTTGCTTTGCATCATTATGCTATGCGCCATGATCGGTGTTATCGTGGGCGGTCGCCTGGGCTACGTGCTTTTCTACAACTGGGATATGTACGCCGCGAATCCGCTGGCAATTCTCGAGTTTTCGCGCGGGGGAATGAGCTTCCATGGCGGCTTTATCGGTGCGCTTGTGGCAGGTATTGTGGCGGCGTGTATGGTGCGCATGCCTTATCTTTCCCTTGTTGACCTGGCAATTATTGGCGTTCCCATTGGCCTTTTCTTCGGTCGTTGCGCAAATTTCGTTAACGGCGAATTGTGGGGCGCGCCAACCGATCTTCCCTGGGGCGTTGTGTTTGGCGGTTCTGCCGGCATGGAGCCACGCCATCCCAGCCAGCTGTACGAGGCTTTGTTGGAAGGCGCATTGCTGTTTGCGATTCTCTTCGTGATGTCGCGCAAGCGCCCGCCGTTTCCGCGCGGCACGTATTTCGGTGTGTTCATGGTGGGGTATGGCATCTGCCGCTTCCTTATTGAGTTTGTGCGTCAACCCGACGCTCAGCTCGGTTACCTTTGGGGCGGTTGGCTCACCATGGGGCAGGTGCTTTCGGTGCCGCTTATTGTGGCGGGCATAGCGCTGTTGGTGTATGCGCTGAAAACCAAGCATCCTCAGGAAGGCCCCCAATTGCCGTAAAGAGATTGGGTGTAGCTTGATTGCCGTTCGCCGATTCTCATCTAGAAATGCTACTGTAAAAGTAGCATAATGAAGATATCAAAGTTAACCCGCTGCCGAAGAGCCCATGTATCGGCAGTGTCCCGAATGAAGGGGGAATATCATGAAACTCGAATTCTACAAATGCGCTCATTGCGGAAACGTTGCCGTTAAGCTGTTCGATCAGGGCGCACCGCTTTCTTGCTGTGGTGAAAAAATGACGCTGCTCCACGCAGGCGAAACCGACGGTGCTGCGGAAAAGCATGTTCCAGTAGTCACGGTGGGTGAAACCATTCATGTTGAGGTTGGTAGCGTTCTGCACCCCATGATGGAAGCTCATTTCATCACCATGATCGTGCTGGAAACCTCGAACGGCTTCCAGGTAAAGCATCTTCAGCCTGGCGAAGAGCCCAAGGCCGATTTTGCAGTTGCTCCTGGTGAAGAGCCCGTTGCTGTATACGAGTACTGCAATTTGCATGGCCTGTGGAAGGCGGACGTCCAGTAAGCGCTGACAAGGTAAGCCTTCCTGTTAGCGAACGAACAGACTGAAGGCAAATTCTACAACGTTGCACCTGCTAGTTTGGGCGGGCAGAATCGTTGCCGAGCAATTTAAGCAAGCCCAAAAACGGGTGGCGCTTTGGCTAAAACGCTGGCGCAAAAACAGCTCAGAACTCGGATGGGCTGCACGCAATTGAAGAAGTAGGCAAAACCGACCCTGGGGTTTAATCCCGGGGTCGTTTTTTGCACAAGAGAAAATAAGGGGCAGGCGCATTATTCAATATGCTTCGGATGCTGGCAACGCGGCTGCCGCCGCAGCGGAGGAGACGCCGGCAGTGCAACCGCCGCAGCAGAGGAAGCGCCGACAGCGCGGCTGCCGCAGCGGAGGCGTGAATCGCCCCAAGCTTCTTTTGGACTTTCATGGCACCGCGCTCTTCAAGCGATTAATTGCCATGCGCTCACGTATTATGTGATGCATGAGCAAAAAGAAGAACACACAGCGCAAACGGCAGGCTGCCGAGCAGCGTAAGCCGTTTGCTTTCAAAGAATCGTACGATGTTGCTATCGTGGGCGGCGGAGCCTCTGGCCTCGCTTGCGCGGTTTCGTGCCTCTGGGAAGCCCGCACGGCGGGAGCGGCACTGCCGAGCATCCTTCTGGTTGAGCAGGGGAAACGAATCGGCGCTCCCGTTCTGCGCAGCGGTAACGGTCGCTGCAACTTCTCGAATTCGCAGCTAGATGTTAGCCGCTATTGGAATAGCGCATTCGTGTCCCAAGCCCTTGGCTTTCTTGGCGGTGACCCTGTCCATCCCATTACCGATTGGTTCGAAGAGTTGGGTCTTGTTTGGGAGGAAGCCCCCCAAACCGGTGGGCTGCTGTATCCCTTTTCGAATAAAGCCTCATCGGTGCTGGAAGTTCTTATGGCGGAGCTGTCGGCGCATGTTGTCGATATCCACCCCTGCGTAAAGGCGCTCGAAATTCACCGTGGGCATGATGGATTTGATGTCCTTCTCGAAGAGTCGCATCCCGTTGCAAGCAACGGACGTGCGGCTGTCAGCAAATCGAGCGGGACGCTGCAGCAGGCAACGGTTCACGCGGGTCGCGTGGTTGTTGCCGCAGGTGGTGGAGGCGCGGAATCCCTGCTTACCGGCGTTGTCCCAACACTTCCTGTTGTGCCGTGGCATCCAACGCTTGGTCCGCTTGCTACGGTATTTCCCGAAAACGTATCGGGCGAAGAGCTGGATGGTATACGCTCGCAGGTTCGTGTCTCGCTTCCAAGCAGCGGCTTTTCCGAAGAGGGGGAAGTGCTGTTCCGCAGCTATGGCATCTCGGGCATTGTGGTGTTCAACGCTTCTCGCTATGCGAATCCAGGCGAAACGCTTCTAGTCGATTTCCTGCCTACCATGGAACCCCGCGAAGCCGAAGCGGCTATCCGTGCGCGCGCCGAACGCTTTCAGGGGCAGCCGGCGCACACGTTATTCCGGGGGTTCGTTCTGCCCGAGTTGGGCGCTGCTCTGTTGGCGGCATCTGGCATACAGTCTGCCGAGCCGCTGCAGCAGGAGCTGCTCTGTCGCATAGCGCATACTATGAAAGCATTCCCCCTAACGGTTCAAGGTATCGCCGATGAAGCGCAGTGTCAGGTTCACCGCGGCGGCATAGCCCCCGAATCCGTCCGCCCGGAATCGATGGAGCTTAAAGCCCAGCCGGGCTTGTACGTATTGGGCGAAGCGCTTGACGTTGACGGTCCGTGTGGCGGATATAACCTGCATTGGGCTTGGGCATGCGGCATCCTTTCAGGAAGGGATATCGCGCAAACGATAAAGAAGGAGCAGCCATGCTAGAGGTTTCGGGCATTCGTCTTTCGCTGGATGCGGCGCTGCCGGAAAATGCCGAGATGAGAACGAAGGAAGTGGCTCGCGCCTTGGGCGTTTCCGAGCGCGATATCTGCAGCGCTGTTCTGACGCGCAAAAGCGTGGATGCGCGCAAAAGGAACAATGTTCATTTCACTACTTCGTTTCGCGTCGAATTGCCGCAAGCTCAGGAACAACGCCTGCTTAATAGGGCGCCAAAGGGCCTAAACGTTCGCGTGGCAAAAGAATACGAACCCCTTTTGTGCCCTGACTGCTCCCACTCCAATCGCAATCAGGGCGGCAGAGTTGTGGTAGTGGGCTTGGGTCCCGCGGGGCTTTTCGCCGCGCTGTACCTGGCACGCTGTGGGCTCCGCCCCTTGGTGGTGGAACGCGGCTTCGACGTGGAACGGCGCGCTGAAGGCATCGCGGCATTCCACGCAACGGGCGCTTTAAACCCCAACTCCAACATTCAATTCGGCGAAGGCGGAGCGGGTACGTTTTCAGACGGCAAGCTCACTACCAATATCAAGAATCCTTTTGCAAAGCACGTGCTGCATTGGTTCGTTGACGCCGGTGCGCCCGAAAGCATCTTGATCGATGCCCATCCGCACCTGGGCAGCGATAACTTACCCGGTATCGTGAGCGCTATGCGCAACGAAGTAATCGAGCGTGGCGGTGAAGTGCGTTTCGGCACGCGTCTTTCTGGGTGGAGCTTTGCGGAAGGCGAGCTTGCCACCGTACAGCTGGAAAACGTGGAAACGGGCGCTTACGAAGAAATTGCTGCTGCTGAACTGGTGTTGGCGTGCGGTCATTCGGCGCGTGATGTGTTCGAGCTGTGCCGCAACCAGGGCTTCGCCATGGAACAGAAGCCCTTTTCGGTGGGCGTGCGCATAGAGCATTCGCAGCAGGCCATTAATCAGGCTCAATGGGGGAAAGCATCGAAGCATCCCGCCTTGGGCGCTGCCGAATACAAGCTAGCGGTGCATTTGCCTACGGGCCGCAGCGTATACACGTTCTGCATGTGCCCTGGTGGGGAAGTGGTGGCCGCCGCCAGCGAAGAGGGAGGCATTGTCACCAATGGCATGAGCCGTTATGCCCGTGCAGGAAAGAACGCCAATTCGGCAGTGCTGGTGAACGTCGATCCTACCGATTTCGGAAGCAGCGATGTGCTGGCGGGCGTTCAGCTCCAGCGTGAAATAGAGCAGGCGGCGTTTCGCGTTTCGGCAGAACACGGCGGGAAGCCCTACGAAGCGCCAAGCCAGCGCGTGGGGAGTTTTTTGGGTGGCTCCGCTCCAGTGAAGGGCGCAAAGCCTGCGCCAACGTATGCTCGCGGCGTGATCGAAGCGCCCATTGCCGAGTGCTTCCCTTCTTTCGTGTCCGAAGCGCTCGCGCAGGCGTTGCCTCTGCTGGGACGAAAACTGAAGGGTTTTGATGACCCGAATGCCCTGATGACGGCCCCGGAAACGCGGTCTTCTTCGCCGGTTCGCATTTGTCGTGGCCGTGATATGCAGGCGCGTTTTGTCAAGGAAGGCGCCGATCTTGAAGACCTTCCCGGCAACGGCGTGTACCCCTGCGGGGAGGGTCCTGGTTTTGCGGGCGGCATCATGTCTGCCGCCTGTGATGGCTTGAGGATAGCCAGCAGGATTGCAGAGCGTTACGTTTAATCCCAGTTCAATGCCACCGGGAGCATGTGCTCCTGGTGGCATTATTTTTCATGTGCCGTTTAAGCCCAGGAGTTAGCGAGGGGCGTCGGGCTTGGGGTCGTGGTGGTTGCGAGTGGGTTTTCGGCTTGCGCGCCAATCGGATCCGCCTCATTTCCTGGTCGGAAAATCTGCGAGCACTCTGCTTGCGGCTCAGGCTATTCCCCTTTGCCGGCGCAGGAATGCGGCGTCTGGGCCTGGGGCGCGAAGAGCGCAGCCTCTCTTCCCCTTTAACCGCCACCGAAAAACAAGGTAACAATTCGCTGAAAGCGAACCATTATCCGCGGGTAATGCTGTGCCCCGCGCTGTGGGCGCGGTATTATTGAAGTCCTGAAACAAGGCTTAGTGCCACGCGCGAAACCGCATGGCGAAACGTCCCATAATCATGAAAGCTTTGATGAAAATGCCCCACGGAGCGCACACACACGAAGAGGCCCTGGAAGCGTTAAAGAGCGGCCAGCCCATCGTTTTCCCAACTGATACCCTATTCGGGTTGGGTGTTTCGGTGCTGCATGCGCCGAGCCCCGATATCCTTTATGCCATCAAGCATCGCGAAAAGAAAAAGCCTATCGCCTGGTTGGTGGGTGGTATCGAAGACCTCGAACGCTACGGCAAGATGGTTCCCGATTTCGCTTTTGCCCTGGCACGCACGTTTTGGCCTGGTCCGCTTACCATCATTGTGAAGGCAAGCGATGGAGTACCTGCTGCTTTCTGCTCGGAGGAAGGCACCATTGGTTTGCGCATGCCCGCAAATGAAACAGCTCGTGCTCTTATCAGGGAATTGGGTTGTCCTTTGGCCACTACCTCGGCAAACATTTCGGGGCAGAAGAACACCATAGCCTTCAACGAAATCGATCCAGCACTATTTGCAGCAGCGGGTGCAGCGCTTTCCGACGAAGAGCCGAAAAGCGGCATCGCTTCCACTATCGTTAACTGCGCCTTGGGCGATCATCCTGTGTTGGTGCGCGAGGGGGCAATCACCGTCGCCGATATTCGCGCGCTTTCCTAAAAGGAGGCACGGCTATGGCTCGTAATACCTATCCCCTTGTGCAAGAAACCTCCACGCTTTCCGCCGACGGCAGGTCGTGGTTGCGCGTTATGGTGTGGCTGCCCGACCCGGTATACAGTCGCCGCGGCGTAGTTCAATTGGTCCATGGCATGGCGGAGCACATCGAGCGCTATGATTCGTTTGCCCGTTTTTTGGCGGGCCTGGGTTATGTTGTGTTTGGGCACGACCATATCGGTCACGGAAAAAGCGTCTCTTCTGCCGATGAACTGGGATGCATGCCTCTCCAAGGAGGAAAAGACATCCTGGTTGCCGATGTGCTGCGTGCACGTGAAGCCGCATTTAAGGCAAGCCGCGAAACAGGTGATCTGCCGCTGTTCCTGTTCGGCCATTCCATGGGAAGCTTCGTGGTGCGTGCCTGTATTGCCCGTAATCCGAAGGGTCTAACAGGCGCCGTGCTGTGCGGAACGGGCAATCAGCCTCGTGCGCTTTCCCTGCTTGGTCGTACGCTTTCGCGCGTGATTGGCGCCTTGTGTGGGGAAACGTATCGTTCTCGCCTGCTTGATTCGCTGACAATCGGCGCGTTCTCATCTGCTATCGAAGATGCGCGCACCGATTCAGATTGGATTTCCACCGATCCTGCTGTTGTTGATGCCTATTTGGCCGACCCGCTTTCCGGCCAGGCTTTTTCGGCCGGCGCCTATGCAACGCTCACCGACCTTACCGCAGAAGTGGTAACGAAAAAGAGCGCGGCGGCAGTGCCGAAAAATCTGCCCCTGCTGTTTGTGGCTGGCGCGGAAGACCCTGTGGGTGCGTGTGGCGAAGGTGTCCGTGAGGCGGCTGATCTGTATCGCAGCCGGGGCGTTGAAGATGTTCGCGAAATCGTCTATCCGAACATGCGCCATGAGATTCTGAATGAGCCACGCCGCGTTGATGTCTTCACCGATGTTGAGCAATGGTTTACCGAGTGCGTGGTTATGAACGCCGTGGTGCGTACACGTGAGGTTGTGCGGCCCATTGCCGTTGAAAGCGATGAAGCGAACTCGCCGGCAAAAGAAGAGGTGGACGCAGGCGCGAGCCGCGATGCGGGCGAAGGTGCGGGCGGCACTGCTGCAGAATCCGAAACTTCCAAAAGCTAAGCAACACCAAGCACCAACCCTCCGAAGAACAAGGAGAGCAGCCATTATGGGCGAATATGTTATTGCGCTTGATCAGGGGACGACGTCCTCCCGCGCAGTTTTGATAGATAGGCTGGGCCGCATAAAGGGCATGTCCCAGAGCCCCTTCCCCCAGTTGTTCCCGCAGCCGGGTTGGGTGGAGCATTCTCCGAAAGACATTCTTTCCAGCCAGCTTAAGGTGTTGGCGGAATTGCTGGTATCAACGGGTATATCAGCAGATCAGATAGACAGTATTGGCATCACTAACCAGCGCGAGACCACCGTTGTGTGGGATCGTGTTACGGGCGAGCCCATTCACAATGCCATTGTGTGGCAATGCCGCCGCACCACGGAAATCGTGGAGCGATGCTGCTCGGATGCGGAAATCACTGCAGAAGTAACTCGCAGAACCGGTCTAATTCCCGACGCGTACTACTCCGCATCCAAAATCGCTTGGATTTTGGATGCGGTGCCCGGTGCGCGCGAACGCGCCGAAGCCGGCGAACTGGCTTTCGGCACGGTGGATTCCTGGCTTATCTGGAATTTAACCCAGGGCGAGGTCCACGCGACCGACTCCACCAATGCTAGTCGCACCATGCTCTTCAACATACATACGGGGCAGTGGGACCAATGGCTGTGCCAACTGTTTGGCGTTCCTGAGTCCATGCTGCCCGAGGTTCGCCCTTCTTCGGGCGATTTCGGAATGATGCATCATCCAGTAATCGCAGGTGCTATTCCGATTCGCGGTGTGGCGGGTGACCAGCAGGCGGCGCTGTTCGGGCAATGCTGCTTTAAGCCCGGTCAGGTGAAGGCAACGTTTGGCACTGGGTGCTTCCTGCTTATGAGCACGGGGCAGCGGCTATGCGCCTCCACCCACGGGCTGGTAACCACGGTTGCTGCCTCCGCGCCGGGCTCGGTGGGTCTTGAATACGCGTTGGAGGGAAGCGTCTTCATGGCAGGCGCCCTTATTCAGTGGCTGCGCGATGGCCTGGGGATCATCGACGACGTTTCCCAAACCGAGGAATTGGCAATGAGCGTGCCCGACTCGGCAGGAGTGTGCGTGGTGCCTGCGTTCACGGGGCTGGGCGCTCCGTATTGGGACGCTAACGCGCGTGGTGCCATCTACGGATTGACGCGTGGCGCCACAAAAGCGCATGTGGTGCGCGCGTGTCTCGAGGCGCAAGCGTTTCAGGTGCAGGACGTGCTGCAAGGCATGGCTCGCGATGCGGGAATTCCCGTATCTGCGCTGGCGGTTGATGGTGGCGCCTGTCGTAACAATTTCATGCTTCAATGTTGCGCCGATATCGTAGGCGCTGCCATCCAACGCCCTGAATGCGTGGAGAGCACGGCCTTGGGAGCGGCTTATTTGGCTGGTTTGTCTACGGGCTTCTGGCGTGACACCGAAGAAATTGCGAGCTTGCGGGGCATCGAGCGCACCTTCATGCCGGATGTGAGCGCTGGCACGCGTTCTCGCATGCTCGACTATTGGCATGAGTGCGTCGACAGGACGCGCTCCCGATAGCCTTCGGCCGCAACGACCCTTTTCCGTTTCGGCGGCGTTAAGCTGGGTGAGCTTGCGCGCTTCTTCCGTATAATGTGGATAGATTATCTATAGCGGGGCTGTGCGCCCTTGCGTCTGTGTGCCGCCTTAGCGCGGAAAAGGAGAAGGCATCATGAAGATCTCTATCGCATCGGATCACGCTGGCTTCGAGCAGAAACAGCAGCTTGCTGCTTACTTGAAGGGCGAAGGCCACGAGGTTATCGATCGCGGCCCCGATAGCGACAACCGTGTAGATTATCCCGATTTCGCCGTTAAGGTTGGCGAAGACGTGCAGTCGGGCGCTGCTGAGCGCGGCGTTTTGGTATGCGGCACGGGTATCGGCATGGCCATGGCGGTAGACAAGATGGAAGGCATCCGCGCAGCCAATGTGGTTCGCCGCGATTTCGCCGTGCTGTGCCGCGAGCATAACGATGCCAATGTCATCACGCTTTCCGGCCGCTTCGTTTCCCTGGAAGACAACGAAAGCATCCTGGATGCCTTTATCGCCACGGAATTCACCGGCGGGCGTCATGCTGGTCGCGTTGAAAAGATCAATGCGCTCGATTAAAGCACTTATCAGCTAATATGGCATATTGCGCAATCCGATCGTATCGATAGCGCCCCTTTTGGGTAAATCTGTTTGGGACAAGCTCGTTTGAGCTTGAAAAGATATCTTTCTGCATTCGTGCGGAAAGACGAATGCAAGGAGGAAAAGATGGACAACGCAAAGACGCAAGCCCGCCATTGGCTTTTGGCGGCAGCCGTGGCGCTGTTCGCGGCAATTCTGTGCCTCGGCCTGGTAGGCTGTGGCCCGAGCGAAGAGGAGAAGGCGAAGCAGGCGCTCGATGGCGAGCTTTCCCAGTTCGTCAATCCCAGCGACGATGAGGCATCTAAGCTTGTTGGCGAAATGGGCGGTTCTGACTTACAGCAGCTTGAGCAGCTGGGCATGGATGGCGAATCCCTGTTCAAGTCTTGGGTAAATGGCTTCGCTTATGAAATCGGCGATGTGAAGGTTGACGGCGATACCGCCAAGGCAACCACCAAGATCACCAGCAAGCAGCTCTATGTTGTTCTTACGAGCTGGGGCGACAGCTTCGCTGATGACGCCATGAACCAGGATTTCAGCACCACCGACGAGATCTATGCTTATGCGGGTAAGACGTTCATGGCGGCTCTCGACGCTGCAACTCCGGTAGAAACCGAAGTTACCTTTACCTTGACCAAGGACGGTAAAGACTGGAAGCTCGACATGGACAACACCGACAACCAGCAGGCACTTGCTGACAGCATGTTCGGTGGCGGTATTTCCGCTTCCGAGGCTTTCGGTAACTAAGGGGTTCGTGGCGGATTCATTTCGCGTACGTAACATTTGTCGAAAACAAGGAGCCGTAGGGCCGCAGGAGCGGTGCTACGGCTCCTTTTCTTATGACGCTGTGCTATCTTTGAGAACATTACAAAAGCGCTAAGCGCAGTTCGAAAGGAGCGCGGCATATGTCTTACGACTATCTCGCAGCAGAAGACCCTCAAATAGCAGACGCAATTGGGCAGGAGCTTTCCCGCCAGCGCTCAACTATCGAGCTCATCGCATCAGAGAACATTGCTTCACCTGCCGTAATGCAGGCAATGGGCACCGTGCTTACCAACAAGTACGCTGAAGGTTATTCTGGCAAGCGCTATTACGGCGGCTGCGAAAAGGTCGACATCGTTGAAGATTTGGCCATTGAGCGCGCCTGCAAGCTGTTCGACTGCAAGTTCGCCAACGTGCAGCCTCATTCCGGCGCTAATGCCAACCTTGCTGCCTATCAGGCTCTGATCAACCTGGGCGACACCGTGTTGGGACTTTCCCTCGACCATGGTGGTCACCTTACCCATGGTTCTCCCGTTAATTTCTCGGGCAAGGATTACAACATCGTCTCTTACGGTGTTAACCCCGAAACCGAGCTTATCGACTACGACGAGATCGAGCGTCTTGCCAAGGAGCATAAGCCCAAGCTCATTGTGGGTGGCGCTTCTGCATATCCTCGCGTTATCGACTTCAAGCGCATGCGCGAAATCGCAGACGAGGTTGGCGCATATCTCATGATCGATATGGCGCACATTGCCGGTCTGGTTGCTGCTGGTTTGCATCCGAGCCCCGTGCCCTATGCTCACGTGGTAACCTCCACCAGCCACAAGACCCTTCGCGGTCCTCGTGGCGGTTTTATTCTCACCAACGACGAAGCTCTGGCGAAGAAGATCAATTCCGCGGTATTCCCTGGTACGCAGGGCGGTCCTCTGATGCACATCATCGCAGCAAAGGCCGTTGCTTTCGGCGAGGCTTTGAAGCCCGAGTTCAAGACGTACATGGAAAACGTGGTTAAGAACTGCGCTGCTATGGGCGAAGGCATGGTGGAAGGCGGTCTGCGTCTGGTATCGGGCGGTACCGACAATCACCTGGTTTTGGTGGACCTTACTCCTGCCGACATTACCGGTAAGGATGCAGAGAAGCTTCTTGAATCCGTAGGCCTGACGGTGAACAAGAACACCATCCCCAACGAAAAGCGCTCGCCTTTCGTAACCAGCGGCATTCGCGTTGGTACGGCAGCAGGCACCACGCGTGGTTTCGATGCTGATGAGTTCCACCGCATCGGCCAGCTTATCGCTGCTACGGTATTCAACGCTGAAGACGAGGCGCGCCTCGCACAGATTAAGGAAGAAGTTGCGGGCCTTATCGCCAAGCATCCTCTTTATCCCGAGCTGTAAGTGGGGATATAGGGACAGGTCCCATTTTCCCGCTTAGTCATAATGCATAAAGAAAGAACCCCGTTTGCGCAACGTGTCGCAAGCGGGGTTCTTCTCGTTGGGCGGGAAAATGGGGCCAGCCCCTATATTCCCACGCCATTCCACCTCACCTATTTCAGGTGATATCTTGCCATGAGTGCGCAAACCCTGCCTTTTCCCTGTTTTGATTCGGCTAAAAGCAATACACTGTTCAGCGAAGAAGTGCGCAGCAGTAAGGAGAAACGCATGGACTTCGCAAGCGAAGAGCGTCTAACCGTTGTCGATCATCCGCTTATTAAGCATAAGTTGTCGGTAATCCGCAATGAAGATACGCCCGATTATCTTTTCCGCCAGACCGTGCGTGAGATTACGCTTTTGGAGGGCTATGCAGCCACCCAGGATTTAGCAACGCGCTCGGTCGAGGTGAAAACGCCTATCGCCACGTGCGAATGTGAATCAATCAGAGGCATCGAGCCGGTGGTTGTTCCCATCTTGCGTGCAGGTCTTGGCATGCTCGACGGCATGTTGGATCTGATTCCCACTGCTCCCGTTGCCCATTTGGGTATGTATCGCGATGAGGTGACCCACGAACCTCACGAATATTATGCAAAGATGCCCGACTACATTGCCGAGCGCTCGGTGCTGCTCGTTGATCCCATGCTTGCTACGGGCGGATCCCTTTGCGCGGCAATCGATGCGTTGCGCAAGCGCGGCGTGAAAGATATCTCTGCCTGCGTTATTGTCGCATCGCCCGAGGGCGTGCAGGCCGTGCTCGAGCATGATCCTTCCGTACGCCTATTTACCTGCGCTATCGACGAAGGTCTTAACGATGATGCCTACATCGTCCCCGGCCTGGGCGATGCGGGCGATCGCATTTTTCGTACCGAAGGCACGCCGGTTCAAAGCGAACTGGTTTAAGAGCGGGGAGGGAGTTTGATGATCAGACAAGAGCGCCCTTCATGGGATGAGTACTTTATGACCTTGGCCGATGAAGTTGCCACGCGCACAACGTGCTTGCGTCGCGCAGTGGGTGCCATCATCGTAAAGGAGAAGCGCATCCTGGCTACTGGCTACAACGGTGTGCCCACGGGGCTGCGCCATTGCTCTGTTACCGGATGTCTGCGAGAAAAGCTCGGTGTTCCTTCGGGCCAGCGTCACGAAATCTGCCGCGGCTTGCACGCGGAACAGAATGCCCTTCTTCAGGCAGCGCGTTACGGCATCGATATCGAAGGTTCATCTATCTACATCACCACGCAGCCCTGTGTAGTGTGTGCGAAAATGCTTATAAATGCTGGAATCAGTGAGATTATCTACCGCAATCCGTATCCCGATGAACTTGCAATGGAACTTTTGAATGAGTCAAATATCAAAATTCGCATATTTGACGGACAGACTTCAAAAAGTGAGTAGCGTATTTTCCACAAATGACCATGTTTGCTTTATAGAACGTGTTTGAAAACTTTGAAATGTTCAAAAATGTAGGACAAAACAATAGTATTGGCCGTCAGATTGCCAAATTGAGGTTTCAGATAACGGGTTAGTGCGCTATTGTGTTCAGCTGGGTTTGTGAATAAATACCACTCGCCCAAATTTATTGCACGTTATCGGAAACACTGGTAACAACCACGTGGTGGCGTTTATGCTGCATGTGGTCAAAATTGGGCTTTGACCCTGAACGCGGAAGAAAGGAAGAAATGCTCGCACCAGTAGCAGCAGGAATCGCAGCAGGAATCATTGGGTTTCTCCCTTTGTTCATTTCCCTGCGCCTTGCACGCCGCTCTACGAGCCTTTCTGCCATGAGCGCTGGTTTGTACGGTTTGGCTGGTACATTTGTATCGCTCATCGTGGTTGCCGTCGCTCTTATCGTGTGCGCTATGGTTGCACGCGATGTGGTTCTTCCCTTTGGTGTGGCTGAGATCGTGGCGCTTATCGTGTCCACGTCTGCATATGTCGTTTATAAGAACGTCCTTGCTAAGCGCAAGAAATAAGTAAGTAACGGAAAGGTAAGGAATCCTGATGGGTGAAGCTCTTTCACAGTTCGTCGAGGAGGCACAGCATCTCTCGTCTCAGTTCGACTCGACGACGGTCTTTTCCATTGCGGGTTGGAACGTGTCCCAGTACGTCCTGTACATGCTGGTCGCTCTCGTTCTGGTAGCTGCATTGGTTCTTATCGCGGGTCGCAAGCTTACGCTCGTACCTCACGGTAAGTTCGCACACATCTTCGAGTTCGGCTACGACTTCATTTCTGAAGGCGTTGGCGCCGACGTTATCGGCGAAGGCTTCAAGAAGCACGTTCCCTTCCTGGCTACGCTGTTCTTCTTCATCCTTACCGCCAACATCATCGGCCTCATCCCTGGTGCAAAGGCTGCTATGGGCACCATCTCCATCACCTGGGCGCTGGCTGCCATTTCCTTTATCTACTTCAACTTCTGGGGCTTGAAGGAGCTTGGCTTCTTCCATTACTTCAAGTCGCTGTGCCCTTCGGGCGTACCGGCACCTATTGCCCCCATCATTTGGTTCCTGGAGTTCTTCTCCATGGTAATCCGCGTTCTGACTCTTGCCGTTCGACTTTACGGCAACATGCTCGCAGGCCATATGGTTCTCGCCGTATTCTCTCTGGCAACCACCATCTTCCTGCAGACCGCCATCTTCCAGATGGACATCGTTGCGGGCCTGCCTGCAATCGCATGGTTCTTCTTGCTGTTCTTCATGTATGCGCTCGAAACCCTCGTTGCTTTCTTGCAGGCATACGTATTCACCATTCTGTCTTCTTCCTACATCGGTATGGCAATCCATCCTCACTGATAAGAAGAAACAGTTTTCGGCTTGCGCCCTTAGCGGCGCAGGCGGCTTAAAGGCCGTCACTTAACTTGTGTACTACAGCTGGTACAAGAAAAATTTCAGCTGATTAAGTAATAGGGACGAGGGAAAGGCCCTTGTCCAACTAAAGGAGGTAATCGTGGAACTCACTCTCGCAATCGCTGCGTTGAAGGTCGTTGGCTATGGCCTCGCAGCAATCGGCCCTGGCATCGGTATCGGCGTTGCTACCTACGGCCTGTGCGTGTCTGCTGCTCGTCAGCCTGAGATGAAGGGTCAGCTCATGGGCTACTTCTTCATCGGTGCTGCTATGTCTGAGGCACTCGCACTGCTCGGCCTGGTTCTTTTCTTCATCGGCTAGAACTTCGCGAAGTAAGTAACTAACGAAGAAACCGAAAGAAGAGAAGGAGGCACGCGAATTGAACGCACACGTACGTAACTGCGCAAGTGGCATGATCGCCTTTGCGGCTGCGTCTGCGGCATTCCCGGTATGCGCGTTCGCTGACGAAGGAGCAGGAATCAATGCAATTCTTCCCCAGATGGAAGAATTCATCCCCATGCTCGTCGCCTTCATCATCTTGTGGATCGTCCTTGCTAAGTTTGGTTGGCCTCTGTTCGAGGGCATGCTGAACAAGCGTGAGGAAACGATCAAGAACTCTTTGGAGAAGTCCGAAGAGGCACGACAGGAAAGCGAACGACTTCTGGCTGAGTATCGCGAGCAGCTCGAGGGTGCAAAAACCCAGGCTCAGCAGATCCTCAACAATGCCAAGCTCACCGGCGACGCTCTCGAAAAGGAGATCACCGCTAAGGCTCAGGCTGAGGCAGATGCCATTGTCGACAAGGCTCGTGCGCAAATCGAGCAGGAGAAGGAAAACGCCATCAAGGAGCTTCAGGCTACCATGGCAGATACTTCTATTGCCGTTGCATCTCGCCTGATCGGTGAGGATTTCAGCGACGATGAGCACCGTAAGCTCATCGAGCGCTACGTGAAAGAGGCAGGTAGTCTAAATGGCTAATCGTCTTGTCATCAATGAAACGATTGCAGCCTACGCCAACGCTGCCATCGATGGCGCTAACGCCACCGGCGGTCGTGACGCTGTCGTTGAGGTTCGCAACCAGATGCGCCAGATCCTTGGGTTCATGGCAACCAACATCGATTTACGTCTCTCGTTGGACAACGAGGCTTACACTGCCGAAGAGCGCCAGGCGCTTGCAGGCAACGTTTTCGATGGCTACAACCCAGTGGTCAAAGAGCTTCTTGGAGTTATGGCTTCTCGCTGCGACGCAGCGCTGTTCCGCCGCGTTGTTTCTCTGTACGAGGATCTCATCGAGAGCAAGCTTAACTTCAACGTTGTTGATGTGACGACGGTTGTTGAACTTGATGACAACCTGCGAACCGTAATTACCAATAAGGCCGAATCTGATCTTGGTCGTGACTGTGTTCTTGTTGAGCATATCGATCCCTCGATCCAGGGCGGCATTATCCTGAGCACTGGCGACCGTTATGTCGATGCGAGCGTCCGCACGCAGTTCGACAAGGCTCGCATTGCTCTGAAAAAGAAAGATGGAGGTGAATGCTAGTGACTGAAATCACCGCACAGTCTATCGACGCCGCACTGCGCAAGCAGCTCGACGCCATCAACACCAGCGTTGAGTCTCGCGAGACCGGCACGGTTGTACAAATTGGCGACGGTATTGCGCGTATCGACGGCCTTAAGGGTGCGATGTCTGGCGAGCTTCTCGAGTTCGTCGCTTCCGATGGACGTATCGTTTCCGGTTTGGTGCAGAACCTCGAAGAAGATGAGGTTGGCGCCGTACTCCTCGGTGACGTCACCGCAATTAAGGAAAACGACCAGGTACGTACCACTGGCAAGATTCTTGAGGTTCCTGTTGGCAAGGCTATGCTTGGTCGCGTTGTTAACGTACTTGGCCAGCCTATCGACGGCAAGGGCCCCATTGAGACCACTGCTACCCGCCCGGTAGAATTCAAGGCTCCCGGCGTTCATGAGCGCCAGCCTGTTGAAGAGCCGATGCAGACCGGTATCCTCGCAGTTGACTCCATGATTCCGATTGGCCGTGGTCAGCGCGAGCTCATCATTGGCGACCGTCAGACCGGTAAGACCTCTATTGCCGTTGATGCCATCATCAACCAAAAGGGCAAGGGCATGGTCTGCGTATACGTTGCTGTAGGCCAGAAGGCTTCCACCGTATCCGGCATCGTTGAGACCCTCGAGCGCTTTGGCGCTATGGATTACACCATCGTTGTTGCTGCTACCGCATCCGATCCTGCTCCTCTGCAATACATGGCTCCTATGGTTGGTGCTGCAATGGGCGAGTACTTCATGTACAACGGTGAAGACGGCAAGCCTGCCAACGCTGAGAATCCTGGCGGTCATGTACTCTGCATCTACGACGACCTCACCAAGCAGGCCGTTGCATATCGTCAGATGTCCCTGACCCTGCATCGTCCTCCCGGACGCGAAGCATATCCTGGCGACATCTTCTACCTGCATTCTCGCCTGCTCGAGCGTGCATGTAAGCTGTCTGATGAAAACGGTGCAGGTTCTCTTACCGCACTGCCTATCATCGAAACCCAGGCTGGTGACGTTGGTGCGTTCATTCCTACGAACGTTATCTCCATTACCGACGGTCAGATTTACCTCACCACCGACCTGTTCTATCAGGGTCAGCGTCCTGCTGTTAATGTTGGCATCTCCGTATCCCGCGTTGGTGGCTCCGCTCAGGTGAAGTCTATGAAGTCCGTTGCTGGTACGCTGCGCCTCGACCTCGCTGCATATCGCGAGCTCGCTGCATTTACCCAGTTCGGTTCCGACCTGGACGCTGCAACCCAACAGCAGCTTACCCGTGGTGCTGCAATGACCGAGCTTCTTAAGCAGGGTCGTTACACCCCGATGTCCGTTGAAGATCAGGCAACTGCTATCTGGGCCGGCGCTCATGGCTTCCTGGACGATGTACCGGTTAAGAGCATTGTTCGCTTCCGCGCTGAAATGCTCGACTACCTGCATCACTCTGGCAATGGCGTTATGGACAAGCTTGCTGATGCAAAGAAGTTCACCGACGAAGTAGAGGCTGAACTGAATGCTGCTATCCCGGCATTCAAGGCTCAGTTCATCGCGTAAGGTAGGTCACTATGCCCAACCTTCACGATATTGAAAGGCGAATCAAGTCCGTCGAATCGACGAAGCAGATTACGCATACCATGCAGATGGTTGCTGCTGCAAAAATCCGTCATTCGACCGAGCGTGTCGAAGCTGCTACGCCTTATGGCGAGGCTGTGAAGGAGATGCTGGCCAACATCGCACGCATGGGCGGTACTACTGCACCGCTCGCGACGCCGCATGACGAGGTTAAGAAGACCCTTATTGTGGTCATCGCCTCCGACCGTGGTTTGGCTGGCGGCTTCAATTCCAGCGTGCTTCGTCGTGCCGAGCAGATCATGAAGGAGCGCAAGGCAGAGGGCAAGGAGATCGCTGTTGCCGCATGTGGCAAGAAAGCGATCGGCTACTTCAAGTATCGTGGTATCGATACGGTGCTTGCCTTCCGCGACCTGTCCGCTGATCCTCGCGTCGAAGAGGCCGATGCCCTGGCAGACTATGCTATGGAGCATTACCTCTCTGGCGAAATTGACGAGGTAGTCGTTCTTTACAATCATGCGAAGAACGCAGGTGAGCAGGTTCTGATCCAGCAGCCTCTGTTGCCGGTAAACCCGAAGGCATTCCTCCCCAAGGGCGAGGTATTTGTCAAGGGCGGCGGCATCACCGAGCCGACTCCCGATAACCCCGATCTTCCGGGTGCTATCGATTACGAGCCCAGCGAGGAAGATGTCTTGGATCACTTCCTTCCCGAGTATATTGCAGGTCATTTCTACTATATGCTCATTGACTCAGCAGCAGCTGAGCAGGCTGCTCGTCGCAATGCTATGAAGAATGCGACGGACAACGCCAATGACATGATTGAGACTCTCAACCGTGTCTACAACCGTGTACGTCAAGGCGCTATTACGACCGAGATCAACGAGATCGTCGGTGGCGCCGCAGCTTTGGAGGACTAAATGGCTGAAGAAACCAATACTGCTTCTGCGGCCACGCAGGGTTCCATCGGACACATTGTCCGTATCGTTGGCCCTGTTGTCGACGTTGAGTTCGCTCCGGATCATATGCCGGCGATCTACAACGCTCTGACCGTGAAAGCTACTACCCCCGCGGGCGACATTGATGTCGTTCTCGAGGTTCAGATGCACCTCCCTGGTGACCTGGTTCGCTCCGTTGCCATGTCGTCTACCGACGGCCTGGTACGCGGTCTGCCCGTACAGGACACTGGTGCACCTATGAAGATGCCCGTAGGTCCTGAGACCCTCGGCCGCATCTGGAACGTTATGGGCCAGCCCGTTGACGGTATGCCCATGCCCGACGTTAAGCAGTGGGCACCCATCCATCGTCCCGCTCCCGCTTATGAAGAGCTCGTCAACAAGACTGAGATCTTCGAAACCGGTATTAAGGTTATCGACCTTATCCAGCCCTTCATTAAGGGTGGTAAGACCGGTCTGTTCGGCGGTGCAGGCGTTGGCAAGACCGTTATCATTCAGGAGCTCATCAACAACCTGGCTCAGGAGCATGGTGGTACTTCCGTATTCACCGGCGTTGGC
The DNA here is from genome assembly GCA_030540085.1 of Eggerthella sp. Classification (GTDB taxonomy): domain Bacteria; phylum Actinomycetota; class Coriobacteriia; order Coriobacteriales; family Eggerthellaceae; genus Anaerotardibacter. The sequence continues at coordinate 77,516 of JAUNWY010000003.1, forward strand.
GAGCGTACCCGTGAGGGTACCGACCTGTTCCTGGAAATGACCGACGCAGGCGTTATTAACAAAACCTGCTTGGTTTACGGTCAGATGAACGAGCCTCCGGGAGCTCGTCTTCGCGTCGGCCTGTGCGGCCTGACCGAAGCAGAGTACTTCCGTGACCAGGGTCAGGACGTTCTGCTGTTCATCGACAACATTTTCCGCTTTACCCAGGCAGGTTCTGAGGTATCCGCACTTCTCGGCCGCATGCCTTCCGCAGTAGGCTACCAGCCCACCCTCGCTACCGAGATGGGCGACCTCCAGGAGCGCATTACCTCTACCAAGACCGGTTCTATTACGTCCGTGCAGGCCGTATATGTTCCCGCCGACGACTTGACCGACCCCGCGCCGGCCACGACGTTTACCCACCTCGACGCTAAGACGGTTCTTAACCGTTCCATCGCCGAAATGGGCATCTATCCTGCTGTTGACCCGTTGGAGTCCAGCTCTCGCGCTCTCGATCCCGAGATCGTTGGCGAAGAGCACTACCGCGTTGCTGTTGGCGTTCAGGAGATCCTGCAGAACTATAAGGACCTCCAGGACATCATCGCAATTCTTGGTATGGACGAGCTCACGGAAGATCAGAAGGTCATCGTTAACCGCGCACGTAAGGTGCAGCAGTTCCTCGGCCAGAACTTCCATGTTGCTAAGCAGTTCACCGGCCAGGATGGCGTCTATGTAAAGATGGAGGACACCGTTCGCTCCTTCGACGAGATCCTCAAGGGCAACTGTGACCATATCCCCGAGGTTTGCTTCCGTACTACCGGCTCTATCGAGGATGTTTACGCAGCCTACGAGAAGCTTCAGGCAGAGGAGTAAGTCATGTCGGTGATCAGGTGTGATGTCGTAGCAAAGAACAAGGTGCTCTTTTCAGGTGAGCTCTACAATGTCATGGTTCCCGGCACCGAAGGTGAACTGGGCATCATGGAAAACCATGAGCCATTTGTATCCGCCCTTAAGGACGGCGTCATCTGGGCCCGCACCCAGCAGGAGGGCGGCGAAGTTTTGAGCGCTGCTATCATGGGTGGTTATGTCCAGGTGTTGAAGGACCGCGTCATCGTTATTTGCGACAAGACGCGCCAGATCCAGCGCATCAACGTCGACAGGCTTAACAAGGATATTCCTGTGCTTGAAGAGAAGATCGCTAACCTCAGCGAGACGAGCATCGTTTCTCGCTCTCTTCTGACGCGTAAGCTGCGCTGGTGTAAGGTTCAGCTTGCTGCAAAGGAAAAGGAAGACCTGTACAAGTAAGGATCATCCACGATTACCTTCAGTTGGTTTTTCTGATCTGTGCCAGAATCGAAAGGCGACCCTACGGGGTCGCCTTTTTGCGTTTGCACGGGCATGGAGTGGTTGTCGAAGCCGTCTGATCGGAGGGGGCGAGCGCTCCATCTGCATCTCGCGGCACTTCGCGTAGCATTCGAAGCCGTCCGATCGGGGGCAGACTGCCATCCGAGGGGCTCCTGGTCGGCGGGGTAGACTGCCATCCGGGGGACTCCCAATCGGCGGGGCGGACGGTCATCCGGAGCCGCCCGATCGGCGGCCTCTCGGGACTTGCCCGTATCGTAGACAATGCGCCGTATGCTCGCCACTGAAGTTCATCGGCGGCTCATCTCAGACCGTAATGGGTGTCAGGGGCGGGCGATCTGGTGTTGGCGATTTGCGCGGTTTGGTGAGACAGGTTGGCAAGATATGCGCGCTATGTATGATTTGGAGGCCTCGGACGGGATTAGGGGCCCTTCCTGGCAAGATTTTCACGTAGTGTATTCCTAGCTAGCGGTTTGCGCGGCTTTTTGGATACACCGCGCGCGAATTTTGCCAAAACCAGCTCATTTTGGATGCATAGCGGTGATATGTTGCCACGGAGGGGCGTTTTTTCTGTCCGAGGCTCCTTTGGGGATGCATCAAGTGAAAATCTTGCCACGTTCAGGCAGTTGGGAACGCATTTTGCGAACATCTTGCCTTTGTCGACCAGCGGAGAGCGAATCACGGAGGAATATTGCCAATGCCTGCCAGCGGAGAACGCATCGCGGGGAAAATCTTGCCATTGTCGATCGGTGGAGAATGCGTCACGAAGGAATTTTCCCATCGCTGAACACTTCGGGATGCGCCTTAGCGGAATACAGCGGCAGCCATCGCCGAACGCTCAGAGATTTGCCTTAGCGAAATAACGCGGCAATCGTCGCCGAACACTTCGGGATGTGCGTTGGCAAAATGATGCTGCAGTCATCCCTCCCCAGAAGCAGCGAGCCTCAGCCAGCGAAGGCAGGCCCGCGTCCCACAGGATTAAGCTCTCGGTGCGCGGGTGCGCCTTCGCGCGGGTGTGCACACTCTCGTGGGGCGCCTTCTCGTGCGGGTGCTCCTTTGCGTGCTTGTGCCCCCTCGTGCGGGTGCGCTTTCGCGTGCTTGTGCTCTCTCGCATTTCTGCCATTTTGGCCCTGAGGACTTTCCCGTTTCCCTATCCTTGCGCGTTAATCGAACAAGAACTGTTGTTTTGATTGCAAGTCTGCCATTTTTGATATTCGATGGCACAATAAAGAACGATAAGTATTTCGAGGTTGCGCATTCGCGCACAGCATAGGAGACGTACATGGCATTTGCTCATTTACACTGCCACACTGAGTATTCTTTGCTAGACGGTGCTACCCACATCTACGACATGGTTAAGCGCGCAGCCGATTTGGATATGCCAGCCGTGGCTATCACCGACCATGGCGTTATGTCTGGCGTTCCGGAGCTCGACGAAGCTTGCCGCAAGGTCAAAAAAGAAACCGGCAAGTGGGTTAAGCCTATTTTTGGCTGTGAGATCTACTTCACCACCGATAGCGAACTGAAGAAGCAAAAGCAAAAGCTTCATCATATGATTCTTCTGGCAAAGAACAATACGGGTTACCACAACCTGTTGAAGCTGGTCAGCGAATCGCACGTAGACAATTTCTATTATCGTCCGCGCACTACATTTGAAATGCTCCAGAAGTATTCTGAGGGCATTATCGCTACCAGTGCGTGCATCGCAGGTATTATTCCTCGCTGCATCGATGACGGGGCGTTTGCCGAGGCCAAGGAGTGGGCGCAGAAATTTGCTGCACTCTACGAGCCCGGCGATTTTTATATCGAGCTTCAGGATCAGGGCATTACCACCAATGCGGGCATGTCCCAGTACGAAATGAACTGCAAGCTTACCCAGCTTGCTCGCGAGCTGGGTCTGCAAACTATTGCCACGAACGACTTCCATTACCTTACGCAGGAAGACGCAATGGCGCAGGACGTTATGCTCTGCATCGGCACCAACGCCACGATCACTCAGGAAAAGCGCTTCAAGTTCCCGAATGACCAGTTCTACATGAAGACCGAAGAAGAGATGCGCCAAGCGCTGAAAGACTTCCCTGAGGCGTGCGACAACACGGTTCTGCTCGCCGAAAAGTGCAATGTTGAACTGGAGCGAGACGAAATTCTCCCACGTTTTCCGTTGCCAGAAGGCTATACCGAAGAAATGCTCTTCCGCGAAGAGATCGAAAAGGGCCTCGAGCATCGCTATGGACCCGATTGGCGCAATGTCGTTATTGCCGACAACACCGGCAAGGAAAAGTCGGTTTTGGAACAGTACGAATACGAAGCCGACATCATCATTCAGCAGGGCTTCCCAGCTTACTTCCTTATCGTTCAGGAGTATATCCGCTGGGCTCGCGAGAATGGTATCGGCGTAGGTCCCGGTCGTGGCTCTGCAGCAGGATCGCTCTGCACGTACGCCATGGGCATCACCGACCTCGACCCTATCAAGAACGGCTTGATGTTCGAACGCTTCCTCAACCCCGAACGTGTTGAGATGCCCGATATCGACGTCGACTTCGACGATCAGCATCGTCAGGATGTTATCGAGCATATTCGCGAATTCTACGGCGAAGATCATGTTGCGGGCGTTATCACGTTCGGCAAGTTGCAGGCGAAGAACGCTGTGCGTGATGCTGCGCGTGTTCTGGACTACCCCTATGCTGTGGGTGACCGCATCTGCAAACTTATCGGCGGCGAGCTGGGCATCACCATCGATGGTGCGCTCGAGACAAACCCCGATTTGAAAAAAGCCTACGATACCGAAGAAGACGTTAAGCGCGTTATAGATGCCGCGAAGTCCATCGAGGGCCATGTGCGCGGTGAAGGCGTGCATGCGTGCGCAACCATCATCTGCCGCGACCCCATGAGCGATCATGTTCCCATGAAGCGCGATACCAAGGGCGGCGGCATCATCACCCAGTACGATGGCCACTATACGCCCGACCTGGGTCTGCTCAAGATGGACTTCCTTGGCCTGCGTACCTTGGGCGTGCTTTCGCGCGCCTGCAATAATATCGAGGCAACCACGGGTGAAAAACTTCTCCCGGAAGAAATTCCCATCGAAGACGATCGTGCGTTTGCGTTGATGCGTGGCGAGCTTCGAAAGAACGGGATGCCCCTCAACATGGATGGTTTGTTCCAGGTTGAAGGCGCGCTGTATGTGAGCCTGTTCGCTCAGATTCCGCCAGAGCGCTTCTCTGACGTTGTGGCTTCTATTGCTCTTAACCGCCCGGGCCCGCTCGAGTCTGGCATGGTCGAAGACTACGTAAAGGTTGTACAAGGCAAGAGCCCCGTTCACTATTACGACGATCGTCTGCGTCCTATCCTGGAAGAAACCTACGGCACGATGGTGTACCAGGAACAGATCATGCAGGTGTCCATGGTTATGAGTGGTTTTTCTGCTGGCAAGGCAGACAAGCTGCGTAAGGCAATGGGCAAGAAGAAGCTCGATGTTATGCGCGAGCTTCAAGAAGACTGGAACAACGGCGCAGTAGAAAACGGCTATTCGCTCGACATCGCCAAAGAGATTTGGGAAGACGCCGAGAAGTTCGCAAAGTACGCGTTCAATAAATCGCACTCTGCGGCATATGCGTTGCTCGTTATGCGTACGGCATATCTGAAGGCGCATTATCCAAATGAGTACATGGCTGCTGTGCTGTCCAGCTACATGGGCAACAACGACCGCCTGATCAAGTACATTGCGAGCTGCAACCGCAGCGGCATTCCCGTTTTGCCTCCTGACGTTAACTCGTCCAATCTGGAGTTCACCCCGCTTGAAGAGGGGATCCGTTTTGGCTTGGCGGGCGTTCGCGGCGTAGGCGAAAAGGTGGCTCAGTGCATCATCGATGAGCGAGAGAAGAACGGCGAGTTTACCTCGTTGCATGATTTCGTGAACCGCGTCGACTCTTCGGCATATAACCGCAAGACGCTCGAGGCATTGGTGAAATCGGGAGCGTTCGACTCTACGGGCTATACGCGCAAGCAGCTGATGTATTTTATTGACGAGACGCCTCTCCTTGAAAGCGCAGCGAAGCGTCAGAAGGACAAAGCGGCCGGTCAGCTTGATATGTTCAGCATGTTCTCGGATGTAGATGAAAGCTTCAAGGATGATATCCCCGAGCCCGATGGTGTGGAGTGGGACAAGAAGACCTTGCTCGCCTTCGAGAAGGACATCTTGAAGATGTACGTTTCCGACCATCCGTTGCGTCGCTACGAGAATTACCTTTCGCGCACCATGAAATACACCTTGGGCGAATTGAGCGAGCGAGAGCAGGGCATTAAGTCGGCAACGTTCGCGGGAATGGTTTCCGAGACGAATGTTCGTCGAACCAAACGCGGCACGCTGATGGCAAGCTTCACGCTTGAAGACACCTCGGGGCATGTTGAATGCGTTTGCTTCAACTACGACAAGTTCAAGGAAGCCATTCAGGAAGATGCGATTATCACCTGCAAGGGCAAGTTTGAAGTGAGCGATCGTGGCAGCCAGATCATCGTGTATGAAGCTGCTCTTCTGGAGCTTTCCGACGAAGACGCCAATGTTGCCCCGCTTCAGCTTGAGTTGAGTATCGCGACGCGCGAGCTTGATTCGGTGACGTCCGATAAGCTGATGCGCATCCTGAAGGACCATCCAGGGAAAGACCCGGTAGTGCTCTATGTGCGTCAGGCCGACGGACGCCGCATGCGCGCCGAGCTGCCCATGACGGCCGATTCGGGCAACCAGCATTTGAAGGCGCACCTGTACGACTTGTTCGGACGCACGGTTTGGAGGGCTTCTTAGTGGAACCCGGTAACAACGGCAATGCAACACAGCAGGCAGCCGAAGAGGGGAAGGGCGAGGTAATCCTTTCCCTCTTGGTTTCGTACAACGGAGAGCCCTTTGCCGGTTTTGCGCGTCAGCCTGGTCAGCTCACGGTTCAGGGGAGCATCGAGGAAGCGCTGGGACTGGTGTTCCGTCGCCCTATCGAAACGGTATGCGCGGGGCGCACCGATTCGGGCGTGCATGCGCGTGGTCAGGTGGTGAGCTTTGCGCTTGCAGAAGAAGAGCTTGCCGGTCGTAGCGAGTTCAAGTTGCTGCGTTCTCTGAACGCTCTGACTCATGAGGATATTTCCATTAAGTCAGTGCGCCGTCAGAAGGGCGATTTCTCGGCTCGTTTTTCCTGCACAATGCGCGAATACAAGTACTTTATCTGCACCGATGCTTATAAGCCTCTTTTGATGAAAGGGTTCTGCTGGCATATTCCCAAAGAGCTTGACCTTGAAGCCATGCGCGCAGCAGCTGCTTACCTGATAGGCGAACACGACTTCAAGAGCTTCTGCATGGCGGCATCCGCTGAAGGCAAGTCAACCATGCGCAATGTGTTCAGCATCGATGTGTCGCGCGAAGATGCGTGGGGTGAAAACCTGGTGGTTATCACGGTGAAGGGCAATGCCTTTCTCCACTCGATGGTTCGTACCATTGTGGGCACGTTGGTGGCAGTTGGCCTTGGGAGGCGCAAGCCGGAATGGATCGCAGAGGTGCTTGATGCGCGCAATCGCGCTGCAGCGGGTGAAAACGCGCCGGCGCAGGGTTTGGTGTTCTGGAACGTCAGTTACGAGGGCGAGCGCGTGCACGACCCGCTGAAATGAGAGCTCTAGCGAGAGGGGCAATGCGGCGCTTCGGTGCCGCTAATGCGTTAAGGACGCCGCCTGTCCTTCTCTCGAAATCTCTACAAGTGCTTACGCTATAGTACCCACTATTACAATCTTGTTTCATAAGTATCGAAGGCGCATAGGGGCGCCTGGTGGGCGTAATGCCCATGTATGAATTCCCGCATATGCGGGATAGAAGGAGAGTGTATGTCAACCTCAACCGAATCTGCCCAGTTGGCTGGTCGAGCCTCCTGGTCGGGCAAACTGGCGTTTGTTCTTTCGGCGGCGGCATCCGCTGTTGGCCTGGGAGCAATGTGGCGCTTCCCGTATTTGGCAGCCAAATACGGTGGCGGCATGTTCCTGTTCGTGTATTTGATCCTGGTATTCACCATTGGCATTTCTTTGCTGCTTTTGGAAAATGCCCTTGGTCGTAAAACGGGGCAGAGCGCCATCGGTGCCTTCAAGGCGTTCGGCAAGAAGTTTACGTTTATCGGCGTTCTTATGTCTGCCGTGCCGTTTATCATCGTGCCGTACTACTGCGTAATCGGCGGTTGGGTAACGAAGTACCTTGCAGCATATGTAGGCGGCGAGGCAGGTGCTCTTGTCGACGGCGGCACGTACTTCACGAACTTCATCGGCAATGGCCCTGAAAGCATCCTGTTCATGCTTGTCTTCATGGCCATCACCTACTTCATTGTGGGCCTGGGCGTTAACAATGGCCTCGAGAAGGCAAACTTCATCATGATGCCTGCGCTTATTGTTGTGGCGGCAATCCTCGCCGTGTATGCGCTTACCATGCCTGGGGCAATCGACGGTCTTGCTTTCTACCTTGTTCCCGATTTCAGCAAATTCTCCCCTGAGTTGGTAATTGCGGCATTGGGCCAGACCTTCTTTACGCTTTCGTTGGCAATGGGCATTATGGTTACCTACGGCTCCTACCTCGACAAGGCCACCAAGCTCACTTCCAGCGTTGCCCAGATTGCGGGCTCGACATTCGGCGTTTCTCTTCTTGCTGGTTTTATGATCATCCCCGCAACGTTTGCTGCTATGGGTTCTGGCGAAGCGGTTGCCGAAAATTCTGGCCCTTCCCTTATGTTCATCGTTCTGCCTCAGGTATTTGAGGGCATGGGCAGCTTTGCTCCCGTTGTGGGTGCTGGCTTCTTCGTCTTGGTTCTGTTCGCCGCTCTTACCAGCGCTCTTTCTTTAGTGGAAACCTGCACTTCCATTGTCCAGGATGCGACTCACTGCTCTCGTGGCAAGGCGCTTGCTACGGTTATCGTGTGGACTACGCTCATGGGCCTGCTCGTTACCTTGGGTTACAGCTCGCTTTCGTTCATTGAGCCCCTGGGCGCAGGAACCTCTATCCTTGACTTCCTCGACTTCATCTCCAATTCGGTAATGATGCCTATCGTGGCATTACTGACCTGCATCTTCATTGGATGGATCGTTGGCCCGAAGATGATCGAAGAAGAAGTTATGCTTTCCTCTCGGTTCAGGCTGCGTAAGGTTTGGGTCTTCATGATCAAGTACCTTGCCCCCGTTGCGCTGGTGGTTATCCTGGTAGCCTACGTGGCACAGACCTTCGGCTTCTTCAGCATGTAAGTGGGAATATAGGGACTGGTACCGTTTTCCCACCTAGCAAACAAAGCCCTGCTTGTGATTGATTTCGCAAGCAGGGCTTTTTCTTTGCGCGCTATTCCTAGGTGGGAAAACGGTACCTGCTCCGAAAGTCGGGGAAAAGGGGTCTGGGAAAATGGGACCTGTCCCAGTATTCCCAGTTGTTGTGGTGCGCGACTTATGCCCCTTTCGGGCGTTTTCTTTTTGGGTGGTATGATGGAATGCGTACAAAAACGAGAACCCTATCAAGGAGCAAACGTGTCCCTTTCCATTGGCATTGTTGGCCTGCCGAACGTTGGCAAGTCTTCTCTGTTCACCGCTCTTACTAAGAAGAGCGGATTTGCCGCAAACTATCCTTTTGCAACCATCGAGCCCAATGTGGGTTTGGTCCCCGTTCCCGATAAGCGTCTTGATGGACTTGCCGCTATCGATCACCCAGCGAAGATCATTCCCGCAACGGTAGAGTTCGTGGACATTGCAGGCTTGGTTGCCGGCGCTTCCCAGGGCGAAGGCTTGGGCAACAAATTCTTGGCGAATATTCGCGAAACCGATGCCATCTGCGAAGTGGTGCGCTTCTTCAGCGACCCGAACGTAGAGCACGTATCCAAGAAGGTCGACCCGCAGAGTGATGTCGAAACCATCAAAACCGAGCTGATTCTTGCCGATATCGCCACTATCGAAAAGGCGCTGCCCCGTCTGGAAAAGGAGGGCAAGCGTTACAAGGAAAAGGCCATCAATTTCGAAGTTGCCCAGAAAGTGCTCGAGGGCCTGAACGAAGGCAAGCGCGCTTTGCAGCTTGACCTTTCCGAGGAAGAGCAGGATGCCATTCGCGAGTTGTGTCTGCTCACCATGAAGCCCATGCTCTACATTGCCAATGTGGACGAAGACAAGGTTAACGCTGAGCTTCCTGAAATCGACGGACAGCAGCCCGTGCCCATCAGTGCGAAGATCGAAGCCGATCTGGCCGAGCTCGATGCCGAAGAGGCAGCCATTTTCATGGAAGAACTCGGCTTGGACGAGTCGGGTCTTTCCCGCCTTATTCGCGAGGCCTACAAGCTGCTGGGCCTTCAGAGCTATTTCACCAGCGGCGAAACTGAAACGCGCGCCTGGACTATTCCCGTTGGTGCGAAAGCCCCGCAGGCCGCTGGCGTTATCCACTCCGATTTTGAGCGCGGTTTCATTAAAGCGGAAACTGCTTCGTATGAAGACTATGTTGCTCTGGGCGGCGAAAAAGGCTGCCGCGATGCTGGTAAGCTTCGCCAGGAAGGAAAAGATTACGTCGTGCAAGATGGCGATGTAATGCACTTCAAATTCAACGTGTAAGCGTTTTTTACGCAGCGTGACCAAAGGCCTCCCGGAAAACTCTAGGAGGCCTTTTTACGTGCGCGTAGTTTTGCGATACCCTGAACTTAACTGAATCAAAGCACGTTGGCTTTATGCGGCATAGGGGACAAAGCGTCGTAGCCAACGAAGACAGGAGGGGTGTCATGGAATTGCGTGCTTTCGGCAATACGGGCATGATGGTTTCGCCGCTGGGCTTTGGCGTTATGCGCTTGCCTATGAAAGATGGCGGCAAAACGGTAAACAGCAACACCATCGACCAGGTAGATGTCGACACATCGATTGCGATGATCCGTGCGGCCATCGATGGAGGGGTCAATTATTTCGACACGGCTTACAACTATGTAAGCGGCTATTCGGAGCGAATCTTGGGCGAGGCGCTGAAGGACGGCTATCGCGAAAAGGTGTATGTTGCCACTAAATCGCCTGCGTGGCTCTATAAGTCACCTGAAGATTTCGATCGTTTCCTTGATGAGCAGCTCGATCGTTTGGGCCTCGATTATGTTGACAACTACCTTCTGCACTCAATGAATGGCGGCAGTTGGAAGAAAACGGTGCGCAACAACGCAATCGATGGCATGAAACGTGCCAAGGAAAGCGGGAAAGTGCGCAATATCGGCTTTTCCTTCCATGACGATTTGGAGCTGTTCGAAGAGATTTTGAACGCTGCCGATTGGGATTTCTGCCAAATTCAGCTGAATTACTATGACCGCGATTATCAGGCGGGCATCAAGGGCATGAAAATGGCGGCCGAGCGAGGTATTGCCGTAGTGGTTATGGAGCCGTTGCGCGGTGGGCTGCTGGTTGATTTGCCGAAAAACGCCCAGGCGGTGTTCGATAGTTCGGACATCAAACACAGCAATGTTGAATGGGCCTTTGATTGGCTCTGGGATATGCCTGAGGTATCTTGCGTTCTTTCGGGCATGAGTACGCCCGAGCAGCTCCAGCAAAACATCGGGTATATGCAGAACGCGCATCCGGGCATGCTTTCTGACGAAGAACACAAGGTCCTTGACCAGGCAAAAGCCGCGCTCGATTCGCGCGCTGCAATTCCCTGCACCGGTTGCAACTACTGCGTGGATATGTGCCCGAACAAGATTGCTATCCCGTATAACTTCCGCGCCTACAACATGGGTACGCTGTATGACGATATGGAGCTGGCGAAGGATTTCTACCAGAACGAGGTTACCAGTTATGGCCGTCGTGCTGATTCGTGCACAAGCTGCGGATCGTGTGAAGAGATTTGCCCGCAGCATATCGCCATTAGCGAGTGGCTCCCGAAGGTCGACGAATTGCTGGGAGATTAGTGGGAATATAGGGACAGGTCCCATTTTCCCACCTAGGGATGGCACTCAAAGAAAAGCCCTGCTTGCGATATTAGTCGCAAGCAGGGCTTCGTTTGTTAAGTGGGAAAATGGGACCTGTCCCTATATTCCCACCTGTCTAGAAGTCAAACAGTTCTGCCGCTTTTTCCATGCGCTCGGCAATTTTCACGCCGAAGGGGCAATTTGCTTCACAGGTTTGGCATCCAGTGCATTCGCCTGCAGTAACGTCGAGCGATTCGTAGTGCTTCAGCACCGATTCTGGAACAGTTCCCTGCATTTCTGCCAAATCGTAGAATTTATTCACTTCGGCGATGTTGATTCCCACGGTGCATGGCTGGCAATGTCCGCAGTAGATGCACTGGCCAAAGTAAGTATGCGTGGGCGCATTGGAGAGCACATGGCCGAAGTCGCGCTCTTCCTGCGTTGCGGTTACATATTCCAAGCAGCCGTCGCACTCTGTCTCGTCCTTAAAGCCGGCAAGAACCGAAGCGACAGCGGGACGGGAAAGGCAGTATTCGATGCATTGTGTGGGCGTCATAGCGATGCCGAAAGGTGATTTTGCTGCATCGAGCAGGCGACCTCCTGCGAATGGCTTCATTACGGTAAGCCCAATGTTATTGATGCTGCACTGACGATGCAATTCCTGACGCTTCGGGTCAATGTTCGAAAGATTTTGCTGATAGTTTTCTGCGAACAGAGTGTTGATGTCCTCCGAGGGCGGCAGCATGTCGAACGCCGGATTCAGTGAAAACATGATCATCTCGATTTCGGGATACTTGCATGCTTCAAGTGCCACATCGGGGTTATGGGTGGAAAGGCCAATGTGATCGATGCGACCTGCATCTTTTTCGCTGCGGACGTATTCGATGAAGGGTCCATCCATGATGTTATTAAACTCGCTGAGGGCATCGACGTAGTGAATAAGGCCGAGCTCGATGTGCCCTCCAAAGCAATCCAGCAGGAATTCCCAAGCGGGAACAACCTGCTCCAGGTTGCGAGTGCGTTCGTACTGTCCGTTTTTCCAGGTGGCGCCAAAATGCCCCTGCACGATCCAGTGGCTGCGATTTTCGCATACAGCATCGCCTAGCGATCGACGGATATCGGGGTCGACCATCCAGCAATCGACGATGTTGATACCCGCTCTTTCCGCATGACGGGCAAGACGGCGCGCAAATAATGGATCGCTGTTTGGCAGCCACTCGGCGCCGAAGCCAATTTCGCTAACTTGAAGGCCTGTTTTGCCCAACGTGCGGTATTCCATGGTGGTTTCCTTCTCTGTATATGGTGATTTCGCTTTAGCTCGATATGAGAGCTGAGTCTCGCTTGCTATTGAGAAATTAGTGACGCGGTGTCACTTATGATACCATGCTGTCGAACAACAATGCGTCGTTACGCTGTAATGAATAAGTGGGAAAATGGGACCTGTCCCTAAATACCCACTTGATCGGAGGGTGCATGGAATCCGATGCTATAGAGAAGATCCTGGAAAGCGTTGCCGCAGGTGAAACCACGCCTGCCGAAGCGTTGCTTTCCTTGAAGAAGGAGCCCTTTACCGACTTGGGGTATGCCAAGGTTGATCATCATCGCGCCCTGCGCCAAAATGCCACTGAGGTTATCTATGGCGAAGGAAAAACCCCTGATCAGATTCGCGGTATCGCGGAGTCTCTGCAGCAGGGTGGCGCCGAAACGGTGCTTATCACCCGTATGAAGGCCGAAGCGGTAAGCCTTATGGTCAGCCACTTCGCCGATGATTTCACTTACTTCGACATTCCGCGTGTGGGGCTGCTTGGACGCATGCCCGAACCGACGGGCAATGGCACTATCGTGGTTGCCGCCGCCGGCACCAGCGACATGTATGCTGCTGAGGAAGCGGCGCTCACTGCCGAAGCCCTGGGCAACCGAGTGCAGCGTCTCTACGATGTGGGAGTTGCGGGGCTTCATCGCCTGCTTGCGCACATGGATGACATCATGCAGGCGCAGGTTATCATCACTGTTGCCGGCATGGAAGGCGCCCTTGCCAGCGTGGTGGGCGGTATGGCTTCATGCCCGGTTATCGCGGTGCCAACCAGTGTGGGCTACGGGGCTTCATTCGGTGGCTTGTCGGCCCTGCTTTCCATGCTCAATTCCTGTGCAAGCGGAACGAGCGTTGTCAATATCGACAATGGCTTTGGAGCCGGTTTCCAGGCCCATCTCATCAATCATCTTCCGGGCGCAGCGCCCGCACAGCAGTAAGGAGCGAATATGGTGCTTTCCTTCGACTTCACCGAAAACGCCACGCGCGGCCAGATCTTCGACACTCTCTTCAACGCAATGGACGAATCGCAGCACAAGCGTTTCTATGAGATAATTGAACGCGCCGAAGTGCCCGAAAAGCACCATCATGACATCGCCGAGATTAATGAAACCATCGATGTGCTTGATGCTCCTGAGCAGGTAAAATCTGATTTGCGCAGCGTGTATGCCATTCTTGCGGCTGCCGAGGCGAAGGTTCATGGGTGCGATGTGTCCCAGACCCATTTCCATGAAGTGGGGAAGGCGGGCGGCATCCGCAACGCGCTGGCTATTTGCGCAGAATTCTATGTGCTTGCCCCTGAAGAGGTTGTGGCAACCCCCATTCAGCCCGGCGAAGGTGAAATCGAATGCGCTCATGGTGTGCTTTCGCTGCCTGCTCCCGCAACTGCCGCTATCCTAGAGGGTATGCCGCTCGCTGAGCCGCGTATGGGAGGCGAACGTTGCACGCCAACGTCTGCCGCCTTGATTAAGCATTTTGTAAAGAACTTCAAGGAATAGCGTTTGCAAAAGCCCGAGGGCAAAACACCAGAAACACGCCGCGTTGGCTGGCTTACGTTGCCAGCCCGGCTTTCTGCGCCCTTGAGCCGCGATGTTGTCGACGGTGCGGATGCCGATGTGCCGCCGTACGACGACCAGTTGGCATATGGTGCGCAGCCGCAAAATATCGAGCAGCCGTCCAGCCAGGAAAACCTGTTGTTGGGGCGTTATCGTTTGGAAGGGGAGGCTGGCCACGGCGGCTTTGCCTCGGTGAAGGTTGCGTGGGACACGCGCATTCAGCGTCGAGTTGCCATCAAGTGCATGCCCCTTGAAGAGGCCGCTGAAATGTTCCCTGAGGGCGGAAGCATTCTTTTGGGGAAGGGCACCATTGACACTTCTGCGGTGCCCGGGTTGGAAGAGGCTCGTACCGCAGCGAAGCTTTCGGATTCTTCCATCGTTCAGGTGTACGACTTTGAAGTGCAAGATGGTATGGCGTATCTCATTTTGGAGTATGTCGACGGCATGACTCTTGCCGAAGTGTTGCACACGTACCCCGACGAAGTGGATCCCGATATTGTTTCCGCCGTATTCAAGGCAGTGGCAAAGGCGCTTCAGGTTGCTCATGCCCATCAAGTGCTCCATCTCGATATCAAGCCCGAAAATGTGCTGATCGATAAACAGGGGCACGTTAAGGTGACCGATTTCGGCCTGGCGCGATTGGCTGGGGAGGCCGGTTATGGCGCCGCAGAGGGCGGCACGATCGGCTATATGCCGCCCGAGCAGATGGAGCAGCGCAATCTGAGCGAGCGTTGCGACGAATGGGCTCTTGCGAGCTTGGCTTATGAAATGATTTCGGGTGCCAATCCGTTTTTAGCCAATAGCATTCCTGAAGCCGAAGATGCAATTTACGATGCTGAGTTGGTCATTCCCTCCCTGTGCATGGAGGGGCTTGACCCCGCAATAGACGATGTGATGTTCTGCGCTCTTTCGCCCGACCCCGATGAGCGTTATGCGTCGATAAAAGAGTTTGCCGATCAGATGCAGCCTTGTTTGGGCGGGCCGCGTAAAGGTGCCAACAAACTAAAGCGCCTGGTGGGGGACGAGCTTGAAGAAACCGCGGAAGAGGAATCCGAAGAGTTTGAGCCGGAGTTGCCCGAAGAGCCGCGCGAGCTTTGGCGTCCCACGCCACGGATGAAATCGGTGTTTGCTCGCGTATGGGCAGCGGCAAGCGCAGCGGTTATGGGCTTTTTGACGCTCAATTCCGTTGCGGCTCCTGATGCATGGAGCAATCCTATATCGTGGGGTATTCTGGCGGCGTTCGCTTTGCTTTCCGCCTTGTTGCCTTCCGTTGGTGCCCTGTTTGCCTGCGAAGCGCTGGGTGTTTCGCTGTGCGTGTTCGGCTCTCCGATTCTGGGCGTTGCCTTTATGGCTGCAGCGGCATGCTGGTGGTATTTCACTGCTCGTCATTCGCATGAAGCTGCAAACGTTGGATTGCTTCCGGCTCTTATCGGATCGTTCGGATTTGCGCCGCTTGTTCCCTTTGCGGCTGGTTATTTGCTGCGTCCTCGCGACGCGGCGGCAGCTGCGTTGTTTGCAGGCATTCTTGCCCTAGTGCTTTCAGGCTTGGGGTCGCATGCTCTTTCGGGCTGGGATGCGGTTTCCTATGCCCTGATTCCCCTTGCTGACAACGTCCAAGATTTGGTTGCCGCTTTGCTAGTGTTGCCTTCGACGTGGATTACCTTGGCGGCTTGGGTTGCCGCTGCCGCTGTTTCGTCGGCTTTGTGCGGTACAGGCAATCGTGTTTTCTGCACGTTGGGCATGATACTTGCTGGAGCGCTAGAAATAGGCGCCATTGTGGCTGGCTCGTTGGCCGATTCGGCTGGAACCACCTTGCTTGCCAACCCGCTTGCCTTAGTGCCAGTAATTGCCGCTTTGGTGGTTGCCGTGGTACTCACCTGCACCGCCGCGCCCTCGCGCGCCTTCGTTAGCGAAGAGGAGTAACGGGGGGGCGGCGATCTCGCTTTTTCCGATATGATGAGGGCGGCTATCGCGCTTTATGCGGCATAAAGAGGGAAGTTGCCTAAAGAACATGCTGATGTTCAAGCTACTTAGATGATGGAGCTTGGAGCGTTCGCCGAAGAGCGGAGTGGGGCATTTTGCGAAACGGTTGCGCAAGCGAGTTCGAGCGGTATTTTACGTTACCAGCGGTCAATACGATCGCGAGAGTCCAATTCTTCGAGCGCGTTGATGAGCTGCTGCTGGAGCTGCGCTTTCGTCAATCCCAAAACGTACGAGACGATTTCGCGATGCCGTTCTTCCGCCTCATGTTCCAGGGCTGCGTTGTAGAGAGACTCTTCCAGCTCGACCTCTCGGAGAAAGTTCGCCTCGGCATCAGGGATGGCTTTGAAGAAAAGTGCGACCTTGTGCTTGCAGACGACCATTCGGCCTTTCGCGTGCGGGCAATCGCAGGTGGAATTGCGTGGATGCTCAAGCGACAGCCTGACGTGATACGGCTGTTCGGCAGATCCCTGTACGGTTCCCTCGAACCAGTTATCTTCAACTTTTCTGCAGGTGAGAACCATATTTGCATGGTAGATGTCCAACCCGCGCCAGGCTGATTTCGCGCTGGCGAGTTTGATCACAGGGTGATACATAGGTAACTCCTTCGCAGGACGGAGCGCTTTCCTCATTCTATTTTAGAACCGCTTACGAGTGGTCTGAGGATGACCCGCCGTATCCTTTTAAGCAAAATGCAAGCTCGGCGATTCAGGTTTGAAAAAGGATCTTTGAAACTTCCTCAACTTTTGTTCCCGAAGCCGATGAAGCGCGATGCCATGCTGCACGTCGGTACGTGTTCCCTGGTGACGCGAAGAACTAGGCGCAATTGAGGCGATGAGATGCCAGATCTGGAGCCATTGAGTGGGAATAACGCTCGTTTAGTGCAATGCGCTGCCCAATATCCTGCGGTGCCGCTCATTGTTACGGGCATCGTTGTTTCGACTTCTAAATGTTGCATTTGTTGGGAAATAACCTACAATTGGCGCATGAAGAACAAAGATCACATATCATCAATCATTGAGCTTGCCGAATCTGAGGGCGTGTTCACCACCGCCCAAGCGGCTCGACTCGATATCCCTCGCGACGCGCTGCACGATGCCTGCGTGTCAGGACGCCTCGAGCGTATCGTCCACGGAGCCTACCGATTGATGGGCTCAGGGTCAAAAGAGACCGATGAGCTCTTCGCGCTCTGGAAGCTTACCTCTTCAAAGCTATTTGCGTATGAACGCTTTGCCCGCTGGGATGGGGTTTGTGTCGGGGGGTCGAGCGCCGCCTACCTCAATGACATGGGCGACTTTCATCTTTCCCCATACCGCTTCTTCTCGAGGGAGCGGATCAGCTCCCGTAACCCGTCCGCTCGTTTCGGTATACGCGACGTTGAACGGCGGGATGTCTCTTTCGAGCGGGGCATTCCTGTTACTAGACCCGAGCGCACGGTTTTCGACCTTGTACTCGACAGGGAGGACCCTTCGCTTATTGCCGGCGCGCTGCGCGACGTTGCGAGTTCGGATAGCAAATTCGACTGTGCCAGGCTGCAAGAAATGCTCGTTGGGAAATATGGCGAGGCGAAAGGTGGCTCTATCTTCAAATCGCTACTTGCTAACTCGGGAATCGTGGAAGGGGAAATGCATTGATGCATAAGACTCCTGCGGCATTTGAGATGGCGGTTAAGCATGCCGCCAAGGAATCGTCACAAGACACGAACCGTGCTATTGCGGGCTTTTGGCGACACAGGCTACTGTGCCGTGTGTTTGCGAACGCAAACCACTCTTTCGTGCTGAAGGGAGGGCATGCGATGCTTGCCCGCACGGTCGATGCACGTGCAACTCGCGATATAGATCTGCTCTCGAAGAGAGATTCGCTTGACGCAGCAGTCGAAGAGCTGAAACGACTTGCGGCAGCGGACCTCGGCGACTTCACCACCTTCGAGTTTTCGCGTGCGACACCTATCAAAGCAGAGGACGAGTATCGCAGCGGGCTCGATGTGCGCTTCAAGTGTCTCGTGGGCGCCAAATACGTTCAGGACGTTTCCATCGACCTGGTCATCGACGAGGTCGCATTGGAGGACATCGACATCATAGAGCCTGCTGACAGGCTTGAGGTGAGAGGCGTAGAAGTCTGCGACTATGCTGTCTATCCAGTTGAATGCGTGCTGGCAGACAAACTTTGCGGAATTATCGAGACTCATGACGGCAGGGCATCCTCCCGCGTGAAGGACCTCGTGGACATTGTTGTCATCGCCATATCCATGGCAGTCGATGGGACGAAGCTGCAGAAGAGGATTGCCACAGAACTTGGAGCGCGCAAGCTCTCGATGCCGGATGCTTTTGGCATTCCCGCCATATGGAGAACGTCATATTCCTCTTCTTATCTAAAGATGGCGAGGCAGGCGCACCTTCCGTCTGAAGCCGCATCCCTGGAGGGTGCTGTGGTATTGGCGAAGAAGCTGCTCGATCCCGCGGTCGGATCGCTTTCTGATGGCATGCTGTGGGTTCCCGAATCAGGGCAGTGGGCAAAAGAGACGAGCTGGTGAGACTGTCATGTTTGAGCAGCTTGAAGATAACGGATCGGGGCATCAACGAAAAGTGTCTGAATGGCCACGGTGGCAAGGCGTCGCACCTCGTTATGCTACCGCTCTACCTGCTCCCCTGAAAAATTCAGCCCCTGCGTAAGCTCGTGGGCTTGCTCCATGGTGAAGTTGCCGGAAACAATTTGGGGAATGTACTCGGTTGCTTGCTCAAGTGCCTGGTTGAACAGGTCCTGGAAGCTGGCGGTGCTCACTGTTTTCGTGAAGGGATTGATCCACGCAGCGCGCTGATGGTTGTCGAATTCGCTGGCGGTTAGCTCAACGGCGCGGTGGCTCATGGCTTGCACGAACGAATGCTTGCGGAACTTGCGCTCGATGTTGCCCAGCGCGGTGCGCTTGATGCCGCGCGGCGAATGGAACACATGCTGGATGCGGCGGAATCCCAAAACGCTTTTCGTGAACAGATCGGGGCTTACCTCTTTGCCGTAGGCGTCGTGTACCGCCATGCTAACCAGGTAGGAAATGATGGCAAGCGTTTGCCTATCGGCTTTCAGGATTTCCTTGTGCGGGTTAAACGAGGCAACAGTTTTGCCCTCATAGGTCCAGAGCACCATTTCGTCCAAATCGCTTTCGATGATGGCGTGCACTTCCGACCCATCCTTGTCGCTCAACCCATCGATGCCAGCATCGCACAGGGCATACTGCTGCGCGTACACCAGAGGATGCTCGGCTCGGTCGAGCAGGTAATGGCAAAGAAAGCCCGCGATATAGGCCTTCGCCAAAGGGTGGGCGGCTTCTGGCAGGTAGACTAGGCTCTGAGCGAGCGAAAACAGCAACGCGCTGGGATCGGCGTGATGCATCAGGTTTCCCAGCTTGTGGTATTTGGCGGTAGTGGGGTTTGCTACACAGTAAAACAGCGGGTCGGGCCCCTGGTTTCCCAGCAAAAAGGCATTGCGTTCGCGTTCATTGGAAACAACGCCAGCGGCCGCTTTAGCAAGAGCTTTGCGACCGAATTGATCGTGAGTGATAATCGCTGGCATATATACCCCTTCGTTTCTTTACGGATATTTTAGATATCCCGTATACATGCACCGTATACTGGTGTGCGTTTTATGATGCGTCCAAACGGGCGTGCGTTCAAGGACGAAAGGGTAACGATTATGGCGTTTGGGCTCACTAAAAAAGAGCTGAGTTGGGTTCTTTACGATGTGGGCAATTCGGCCTTCGTCATGCTTTCCACTGCGCTGATTCCCGTTTATTTCGCCTCCATCGCCGACCCTGGTTCTTCGGTGGTGGTTGCTTGGGGCTATGCCGAAACGGTTGCCTCGTTGGTTCTTGCCCTACTCATGCCTGTGTTGGGCAGCCTTGCCGACCTGGCAGGCAACAAGAAGAAGTTTTTGGTTGGCTTTGCGGGTACCGGCGCGGTTGCCTGTGCTGCATTGGGCATTCCCGAACATGCGCTTGCTTTTTTGGTCGTATATGTAATTGCCGCCATTATGCTGAACGGCTCAATGGTGTTCTACGACGCTTTCCTGGTGGACGCCACCACTGAAGAGCGCTACGACAAGGTTTCTTCTCACGGTTACGCCTGGGGCTACATCGGCTCGTGCATCCCGTTCATAGCGTGCTTGGCAGTGGTTCTGGGGGGATCGAACTTTGGCATCGATGCGAAGCTTGGCATGAAAATCGCGTTTATCATCACCGCCGCATGGTGGGTGGTCTTTACGGTGCCCGTTGCCAAGAACGTCAAGCAGTTGCACGGCAAAAAGCGCTCCGACCATGTGCTGCGCACCACTATTTCCGGCTTGAAGGGAACGGTGAAGAGCATCGTGAAGGACAAGCGCCTGTTGTTCTTCATGCTGGCGTTTTTCTTCTACATCGACGGCGTGCATACGGTAATCAAGATGTCCACCAGTTACGGCACCGACCTGGGCATCGACTCGACGCAGCTGGTGTTGGCGCTGTTGGTAACCCAGTTTGTGGCGTTTCCTTCTGCAATCGCTTATGGCAATCTGGCGAAACGCTTTGGAACCAAGCGCATGCTGAAGGTGGGCGTACTTGCGTACTTCTTTATTGTGCTGTTCGCGGCGTTTTTCTTGAAGAGCGCGGTGGAATTCTGGATCCTGGCAATTTGTGTTGGCCTGTTCCAGGGTGGTATCCAGGCGCTTTCGCGTTCAGAGTATGGCAAGCTCATTCCGAAGGAGCGCGCCAACGAGTACTACGGGTTCTTCGACATCTTCGGCAAGTATGCTGCCGTTATGGGCACTTTCCTGGTAAGCGCCTTTACCCAACTTACAGGAAGCTCTTCGCTGGGCGTGCTTTCCATCGCCCTGCTGTTCATTGTTGGATTCCTGTTCCTGCGCGCTATGCCGCCCATGCTGGGGGATAGCTAGAAAATCTTTCGGCGTCGGACCGGGGGCGCTATTCCTCGTCGAAAAACTCCGTATCGGTATCTTTCTCGCCGCGATCTTTGAAGGTTTTGCGCGTGCGGTATTCCAAAATAGCCGCAATGATGGTGGTAAGAACCAGGCATGCCACAATAAGGCAGCCGATGCCTTCGATGGTTTCAAACAGGAAATGATAGAGCTCGGCGAAGTCCATGGGTTCCTCTCACGGATTTGTTCATTGCGCGAACGGGTAAGCCGCCTGCGCGTGCTAGGTGAATAAGAGTATACTAGCGCTACTGTTTTCAAACGGAAACATACCGTATAAAGCACGTCGAAAGGGCAGTCATGCTAGACATTCGGTTCGTCCGCGAACATCTTGATGAAGTCGCTACTGCGATGCAGAATCGCAATCATACGTGGGATTCTGCGCGCTTCCAGGAATTGGACGAGTCACGTCGTGCTTCAATTGCTAAGGAAGAAGAGCTTCAGGCAAAGCGCAATGCTATCTCCAAGTCCATCGGCAAGTTGATGGGCGAAGGCAAGAAGGAAGAAGCCGAGGCTGCTAAGGCTGAGGTTTCCGAGCTCAAGAACCAGATCGCTCAGTTCAGCGCTGAGCGTGCTGCAGCTGACGAAGGCCTGCGCGATATGCTCATGTCCACGCCGAACATGCCGGCAGATTCCACTCCGGTTGGCAAAGACGAAAACGACAACCCCGAGGTTCGTCGCTGGGGCACCCCGCGTAACTTCGAGGCTGAAGGCTTCGAAATGAAGCCTCATTGGGACTTGGGCGCAGAGCTTGGCATCATCGACGCCGAGCGTGCCGTAAAGCTCGCAGGTAGCCGCTTTGTGCTGCTGGGCGGCTTGGGTGCTCGTCTTGAGCGCGCGCTCATCAACTTCATGGCCGACACGCACACCTCCCGTGGTTACAAGGAATGGTGGTGCCCGGCTATGGCCAATGCCACCACGCTTACTGGCACCGGCCAGCTTCCTAAGTTCGAAGACGACCTGTTCAAAACCCGCGAAGGCATGTACCTCATTCCCACGGCAGAGGTACAGCTTACCAATATCCATTCCGGCGAAGTGCTCGAGGCAAGCGAACTGCCTCTTAAGTACTGCGCCTTCACGCCTTGCTTCCGTGAAGAGGCTGGTTCCGCTGGACGCGACACCCGCGGCCTTATTCGCGTGCACCAGTTCGACAAGGTGGAAATGGTCAAGTACGCAAAGCCCGAAGAAAGCTACGACGATCTGGAGTCCATGGTTGCTGATGCCGAGAACATTCTGCAGCTTTTGGGCCTGCCTTATCGCGTAATCAGCCTTTGCACCGGCGACATCGGATTCTCCGCCGCCAAGACCTACGATCTGGAAGTTTGGTTGCCTTCCTACAACGCCTACAAGGAAATTTCCTCCTGCTCCAACTGCGAGGATTTCCAGGCACGTCGTGCCAACATCAAGTATCGCGACCCCGAAAACTTCAAGGGTTCGCGCCTTGTTCACACGCTCAATGGCTCTGGTTTGGCGGTTGGCCGCACCATGGCTGCCGTTATCGAGAACTATCAGCAGGCAGATGGCTCCATCAAGGTGCCTGATGTTCTGGTTCCCTACATGGGCGGTATTGAGGTTATCCGCTAAAGGATAGCCTGAAGGCATGGCAGAAAAGAACACAAGCAAGCGTCCCTCAGTGGTAGGGCGCAAAACGAAGGCTTCAAACGCTTCGGCGCCTAGCGCTTCCGCGGGCAAACCCGAAGGCTTGCTTCAAGATTCTTCGAAGGGCGCGGCACATCCCATGCCGCGTCCTTCTATTCCCGAGGGCAAGAAGGCAAAGCCTTCCCTAAACGTGGAAACCGATTCGGTTTCCGAGAAGACGGGAACGCCTCGCATGAGCGCCAAGGCGAAGAGCCGCAAGCGCCGTCTTTCGCGACGCTTTGTCGTAATTGCCTGTTCCATCGTTGCGGTGCTGGCAATCGCCACGGGGTTGCTTTCATGGAATCAGTGGCTCCGCTACGACGATGCGGCCGATATCCAGGGAACGTGGGTTATCGACGGTAGCAGCGCAACCGTCACCGTTACCGATTCCGAGATCAAGATGAGCGATGATGTCTCGTATTCGTACTGCCTTGATACGTTCAACAAGACTATCAGCTTCTCATTCGGCAAATACACAGGCTCAGGTTCGTATGCGTTTTCGCCTGAGCGAGATACTCTTGTCATCACCGAAGAAAACCCTGATAGCGAACAGGGAAAAGCCTCGACCAAACTGGTGAAACAGTAATGTGCCGGTCGGGGTCGAACGAGGGGGCGTGCTCCGAGGAGCTGCCCCTTCGTGCTTTACGGGTGCGCGTGCGCCCCGATAGGGTGGAAGTTGAAGTGGCGGTGGCGGCCGAGCGCTATGCGCAAACAGACTCCAACCTGATAGCGGAGTGCTTGGGCCGTGTGCCAACGCTTGGGCAGCACGCGTGTCGTAATAGCGTAGGCCCGGTATTTGCTTCAGCGATGAGGAACACCTCCACTCCACACCTTCTTGAGCATTTGATCATCGATGCCCAAACTCGAGCCGCAAAAGACCCCAATAGGGTCTTTACGGGCACAACGCAATGGAGCGCGGGGGATGATCTTGTGGCGCATGTTGCTTTTTCCTATGAGGACGATTTGGTGGCGCTCGATGCATTCAATCAATCACTTGCATTCTTAAATGGCGTGCTTATCCGCCAACGTGGCTGATATTGGCCCCATTTCTCCTTTAAGATAATAAAGTGAAGCGCATGTTGGAGCTGATGGCTGGGGCATCTGCGAGTGCTCTGTCCGCACGCTCTTCGCTGCTGTGACTCCAGTTCCGGAAGCTTTATGCGCTTCGTTTCTTGCTCCCTTGGCGAAGGCTCGTTTTGCCTGGTGGGCAAGAAGATACATCGAAGTTCGCATCGCGCCTATGGGGCCTGCTGCTGGCGGGTTTCCAATCGGCCTGTTGAAAGGACGAATATGAAAATCGCGGTACTTATGGGAGGCTCTTCTGCTGAGCGAGACGCCTCATTGGAAAACGGCAAGCGTATCATTGCCGCCTTGAAAGAGGCCGAGCATGCTCCCGTTGCCATCGACGTGTCGGAGGATCTGGTAGCAACGCTTCGAGCCGAACGCCCCGATGCTTGCATCGTTGCAGTGGCGGGCAAAATGGGCGAAGACGGCACCTTGCAGAGCTTGCTGGGTTTCTTGGGCATTCCCTATGTGGGTTCTGGCTCCGAAGTGTGTCGATCGGTTGCCGACAAAAGCTTGCTTTCTGCCCATATGCAGGCAGCGTGCGATTTCTCCGGCGAGCAAACCGTGGCTTCATGGCCGCAGGGCTTCTGCTTTTCGAAGGTTGCGTTTGACGAACTGGGCGCATTTGGCGCCGTCGATCTGTTCGAGGACCGCATTCCCGGCGGTTATCCTTTGGCGGTAAAGCCCGCATGCGAGGGCCTTGCTTATGGCGTGCACAAGGCAAACGACAAAGAGGAATTGCGCGATGCTCTTCGCGATGCGTTCACTTTTGACGACAAAGTGATCGTTCAGCAGTGGGTTGAGGGCGTTGAGCTTTCAGTGTGCATTTTGGGGTCCAGCTGGGATGCCCATGCTCTGCCGCCCGTTGAAATCGTCCCGCGCAAGGGGCTTTATCTTACCGATGCTCGCCTAGGCAGCGATGCGGTTGATTTTTATGCACCTGTACGCTTGGAGTCGCTCTCCCATGACGAATCAACAGCTCAGGCTATCCGCTCGGAAATCGAGCGCGCGGCGCTTGAGGTTTATCGCGCGTTCGGCATGGAGGGCTATGGATGCGTCGACCTTATCTGGGACGGCGCTCAAGCGCAGGTTCTTGAGGTTAACGTAACCCCGAGCTTGGCCAAACGGTCTGTGTTCTCCGCCGCCTGCGAGGCGTCGGGGCTTTCCGTTCCTGCCGTGCTCGACCGGTTGATAGAGGAGTAACGGCGTAATCTATATTTCACCTCGGCAACAAGAGCGCCGGGTGAACGGTTCTGCTGCCTGAAGGCTGGCAGCGCCTTTATAATGACGGTATTGCAACCAATCTTTTGGGGAAGGTGTTCTATATGGGCAAGTTCGCAACATTTCTTATCGGTGGCGCTGTTGGCGCTGTAGCAGGCCTGCTTCTTTCGCCCCGTTCCGGCGCGGAAAACCGTGCGCTTTTGAGTGAAGTCGCAAACGAAAAGTGCGGCACTGTTTCCTGCCCGCCTCAGCTGCAGGAAAAGGCTGGTCAGTTTGTGGAAGCTGCTGCATCCACCTCCACCAAAGTAATCAATACCGTGGTAGACAACGGCGCTGAGGCTCGCAAGGTTGCTTCCGATCGCGTTCAGAAGTTCGCTCCTGCGCCGGTTCAGGCGTTCGACACCAACGGCGACGAGCTTCGTCAGAAGATCGATGCTGCTCGCGAGCGTATTGCAACCCAGGTTGCCAAGAACGCTGAAGCTGCGCGTGATGCTGCGGTAGACAAGGTTCCTGCTGTGCTCGATGCCGCTGCAGTGGCAAAGGAAACCGCTACGGGCGCTGCTCAGCATGCTGCCGAGGCTGTTCAGGGTGCTGCTGCAACCGCAGCCGATGCTGCCAAGGAAGCTGCTGGTACTGCTCAGCATGCAGCTGCCGCAGTTGCCGAAAAGGTCCGTCCTTCCGACAAGTAGTACACGGTTCGGTGACGCTTCGTTTGCTGCAAGGATTTGCGATTACTGTAGAACAAGAACATGCGGTTCTTCGGGACTGCGGGAACGGCGGTTTGCACCGCCGTTCTTTATACCTGCGGGTTATATGCGAAAGGAATGCTCGGTGAAGAAAAGCGAATATCTTATCAGCGAGCTTCGTGGTGTGCCGGTCTACGAGCCGGGGAAGAAGGGAAAGCCTTCTAAGCGTGTGGGCAAGGTGCACCATTTCGTATTTCATCCGAAGGCACGCCGCGTGGTCGGATTCACGGTAAAGCGTCCCGATATTGCACTTATGGCCCACAGGTCCGACCTTTTTGTTGCCCTCGATGGCTTCGAAATCGAAGAGGGCCATATCCTTATCGACCCTAAAAGCTCTTCTGTTGGCAAAGCTGCCTGCAAGCATCTGGGCGTTTCCTGGGATGAGTGCATTATGTGGCAGGGTCTCCCGCTTCTAACCGAAGCGGGAGATCGTTGCGGGTTCGTGGGTGATGTTCGTTTTGCCAGCGCCGATGGTGCCGTCAAGGTCGTTTCGGTCGATAGGGGCAAAACTGCCGATATCCTGTTGGGCTACACCGATATCCCTGCTTCTCTGGTGAAGGGTTTCAAATTGGGGGTCGGCGATAGGCTCAACAATGAAGATGGCGAAGATTTCCTTCGTGGTGCCATCATCGTTTCGCCTGAAGTACTCGATATGGCGCCCGAAGGCGGCCTGGCGGAAAAGGCCGGTTCAGCAAGTGCTGTGGTAAACGACAAGGCCGCCAAAGCGGTTAACAAGGTTAAGCCGGCTGCGTCCCAAGCAGCCCATAAGGCAGGCGAAGCGGTTAACGACGGCGCTTACAAGCTGGGCGTTCAGCTTTCCAAAACCAAGGGCATGTTCTCGAATTTCAAAGAAGAGTATCGTCGAGCTCGCAATGGCGAGGATAGCGAGGAATAATGGGCGGCGTTTCCAAGGAAACCGTTTCCGTATTTGGACACGAAATCAAGAAGAGCGATCTGTTCAAGCTTGTTGGCTTGGTGTTCTTTATTGCTCTGGTGTTTGGCGTTGTGGCTGCGTTGTGGCCAAGCCTCTCTCTTATTTTCGAACCCGACGGCCTTGATCAAATGATCGAGAGCATCCAGAGCCAGGGTCCTGTGGGCGTTTTCATCTTGCTCGGTCTTCAGTTGTTGCAGATCATCGTTGCATTCATCCCCGGCGAAGTGGTGCAGGTTGCTGCGGGCATGCTCTATGGCCCCCTGTTCGGCACGCTCATCATCTTGCTTGGCTGCGTCATTTCCAGCTCTCTTATCTACATGTTGGTTCACAGGTTGGGAGCTCCCTTTGTTCGGGCCATGGTGGATGAAAAGCACTTGGTGAAGTTCTACGAGTTTGAGCGCTCGGGAAAATTGAACCTTATCGTGTTCGTGCTCTTTCTCATCCCTGGCATGCCGAAAGACGTGTTCACGTATCTGATTCCTCTAACCAATATGCGCATGCGCGCGTTCTTGGTCCTTTCGACCGTGGGGCGAATTCCCGGCGTTATTATCTCCACGTATGCCGCTGCCGGCTTGGCGGAGGGCGATATTACCACGAGTCTTATCATTTTCGGCATTGCTGCCGTGCTCATGATCCTGGGCATTATTTTCCGTGACAGGATTATGTGTGTGCTGGGTACCCAGCGTGCGCTTCATAAGATGGATAAGGAACGCGAAGAAGAGCAGATAGAGAAAACCTTGCGCGAATCCCTTCAGCAGGAAGACGAAAAGAGAGTAGAGTAGCATGGCCGGCGGGGAACAGGAGCCAATTGCGTATTCTTCGGAATCGCAACCAGGTGGCTCTGCCACACAGTCATCGGGGAGCTCTGCCCAGTCCGCTGAAGCGTTTCGCGCTTCCCCCGTGCAGCCGCACTATGCGGCGCCTCTTGCTTCGCGCGACCATGTGGCAGCTGGGTTTCTGGCTCTGCTCCTTGGTGTTTTTGGCGTTCATAAGTTCTATTTGGGCTACAATGCCCAAGGTTTCACGTTGCTCGCCCTCACTGTTATCGGCGGGCTTTTCACCTTCGGGATAGCAACGGGGGTTGTTTGGATTGTCTCGGCGATAGAAGCTATTGCCTATTTCTCGAAAAGCCAGAGTGAGTTCGAGCAAATTTACGTGTATGGCAAACGTGAATGGTTTTAGCCCTTTAGGCTTCGCTGAGCGGCCTTCTGTTTCTTGTGCGGCGAGAAATGAGTGAGAGTTCGTTCATATTTGCGAAGCTTTTTGTTTGGAAGATGTTGCCTATGGGGTTTATCGTGTGATGTCGCTATGTCTGCGTCGATAGCACGATATAATGGTGACATCGTGTGTATTCATGCCTTTAAGGAGGAACATTATGCCCACCATCACCCGTGATCAGGTTAAAGTCCCTGCGGACGTTATGCCTGAAGCTCGTGAGACGTACATTGACAACTACATGAAGGCAACCCGTGGTACGGGCCGCCTGATGCTTTTTGCTTGCGACCAGAAGATTGAGCACCTGAACAAGGACTTCTACGGCGAGGGAATCGACATCTCCGACGCCGAGCCCGAGCATCTTTTCGAGATCGGTTCTCAGGGAACCATCGGTGTTCTGGCTGGTCAGCGTGGTCTCGTTGCTCAGTATGCTCCCGACTATCCCGAGATCAACTACCTTATCAAGATGAACTCCAAGACCAACCTGGTTAAGGGTTCTCAGGACGATCCCTACAGCCCTCAGCTCTACGATTTGGAAGCTGTTCTGGCTATGCGCGAAGCCGGCGTGAACATTGTTGGCCTCGGCTACACCATCTACCTGGGTTCCGAGTACGAGTCCACCATGATGGCTGAAGCTGGCGAGCTCATCGCAGAGGCTCATGCTGCTGGTCTTCTTGTTGTGCTGTGGATCTACCCCCGCGGCAAGGCTGTTGCCGATGAAAAGGATCCCGATCTGATCGCTGGCGCAGCTGGCGTTGCTCTGTGCCTCGGCGCAGACTTCGTAAAGGTCAACCCTCCTCACGAAGTTGAGGGCCAGACCTCTGCAGAGGGTCTTGCTATCGCTTCCAAGGCTGCTGGTCGCACGGGCCTGGTATGCGCTGGCGGTTCCAAGGCAGACGCTAACGTATTCCTTACCGAGCTGCACAACCAGATCCACATCGGTGGTGCTTGCGGTAACGCTACGGGTCGTAACATCCACATGCGTTCCACTGAAGAGGCAATCCGTCTGTGCAACGCTATTTCCGCTATCACTCTTGGCGACTGGAGCGTTGAAGACGCTGAGGCTGTATTCCGCGGCGAAAAGACTTTCGCACTCTAAGAGGAACAATAACCCTGCACGCCGTTCTGGCGTACAGGGAAACCTCAAAGGGCAAGGCATGGCACGAAGGCCAATGCCTTGCCCTTTTTTAATTTATCTCCCGTGCCCACCAGGACGGCGCTCGTTGACTTGCTGGCGAACTGGGGATATGGGGGCAAGTACTGTTTTCCCGCCCGACAAACAAGGCCCTGCTCGCAACCAGCTTCGCAAGCAGGGCCTTTCTTTGCGTGCTATGCCCGGGCGGGAAAACAGTACTTGCCCCTATATTCCCATTTCGGTTTGGGCTGCTAGACGCGTTCAACGCGAACTTTATCCGGGCTCGCTACCAAGGAAACGCGAAAAGGGTGCGAAGGGAAAGAAAAACTCTTGCAAATATGGCAATAGCTTTATGCTCAACAATGAAATTGCAGGTGAGCGGGCAGTTTTCTCTGTCATAGTTTCCCCAACGTGGGTCGCGTTGGAGGGTGAGCTGTGATTGCGTTGCTAATCGCTATATTTTGCTTGTTCGTTCTTATAACGATACGTGATGTGCGCTATCGATTGGTGTATGGGGAAGATCTGCTGCTGTTGGTGTCGCTGCGCATCTTTGCTGCAGCTCTTTCTCTATATCCTGATGAATTTGGTTTGCAAGCGCATCAATGGGGATTTGTCACTTTAGGCGTTTCGATTTTGGTGTCATGTATTGCCGCAGCATTGTTTTGGGCGATGGGGCAGCTGGTATCTAAGCTTTCGTGCAACGCTTCCCTGGGAGGGGGAGACGTGCTGCTATTGGCTGCATGTTGCCTGTTTGTGGACCTTGACAATCTGGATAGCTATGTGCTGCTTGTTGCATTGATGGGTATCGCTCTTGCCTTGATTTGGCTGATCACAAAGAAGAGTAAAACCTTTCCCTTCGCCCCGGCTTTGGTGTGGCCCTGTTGGCTTCTGCTGGTTCTGTAGGCATGGGATCTGCGGAACCTGCCCTATTGCGGAGATCCGCCATCACGAATCGGCGGAATCTGCCCCATTGCGGTGATCTGCCCATTACGGATTCGCAGGATTTGCTCTGTTGCGCCGATTTGTATGCTGCAAAAACAAAAAAGTTGCAAATTGAGCCGCATTTTTGTTTTTGAGGTCCCAGAACGACCCTGTCGGCCAAATTGCTCCGAGGCGCATTTGCTTGCATTCCGAGGATGGCTATGGGTGGGGAGGCTTGAGCGTGGAAAACAAAAAAGGCTTGCTAAAAGCAAGCCTATATCATGTGAAGTGGTGCCCGAGGCGGGATTTGAACCCGCACGTCTTTCGACAACGGTTTTTGAGACCGCCGCGTCTGCCGTTCCGCCACTCGGGCGCAGAACTGCATTATACCTAAAACCAGAGAATTCGTCATCAAAAACGAATTATTCATAATCCCTCTGTGGGAAATTTTTCTGGCTTTCCATCAGTTTCCTTTAACTAGCTATAAGCAATCCGTAGAGCGGGATTTCTTGCAGTGTGTGCCGATGCGGGAGCATAATAACCTATTAGCCAGTTTCTGGCTCATGTTAGGAGGATTAAATACCATGATCAATGAAACCATGTACGGTTTGGGCAACGCCCCTTCTGCAATCCGCGAGCTTTTCGCGTACGGTCTTGAGCGGAAGGCTCAGATTGGCGAAGACAAGGTTTTCGATTTCAGCATCGGTAACCCCAGCGTCCCGGCTCCTGACAAAGTTGCAAAAACCATGCATGAGTTGGCTGACATGCCCCCTGCTCAGCTGCACGCGTATTCTCCCGCTTCCGGCTTGGAGGAAACCAAAACGGCAATTGCAGACAATCTTAATCGCCGTTTTGGCACCGATTACGCTGCCAAGAACTTCTACCTCACCACAGGCGCT
The DNA here is from genome assembly GCA_030540085.1 of Eggerthella sp. Lineage (GTDB taxonomy): Bacteria > Actinomycetota > Coriobacteriia > Coriobacteriales > Eggerthellaceae > Anaerotardibacter. The sequence continues at coordinate 108,352 of JAUNWY010000003.1, forward strand.
GCTTCCTGCCTTTCTTGCTGCATCAAGGCGGTTATTGTCGATCCTGGTGACGAAATCGTCGTTATCTCGCCTTATTTCCCTGAGTATCGTGTCTGGATTGAGGCTGACGGCGGTACCTGTGTAGAGGTTCCTGCACGCAAGGACAACTTCCAAATCGACTTAGACGCACTTGCGGCGGCTATCAACGAACGTACTCGTGCTGTCATTATCAATTCGCCCAACAACCCAGTAGGCGTGGTCTATACGCGCGAAACCCTTGAAGGCTTGGCCGAGGTGCTGCGCACGAAGCGCAAGGAATTCGGCAGCTCGCTGTTCCTGATTTCCGACGAGCCGTATCGCGAGCTTGCATATGGGCCGGAAGTTTCCTGGGTTCCCTCCATCTACGACAACACTTTGGTGTGCTATTCCTGGTCGAAGTCCCTTTCCCTTCCGGGCGACCGCATCGGTTATGTTTTGGTTCCCAACGAAGTTGAAGAATCTGAACGAGTGATGTTTGCCGTTGCTGGCGCAGGTCGCGCATTGGGCTATATTTGCGCCCCCGTGTTCTTCCAGCGCGTGATTGCCGCATGCGTCGATGAACCGGTGAACGCATCTGCCTATGCCGCTAATCGCGAGCTGCTCACTCAAGGCCTTGATGAACTGGGCTATCACTACATTGCCCCCGATGGAGCCTTCTATCTGTGGATGCAGGCTTTAGAGCCCGATGCTCAGGCGTTTTCCGACAAGGCGAAGGAACACGAGCTGCTGCTGGTTCCTTCTGACAGCTTTGGCGTTGGCGGTTGGGTGCGCGTAAGCTACTGCGTCCCCGCCGATGTTATCCGCAATTCCATGCCTGCCTTTGCAGCACTTAAGCGTGACTATGAATAGGGGACTCGATCCCATCAAGGGTGCCATCTTCGATTGCGATGGCACCCTTCTTGATTCCCTGGGTGCTTGGCGCGGCTTGGAGGATGAGGTGTCCCGATTAGCGGGCGTTACGGTAACGCCTGAAGAGCATAAGATGTTCACTACATTCACCATCCCCGAAGTAGCGCGTTACTTCCATGAGCAGTATGGACTTGCATCGAGCATGGAAGCGGTTATGGGCATTATGGACGAGTACATGATGTCTTACTACGAGCGCGCCCATCTTATGCCTGGTGCCGAGGCTATTCTGGAATCGTGTGCGCGAAACGATGTGAAGATGAGCATGGCCTCTTCCAGCAAGCCGCAGTTCCTATGGGCGGGCGCTAGGGCGACAGGCATCGCCGATTATTTCAGCGCTATCGTTTCGGTTGAGGAAGTGGGCGCCTCGAAGCGCGAGCCCGCAGTGTACGACCGCGCTCGTGAGGCTATGGGAACGGAAAGGGCTCTTACCTGGGGGTTTGAGGACGCCCTGTATGCTATGGACACCCTTGTGAGGGCAGGCTATCCCGTATTCGGCCTCTACGACGAGGCGCATGGTGTGCCTCAATCTGAAGTGGAGAAACGGGCTCGATTAGCGGCACCGACGCTCGAGAGCGTTGCCGTTCGTGAGGGAAGTCTTGTTGTAGGCTAGCTTTTGCCCATCCCGTTTATAGCAGGAAGGCAGCTTGGGTTAGCGAAAGGCCGCAAGTGTGGGTTTCTCCCGTGTGGTGGATTCCGTGGGGGGACGCGCGCCTAGCGGTTGGACCGTGCGGATTCAGCCCACTAAGCGGATGTCGCAAACAGTGCTTTAACGGGGCCATTTCGCTGGAGCGGTATCGACTCCTGTTGCTTGAAGAGAACGTTGGGCAGTGCGTTATTGCTTGCCCAGCTCGTTTTCCAGCTTGTAGTAGAGACGTCGACCTTCAATGATGACATCTTCGAGCTCGGAAGGGTTTTTCATCAGGGAGGGCAGAATGGATTCTCCTGTCATGGAGGCGATGTCTTCCGGCGTGTAATCACGAACCGAATATCCGGACGCTTCCAGGATCAGCTCTTTGCGATGCTTTGCGTGGTAATGGTGCTGCAGGCCTTCGTTGGTGGACAGGATGACGACCGTTTGCTCGTCTGCGGGGCGTTCGAAAAAAGCACCTTCTTCGATGCCGCGCTCGATGATGATAATCAGCGTTCGGTAGAGCTTGCGATAACGGTCGAAGAAAACTTCAAACCCGGAAGGGTTTTCGTTTGCGATGGTCTCTAGTTCCCAAAAATCAAAGGGAAGTTCGCATTTATGCACGATGTCGAAAGCGATAAGGGCGTAAAGCTGCGCTGCGCGATTTGAACTATGCGCTTCAAGCTCTTCGGCGGTAGGGATGGCCTTGTTAGGATTCAGAATGCTTTCAATAAGCGCTTCTTTCGAAGCGAAATAGTAGTAGAAAGACGAAGGGTCAACTCCAGCTTGGCGAGCAATTTCGCTCATGGAGGTGCGCGTATAGCCTTTGGTGCGGAAAAGCCCAATGGCAACGGCAATAATATTATTGCGGGTCTCCTGGCTTTTCGCGCGCGTTTTGGTGCGTGAGTTTGCCATGATTCCCCTTTCTCAGCTGTGGCTTCAGTAAGCTTTCATTATGCCAAATCGCAGAAGAGGTATCTAACGTTTTGGGGCAAAGGCCTGTTTTTGATTTAACTGGAACAGGAAAGGTTCCATTACTTGAATTAATCGGTTCCCAAGATAGAATTCATGATGCCCGAGACGATGGAGATAACGATGGAGGCAACAAATCCTGATCCAAACGAATCGATAACGAATCCAGCACCGAACAACGCATTGCCCATAGAGGCGGCAACATATAGAAGAATGGTATTGATTACCAGGTAGAACACGCCCAGCGAAAGCACGGTTATAGGGAGGCCGATAAGCTGGAGGAAAGGCTTTATGGTCATGTTCAAAAGGGCAATGATGAGCGCCATTACGGCAATGGAGCCCCATGAGCTTCCCACTCCAATGATGTCGATGCCGGGAACAAGCCAGACGGCAACGCCGACCGCAATGAAAATCGCAATTGTGCGCAAGATGAACTGCATGGCAAAGCTCCATTTCCCTTGTAGGCATCATTTACAATAAACACGCTAGCAAAGCATCTTACGGCAGCGCAAGGCGCGCTGCCTCTTTGTTTCCCTCGGGTAGGAATTGGAAGGAAAGCCCTTGATGATAGACGCAATAGAAAAGACTATTCGTACCCAGGGCCTGTTCAGTGCTGCAACTCCCGTAATCGCCATGGTTTCGGGCGGATCTGATTCGACGGCATTGGCATACCTTATCAGCGACCTTTACAAACGCGGTCTTGTGGGACAGCCCGCCATCTTGCACGTCAACCACCTTCTTCGGGGTGAAGACGCCTATGCCGATCAGAGGTTCGTGGAAAAGCTTGCTGCTCGTTTGGAGATCCCGTTCTTCTCGTGCGAGATCGACGTGGCGGCTTTGGCCAAGGCGACCGGCGGCAACGAAGAGGCTATCGGCCGAAATGAGCGCTATCTGGCAGCGCATGAAGCTCTCGAAAGCCTGTGCCGTCATGTGATGATTCCCATTTCGGAAGGACGTATTGTTACTGCGCACACCCAAGACGACAGGGTGGAAAACTTCTACATGCGATCCATCGTAGGCACGGGTCCTGGCGGTTTTCGCTCCATGCTGTACGCCAACGGGCCGGTGGTGCGTCCTCTGTTGGACGTATCTCGTCGGGCGCTACGCGATTTTGTGAACAATATCCCCGCTGACGAGGTAGTGGTTGACGAAGAGGGGAACCGTTGGCGCGAAGATGCCACCAACGCCCACACCGATAGGTTCCGCGCATTTGTGCGCCATGAGATAATCCCGAAGGCGAAGGAGCGCAACGGGCAGCTGCTCGATACGCTCTGTCGCACCATGAACCTCATTGCCGACGAAGACGATTTCCTTGATTCTTTGGCGAGCGAGGCAACTGAGAGCAACTTGAAGTGGATTGGCGGCGACGGGGAAGGCTCGTTCGATGGTTGTCGCTTGCTTCCTTCTTTCGGTGCGGTTGCGCGTCCGCTGCAGCGTCGTATGGTGATGGCGGTGCTCGAGGCGTTTATCGGAAACGAGGGACGTATTGAATCGGCGTCGATTGAGGCGATCCTTTCTGCTTTCGATGAGGAGGGCGCTCCCATCAGCGGTTTTGTTGCCAATGTGCAGGGGAATTTGGCGGTAAGCGCTAACAAGCAAGGCGTTTTGGTAGAGCCGATGGCGGTATTCCGTGCACGTCGAAAGCCCAACCGCGCATAACGAGCGTCCGAGCGCTGAAGCGTATCGCTTGCTTGAAATTGCCCGAAATTGTGCCAACTGCAATTAAAAGTACCAGTCAACCCTATATGACCAATTGGCCTAAAAGGAGAATTACATGCCTGATACAACCACTATTCCCGTAAATGTCATTCTGGCTTCGAACAGCCCTCGTCGAAAGCAGCTGCTCGAAGAAGCGGGCGTTAAGTTTACGGTGTATACCGGCTCCACCGAAGTAGACGAATCGCTTGATGCGGATCAACGCTCGCAGCCCTCTGAAGCGGTAAAGAAGCTTGCAGAGCGCAAAGCGGGTTCGGTTATCCAAGATATTTTGGCTGAAAACCCTGTGGGCTTAGGCATCGTTATCGGTGCCGATACCACGGTGGTGCTCGATGGGGAGATGCTGGGCAAGCCCTACAGCGCAGACCATGCACGCGAGATGCTGGGCCGTCTTTCGGGTCGAACGCATGAAGTGATCACGGGCGTTTCCGTGTGGCTCGTTATGCTCAACGAGTCGGAGGAAAAAGGCGGCGACGGCAATGTTTCGTTGGCCTTCCGCTCGTTCTCCGAAACCAGCACGGTTACCTTCAAAGAGCTTTCGACCGAAGATATCAACGCTTATGTTGCCACGGGCGAAACCATCGATAAGGCAGGCTCCTATGCCATCCAGGGCAAGGGCCGCAGATTGGTGGAAAGCTACGACGGCGACTTCAACAACATTGTCGGCTTGCCCGTCGATACGCTTCTGAAGAACTTCCCCGAAATCATGCAGGAAACCATCGAAGCTGAGGTTAAGCCAAAAGAATAATCGCAGTTGATGTATAGCTTACGCGCCGCCATTCCCTCCAAGAGGGGTGGCGGCGCTTTAGTACAGTGAAGATTTATTGCAAAACAGCCACAGGCACCTTTCCGCAAATGCGCTTAGGAAAGCTTTTGTTACACTGAAGTACTGTCTATACCCGTATTTACTCCACCTAGCGGTGGGAAAAGAGGCTTTCGTGGAGAAGCATCCCAATCTTGAGCGCATCCTTTTTTCCGAGGATGAGATTCGTACGCGCGTAAAGGAAATGGGCGCACAGATTACCGAAGATTATGCAGGTAAAAGCATCGTGGTGATTTCGGTGCTGCGAGGAGCGGCTATCTTCATGGCTGACTTGGTTCGCGAAATCCACCTGCCGGTTGAAATGGACTACATGGCCATTTCTTCTTACGGCAACGGCATGAAGAGCTCCGGCGTGGTTCGTATTATCAAAGACCTCTCCAGCCAGATCGAAGGCCGTCACGTGCTTATCGCTGAAGACATCCTGGACAGTGGCCTTACCCTGCGCTACCTCATTAAGAACCTTGAGTCGCGCAACCCTGCTTCCATCGAAGTGGCAACGCTTCTTCGCAAGGACACTCCCAATCAGGCAGATATCAAGTGCAAGTACATTGGCTTTGAATGCCCCGATGAATTTATTGTTGGCTATGGCCTCGACTACGCCGAGCGTTATCGCAACCTTTCCTGCATCGGCGTGTTGAAGCCCGAAGCAACTCAGGAATAACGTCCGTTGGTTCGATCGAAGAACATAAGGAACTAATAACCTATGGCACAAACACCCAATCAAAAGAAGCCTAATCACAGCAAGCCCCCCTTGCCCAAGCAGCCCAATCGCTCCAATATCGTTACGCTGGTCGTGTTCTTGGCCGTTGGTATTTTCTTTGCCGTGATGATGACCCGTACCATGACGGCAACGAACGGTATTACCCAGACCGACGAATTGGTAACATCTGAGTTTACCCAGGCTGTCGAGCAGGGCCGTGTGAACACTGCTGTTTACGACACCGGCTCCTATACCATTACGGGCACCTACTACCCTGCCGCTACGGCAGGCGAGGCCACAACGGATGCGTTCAACACCGCATTCAACGCGTTGAACTCCGGCATGGCAAGCACCACGGGCGCTCGTCCCACCATCGTGCAGACGCAGGAGCTTGCTGCCTCCAAACTTGGCTCCGAGCATAACTACACCTGCACATGGGTTGGCTCCGATTCGCTGGGTCAGCTTATGGCGGCGCATCCTTCCATTCAGTACAGCGTGCGCTTGGCATCGCCTTGGGGTTCCATCCTGGCATCGATTCTGCCCATTTTGATCATTGCTGGCCTGTTGCTGTTCTTCTTCTCCCAGATGAACAAGGCAAACAACTCGCAGATGTCATTCGGCAAGGCGAAGGTGAAGAAAAGCGTTGAGGAGCATCCCGACGTTCACTTCTCCGACGTTGCCGGTGTTGATGAAGCGGTTGAGGAAATGCAGGAGATCAAGGACTTCCTGGAAAACCCTGCAAAGTATCAGTCCCTTGGTGCAAAGATTCCTCGCGGTTGCCTTTTGGTGGGCCCTCCGGGTACTGGTAAAACCCTGCTTGCGCGTGCTGTTGCCGGTGAAGCGGGCGTTCCGTTCTTCAGCATCTCTGGTTCCGACTTCGTGGAAATGTTCGTAGGCGTGGGTGCTTCCCGTGTGCGTGACCTGTTCAAGCAGGCAAAGGAAGCTTCTCCTTCGATCATCTTCATCGACGAAATTGACGCCGTTGGCCGTCAGCGTGGCGCTGGCTTGGGCGGTGGCCACGACGAACGTGAACAGACCTTGAACCAGCTGCTCGTTGAAATGGACGGCTTTGAGGCCAACGATTCCGTTGTTCTTATCGCTGCAACCAACCGTGCTGACGTTCTTGACCCCGCTCTGCTTCGCCCGGGCCGCTTCGACCGCCAGATTGTCGTTGACGCTCCTGACGTAAAGGGTCGTGAAAAGATCCTGAACGTTCACGCTGCCAACAAGCCCCTGGCCGATGATGTCGACCTTGCCAGCATCGCTAAGCTCACCCCTGGCTTCACGGGTGCCGATCTGTCCAACTTGCTCAACGAGTCGGCAATTCTTACGGCTCGTCGCAACAAGCACATTATCACCAACAAGGAAGTTCAGGACTCCATGGAGCGTGTTATCGCTGGTCCTGAACGCAAGGGTCGTGTTCTTGACGAACGTACGCGCAAGACCATTGCGTACCATGAGTCGGGTCATGCTTTGGTTGGCCACATGCTTGAAGGCGCCGACCCTGTTCATAAGATCTCGATCATCTCTCGTGGTCGCGCCTTGGGTTACACGCTTTCCATCCCTGACGAAGACAAAGTGCTCAACAGCCGCAACGAAATGCGCGACGAGTTGGCCGTATTCCTTGGTGGTCGCGTTGCTGAAGAGCTGTTCTGCGACGACATCACCACGGGCGCTTCCAACGACCTTGAGCGTGCAACGAAGATGGCTCGCGCCATGGTTACCAATTACGGCATGAGCTCCGACTTGGGCGTGCAGGTATTCGGCCAGCCCAATCACGAAGTGTTCTTGGGCCGCGATTATGGCAACACGCAGGATTACTCCGATGATACGGCTCGCCGCATCGACGACGAGGTTGCTCGCATTATGAAGGAAGCCCACGATCGTGCGGTGGAAATTCTTTCCTCCAAGCGCGACCAGATGGACCTTATGGCTACCGTTTTGCTTGAGCGCGAAACGATTGACGGTGATGCTTGCCAGGCATTGCTCAACAACCGTTGGGCAGAGTACCTGCAGGAAGAGCAGGCTAAGGAAGCTGAAGGCAAAAAGCCAGAGCTTGAAACCGCCGAAGATGCCCCCGCTGATGTTGCTGCACGGCAGGAACAGCAGGCCACTGCAGTAAGCGAGGCAGCATCCGTAAAGCCTGAAGCCCCTGATGGGGGAGCGTCGGGTCCCGAATCGGGCAACCAACAGTAATGGTTAGCAACGCCCCGGGTCATACGGCCTGGGGCGTGGTTTATAAGGAGCAAAACTATGATTTGGCGCTGTGGACGCTACCCCTTTGATTCTCGCACCCCCGTTATCATGGGCATTTTGAATGTGACCCCCGATTCATTTTCCGATGGTGGTTCGTACGCCAACGTAGAAGAGGCGGTTGCTGCTGCCCAGAAAATGGTTGATGAGGGCGCTCTCATCATCGATGTGGGCGGTGAGTCTACGCGCCCTGGCGCAAATCCTGTGTCTGTCGAAGAAGAGCTTTCTCGTACTATCGAGGTAGTGAAGCAGCTGGCTGAAAAGGATATATGCGTAAGCATAGATACCCGCCATGCCGAGGTGGCAAAGGCGGCAGTTGAAGCGGGCGCAAGCATCATCAACGATGTAACGGGTTTCCGTGATCCCGCCATGGTTGAGGTTGCCAAGGGATGCGATGCCGGCTTGGTGGTAATGCATATGCTGGGCGACGACCCGCGCACCATGCAGGATGAGCCCCAGTACGACGATGTGGTTGCGGAAGTATGCGAATACCTCTCAAAGCGTGCTGCCGAGCTTGAGGCTGCCGGCATTGCCCACGATCGAATCTGCCTTGATCCTGGTCCTGGCTTTGGCAAAACTGCCAAGCAGACCATCGAGCTTATGCGCAACTTCCAGGAGCTAGTGCATCTGGGGTATCCCACAATGGTTGCCGTTTCCCGAAAGAGCTACATCGGCTACGCCTATGACATCGACGACCCCAAGGAACGCGATGCTGCTTCTGCTGCAGAGGCGCTGATGGCATGCGAATTGGGTGCTTCGGTAATTCGCACGCATAATGTGGCGCTAACCGAAGAGTCGCTAAAGGAAAACCTGCGACCCTATGCGTTTATCGGCCTTGGTTGCAACGTTGCTTTGGTTGCCGATGAAGGCGAGGAGCTCGAGGGCAAGAAGGCAATGCTCAGCCAAGCTATCACCGATATGTGTCTGTTGCCCGATTCTCAGATCATCGATGTTTCCAGCTTCTATGAAAGCGAGCCTGCTTATGTGGAAGATCAGGACTCGTTCGTTAATGCGGTGCTTATCTTGCGCACGGGCCTGCCCCCGCAAGAGCTTTTGCGCTATCTGAATATCATCGAAGACAGGCTGGGCCGCATCCGTGAAAAGAAGAACGGCCCGCGCACGTGCGATTTGGATATCCTTGATTACCAGGGCTATGTGTCCGATTTGGAAGTACTGACTTTGCCCCATCCGCTCCTTACCGAACGTGATTTCGTGGTAAAGCCACTGCTTGAGATTGCTCCTAACCATGAGCTTTCCGATGGCACGAAAGTCACACTTGATACCGTAACGGTGGGCAAGGCGTGGAAGTGCTAATCCAGTCCGAACATCAAACTTGCGGCCGTGTTGTAACAGGCGCCCCTTCGGTGGCGCCTTTGCGTCCGGCCGTTTCTTCTTTTTGGGATTTGCACGCCCATGCATGTGTCCGTTCGACGAACGAGCTCGTGAAAGAAGCTCTTCGTCAGGGTGTGCCTGAGGGGTATTGTGCAACGGCCCTGGAGCAAGAAGGCGGCTATGGACGTCAAGGAAGGGTTTGGACCAGCCCTTTGGGTGGCGTATACACTTCATTCGCATTGCGACCTAACGTGCCGCCGCAAATGCTCCCTACTTTGAGTTTGGTGGCCTCATTGTCGGTAGCCGACGCCCTTGAGCAGGTGCGTCCAAGCTGCAGCCCGCTTATCAAATGGCCCAATGATGTGCTTTGCCCAGAGGGGAAACTCGCAGGCATTTCGCTTGAGGCTTTAGCTGGCGGCGTGTGCGTTGGTGTGGGGGTCAATGTGTATGAGCCTTCCACCAAACGCGAAGTTGAGGGGAAGTACTCCTTGGCGTATCTGCAAGATGGCGTTGTGGAGGCGGGCCTTTCCGCGGAGCAGCGTTCCGTCATGACCCAGTTGGTTGAAAACATGCTTGAAGCGATGGAGGGCCGCTACGGGCGCTGGCTCCAGGAAGGCTTCTCGGCTTTTATCGATGAGTACAGCCAGCGCTTCGCTTGCCGCGATAAGCGGGCATCCCTTGCGCTTATCAATGGAGATGAGACCATCGAGGGGATAATTCGTGGTGTCGATAGCTTAGGGCGCTTGCTTGTCGAAAACGATGGTGGGGCGATTGTTCCCATGAGCTCGGGCGAAGTGCATGTGACTTCGTTCCAAAGTTAGCCTGGAGCCGTTGGCCTAAAGCAGCAGAGACTTTAAACCGATAAGAATGAGCACGGCACCGCCAATGATGGTGGCTTTTTCGCCGAGTGCGTTACCGAAGCGCTTACCGATAACCAGGGCAACGATGCAGGTAAGTGCCGTAGTGACGCCGATGATGCCCGAAGAGGTGAGTACGTTTACTTCCAGGGCGGCAAAGCTTACGCCAACCGCTAGGGCATCAATGCTGGTGGCAACTGCCTGGAACAACAGTACGGGCATGGTGAGTGCTTGCTCGGATGCCTCTTCGCCCTCTTCTTCATGGAAGGCGTCCCAGATCATCTTTCCGCCGATGAATCCCAAGATCACAAAGGTAATGATGCCAGCATATTGGGTGATGAAATCGCTTACCAGCTGACCCAGGACAAACCCTACAACGGGCATGAGGAACTGGAAAAAGCCGAAAGCAAGGGGCATGGAAAAGCTGCGGGCGCGTGAGATGTTAGGATAAGCAAAGCTGTTGGAGATGGTAACGGCAAACGCATCCATGGAGAGTGCTAGGCCAAGTATGACGATTTCGACAATGCTCACGGCAGTCCTTTCTTGTGTGCAAACCTATATTTTCCCTCATGGCAAGCCGCTTGCTGACTAGGCGGTCAACATGACACACATTTGATAAATACATGCATTTTGCCTAGGGGATATGGCGGTATTTGAGCTGCGTTATCAGAATAGGCAGAGCAACTGATTGGCTGCGTGCGTTAAGGCGGGCGGCCTGGAACAATAATGAAACATGAGCGAAAGGTATCGAGCCCGTATGACCGAAGAACAGATTCGGGGAGAACAAAAAGAGCATCAGGGGGCACATTTCGAAGAGGGTACTATGCGCAAGCATGCTGCTGGGGGAGCAGCCGCCAAGGGCAACGATCGTACAGCGCGTATGGGAACGGGCCCCATTCCGAAATTGGTGTTGGAATTTGCCATTCCCTCTATTGTGGGCATGCTGGTTAACGGTGCCTACAACGTAATCGACTCCATCTTCCTTGGCCAGGCTATGGGCGAGATTGGCCTTTCGGTGGCAACTGCCGCCATGCCGCTGATGACCATCTTCATGGCGTTGGGCATGCTTATCGGCAACGGCGGCAATGCGCTTGCTGCACTGCGCTTGGGCGAAGGCAACAAGCAGGCTGCTGAAAAAAGCCTGGGCAATACAGTGTGTCTTGGAATCATCATTGCGGTTGTGGTGGCGATAATCGCCTGTATTCCGCCCTGCATGGAGGCGCTCCTTTCGCTTTCGAGCGCTACGCCTGAAATCCACGATTACACCTACTCGTTCATTCAGATCATCGCCTTCGGCGTTATCTTCCAGGTCATCGGCATGGGTGTGAATAACTTCATCCGTACGGCAGGCGCACCAAACCGCGCCTTGCTTACCATGGTTATCGGCACGTTTTCCTGCATCATTCTGAACTACCTGTTTGTGTTGGTTTTCGGATGGGGCGTTGTGGGCAGCGCGTTGGCAACCGTGCTTGGCCAGGGCGTTTCCTGTGTTTGTGTATTGTGGTACTTCCTGTTCACCAAGAACGTTGCATTCAAGCTGCACGCACGCAACTTGAAGCTCGACGCCGAAGTGGTAGGATTCATTTTTTCCTTGGGTGCTGCCAGCTTCATCATGCAGATGGCTATGTCGGTCATCAACTTTCTTGTTAACTATCTGCTGGTGTTCTACGGTGCGCAGAGCCCCTTGGGAGCCGAGGCCGCGCTGGCGTCTATCGGCGTTGTTCAGCGTTGCGCCATGTTTACCGTGCTGCCCCTTATTGGCACCGCAGTAGCGATTCAGCCGCTGCTGGGATTCAACTATGGGGCAGGGCTTATCCCACGCGTGCGCGAAACTGTGCGCTTCGGCATCTTGATGGCTACGGTTATCGGCACCTGCATGTGGGTCATGATTATGCTGTTCTCGGGCGATATCGTAGGCTTCTTTGGCATTCGCGCTGATGGCCTGCGTGACTTCACCGCTTTTGCGCTGAAGATTCAGTTGCTTGTGCTCCCGGTTGTTGGCTTCCAGATTGTGGTGGGCAACTACTTCCAGGCAACGGGGCAGCCGATGAAATCTATCATTCTTTCCCTTACCCGTCAGGTTCTGTTCCTTATTCCTCTGTATATCGTGCTGCCTATCGTGTTGCCTATGCTGGTGCCTGCGCTTACCGGTTTGGACGCTCTGTATTTTGCGGTACCGATCGCCGATGGTCTTTCCGTTGTTACCGCGGCGGCGTTCCTCGCATTCGAGATGCGCCGTTTGAAGCGCGTTGAGGCAGGGGAAGAAACGTCTCGCTTTGGCAAGGGCGCGAAGCATTCGTAGGCGTCGTTCAAATTCCATGTGGTTTCGCTTGTGGGTTGGTTGGCAGCCTGTGCTAGTGGATGATTGTCATATGCAGCGCCGAAGAGCACGATGCAGAACATGGCCGTCCGTAGGCGGGTGGAGGCTGCCCCGAAGGGGCACACGTTCGAGGGTGTTATCGCCGACTGCCCGCAGCCGGGCGGCAGCCGTGGTTCGCAAAGCGCCCGTAGATGCTTGCGTTAAATGCCTGTTAACGCTGAACCTTTGCCTCTTGTGTCCTATTGCCGAAAACGTCAAACTTCACCGGGTCGGCTTGGCCGCAAACGTCGAACTGCGCAGAATCGGTTTGGATACAAGCGTCAGGCCCCGTCGAATCGGTTTAGCTACAAACGTCATGCCGCACTGAATCGGTTTGGCTGCAAACGTCACGCCGCCCCGAATCAGCTTGGTCTGGAAAACGCCTGATAATTTGCAAAAGGCAACATATCATATCAATTTGTGTATTAACGTAGATCGAGAAGATGCGCTATACTGCCCGAACATGGCGCAGCGTGCGCTTGTAAAAATCGAGGAAGGAATAGACAAAATGTCTGAAGCAATGACGCAGCACTCCACCGCTCGTGCTCGTTCCGTCGCGTTTTGCGGCTTGTCCATCGCTCTTATGGCGGTTGCGGCATGGGTTACGGTTCCCTTTGGACCGGTTCCCTTCACCCTGCAAACGCTTGCCGTAATGTTTGTACTGTTCGCCTTGCCCACTAAGCAGGCGCTGGTCGCAATTGGCGGCTATATCGTTCTTGGCGGTCTGGGTCTTCCGGTGTTCTCTTCCTTCAAGGGCGGTTTGGCTGCCCTGATGGGTCCCACGGGTGGTTTCATCGTTGGCTTCTTTGTTGCCGCCGTGGTTGCTATCGCCGTTGCTGCTCTGCTGAAGCGCACCCCCTTGTTTGCTTCCGAAGAGCAGAAATCATTCTTTGGTACCCACATCGCCGCTGGCGTTCTTGCCCGTAACGTGGTTATGGGTGTGGTGTTCCTGGCGGTTCTCTATGTGTTTGGTTGGGCATGGCTCATGGTGGCAGGTCATCTCAGCGCCGAGGCTGCCTTTGCCGCTGCAGTTGCGCCTTTCGTTCTGATTGACGCAATGAAGATGATCGCTGCTGTTCTGATTGCCCAGGCAGTAAGCGCCGTGGTCGCTCGCTAGGTTTGCAGGTGCAGCTATCGAAGCTGCATTACGGCCCGTGAGGTTGTTGTTTCATCTAAGCACTCGTGCGTAGCTATCGAAGTTGTATTGCGGATATCGGATTGACTTTGACGAACCCGGATTTCGGATTGACTTCGATTAATCTGAGTATCAGACAGGTCCAGTTCAACCTTGGCATCGGACTGGCACTGTTCGATCTGGATATCGGACTGGTCCAGTTGGATCTAGACATCGGACTGGGCCAGTTTGACCTGGACTTAGGAATGGGCCTGATCGACCTGGACATCGGACTGGCCCTGATTGACCGTTAGGTAGGAGGATCGCATCATGCGGTCCTCCTTTTTTGTCCTATAACCCCTTTTTTGTGCGTAAACATCGGGTGAAGCCTGGCAAGAAGCCGTCGTTGTGTATTCGCGTGCTGTCAGAAGGCGCCTTCCTTGGCGAGATCTAGCTGCAGTGCATTCCTAAGCGGCAAGTCATGGCAATATTTCGTCGCTATTCATTTCCGAAGGGGCCCCGGACAGGAAAAACGCCCTTTCGTGGCAAGATATCGCCGCTATGCATCCAAAATCAGCTGATTTTGGCAAGATATGCTCTCCATGTATGCAAAATGCCCTGCAAAATGCCGTCGGGGAATGCATTTCGCGAGTATCTTGCCACGAAGACCCTCTTTTTCCGTCCGCATCCCTCAAATCATGCACAGTGGGCAAATCTTGTCACTCTTTTTCGACTCGTCTTTCGTGCGGGATTTTTGCGATTCCTGTCTACGCGGGAGCTCAGGGCGCGACCAGCATCGCGGCTCGGCCTTCACTGGGATATTAGCGTGTCCCCTACGTGAAGGTGCAAACGCTGTGGCTCGTCCTTTTGTGGGGGGGGGTGTGTGTTAGCGTCGTGGTTCATCCTCTACATGGAGACAAAAGCGCTGTGGTTCGCCCCCGTTGGGGCGTTAGCGCTGTGGTTCGCCCTCTACGTGGAGGCGCAAGCGTCGTGGCTCGCCCTCGACGTGGCGGCGCCAGCGCTGCGGTTCGTTCTTTGTGCGGGAATGCCAGCGCGGCAAGAAAAATAATCGCGTCGTCGAAAGGCGCCTTCCTTGGCAAGACCTAGCCGTAGTGCATTCCTAAGCGGCAAGTCATGGCACTATTTCGTTGCGATGCATTTCCCGAAGGGGCGCATCGGTGCGGCAATGGAAAGCTACAGGGCGGGAAACGCCATCACGAATACGGCACCGCCTTCGGGGGCGTTGAATGCGGTTACTGTGCCGTCGAAACTCTCTACAATTTCCTTCACAATGGCCAGTCCAAGGCCGGCGCCTCCGCTGTTGCGTGCGCGCGAGGCATCGCTGCGGTAGAAGCGTTTGAACAGAAGGGAGGGGTCATCTTCGATGCCGCAGCCATCGTCTTTCACGGCAACTATCGCCTGGTTGTTTACGCCGGAAAGCAAGACGCTGACATGGCCGCCCTCTTCAACGTGACGAATGGCGTTATCAACCAAATTGATGATGGCCTGCTTGAGGCGATCGGTGTTGCCCAGGATATCCGGGGCAGCGCCCTCTACGCTCAAGGTGACGTTCTTGTCTTGGGCGATGGGTTCAAGCATTTCGATAACTTCTTGGGCGACGGGCGCAATATCCAGGCGCTTCAGGGCCGCCGCGGGTACGCCTTCTTTTGCATGCTGCAGTGCCAAGAGCGAATTAGTGAGCTTCTTCAGGCGTTCCGACTCGCTCAGAATGATTTCGCAGAAATGCTCGCGTGTTGACTGGGGCATATCGGGATCGAGCATCAATTCAGCATTGCCGCTGATGGCGGTGAGGGGTGTGCGGAACTCGTGGGCAACATCGCTCACGAAAGAATCCTGGCGGTCCTGCACTTTGGAAAGCTCGTTGAGCTTCGCCTCGTAGGCGCGGTTCAGCTCGCGGAAATCTTCGGACAGCTGGTCAACTTCGTGCAGTGCGCCGGTGGGCTCGAACACGATGCTCTTGTCGCCTTCGCGGTAGGCGCGCGTTTTCTGCGCCAATTCAGTGAGTGGTTGGGCGATGAAGTGCGCAATAAGCAAGCTCAAAAAATAGCAGAGGCAGGAAACAGGGATGATAAATGCCAAGATGAAGTGTGAACAGCCGAATGCCAGCACGGCAATGGCTGCCGTAACAGAGCAGCCGAAAATAGCCAGCAAAGCGGTAAGAAAAGAAATATTGGTAAACAGCCTCATTGAATCCCCTCGAAGCGGCAGATAGCGTATGCGTCAGCCCGCAAGCTTGCAGGCTGCTCATCACGTCGATGCCGGCGAAGCGGCAGATAGCGCATGTGCCGGTCTGCACGCCCCTTATTTCTTGAAGCGATAGCCGTATCCGCGCACCGTTTCAACAAGCTTCGGATCGTACCCGGCTGCCTCAATCTTATCGCGAAGACGCTTGATGTGCGTGTCGACTGTTTTCGTTTCCGTGATGAATTCCCATCCCCACGCATCGTGAAGAAGGTCTTCGCGGGAGACCACTTTGCCGGCATTGTGCATAAGGCAGCTCAGCAGCTCGAATTCGCGCGGAGTAAGGTCGATGGCCCCTTTTTCTCCTTGGGCGACGTGCGTGTCTTCGTTCAAGGTGATGCCGCTTGCCGTTACCTCATTCGAGGGCTGCGCGTTTTCCAGGCCTTGGCTGCGACGCAGAAGGGCGCGGGTGCGTGCAAGAAGCTCGCGCACGCCGAAGGGTTTTGCAAGATAGTCGTCAGCGCCAAGCTCGAGCCCTACGACTTTGTTCAGTTCGCTGTCACGCGCAGAAAGGAACAGGATAGGCGTGGTCATCTTCGCGCGGATGCGGCGGCACAGTTCGTATCCGTCGATGCCAGGCAGCATGATGTCTAAAATGAACAGATCGAAGTGGTCGCTCTCGATTTTCTCAAGCGCTTCTTCGCCGTTGGAAGCCACCTCGGTGAGGTAGCCTTCCTTCTGCATGGCATAGCTTACAAATTCAGTGATGGAAGGCTCATCGTCTACGATGAGTATGCGAGCGGGATTTTCCATTGCGCCACCTTCTGCGGATGCGTTAATTACGGTTACGGCTAAGGGATTGCCGTCCAAAATCGATAGTATGGTAGCATTCGCTCGTATCGCTTAAACCTGAAGGGATTGTCAGAAACATGTTACTTGCGATTGACGTGGGAAATACCCAAACCGTGCTCGGTGTATACGATGGTGAGCACTTGGTTCATATGTGGCGTGTGGCTACCAACGTAGATCACACCAGTGATGAGCTCCGAATCAAACTGCATGTTCTGATGGAGGCCGAAGGCGTTGATCCCAAGTGCATCGATGGCGCCATTCTTGCCTCGGTGGTTCCCGCTCTTACCCATAATTGGGAAAAGGCATGCTATCGCTCGTTCTGTGTTCAGCTGCTTGTGATCTCCGCTCAAACTGTGGGGCATCTTATCAACATGGACCAGGAGAAGTTTGCCGAATTGGGCGCCGATCGCGTAGCAGATGCTGCCGCCGCGAAATGCCTGTACGGTTCACCTGTCATCGTGGTCGACTTCGGTACCGCTACCAATATCGAGATCATCGATAAAACAGGTACGTTTGTGGGCGGCATTATTGCCCCCGGCGTCGATTCATCCATGCGCAGCCTGCTTTCCCGCGCAGCGTTGTTGCGTTCTGTGGAATTGGAAGACCCGGGTACGGCAATCGGAACCAATACTGCTGATGCGCTTAAGGTTGGCGTGGTGTACGGCGAGGCGGCTCGCGTTGACGGCTTGGTCGAGCGCGTCTTCGATCAGTTGGGCTACGAAGCCAAGGTTGTGGCAACCGGTGGTTTGGCGCACCGCATCGCCCCCGCATCGAAGCACATCGCCGAAATCAACCTCGAACTCACTTTGCAGGGTTTGCGGATGATCTACGATGAGATCGCCCAGTAAAACCCAGTAGGACAGAGCAATAAGCCAAGAAGAGGAAGCGAACTGTTTATGCTGACAGATATCGAAATTGCGCAGGCGGCAACGCCTCGCCCCATTACCGAAATCGCTGAAAAGGCAGGTATCTCGGAAGAGTACCTCGAGTGCTACGGCAAGACCAAGGCAAAAGTCGACTACAACCTGCTCCGCAACGAAGACCATAAGCCTGGTAAGTTGGTGCTGGTTACTGCAATCAACCCCACCGCTGCTGGCGAAGGTAAAACCACCACGACGGTAGGCTTGGGCGATGCTCTTTCTCGCTTGGGCAAGAAGACGGTAATCGCTTTGCGCGAGCCCAGCTTGGGACCGGTATTCGGCATCAAGGGCGGCGCCGCAGGCGGTGGCTATTCCCAGGTAATCCCTATGGAAGAAATCAACCTGCATTTCACGGGCGACTTCCATGCTATTGGCGCGGCAAACAATCTGCTCGCTGCTCTGCTCGATGCCCATATCCACAATGGCAACGAGCTTGGCATCGACGTTCGCCGCATTACGTGGAAGCGTGTTGTTGACATGAACGACCGTCAGCTGCGCAACATCGTGTGTGGCTTGGGCGGCAAAGCCAACGGCGTTCCCCGCGAAGACGGCTTCGATATTACGGTTGCCTCCGAGGTTATGGCCATCTTCTGCTTGGCAACCTCTATCACCGACCTGAAGGAGCGCTTGGGCCGCATCGTTGTTGGCTACACCCGCGACGATAAGCCCGTTACTGCCCATGACCTTCATGCTGAAGGTGCTATGGCTGCGCTTTTGAAGGATGCTCTGAAGCCCAATTTGGTTCAGACGCTCGAAGGAACCCCCGCATTCGTGCACGGCGGCCCCTTCGCCAACATCGCACATGGCTGCAATTCCATCATGGCAACCAACATGGCTCTTGCTTTGGGCGACTACGCGGTAACCGAAGCCGGTTTCGGTGCTGACCTGGGAGCCGAGAAGTTCCTGGACATCAAGTGCCGCCTTGCGGGCTTGAAGCCCGATGCCGTTGTAGTAGTTGCCACGGTTCGCGCACTGAAGAACCATGGCGGCGTTGCCAAGGCAGATCTGAACGAGGAAAACCTCGAGGCGCTGGAAAAGGGTCTTCCCAACCTGCTTCAGCACGTGGAAAACATCACTCAGGTATTCGGTCTCCCGTGTGTTGTCGCCATCAACGAGTTCCCCACTGATACCCAGGCGGAAATCGACCTGGTTCGCGCCAAGTGCCAGGAGCTCGGTGTCAACGTTGCTCTTTCCCAGGTTTGGGCAAAGGGCGGCGAAGGCGGCGTAGAGCTGGCCGAGGAAGTTATGCGTCTGTGCGAGCAGGAAAGCTCCCTGACCTTCACCTACGAAGACGATATGGGTCTTGCGGAAAAGATCGAGACAGTTGCCAAGCGCATTTACCACGCAGATGGGGTAGACTTTGCTCCTGCTGCGAAGAAGGAAATCAAGCAGCTCGAAGAATTGGGCTTCGGGTCTATGCCGGTCTGCATGGCGAAAACCCAGTACAGCTTCTCCGACGATGCTGCATTGCTTGGTGCTCCGCGCAACTTCCGCATCACGGTTCGCCAGGTTAAGGTATCCGCAGGCGCTGGCTTTGTTGTCGCCCTCACTGGCAATGTCATGACCATGCCGGGCTTGGGCAAGGCTCCTGCTGCCTTTAAGATCGACGTTGATGAAACGGGCAAGATCTCTGGCTTGTTCTAGGCTGTTAGAAAATAGCTGGAAATACTAGCAAGGTATTATCGGGCTGGCGCAGGTGCGCTGGCCCGTATCATTGTCGTAGGTAACAAACGATTAGGAAACATCTTGAGCGAGTGGACATTTATTGACGAGGTTGCCGCTGGCACCCCAACTCCTGGTGGCGGTGCTGCCGCCGCGTACGTGGGAGCTTTGGGATCGGCGCTGAATTCCATGGTGGGAAACCTGACGGTTGGCAAGAAAAGCTATGCTGACGTGGAAGACCAGGTGAAAGAATGCCTATCGCAGCTTCAGCAGGTGCGCGAAGAACTCCTCACCTTGTCAAAGAAGGACTCTGAGGCATTTGCTCCCCTGGCGGCATGCTTTAAAATGCCCCGCGCTACCGAAGAAGAAAAGGCACAGCGCACCAAAGCGATGCAGAAAGCTCTCATCGATGCCATCGAAGTGCCTCTGTCGATCATGAAAGCATGCGCTCGCGTTATCGATCTTTCCGATTTTATGGCTCATAATGGCTCAAAGATGGCGCTTTCCGACGTTGCCACCGGTGTTTCCTTTGCAAAGGGGGCGCTAAAGGGCGCCGCCCTGAACATCTTCGTCAATGCCAAAATGCTCGAGGATCGTGAGCTTGCGAAGCGTTACACTGACGAAACGGAATGTCTCATTATTGAATGGGGCAAGCGTGCCGATGATATTTACGTATTTGTGTTGGAGGGACTCAGATAAGTATGACTCGCATTTTGAAATCGAAACCAGTTACTGATGCGATTGCCGCTGATCTTGCTCATCGTGTTGAGCGCCTGAAAATCTTGGGCATCGAACCTACGCTCGCTATCGTTCGCGTGGGATCCCGCCCCGACGACCTGAGCTACGAGCGCACTGCTTGCAAGCGCGCAAAGGCTTTGGGTCTGACTACGCGTGTGTTCGAGCTTGATGAAAAGGTTTCCCAGGAAAAGCTGCTCCTGCAAATTCGCCGCATCAATGCCGATTCAAGCATTCATGGTTGCTTGGTGTTCCGCCCTCTTCCCACCGACATGGAAGACAAGCTTGTGTGTGATGAGCTTGCCATGGCGAAAGACATCGACGGCGTTTCCACCGCATCGCTCGGTGCGGTGTTTACCGATGCCAAGGAAGGTTTTGCTCCTAGCACCGCAGAAGCTTGCGTGAGGGCGCTCGATTTTTACGATATCCCCGTAGAAGGCAAGCATGTAGTTGTTGTTGGCCGCAGCCTCGTGGTAGGCAAACCCGTTGCCATGCTGCTTCTCCGTCGCAATGCCAGCGTAACTATCTGCCATTCCCGTACGGAAGATCTGCCTAAGATCATGCGCACGGCAGACATCGTTATTTGCGCTACAGGCCGCGCTCGTGCCTTTGACGCATCGTGTTTCCGCGAGGGCCAGACGGTTTTGGATGTTGGCATCAACTTCGACAAGGACGGCAACCTGTGCGGCGATGTCGACTATGAATCGGTCGAGCCCATTGTTGATGCCATTACCCCGGTTCCGGGCGGTCTTGGTTCCGTTACCACTTCCATCACCATGGAGCATACGGTTTCG
Organism: Eggerthella sp.; assembly: GCA_030540085.1. GTDB lineage: Bacteria > Actinomycetota > Coriobacteriia > Coriobacteriales > Eggerthellaceae > Anaerotardibacter. The sequence continues at coordinate 129,198 of JAUNWY010000003.1, forward strand.
GCTGCAGAAAAGACCATCAGGTAATTTCGCTTGCCATTACATGAATGTTTGGGCGCCAAGGCGCCAGAGCGCTCAATGGGGGTACCCCTCATTGAGCGCTCTTGTTAGATCCTGCTTTTCCGAAGGGAATCTTTATGTCCGATAAATGGGTTGAAATAGCACGCACCTCTTCGGTGGAGGAAACGCAGGCTTGCGCAGCGGCATTGGCTGACGTGCTTGATGCAGGTGCCGTCGTGACGCTTGATGGAGATCTGGGTGCAGGGAAAACGCACTTTACCCAGGGACTGGCAGCGGCCTTGGGCGTTGAGCAGGCGGTAACGAGCCCAACCTTCAACTTGGTGATCGAATACACCGATGGGCGTATTCCCCTGTACCATTTCGATCTGTATCGCCTTGATTCTCCTTACCAATTGGAAGACTTGGCATTTTACGAATACGTCGAAGGCGATGGCGTTTCCTGCATCGAGTGGGCTTCGAAGTTTCCCGAAGAAATGCCAGAAGATCGGCTCGAGGTGTATCTTTCCGTCGAGGGCGAAGGCGTTCGGGCGATTCGGGCATGTGCCCACGGATCGGCCGAAGCAATGCTTCAGGGCTGGCAGGCTGCGTTGGCTTAGTTTTTGCCAGGCGCGTTCTTTTCGGAAGGATTGCGCCTGGCTTTTCTGTTTTCAGGGGCATGCGCTAGGATAGCTAGCGAAAGAAAACCAGCACCAAGCGTCGCTCGCTCATCCCGTGTCGCCTCCGTTGCTTTTGGGGGAGGCGTTTTCGGCGGCCGCAGTGCAATAAGAACAGGATTCGCATGAACAACTACGTAGTTGCTTTCGACACGGCAAATGAAATGATTTCCTTGGGGATAGGTCTTCTCGATCGTGCCAAGAAGACTATCGAATGCGTCGCCTCGCGCGAGGTTGGTGCGTTTCGCGCATCGAACGTTAAGCTTTTGCCCGAAATCGATGCCCTGTTGGCGGACACGGGCATTTCGCGCGGCGACGTTTCATGCGTGGTGTGCGGTCGTGGCCCCGGTTCGTTTACTGGTGTGCGCATCTGCCTTGCCAGCGCCAAGGGCGTCGCCATCGGTTTGGGCGTGCCGTTGTTCGGCGTTTCCACTTCAGACGCTCAGGCATGGCAGCAGTGGGCCAGCGGGGTGCGCGGCTCAGTGGTGGTACTGGGCGATGCGATGCGCAAAGAGGTCTATCCCGTTCGCTACCACGTCTCCGACTGCGGCATTGAGCGCCTGAACTCCGATACCGTTATGAAGGCGGCTGCTCTGCCCGAATGGCTGGGAAGCGGAAGCGATCAGCACATCGTGGGTGATGCGCTGAAAAAATACTCCGACCTGTGCGAAGACTGCGGCAGCGTTGCGGGTGAAGAAGAGCGCTACCCAACAGGTGCCGGCCTTCTTCTTGCGGCACAGGAGGCTTGGGCGAAGGGCTCGTTCGACCCCGACGATGGTGCACTGGGTGACCCTTGTGTGCTTCTTCCCGTGTACACGCGCCTTTCTGATGCCGAAGAACATGAGCGCATCAAATTTGCCAAGCAGGATGCCGAAGCCAACGCCGTTGAAGCGAAGGACCTTGAGTCGGGCGTGCAAGGCGGATCGGTGATTCGCTACCAGCCGCTTGAGGCGGCATGGGTGCCTGCGGTTGCTGCCATGGAATCGCAGGTTATGGGCACCGATGCTTGGAACGATGCCCAGATTCTCGATGAATTGCCCCGCCCCGACCGTACGTGGTGGGCGGCGTTTGAGGTTGCCGATACGCGTAAGCGCACGGTGAACGTCGGCGAAGCGAAGCTGGTGGGTTATGCCGGTGGCTGGATAAACGACGGTCAGGTGCAGTTGCTGAAGGTGGCGTCCGATCCAGCTTATAGGCGTCAAGGTATTGCGCAAGAGCTTTTGGCGCACATTGCCCTTGATGCGCGCGATTTGGGCGCAAAGGAAATGACCCTTGAGGTCCGCGCGTCGAATACGGGTGCGCATGCCTTCTATGAGCGTTTGGGCTTGAAGAATATCGGCATTCGACCGCGCTATTATTCTGATGGGGAAAACGCCTGCATCTACGAAGGGCCACTCCCTCTTTCCGAGCATGATGTTGCTGGTATGGAGTTGCGCTTGAATGCTGCAGCTGCACACGCGGGCGAAGCTGCGGGAGATCGCGTGCCCCTTGAAGGCAAGCTCATCTTGGCTATCGAATCTTCGTGCGACGAAACGGCAGCAGCGCTTATCGACGAAGCGGGAACCATTGTTGCTGACGTGGTTGCTTCCCAGATTGATTTTCATTCCCGTTTCGGCGGGGTAGTGCCTGAAATTGCCAGCCGTAAGCACATTGAAGCTATCGGTGGAGTGGTGATCGAGTGCTTGGCCCAAGCGCGCGAGCGCACAGGCAGGGCCGATCTTTCTTGGGACGATTTGGCCGCTGTTTCGGTAACCTATGCGCCTGGTTTGGTTGGTGCCTTGGTTGTGGGTGCGGCATTCGCAAAGGGTTTGGCCTGGGCTTGCGATGTGCCGCTTATCGGCGTGAACCACCTGGAGGGTCATCTGTACGCGAACAAGATCGCCTGCCCTGACATCAAGCCGCCCATGGTGGTTTCGCTTGTTTCGGGCGGCCACACCATGTTGGTGCATGTGAAAGATTGGGGCAGCTATGAAACCATGGGTTCAACGCTCGACGATGCGGTAGGAGAGGCCTTCGACAAGGTGGCAAAGGCAATGGGGCTGGGGTACCCTGGCGGCCCGCTCATTTCCGCTTTGGCCGAAAAGGGTAACCCTAAGGCTGTTCGCTTCCCTCGCGCGCTGATGCATTCGGGCGATTTTCAATTCTCGCTTTCGGGCTTGAAGACCTCGGTTATGACCTACTTGCAGAAAGAGCAGCAGGCGGGCCGTGAGATCAATCAGGCTGATGTGGCGGCAAGCTTTCAGGCTGCAGTTATTGATGTTCAAGTGGCCAAGGCCCGTACAGCGCTTCGCCAGACGGGCGCAAAGGAGTTTTGCCTGGGCGGTGGCGTTGCCGCCAACCCTGAACTGCGTCACGCTTACGAGGCTATGTGCCATCAGCTTGGCGTGCGTCTAACCATGCCGCCGCTTTCTGCTTGTACGGACAATGCTGCCATGATTGCCCTGGTGGCGCTCGATCGCTATAAACAGGGCAAGTTCTTTGGCTTGGATTGCGATGTGAAAGCCCACGCTCCGCTCGACGAGGCGTACTAGGTTCTGTTTCTTGGGTCCTGGTTGGCGGGACGTATTAGTCAGGGCTCGGGACTGCCCGTCGCATACGGGGAACGCAACGTGTTCGCAGCCTCGGTGTCCTCTTCGGTATAATCGATCGCGAAAACACGCGTAAAGGAGATTGGTATGAAGCGCTCTATCGATGCAATTGAACACGCTGGCGAAATCATGAAGAAGGTAAACGATGCTGTCTTGCTTACCACCAAGAAAGATGGTCAGGTTAACGCCATGACCATCAGCTGGGGCGGCATGGCTATTGAATGGGGAAAACCCCTGTTTATTACCTACGTGCGCGAAAGTCGTTTCACCAAGGAATTCCTGGATGCTACGGGCGAGTTTACGGTGAACCTGCCTATGGGCGAGTTTGACAAGAAGATCACTGCGGTATGCGGCGCGAAGTCGGGCCGCGATATGGACAAGATTGCCGAGCTGGGGCTCACGCTCGAAGAACCCGAAGAGGTAAATGTGCCGGGCATTCGCGAACTTCCCCTTACGCTGGAGTGCCGCGTCCTGTTCAAGCAGGAACAGGATCTTGCCAATCTTGATGCTGCTGATGCGGAAAAGTGGTATCCCGTCGATGAAACGCTGGGCGGCCCCAATAAGCACACGGCCTATTACGCCGAAATCGTGGCTGCCTACGTTATTGAGTAGTTTTGGCTACAGTGCACCATGCCAGGGGCGCCTGGACTTGTCGGTGTGCTTGGCGGCTGGGCTGGCCATGCCTGCCGCCCTTTCATTGTCGTTAGTATGCATTCTGAGGGAATGGTTCCTTTGGCATGCGTGTCCGAAAGAAACGATGCAGGCCGGAGGCTAGGGTTGCTGTATAGCGCGTCATATGTGGGGCGTTCGGGTGAAGGGCGATGCCGCGTAGGAAAGCTACGAGCATAACGCACCCTATGCGTGCGCCTTGCCCACTATTCCTTGTACGCGATATGAACAGCGGCAACGCCAAACGTTACATTGGTGTATTCGACACGGGAAAAGCCCGCATCCTTCAGCATGCGCGTGAAGCCCTTTTGATCGGGAAATGCCTTAATCGACTTCGCCAGGTACACAAAGCCCGAAGCGTCGCCTGTGACGATCTTCCCCCAGGCGGGAATGCCCCAGCGCAAATACAGGTTGTAACCCAAGCGCATAAGGGGGTTGGGTGGGGTTGAGAACTCCAGTACGCACAGCGCGCCGCCTGGCTTCAGCACGCGATACATTTCAGAAAGCGCACGTTCACGTTCGGGCATATTGCGAATGCCATACGACATGGTGATTACGTCGAAAGACTCGTCTTCGTAGGGGATGTCCTGTCCGTCAACCACGGCAAGCTCAACGGGAACACCGTTTGCCTCGCCTGCGTCAAGTCGGCTTTGGGCCACTTCGAGCATGGCGGGCGTGTAATCGGAAAGAATGATGTGCTTGGGTTGCTTTCGGTCGCATGCCGTAAACGTCACATCGCCTGTACCGCCGGCGATATCCAGCATCAGCGTTTGGTCGGTGATGGGCGATTTGTCGATAAGCGTGCGCAGCCAGCTGCGGTATTGGCCGAAGCTGGAGAGCTTGTTGAAACGCTCGTACTTCCAAGCGATATCAGTGAAGATTTTCTTCACGCGAGCAGAAGAAATCTCAGCAGGGGCCTCCTGACCCGTAGCGGTGTCAATGGAGTGGTCTGCTTGCTTTTCGGGCGTTTGAGGGGTGTTGCTCATGCGCTATCGCGTCCTTAGGTACGAGTATTGCCGTCTGCGTTAGCTGATTATAGACAAGAACGGCACGCTTGCGCATCTGGCTCGTTAGGGGTCTGTGAAAAACGGCAAGATATAAACGCCGCAATGCTATCATTGCAAAGAATTACTCTATCGGGAGGATGCGCATGCTACTGATCGCTGAATACGTTGTTCCGGTTTCATCCGAGCCCATCGAGCACGGTGCGGTTTTCATTAAAGATGGTGCTATCGCCGACATCGGCGATGCGGAAATGATGCGCTTGCGCTACCCCAACGAAGAGGTAAAAGACTTCGGCATGGCTGCGCTTACCCCGGGTTTTATCGACCTTCATGCTCGCATGGAAGACGCTGTGTTCCGCGGTTTGGTGCACGACCTGCCCTTTGTTCAGTGGCGCAAGGAAATTGCTGCGCTGCGTAAGCGCATTTCCTATGCAGAGGCATTTGACTCTGCATTCCTGGGCGGCCTTGAGGCGCTTTCCTCAGGCGTTACCACCGTTGCTGACATCACATCTACGGGTGCTTGCGTTTCCGCCGCTCAAAAGCTCGGTTTGCGCGGTATGTTCTATCGCGAAGCAGGAGCAATCGACAAGCGCTTGGTTAATTACGCCATTAAGAAGGCCGATAGCGACTTGGAAAAGTGGTCGCAGACCATCGACCCCGACCGCATCACCCTGGGCGTTGCGCCAGATCCGGTGTACGAATGCCATCCCGAGCTGTATCGCAGCGTGGTGAAGTACGCCTCCGATAACGGCGATCTGCCTATCGCAATGGATTTGGCGGGCAGCAGCGAAGAGTACCGCTTCGTGAAGTACGGCGCCCCCTCTGGCTTGGATGAGGATCTGGGAATGCAGGGCTTCATGGAAGTTCCGCCATGGCTTCCCACTTCCGCAACTCCCGTCAACTACGTGTTGAACTGGGGTTTGTTCGAGGCGGAGAACGTGATGATTGTCTATGGCGTACGGGTAAACGATGAAGACATCAGGCACTTGAAGGAATACGACGTTGCCGTATGTGCATGTCCCAGCTTGAATGCCCAGTTGGGCATGGGCGTTGCTCCTGTGAGCGAGTACCTGCGCTCTGGTATGCGTGTGGGTCTGGGCACTGGCGCCCCGGCTTCTATCGACACGATGGACATCTTTAGCGAAATGCGCATGGAGCTGCTCATTCAGCGTGCTGTTACCGGCGAGTTCCTTGATTCCCGCACGCTTATGGAAATGGGCACCTTGCGTGCCGCCCAGGCGCTGCGCATCGACGACAAGGTTGGTTCGCTTGAGGTTGGCAAACGCGCCGACATCGTTGCGGTAGACCTGTCCGGTTCGCATTCTACTCCCACGTCAGACCCTGTTTCTGCCCTTTTGGGTTCTGTGGGTAACGGCGATGTTTCGATGACCATGGTAGACGGCAAGGTCCTCTACGAACGTGGACGCCTGCATGTTGCCGGTGAAGTGGCGAAGAACATCGCGCACGTTCTTGAGATTCGCGGTCGCCTCCGCTCTTAATGCCTATTGGCACCAGTAAGCCCCTCTTGTCGAAAAGAGGGGCTTGTTTTGCGTGCCGTGCGTTAAGGTGACCACACGCTTACGGAAAGAGATTCAATGGCTAACGGTAAAAAGCAAAAGATGACGGCAAAGCAGCTGAAGGAGCGCGAAGAGCGCGCCCTCGAGCGTCAGCGTCTTGCCGAAGAAAAGAAGAAGCGCGATGAGCTTCTCAAGCGCATATTCGTTATTGCGGTGTGCGTGATTTTGATCTTGGCCCTCTCTCTTCCCACTATGGGCCTTATGTTCCTTGGCGGAAACCAATAAAGGCTCCAAGCGGCAAAACCACTAAGCGCCGCCTGCCGTTATGCGGTTTGGTAGCGCTGAAGAGATAAGGAAGTACCAGTTGTTCGGCATTGGCGGATTTGAGCTATTCATAATCCTGCTGTTCGCGTTCTTGATTTTTGGCCCCGACAAGTTGCCTGAAATGGCAAAAACGTTGGGTGTTGCGCTCAACAAATTCAAGCAGGCGCAGGAAGAAATGAAGGCGGTTATCAACGACGAGGTTTTGGATCCTGATGCAGGCAAAAAGGCTGCGTCTGGTTCTGGCTCGAAGCCGGCCCCGCATGCAACCCAGGAATCGTTTGCTGAGCGCAAGGCTCGCTACGACAAAGAGCGTGCCGAGCGTTTGAAGCGCCAGCAGATCGACGCCAACCGCACCGCCATGAAGGCGGAGGCGGCAAAAAAGGCCGAAGAGCTCGAAAAAGCTGCGGAGGGCAAGTCCGAAGAGGCTGCGGCGAAGGCGGCCGATCACGCAGAATCCGCACCCAAGCCCACGCCATCGGCAAAGCCGGCACCGGCTTTTACCCCCGACGAGCTGTTTGGCACCAAGCCAGTGAAGCCCGCTCCTCGCGCTGCGCAAAAGGAAGCAGCGGTAACGGAAGGGGGCGAATAGCGTATGGCAATCGGACCGGCGCGTATGTCGCTCATGGAGCATTTGGGCGAATTGCGCATGCGCCTTGTGCGCGTGATTGTTTGCCTCATTGCGGCAACCTGCGTTTTCTATCTTTCCACGGGTACCGTAGTCCAATTCTTGCTGGCTCCCGTGGCTGAGTTCATGCCCACCGATGGCAATGGCGACGTGATGCTCAATGTTTTGGGCGCATTCGATGCCTTCTCCGTGCGTATTACTGTGGCATTGTGGACCGCTGTAGTTGCAACTGCCCCCATCACGCTGTGGCAGATCTTGGCTTTTTTCCTGCCAGCGTTGAAGCCGCGTGAGCGTAAGTGGTTCCTGCCTACGTTTATCGCTGCTTTGGCTCTGTTCATCATCGGCACGGTATTTTGCTACTGCATTATCCTGAATCCCGCCTTTCAGTGGCTCACCGACCAGGCATCGGGCTTTGCAACCATTCTTCCCGAAGCCGGCCAGTGGGTAGACATCATTATCAAGTTCGAGCTGGGCTTCGGCGTTGGCTTTGAAATGCCCCTGGTGGTGTTCTACCTGGTAATGTTCGGTGTAGTTCCCTATAAAAAATTGCGCGCGAGCTGGCGTACGGTATATATCGTCCTGCTGGTGTTCTCTGCAGCGGTAACGCCCGATGCTTCTCCTGTAACCATGGGCCTTATGTTCGCCGCGATGGTGGTTTTGTACGAGATCAGTCTGCTTGCCGCGCGCGTTGGCCTCAGCCGTCGCATTAAGCGCAAGGAACAAGCGGAAAAGGCTGAAGAGCTTGAAGCCCAGGAAGCTCGTGCTGAGCTTAAAGACCTGAAGCAGCGCTATCGTGAGCATTTGTGGGGCGAAGAAGAGAGCGAAGGCAAGTAGCCATGCACGAGCTAGGCATTATGACAGGCGTTATGGAGTCGGTCGAGGAAGCGGCTCGCAACGCTGGCGCCACCAAAGTTTTGGAAATCGATCTTTCCGTTGGAGTGATGACTGAAGCCGTGGAAGACGCCCTTCGTTTCGCCTTCGAGGCGCTTTCGGAAGGCACCATGTGCGAAGGTGCCGACTTTAAGATCAATATGATCCAGCCGGTAAGCGTTTGCCTGGAGTGCGGAAACGAATTCGAACACGACCGCTACCACGTAACGTGCTCCCAGTGCGGAAGTGGGTTCACACAGCTTATTGCTGGCAAAGAAATGCAGATCGACTCAATCGAGGTCGATATTCCCGATGAAGATGATTCCGCCGAGGAGTCGTAGCTTCAGTCAAACGAGCACTAGCAAACTGGCGTCGGTGCGACGCTTTACCATTCAGTAGGTAACTCCCCAAAGAACATGGAGGCAACCAATGCAGATCGATATGAAACAACCCATCCTTGACAAGAACGACAAGCTCGCAAAGAACAATCGTGAGCTGTTTGCCGAAAAGAAGGTGTTCGTGCTCGATCTTTTGGCATCGCCTGGTTCCGGCAAAACCTCAACCATCCTTGCCACTATCGAGGCATTGCGCGATGAATTCAACATTGCGGTTATCGAAGGAGACATTGCCTCATCGGTTGACTCCGAGAAGATCAAAGCCCAGGGCATTGCCGCTGTGCAGATCAACACGGGTGGGGCATGCCACCTGGAAAGCGATATGATTCGTCGTGCGGTTGACGTGCTCGACTTGGACAAGCTCGACCTTATCATCATCGAGAATGTGGGCAATTTGGTGTGCCCAACCGATTTTGACCTGGGCGAAAACATGAAGGCAATGATCCTTTCGGTGCCCGAAGGTGACGACAAACCGTTGAAGTACCCGGGCGTTTTCCAGGCAGCTTCTGCCATCGTGCTGAACAAGGTTGACACCTTGCCCGTGTTCACGTTCGACAAGGACCTGTTCTACAGCCATATTGCCAACCTGAACCCCCAGGCTCCCATTTTCCCCATTTCCGCCACAAGCGGCGATGGCGTGGAAGAATGGGCCAACTGGCTGGCTGAAAAGATCCGCGCTCTGTAAGCCCTGTATACTCAGTTTTTTGCTGGGCATAAGCTAACGTACCCGAACGGCGCAAGCCGCCCTCTACGCTGCATCGAATTGTTTCCTCCTGTGTGAGGATGCGGTTTGCTGCAACGCGGGGGCGGCTTTTCTTTTGCCTTTTTAAGGGAGCTGCCAACTGGTTGATGCTTGAAATTGCCTTCTACTCTACGGTCGACAGGGGTCGATGGTGGTGCCTGTTCTGATTTGCCCTATACGAAATGAGCCGGTCTCGTGCAGTTCGGCATACTCGGTGTTTTCGCGGCAAAAAACCGCGTGAATGTTACTGGGCTTTGGGAATTCGCCCCGCGAAAAACGACAGCGCGCATTGAGCCGTGGCGAGGGCCGCCATAAATACCAAGGGCGCTTCGAATCCCTGCGTTGTTTCCGTAAGTGCGCCGAACACAAAGGGTCCGCATGCGGCAAGAAGATAGCCAAGCGATTGAGCAAAACCCGAGAGGGCAACCGTTTCGGCGTGCGTTCTTCCGCGCAGAGAGATAAGGGTGAGCGCCACCACCAGCGAAGCTCCTTGTCCCATTCCCCCAAAAATGCTCCAGAGAAGGGAAAGGTGCGGGCTCAGGAGCCATCCCAATGAAGCGACTAAGAGCGGCGCACTTGCCAGTAGCCCCGCGCACACCTGATTGCCGCGAAGGTACATGAAGCGCGGAATAAGAAGTCCCGATACAATGCCGAGCGCCTGGAATATGAAGAGGTGCACGCCTGCTTCGCCGGAAGAAAAGCCCGCAGCTCCAGCAATGCTGGGCAGCCAATTGCAGAAGGTGTAGAACGCTGCCGACTGGAGCCCCATGAAGAGCGTAACAAGCCAGGTCGATGGTCTTTTCAGCAGCGCATGAAGTGGAGATTCTGCCTCTGTGTTTTCGCTGATGGGGCGGGGATTCTCTGCGCTTTCGAACTGTTGTTCAAGGCGCGTTTCGGCGACGCTGTCCTTTTCGTCAGCCCGAATGCTATCGGCGCCCTTGGCGGGTTTTGTACGCAGAAGCCACAGGAATGCCGCAAGCAGCGCAGGAATTGCCCAGGATGCCAATGCGAGTTGCCAGTCTCCAAAGGCGTCGGCGGCCGCTGAGGCGGTTAGACCAGCAAGTGCTGAGCCTGCAGTAACGCAGGCGGAATAGGCCCCGGTTGCAAATGAGACGTTATCGATAAAGTCTCGCTTTACGATGGCGGGCGCCAGCACGTTGCCTACGGCAATGGACGCGCCAATCACTAGGGTGCCCAGCCATACCATGCACTCGCCTGAGAGCGAACGCACTATGCATCCACCGGCAAGAGCGATAAGCGCCCAGAGCAGCACCTTGTTGCTGTCGAGTTTTGCGGTTAGTGCACCGACGATCATGCTGAACAATGCAAAGGCCAGAAGAGGCAGGGATCCAAGCAGCCCCTGTATCGATTCGCCCCAGCCGAATGTGGCTCCGATGCTAGAAAGCAAAGGGCCCACTGCAACGATGGCGGGGCGCAGATTCAGTGCAACCAGGAAAATTACGCAGCTTGCTAGCAAAGGCGCGGCTTTGCGCTGTTCCGGCGTTTGGGCTTTTGGTTGCTCCATGTTTTGCTTATGCGCCTTTCTGGTTTTGCTCCCTATTTCTTGCCTGTCTATTATGCGCTGTCATTTTGCTTTTCAAGCCAAATGCTCGAATTGGGTTTTGATCGTTGCTCTCTATCCGTGTTGCTTCTTTTGCCTTCCATCCTTTGGCGATTGGCTTCTTGGCCGCAATAACAGCGCGGGGAAATAAGGACCTTTGGGCGTTGGATATCCTCGACTACGACGAAAGGGAATGGCTGTTCATGGTGGAGTCGAGAGAAGAGGGCGAGGACCTTCTGAAATTCCTGGATCGCTACTATATGATCTAGCTGCCCATTTGCGGCTCTGGCTTGTGACAGCAGCAAGATGCCTGCATTGCAAGAAAGCTGCTATAAACTAAAAAGCGAGCATGTTGTGCTCGCTTTTTTCATGCATGCAAGGGGGCTTGTTATGGGGAGTTTTAGGGAGATCGATCCAGCGCAGTTCGCGCGCCATTTTCTGGATGTTCCGTATGCTGACGAGGATCCTCGTCAGGTGATGGATATCTGGCTACCGAATGAAGGGGAAGGGCCATTTCCGCTTATTGTGTTCGTGCACGGCGGCGGGTGGGTTTCGGGCAATAAGCGCGAAAACACCATGCCAGGAGTATTTAAGTTTCCTTCGCAGGGGTATGCCGTTGCCTGCATCGAGTATCGCCTGGTGCCCGATGTCCACTGGCCCGAACCGCTTGAGGATGTCCGTGCGGCAATTCGCTATTTGCGCGCGCATGCGGCAGAATACGATCTGAACGCTGAAAACATCGCCATCATGGGCAATTCCGCAGGTGGGCACCTTGCCTGCATGGTGGCGGCACTTGCTGGTCGTCCTGTAATGAATGGGCGCCGCTACGGCAACCTCGATCAATCCGACGCTGTGCAGTGTTTGGTAGCGGTATATCCGCCCACTGATATGTATCAATTGGACCTGTGCGACCGAACTACTGCTGAAGACCAAGCTGCCGCAACCGACGGCAACACTGTGCGCGGCGATACGGGCGAAAAGGGCATGGGCAAAATGCACAACCAACTTATGGGCGTAAGTTGCATGGACAACCCGGAAATTGCAGCAACTGCCAGCCCCATTAAGTTCGTAAACGAGAATTTCCCGCCAGCGTATTTCCTCCAAGGGGTGCAGGATCGTATCATCCCCTATACGCAATCGGTTTCCATGGTGCGCATGATCAACGAACAATGCGGCGAAGGGCATGCTGAACTCAAACTCTTCCCGAATGCCGATCATGGTGCCGCGGAAATGAAAACGGACGATGAGATTAACCTTGTTCTCGATTTCATCGATCGCCATATTTGGGAAGGCGAACATGCTCGCACTTCGCTTCCGAAGGAAATAGCGCTGTTGTAAAGAGACGCCTTTGTTCTGGCTGGTGCTTGGAATAATGCGGACTTTCGCCGAAAGTGATTTTATTCATGGTGCAACGAGAGAAGTCGGTATTGCAATCGGCCTCCAGCTCAAGCACTCCTGCCCTTTGAGTGCCAAAAAATTTGGCAACAAGGCGGTAACGAAACGGTACAACCTTTGTTATCCAGCGCTGGAAACCACCTGTAATTAACCTCTATGATTTTGGAAAGCACCAGGTCAAAGGCTCATACATCAACAAATAGGGCTTTCTGAATATCTAAGTGCCGTACACTCAAGTTTTCTTCACGGATGGTTGCATTCTTGGGTCAACTTGCTAGTATGTATACCCGTTAGCACTCCTAAATGTTGAGTGCTAAACCATGGTAACAACCGCGCTTGCAACTAGGCGCGAATTGAATGGCGAAAGGAAGCACGCTATGAATCTTAAGCCGCTCGGTGATCGCATCATCGTCAAGCAGGACGAGGCTCAGGAAACCACCGCAGGTGGCCTGTACATCGCTGCAGAGTCCAAGGAAAAGCCCCAGTCCGGCGTTGTTCTGGCTGTAGGCGAAGGCAAGGTCAACAACGAAGGCGAGCACCTTCCCATGCCCGTTAAGGCTGGCGACCATGTTCTGTATGGCAAGTACGGCGGAACCGAAGTTGACGTTGAAGGCGAAAAGGTTCTGATCCTTCGCGCAGACGACATTTACGCTGTTTACGCAGAGTAAGTAGGTTCTGGTTTGCCGCATAACTCGGAGCGGCAAGCGCAAGCGCTTTTTGCGCTTCATTCGGTACTACTTCATTTGAAAGGAATTTCAATATGGCTAAGGAAATCAAGTTTGAAGCCGATGCCCGCGCAGGCATGGCTCAGGGCGTAAAGAAGCTCGCAGACGCCGTAAAGGTAACCCTTGGACCTAAGGGTCGCTACGTTGCTCTCGAGCGTTCTTTCGGTGCACCGCTGGTAACCAACGACGGCGTTACCGTTGCTCGCGAAGTTGAGCTCGAAGATCCCGTGGAAAACATGGGCGCTCAGCTGGTAAAGGAAGCCGCTGTTAAGACCAACGACGTTGCTGGTGACGGCACCACCACCGCAACCCTTCTTGCTGACGTTATCGTAAGCGAGGGCCTGCGCAACGTAACCGCTGGTGCTGACGCCCTTGGCATTCGCCGCGGTATCGACAAGGCAACTGAGGCTGTTGTTGCCGCTATCAAGAACGATGCAACCGAAATCTCCACCAAGGAGCAGATTGCAAACGTTGGTACCATTTCCGCTGGCGATGCAGTAATCGGCGAAAAGATCGCTGAAGCAATGGACGAAGTTGGCAAAGACGGCGCTATTTCCGTTGAGGACAGCCAGACCTTCGGCATCGACATCGATGTTGTTCAGGGCATGCAGTACGATCGCGGTTACATCTCTCCTTACATGGCAACCGACTCCGAGCGTATGGAAGCCGTTCTGAACGATCCTTACATTCTGCTCACCGACCTCAAGGTTACCTCCATCCAGGATATGGTTCCCCTGCTGGAAGGCATCATGAAGGCAGGCCGTCCGCTGCTCATCGTCGCAGAAGACGTTGAGGGCGAAGCGCTGGGCACCCTGCTGCTGAACAAGCTGCGTGGCACCTTGAACGTAGTTGCCATCAAGGCTCCTGGCTTCGGCGATCGTCGTGCTCGCATCCTCGAGGACATCGCAGTTGTTACGGGCGGCAAGGTAGTCTCCAAGGACTTCGGTATGACGCTTGCAGACGTTACCGTTGACGCTCTTGGTACCGCCAAGACCGTTAAGGTTTCCAAGGACGCAACTGTTATCGTTGACGGTGCTGGCGACAAGGCAGCTATCGATGCTCGCGTTGCTCAGATGCGCAACGAACTGGAGCACCTCACCTCCGACTTCGACAAGGAAAAGCTGCAGGAGCGCCTGTCCAAGCTTTCCGGTGGTGTTGCTGTTCTTAAGGTTGGTGCTGCTACCGAGTCTGAGCTCAAGGAAAAGAAGAGCCGTATCGAAGATGCCCTGCAGGCAACCCGCGCAGCAGTTGAGGAGGGTATCGTTGCTGGTGGCGGCGTAGCTCTCATCAACGCAATCAGCGCACTTGACGCGGTTGAGGTTGCAAACGCAGACGAGCAGGTTGGCGTCGACATCATCCGTAAGGCGCTCGAGGCTCCTATGCGTGCTATCGCAACCAACGCTGGCTATGAAGGCTCCGTTGTCGTTGAAAAGGCCAAGGCATTTGCTAAGGGCGAAGGCTACAACTTCGCGAACGGCGAAGAGGGCAGCATGATCGAGATGGGCGTTTCCGATCCTGTAAAGGTTACGCGCACCGCTCTGCAGTCCGCAGCATCCGTTGCTGGCCTGATCCTCATTACCGAAGCAACCATCAACGAGATCCCCAAGGAAGGTCCCGACCTGTCCGCACTCGCCGGCGCAGGCCAGGGCGGCGGTATGGGCATGATGTAAGTTCGGTACGTCCGCTCGTGCACTGAAAAAAGCACCCTTCGGGGTGCTTTTTTTGTGCACTCGCTCCATACGGGATGACGCTGCGCGGCGCCCTGGCGGCACAGCTGACTTTCAAGCGCTCAGCATGGCCATAAGGCCTATGCTTCGCGCTTTCAAGTCAGCTGCACTCGCCAGGGCACCGCTCGCTGATTTACTGGCGCATGCCCCGGGCTTTGGTTAACGCCCTTTGGGCGTTTGCTCAAATTCGCTTTGCTCTTTGAGCATTGGGTTCGGATTCGCTTCGCTCTCCGAACCCTGGGAGTTTCGTTCTGGATGGTTCGATAGCTTTGGTGAATGATTTTTGATTCTATTGCTATGGTTTTGTGAAGAATCGACCTTGCGGCATTCTCGTTTAATGGACAGGAGTACCCTCGCGTGCGGGCCTTTGGCCTATTGAGCATATTCGTTAGTTATTTTGCATATCAATCAGGCATGCGCAGGAAGAAGGAATTACTCCCATGGAGGTTTTTCAGCACACGTTCACCCAGATGCTGATGTTGTTCGCGATCATGTTGTGCGGTTTCATTGCAAGAAAAAAGCGCATGACTGACGATCTTTTCGATGGGAACCTTTCCAAGCTGGTAATGTCTATTACCCTTCCTGCGACCATTTTGAACTCGGTGCTCTCCGACAGTCAGCTGCCACCCGACGAGGTTATCCTTACCATGTTTGGCTATGCGGCTTTGTATTTCTTGTTTGCCGCAGTTTTTTCGTATGCCGTTGCTCATCTGGTGTATCGCAAGCTCAACCGTCCAGCACGTGGAGCGCATGCTTTCATGATGATGTTCGGAAACGTGGGCTTTCTGGGCTTTGCTGTACTCGCTGCCATATTCGACGACAACGCCGTGCTGTATGCGGCGGTATTCAACATCGTGTTTAACGTGGTGCTGTTTTCGCTCGGCGTGTTCTTCGTCGCGGGCGATGACGAGCAAACGAGGGAAAAGCGCAGTGTGAAAATGCAGCTGAAAGCACTGGGCCACACCCTTACCAAGCCGGTGATGCTTGCCTCGTATGCTGCGATGGCTTTGGCGTTGCTGCACATAACCGACAACGGCCCTATCGGGCAAACGTGCAGCATTTTGGGCGGAATGACGGTTCCTGCTGCAATGCTTATCATCGGTTCGACTTTAGCGAAGATGCCTGTACGCGAAATGCTGTTTGACGGTTGGAGCTACCTCACTACGCTTATTCGCCTTATTGTGGTTCCGGTAGGTGTGTACTTTGTTTTCGGACTGTTCGTGAGCGATCCGTACCTTCTTGCCATTCTGGTGCTTCTGGCTGCCATGCCTGCCGCTTCGAATGGCACCATGTTGTGCTTGGCCTATGATGGTGACACGCGAACTATGTCGCGCGGAACCTTTTTGACCACGGTGTTCTCCCTGATCACGTTGCCGGTTATTGCGCTTATTGTGGTGTAGCGCGCTGAGCAACGCCGTTGGGACTTTGGTTTTCACGTTCGCGTTTGCGCTCTGTGCCTTTTGCCGGATGAGTGCTTATTCGTCGAGCGCCAGCCGCGCCAAAGGCGCACCCGTCGCCATTGCGCGCACTTGCCGCTTTTCCTCTTCATCGACCGCGTTGCTGCCACCTTTGCCCTGCTTATTCATTCGCATACTTCCCTTACCCTATAATTACCTTGTGCCTCAAAGGCGCAATCGGTAGCTACATAAGGGGTTGTTCGTGGAGGTTCTCACACACGCTGGGTTGCAAATGCTCATCCTGTTTACGGTGGTGCTGCTCGGCGCGGTGGCGCGCAAACTCCACTTGATGAACGACGCCTTTGACGCCCTGCTCTCTAAGCTCGTCATGACGGTGGCGCTTCCCGGCATGATCCTTGACTCGGTGCTGAGCAACACGAATTTGCCTGATTCCAACACCATCCTGATGTTGCTGGTGTATTCGACCGCGCTCTACTTTTTCATCTGCTTGTTTGCGTGGGTTTTCGTGCGTGTGGTGTATCGGGGTGTGCCGAAGCCGGCGCAGGGCGCGCATGCTTATCTCATATCGTTCGGCAATACGGGCTTTATCGGTTTCGCGGTTTTGGGCGCCATTATGGGGAATGATGCCGTGCTCTACGGTGCCGTTTACAACATTCCCTACAATGTCTTTATGTTCTCAGTGGGAATGCTGTTTATTGCAAGCACGGGAACAGAAGGCGTGGCAGCTAAAAAGCCGCTAAAAGAGCAGGTTAAGGCTATCGGCAAACAACTGATAAGCCCCTGCCTCATCAGCTGCTTCATCGCCATGTTCCTTGCCTTGTTCGGTATTACCGATTCTGGCTATATCGGGCAGACGTGCAACCTGTTGGGGCAGATGACGGTTCCGGCGGCCATGCTGGTAATCGGATCGACGCTTGCCAAGCAGCCCCTGAAGCAGATGGTGAACGACGGCTGGAGCTATCTCACTTCGTTTATGCGTTTAGCAGGTGTGCCGCTGCTTATCTTTTTCATAGGCGGTATCTTTATCCATGATCCGTATATTCTTGCGGTTATCGTTATCGAGTCGGCAATGCCAGCTGCCTCGTCTGGCATTATGATGTGCTTGGCCTATGGCGGCGATACCATGACTATGTCGCGCGGAACCTTCATAACCACCATCCTCTCGATCGTCACTTTGCCTCTGTTGGCGTTGTTGGTGGTGTAGCTCCTGCTTCGTGGCGACTGGTGGGTGCGTTGGCCATAGGGAGAAGACAGCTATTGAAAGGCTTTCAATGATTGAGTATCCAACTTCTTTGGAGGATCCGCGACTCGATGTGTATGCGCGCCTGACGGAGCTTCAGTTGCGCAATAAGCTTGAGCCGGAAAAGGGAATTTTCATCGCCGAATCGGACAAGGTTATCGACCGTGCGCTGGCGGCGGGCTATCAGCCAATTTCCCTCTTGGTGCCCGAGCATCGTTTTGAGCGCATGGCCGGTCTCGTGGATCGTGTGGGTGGCAATAAGCCTGCCGAAGAAGGTGGCCTTACCGTTTTCGTTATGCCCGCCGAAGAGGTTGAAAAGCTGGCGGGTTACGAACTGACCCGTGGTGTGCTGTGCGCAATGCGCCGCAAGCCTCTGCCCTCGGTGGAAGAAACGGTTGCCAATGCACGCCGCATTGCCATCCTGGAAGACATTACCAACCACACCAACGTGGGCGCTGCCTTCCGCAGCGCTGCAGCGTTGGGGGTGGATGCGGTTTTGTGCACGCCTGCATGTTGCGATCCTTTGTACCGTCGTGCGGTTCGTGTTTCTATGGGCACGGTGTTCCAGGTGCCTTGGACGCGCATTGGGGAGCAGCCGGGGGAGGAATGGCCCCAGGGCGGCATTGCCAAGCTGCGAAGCCTAGGATTCAAGACCGCGGCCATGGCGCTTGACGACAATTCGGTAAGCCTCGACTGCCCTGAGCTCAAAGAATGTGAAAAACTTGCCATCATCATGGGTACGGAGGGCGATGGCTTGTCGCAGCACACCATAGCTGCATGCGACTACACGGTGAAGATTCCTATGGCGCATGGAGTTGATTCACTTAACGTTGCTGCCGCAAGCGCCGTAGCGTTTTGGGAGCTAAGAGCACGATAGGCTCGCCTTTTCCTGTATATGGCAGATGGTACTCATATTGGGTTGTGGCGTTTTGGCGAATCGGCTGTTTGTTTGGCTCGACCATGCCAGATACGTTATAATCACAAAACGCCTTATGGCATACGCTGGGCCATCGTCCAATGGCAGGACCCTGGTTTTTGGTACCAGTTATGTAGGTTCGAATCCTGCTGGCCCAGCCATATATTTGAGAACGAAACCGCCTTCGGGCGGTTTTTTGTTGCTCTGTCGGATGCGAAGGATTCGAACCGATGAGGTGAAATCCCGTAAAGAAAACGTGCCTGCGGCACGTTTTTAGGGATTTGCCCGCAGGCGCTTGCGCCAAGGGGGAGAGCGCTCGCAGAGCGCGGGAATCCTGCTGGCCCAGCCATATATTTGAGAACGAAACCGCCTTCGGGCGGTTTTTTGTTGCTCTCCTGGTGTATGCCCTGATTTTGGCGCATGAGCGATTCGTCCTTGGCGGGATTCGCCCTCCATCGCGGCGATCAGCAGTAGTGTCCCGAATGTTGGTGTCAGCCCGCCTGGAACCTTCTTCATTCTACGCC
>JAUNWY010000014.1 GCA_030540085.1 Eggerthella sp.
GGGAGTAGCTATGGCGTTTGTTATTGGGCTAGCTCAGTGTTGTCATCCTGAAGAAGGCGGCGCTGAAGCTGTTTTGGAAATGGCCGAACAGTGGTGCGCTGAAGCATCCCTTTGCGGGGTGGATATCCTGGTGTTCCCCGAGTCGCTCATGACCCGCTATGAGTTGAGCAAGCAGTCGTTTGCTTCTGAGGCCGAGCCGATAGACGGGCCGTTTTGCTGCGGAATGGATGCGCTTGCGGCGCGTTATGGCCTTTGGCTTGTATACACCGTGAATGAGCGAAACGATGAAGGGAACCCCTTCAATACGGCAGTCATAACAGGCAGCGACGGTGTAAAGCGCGGGGCGTATCGAAAGGTGCACCTGTTCGACACTGATTTCACCAAGGAGTCCGATCGCATGGCGGCGGGCCCTGCGTTGTTCGAACCCATTGATACTCCCTTCGGCCGCATCGGTCTTTCGATTTGCTACGACTTGCGTTTTCCGGAGGTGGCGCGCTTTGCGGCAACGCGTGGATGCCAGCTGTTGGTTAATCCGGCTGCCTGGGTGGATGGCCGCTTGAAGGCGGAGCAATGGCGCACCCTTCTTTCGGCGCGTGCCATTGAAAATGAGATCTTTGTTGCGGGCTTAAGCCGCGTTGATAAGGGCTACATCGGGCAAAGTGCCGTGTTTGGGCCTGATGGCGTGATGCTTGTTGGCGGTGGCGTTCGCGAAGAATTGGTTACTGCCCGTATAGACCTTTCGGTAATTGACGATGTTCGTGCAGCCATGCCCGTCCTCGGCCATCGCAGACCAGAGCTTTACTAGTGGGAATATAGGGACAGGTACCATTTTCCCACTAAACAGGGTTGGGGAGGTCGCCTGGCAGTTCCATGCGATTAGTGCGGGCGGCGCCTCTAAGCTGAAAGTGGGAAAAGGCACCTGCCCCTATATTCCCGCTTTGCCGTTTCAACAAACTGTGCCGATCGTTTGGTTTTTTTGCCGCGTAGTATGGAATCGGCGTGTATGGGGCTTTCTCCGCGGATTCTCACTCAAGATCCGTCTTGATGGGGCATAAAATCACACTACTTACCAAATAAAACATACGGGAGCCAGCAGGTTCCCTTTGGCACTCGCCCGAAACCTACTTCAATTGCACTATTAAGGGAGTTGCTGTGCTTAGCCGCTTTAGCGTAAAGAAACCGTACATCGTTACGGTTGCGGTGATCATCATCCTGATTTTGGGTGGTGTTTCACTTACCAAAATGAAGACCGACTTGCTGCCT
The DNA here is from genome assembly GCA_030540085.1 of Eggerthella sp. GTDB lineage: Bacteria > Actinomycetota > Coriobacteriia > Coriobacteriales > Eggerthellaceae > Anaerotardibacter. The sequence continues at coordinate 1,264 of JAUNWY010000014.1, forward strand.
GATATGGACTTGCCTTATCTGGCGGTTATCACCACCGATCCTGGCGCTAGCGCGGAAAAAGTGGAATCCGAAGTCACCGATGTATTGGAAGGTTCGCTTTCGAAAGTAAGCGGCGTTTCTTCCGTCCAAAGCCAAAGTGCTGATAACTATTCCATGATATTCCTCGAGTTCGAGGACGGTGCCGACATGGATTCCGCCATGGTGAAAGCATCGTCGGCGGTAAACGAGGTTTCTTCCCAGCTGCCTGAAACTGCAGGTAATCCTAATTACATGGAAATCAGCATGGACATGATGGCCACCTTGTATGTTGCCGCGTCCTATGACGACCATGATATTTTCGACACCACTTCACTGGTGAAAGACAAAGCGGTTCCAGAGCTGGAGCGCATTGACGGTGTTGCCGACGTTTCCACGGTTGGGGCTGCGGAAAAATCGGTTGAAGTGCGCCTTTCCGACAGCAAGATTGAAGACATCAACAACAAGCTGCTGGCTAGTGTCAATTCCCAGCTTTACGATGCTAAGAAGAGCATCGACGAAGGCGAAGCGAAGCTTGCCGAAGCGGAGAGCCAGCTAAGCAGCCAGAAAAGCGCTTTGGAGCAGAAACAACAGGAAACGAGCGATCAGCTTGGTCAGGCAAGCTCTGGCTTAACGCTGGCGATTTCTGGGAAAACCAGCGAACTTACTTCGTTGCAGGCGGAAATCGGTGCATTAAAGGCCGTCGACCCCAACGGCACAAACCCTCAGGTTCAGGCGCAAATCGGGCAACTTGCGCAGAAGGCGCAAGCGGCAGCGGGAGAACTCGAAGCCTACCAAAAGCAGCTTGCCGAAGTACAGTCGGGTTCCATTACCGCAGCAACGCAGTTCGGCAGCGCCGGTGCCCAGCTTGCCAGCGCCCAACAGACCATCGACTCCAACAAGCAGCAGCTCGCGGATGCCCGTTCTCAGTACGAAAGCTCGCGTGAAGAGGCTCTTTCCAAGGCGAATGTCGATGCTTTGGTGGACAAAGAAACGCTCGCGGGAATTATCAAGGCTCAAGATTTTTCGATGCCGGCCGGCTACCTTGATAGCGGCTCGGACGATCAGTGGCTGTTGCGTGTGGGCGATAACATCACTTCCATTTCCGACCTGCGCTCGCTTTTGCTTGCCGACATCGACGGCGTGGGCGAAATTCGCCTTGCTGATGTTGCCGACATCACCGAAGTGGACAATGTCGGTGATGAATATATGCGCATCAATGCCCAAGATGGCGTGTTGCTTTCGGTGTTCAAGAATTCCACCGCTTCAACAAGTGATGTTTCTGCAGATACCCGAGCGGCGCTTACCAAGATTGAGCAGGCCAACCCCGGCCTGCATCTAACCGTGGTGAGCGACCAGGGGTCTTTCATTGCGCTGTACATCAACTCTATTTTGCAGTCGCTGCTTTTGGGCTCACTTTTGGCCGTAGTGGTGCTTATCGTTTTCCTGCGCGATTGGCGCCCCACGCTCATTATGGCTTTCAGCATTCCCTTCTCAGTGCTCTGCGCCTTGGTGGTGATGTACTTCTCGGGCATTTCGCTGAACATCATGTCGCTCGGCGGTATTTCCATTGCAATTGGCATGCTGGTAGATAATTCGATTGTTGTGCTGGAGAACATCTATCGCCTGCGCAGCCGCGGCATTCCGCCTGCTCGCGCGGCCGTTCAGGGTGCGAAGCAGATCTCAGGCGCGGTAATTGCCTCCACGCTCACCACCATTTGCGTGTTCTTGCCTATCGTGTTCACCACAGGCATGGTGAACCAGCTGATGCTGCCCTTTGCGCTGACCATTGCCTATGTGCTTACTGCGTCGTTGCTTATTGCATTGACCATGGTTCCTGCTGCGTCATCGTTCCTGTTCAAGAACTATGTTCCGCGTCGCAACAACTGGTTTGAGACGCTGCAGACGAAATATGCCCGTTCGTTGGCATTCTTCTTGCGCCATAAGGCGTTGCCCCTTGTGGTCTCGGTGGTCCTTTTGGTTGTTGCGGTGATTGGCGTGGTGAACATGGGTATCACCATGATCCCCACCATGACCTCGAAAACGGCAACCGTGACGGTGACCATGCCTGAAGATACCGACAAGGAGACGGCGTACGCTACGGCGGATAAGGTTATGGACGAAGCCATGGGTATCGACGGAGTGGAGTTCGTCGGCGCTATGGACGGAACGTCCTCGACTTCGATGGTTGCCAGCGACATCTCCAGTAGCAGCAGTAGCGACAAGTTCCATCAGGTGTTCACGTTCTACGTGCAGACCGCCAATTCGGTGACCACCGAAAATCAGGTGCTTTCGATTTTGGATCAGTTGCAGCAACGTACCGCTGGCCTGAACTGCGAAGTGATCACCGACGCTTCTTCTTCCGAGGCAATGGACTCTATGACCGGCAGTGGTCTTTCGCTGAGGATCCAAGGCCCCGATCAGGATGAGCTGGTGCGTATCAGCGAAGACGTGATGGGGATCGTTGGCCAGGTAGAGGGCTATACCGAAATTGAAAATGGCATGGAAGATGCTGCGACCGAGCTGCATTTGGTTGTCGATCGCGACAAGCTCACCAAGGACGGCTATACGGTTGCTCAGTTGTATAGCGATCTGGCGAAAAAGCTTTCCGAAAGCGCCGATGCGCCTTCCATGACGCTCGATGGCAGCAAGATGAATGTGTCGGTTGTGGATAAGACAAACCCTGTTACGGCAGACAATCTTCTTGATACCGAGATCGAGATAACCAATCAGCAGACGGGCGATACCACCACGCATAAGCTTCGCGAGTTCGCTACGGTTGAGCAGGGAGTTGCCTCTCCTACGGTGATTCACGTGAACTCAACCCGCGCTATCACGGTGACGGCCGATGTCGAAGATGGCTACAACAATGCTTTGCTTGCGCGCGATTTGCAGACCAAGCTCAAGGATTATCAGCTGCCCGAAGGCTACACCATCCAAACCAGTGGTGAGCTGGAAAACATCAACACGATGCTTTCCCAGATGATGTTGCTGCTGATTTTGGGCTTTGTGCTGATCTACCTTGTTATGGTGGCGCAGTTCCAGAGCCTGCTTTCTCCCTTCATCGTGATCTTGACCGTTCCCCTTGCCTTTACCGGCGGTTTGTTCGGTTTGGTGGCGGCTGGCGAACAGCTGAGCATGCTTTCGCTGCTGGGCTTTGCGGTGCTTATGGGTACAGTGGTGAATAACGGCATCGTGTTCGTTGACTACGTGAATCAGCTGCGCCGCGGTGGCTTGTCGAAGCACGATGCCCTGGTGGCTGCGGGACGTACTCGTATGCGCCCCATCATGATGACAGCCATTACCACCATCTTCGCTATGCTGCCGATGGTGTTCAGTGATGCTGTTGGGTCGTCGATGCAACGTGGCATGGCGGTTGTGGTTGTGGGCGGCTTGCTGTACGCCACGTTCATGACGCTGTATGTGGTGCCGGTTATGTACGACATCTTGTATCGCCGCGTTCCCCGCGAGGTTGACCTGGGCGATGAGTCTATCGACGACGATCCGGGTGATGCCCAAGCGTATTTGGAGGCGCTGCAGAATGCCCAAGCGCTGGCTGAAGCCAGGCCGGCGGTGGCCAGTGCAGGTTCGGGAACGAGCAGCGGAATGGTTGCGAACCCTGAGGCGCCCTCAGCCAGGGCTTCTGGGCGCATCGATACGGCAGCGGGCCCGATGGGCAAACACAGGCGTAAGCGCGGCAAAGGTCTCTTCGGCCGCAAATAATAGCGAATCGGAGGCTGCAGCTTTTTTGCGGCCCCCTTGCTTTTGGGCGGCAGCGCAGCGGTGGGGCCGCCGTGCGGTCGTTCGGACCTTCGGTCGTTTTCGACCCCCTTCATCTTTCTGAAGGGGAATTCTTTCGATAGGCGTGGTTTCTGCGGTGGCAACCATTCACAACCCCCTCATCATTTGGGGTTTCTTTGGGGAAGAAGGAATGAACGTGTTACAGCATTGTGACGTTTTTGCTTGGGTGTCCTGCTAGAATAAAGAAAGATAATAAGCGAGGCGCAGGGGCGCTTCGATACTGGGGCCTTTGCCGTATGGCGAAGGAGAAAGAGGGGCGAGAGCTATGAAGCAGTACAGGCGCGTATTTGCAGCACTCGATGGCGGCAGCACTCAGCAGGAAGTAGCCGAGCGCGCAATTCAGATTGCGAAGCTCAACCATGCAGAATTGATGTTCGGCCATGTAGTAGATTCAGTTCCCGATTCTTTGACGGGCACCGACTACAAAGAGCTCGCTGAAACGGTTCGCAACCGTTTGGTCGATTCCTTGGGCGATACGCTGAAGGCAGCCGAGGAAGATCCGGACATTCCTTCCGTAGAGGTCGTTGTTAAGGTTGGTCGCATTCAGGAAACTATCCACAACCTGATGATCAAGCCGTTTGAACCCGAACTGGTTATCTGCGGTGAGCGCGGTCTTTCGAACATCACCTACGTATTCGTCGGCAGCGTTTCCACCTATCTGATCAGGAACCTTCGCTGCGATGTTCTTGTTGTAAAGCAGGATTAGGCAGTTGCGCTGATCTACGATCAGCGCAACATGCTCCTGAGACGCGACGATGCTGCGTGGGATTCTGGCTCAAGGCCCGCAGGGCGGCGCGAAGGCCTGCCCTGCGGGCCTTTCGCTTCCCCCGCGCTCGCTAGAATCCCGCTCGCTGATTTACTGGCGCATACCCGGATTATCGTTAACGCCCTTGAGGGCGTTTTTTCGTAGGGGTAGGTGGGAATGTAGGGACAGGTCCCGTTTTCCCGCTTTCGTATTCGGGTAATTGCCTGCAGTAAGTGAAAAAACCGCTGGGCAATCCTTGCGCTCTGTTTAGTGGGAAAATGGGACCTGTCCCTACATTCCCACGGGCTCTGCTCGCTCTCGAATGCAATCGTTGGGGGACTTGGTCTAAAATAAAGAGCAGTGCGCCCACGCGGTGCATCCTAAACATACTAGAGTGGCCAGCAGCCTGCTGGCTGAAACGTTACACACAGAAAGGCATGGCATGCAGCGCAACCATTACGATTTCCTTATCGTTGGCGCTGGCATCACGAGCGCCGTTTTTGCTCATGAAGCCGCCAAGATCGGCAAGACCTGCTTGGTCATCGACCGCCGCGATCACATTGCAGGCAATATCTACACGGAAGAAATCGATGGCATCAACGTGCATAAGTACGGTGCCCATATTTTCCATACGTCGCTTCGTCCCGTTTGGGATTACGTAAATCAGTTCGCTGAGTTCAACAACTATGTGAACTGCCCCGTTGCCCGCTACAAGGACGAGCTGTACAACCTGCCGTTCAACATGAACACCTTCTCGAAGATGTGGGGAATCAAGACCCCTGCCGAAGCGAAGGAAATCATTGAGCGTCAGAAGCAGGAAGCAGCCGAACGGATCGGCGAAGGCGAGCCCTCCAACCTCGAGGAACAGGCGCTTTCGCTTATCGGCAAGGATGTATTTGAGAAGCTGATCAAAGGCTACACCGAAAAGCAGTGGGGCAAGAGCTGCACCGAGCTGCCCGCTTCCATCATCAAGCGCCTGCCCGTTCGCTTCATCTACGACAACAACTATTTCAACGACCGTTGGCAGGGCATCCCCATGGGTGGCTATACCGCTATGGTCGAGCGCATGTTCGGCGATACGGAAATCCTGCTGAATACCGAATATCGTGAGTTCATTGCTGAAAACGAAGGCATTGCCGACCGCGTTATTTACTGCGGCACTATCGACGCTTACTTCGATTATCAGCTTGGTGCGCTGGAGTATCGTTCTTTGCGCTTTGAATCCGAGCGCATTGAATGCGAGAACTGGCAGGGCAACGCGGTGGTTAACTACACCGAGCGCGAAGTGCCCTTCACGCGCATTATCGAGCACAAGCACTTCGAGTACGGCACGCAGCCAACTACCATCATTACGCGCGAGTATCCCGCAAACTGGGAGCGTGGCGACGAGCCGTACTATCCTCTGAACGACGAGCGCAACAGCGCTCTGTACGAGCGGTACGTTGAGCTTGCCAAGCAGGAAGGCAACGTGGTGTTCGCTGGCCGTTTGGGCGGATATAAGTACTACGACATGGACAAGGCCATCGACGCGGCATTTGATTTGGTAAATGCTGAACTTGGCGTTGACCTGAGAAAATAGGGCTGAGCTCCATTTTCTCGCATTGATGTGTCGCGAGCCTGGTATGGTTGCCGGAAAGGGCAGCTGGCCAGGCTCGCTGTGATTTGCGCCTAGATCGCTGTTGAAGGATATGGTGGGGCGGCGCGTTTGTTGGCCGGCGAAGCGCACCTTGGCTATCCGCTGGGGTTTCAGTTGCCCCGAGGCTGGTCCAGACCAATCGCCGCGACGGTCCCATGCCCCTTCAAGGCTGGCCTATCTTTTGGCAGCACCCTTTCTTGGCGCAGGGGGATGCCGCTTGAAGAGGGCGCCGGTGCTGCTGCGCTGGGCGCTGGGGATGTCGCCTGGCGAGAGCGTTGGCGCCGCTGCGCTGGGGCTCGCTGTTCGGTTGAAAGGAAAGCGTATGAGACTGATAGGGATACTTGCTGCCGCCGCTTTGGCGTGCACGCTGGCGGGTTGTGCAGCTCCGCAACAGCAGCAACCCGACCACTCTCAGCTCAAGGTGAATGATGCGGGTGTTTCTTCGGATGGCGGCGCTCAAGGCGACGGAGCCGAAGAGGGCGTTTCTTCTGCGGAGGAAGCCAAGCCGACAGCAAGCGAGTTGCGCGCGAAGCTGGATATAACGGAAGACTATCGCTCCGACTTCAACCACGGCGAAAAGGGAGCCAGCTATCAGAAGTACATCGTGCTGCACGACACCGAAGTGGATGGCAGCGCGGCTTCTATCGTTAATTCATGGGAGAGCAGCGGCAACAAAGTTGCCTCGCAGTTCATCGTGAATAAAGACGGATCTATCGTGCAGTGTGTGCCGATGGATGCCATTGCCCATCATGCTGGCTATGGCGACGCGGGTCACAACAGCGAATACGGCGTGCCAGAAGATGGGCGCGACGACAAAAAGGGAACCACCAAAGCTCCCTCGAAGAGCATTACCGATTACGGCATGAATTCGTATTCTATTGGCATCGAAATAGTGCATGTGGGCGGTCAGGGTGTCTATCCCGAAGCGCAGCTTGAAGCGATTGACGGGCTTATTGCCTACATCGATGCGTATTACGGCAATGAAAGCACCATCATCGACCATAAAATGTGGCGTTCCGGCAACTCCGACACCTCGGCCGAATTCGCAACGTATTTAGCCAATTACCGTGACCACCGCACGCATAATTAACTGGGAAAATAGGGACAGGTCCCATTTTCCCACTTCAGAAGAAGATCCTCGCCCCCAACCGATTGCGCAAGCGAGGTCCTTCCTCTGAGCGCTATGGCAAACTGGGAAAATGGTACCTGTCCCTATTTTCCCACCTGTGCCCATTTTCCGTGCGCCGTTTCTTTCAACGTAAAAAGCGAGTAAACTAATGTGGCTTATGGCTATGCGCTTCGACTGCTGCCCTGAGGGGTATCGGGCGGTATGCGCCGTAGGTGCATAGCCGGCAATCGATATATTTCGCGCTTTTTGCGCTTGCTGTTTGCTTGTTTGAAAGGGAGCCCAATGGCAGACAAGGTCGCAGTACTCATACCTTGCTACAACGAAGCCGTGACCATCGGCAAGGTGGTGGACGACTTCAAGCGCGTCCTGCCCGACGCCGACATCTACGTCTACGACAACAACTCCAAGGACGGCACGGCCGACATCGCCCGCGAGCACGGCGCCATCGTGAAGTTCGAGGGGCGCCAGGGCAAGGGCAACGTCGTCCGCTCCATGTTCCGCGACATCGACGCCGACTACTACCTGATGGTCGACGGCGACGACACCTATCCCGCCGAGGCCGCGCCGGCGCTTCTGGAGCCGCTGCGCGCCGACCGCGCCGACATGACGGTGGGCGACCGCCTGTCCAACGGCTCCTACGGCGAGGAGAACGACCGCGCGTTCCACGGCTTCGGCAACGACCTGGTGCGCTGGCTCATCAAGAAGATCTACGGCTTCGCCTTCGACGACGTCATGACGGGCTACCGCGCGTTCAACCGCGTGTTCGTGAAGACCATGCCGGTGCTCTCCGAGGGCTTCCAGATCGAGACGGAGATCTCCATCCACGCGGTGGACAAGCGCTGGCGCATCGAGGACGTGCCGATCGACTACCGCGACCGCCCCGAGGGCAGCTACTCGAAGCTCTCCACGTTCGGCGACGGTGCGAAGGTGCTGCGCGCCATCACGAGCCTGTTCAAGGACTACCGCCCGCTGGCGTTCTTCGGCTGGCTGGCCCTGCTCCTGCTGGTGCTCGCCGTTGTGGCGGGCATCCCCGTCGTCGCCGAGTACGCGGCCACCGGCCTGGTGCCCCGCATCCCCACGATGCTCGGCAGCCTGGCGCTCGCCGGCTGCGGCGCCCTCTCCTTCGTGACGGGCCTGATCCTGGACACGGTCGCCAAGAGCCACCGCCGCCAGTGGGAGATCGACGTGTACAAGGCGCTGAACGGCTTTTATCGTGAATAGCAGCAGGGGCCTTGCCCTAGGCTTTTGTAGAATGAAGACAGTAGTTTCACTAGAGAAGGAGTGCGCTCATGGAGGCATATAAGAAAGAATTCATCGAGTTCATGGTGGAAAGCCAGGTGCTCAAGTTCGGCGAATTCACGCTTAAGAGCGGGCGCAAATCCCCCTTCTTCATGAATGCTGGCGCCTATGTTACGGGTGGTCAGCTGAAGCGTCTGGGCGAATACTATGCCCGCGCAATTCATGACAACTTCGGCCTGGACTTCGATGTGGTATTCGGCCCTGCCTACAAGGGCATTCCGCTGGTCGTTGTTACTGCCATTGCTTTGGAAGAGCTGTACGGCAAGGAAGTTAAGTACTGCTGCAACCGCAAAGAAGTGAAGGACCACGGCGCCGATGCCGGCAACCTGCTGGGCGCCGAGCTCCACGACGGCGACCGCGTGATCATGGTCGAAGACGTTACCACGTCAGGTAAGTCCATCGATGAGACCTATCCCATCTTGAAGGGCGCCGCCGATGTTGAGGTAAAGGGGCTCATTGTTTCCCTGAACCGCATGGAAGTTGGCAAGGGTGGCGTGAAAACTGCGCAGAAGGAAGTCCAGGAAAAGTATGGCTTCCCCGTGGCTTCCATTGTAAGCATGGCTGAAGTTACCGAGCTTCTGTACAACCATGAGGTACAGGGCGAAGTGGTGATCGACGATACGCTGAAGGCTGCGCTTGATGCTTATTACGAGCAGTACGGTGCCAAGGAAGCGTAGATTCCGGCCAAATTGATTTTTCTGAAGGCGTCCGCATAGCGGGCGCCTTTCTTTTTTCTGGTTTGGGGTTGCTGGTCATGATATTCCGCGCGTTTTTTGCGGGATCTGCCCCGTTGCGGCGATTGAGCCCATTGCAAAAACAAAAAACTCGGCGCTTTTGCAACTTTTTTGCGATTAGCAACTCAGCTTTGGATCGCGTCCCAATAGCTGGTGTCCGGGCACCTTGCCAGAAAAAGGTGCGGCCG
>JAUNWY010000010.1 GCA_030540085.1 Eggerthella sp.
GAGTGGGAGTAACGGGAATACGTGCAACACACGTGCAGGACACTCTAGATAGCACCCGTGGCGCACTGCACCATGGGTGCTATCTTTGCGTATGGGAGCGGGCCACGGCGTATTCCAGTCGCCACGTGACGGATATCCGTCACGCCATGACGGATTCTCGGAAAACCCCGCCTGCCGCACGTACAATGGCCGCATGGCGCACTCATAACGCAGGGAGGTCCGCATGGAGACGGTAAACGTCACCGTACGCATGGAAAGGCAGACGAGGGACGACGCGGCGAAGCTCTTCTCGGAGCTCGGCATAAGCACGACCCAGGCGATCAACATGTTCCTCAAGCAGGCCGCGAGGGAGCAGGGGATCCCCTTCGAGGTCACCGCCAGGCCGGCGATCGATCACGGCAGCGGGAGCATGGGAAAGTAAGCACGCCTGCCCACCACTTCGTCCGCCGCAGCGCCCTTGCTGCCAAGCCGGCCGCCATCTCAGGGCTGCATGCTTCTGATAGGTCAAAAGTATAGTAGATACGCTATACCTTCGGCATGGCTAAAATTGACGACATATGATTCGGGCAAGGAGGTCGACGAGTGGACTCTCGTTGACCTCCTTGCGCACTGACGTCGCGAATTAGCACATGATGGCGTCATCGGCCGTGAAGGCACCAAGGGAGCCCTGCTTGACCTGGATGCAAACGTAGGTAATGCCCGAGTCGGCCGCGGCACGGAACTGACGGTGCGCGGCGGGGGAAACACGCAGCCAGTCGCCGGTTGTAAGCTCGATGTCCTCACCGTCGATCGTGGCCAAGCCAGCGCCCTCGAGCACGCCGTAGATCTCCTCGTTTTCCTTGTGCGCGTGGACGAACGGAACGCCGGCGCCAGCAGGAAGCTTGTTGACGCTCACCTCCGCCCCAGTGAGCCCAAGCGCCTCATGCAGCTCGACGCGGCCCTCATTGCCGATAGTGGTCTTTGCGTAATTGGTCATAATGGCTCCTCTTCTTGGTGTTCGGTTTACCTTGCAGGCATCTCTTGCCTGAGATATATTCAACGTGAGAGCACATGCAAATACGAGTACGCACTTATTTGTAACTGCGTATCTTTTTCGGAGCCGATATGATCAAGAGGGGTGGGTCTGCCGTGATGGCCAAAGAGGAACTACCAGAGTGTCCGGTCGCGACAGCGGTGTCGCTTATCGGCGGCAAGTGGAAGCTGCTTATCATCCGTAATTTGCGTGAGCGGCCCTGGCGCTTCAACGAGCTGCGCCGCGACCTTGAGGGCATCTCCCAGAAGGTACTTACCGACAGCCTGCGCCAGATGGAGGACGATGGGCTGGTCTTTCGCCACGACTATGGCGAGAATCCACCCCGCGTTGAGTATGGCCTCACCGAACTCGGTCGGCAGATGATGCCCGTCATAGACTCGCTCGCAGACTTCGGTGTTTATTACAAGGCGATCGCTTCGTAGCAGACGCGTCGCTTCGGGGGGGCGAAGTACGGCGACGAGCACGAGTTGCCGCTCTGCTTGACCATGGTGAAATACCCCACGATCGCAGCTGGGGGCTTGCGTGAGAAAGGCCATTTGAGCTTGAAAACGAGCATTTTTGGCGCCGTCGAGTGGGAATAGCGGGAATGCGTGCAACATACGTGCATGACAAGCCCAGACAGCACCCATGGCGCACTGCGTCATGGGTGCTGTCTTTTCGCAAGGAAGCGGGCCGCGGCGCACTGCAGGCACCATCACGGGGTTGCGTACTTTTGATAGGTCGAAAGTATAGTAAATGCGCTATACTTTCGGCATGGCTAAAATCGACGACATATACGAGGCAGTAGACGACTTCGGCCTGATCACCTCTGCCGAGGCGGCCGAGCTCGGCATGTCCAGGGCGGAGATGGTCCAGCAAGAAAAGCTGGGGAAGCTCGTGCGCGTCGCGCGCGGCGTGTACCGCATGCCCATCTGGCCGTCGCAGCCGCAAGCGCCCTATGCCATCGCAGTGAAGGCGGCGGGCGAAGGGGCCTTCCTCTGCGGAGAGTCTGTTGTGGCGCTGCTGGGGCTGGCGCCAACGGACCCTACCAAAATGCGCCTCGCGTCGCCGAGGCGCTGCCGGCGCAATCTGGGCCCCGGGGTCACCTTGGAGCGAATGGGCGGGACGGCCCCCGTCTACCTGGAGGGCATCGCCTGCCAGCCCTTGCCGGCCGCCATCGCGGCAGCCTCGAAGACCATGGGGGCCGACCGGGCCGTCGAGGCCGCGAGCGAGGCGCTCGCGCGCGGCTACATCACCGAAGAGGAGGAAGAGCGGATCAAGGAGGAGATAGCCCGATGAAGAGACCCAACAGCATGCGCCATCTCGACGACGCGATACGCAGGCTCTGCGGGGGCGCGCCCCAGGACTTCGTGAGGGCGCGCACCGTGATGGCGAACGCGATCGTGGCGAGCATGCTCCCCGACGGGGTCGTCAAGGGCGGCAGCGCGCTCAAGATGCGCTTCGGCGAGGAGAACACGCGGTTCACCACGGACCTGGACACCGCCACGGCGACCGACCCCGCAGCCTACGCCGCCCAGCTCGACTCGAGGCTCCGCTCCGGCTGGGAGGGGTTCTCCGGCCGCGTGGTAGAAAAGGACCCGGCCTCGCCCGATGGGATCCCCGAGCAGTACGTCATGCAGCCGTACGACGTCAAGCTGGACTACCTCGGGAAACCCTGGTGCACGGTGCCGCTCGAGGTCGGCCACAACGAGATAGGCGACGCCGACGCGCCAGACTGGGCCGAGCTGGCGGACGCCGGCGAGCTCTTCGAGGCGATGGGGTTCCCCGCGCCCGGCAGGGCTCCCCTCATGCCGCTCGACCACCAGGTCGCCCAGAAGCTCCACGCCGTCTCCGGCCTGGGCGATCGGGCCCGAGATCTTATCGACCTCCAGCTGATCGACGCTAGAGCCGAGGTTGACCTTACGGCTGCGAGGGCCACCTGCCGGAGGCTTTTCTCCTACAGGCGGGCGCAGGCCTGGCCGCCGGTCATTGCCAAGCGAAAGGGATGGGACGAGATGTACGCCGCCCTCGCAGAGGGCCTGCCCGTGCTCCAGGATGTCGACGAGGCGATTCGGTGGGCCAACGAATTCGTCGCCAGGATCGACGCCGCCCGGTAGGCTCGGGCGGAAGCGGACGGGCGGCGCCGGCCTGGGAAAGCGCGCAGCAGGAACGGGGCCTGCCTGCTGCTTCTCTCTCACCATGCAATCAAAACGCCCTGAGAGCCCACTCGCCAGCTTTCGTGACCCACTGTGACCCACGTAGGCGCCCTGCCCCGCCCCGAAATCCGTGACCCAGATTTGACCCCATGGATTCGCGGCAATTTTTGAGACTGGATGCAAACAGGACTAACTGGAGCAAACTGCGGCAAACTGGAGAGAGTTTTCGACTATTGAGTGGGAATAAGCGATATTCGTTGATTTCAAGCCCTCGACCTGCGACAACAGGTTGGGGACTTCTTATTTTGCAACCTCTGTGCAACCTTTGCGGTTTCGCGCCCCGTGAGCATGGGACGTAGCACTGCTCACGTCTGGGCCCATGTCGGCACCGATCAATGCCCGCGCTGCTTCTGCTTGCGCGTCAGCTTCCGCTGCTCGAAGCACGTCGCCCGGGGTTCCTCGCCAGAGGAGAGCTGACCGTTCCTTGCGAAACCGCGAGACCGGCTATATCCGCTTGCTGCGGGCTTGCTTGAGCCAGTTCCTCTTGAAAGGGCCTATACCTCCGAAGAACTTGTTGTACGTCTCACCGTTCTCCTTGGCTTCGTACCTGACCAAGGCAAGTTCGATAGTGCAGAGGTAATCCGCCACCTGCTCGAGGCGGTAGTCGGTCATCGAGGTCTTGCGGCGTCGGACGACCCCTTTTGAGAGGACCTTGCCCACCGAGCGGTCGAGCGCCTGCTTGACAATGTCCTGACCGTTGTCGTAATAGACCTTCACATCGTCGAAGGACTGGAAGAAGCCCAGGTGTTCAATCATGGCGGAGGAGATGTCGCGCGCCATGCGCTCCATTAGCTTTGCCGGGTCTTCGAACTGGCTGCGGCGGTAGACGAACGTGATATAGGAAATGGGAAGTTTGCGGACGAACGAGGAGAAGTAGGCGAGCATCACCTTGCGCTGCTCGATGTTAAGAAACTCATAATCCTTGTGCCCGTTCATGAGAGGCTCGGAGTGAAACAGAATGTTAGGGAGATCGGCCCTGGCAAGCTTGGCCTCATAGCCCGTGACCGCCTCGGTGATGCTGTCTGCCTGGTCGTGAAAGACGAGTGTGAGCAGATAGTAGCGAGCTTTGCCGCCGCGGTCGCCGCTCTCGTCGACGAAGATGCTGAGCTCCTTGGCCAATGGGGACTCCTAATGGAATGGATAAAAAAATAGCCGGGGGACTCCCCCGGCACTTGGAGGTAGCTTAATGAGCCACCAATAACCTTATAGCATGTGCTGGCGGTGAGCTCAAGAGAGAAACGGGATGAAACTGCTGTTGATAGCGTCCCTGGAATAGATTCGTAGCTTCTTCAAGACCGCAGAACGCGAGAATCGATTGTTGAAGCCAGTTCGTGATAACTAACTAAAGTTAGTCCTTGCTTGTGCGGACCCGATTCGGGTGAGCAACGGCATCATCCACGAGAGCGTGTCTGAGCTTATCGCGAGCGGTCTCGACTTTGGGGCGAGGGCATCTTAAACATCAGATGGGGGCATCGTCATAAGCAACAACAAAAGGTGATGCACACGTGAAAACTGGATCGGGAACGGGTCGTCGGGGTCCTCGGCGAGCCGGCACATTGCGTCGCGGCTGATGCGCAGCATCGCGCACGCCTCGTCGGCGCCGAATATCGCGTTGGTCGATGCGATGAGCCTCACCTGGCTCCTGCTAATGCTCTTGGTCATGGTCGTCCTCGAGCTCCTTTCGTCTCGAGGCTCCCTCGCGTGCCCGGCCGCGGGCGGCTCCCGGGGCGGTCGCCGCCGTCATTTCCTCCCGCTCCTCGACTCGATGTAGGCGTCCACTGACGCCCTCGACACCAGGAGCTTCCTTCCGAGCCTGTACGAGCCGACCTCTCCCGACCAGATGAGGTCGTACGCCTTGCTCCGGCTCGCCCCCATGTACTCCTGCATCTCGATTACCGTCATCCACTCGTCTCGGCCCCGGTTGCCCTCGGGCGCGGCGCATTTCGTCGTGTTCGCCATGGCTGCCTCCAATCTTTCCGCGCCATGCGTCTGCGCGGTCCCGTGTGCGTTTTCGTCTGCGCGACGATTGAACCGCCTGATTGCGGTTGGCGCGCCTGACGCGAGCGGAGACGGGTCGAGGTGGGTCGAGGTGGTCGGGCCTCCACGAAACAGCCATAGGCCGTGTGCCTTAGCTCGCAGCTAAGTCCCTGAAAAATAAAAGGCGCCCGTGCGGGCGCCTGCCTAGTAGCTGGAGTTGTTCGGTTGTGGTCGGAATGCTTGTCTTCCGCGGTGCTGTCGTCCGGGGTCCGGCATCTGTCGTTCGCCTCTTCTGTCGTGTTTGCTGTTGCGTGTTCTGCGAGCGACCTTGCGCGGGCCAGCCGGCCCGTTGCTCCAGGTGCACCCGGATAAATGGTACCCATCGGTTGGGACAAGGACATTGCGGGAGGGTCGTCTGGGCAAGCTGGGGTGGATGAACGAACGTCAATTGCTCGGTAGCTGCCTTCTTCTTCAACTCTTGTGGTGCCTCCGTTTCATGGGGTAAAGACTTTACAGAAATCGGCCATGATTTCATTTGCCCAGCGCCTTGTAAGTACCTTTACGATGCCTTAAGGTGCAGCTAAGCGCCATATCGCAGCAGACCCGCCTTGCGAGCAGACTGTAAGGCTGCAATGATCGCGATAGTGCCGTTTGCCATCGTTCTCGGTGGATCCGACAATCAGCTTCGTGCTCAAGTTAGGAAGGCGTCGGTATGGCTATTTTTACGTTAGCGGTATCTGGCAAAGGTGATTCTCGTGGCTAATTCGATACTCGACATCAAAGGTGTCCATGTCTGCTCCGGTCGCTTTTTCGGTGGCGCGGACGTGGATCTCTTTGGTACGGCAGACAATCCGCATAGGGCATCATTGATTTTCGGTCGTAACGGGTCCGGTAAAACGACTTTAGCGAGCCACATTGCCGAGGCCGCCTCTGATATCAACGGTACTGGCTGCTTCTACGACAAAGACGGCTCATCAATAATTCTCGACAGCGGGAGCCGCGTGAGGGTCTTCAGCGAGGATTACGTTCGCGATAAGGTCCTCATTGACGAGGAAGGCCTTGAGGCCATTGTCATGCTTGGAGACCAAGCGACAGCCGCCAAGCGGATTAGCGAAATAGATGAGGAGCTAATTAAGCTTGGCGATGCCTATACCAAATATGCAGCAATAAAAAACCAGGCCGAAAACGGCCCCAATTCTTTGACGAAGCTCGAAAAAACGGCGAAGGATTGTGCTAAGAACGGCGGCTGGGCGGACAGGCTCGCAGAGATCGACGGCGGTAGGCCGAGCCTCACAGCCCCCCGATGGGACAGCATCCGCAACGCGAAGATTAACTTGACCCGCAAAGAACTGGAAGAAGATTTCAAGTCTTCGTTGATTCAGTGCAAGCGGGTAGATGGGGCAGATGCCATCGTTGACTGGCGCATGCAGATAGCCGACCCTGGCGCATACGATGAGGCTGGGATTCTCGCCCTATTGACCGAGGTCCTCGACCAGCCGGAACTCACGGATCGCGAGAAGCGACTTCTCGAGCTTACGCGCAATGGCGAGCAGCGTCTGGTCGAGTTCGCTCTCCAGGTCTTCGCCGACGGTGGCACCACGCATTGCCCAATGTGCCAGCAGGAGGTTTCTCCGGCGTATGGCGAATCACTGATCGAGTCGATCTCGAAAATTCTGAGCAGGAAGGCCGAAGAGTTCAAGGAACGCCTGGACGCCGCTAGATTACTGCCCCTGAACAAGCAGGCGTTCCTGCCTTCGCAGATATCCCCTGACGCTGTCAATGCATACGAAGATGCATTCCAAGGCGCCAACGAGGCGATCGATCACGTCAACTCCTTGATTTCCCAGCGTAAATCCAACCTCTACTCCGTCATCGAAATATCCGACCTCGGCCTTGATGCAGCTATTTCCAAGTTCAACGCCGCGGTCGATGTCATCAATGCAGACATTGAGAGCCTGAATGCCGCCATCCGGGACAGGGATAGCATTAAAACGCGTCTGCGCGAAATCAATGACCAGATCGCCTATGTAGATGCGCGTGACGCTATTTCCAAATACGACGCGGCAGCAACAAAGCTTCATGAGGCCAAGGAGAACCTTCGCAAGTGTCGGGAGGAGCAGGACCGACTTAGGGGAGAAAAGGGAGCCCAGGAGGCAAAGGTGAGGATGACCGAGATTGCGGTGACGTCGATAAACCGCTTCCTTTCCTCCGTGTACTTTGACGCTGCTCGCTTCAGGCTCGTCCCCTTCGGCGACGTCTACAGAATCGAATCCTTCGGCAAGCCCGTCGCGCCCAAAGCAATTTCCACAGGAGAACGCAACATCCTTGCCCTCTGTTACTTCTTCTCCGAGGGAGGGAGGGGCAAGTTTGAGGGGCTCGAGGATTCTGATCCGCAATACCTCGTTATCGATGACCCTGTGTCCAGCTTCGACATGGAGAACAGGGTTGGGATTTGTTCTCTTCTTCGCGAGCGTATCTCTCACGTGCTCAGGGCGAATGTCGAAAGCCGAGTGACTGTCATGACCCACGACGCGGCGACCGTTGCCGAACTAGAGCATGTCCTTGGCGACGTCAAGTGCGATTTCGACCCCTCCGACAATTATGGGTACTGCCTACTTGAATTGACGGAGGGAACCACTCTCCAGTACACGAAAACAAGAAAGAACCAATACTCCATATTGCTCAAAACCGTCTACGACTACGCGTCGTCCGAAGAGGATCTTGAAGAAGAATCCTATGTAATCGGCAATGTCATGAGGCGCGTCTTGGAGGGGTACAGCTCGTTTAACTTCGGCATGGGCATCGACGCGCTTTCCCGTGACCACGAATTAAAGAAAAGGTTCGGCGAACTGGGGACGATGCTGTCCAACGCTATGTACCGCCTGGCTTTGAACGACGAGAGCCATATGGAGGAGAAGGTCGCTTCCCTTAATCCGACTCTTGCATTTGAACGGTACAGCTATGAAGAGAAGAGAAAACTAGCACGTTGCGTGCTGGTGATTCTCTATCGCCTCGATCCCGAACATGTGAAGAAGCACCTCGGAAAGACGGGCACAAGCCTTAAGGGCGTCGAGTCAAGTTTAGGCAAGTGGGAAAAGGAGCTCTCGGGAAATTAGAAGAACTGGCTTTGACCGACGAACGCCAGAGACGCGCGTATGCCAGTGTGTTTCTCGCGGTGTCCACGATTGCTGCTAGCTTCTAATTTCGCGTGCCCACTTTCAATTTCTGGGGGATGTTGCAACTATGAGATCCGCAGAAGCCATCAAGTCGATACTCGAGGACCGAGGCCGTTCCCAACGCTCCCTTGCCATCGACCTCGGTCTCACCCCGCAGGCGCTAGACCAGCGCCTGAAGTCGAAGACTATGATGGTGGAGACCTTGTGCCAAACGGCGGCGCAACTCAATTACTCGGTGAAGTTGGTTCCGAACGATGGTGGCGAGAGCATAGAAATCGAGGGTTAACTGATGTGCTTGGAGCTTGACCTATCGCTTCCTGTGGTTGAAAACGAAGAGGGTGCGCCCCAGGGCGCCCCGCAAATCATTGAGCGTTCGCCGAGAAACCTCATCGGAGAAGCTCGCATGGCGTATGAAGCCGGGTTGCTAATCTCATGCCTGACGGTTCTGGTCACCCTTCCAGATGTCTGTTCGAATTTGATCGACTCTAGCAATAAAGATGGTCAGCGAGATTGGTGTACGAGGTATCTCGGATTTCCTAGCACCCCTGTGGTTGACGACATCGACCGATCTCGCGAGCAAAGTCGAGACCATATCGAGCGAACGATGAATGCGCTCATGCGGGAAGACAACTTCACCGCATCCGATTTCTGCCAGCTGCGAAACGCTGTGCTTCATACCGGATCTTCGGTCGTTGACGGCGCGGGAGCAAAATATTCGCCGTTCCATTCGATCGGCATACAGGTCTTCGACAACGACAGCCAGCTGGTCATCGGATATGGATCCACCAGCTCAGCAGAGCCGGATGGGGTTGAGAATGACTGCCGCATAAAGATCAACATCAACTTAACTGCCCTGCTTGCGCACATGGAAAGGGGCGTTGAAAGGTTTTTGAGCGAGTATCCTGAGCTCGATAAGGAGAAAGGGAAATGGGAGTACCTGACTTGGGGAATCGTTGATTTTCGAGCTCCGATCCACTGAGGGCTCCTCTGTTCGTGAAGTGAAGCGAAGGAGCCTTATCGAACTGTGCCGAAGCGTGATTGGGGGCATGCGCGAAGCCGCCTGCGACGATTCTTTCGGTCATCGCTCTTGCGTATCCCTCCTGACCTGCGGGAACGCAAGACGATAACGCCACTGGCTACAATTCACTTCGCTAAACAGGCGCCAAAGAGGGAAAACAGCCGTTTTGGCATCCCTTTCGAGCGGTTTCGGGACCTCAAAGCCTTGCCGTTTTGTCCCCAGGACAAAAATGAAACTGCGGGCTCGCGGTTTCGAAATAGTTTGCGAATTTGTCCCATGGTTTGTCCCAAACGCCTACGCGAGGACACGCGGAGGGATTCGGCGGCAAGATGGACAAAACCGACAACCAAACTAGACCCAATTGGAATGGCGCCGCGTCAAACGAGCGTGAAAGAGTGGGAGTAACATACTGTAAAAGATGTATTAGTTTATGAGCTGATACAGGTAGTTTTGAAGTGGTTTTAAAGCCCTCGGCGTACCCGAGGAGGTCTTGACGGGCTATGACACCAGGAACGCCAACGAGGGCTTCAGCTACCCGCTTGAGTTGTATCACATCTTTGGCGGGTATGCCTCGATGATTGGCGGCAAGCCTGCATGACGGCTGTCCGATAGGCTCGGTCGCAGCAAGCTGGGCAAGTTCGCCAACGACTGGAACTTCGCCTGGGTTGAGCTGCAAAGTACCGGCGATAAAGCCGCCTATCAAGACTGGAAAGATCATTACGAGGGGTAAGTTATATGAGCGAAAACGAGCCAGACGCAATATCTTTTAGACAGGACTTTCCGGCACTCGACATCCCCAGCGAAGAGCTGATTGGCTACAAAAGGACAATGTCGGAGTTCAATAAAACCGCCAAAACCGAAGCGAAACCTGATTCGTGTTACATATGCGGAAAGCCCATGACGAGTTTCTGCAATTCTCACACCATCCCCCAGTATTGCCTTAAGGAAATCGATGTTGAAGGCAAGCTATTGACCACAGCCGCATTGATAGGCGGAAACCTCATCGACTCCGAAGTCGGAATTGCTGGAGCAGCAACTTTTAAACGAGTTTGCAGGCAATGTGATTCGGAATACTTCAAGCTCTACGAGACACCGGAAACACTTCTTTCCAAGCCCACATCTCAGGTTTTGGGTCAAATTGCAGCAAAGAATCTTCTTCGCGAAATTTCGAAAGGCAGGCTTGAGCTAGGCTTGCATACCGCCTTGGGTGAGCGATCGAGCCCTGAGTTCGACACAATGATGGCAGTTAGAGCTGTTGATATGAAAGAAGACGAGAAGGCTTTTAAAACGGCCGTTAGGGTCGGAGGAAGCGAGAAGCCATCCAAGGCATATCATTTGGTCTACTACAAGCTTCTTCCATACGTTGTCCCATTTGCCTTCCAGCAAATGATTAGTCCAATGGCAGACTTCAATGGCGGGCTTATCAACAACTCATACAATCCCAGCACCAACTACAGGATGGAGCCTATCCATATATGCATCTTGCCATCCAAGGGTGCCACTGCAGTATTAATGTTCCGCAGTGAAAATGCCAACAGATACAGAAAATTCGAACAGCAATTCAGAAGTTTGAGCGAGCAGGCCAAGCTGCTGTCGATCGTCAAACTCTTGTTTGCCTATTCTGAAGACGTCCTGCTGTCGAAGAAGCTCCCGCAGTCTGTGCTTAAAAGTGAAGAATTGGCTTATCTTGCAAGGATGAACCATAGCTACCTTGGTTTTGCTAATAGTCCAAATGATTACAAGAAGCACATCTATGAAACAGCCTTGGAAGACCATGCAATTAACAACCTGCCCGATCCTCCAAATCTTCTTCTCGAGGAGTACGCTCTGGGTAATCTATAGCTGGTTCCCAAATGGTTCCTGAGTCCTGAAACCTCGGTGTTAGCAGGGGCTGCAATTTGTCACAAGATGGCACCAGAAACCAACGGATATAGGAATTGACGATCAAGCGGGAATAGCGGGAACTGGCTACTGAACTCGCGTTTTAGTACCCCCGAAAAACCGGAGGCTGTTCGCAAAGAAGCATCAATTTACCTGGGAAGATATCAGAAAGAGGCATTCCAATCGACATAGGCGGCATCGTCGATTGCGCCATGCTCGAACTCTGCCTGCTTTTCCGATCAGGACTTGTCATGGAGGTCTTCAACGGGTTCGGCAAAACATCGCCGTCTGGAAAGCGCTAAACGCGTGAGAAAAGCCCCGGCGGCAACCACTTCAGAATATCTCGGCGCAAATCTGGGCTTATGCCCCCGTCGAACCGCTGCGATACACCGTGACCTTGCATGAGTAGACTCGCCAGCAGAACTCAGGGTCGTCGTCGATGCCGTCTTCTCCGAAGCAGGACACCTCTCTGACGCGGCATGCGAGCCATTCGCCGCTGCCAAGGCTTTCGATAGCCCCTTGGAATAGCTGGTCGTCGTAATCGTGATAGGGGGTATAGGGCACCGTTGACCCGTCGGCCAGGTGGAACCTGTAGCCCCATTCACTAATGGCCTCCGAGCACGGACGCACCTCGAGAAAGTCTCCCTCCTTGAGGGAGGCCGCCGACCTCTCGAGGTCTATGTCGCGCTCCGTTTCGCCTTCCTCCCAGGTAGAGTCAGACCAAAGGTCCGCTATTCCGATTTTCTCGACACCCAGCGGGGCGTCATCCAGAAAATCGCCCGGAGCCACGTCCCTAAGGAACGCCTTGGCGCCCCGGATGGCGATGGCATCCTCAAGCGTCCGCGCCTCCGCGTATTCTTCCGTCTTGTAGTCTTCGATGCTGAACCGCTCACCCTCGTATTTCTCCGGCCTTGGCAGCCCGAGCTCCTCGTCGTTCATTCCTTCGACCTTTCTCAGCGGCCTACGGTTAATCGTGGATCTTGCCTTTTCGGCTTGATGCCAGATGGAACCGTCGGCAGCTCGGTTCGAGATACCGCTAAATAGCCCAAGATTATTGCATCCCTCATTCAGCTCATTATCCCACGACCTCGGAAAACGAAAAGAGCACCGAAGCGCACGGCAGGATGAGGCTCGACCATTCCTCAGTCCGCTTGCATAGTACTAACTGCTGGGATTTCTGATGACTTCCGCTCCTCAGCATAGAGGACCTCGTTTTGCGCCTCCCCGATGCGCTCGGTACACCTCTGGCTTATCGACCTCAGGGCAAGCGACGAGGCTATTTGCCGGGAGCTAGTATTTGAATGCAACAACCTTGCAGCCCGCGCAATGCCAAGCCTGCGCGCTAGTCCGGCATCCCAGCTTCGGTTCGGTGACTTGCACGAAGCCCTCAGCATTCCGCGCGTTCTCGAAAACGCCGGGAACCCGCTCTGCAAACCCAAAAGCGCCGTCTTTGCTGGCAAATAACCAACCTTGTTCCATGCTCGCGCCACATTCAGGGCAATTCATAGTCGCTCCTTTCCATGCATTTTGCTATCGGTCGGGCTTACAGCGCAATGACTCTCGCGATTTCCACGACCACGATCTTCACGGCAATGCCTGACGTCATAAACCAAAAACAGAGCTCTTTAGCCTGTTGCGAGTTGACGAAAAGCAGGGCGATTGCAGACGCGATTATGACAAGGGCGCCAATGCACCCCACAACGGTTGGGATACTGATCAGCGGAAACAGCCCAGCCGCGCAACTCCCATCGATGGAGAACTGGATGGTCTTGTCCAACCCGTCGCGCGCCGCCGCGAAACAGCAAACGACAAGGCCGAACGCAAGGAGCAGCAGGCCCCGCATTCCCCAGTGCTGGACACTGCCGCGGTCGACGATCGTATAACCGATGAAGACAACAAGGGCAAAAATCATGAGCGTTGTGACCATGGTAGTTATATCGCCGAAGTAAAGCTTCGTCATCGGGAACCCTCCTTGCCTGCTACGCAACAGGCTCTTCCTGCTTCCATCTGGTCGATAAATCGGCTTACATGATCTTCCAGCAGCTCCAGTGCGCGCGCTTTGCTCATCCCCCCGTCAGACAAGCCGTACAACAGGAACATCGGCCCATAGAACTCCAGTGCAAGATGCAAAGCCGCATCTTTAGAGCCTGTAATATCAGCGAACACCGACGCCATGTATTCGATGGGGCCGCCCGCCAGGTACTTTTGGTACAGCCCTGCCATACCCGAATCCCGATACTGCTCCAACGTCAGCATCTTGCGAAAACGGGAGGAGAACTCCTCCTCCGTCCAATGCAGGAACTGCGCCTTGCTGTATGCGCGAATCTTCTCGGCAGGAATCTCCTTATAAGCAGCAGTGCCGCCCAACTCATTCCCCGGCATGGAAAAACGCTGCAACCGCTCAGAGTCCAACTCGTCCATTCGCGCAACAATGCAATCCAAGATTTCTTGTTTGCTGGCGAAATGCTTATAAAGGGCCGCCTTCGAAATTCCGACTTGCTTCGCGATATCGCTTAAAGACGCGCCCAGGTATCCCTTTTCAGAGAACAACCGAAGCGCCGCTTCCGTGACTCGATCCTTTGTGCTCGGTTCCATATCAGTCCTCTCTATCCTAGGTTACCGATCGGTCACCTATTCTAGTTATCGATCGGTAACCTGTCAAGAAAGCATGCAAGAAGCCGAAGACAGACGATCTTATCGAGGGCGCAGACGTCACTTCTATCTGAACATCAAATGAGCGCCAACGGAAACGCACCTTAAGGACTGCCCACTCATCACCAGCTGGAGCAACGCGCTCTGGCGCGAGCTGCAGGGAACCGGCGTCACCGTCACCTGCCTCATGCCAGGCGACATGCGCACCGGGTTCGCCAACGCCAGCGGCCTCTCCGACACGAAGCTGTTCGCCAACCCGGTGGACCCCACGGCCGTAGCCCAAGCGGGATACGGCGGCATGCTTGTCGGCAAGCTCAACATGACTGCGGGCCTGCCAGGCTGGCATTAAGCTTTTTCTTTAATGGAAACTGAGTTGACGACGACGTAACGTCATCGGTCATACTGGTTGGTTGACATTCCGAACCCACACCACAAGAAAGACCAACACATGACGGCACCCGAAGAAGAGCTCATGACCGTTGGCGCGCTTGCCCGTCGCGTAGGCGTGACCGTGCGCACCGTCCAGTACTACGACCAATGCGGCCTGCTTCATCCCACCAGCAAGAGTTTGCAGAACCAGCGCCTCTACTCCCCTGCCGATGAAGAGCGCCTCTACCGCATCCTTACCCTAAAATACTTGGGACTCTCCCTAGCTCAAATCAAAGAAGGCGCGAATTCCGACGACTATCAAAGCCTTTCCGATGCGCTCGATCACCGCATAGACGAGCTCGAGCGTGAAAGCGTCGAGATACTGAGGAACATCAGCACGGTCAATGGCCTTCGTAGCCAGCTTTCCGCGAGCGAATGCGTGCACTGGAGCGAATTCGCCCAAGCCATCAGCGACATGCAGAACCGTGAAGACGTGCTATGGATGGCAATCAATGGAGAAGAATACGAAGGAAGCACTACCTCCGAACTCTCCCACGAAGAAATCAGCCACTGGCACCGACTCATGGGAGACACCATCGAAGCGATGCATGACGGCGTGCAGCCTTCCGACGAACGCGCGCGCGACCTGGCAATTCGCTTCGAAGAGCTTGGTGGTATGGCTAGAGCCCTAGCTGGCCTCAAGCGCCTTGCCAACCAACGAGCTCAAGGTCCCAAGCAATATGGGCGCGATTTCTATGCCGGCATCCAGCGACGCACGCTTGGCTTCCTCAAGGACGCTCTGGAAGACTATCACGGCAAGACGGCCTCTTTCTGATTTCGCTCATCCGCAAGAACGCTGCTCCCGAGCGGCGGCCCCCTTTCCTGCGCCCCTACCCATACTAGAGCGGAACGTCGCCCCACCCGTACCCGAACAGCGGCCCCTGCCTGCGCCCGCGCTCGCCGGTGCGGCGCGCCGCTCCCCTGCTTTGTGAGCTCATTCGCCCGCCAAATTCCCCGCTCACCGCATCCCTAACCCATCAGCTGCTTGCCCATGACGTTGCGTCACCTCCTATCATCCTCCCCATCTGAAGGAAAGGATGACGATGATCGTATCGTGGATGACAACCAACCGGTGCAACCTTAGGTGCAAGCATTGCTATCAAGACGCAGCCGAATGCGACAGCCGGGAGCTGACGACGGCCGAGGGCAAGAAGATGATCGAGGAAATCGCACGCGCCGGCTTCAAAATCATGATTTTCAGCGGTGGAGAAGCGCTCATGCGCGACGACATCTACGAACTGGTGGCCCACGCCACCGCGCAGGGACTTCGTCCCGTTTTCGGCAGCAACGGCACCCTCATCACCAAAAAGGTGGCGCAAAGGCTCAAAGACGCTGGCACCTGTTCGATGGGCATCAGCATCGACAGCCTTGACGCGGCAAAGCACGATTCCTTCCGCGGCGTCGAAGGTGCCCATGCGGCAACGCTCGCGGGCATAGAGGCATGCAAGAGCGTGGGGCTCCCCTTCCAAATTCACACCACCGTGGTCGATTGGAACCGGGGCGAGATTTGTAACATCACCGATTTCGCCCAGGAAATCGGTGCCGTGAATCATTCGGTCTTCTTCCTCGTTCCCGTGGGACGCGGCAAGTTCATCAAGGAAGCCGGCCTTGAGGTGTTGGAAAACGAAAGGCTCCTGCAGGACATCATGCGCAAATCCGCAGACGTGGACATCGACGTCAAGGTTACCTGCGCTCCCCAATTCACACGCGTTGCCGACCAGCTCGGCATCCCAACGCGCTACACCCGCGGATGCCTGGCCGGCCTTACCTACTGCGTCGTGGGCAACGAAGGCATCGTGAGGCCCTGCGCGTACATGACCGAAGACGCCGGAGACGTGCGCACCCAGCCCTTCGACGAAATCTGGGCCAACAGCCCTGTCTTCAGGCGTCTGCGCACGCAGACCTACGAAGGCAACTGCGGCACCTGCGACCACAAGGAACACTGCGGCGGCTGCCGGGCACGCGCGGCGTACTACCACGACGGCGACTACATGGCCCAGGACGACTACTGCGCCTACGGGCAGAATCTCAAACTTGAAAGCGTGTAACGAAGGGCGCCATTACCTATGAATCGGGTGCCCTCTGGGGCACCGTCCAACAACCGTAAGGAGAGACTGAACTTGATCGCAACGAAAACAAAGACGAAGGTATGCGCACTGGCTTGCACACTGGTACTCATGGCATCGGGCGGAGCACTGGCGGGCTGCTCGATCGGTAGCGGCGACAAAGCAAACGAACAACAGAGCGCGACTGCGCAAAAGGCCGGATACACTTTCACCGATGACTTGGGCAACCAGGTAACCGTAAGCTCGCACGAACGCGTCGTGGCGGGCATGGGAAGCTTCGCGGACATCTGGGAGCTTGCCGGAGGAACGCTTGTCGGCGCATCCGATGACGCATTTGCCGACTACGACATCGACTCGAAGGCCGAGAAGGTCGGCGACTTCTCTTCGCTCAACGCTGAATCCATCATTGCCCTTGAACCAGACTTCGTCATCCTGACCGGCAACAGCACGGGTCGTGGCGGCGGAGTGGCTCAGACCGACCTGAAGGACACCCTGCAGGCCTTCGGCATCACGGTAGCCTATTTCAACGTCACAGTCTTCGAGGACTACCTGCGCATGCTCAAGACCTGCACCGAAATAACGGGTGACAGCGCCGCCTACAAGGAAAACGGAGAAAAACTTGCCCAGGAGATCGACGCCATCAAGAAGAAGGCCCAGGGTAAGGATCCCGGAAGCGCCGCCGTACTAACCACCTATTCCGGTGGCACGCGCATGCAGTCGTCATCCTCCCAAACGGGTGCCATGCTCGCCGAACTGGGAGCGGAAAACATCGCAGACACGAACAAGAGCTTGCTTTCCGACTACAGCCTGGAGTCCCTGGTGAAGGCCGACCCCGACTTCATCTTCCTGCTTCCCATGGGCAATACCGAGGAAGCAGCAAAGAAGGCACTGGAGGACCAGACCACCTCAAACCCAGCATGGCAGGACCTTACCGCGGTCAAGAAGGGCCACGTGGTCACGCTTGACCCCGAGCTATTCCTGTACAAGCCCAATGACCACTGGGCAGATGCATACGAAAAGCTCTACGAAGCCCTCTACAAGTAAGGAAAGAACCCGCCGTTGAATCTAATCACAGGAAAGAAAAACGGACGCAAGGCTCCCTCCCTCCCAGCTCGGCGGCTGGAAGGGAGTCGCTTTGCCCTCGCCCTGATGGCGGCAGTAACAATGCTCGCCAGCGTTGCCGTGTTGGGCGTCGTCGTTGGCTCCACGTCCGTCGGGCTGGATGAGGTGATCGCCGTCGCGCTTGGGCAGCACACGAACCCAACCGCGACAAACATCGTCTATAACGTCCGCCTGCCCCGCGTACTGGCAGCCCTTCTAGCCGGAGCCGCACTGGCACAGGCGGGCGTCCTGATTCAGGCAGCGCTCGACAACCCCCTGGCCAGCCCCAACGTCATAGGCGTAAACGCGGGGGCAGGCTTTTTCGTGCTGCTCTTCATGTGCCTCTTCCCCAACCTGTTCGCGCTGGTTCCCGTGGCGGCGTTCTTCGGCGCCCTTGTCGTGGCAGGCCTCATTTTTGCCATTTCGAGCCTGGCCGGCTCTTCGCGTCTTACCGTAGTGCTCGCCGGCATGGCGTTCACGGCAATCTTCACTGCCGGCATGAACACAGTGCTCATCGTTAACCCCGACGCCTACGTAGGCGCCTCGGGCTTTCTGACCGGCGGCCTGTCTGGCGTCAAGCTGAGCGACGTGATTCTTCCCGGGTGCGCCATCTGCGCCACGCTCGTGCTGGGACTGCTGCAGGGCAGGCGTCTCAACCTTCTTTCACTTGGCGATCAGCAGGCACATTCCTTGGGCCTCGACATACGAAAAACGCGTCTTATGGCCCTGGCAACCGCCGCGGTCCTTGCGGGCTGCGCAGTAAGCTTTGCGGGCCTCGTCGGGTTCGTGGGCCTAATCGTCCCCCATGCGGTGCGGTCGCTCGTCGGACATGACAACCGCCGCGTCCTGGCAATGGCACCTGTACTGGGGGGCTTTCTCGTATGTCTGTGCGACTTGCTTGCCCGCACGCTGTTCTCACCGTACGAAATCCCCGTCGGTATCGTGCTGTCGCTGCTTGGCGGGCCCTTCTTCATCTACCTCGTGTTGATCAAGGGGAAGGTCGGACTCAATGGATAGACTTCGCTTCGACAACATATCTTTCGGGTATGGCGACCGCACCCTTTTCGAAGGGCTGTCGCTGGACATCAAAAAAGCCCGGATCACCAGCATCATTGGCCCGAATGGATGCGGAAAGTCTTCCCTTCTCAAGCTTGCAAGCGCAATCCACAAACCCTGGGAAGGAGAGATCAGCGTTTTCGAGCGCAAGGTCGGGGAGCTCCGGCCCAAACAGCGCGCCCAACTGATCGGCCATCTTTCCCAAGAGCACTCCATGCCGCCAATGAGCGTACGTAAGCTCGTAGAATGTGGCAGACACCCCCACCAGGGGCCCTTTGCGCAGATGGATACATCAGACAAGGAAATCGTGGAAGAGGCCCTGTCCACCTGCGGACTTTCGGCATTGGCAGAACGACCCGTGCCAGAACTTTCAGGAGGACAGCGGCAGCGCGCCTTCATTGCCATGATCGTTGCCCAAGACGCTCCAGTAATGCTCCTTGACGAACCTACGTCGTTCTTGGACGTTTCGGCATGCTACGAGGTCATGGACCTGATGCGCCTGCTCAGAGACAAACACGGAAAGACCATCGTCACCGTGCTGCATGACATCGACATGGCACTGCGGTATTCGGACGAAATCTGCGTGATGCGCGAAGGAAGGCTGCTGGCCCAGGGAACCCCCTGCGACCACGACGTGCTTGATGGGATCGAGGCAGCCTTCGACGTGCGCATCGAACACCTGCACGGCAGGCTTGGCAGCGCCTATGCGCTGTTCAGCCAAGCCTGAGGCGCCTCGAACCCCCGCACCCACACAAGCTAGTCGAACAGGCTCGGCATGTCGTCTTCCTTCATGGGCGCACCCGAGGAAGGCAGGCTCTGGGCCGTGAACTTGTCTGCCGACACGCTGGCCCCCAGGAAGTCTTCGGTGATGCCCACATTGGTGATGATGCGGTTTGCCTTGGACGTGAAGGCCTGGACGCCCTGCGTGCTGGTGGTCGTCTTGGTCTTGAGCAGCGAAGTGTTGAAGTTCATCAGGCGGTAGTCGCTCGACACCAGCGCAAGGTCACGCTCTTCCTTGAGCACCTGCGCATACAGCAGCTTGCTGCCCCCGTAGATGGCGTTCTTCAAGCGCTTGCGGTTGGTCTTGGTGACGTAGCCGGCAAGCGCGATGCGGGCAACGCGGCCGTTTTCGAAGACGAACAGGACATCTGCCTTGTAGTCCTCGGGGTCGATCACCCAGGTAACCACCTCATCGGGATCCATCTCCAGGTCAGTGGGCAGGTACGAACCCAGCTGGGCCGACTTGGTGTCCTCGAACGACGCCACCTTGCACTTGTACACCTGGCTCTTGTCGGTAAACACCAGCAGCTCATGCGTGTTGGACGAAGGGAACTCGATGAAGGGCTCGTCGCCGTCCTTGTACTTAAGCGAGTTAGCCTTCTTGAGCACGCGGTCGGTCATCTTCTTAAGGTAACCACTTCGCGAAAGCATGATGGTGACCGGGTATTCCTCCACCTCGGGCTCCAGGCTGACCTCGACGACGTCGGAAGGTTCGATCCTGCCCGTGCGGCGGGGCATCACGTGCTTCTTGTTGATAGCCGCCAGCTCGTCGCTGATGACACCTTTGATGCGGTCCTCGCTCGAAAGGATCCCCTCAAGCTCGGCAATCTCGCCTTCAAGCTTCTTGATGTCCTTGGTGCGGTTGAGGATATATTCCTCGTTGATGTTGCGCAGCTTGAGCTCGGCGACAAATTCCGCCTGAGTCTCATCAATGCCGAATCCTTCCATAAGGTTGGGCACGACCTCGGCTTCCAGCTTGGTCCCGCGGATGATGGCAATGGCCTTGTCGATGTCGAGCAGGATTGCCTCAAGGCCATGAAGAAGATGCAGGCGCTCGGACTTCTTGCCCAGGTCGAAACTCACGCGGCGACGCGTGGACTCGATGCGCCACGAAACCCACTCATGCAGGATCTGGCGGACGCCCATAACGCGGGGATAGCCATCCACCAGCACGTTGAAGTTGCACGAAAACGAGTCCTGCAGCGTGGTCATGCGGAACAGCTTGGCCATGAGCTTTTCGGGGTCGACGCCACGCTTGAGGTCGATGGCAATGCGCAGGCCCGAAAGGTCGGTTTCGTCACGGATGTCGGAAATCTCGCGGATCTTGCCTTCCTTCGAAAGCTTGATGATGCGCTCGATGATGACGTCAGTCTTGGTTGTGTAGGGAATCTCGTAGACCTCGATGATGCGCTCTTCGGGAATCCAACGCCAGCGCGAACGAATCTGGAAGCTGCCCAGGCCCCGCTCGACGATGCGCTCCATTTCCTCACGGCGGTAGATGATTTCGCCGCCGGTGGAAAAATCGGGCATGGGCATGTATTCAAGCAGGTCACAGCTGGGGTCTTCGAGGTAATGCATGGTGGCAGTGCAGACCTCGTTGAGGTTGAAGCCGCAGATGTCGGAGGCCATGGCAACACCGATGCCCTTGTTGGCAGAGACCAGGATGTTGGGGAAGGTAGTGGGCAGCAGACGGGGCTCCTTCATGGCGCCGTCGTAGCTATCGACGAAGTCCACGGGGTCCTTGTCGATATCCTTGAAGATCTCGGCGCAGATGGGGGCCAGCTTGGCTTCGGTATAACGGGACGCAGCGTAGCTCAGGTCTCCCGAATAGTACTTGCCGAAGTTGCCCTTGGATTCCACGAACGGCGCCAGCAGGGCTTCGTTGCCCGTGGCAAGACGCACCATGGTCTCGTAGATGGCAGCGTCGCCGTGCGGGTTGAGCTTCATGGTCTGGCCAACGATGTTGGCGCTCTTCTGGCGGTCGCCCTTGAGCAGGCCCATCTTGTACATGGTAAAGAGCAACTTGCGGTGCGAGGGCTTGAAGCCATCGATTTCGGGAAAGGCACGCGAGACGTTGGTGCTCATGGCATAGGGCATGTAGTTGGACTCGAGCGTCTCCGTGATGGGCTGTTGCGTGACCTCAGAATGCAGGCCGATGACGTTGGCATCGTTGACCTGCTTCTTCTTTGACTTAGTGTCGGTTTTCCTCTTTGCCATGGATTCCTCTTGATGCTTCTTTCCGGGGCTTCTCGATATGCCGCATGCAAGACGGCGGCGCGTAGCCACCGCTTGCTGCCGCAGGATCACTTCCTAGTGAAGGGCTGTCTGCTTGAGGGCCTGCTTCCTCTTACGGATGCGCTCCCTGTAGCAGGGCCGCCTTCTACTGCAGGTCCAGCTGGTCTAGGTACTCTTTGCCATGCTCGGCGATGTGGCGCTTGCGTCCCGCCTCGTCGTTGCCCAGCAGCAGATTGAACATGGCCTCCATCTTGGTGACCTCTTCGGGCTCCACCTTGATCAGGCGGCGCGTCTCGGGGTTCATGGTGGTGAGCCACATCATATCCGGATCGTTTTCACCAAGACCCTTGGAGCGGTTGATGGAGCACTTCTGGTCGCCGATTTCCTTCAGGATGCCGTTCTTTTCGAGCTCGGTGTAGGCGAAGTAAGTCTTTTCCTTACAGTTGATTTCGTACAGCGGCGACTCGGCGATGTACACGTAACCCTCTTCGATGAGCGTGGGCACCAGACGATAGAGCATCGTCAGGATCAGGGTGCGGATGTGGTAACCGTCGACGTCGGCGTCGGTACAGATGATGACCTTGCTCCAATTCAGGTTGTCCAGGTCAAACGCGCCCAAATTCTTGATGCGCTTGTCCTTTATCTCGACGCCACAGCCTAGCACGCGCATGAGGTCCATGATGATGTCGGACTTGAAGATGCGCGGATAGTCTTCCTTGAGGCAGTTGAGAATCTTGCCGCGAACGGGCATGACGCCCTGGAATTCGGCGTCACGCGAGGTGCGGATGGCGCCCGCCGCCGAGTCGCCCTCTACGATGTAGACTTCGCGACGGGTCTTGTCCTTGGAGCGGCAGTCGATGAACTTCTGCACGCGGTTGGCCATGTCGGTCTTCTGCTGCAGGTTGGTCTTAATGCTCTGACGCGTCTTTTCGGCGTTTTCGCGCGAGCGCTTGTTGAT
Organism: Eggerthella sp.; assembly: GCA_030540085.1. Classification (GTDB taxonomy): domain Bacteria; phylum Actinomycetota; class Coriobacteriia; order Coriobacteriales; family Eggerthellaceae; genus Anaerotardibacter. The sequence continues at coordinate 22,558 of JAUNWY010000010.1, forward strand.
GAGCACCTGCTCCACGATCTTGCCGGCGGCGTCCTTGTTCTCGATCAGGTAAGTCGAGATGCGCTCCTTGAAGAATGCCGTCATGGCCTGCTGGATGAAGCGGTTGTTGATGGCCTTCTTGGTCTGGTTCTCGTAGGAAGTACGGGTAGAGAAACAGTTGGTCACCAGCACCAGGCAGTCCTGGACGTCCTGCCACTTGATGGAGCTTTCGTTCTTGTTATACTTGCCCTGCTGCTTGATGTAGGCATCGATTGCGCTGGTCAGGGCGCTGCGTGCCGACTTTTCGGGCGATCCGCCGTTTTCAAGCCAGGACGAATTGTGGTAGTACTCCTGCATCTGGAAGGTGCGGGAGAAACACAGGCACGCCGTGATCTTGACGTTGTAGTCAGGCAAGTCGTCGCGGTCGCGGCCACGACGGTCGGCCTCGACGAAGAAGGGCTCGGTAAGGTAGTCGGCGCCTACCTTTTCAAGGACGTAGTCCTCGATGCCCTTGGGATAGCAGAAGTCTTCCTCGGTGAACTCGCCCTCTTCGCCTTCGATGCGCAGACGGAAGGTCACGTTGGCGTTGACCACGGCCTGGCGGCGCATGGTGTCGCGGTACCACTCTTCGGGAACGTCGATGGAGGTAAAGACCTCCAGGTCAGGGCGCCACTTGATGGTGGTGCCGGTGCGAACCTCGTCGGTAGGCTCCACCTGGAGGGCCTTCTTCTTGGCACCCACCACCTTGCCCTTCTTGAAGTGAAGGGAATACTTATTGCCATCACGCCATACCGTGACGTCCATGTATTCGGAGGCGTACTGGGTTGCGCACGAACCCAGGCCATTGGTGCCGAGCGAGTAGTCGTAGTCGCCACCCTGGTTGTTGCTGTACTTGCCGCCTGCGTAGAGCTCGCAGAAGACGAGTTCCCAGTTGAAGCGCTTTTCGGACGGGTTCCAATCAAGCGGGCAGCCGCGACCGTTGTCTTCCACTTGAATGGAGCCATCGCGGAAGGCGGTCAGGGTGATCAGGTTGCCATAGCCCTGACGTGCCTCGTCGACCGCGTTGGAAAGAATCTCGAAGGCAGCATGCGCGCAGCCATCAAGACCGTCCGATCCGAAGATGACGGCAGGACGTAGACGGACACGCTGCTCGTCCTTAAGCTGACGGATGCTGTCATTGCCATAGTTTGTGGTGTTCTTTGCCATGCTCGCTCTCTCGGTGCTTGCTTGCCATTCTTGAGAAGATCTAGAAACCTGCCTTGCGCCCGCCCGAAGCTGCGATGCCAAGGGGTTCTTCCCTTTGAGCGGCGGACTTTGGGCCTCATGGGGCGCATGTCAGGTGTCGAAAAAAGTCAGTTCACTAACATCGCACAAACCATGCGAACAAGACCCCAGACAACCCGAAATTCATCGAAGAAACGCCGAACGCAAAAAGCAGCAGGCCCCGCATTCCCCAGTGCAAGATGCAAAGCCGCATCTTCAGAGCCTGTAATTTCACCGAACACCGACACCGTGTATTCGATGGGGCCGCCTTCGAGATTCTGGCCTGCTTCGCGATATCGCCCAAAGAAGCACCCAGGTATCCCTTTTCGGAGAACAACCGAAGCGCCCCTTGGGTGGCAATCTGGGTACGGGCTCTACCCCGTGTAGGCGTCATCCTTGCCGTTGGTGAAGTCTTGCCTGGCCAGCCATTCCGCTTCCTCGTCTGTCTCAGGGACGTCGATGCGCTCGATCTTGAAGACGACGGGCCTCGTGCCGTCGTTGCAGCAGGCGATCATCATGCGGTTGTCGTTGGTCCAACTCTTCATAATGGAGCCGCCCTGCAGCGCCGCGTAGACGTAGCGGCTCACCGCGTCCCACGCCTCGCCGCACGGGAAGTCCCCGCCGCCGACGAGGGTACCCTTACCCAGGTGGTAGAAGCTGTCATTTTCCGGTGTGCGCTCGAACTCGAATACTTGCCCCGCCTTGAAGCAAGGGCACGGACCGCTCTGTGGGTTAGCCAGATACTTCTCCTGCAGGTCCGGGAACACCTTTGTCTCCAAAACGGTGATCTTGCACTTGTGCTGCATTTCTCCTCCTAGTATGTAAAGCGAGCCTTCCAGAGCTCGTACCTATCCTCCGTGACTTTCCCCGCCACAAGTTTGTCGTGCATGCGCTGCCAGGCCTTGAGGGCATGCACGTTCCGTGTTGCGCGGCACGGTCCCGTTTCTTGCGTCAGGATTCCTAAAGACCGAAGCGCCCCTACTTGCCCTGCTGGCGAAGCTGCCCCTTGTAGCCCTCGCCCCATACCCACATCGCGTCTATGACAGGCCTCAGGGTCTTCCCCAGGTCGGTGAGAGAGTACTCCACGCGAGGCGGCACCTCGGCATACACCTCGCGATGCACGATGCCGTAGTCCTCGAGCGCGCGAAGGTTTTCTGTTAACACCTTCTGCGAAACCTTGCCGATGGACCGCCGCAGCTCATTGAAGCGCATGGTGTCGTTAAGGAAAAGGTCGCGCAGGACAAGCACCTGCCACTTGCTTCGAATGAGGGTCAGGGTCGTCTCCACGGGGCATGCGGGAAGCTCTTCAAGTATCGGTGAAGCCATCTCGGAAAACCTTTCGTTGCATACATGCAGGTAAAAGCCATTGGTTACTAAGAGCTACCTACATCACAATATTGTGCCTACTTTCTATAAGATACCATCAACGCCATAGTTTGCACTGTAAGAACCACAGAAAAGCGGCGCAAAGCCGCTCGGCAGAAAGGAATCCACATGTCCGTACAGATCCAAAACGCTCTCGCACTCATCGAGACCTTCGCCACCGGCGACGCCGAAAAGGCAGCCTCCCTCCTGGCTGAAGGCTACATTCAGCACAACCTGGCCTACGGCACCGGCCGCGACGCCTTCGTGGGCAGCGTGCAGTACCTAGCCTCGGCGCCCGCAAAGACGACGGTAAAGAACATCCGCGCCTACGAGGACGGCGACAAAGTTTTCTTGCACACCGTGTACAACTTCGCTGGAGCTGGTGAGCAGGTGGCCTTCGACGTGTTCCGTTTCGATGGCGATGGCCTCATCGCCGAGCACTGGGACAACCTTGCCTCCCTCGCAGAGGAGCCCAACCCCTCCGGACGCACCCAGATCGACAGCGTGACCGAGGCAAGCGACCTCGACATGACCGAGGCCAACCGCGAGACCGTGCGCAACTTCCTGGTTGACGTGATGCAAAACCAGCACCCCGAGAAGGCTCCTGAGTACTTCGATGGCGACGCCTACCTCCAGCACAACACGCAGATCGCGGACGGCCTCTCTGGCCTGGGCGCTGCGCTTGCGGCAATGGCCGAGCAGGGCGTCGAAATGGTCTACGACACCGTACACATGGTTCTTGCCCAGGGCGACATGGTGCTTGCCATCTCCGAAGGAACCTTCGGCGGCGCTCCTACCAGCTACTACGACCTGTGGCGCGTAGCCGATGGAAAGATCGCCGAGCACTGGGACGTCATGGAGACCATCGCGGACAAGAGCACTTGGGCGAACGACAACGGCAAGTTCTAGCACAAGAGTCCGCCTGGCTCGCCCTGCAAGACGAGCTCCTTCAGGCATGATTGCCGAGGCGGGAGTGTCGACACTTGACACCGCAAAACCCAGCCCGCTGGACGAGCACGTTTTGTTGTGGCGCGGCGACATCACAACGCTGGCCGTTGACGCCATCGTAAACGCGGCCAACAGCCAGATGCTGGGCTGCTGGGTGCCGGGACACCACTGCATCGACAATGCCATCCATACCTATTCGGGCGTGCAACTGAGGGCCGAATGCGCTCGGCTCATGGAAGAACAAGGCGCCGAGGAACCGACTGGCATGGCAAAGATAACGCCCGCCTACAACCTTCCCTGCAAGCGCGTCATCCACACGGTCGGCCCCATTGCCAACGGCAACCCGACCAACCTGCATCGCGCCCAGCTGGCTTCTTGCTACACGAACTGCCTCGGCCTTGCAGCCAGCGAAGGCCTGGCCTCCATAGCCTTCTGTTGCATTAGCACGGGAGTGTTTGGCTTTCCCCAAAGGGAGGCCGCCCGGATAGCCGTACGCACGGTGAAGGAATGGCTCGGATCGCACGGCAGCGAAATGTGTGTCGTTTTCAACGCGTTCTCGGAAACCGATGAGAGGATATATCGGGAGCTGTTAGGACTGCAGTCGTAGTAGCTCTTCGACGACCGCTTCTCTATGGAGGCTGACGCTCCTAGATGAACTTGTCGAGCTCGCTATCGATCGCGGTCTTGCGTTTCACTCGGGGCTTGACGATGAGCTGCCCTCGATGAATGACGTGCTTTACCGTGCGCAACGCTCGTAGGTCATCTAGCGGGTTGGTGGCTGTGACGATCATGTCAGCCTCCTTCCCTACCTCTATTGAACCCGTAATATCGCCGATGCCGGCAAGTTGGGCATTGCGAAGCGTTGCGGTATGAAGAGCAAAGGAGCGCGAGACACCAACGTACTTCTCGAAGTAGCACAGCTCGCGCCAGAAATCGTACTGGGTGATCCAGGGACATCCGACGTCATTGCCAAGTGCCACGGGAATCCCCTGCTCAAGGGCTGCCTTGGCATTAGCGATAATGCCCTCGAAGACCATATTGCCATTGAACTGCTCGACCTCGCTTGCACAAGAGACGGAGCGATCGAACAACGCATACGGAAGTGCAGGGGAAAGCGTGGTGCACAGGAAGGAATTCCCCTCCTTGAACAGGTGCATCACCTCGTCCGTCGGAGCGGCACCGTGCTCGATCGAGTCTACGCCGCACTCGAGCGCCATGCGCACGCCTTCGGTTGACTCAACGTGCGCCGCAACGATAAAGCCCAACTCGTGTGCCTTGTCGCAGACTGCGCGCACCATATCCGGCTCCATCTTGAGCTCGCCAGGCGTGCCCTTTTCCTTAGCATCAAGAACGCCGCCGGTAATCATGAGCTTGACGAGGTCGACGCCCTGCGATTTGGCTACCTCGACCTGTGCAAGCGCCTCTGGGATGCTGTTTGCCGCGATGGCGACCGACCCGGCCATGTGGCCTCCCGGCACCGAGATGCCCATGTTGGCAGCAAGGATACGCGGAGCCTCCAGCTTTCCCGCCGCGGCGTCGTCGCGCACGCGCGTGTCGAAATCACCCAGGCCACCGACTGTGCGTATGGTGGTGACGCCGCTGTGCAACTCCAGGCGCGCGTACTCAGAAACAAGGCGGTAGGCAACGGCTCGCGTGAGACCATTTGACATGACCTTCTTTCTTTCGCCTTTTTAATGCAGGGGCAACTTGGCAATAAGGGCAAATCAAACCAGCTGCCACCCACCGCACAAAACAACTAAACAGTTGAGCCAACTATACCAAATCTTCTTATTAGTTGCACAATTGATCAGGGATTTTAGCTGATATAGTTTATTGATTTCGCCCGATCGCGCAACATATAAGCTATTTCAGGCGGCCAATAATCAAACTTGAAAGTGGCTTCCCTGCATCTAGGATGTACCGAGTTATTCAATTACCTATTCAATGGCGCCTTAGCTGGGAAAGAAATCCACCAGTGCTATCCTGCCCCTCCGCAATGCTGCTTCACCATTAAGCCATGAATGCCGAGACGACCACTATCCACGTGCAATATGCCGTGGATACCACTTCTGGAACCATGCGGTAAAGACGCCCATCAGCGCAGGCAGAACAGAGTTGATTGCTCCAACAAAGCTTGCTGCATCCGTTTGCATGATGAAATACGTCCAAATAGGCGTAATCAGGTAAAGCACTCCCCACGCCGCGGTAAGAATGCGGTTCGTTCTCATGAAGATCGGATTACGCAATGCCGCTTCTCCGTTATAGCTGTTCTTGGAATAATGCGCAGTCAGTGGCACTTTCAGGAAGCACGAAACGGTCCACATCAACCCGAACAACAGGTACGACACGGGAATAACAAGAATCGGCGACGCGCCCGCCAACAACGCAACGGAACATGCGCCCACCCCTAAACCGGAAATCTGGTCATACAACGTAGCCTTTGTCCGATGCATCAAAACCGGCAGCAACACGCATACCGCCACGCTGACCAAGCTGCCCCAGAACCCATCAATAGACGCAACGACCCAGAACACGATCCAGGGGATCAACAACAGCAGCATGTTGGTCTTCGGCTCGATAGCGCTTTTGCTGTTGCCGCCTCCACATCTGCCGTTCACGCCCTCGAACGCATCCGGATCATTTCCGCCCGCGCCAGCACCCGCGCTCGTTGCCGCACCAAAATAATCATCCCAGTGCATCATCAGGTCGAAATCGCCTTCGACCGAGTACAGATGCTTCATAAGCGCCTCGTCGCCAGCAATCTCGCCGCTTGCGATTGAGCGCCAAACATCAAAGGGCGTATTAATGCGTGTTGTGAAACCATCAGCAAAGCCATCTTCAGGCTCTGCTTCAACGCGGCTCCCCTCCGATCCAAGAGTAACGCGATAGACCTTGCCGATATCGGTATAGTTCATGTCCAGCACAACATCGTGCTCCTGCCATGACTCCTTACGATAAAGGGCCGCCATTTGGCGAGTGAACACCAGACTAGGATCTTGCTTTTCCCCTGATTCGCCAACGCCCCAGCTAGCATCTGCCATCGCCTCGAAAACATCGCGCGGGAATAGGTTCTGGTCAAGCCTGCTGCGAGTTTCCCCGGTAATGCCGCCAGAAGCGAATTCCTGCCCCGCTTTTTGGACCCAAGAAAGATATTCATCGGTACGCTCCGAAAGCTCTTTCACCCTGAAGAGCTCACCTTGACCGCAGAAAATCGCGGTGTAGCCGCCTTTTCCGCACAGTCGGTCGTACAAGCTGGTAACGCAGTCGTAGTTTCCCTTTGCGGTATAAAAACCGCACGTGGAAATAACCACGGTGCGCTTACCGCTCATGTCGTAGCGAGAAGGATGCCCGCCGCTTTCCGTTTCGGCGCTCATAAATGGAAGAGACATGGGAAGCTGACGGTCGATGAGGGTTTTCAGCTGACCAGGCAGCCCAAAGTAGTACAGGGGAAAACTCCAAACAACAACGTCAGCCCACAGGATTTTTGCGATAACTCCCTGCATATCGTCGTGAATGCAGCACTCCCCCGGCGTCTTGATCCAACACGAAAAACAACCCAAGCAGGGTTTGATGTTAAGCGAACCGATATTAAGGGTTTCGATTTCAAGTGGCTGCACACCGACGCTTTCTTCCTTGGCGGTAATGCCCTCGAGAAAAGCGCTGGTTAGGCGCCAGGTATTGCTTCGTTTGCCCTTGGGACTGCCGTTGATGGCAAGGATCTTCATTTCGCGTTCCTCAATTCGACGGCACATTCTTCAGCCGATTCGATATGCACTTGAAGGCTTTTTTGTACCGAAAGCAGCGGTATTGCCCCAATGCGGGCTTTGCCTTATGCGCCCGTATCGAGAATAGCCATTTCGCATTCGTACTAAGAATATAGGACACGACCAAAATTGACCCGTTGGGCGTGTTAGAAAAAGGTAAAGCCAAAAACAATTACGAGGCCAGATTGACGAAGTAAGCCAGATTCGATTTGCCGCAATAATAAGCCATCCGTCCACGAATGGGCCTAAAAGATGAGACACAGGGTGGCATGAATAATCAGACGGTCGCATAGAATGACAATTATTTACCTGGTCGCTAAACCAACAAGAAAGCGAATACTGCAACTATCACAACATGTCGCCATATGCAGTTCCGGGCAATTCTGCAAAAACCAATTTGTTCCTGCGCGAACCCCTAAACAAAAGGAAATGTTATGAGCAAAGCACAGAAACTACTATCCGGCATCTTCGCGTTTGCATTCGCCCTAGCGATAGCGCCTACTACGTCATTCGCCGCAACCGATTACGACCTATCAGTTAACGGCGAGCGGTTCACCAGCGAAAAACTCACCATCCAATGCGGCGAAGGCACGGCAACGTACGACCCCGCCACGCAGAATCTCACGCTCGCCAATGCCTCCATCACAAACGCGGTAGACTATGGCGGCATCGATTCAGAGCTAACGAGCGATTTGACCATTACGCTCCAAGGAAGTAACCAAATCACCTTCAACGACAATATAGGCATCTGGGCCACGGGAAGCGTCATTTTCCGTGGATCGGGAAGCATTACCATCTCGGTCGCAGGAGACACGATGGACGGAATAAGCGTAGGCGGCGACGTCACCATGCAGAACACAGCCGTCTCCATCCATTCCCCTGGCGGACTCGGCATTGCATGCGATGGCGCAGTCTCCCTCGACAACACACAGCTCACTTCTAACGGACTGTATGCAGGCATCGATGCCGCTAATCTGGTTATCAAGAACGGCTGCACCGTAAACATCTCGGCAACAGAGCAAAATTGCAACGCTGCATACATTAACTCCACCGACAGCTCTGCAGGCAATATCAGCATTTCCGATTCAGCTATTATCGCCAAAAGCCTGTTCCCAGGACTCTTCACCTCAGGCAATATGACTATCGATGGCGGTACCCTCCAGGCCACCTCTACCGATGACTCTCCTCTGTGGGCAGGGGGCAGCATCGCCATCAAGGGAAAAGCGAAAGTCACGCTTAACGGCGAATACCCTTCAGGCTGCAATGGCAACTTTACGGTTTACGAGGCAGAGATCGACGCTAAAAACACCAGCCAGAACAACATTCCCGCACTTGCCGACTGTCCCACTATCAACGACGACTTCGAGCTGGCGTATGCCATGGCTGTTGATAGCGAAGGCACGTCGATCGATCTTATTGAGCACGATGGAGCCGAACAGGCTAAAGGTTTCCTTCACCTTTACAAGAGCATCCATTTCATCACTGGCGAAAAAACCGTGACCTATTCCCTCCCGTTCACGAAGGTAGTCAAAAAGGGCGGCGACATTGCTCCCGGTAAGCAGGAATTTGAGCTAGAGATTTTTGATGTTGGCGTTGGCCAGATTGAGGATTACAGCGATGTAACCATAACGGCAACCGTAGCTACGAATGGTGAAGGAGAATACGAAAGCAACCTCACCATCCAAGGCCCGAAGAAGCAAGTGGACAACATAACGTGCGAAGGCTTTTACGTACGTGAAAAGAACACCGGCATTGCAAACTGGGCCTATTCGGATGCCGTATACCAAATCTTCTACAACGACGGAGCAACCGACGATCAGGGAACAACCCAGCCAAGCTTCGAAATATTCCCCGTTGAACTGGTAGCAACAGACAACGGCGAATTCTTCGAAAAGACGCAGGATACCCCCGTTGATGTTATGACGTTTGAAAACGTCTATATCGAAAAGACTGCTCCCGCTGAAGACACCAAGCCAACAGAGGGCAGCGAGCCCAACGCGAGCAATAAGTCTGACGCCGGCGATAAACCGGCAGCACCCACCCCTCATACGGGTGACGACAATGCACCGATTATTGCAATCGCCGCATTGCTGATAGTGGCAAGCGCTCTGTTTGCATCCGCATTGAGAATGAAGAAGCGCTAAGAACAAGAAACATGCCGTTTACGAGCGCCCATCGATGGTTACCGATGGGCGCTTTTCCTCGCTGTTCGTATGCTTAACGTGAAAGTGAAGCCCGATGGAACGCTTACCGGCACCCCCGTTGCAGGCCGCCCAGGTTCGCCCGCAACGCTTACCGCAAACGCGCTGTACATGCTGGAATCGGGCACCAATGCTTCCAAACCCGCGCAGGTGATGTTATCGAAGTGAAGCTTCGTTAAGAGAGCGGGTACGGCTGCCAAGAGCGCGAACCGTCTAACAGACCCCGAAGTCATCTCGGGTTGTCGGCGAATTTGCTATACAAGCTCGTCAACAACCTGCTTCATTTCTAGAGCCCAGTTCAACTGCTGTTTTATGAAGCCCTCCCAGGCTTTTCGTTGCCTTTGACTTTGCGTCCGCCCTTCACGTTGGAGCAGCGGCATCCTTTTGGCTGAAAATCATGTCGCTACACTTCCGATCTCCACTGACGCCAAACAACTACCTCGATTTGAGAATAGCCCCTCTTCTCGCAAATACGCTCACGCTAGTAAGGTGGTCACATTGCATACCACACCATCATCCAAAAATAGGAAACAAGGGCGCATACCTGCAGCAATAATGGGACATAGGTTCATTCCCCCGCACGCGCATCTATGGCATCCTTTCATGAGGAACACTTTCCCCAGCAAACGCACGCGAGAAAGGGCACGAACATGAACAGCGACGTACAAAAAAGCGTTGATGCGAAAACGCACTACTTCGATGAATACCTCATCGTGCCTGATGGCTTGCGGCCCGAAGTAGACGCATTCTGCGCCGAAGTAGTCGCACTTGGCGAACAGTGCGCAGACTTCGATACCTTCGAGAATCGCTTCGCGTCTGAAGGGCTTTCGGAAAAATTTGTGGCGCTCATCTGCCAATGCACCCAAAAAGCCTCCCCGCAAACAAAAGAACAGCGGCGGGAATCACTCAAAACCGCCAAGAATATGATGCGCGAAAACCGAAAAGAAACCGCGGAATACCTCGCCGACTCCGTACTAACATCCGCCAGAGTTGAAGCCGAGGGGCGCATCCTGAAGGAAAATCGAGAGCACATGATCGAAAACGACACCATGGGCGACTACACAAGAACAAAGAACGCCATAGAAGACGGCATCGGTCTTTTCGGGTTCCTATTGAATAAGTTCAAGAAGTAGCGGCACCGCGATATCCTTTAAACATCAACGACAGGGACGATGATCCAAGGAACCCTAAATGGTGTTTATTCTCATAGTGCTGTTCATTGCCGCAGCTAACATTGCAGGCTGCATCCTTATCAAAAAACGAGGAATCCAGATCTTCCTGGGAATTGCAGCGTGGATCTGGGTTCTTATTGCGCTGGCAGGCGGTCTGCTTCTTTACAATATCAATTACAAAGTAACCGATATCGACGTAACGGAATCCCCCGATGGCGCCCATGAACTGCATTTCCAGCAAATCGGAGAACCAGATTGGCCCTTCGGCGCAACCCATGCCCGTCTTGTCCTTAAAAACAACGGGAGAACCGTCACAACGTGCAATTTCGACATCGCTAACGACGGTAAGAACCTTGGTCCCGAAAATTGGGAAGCAACATGGGGCAACAACCACGCATCGGCCACCATATTCGGCGAAGAGCAAAACGACTATCGCTACAACCTCAACTTCGATGGGAAAATTGAAGAACTCCAGCTAGACACCTATAACGGTAAAACAATCCCTAATGCGCAGAACGAAACCCCAAAACTAGACGAAGATGGCTACCCAACCACTCAGGACTACCAAACTTACAAACGGGAAATGACAGCCGTTGCCAACTACCTTGGACTCGACAAATTTGATATGGAATACAAGATTACGGCAAAGGGCTACCCCTATGCCGTAATTTCCAGGGAAACGAACAACGCAACTGGCCAGGTTACCGAGCTGCACATTATCTTGAACGAGCAGCACAGCGAATTATCGACGCGGGAATACGTTCTACAAAAACACCAGTTCGCACCAGATGGAGCAGAATCCGCTTCTGCCGAAATCGTCGATTTCTATCTGGTCGACTGCGCAACGCTCAAAGTTACGGATGAGCACTCAACCCAATGGCACTAGCTCGAACCGCACACAGCAAGACCTATTTCTATTGCTCACGCGTAATAACGACTGTGTTCATACAGCCGACTGCGTTCATATAGCCCAGCCTCATAACTTCATTTGAAAAGACCAAGAAAGAATATACGAGAGAACGCACACCGCTCTAATCAAGAGAAGATTTAACGAACACGCAGCCAAGGACTATAGGCACAAATTAGCTTCGGGCGGAATCGGAATTCAAGCCTATCCTTATTTAGCGCCAAAAAGAAATAGCGCCTCACCTGGCAAAACGATACGTTGCTTAAATGAGCAAAGAAATAAACCAAGAAGAATAGCTCACACGCATAAAGAGCAGAACCGATCAAACAAGATGAACATGTTCATTGATTTCCAACAATCCTTAATCTATTGTAAAAAAATCAATGGCTCTCGATGCTATTGGGATCTATTTTTGGGGGAGGCATACATGAAAACTGTTGCTATTATTGGCACTTTTGACACGAAGGGCGAAGAATTCGCTTACGTCAAAGCCCGCTTCGAAGAGCTGGGCATCAACACCATCACTATCCATTGCGGCGTTTTCGACCCGCAAACCATGCCTGACGTTACCAATACAGAAGTAGCAGCGGCGGTCGATATCGAAATGTCCACCATCGCCGAAAAGAAGGACCGCGCCTTCGCTACGGAAACCATGACACGCGGAGTTGAAAAGCTTTTGCCCACGTTATATGCCAATGGCCGCTTCGACGGGGTCTTTTCAATGGGCGGCTCGGGCGGAACCGCTATAGCAACCGCCGGCATGCGCAAATTGCCAGTGGGCGTTCCCAAGGTTATGGTGTCCACCATGGCTTCAGGCGATACTTCGCCCTACGTTGGCGCATCTGACATTGCCATGTTCCCTTCGATCGTTGACGTTGCGGGCATCAATTCCTTCTCTGCAACGATCTTCAACAACGCGGTTGCCGCCATGGCAGGCATGCTCGAGCATGCCGCTCCCAAGCACGAAGACTCCAAGCCGCTTGTAGCTGCAACTATGTTCGGCGTAACCACGCCCGCCATTCAGAAAGCACAGGCATACCTGGAATCAAACGGCTACGAAGTACTCGTATTCCACGCCACCGGCACAGGCGGAAAGTGCATGGAATCGCTGATCAACGGCGGATTTATTAAAGGCGTGCTCGATCTGACCACCACCGAATGGTGCGACGAAATTGCTGGTGGCGTCCTTGCCGCAGGCCCCGATCGCTGCAGCGCCGCCGCCCTTAACGGCGTTCCCGCTGTAGTATCTGTAGGCGCTGACGACATGGTGAACTTCGGCCCATGGGATACCGTCCCCGAGCATTACCAATCTCGCAACCTGTATAAGCACAACCCCACCGTTACGCTTATGCGCACCACAGTTGAAGAAAACAAGCAAATTGGGCGCGCCATCGCAAGCAAGGTGAACATGTCTATCGGCCCGTGCGCCGTCATGTTGCCCTTGAAGGGCGTTTCGATGATCGACGCAGAAGGCCAGCCGTTCTACGGTCCCGAAGAAGATGCGGCGTTGTTCCAGGTACTTCGCAATGAAATCGACCCGACAAAGGCTGAGCTCATCGAAATGGATGCCCATGTGAACGACGATGAATTCGCCATCGCCGCAGCACAAAAGCTGATCGACCTCATGAATCAATAACGATACAAAAAGACGAGAACACCTAGTTCTCGTCTTTTATTACAGAGGGTGCCCCGAGCGGCACCGCTACCTTAGCTTCATTGGGCCTTTTCCATAAGGGCGGTATCTCTTATTGGAAAAACGCTCATTAAAGTGACAGTTCCTCAAGGAAAAGGAGAAAACCATGCTTGAATTGTCCCGCGCAGAAATCCTCGACCGCTTCCGCAAGTCCCTCGACGAAGGCAACATCCTGCTCGGCGTAGGCGCCGGTACGGGCATCACGGCTAAATCAGCTGAAGCCGGCGGTGCCGACATCTTCGTTATCTACAACTCTGGTCGATTCCGCATGGCTGGCCGCGGCTCTCTTGCTGGCCTGCTTTCCTACGGCGATGCAAATCAGATCGTTGTTGAAATGGGCGCCGAGGTTCTGCCCGTTGTGAAGGATACCCCCGTTCTCGCTGGCGTATGCGGCACCGACCCCTTCCGCGTTATGAAGAAGTACCTGGCCGAACTTAAAGAACAGGGCTTCAACGGTGTTCAGAACTTCCCCACTGTTGGCCTTATCGACGGTACGTTCCGTAAGAACCTCGAAGAAACCGGCATGGGCTACGACCTTGAAGTGGACATGATCGCCGAGGCCCACAAGCTCGATATGCTTACCTGCCCGTATGTCTTCGATGAAGAGCAGGCAGCAGCAATGACCAAGGCGGGTGCAGACATCATCGTTGCTCATATGGGCCTTACCACCGGCGGCACCATCGGCGCAGAAACCGCACGCACGCTCGACGACTGCGCAAAGATCATCGAAGGCATCGTAAAGGTTGTAAAGGACATCAACCCCGATGCACTCGTTATCTGCCATGGTGGCCCCATCTCCGAGCCCAAGGATGCGGCTTACATCATCGAAAACGTTCCTGGTATTGACGGCTTCTTCGGCGCAACTTCCATCGAGCGCCTGGCAGCCGAGCGCGGCATCAAGGCTCAGACCGAAGCATTCAAGTCCATCAAAAAGTAGCTTTTACCAGCTTGTTTGTATGCAAAATCAAGGCGCTCGCCATTCGGCGGGCGCTTTTTTTCATTCAACAGCAAATAGAAACAAGTCCAAACCTTGGTAATTGCCCAATCTCCCCAATCATTCTCATTCGGTATGCACTATGCATCTGTGCTAAAGTTAGCTTAACCTAACTTACCCACGGCTAACTCTGCTCTCACACCGACCGCTCCGTTGGCCTTACGCACCCAGATTGGAGCACACATGAAGGGCAACTCCCCCTACCTGGTGGTCAACGGACTCAAGAAGCACTACGGCAATGACGAAGCGCGCATCCAAGTACTGGATGGAATTACCACCACGGTAAACAAAGGCGAAATCTGCGTTATGCTCGGCCCCTCTGGTTCAGGAAAATCAACGTTTCTGAACCTCATCGGCGGGCTTGAAGGAGCCGACGGCGGCACGATCCGCGTCGGAAACTGCGAGCTCACGGCACTTTCAGCGAAAGACCTAGGAGAATACCGCCGCCGAGAACTTGGCTTCGTTTTCCAGTTCTACAACCTGGTCCCCGACCTCACTATTCGTGAAAACATCGAGGTCACGGCCCATCTTTCCAAGAACCCCCTGCCCATGAACGAACTACTGCATTCGCTTGGCCTGTGGGAGCACCGCAACAAATTTCCCCGCCAGGTTTCAGGCGGCCAACAGCAGCGCTGCGCCATCGGACGAGCGTTGGTGAAGAACCCTGGCCTCATCTTGTGCGACGAGCCAACCGGTGCCCTCGATTACAAAACCTCGAAAGAGGTTCTTGAGCTTATGGAAAGCGTTAACCGAACGTACGGCTGCACAATCGTGATCGTCACGCACAACGCAGCCATCGCACAGATGGCCAATCGCGTGCTTCGCTTGCGCGACGGACGCCTTGTCGAAGACGAAGAGAACGAAGCGCCCGTGCCCGCTTCCGAGCTTGATTGGTAGGCGAACGATGACACCACTTGCCAAGCGACTCCCCCGCGAGCTCAAGAACAACATCGGCAAATACTTGGGCATATTCCTGCTCATGTGCGGAGCCATTGCACTGACGTCGGGTTTTCTGCTTGCCGCGCATTCGATCAGCCAGATCATCGATGGCATGCACGACGAATACTCTATCGAAGATGGACGTTTCACTACCTCGTTCGAAGCCACCGATAGCCAGCTCCAAGCCGCCTGCGATGCTGCTGAAGATGTAGGCGGCGTTACGCTTTACAAGAACTATTCCATCGACGCGGCCATCACGCTCCCAAACGACGATGGATCAAAACGTACACTGCGCACCTACGAACATCGCACCCAGGTTGACCTCGCCGCGTATTGCGAAGGAACCGAACCTTCATCGAACAACGAGGTTGCCATCGACCGCGTGTTCGCCAAAAACAACAATCTTCATGTTGGCGATACCGTCCAGCTCGAAGGCCGCGCCTACACCGTCTGCGGCATCATGACCCAGCCCGACAGCCAGGCCCTATTCCTAAACAATTCAGACTTCACCGTAAACACTATTACCTACGGAGTAGCCGAAGTATCCCCCTCCGGCTTCCAGGCGCTTGAAGATGCTGGCGGTGCTCCTGCCTACACCTACTCATTCACCTTCGCCAATCGGGACCTCTCCATTGCCGACCGCACCGATGCTGAAAAAGACATGGCAGAAGCCCTGGCAGATACCGATGCACACGTGGACGACCTTACCGATGCCAGCGCTAACCAAGGCATTGGCTATGCGGCAGATGACGTTAAGGGCGATTCGGCCATGTGGACCACTCTGCTCTACATCATCATCGTTATCATGGCATTCGTATTCGTGGTGCTTACCAACGCCACAATCGAACAGGAAAGCGCCATTATTGGCACTCTTCTGGCAAGCGGATATCGCCGAAGCGAGATTGTCCTGCACTATCTAGCGCTGCCGGCAATTGTAGGCATCTTGGCAGCCGGCCTTGGCACCGCACTCGGAGTGGCATTCTTCACCGAGCCCATGCGTCAGCTCTATTACGGATCGTACAGCCTACCGCCGTTCCAAGTGTTCTGGGATTGGGGTATTTTCCTCAAGTGTGCCGTGGTGCCCGCAGCCGCACTTATCCTTATCACGCTCATAGGGCTTCTGCGCAAAATGGGAAAGACCCCGCTGCAGTTCCTGCGCCACGAAGCCGCCGGCAAGTCGGGCACGAAGCGCGGTGTGCGCCTGCCCGAACGACTGAGTTTCGTAGCGCGCTTTCGCCTTCGTATCTTCCTGAGGAACCTTGGCAACTTTGCCACACTCTTCGTGGGAATCGCATTCGCCAGCCTACTTTTGCTATTCGGCCTGGCCATCTTGCCCACTATGACGCATTACGCCGACAACTTGGAAACAAGCCTCGTTGCCGAACATACCTACACCTTGAAGGCGCCGCTCGAACTTGAGGGAACACCCGAAGAACGAGAAGCGTGGGCTGCGCTCGAACGCCTGCAATCCATCAACGGCACGCTGCTTTCCGCCGCAGAAGATGCGCAAGACAAGCTGGAAGATGCAGCAGATGCCGCACAAGATGCATACAACGCTGCAATGGCATCGCCTTCCGCAGAAACAGCACAAGCGGCAACCAACGCCCTTTCGAAAGCACAACGCAAAAGGGACGCTTTCTATGCATCTATTGATGACATTGCCGACGCTCTTGGATGCAACCGCGACGATGCTATCGATCTCATGGAAAAAGCCGCCGATATCGATACAGACGATGACGATATTCACCCTATAAATACCACCGACAACGGCACTGATGCCCTTGGCCAAGCAGAGAAATTCGCCGTATACCAGCTTCAATACGACCGGGGAAATAACAACGGCACCGAAACTGTGGCCGTCTATGGCGTACAGCCAGATTCCCGCTATTGGAAAGATCTTGATATCGGCAATGGCAAAGTCGTATTCGGCGCAGGTCTTGCAAACAAGTTCGGCTGGGATGAAAACCAGCAGATTGACCTCTACGACAAGTACGAAGACAAGACCCACAGCCTTACCTTCTCAGGCCAGGAAGACGCTTGGGGCACGAAGTCGAATATGAATGTATACATGAGCATCGACGACTTCAACATGATGTTTGACAACGACAAGTCGTACTTCAACGGATACGTTAGCAACGAAGCGCTTGCCTTAGACGCACGCTACTACGCCAGCGACACAACCCCCGATGACATGCGTGCGGTGGGCGACCAGTTCGTAGACATGATGGACTCCATGATCGGCATGATGGTAGGCCTCGCAGTGTTTATCTTCTTGCTGTTCATGTATCTGCTCACCAAAGCAGTCATCGATCGCAGCGCCCGCTCGATCAGCTACATGAAGGTATTCGGCTACCGCGATAAAGAGGTCTCGCATCTTTACATTCGCTCAGTCACGCTGTGCGTGGTCGCATCGCTTGTATTGTGCCAGCCCCTCATTATCGGCTCGCTTACCGCAATTTTCCGATCAATGTTACTCGCCTACAACGGCAACATCGAAATCTACGTGCCCTGGTGGTGCATGGCAGCGTGCATAGGCATCGGATTTGCAACATACCTTCTCGTGGCGCTTATCCATACGCGCTCGATTAAACGGGTAGGCCTATCCGAGGCATTGAAAGTCCAGGAATAGACGGGTTTTCGAAACTAGTTAAATAGCAAGACCCCATTGGCGGCCCCTCGAAAGCTTCTTCCGAAGGGCCGCCAATTCGATTGTCGAACGCGCAAACCACCCGTACCAATTAGTCGGTTCCATCCCCGCGAAGCAAGGGAGTGCGCCACTATGACCGATGCGAACACGTGCCGCGCTGTTCCATCCGCGCAAATTAAAGGGGCTGCACCAAAGGCAAACAAATCAACCAAAAGAAGGTGGAGCAAATAGAAACCATCCTTGGAATCCTGATTCCCTTTTTAGGCACGACGATGGGCGCCGCCTGCGTGCTGTTCATGAAAAACAATCTGGGAAACCTGGTGCAACGCTGCCTAGCGGGATTTGCCGCAGGGGTGATGGTTGCTGCGTCGGTTTGGAGTCTGCTCATTCCCGCTATAGAGCAATCAGCTTCGATGGGAACGTTTTCGTTCTTTCCCGCTTTTGCGGGATTCTGGTTCGGCGTGATGTTCCTGCTTGCTTTAGACCACCTGATCCCCCATCTGCATGTTGGCAGCGAACAATCAGAGGGTCCAAAAAGCAAACTCAGTCGCACCACGATGATGGTGCTGGCAGTGACGCTGCACAACATCCCGGAGGGCATGGCGGTTGGCGTTATGTACGCGGGCTTCCTTGCCGGAAATGCACAGATCACCGCAGCAAGCGCATTGGCGCTGTCGATTGGCATCGCCATTCAGAATTTCCCAGAAGGCGCAATCATCTCGATGCCGCTTCGAGCAGAAGGGATGAGCAGGAGAAAGGCATTTGCGGGCGGCGTTGTTTCCGGCATCGTAGAGCCCATCGGCGCAGTGCTGACGATCATTGCCTCGCAACTCATTATTGCGGCACTACCCTATCTTCTGAGCTTTGCAGCAGGAGCCATGCTCTATGTGGTGGTTGAGGAACTGATGCCGGAACTATCTCAAGGAAAGCATTCCAACCTTGGCACCGTGTTCTTTGCCGTCGGGTTCAGCTTGATGATGGTGCTCGACGTTGCGCTGGGATAAAACCGCTAGTCCCGCCCACGCACTCTGGCAACAGCATCAATCTCGAGGCCGTCACCATGGTCGAGCTCTTTATCCTTAGAAATGGTGGGAATAACAGCCAACATTAAAACCGCCAGGAAAACCGCAACAGCAGCTAGAACAACCCACACAACGGGCTTTTGAACCAGAAATGCGCTGAGTCCCATCACGGAATAGGAGATGGCCAGAATCCTCATCTTTCTAGGCAGCGAAATACCGCCGCTTTGCTTGAAGGGCTCCACGTATGCGCGATAAATAGGAGTCGTAGCAATCCAGGAGCTAAGGCGCTCCGAACTACGCGAGAACAGAAACGCTGCAAGCAACACAAGCGGCGTAGTAGGCAACACCGGTACGAACATTCCAATAAAGCCAAGGGCAAGGCATATACTACCTGCAGTAATAAACAGTATCTTCTTCGCAAAACGCATGGTGGGGTCCTTTCAGGGTCGGCATGCTCGCAAAAGAATGCGCGCGGCTATTTTCCCGCAGAGGTTCTGTTCGACCATGCAACAAGCATGCCGCATGGTCGGTATTTCCAGTTAACGGTTTGAACGTTAAGCCCATGGCTTGAAATGAAAATGATCTAAGCGGTCTCAGCTTCCATCATGCCATCTGAAGTGCCCTTTGTTGCTTTCCTTATCTTCACATACAGCACAATAGCTGCAATTACATCGGCTACGAACAACGCATGCAACACTATAAGGGCAGCTGCGGTACCGCTGGTGAGGAGCCTCCGATTACGAGCTCGCACAATTGCCGAAAACCCATATACAGAAGTGAACAGCAGCGGAACGAAATCGACGGCAGCCAGCACACCCACCAGAACAGGGACCAAAACACAGCACCAGGAGCCACGAACATACCAAAGGAAATTCCCACTGCAGCAAAACAGGGTCGCCCCTCCGCAGTAAGAGACGCGACCCTGGAAAAATGGAGCCACTACAGCAGGGCTCAATTCCGGCGTTTTAAATTACAACCAGTGGCTTAATCAGATCAGCGGGCTTGTCCTTCATCAGCATCAGGGCTTCTTCCATATGATCGAAGCCCTCGAAACGATGAGTGATCATCTTCCCGGGGTCAATACGCCCTGTCTGAATGAGCTTCAGCAGCTTCTCAGAACGAAGGCGCCCACCAGGCATCAGGCCGCATCTGATCTGCTTATGGCTCATACCGCAGCCCCACTCTACGCGAGGAACCTTAACGAACTCGCCTGACCCCAGGTAGTTCACGTTGCCGATTATTCCACCTGGTTTCAGCATGGAAACCGCCTGGGCCATAGTGCCCACATTGCCGCCGGCGATAATAATGCGATCGACGCCCTTACCGTTCGTGTAGTCCAGAATCTGCTCCACGATATCGCCTTCGCGATAGTTAACAATCTGCGTTGCCCCGTACTCAAGGGCCAAATCGCAGCAGCATTTGCGCGAACCAACCGCGAAGAGGTTGCTTGCGCCCCTCAGCGCCGCCGCCGCAACGCCCATCAACCCAACTGGGCCAATGCCGATTACCGCAACATCATCACCGAACTGAATATCGGCGAGTTCGGCACCATGGAACCCCGTCGGCACCATGTCGCTCACCATAGTGGCAGCACCCAGATCCATTCCCTCAGGAAGAAGAGCCAAGTTGCCATCCGCATCATTTACATGGAAGAGCTCGCCAAATACACCATCTTTGAAGTTGGAGAACTTCCACCCTGCAAGCATGCCAGTGGAGTGCATTGGAAAGCCTGCCTGAGCTTCAAGCGAAGACCAATCGGGCGTAATAGCCGAAACTACGACCTTGTCGCCCGGTTTGAAATCGCGAACCAACTCGCCGACTTCCTCGACAACGCCTACCGCTTCGTGGCCCAGGATCATATCGCTGCGATCGCCAATAGCCCCTTCCCAAACGGTATGTACGTCAGATGTACACGGCGAAACCGCAATGGGCCTCACCAACGCATCCAACGGACCAAAAGCAGGACGCTCCTTTTCAATCCAACCCGTCCTATCAATCCCTAACATTGCGAAGCCTTTCATGGCAGCCCCCTAAAATCTGGCGGTGTGAGCATCTGATGCAAACACATGCTCTGCGCTACATCATGTGCGGCAATGCCGAGTTCTTCATCGCCGCATCACGAAAGTAACCGTCACAGCACAAGGGCAATAGGGTCGATTCGCGTAATTGTTTTCAGGTCAATCATGCTGATGAGCAAGGATTTCCCTTTGGAAAATTATCTCCAAGAGGTCGATCGCAACAGAAATATGATCAGTTGGAATTGAAGCAAAATTCACTACAACGCAATGGGAGCTTTTCGCACTAGGGTGAACGCAATAATCTGAAAGCATATCAAGGCTTACGCCCTTTTCTGCGGCAAGCCGCTTTACCTCTTTATCGCTGCAGTTCGTTGCAATCTTCAAGATAAAATGCGTTCCAACCTCACCACCAAATACTTCAGAAATCAACGCAAGTTTCGACTGCCCCAAAGCATCCAAAACAAGTTGCCTCTGATGCTTGTAATGGCGCCTTAAACGGTTGATATGCCTCTCGAAATAACCTTCGGAAATAAACTTCGCCAAAGTGCTTTGCTCAAAGCTTGACACCGTACAGGAATAAAAACTGAGCTGATTTCGATAAAGGTCCATCAGCGCTTCCGGTAACACCATGTACGCAATACGCAAAGATGGCACGAGCGTTTTCGAAAACGTATTCAGGTATATCACTCGTTGTGTTTCGTCCTGAGTGACAAGCGGAGCGGGTGCTCTACCTCCATAGCGGATTTCGCTATCGTAATCATCTTCAATAATGTAGCGATCAGGCTTTCCACTTAGCCAAGAAAGAAGCTCGCGACGGCGGCCAGAAGACATGATGACGCCTGTCGGAAAATGATTTGCCGGCGAAACATGGACAACATCAGCACGGCTTTTCATGAGCGCTTCAACGGAAAGGCCCTGTTTATCAAGAGGAATATAGTCCCAATACGTACGATAGCTACGCGAAACATCGGCAAACTTCTTATACCCAGGATCTTCGATTGCAATAATTCGCTGGTCGCCCAAAAGCTGCAGCAGTTTTCCATAGAGATACTCAGTTCCCGCACCAACAATGATGCGCGAAGGGGAAACGCGAATCCCCTTCGATTCATACAGATGGAATGCGATGGCCTTCCGCAATTCGTAGAGCCCATTGAACGGAACGGTTTCAAGCATAGCGGGATCACGCTCCGAAAGCACCTGCCGCATCAAACGCGACCATGCATCAAGAGGAAACAACTCCAAACTGCAGCGATTGGCCTTGAAATCGAGAAGCTTCCCATGAAGGGTGTGTTCAGGGATGGAGACATCCCCCAGATCGAAGAAGGCAGTTCCCTCTGCTTTGCCCGGACATACGACAAAACCACTTCCCGGATTCGCCTCAAGGTACCCTTCACTTACCAGCAAGGAATAAGCATGTTCGATCGTACTCACGCTCACTTCAAGCTCTGCGGCAAGGGAACGCTTTGCGGGAAGACGGCTTCCAGCCGCAAGAACGCCATTGCGAATATCGCTACGAATACAACGATGGAGATACTGGTATTTGGGAAGACCTTCCCTGTTGCCAAGGTCGTACCGCGCCGTCATAAGACCTCCCGATAAGAATTGACTTGAAAAGCAATGGTGGAAATTTCGGACTAATTTAAGGTCGATCTTGCCTAAACATCAGGCACCATTTCGCAGAACGAATGATTCCGAATGCTCTCTGTTCGGTTCTCTCGGTGAACGGCTTTCGTATTTGAGCATCGAAGCCTGTAAACTCTTGTTCGTGAAGGATAAGAAGAGTCATTATCAATGACGATAATTTGGCGCGAGATATTTGATTTAACCTATAAACAATTTTTATGCAGTTGATTCCTTTTACTGAATGTAAGCGAACGCACAAATTATTTTGCTCAGATTCAATAGACTTTGAAAGAGAGATAGCGTGAACAAGATACGCAGGGCGCTGGCCTTCGTTGCGGCATTGGCCCTCTACGCATCAGTGATGCCGATATCAGCATTCGCGGCAACGCCAACTACTATCGAAGTAGGCAACAGCAGCGAGTTCGATAATGCGGTAGCAACCGTGAACGGTGCAACCAGCGGCGAATACGTTATTGAGCTAACGGACAGCTTTGAGTCTAATGGTGCTTCTTTTGACTCTTCATGCCCTACTACCCTTCTGGGCAATGGGCACACTATAACGCTTGGTCAATATTCTTCCATCTCCGTTTCAAAGGGGACCGAACTGAACCTAGGCTCCTCAGACGGTAGCAACACCTTGACCATTAAAGGAAAAGGCAAGGGCGAACCTAGCAACGATGTTCCTGGTTTGCTCTATGTCGAAGGCACGTGCAACATCCATTCGGGGACAACGCTCGCCGACCGAGAAGGGAACAATTACTTCGGCGGTGGCGTTACTGTGCAAGGCGGCACGTTCCATATGTACGGCGGCACCATTGAAAATTGCGGAATCAGCGGCGGATCCGTTTGCTATGGCGGAGGCGTAGCGGTTATCTACGGCGGCTCGTTCGAAATGGATGCTGGTGAAATCACGAATTGCTACGCAAAGGCAACCTGGAAATGCGACTGGGATTCACGAATGATTACCGCTATGGGCGGCGGCGTGTTCGTATCAGGCGGATCTTCCTTCATCATGAATGGTGGCACCATAGAAAACAACAGCGCTACCGATATGGGTGGCGGCGTAGCGATAGTTGCCTCTATCGAGGAAGTGAGCAGCGGATTCGGCACCCTTAAAAGTTCAGCTGAGCTTCGTGGTGGAACGATCAAAGAAAACGAAGCCCACGATGGCGCTGGCGTTTTTGCTTCCGGCTACTACTACGCCGGCGCATACGGGCTGTGCGCCGATACGCCGAGCATCGGAGCCCAGGCAAATCAGGGGCTTCGCATTAAGGATGCAAATATCCTCGAGAACAAAGCCGACCAGCAGGATGGTCGAGGCGGCGGGGTATTTGCGGTAATGATGAAAGCGCCTGCAGCTGCTCACATCAGCAACGCCACAATTAAAGGCAACAACGCAGCCATAGGCGGTGGTGTTATGTCCTACGGCTATTACACTGCCATGAATATCGATGGCAGCGCCATTACCGGAAACATCGCAACCACCTATGGTGGCGGTTTTGCTGCAGACGCAAACACAGAAGAATCCGCTGGGACAACCGTAACCAACACCAAACTGTGTAACAACACCGCAGATAAGGCAGCATCTGATGTCTACCTGAACGATGCTGCAATGAGGCTGTCTTCTGCGAAGAATATGAATGAACTTTACCTTGGCAAGCCCGACGATGCGACCAACCATAAGATCGATGGCTGGTACGTAGACGACGAATCTTCTCGCTACACCGCCCAGTCGAAAAATGAACGTAACGAGTACGCCAACTATGGAAGCATCGAATCCGGAAACAAGGTCTGCCTAATTGCAGCAACCGGAACCGAGAAAGTCGCTGAGAACACCAACACTCCGTCCGTGCCAAACAATAGCGATCAGAGCGGAGCAAATAGCGACGATAAGTCGCAAGCCAACCCTAACGACAAATCAGAAACCGCGCAGGAAGCAGATTCGCCTTCCCCCGACACGGCAGACAGCACAAATGCGAGATATTGTTACGTATTGATCCTAACCGCCATAGCGGCGCTGGGAAGTGCTGTGTATGCAAATGGCAGGATAAGACGTAGACGAAACTATTAATTGCGATCCATATCCGCAGAGTGGCAGAATGCCCCAAATCAATTTCGGCGCCAATTCATTACCCAATCGGCGAAAAATGTTTCCAACTGGATATAATTAACAGACACGAAACATGCGCTGAGTTAAATGCAGCGCATTCCAACCGAATTCAAAGGAGCTTTGCATGGATCCCAATAAGCGTCCTGACGACATGGTTCGTATCACCACCCCCGAACTGGCCCAGGCATTTATCGAAGAGCAGATTACTGCAATTCGCGAGCAGATCGGCAGCAAAAAGGTCCTGCTGGCCCTTTCCGGCGGCGTTGACAGCTCCGTTGTTGCTGCCCTGCTCATCAAGGCTATTGGCAAGCAGCTTATCTGCGTGCATGTAAACCATGGTCTTATGCGCAAAGGCGAAAGCGAGCAGGTTGTTGACGTGTTCAAGAACCAGATGGACGCAAACCTGGAGTACGTAGACGCAACCGACCGCTTCCTGAACAAGCTGGTTGACGTAGAAGAGCCCGAAACCAAGCGCAAGATTATCGGCGCTGAGTTTATTCGCGTATTCGAAGAAGAAGCTCGCAAGGTTGGCAACGAAGTAAGCTTCCTGGCTCAGGGCACCATTTATCCCGATATTCTTGAATCGCAGGACGGCGTAAAGGCACACCACAATGTAGGCGGCCTGCCCGACGATTTACAGTTCGAGCTATGCGAGCCCGTTAAGCTGCTGTACAAAGACGAAGTGCGCGTAGTTGGTCGCGAACTGGGCCTGCCCGAAAACATGGTTGAGCGTCAGCCCTTCCCCGGCCCTGGCCTGGGCGTTCGCTGCCTTGGCGCCATCACTCGCGACCGTCTTGAAGCCCTGCGCGATGCCGACGCTATCGTACGCGAGGAAATCGACAA
This sequence comes from Eggerthella sp., assembly GCA_030540085.1. Classification (GTDB taxonomy): domain Bacteria; phylum Actinomycetota; class Coriobacteriia; order Coriobacteriales; family Eggerthellaceae; genus Anaerotardibacter. Next base: position 48,046 of record JAUNWY010000010.1, read on the forward strand.
AGCGGGACTGACCATCTGGCAGTACTTTGCCGTAGTGCCCGACTTCCGTGCAACCGGCGTTCGCGATGGCAAGCGTGCATACGACTGGCCCTGTATCATTCGCTGCATCAACACCGTTGACGTAATGACCGCTGAAGTTCCCGAGCTTGATTGGGCGCTGCTGAAGCGTATCACCGCTCGCGTTACCGCCGAAGTTCCTGGCATTTGCCGCGTGTGCTACGACCTGACTCCTAAGCCCGTTGGCACCGTGGAATGGGAGTAA
>JAUNWY010000011.1 GCA_030540085.1 Eggerthella sp.
CGAAAGTACTGCGGTGCAGTCCGTGGGAGGATAGGCCGTTCCGCTCATGCAGGGCGTTTCCGTTTTCCTAGGGCCCGAGGGGCCCTTTCCCTTTTCTTGCAGGCTGTTCTGCGTTGCATGGGTTTTTCCTGGGGCCCGAGGGCCCTTTCTTGCTTTCGGGGGCCGCAGGCCCTCCCTCCGTCGGGGCGGCTCCCCGGGCGCGCAGCCGCGCGCAGGCCGGGCCCTCCCGCGCCGGGCCCGGTCGGGCGCTCCGGTGCGCTGCCTGGGAACTAGATCTCACTCCAATCATTTGTTCTAGCAATGCTTTTCAAAAAACCATAGTGCCGTTGAATCATTGATCGGTTTCCCTATAGAGCAATTTTCCTTATTCTTTTCTGAACTGGCATTATTTCAATTTTTGAAATATCAAAATCTAATTTGATCTGCAATACATTCACGATAACTATTAAAATTTGCTAATATATAGAACCAGATGGTAATCCGTTGCTCAGGAATCAACGGACTTTTTATATTCTGGATTGCTATTCGCGATCAGCAAAGAGGGGTTATATGAATCTGGCGCAGTTGTATTACTTTAGAACGCTTGCTAAATTCGAGCATTATGGCAAAGCTGCTGAGGCGCTCTACATCACTCAACCTTCACTTTCTAACTCTATTAAGAATCTCGAAAAAGAAATCGGTGTTCCGTTTTTTGAGAGGGTGGGGCGCAACGTTCGTCTCACTGAATATGGTGAAGAATTCAACAAGCATATCTGCTGCGCTTTAGATGAAATCGATAAAGCGGTTGAAATTATGAAGGCCTACAATTCCGGCTTGAGCGGCAGGATTCGCATAGGAACCGTTATTAGTATTCAACGTAATTATCTTCCTCGTTTGCTCAGCTCTTTCAAGGGTGCCTTCGGTGACGATGTTGTCTTTGATATCTACCAGGGAACAACCTCCGAATGCCTTAAAGGCTTAGCTGACGGTAAATTTGACGTGGTATTCTGCGGCAAGATGGATCGTTTTGATGATATTGAGTTTGTTCCTCAATTCTCGCAGAACGTTGTGCTCGCAGTTAATTCCCATCATGAGCTCGCCGATAGAGAGATGGTTTCCCTTAATGATTTGAAGGGGATTACCCTTACTTCTTATCGCAGCCAGTCGTATGCCCATACTATCTTTGAGGGCTTCTTCCAGCGCTATGGTCTTGACGTTAAACAAGGTTTTAATGACGAGATCAGTGCTGCTACGCTCGTTTCTTCTGATCGTAACGTTGCGGCTATAATTCTTGAGACGTTGGATGACCTTTCTCTTGAGAATCTCGTGACTATTCCTATTGAAGAACTGCAAGAGCCGTTCCATATTATTTACCTTGGCTACAACAAGAAGTCTTTTCATTCTCACTTGGTTGAGGAATTTATTAAGTTCACGCAAAAGCATATTAAGTTTCCTGCTGGTGTAATTCCGCTAGAAGAGTGCTATATCAACGATAGTGACCTGTAGAATTCTTACCTATATATAGATAGAAGCAAAAGCCCGTTCCAGTAAATCTGGGACGGGCTTTTGTGTATAGGATGGCCCTGGTTTGATGTGCCATCGTAGTGCAGACCTACAACTATTCAAGTTGTTCGGTCACAAGAGGCACTTCGTTAGACAGGCTGCCTAATTGTAAGCGCTTTTGTTCAAAAGTCTCGTTTGATAAAAGTTCATCGCATAAGTTGGATCTCTATAGTGCTGCGTTGATTCGACGTGTCTGTTTTCTCCTCAATGTGCATCTTTCTTTCTTATCGTCATAACTATGTGCATCTTTGTGGCGTGATTTGCTCACGTTGCTGAAGTCGTACTAAGTTTTTAGTGATCCTTGTTATGCCGCAAGATGCCCATCAATAAGTTGCAACAAATGGGTTGCTTGATTTCGATACAGCAAAAGAATGCCTTGTTGCCGTAACGTTAGATTTGCGCTGCACGCAAAATGATTCAATGCGAATGAATCGCAAATCTTCGATCTATGGTTTTGTCCAAAATCGAACAAATAGACAGGAAAAACTAGAACGTGTTCTATCAGTTAGAGAAAATCGATAGAACGCACTGAATATCATTGGGCTTTGCTATTAGAAAGCACTCCGCGGCAATTAGACCCGTTTCCACTTCTGGGCGAATATACATACCAGCTTCGGAAACGAAAGCGAAAGGTAATTCAAGGGAGACTCACAGGAGTACGGCTCCCTTGGCAATACAGAGGAGGGTTTTAAATGTCCGAGAATTGGTTCGCAAAGCAGCCTAAGGAACATCTTGCAGGAAAGTGCGCCATCGTAGTTGGCGGCAACTCCGGCATCGGCAAGGCAGCAGCAGAAGCTATCGCTGCGGCTGGCGCTAACATGGTTATCGCTGGCGTACCTGAGGCAGGTTGCCATGAGGTTGCTGAAGAGCTGAAGGCTCAGGGCACCAAGGCTGTTGGCGTTGCATGCGACGTAACCAGCCAGGAGTCCATCGACAACGTAATTAAGGTTGCAGAGGAAAACTTCGGCCAGATCGACATCCTCGTAACTTCCGCCGGCATCGCATTGCCCCGCATGAACGCTGTTGACGTTGCTCCCGAGCAGTGGGACAAACTGTTCAGCATCAACCTGAAGGGCAACTTCTTCCTGATGACTTCTGTTGCTCGCGCAATGGAGGCAAAGAACATTAAGGGCAAGATGGTTGTTGTAGCTTCTGCTCGTGGCATCAACTCCATGGAGAACATTGCTCCTTACTGCATCGCTAAGGCTGGCGTTATGGGCATGGTTCGTTCCTTGGCTGTTGACTTCGCTAAGAAGCAGATCCTGGTTAACGGCATCGCTCCTGGTTATGTTTACACCCCGATGGTTGCAAAGGTATTCGAAGAGCAGCCTCAGCAGGAAGCATACGTTAAGAGCCGCACTCCTCTGCCCAACTACACCGGTACGCTCGACGAAATGGGCGCTGCAATTCTGCACCTCGTTCTCCCTGTTACCGAGTACACCACTGGTCAGACCCTGGTTCTCGACGGTGGCTGGTCCATCCAGTAACAACGAATTATTGGCCAGCGCTTGATGCGAGGGGCTACAAGCGCTGGCTTCCTGTTTGAACTCTTCGAAAGGAAGTTACCCATGGAAGGTAAGATGAACGCACTTCTCAAGACCGCCGCTGAGCCGGATGCAATGGAGTACGTAGAAGATTTCGATATTCCTCAGATCAAGGATGACGAAGTACTGATGGAGATCAAGGCTGTAGGTATCTGCGGCACCGATCACTCTCTCTATCGCTGGAATCCTGCAATCGCAAATTCCTATCACATCCAGTATCCCGCAATCTTCGGCCATGAGTTCTCTGGTGTAATCGCTGAAGTTGGCAAGAATGCACCTGCAAACCTCAAGGTTGGTCAGCGTGTAACCGCAAACCCCGTACTGTTCGACAACACTTGCGAGTATTGCGATCGCGGCGAGGTAAACATTTGCGACAACCGTCCGTTCTACGGCACCGACCTTCCCGGCGCATTTGCTAAGTACATGGCCATCCGTGCAACCAACATCATCCCGATGCCCGATGATGTCACTTTCACCCAAGGTGCTTTGCTCGAGCCTCTCTGCGTAGCAATGAACGCTGTAGAGCGTGTAAATCCGCAGATCGGTGAAACCGCAGTTGTAATCGGCCCTGGTGCTATCGGTCTGCTCATGGTTGCTCTGCTGAAGCAGGCTCGTGGTATCCGCAAGGTTATCGTAACCGGCCTCGATGCAGACGCTAAGCGTTTCAAGGTTGCAGAGCAGCTCGGCGCTATCACGGTTAACGGCTCTGAGTGCGACGTTGTTGAGAAGGTCAAGGAACTCACCGGCGGTAAGGGTCCTGAGTGCATCTTCGATGCAGCTGGTCACTGGACCGTATCCGAGCAGGCTGTTCAGATGGTTGCTAAGGGTGGCCGCATTGGCATTACGGGTCTTCCCGCAAAGCCTTCTTCCATCCCGATGACCGACATCGCTATGCGTCAGATCAGCATTATCGGCAACCGCGCTTACGAGCGTAAGCATTGGCGTCAGGCTCTGAGCCTGTTGGCTAACGGCCTGGACATCTCCATGATCTCCAACATGGTTATTCCTCTGAAGGATTGGCGTAAGGGCATGGAGTTCATCGAGTCTGGCGAAGGCCTCCGCGTAGTTCTGGAGCCGTAAGAAGAACTCATTCTTGTTTCATGAAATAACAAGAGACTTAAAAAGGGTGCTGACACCACGGTGCCGGCACCCTTTTTCGCAAAATTTTGATGTGCTGAAAGGCATATTTGATCGTTAGGAGAATCCAATGGCAGGATTGCAGGGAGTTAAAGTAATTGAGCTTACCCAGTATGCAGCTGGCCCAGCCGCAGGTCGAGCCCTTGCTGAAATGGGTGCTACGGTAATTAAGGTTGAGCCGTTTACGGGTGACGAGCAGCGTACTCAGGGCTTGGCTTGGGGTATGAAGTTCCGCACCGAGTTCGATGACGTTGCATATGATTGCGGTTCCTTCAATAAGGAATGGACCGCAATCAACTGCAAGAGCCCTGAGGGCCTGGAAGTTATGTATCACCTTCTTGAGACGGCAGATATTTTCCTCACTTCTCTTCGCTCGGGCGCACTGAAGCGTCTCGGCCTTGACTATGAGACGCTGCACGAGAAGTTCCCTCGTTTGGTTTGGGCTCAGAACCGTGGTTATGGCGAGCACGGCCCCATGAAGGATGCTAAGGGCTTCGATGCAACCGCATTTGCAGCTCGTTCTGGTTTCGTAAGCGCAATTCCCCAGGCAAACGCACATTACGAGCCCGGCAACTCTCCCATCGCTTTTGGCGACTGGAACACGGGTTGCGCACTGACCGCAGGTATTCTGGGTGCTTACGCTGGCGCTCTTCGTACTGGTGTCGGCGATAAGGTTACGGGCTCTCTGTATCATGTTGGCACTTGGGGCATGACTTCTGCTCTGATCGCTCAGCAGCAGGGCTGCGACTACCCGAAGGACCGCATGGAGGCAAAGTGCCCCACCAACAACTCTTATGTATCTTCCGACGGCATCTGGTTCCTCATGTGCTTCGGCAACTACAACAAGTATTGCAAGCTGGTATTCGATACCTTGGAAATGGATCCGAAGTACTACACCGAAGGGCAGTACAACACGCTTGAGGCACTGGCTGACAACGGCAAGTATGTCGAGGTTGTAGCTGAGATGCATCAGGCATGCAAGAAGTTCACCTATGAAGAGCTCGAGAAGCGCTTCCGCGAGAATGACATTCCGTTCGAGAAGATCCAGACCGTTACCGACGTTCTGCAGGATCAGGAAGCATTCGACAACGACCAGCTCCGTTACATGAAGTACGAGAAGCAGGGTCCCTCGAGCCCCTATGGCGAAGAGGAAGACTATGTAATCACTACGATGCCGTTCCGTCTGGACAGCATTGGTGATCCTGTCCTGCATCGCTCCCGTCCTACCGGTTACGATACGCGCAAGATCCTCAACGACTACGGCTATGACGACGCAACCGTCGACAAGCTTGTCGAGGATGGCGCAGTAATGTGCTACACCGGCGATCCGCTGCCCGCTTCCGTTTTGGACCCCAGCTACGGACCGAATTCTAAGAGGGACTAGGAGGATACTGACATGTCACGAGCAAACACCCCATTTTCTGGACTTACTGTACTTGACTTTTCCCGTTATCTGCCAGGCGGCTATGCAACTCAGGTGCTCGCTGACCTCGGCGCAACGGTAATCAAGGTTGAAGATACTGGTCTTGGTGACTTCATGCGTCACGACTATCCCACCAAGGGCGGCGGCATCTCCTACTACATCACCGCTCTTGGTCGTAACAAGAAGTCGGTTTCGCTGAACCTCAAGAACGAAGAAGTTGTTGATTGGTTCAAGAAGATGGCTAAGGAAGCCGACGTTATCGTTGAGAGCTTCCGTCCTGGTGTAACCAAGAAGCTGGGCATCGATTACGATACGATCAACGAGATCAACCCTCGTATCATTTACTGCTCAATTTCTGGCTATGGCGCCGAGGATCCTCGCTCCAAGAAGGCTCAGCATGACTTGAACATGCAGGCAACGAGTGGCTACCTGTCCGTAAACCATGGCTCCACCTCGCCTCTGCATCTGTGCGACCTTTCTTCTGGCATGGTTGCAGGTCAAGCTCTTCTTGCCGCTCTGTATGCTCGCGAGCAGACTGGCAAGGGCACGTACATTGACACTTCGATGTTCGATTGCTTCGTTTGGTGGAACTCGCTTCTTGATTCTCGCTGGTGCTTCAACGACGGTGAGTGCAAGCGCGACGACCTTGAGTATCCTTCCACCGCTTACAACGTGTACGAGACGGCAGACGGCGGCAAGCTTGCTCTTGGCATGGTTGAATCCAAGTTCTGGGAGCCCTTCTGCGATGCAATCGGTCATCCTGAAATCAAGGGCGACGGCTTGAAGCGTCGCTGGGAAGCTCCTGAGTCATTCAAGATCGTTGAAGAGGTTATCAAGAGCAAGCCTCTGGCAGAGTGGATGGAATGGCTCGAGGACAAGGACTTCTGCATTGCTAAGGTCAACACCAAGACCGAAGCGGTTGAGCAGATTACGCGTGAGAACCCCGAGGCTTTGGCATGGGTTGACTTCCCCCGCGTAGGCCGTGTTCTTCAGACTGGTCTTCCCCATCATCTGTCCACCATCCCGGTCAACATTGCTGATTTCGAAGAGGCTTCTGTCCTCGGTGGCGATACTGCTGAGTACCTCAAGAAGGTCGGCGCAGACGATGAGACCATCGCACGTCTTAAGGCAGAGGGCGGCATTCGCCTCGGCGACGACATCGTTCCCGAAGAGGACCGTGCTCCTGTAGCTCCGGTTGAATAAGAACATACAGTTCAAGCTGCTTTGATGAAAGGCGCCCCTAGTGGGCGCCTTTCTCGTTGTTCTGGCGTGTGCGACGGGGACGGAAGAATCTCGGTCAAGACGCTGAGCTATGTCGTAGGGGGGGGACTTCTACGGCTTCGTCGATGATTCGCTTTTCGTGGACGTTTCGCCGAACGTGCACCAGCGAAGCGAACGGCGACCAACCTGTGACCGTAATGGGCGATCAGTCTTGCGTGAAAGCAGGGTAGGGTGGTTCGTTTGCTGGTGTTAAAGCGTTCTGACTGAACGTGTTTTACCTGTTTGCTCGCTGAATAACTATTTTCTTGCGATAAACCAATTATTCAGGCATGACAACTAAAAGCTATTCATTTGCCTTATAGCTTTTTAAGAAAAATGACACCCTTCGGAATTTGAAATATAACCTGTTCACCGTAAAATAAGACCTGTAAGCAAAAGCTTATGAAACTGCAACGGTTAGGGGGACCAATGAATCCTAAAGCTACCATTACGGATGAGCAGTTCCAGGCATACCTCAAGCAGATCCGCGAATTGGCAGAGGGCCCATTCGACGAGATGCAGAAAGAGATTGAGGTAACCAATACTTTCCCGGAGAAGTTCTATGAACTCGCCAAGGAAAACGATCTCTATCGCTTCTATCTTCCCGCAGAGTACGGTGGATGGAACCTCAACGAGCTCGAGATCCTGAAGGTTCAGGAAGAGTTCTCTCGTGGCCCTGGCGGAATGCGTATGCATCTCCATCATGCTGCTGACATGAACTGGCGTATCCTTGAGGACTACGGCAAGCAGGAGCTGAAGGATCAGCTCATGGATAAGTTCCAGGACAAGACTGTTTACTGCAACTTCGCTATTACCGAGAAGACTGGCGGTACGGGCGCAGACCTCCACACCACCGCAGTTAAGCAGCCCGACGGTTCTTATGTTCTGAACGGCGAGAAGTGGCTCATCTCCCACACTGACTGCTCCGATTACACCTATGTAATCGCAGTAACCGACCAGGAAAGCGACAAGGACTCCCGTCTTTCCGCATTCCTCGTACCCAACGACGCACCTGGCTTCGAAATCATCCCTATGCCTCACATGATGGGTTGCAAGGGCGCTGGCCATGCAGGTTTGAAGTTCACTGACCTCAAGCTTGATCCTATCTACCTGCTCGGTGAAGAGGGCCAGGGCATGGAAGTTGCTATCCACTCCCTGAGCGTTTCCCGCGTACACATCGCTTGCTCTAATTTGGGTATGGCACAGCGTATGCTCGAGATCTCCCTCAAGCGTGCTGCTGATCGTGTAACCTTCGGTAAGCCGATCATCAAGCGTCAGGCAATCAAGATGAAGATTGCTAACATGCAGATGATGATTCATGCACTGCGCACCTTGGTTTACGACTTCGCTCGTGACTTCGACATCGACCAGAACAACGAGTACATCGATGAGAAGGCTGCAATCTGCAAGCTGTTCTCTATCGACACGGTTCGCCTGGTTTCCGATGAGATGCTCGAGATCTTCGGTGGCGACGGCTACTTCGAGGATTCTCCTTACGGTCCTACCGAGCGTCTGTATCGCGACTGCCGCGCTATGTGGCTCGAGGAAGGTGCTCCTACCGTTCAGCGCATCACCATCGCTCGCGAGTGCGAGAAGCATGGCGGCCGCATCGAGTACCTGCACTAAGGCTTCCTGAAAGATTGCGATTGCAAATCTTTTAACAAACCTGGTCATTTAAAGGCCTCTGTCCTATAAACTGGGACGGAGGCCTTTTTTTATGCGAGGTGTGAGGGGTCGCAATGAATCTATCGCAGTTAAGGTATTTCAGGAAGCTGGCACAGGTCCAGCATTTTACTCGGGCGGCAGAAGAGCTGTTTATCACTCAGCCTGCTCTCTCTAATTCTATTAAGCAGTTGGAAGGCGAGCTTGGCATTCCTCTGTTCGAGCAGCACGGTCGTAACGTTAGGCTTACGAAATTCGGCAAGGAATTCAACGAATACGTGTCCGAAGGCCTCGATGTTATAGACAAGGGAATCCAAGTAGCGCAGGAACATGCGAACAGCTTGTCGGGAACTATTGATATTGGCACAATTTTTACCTTGCAGGCAGACTATCTGCCGGCACTTTTGAGGGAATACCGCTGTCGGTACGGTACTCATGTCGATGTGCGTCTGTACCAAGGGTTAACCCACGGTTTGGTCGAAAGCTTAACTGACGGAACGTACGACATTGTGATAGGTGCATATGTTGAAAATCGCCCCGACTTGGAATTCGTTCCGGTTCTGGCCCAAGACCTGGTGGCCATTGCTCACGAAGATAGTCCTTGGGCAAAGAAGGACACCATTTCGCTCGACGAACTGAAGAGCACCGAGATTGTTACCTATCGCCCCGAAACACCCATTGGCGCTGAGGTGAAAGAACTGATTTCTGCTCATGGCCTTACTGTGCGTCAATGGTGCGATGATGAGATCACCTTGGGAAGTGTGGTCGATGTCGAACCTGAATTAGTGGGCATTTCGCTGAATACGCTGGGCCTTGCTCCGTTCCCTCAGCTGCATACGCTTCGAATTAAGGAAGTTGAGCCTGGCTTCCATCCGGTGTATCTGATCTATCGGAAAAGCGCCCATAAGACTCGTGCGGTGGAAAACATCATTTCTCTGGCCGAGAACCTTCGATGGGATCCCGTAACCGAGACTCTTTGCGAGGAGAGCGTGAAGGCGGATAGCTAATTGCGGGCTTGAGGCTAATCGCCAATCTATTAATTCGGGATCACCGAACATGCTTTTGTTGGTCTACAGTTGAGTTGCCCAGAGGGGAGGGCGCATGCTAGACAGGATTGCCAACGTAGTTCCGTACGTAGCATTTCTTGTTGCGCTCTTTTTCGTGGAACTGCAGTTGTTTGGAGTGGAGGATGCGCTGTTGGGCGTTATCTTCCAGTCGTTCGCTCGAACAATGGTTGAATCTGCGGGGCTTTCGTTCATCAACTATCTAAAGCATGCTGCGCTGTTTCTTGTAATGAGCCTTTGCTCGTCGCTTGCGGGCCTTCACCCTGTGTTGCTGGTGGCTGGTAGCGCGGTGTATATGTTCTGCATTACCTTGATGAATTCCGATGATTACCTCCCTCGAAATTTCTTCATGTTGGGCTTGGGCTTTCTGCTGTTGGAAATCTATCCCATTTCTGCGCATGAGATACCGATGCGCATGGTGGCAACGTTGTTTGCTGTTGCCTGCACCACCGCGTTTATTTATGCCATGCGTCATTTCTCTGCGCAAAGCGAGATAACACAAGATCGAGGCTTCGTGATGAGGGCGTTCGATGACATCGGATTTCAGCTGATCGATCTTTCGAACCTCGACGTGAGCAAACTCGACGCTCACAGGGTGTACGACATTACTCGAGAGTATTGCAACAAGGAGTATGGCAACGTCTTCCGCCAAGGCGGTGTATTGAGTGGGCGGCAGCGGTATACGTTTTCGCTTTTGATATGCGCCGAGCAAATAGCCGACATGATGCACGGCGCCTCACGTAACGTGCATTCCATGGAGCAGGCGGAACGTGACTATCTGCTCGATCTATCCGAAGTCTTTCTGGGCTTTGGGCAAGGGCGCATTAAACAGGTTCGTGCCATGATATCGGCGCTTCAGGAATTTCTGGATACGCATCGGTTGGAAAACATTGAACACGATACAGCGTGGCGCGCAACGCTCGAGGCGATGATGTACACGTTGAGCGACAGCAAAGCATCACGTGATAATTCGACGCCGTTTGGATTGGGAATTCGTTATCGGTTGCACTTTATCAAGGACAACTTCAGTCTTAAGAATTCTCAGCTTAGGTTTTCTATTCAGCTTGGCGTAATCGTTGGAACGTCCTTCGCGGTTTCTGAGCTTATGCTGCTCTATATGGATACGCATTTCGGCGCGTGGATTCCCATCACTTCGTTCCTGATGATGAACACGTACCGCGATGAAACAATGAGAATGATGGGCAAGCAGCTTTTGGGCATGCTGGTTGGCATGGCGGTGTTCGTGGCCGTCACCCATTTCATCCCCGAATCCGTTCGAATATTCTGCGTTCTTGTTATGGGCTATGGCGTCATTTTGATGAACTTCGGTCCAGCAGTTTCTATGGCTGCTGGTACGCAGCTGGCACTTGCTGCCCTATATCCCACCATGTCGCTCGGAGACACGTTGATGATGCGTTTGGTGTTTGTTCTTCTGGGGACCCTCGTGGTGCTGTCCATCATTTTCGTTTTCCTGCAATCGCGCAGATCGATGACGATTTCTCACAAGATGAGTGAAATGGAACGCGTGGACGAAAGGCTGCTAGCTCAGATACGAATCGATATCGATCATGGGCAAGCCGACAGCGATCGAAGCATCCAGCTGCTGTACTACCTCCATATGAATGCCTCGATCTTGGGTTCGCTGGCAAATAAAGTTGACGACACTATGGCTGACGAAGTGAAACGGCTCATTGAAGCGAATTATCAGTTCGCCATGGACGCTGCCCACGCCATTGTGTTCTTGAGCTCCGATATCAAGAAGCAGCGTTTTGCGCACTTGAGAGGAACCACGAGCAAGCTACGGCTTAAGATCGATGACTTACCGTTGACCAAAAGCGACACTGATTAAACGAGCGTTGGCATGGCAGGCAATAGGGTTGGCTGCTGTTGCGTGCTAGGTGGGAATCGAGTCTGACGTTGCATGGTATCGAAGACCAGATCCGCGATTGTTGCATGTGGGCTTTGTTCTCTAGATGGCTTGGGGTCGCTTTTTCGTATGACGTGTCGTCGGTGGGGCAGCAAACGCTGCTGGACGCATTTATGCAAGGCGTTCGGTGGCCTGAAGAGTGTTTATCTGCGATCGATCCTAGAGAAACAGATGGGATCCTGCCGTGATCCTTCAAATAGGTTTAGCAAAATTAAGCCACCTTCCCGCTTCTTGGATAACGACAGGCAGGAAGGTGACTCATGTAGGGACTTTGGCGTCTATTCGTCGATGAAGAGGTTTGAAGCTTCGTCCTTGTAGGGCTGGATGGATTCAATCATTTTCGTAAGCTTCTTCTCGAATTTCTTAATGGAATCTTTGCCAACGGGCAGCCAAAGGGGAAGAGGGTCCGACGAGCTTACCACCTTGTATACAAACTCGGCAGCTTTTTGAGGGTCGCCGTGTTGTTGGTAATTGTGGTCCAGACAAAATTCTTCCGCGCCGCGAGCTGGCGTGTTATCGTATGCATCAAGAGGGGCATTGGGTGTGCGGATGGAGGTTCCGTCGAAGAAGTTAGTGCGGAACATGCCCGGCTCTACCACCATGCTTTCGATGCCGAAGGGCTTCATTTCCAGCGAAAGCACTTCGCTTACTGCGGCAACGGAGAACTTTGTTGCGTCGTAGAGGGCTCCACCAGGATCGCAGGCAAAACTAGCCATGGAGCCGATGTTAACAATGCGCCCTGAGCCCTGGTTGCGCATATGGGGTAGCACCGCGCGGGTAACATTCATCATGCCGAATACATTGGTGTCGAAGATGGCGCGCGTTTCTTCATCGGTGGTCTCTTCGAGCGATCCGAAGATCCCGTAACCTGCATTGTTCACCAAGACGTCGATGCGGCCGAATTCCTCAATTACCTGATTTACGGCTTCCTTGATTTCGGATTGGCTGGTCACGTCGAGCTTTACGGGCAAAAGCTGCTCAGATTCCCCGAAGGCCGCCCGTACTGCTTCCGGTTTGCGGGCGCCTGCTGCGACGCGGCAGCCATGATCGAGCGCTGCCTGAGCGAATGCCTTGCCGAATCCTCGGCTTGCGCCGGTGATAAGCCAAACGGGAGTTTCCATTTCTGTTCCTTTCTTCGCGCGTCTGCCTGCGAAGAACAAGAAGCCGGGCAGTCGCTCGTATTCATGCTCTGCGGGTTAACTTGACTGCGACGCCTTATTTGAGAGCGTTGCGATGCTATCGCTACTCTTCTTGATTTTAGCTTCAATGCGGGTTTTTTCGTCGCCCGTTGCCGGGGTGGGCTGGTAGTTGTTTGAGTTGGAAACAGAAGAAATCGAGCAAGGGATAACGTTGATGTTGTCGTCGGTGGCAACATCGTTGCCTGTTACCGTGAACGTTTGCTGGAAGATCATGCAGTCTTTATCAGATGGGTTGGGATTGCCGCCAAAGCAGAAGTTACCCAGGCTGTATACGATATAGCGGCCATTGTACTTCTCGTATCCCTGTATTACATGAGGGTGGGACCCGATAACAAGATCGGCCCCCTCGTCAACGGCAATGTGCCCCAGCTGGATTTGCGTTTCGTCGGGGACCGTTTCCTTTTCGGTGCCCCAATGGAAATAGACGGCAACAAGCTGAGCTCCGTTTTCTTTGGCGGTTTTGATGTTCTGCTTGAGCTCGTCTTGGATATCGAGGTGCTTTGCCAGCTCGTAGGTTCCGATGAGGGCAACCTTCACGCCGTTGACATCGCGATAATCGATGCGGTCGTAGCCAAAGGTTCCGATTCCTGCATTTTCCAGGGCGGAAATGGTGTCAGTGTAACTTTGCTCGCCGTAGTCGCGCGAGTGGTTGTTGGCAAGCGATGCCGTCTCAACATTGCCCTTCACAAGAATTTGCGCGTAATCGGCGGGGCCTTTGAAGGCGAAGGTCTTGTCCTGGCGTGTGGAGGAGGTGGTTAGGGTTCCCTCCATGTTTACCACGGTAAGATCGTCATTTTTGAAGATGTCGGCAACGTTGGCAAGGAAATAAGATGGATCGTCAACCGCTTCATATTTAGTGTTGAAGCTGGTATCGGAGCTGAAATTAACATCGGTTCCCAAGGTGCAGTCGCCAGCGAATGTAACCGTAAGCGTAGTGGGTGTTGGTGCTGCATCGGTGGCGGCAAGCGTCTCTTCTTGGGTGTTTTGGTTCGAACCGCCAAGAGCTCCGACCAGAGTGGTCACGAGAAAAACAACGACAACGAGGGCTGCTGCTCCACCAACGAAAAAGGGGAGATTGCTTCGCTTCTTAGAATATCCATGCCGAACGTAGGTGCTGGTTCCTTGGCGAGGCGTGAGCGTTTGGTAGGAATGCTGTTCGTGGATAGGCGTGCGGTTTGTTCTACGAGAAGACGGAGTGGTTCGGCGGCTGGAAGCGTGCCGTTGGCTGGAGCGTTGTTGGCCTCGTTGCGATGGCTGTTGCCGGCGGCCTTGTTGTTGGCGTGGGCGTGATGATTGCGCCGATTGGCGTGGGTCAGTGCGGAAAGTGTTACTGCGAGAAGTTTGCGTGAAGGACCCCTCCGAATAATCGGATGCGTGGCTGGCCTGTCGGCGAGGCGCGGGGCGTCCGTCAATTTGGTGGCGTTGCGTAGTGCGATTGCCGGGCGTTTGGGCACGGCGGTTCGTGTTGCGTTCGTTCATGGGATTCCTTTTGTTGTGTGATGAAACCATGGTACCAAAGCTCGCCATTATCAGGGCGGATGTGGGCTTAGCTTTCCTTGAGTGAATTGTGTGAATGGGGGATGAGGCTCATATACTGGAAGATAGAAGCGGTGCTTGGCATCGGCGTCGTATGTGGGCTGAAGAAGAGAAGGGGTATTGCTCATGGGCGAAGGCTTATCGTTTGCAAAACTGGCACGAGCTGCATTGTGTGTAGCGGTTGCGATGACTCTGGCGCTCTTTCCCTTGACTCTCTGTTCGTGCAACTCACCCGATCAGAAAACCCATGTTACCGTTTCGGTATGGGATGACTCTGTGCTCACTTCGGGGTTTGCCCAGTACATCGAAGAGCAGAACCCTGATTATGAAATAGAGTGGATCGTGGGGGACGATTCTCTTGATTTTTATGATTATCAGGCAAAACACGGATCGCTGCCCGACGTCATCCTGACGAAGGACTTCAATCGCGTAAGCGCCGAATCGCTGTCTGCCTCGCTCTACGATCTCGGGGGAACGGATGTCGCGGCATCGTATAGTGAAGATGCGCTCAGGTCTATTCCCGGTAATTCCGGCGCGGTGAAATATTTGCCAGGTGCGAGTGGCTTTGAGGGCATAGTAATCAATAGCTACCTATTCGATTCGTACGGTATTTCCGTTCCGAGTGACAAGCAGTCGTTTATCGAGGCATGCAAGGCTTTCTCGGAAAGGGGAGTTGAGCCGCTTGCTGCAGGCATGGCCGACACCGAAACCTGTTATGAGGTCATGCAAGGGTTCGCCGATGCTTCGCTGGTGTCCGAGACGGAAGATTTCTTGAGCCAGGTATTGAAGCGCGATTCGAGCTCGGTTTCCGTAGATACCTCCTCGTTCCCCGATGCGCTTTCGTATTTGGGCGATCTTATGGCACAGGGCGTTATCAGTGCTGGGAGTTTCGATGAGACACCTGATCAAGCCGAGCAGAAATTCTTAGACGGGAAAGCGGCAATGCTGTTCTTGCCCGATGGGCAGGCCTCGTCGTATGGCGCCCAGCATAATATGACCGTGAGAGCCCTGCCGTTTTTCGGGGACTCTTCGAGTTGGGCATTTGCCCAGCCGGTATTTATGGGAATGGTTAGCGATGTGAAAACCCAAGGGGTTGCCTCTACTGCGAGCGACGAGGTTATACACAAGGCTGCGGTTGATGTACTTTCGAGCATTATGAGCGTCGATGCCCAAAATTATTATCTGGGTCTGTATGGCATAGATAAATTGGTATCCACTTCCGCAGACGATCCGATTCAGCTTCCCGATGCACTTTCCTCTCTTTCGTCGAGCCTGGAAGAGGGAAGTGTCCGAACGTTTCTGCCTAATCGGCTCGCATCGAATGCGGTCGGCGAAACACTCTCAGATGTTGTAAAGGGAGAGGTCGACGCTGCGGGCGCCCTTGATGAGGTGGAGGGTCTGTTGAAGGCTGAGCAATCTGAAGATAAAAAGGTGCTCACTTCATTTTCGGAGGGCGTGAGCGGTCTTTTCGACGACACGAAGGGTAACGTTGCTGCTCTGGACATCGCCCAGGTGTCTTCGCAGGTACTGAATACCGATACATTTGTCGTTTCGCCCCATGCTGCGCGCTGTCCCCTGTATGCGGGAGATAAGACGGCAACGGATTTGGCATATTCGGTTGCAAAGATGCCCGTTGCCGTGGTCTCTCTTTCGGGAGATGAGCTTACCGAGTATCTTTCGCGTTGCGTGGCGGCGGCAAAAAGTCCCTACGATTTGCCCGTTGTAAGCGGGCTGCATCTGGAGATAGCTCAGAAAAACGGCACTTTCCAGCTTGAATCGGTGGCGAAGATCACCTCATCAGGCCTGCAATCTGGTGGAACCGACACTTCTTCGGCCAACGAAGGACGAGAATCCACGGTCGATTTACGTTCTGGGGATACCTATACCGTGGGCATCTCATCGTTTTCCTGGGAGACGGAACTCTCTGAAGCGGGCGCTTACGACCCTGTTGAACAGAAAGGCTCCCTGCAGGATATCTGGGTAGATGCATTTCATGATGGCAAGGTTGCCGGCTTGCCTGCCTATCAAGATTACTTTGCTTTTTCCTAGGATGCTTTCGGTGTATTCTGACTCTGATAAACGTGTAAGAAAGGGTAATCAGAGCATGATCATAAAGAAGACCCCCCATCAGATTGAGGAAATGGCTGAAGCGGGCCGCTTGTCCGCTAAAGTTTTGCGTGAAGTAGGTGCGCGGGTAAAGCCAGGCGTGTCTACTGCCGAACTGGACCGCATCGCCGAGATGATTATTCGCATGGAGGGTGGTATCCCTGCTTTCAAGGGATATGGCGGATTCCCTGGTAGCATTTGCGCATCAGTGAACGACCAGATCGTTCATGGCATCCCCTCCAATTCCGTCATTCTCCAGGAGGGCGATATCCTTTCTATTGATACGGGCGCTATCGTGAAAGGATGGGTTGGAGACAACGCTTGGACGTATCCGGTTGGCAAGATCTCTCCCGAAAAGAAGCGTCTGCTCGAGGTTACCGAACAGTGCATGTGGGCTGGTATCGAGGCCGCTCGCCCCGGCAATCATTTGGGCGATATCGGTCATGCTATCCAAGAGATTGCCGAGCGCGCTGGCTACGGTGTTGTGCGTGAGTATGTGGGTCATGGCGTGGGTCGCGATATGCATGAAGACCCCAATGTTCCCAACTACGGCCGAAAGCACACTGGTATTAAGCTTGAGCCGGGCATGGTTATCGCCATTGAGCCTATGATCAATATCGGTACCTATAAAACTAAGGTTATGAGCGATGGTTGGCTTGTCTGCACACGCGATGGTAAGCCTTCTGCGCATTTCGAGAAGACCGTTGCTATTACTGAAGATGGCCCCCGTGTTCTGACCACGGAGCCTGATTACCGTCGCCCAGTGAACAAATAGCTTCGGCTTGAGGACGAATAGTCCTCATCGGGCGTTCGCTTGGTCGCCTCTTTTGCATCAACTGACATAGCCTTTGATATTATTCGTTCCCCTAAGCGCCTCTATGGAGGCGCTTTTTTTGTTGCCTGATTGACTGCGGGCTGCGACGGCGAGCATGCTTGAGGTAAAGGGTTCTAGCGTGCAAAGGGTCTTTGCGCGGCGGTTGCCTCGTGCGGGCTTGCTTGCCAAAATGCCACGGTGTTTCGGCGCTGTTTCCATATCATTGAGCGCTCTGTTAACTGCCAATCTACCTGCGTTTTTAGAATAATATGCGACATACACGCTTTTGACCTGGTGTTTTGTAAATCTCTCATCAGCTTGATGGGCGTTCATGTTAAGCGTGCGTTTCGAGGCTTTTGACCCTTTGTTAAACAGAGCGCATCGCGCTTGTCGCGGGCAAAAGCGGTTCTAATATGAGCCTGTCGAGTTCAACGAAGAGCTCGAATGTGTGATTGCCCTCGATGCGAAGCCTCTCTGGAAGGCATTTTGGCGAGTACGGCAATATGAATGGCTCAACGGCGAGTCTCTGGCAGCTGCGTAAGTAGCTGGCGCAAGAATATCGATCTTACGCAAAAGGAGTGATCGCCTTATGACACCGCCAACAGATGCCGCCGTTTTGGGTGGCATAACCGCAGAATCGAAAGAATACTTTGAAAAGCGTTCCCTTAAGAAGGGCGCCGTAAACTGGGTACTGCTTATGAGCTTGGGCATTGCCTACGTGATATCCGGTGACTTTTCTGGATGGAACTACGGCATAGGATACGGTGGCTGGTTCGGAATGCTTATCGCATTCTTGGTCATGGGAGCCATGTATTTGTTCATGGTGCTGGGTCTGGCTGAAATGTCTTCTGCTATGCCCGCAGCTGGTGCTGGCTATGGCTTTGCCCGCCGCGCCATGGGCAAGGTAGGTGGCGCGCTGACCGGGTTCGCCATCTTGATTGAGTATACGATTTGCCCCGCCGCTATCTCGACGTTTATTGCTGCGTATGTGCATGCGTTGGGCCTGTTCGCCGATATTCCCTCGGTTGCCATCATCGGCTTCTTCTTTATCGTCTTCGTTGGTATCCACCTTATCGGTGTTGGCGAAGCATTAAAGTTCGTATTTGGCATTACCGCTATTGCTATGATTGCCCTTATCGCTTTCGTCGTTGGTATTGCACCTCACTTCGAAGTGGCAAATCTCTTCAATATCACCCCTGCTGTAGATGGTGGTACGGCGCTTCTGCCTTTCGGTGCAGCTGGCGTGATCTCTGCTCTCCCATTTGGCATTTGGCTGTTCCTCGCCGTTGAGGGCGTTCCTCTGGCAGCGGAAGAATCGGCAAACCCAAAGAAGGATATGCCCAAGGGCATTATCGGTGCAATGCTGACCCTCATGGTTACGGGCGCTTTGGTTCTGTTCCTTACTGCAGGTGGTGCTGGCGCTGAGTTTGCTGGCGCTGCAGCTGCCCCGCTGGTTGACGCATTGAACGAAGTTGGCGAAGGTTCTCTTGCAACGTTTGTAAACTACGCTGGTCTTGCTGGCCTGGTCGCTTCGTTCTTCTCGACGGTATTCAGCGGCTCCCGCCAAGCATTCGCCCTTTCCCGTGCTGGCTATTTGCCTAAGTTCCTTTCCGTTACCGGTTCCCGCAAAACCCCGTTTGTTGCCCTGCTTGTTTTGGGCACCATCGCCTTTACCTTGGCTGCCGTAGTTCAAGACGGCGACATCCTCCTGAACATGGCAGTATTCGCCGCATGCGTTTCCTACGCAATGATGAATCTTTCCCACATCATCTTGCGCAAGAAGGAGCCAAGCATGGAGCGCGGCTTCAAGGCCCCTGGCGGAATTGCCCTTACCGGTATCTCTTTCGCTCTTTCCCTGGTGGCTATTGTTTCGACCTTCACGGTTGATGCCTTTGCTGCAGGCTGCACCCTTGCAGTTCTTGCGGGACTGATGGTGTACTTCTTCGCCTATTCGCGAAAGCATCTGGTGGGCAATGCACCCGAAGAGGAATTTGCCGCTTTGAAGGCTGCAGAAGCTGAGCTGAGTTAGACCGTTGCCGCAGGGGCGGTTTGACCCCTGCGGCACGTATTCCCTGCTGTGAGGGAAAGGAGATGCTGTGATTGATTCGGTGATTTTCGATTGCGACGGAACGCTGCTTGACTCGATGCCCGCATGGCATGCACTGCAGGAGCGATTTGCCCAAAAGGCAGGAATTGTCCTCAACCCTATGCAATTGGTTCGTTTGAATGCGAACACTCTTCTCGAAACAGCAGCCTTTTTCCATCGGGAATGCGGTTTGGGCGGTTCGGTCGAAGAGGTTCTGGATGATGCCCACCAGATCCTTCTTGGCGAATATCGCGACAACGTTCTGGCCCGAAACGGCGCGGTGGAACTTGTCCGCCGGCTGAGCGACGACGGAGTGAAGCTTGCGGTTGCCTCGTCAAGCCCTGTTGACTTCCTTCAAGCGGGCTTGGAGAGGGCGGGCATATTCGACCTGTTCGATGTGGTTGCCTCTGCGGAAGACGAGGGCAGGACGAAGAGCGACCCCCAGTTCAGCGCAAGCGTCGCTTTCAGGCTTGGCGCAAATCCCGCCAACAGCTGGTGCGTTGACGATTCGGCGTATGCATTGGGCGCAATGGCGCAGGCGGGTTTTATGACTTTGGGCATTTACGACTCCGATAACGCAGGCACGAAAGAAGATCTGCGTGAAGCAGCCGATAGCTTCATAAACGGTTTCGAAGAATTGGATTACGAGTGCTTTGTGCGCGGTTGGAAAAGAGAGAGCGTTGCCATCCGTTAAGGGAGGCAAGTGGAAGAGCCAGCACAGGGCTGAATCGACTTAAGTGAGAGGAAGAAAATGGGTTGCAAGAGTGAAGACGTTGGCATCCTTGAATCTAATAGCTTCAACGTTGCCAATATTGATTCTTTGGAAGGCGATTTGAAGAGCCTGGTTGAACGCCGAGCGGTGTTGGGCCCTTGTTATCGCCTGTTTTACCAGAAGCCATTGCATTTGGTGCGCGGCAAGGGAACGCGCCTGTTCGATGCCGATGGCACCGAATACCTTGATATGTACAACAACATTCCCTCGATGGGCCATAGCAATCCGGCAATCACCGAAGCAGTTACTAGTCAGTTGCAGCTGCTGAATACGCATACTCGTTATGTGCATGAGAATATCCTGGACTATGCCGAGGACTTGCTTTCAACCATGCCCGAGGAAATCGATCGCGTGATGTTTATGTGCTCGGGCTCGGAGGCCAATGACCTGGCGGTACGCTGCGCTCAGCTTTATACAGGCGGTGAGGGAATCATCGTTACCGGCGAAGCGTACCACGGCAATACGGCTTTGATCTCGGGTCTTTCCCCGTCGATCGGTAAAAGCGTTGCCATGAGTCGAACCATGCGCATGATTCCTTCCCCTGACACGTTCAGGTTGGAAACCGACGATTTGGGTGCATGGATGTGCGAGCAGATTTCCATCCAGATTCAGGACATGCGTCGCCACGGCATCAAGTTTGCTGGCGTGTTGTTCGATGGCATCTTTTCCTCCGACGGTGTTATTCCCGGTACGCCAGGCTTCTTGAAGCCAGTGCTTGACCTGGTTCACAAAGAAGGCGGTGTATACATTGCCGATGAAGTGCAGCCGGGGTTCTGCCGTACCGGCGATGCCTTCTGGGGTTTTGCGCGTCATGATATTGTTCCCGATATCGTAACCATGGGTAAGCCCATGGCGAATGGCATTCCTTGCTCTGCCATGGCCATAAAGAGCGAGGTTCTCGATGCGTTTGCGCAGGACAATCCCTATTTCAATACGTTTGCTGGAAATCCTGTTTCCATGGCTGCGGCTCAGGCGGTTCTTAACTATATCCGAGAAAACGACATCTTGGAGCATACCCGCATCATGGGTGAAAAGCTTCGCGCTGCTGTGAACGATATCGCAACGCGCCATCCTCAGCTTGCCGATGTGCGTGGTGCCGGCTTGTTCACCGGCGTAGAGGTGGTCCACCCAGGCACAAAGGAAGCCGATCGACCTTTCGCCGTTTCCCTTATCGAAAAGCTGCGTGAAAACCATGTGCTTATTTCCCTGTGCGGTCCTTACGGCAACGTGCTGAAGGTCCGTCCGCCGCTGGTGTTTGACGACTCCGATCTCGATATGTTCGCAAACGCTCTGGAAGCCTCGCTTTCTCAGCTTGAGGCTTAGTGCATGATGTCTGCCCTGTTTTGGTGGGCGAATTGGAAAGGATGCCCTCATGGCTAATAATTTTGAGAACCCTGAAGTATTTATGGAAGTGGCAAAAGCCGCAGCTGAACACTATGCCGATTCATGTGCGGTGAAGCTCCTTGCGTTTTCCGAGAATGCTACGTATTTGGTGTACGACCCCGCAACCGATGAAAAGCTGTTTGTGCTACGTGTGGGACGCCCTGGCTATCATACGCGCGAAGAATACGAAAGCGAGATAAGCTGGCTTCGCCAGATCAACGACTATACACCGCTTAAGGTTGCCAATCCCATTCCCGCAACCGATGGGTCCTATATCCAGGAGATTGAGAAGGACGGGGTAACGTACTTCTGCGTAGCGACTGAGTTTTTGACGGGCGAAACACTGGAGCATGATAACTCTCCAGAAGCGGCTCCTGCCCATTTCCGAACGCTGGGAGAAACGACGGCCTACCTGCATCGCCAAACCGAGATTTGGAATGGCACCAAGGACATCAAGCGCTTTCACTGGGACTACGAGAACATGATTGGCGAAAATGCTGTTTGGGGCAATTGGCGTGATTACCCCGATCTGTATCCAGAGGCGGAAGCGAAGATCGAACGCTGCTGCCAGATCATCAAAGCGCGATTGGATCGCTATGGCAAAACCGACCTGAATTATGGCGTAATCCATGCTGACTTGCGCGATACCAACATCCTGGTTGATGGTGATGTGATCAAGGTTATCGACTTTGACGATTTCGGTTTCGGCTGGCATCTGCATGATCTGGCAGGTGCGCTGACTTTCATCGAGGATAGGGAAGATGTTCCTGATTTGGTGAATGCTTGGCTTGATGGATATCGCAAGGTTCTTCCCTTTACTGATACCGATTTCGTGGAAATCGACACGTTCATTTTGCAGCGCCGTATCCAGATGATGGCTTGGATGGGAAGCCATCAGGATTCCACCCCTGTTCAGGGATATATGCAGGGGTATATGGAAGGCACCATGAATTTGGTAGAGCGCTACCTGCGTCTATTTGGTTAAAACGCAGTCTACTTGGCTGGATTGACTTCTGCCGTCTTTCAGCACCGAGGATATCCTCCGAAGGCTCTACCGCCTTGCGGCTTACCAATTTATGTGAACGAAAGAGAGAACACTTATGAAGGAAATAGAGATCATCATCAACGGCGACAAACTTGAGCGAGTAAAGCGCATCCTGTCCGCCTTCAGCAAGAACGGCATTTTCGTGAGCCAGGGTTTTGGCTATGGCCATCAGCAAGGCTACCATCAGGTGTACACGCGTGATGACAACCGTGGCGTGAACATGCTCCCCAAGGTTTCGGTCCGCACTGTAGTAGCGGATGACTTGGTTGACCCGATTGTGAACGAGATGGTTTCGAGCATGGGCAACGCAACCTTTGGAGATGGCAAGATCTTCATAAAAGACGTTGCCGAGGCAATTCGCGTGCGAACCGGCGAGGTGGGTGACGCGGCTCTGTAGCGGAGAGTCCGACGGTCTAAGCCCTAAATGCTACGAAGCGGCTCTGCTTGCCTGGTTTTAGGAGGGCAGAGCCGCTTTTGTGTTGGGAGACTTGCAGGGAAAACGAACGTGATAGCAGCGCGCTCGGTGGTTTTGTACTCGGGTCGTTCCTGCAGTTTCGTCAACCCAAATCTTCGATAGGATGCGGAATTCGGGTAAGCTTGCGCAAGTCCTGTCGGGCCGCGACAACCCTTATGGGTTCCATCGGCGGCCTTCTCCTGTGTGCACGGGTATCCATCGGTGTGGAAGCCGATTGCGCGGTTCGTTCGGTCTTGCGGATCATTCGGCTTTGCAAGGCTCGAGCCTTATGGGTCGCGCCACGGGCGATGATGCGGAGGTATTGCAGACTTTGCGCGGTGTCACGCAAGAGTCGCAAACCACAAAAGGCGTTAGGCCGCAGACCTACGCAAAGAATTGAGCAGGGTGCCTTTTGGGTCTTTGATAAGCAGATAAATCGCCCACGTGACAAGACCCGCAACAACGACCACGCCACCCAAGATGGCATCGTCGAGCATGGCGGCAGTGTCGGCGATTTCGATGAACGCTTCACCTTCAGCGAGGCATGCGATGCCGTCGACGATCCACATGAGCCCCGCACCCCAATACATAAGGGCGAGCACCCCGATTTTCATGGTGCTTTTTGGACCAGCAGCATACCACGCGATGGTGGCGATGGCGGCGGCGAGCAAGGTAATGACGAGTGTCATCTAGGCCTCCTTTGCTGCGGTGACGGGTTTTGCTTTCGCGGCCGTATCGGCAACGAAAATCGCGATGAACCACACGAGTGTGACCAGAAGGGCCATGCCAACGCCGATGGTCGCCATCTCATGAAGCATGACGGGGATCTCCGAAGGGTCGTTCATGGCGGTGAGGAAAGGCGGGAAAGGGACGACTTCGCCGTGCCACATGTGCTCTATACAAAGCAGAATTACGCCGCCCCATAGCATGTTGAGCAGCCATCCAATTTTGCGGGTCCAGCAGATGCCGCTTTCGGCGGGGTCGGTGAGCTGGTTCCCGTGTTCGTCGACGATGCCCTGCTCCATTTCCTTCTTCTTGACCACTGCGCGAACTGCGGTGCCGATGATGGCTTCGCCGCCACCAACGAGAAAACACGCCATTTGAAACCTCCAAACTTCTATGGATATAGTGTTACGAAACAATATCCCGTAACATCGGGAATATTAGCACTTTCATCAGGCAGTGTGAATAGTTCTGAAAAAGTAATACCAGAATAGTTATAGTTGACTCAGGGGTGTTGCAATTTTGGCATGGTGAGTTAAGCTGCCCGAGCTCGGCGCGATGTTTGCGTTTTATGGCGGCAACTGCGCTAGAATCCAAAGCGGTATCTCGGAAAACGAAAGGGCGGGCTTACGGTTTGCAAATTCGAGCCGCGCCAGATCAAGCTCGCGGTAATGGGCGGGGCACCGCCGAAAAAGACCAGATCCAGTGCATGATGAAGTAGATTCTGGGCCTGGATGACGTGCCCTATCCCGACCATGCTGCATCCGCGCCCGCTGTTACGATTTGCCACGTAGCCCACGGGCTGTGTGGCCAGCGCACGCAGGCTGCGGCGTATTTGTTCGAGTTCGAGAAAGGGTTGTTCATGAGCGTGCTATTTTTGGAATATCCAAAATGTTCCACCTGCAAAAAGGCCAAGAAGTGGCTTGACGAGCATGGCGTGGAATACAGCGATCGTGACATCACGACTAAGAATCCCACGGCGGCCGAGCTCGCGGAATGGCATGCGCATTCGGGATTGCCGCTGCGCCGTCTCTTCAACACGTCTGGCATGAAGTATCGCGAGCTTGGCATTAAAGCGAGGCTCGATGCCGGTATGAGCGACACCGAGTGCTTCGATTTGCTTGCGACTGACGGCATGCTCGTGAAGCGTCCGCTGCTCGTGGGCGACGATTTTGTGATTCCTGGTTTCAGGGAACAGGCGTGGGCGGAGGCGCTGGGGCTGAGCCTGTAAGGTGAGCTTTTTTAGCCTATGGTTGTTGGGCTTGGCGGCTGGCTTCCACGTCTGGCCCGAGCTCGCTTTCGTGCTGGGCGAGAAGGTCGTATAGGCTAACGTGCAATCCTTTGTGGCCGGGGCACGATAGTTCTAGAGCTTCTATACGGCTAATGGCTCGCTTCGTAGCCCAAGATAATCGCTTCGGCAACTTCCGCTAGAGGCTTGCGCGTGTTCATGGAGATTTTCCGCATGCGGCCGAAGGCTTCTTCTTCTGTTGCTCCCGCTTCGATGAGCAGGCATTTTGCTTTGTCGACAAGACGTCGTGATTCCATGCGTGCTTTTAGCCGATCAAGCTCACCGTGCAGCTGCTCTTCTTGCTTGAAACGGCTGGTGGCAACCTCGATGGCGGCAACCAGATCCTTTTCGGCGAAAGGCTTCGTCACATAGGCGAATACGCCCATCTTGGATGCTTCTTTGACCTTGTCCTTCTGCGCGTAAGCGGTAACCATTACAACAGGGCATAGCTGCGCCTGCGCGATTTCCTGAGCTGCTGCGAATCCATCATCGCCATCCATGTGAGCGTCCATAAGCGCGCAATCGGGCGCAAAGGCGAATGCCTTTTGAACCGCTTCGCGTCCGCTGCGTGCCTCTGCGACAACTTCGTAGCCCAGATCTTGAAGGGTTTCCTTCAAGTCCATGCGGATGATTGCTTCGTCTTCTGCTATCAGGAGCTTCATTGTTCCTCTTCTGGTGTTTGGGTCTGTTCGTTAAGGATGGAATTGGGTATTTCGAAAGTGAAGCATGCTCCAATGGGCGTTGCCACTTCTTCGAGCTCGCTGCGAAGGTCGTCCTCGACCAGGGTGCGCATGAGAGTCAATCCCATGCTGGTTTGTCCTTGGATGGTGAATCCGCTAGGCAACCCGCAGCCGTCATCGCTGATGGTTACGCGCAGCCCTTTTTCGGTCTGCTCGAGACTGATGTTCACGTTCCCCTGCGTTTCTTCGGCGAATCCATGTTCGAAGGAATTGCAGGTGATTTCGGCGATGACGAGCGCCAGGCTTATGGAAACGGATCCGGGAATGAGGCGTGGGGCACCGGTTACCGTGATGCAAAACTGGTCTGAGTCACCGCACATACTGGTTTTGACCTGCTGCGATACGCGCCTGGCAAGTTCGATGGCGTCCACCTGCTCTTCGGTGGCTTCGGAAAGCATTTCGTGCGCTATCGCCATGGAGCGAAGACGCCCCGCCGCTTCAACCAAGACACTCCTTGCCTCTTCGGAGGGGCAGCGGCGGATGTGCAAGCGCATCAGCGATTCGACGGTTTGTAGATTGTTCTTTACCCGATGGTGCACTTCGTGGATAAGGGCGTCCTTCACGCGTATCTCGCGGGCGAGTTCTTGCTCTCGCCTTTCCACAGCAGGCTCGCTAGGTTCAGTATTCTTTTCCACGGTGAGCCTCCTTCGATTTACGAATGCTTCCGCTGACGATTGTAGAAAGGAGGTATTTCGAGTCGGTTTCTCTACGGTTTCCAAACGGTTCGTTTTTGACGCGTAGGCTCGAACGGGCGAGTGTGACTGGTTTGCGCTTCATTTGGTTTGCGGGTCGTGCCTTGAGGTGCCCGGATTGGCGTGCAGTGAAAATGCCCCACTTTTGCGCTGCTCCCGACCATGAAGGAGGGGCAGCTGCCAAAAGAGGGGCATGGTGAGACGAAGTGGAGTTTGCCTTGGCTCAGACAAACGGTTCCGGCTATGAGCGTTTCGATTACGAGAAGAATACGCGCGAAGTGCGACCGTAGAACGATTCTGCCTTATAGCGCAGCAGCACGGTTGGTTCTTCGCCTGACTGGACGATAACGCGGCGGATGGGGCGATCGATGGGGATGAGCTCACCATCGATGAACATGGTTGCCTCGCGGTTTGCGCTTGAAGGGTCCATTGCGATTTCAACGATATCGGAAGGGCCGGTAACCAGCGCTCGAGAGTGCAGGGAATGGGGTGCGATGGGCACTACCACCAGGCCGCTATAGCCAGGAGCAACCAGCGGGCCACCTGCGGAAAGGGCGTAAGCGGTAGATCCCGTTGCGGTGGCAACGATAAGGCCGTCTCCTTTGACATCGGCAACCTTTTCGCCGGCAACCGTGTAGGCGCAGTCGATGACGCGGCCCTGAGCGCCACGGGCAAGGGTGAGTTCGTTCAGGCCGAAAAACTGCTGCGAGCCCTTCATGGGGGCATCGGGACCACCATTGGCCCCCTCGTCGCCTTCGCAGAAAACGTCGATGCGCAGGTTCGTGCGGTATTCAGTGGTCAGTTCGCCGGCGAGCGCTGCTGCAACCACGGGGATAATGCCGTCTTCGTTGGAGTTGGCCATGAATCCCAGATGACCGAAGTTCACGCCCAGAATGGGGATGCGGCGGTATTTGATTTGAGCGGCGGTGCGCAAAATGGTACCGTCGCCGCCCAACACTACGGCAAGATCGAAGTCGTCGATGTTTTCGATCTTACGTTGGAAAAACTCGGATGAGGCGCGGAGGTCGTCCGTGTCGAATGCGGTGAACTCGACGCCCTGGGATGCCAGGTACACCTCGAGGAGCAGCGCTGACTCGAGCGCTTTGGGGTTGTAATTATTGCGAACAATAAGAATGCGCATAGATTATTCCTTAGTATGGTTCCCTGGAATCTGAACAATTATAGACAACCTTGAGGACCAATGGCCAACGACTCTAAAGACAGCATACTTAAAAATACGGGGCTCATTACCCTGTGCACGCTTGGCTCCCGCGTAACGGGGCTTTTGCGCACGTGGGCGATGGCATTCGCCCTGGGCAACACGTTGCTTACCTCGGCGTATCAGATTGCATACAATATGCCTTCCATGATTTACGAGTTGGCAGCTTCGGGCCTTCTTGCCACAGCGTTTTTGCCTTTGTATCTGCTGCAGAAAGAAAAGAAAGGCAATGGGGAAGCTTATAAGTTTGCCTCGAATATCCTGACCCTTACCATTGTGCTTTTGGGCATTCTGGCGCTTGCATGCTCGGTGTTTTCTCCGCTGGTCATTGAAACGCAGACTTTTACCGTCGGGCAGGGTGACTCGAAGACCCTGGCCATCTTCTTCTTCCGTATCTTTGCTATCCAAATCTTGTTCTATGGCGTTGGCGCGGTTATTACGGGCATTTTAAACGCCGAGCGAACCTATCTCATGCCGTCGTTGGCGCCGGTCATGAACAACATCGTGGTAACCGTGGTGATGTTCGGTTTCGTGCCACTTTCTGCTTGGAACGGGGAGTTTGCGCTGTGGTGGCTGGCTATCGGCACCTCGCTGGGCGTGTTGTGCCAGTTCGGCATCCAGATTCCCGCATTGGTGAAGCAGGGTTTTCGCTATCATCCTCACATCAATTTGCGCGATCCTATGATCAAGGAAGCGCTTAAGGTTGTCGGCCCAATGTTCCTCTACATTGCGGGCACCATGATTACTTTCAGCTGCCGCAATGCGTTCTCGCTTGAAGCGGCGCCGAACGGCCCTTCCACTTTGAACTATGCATGGACGTGGTACCAGCTTCCCTATGGCGTTATTGCCGTTTCGCTATCTACCACGTTGCTTACTGAGTTGTCCGACTGCGCGGCGCGTGAGGATTGGGAGGGGTTCCGAGGCTTTATCCGTTCGGGCCTGCGTTCGACCTTTTTCCTCATCATTCCGTTGGCGCTGTTGGTGGGTGCCTTGGCTCAGCCGCTGATGCAGCTGTTCCAGGCGGGCGCCTTTACCGCCGATGAGGTTAACAACGTCGGAAGCATCCTTGCCGTATGGGTTTTGAGTTTGCCGTTCTATGCGGGGTACATGTATATGTACCGTGTGTTTGCGGCATTGCGCAGTTTCTTGAAGTTCGCCCTTATCGATTTTGCTTTGCGTTTTGCCCAAGTGGCGGGGTACTGGTATTTGTGCCAGCCCGATGTGCTGGGGCTGGCCGGCATTCCCGTTGCCGATCTCGGGTTCTATGCGGTGATGTTCGTGGTGTGCTCGTTCATCGTGCGCGGCAAGGTTGGCAGCTATGGCAATCGCAGCATTGTGGCTATGGTGGTCAAAACGGTTGTTGCCAGTGTGGTTGGCGCTGCGGCGGCAGGCGTGCTTGCCAACGGCATGGGTGCGCTGCTTGCTGGCGTTGCCATCAGCGCAGTTGTAAAGGCGATTGCCATTCTGGCTGTTTCGGGCATCGTGGGCTTGGTAGTTTCCTTCGGTTTGTGCAAAGTGTTGCGGGTGGAAGAGTTCGCAGTGCTCTCTCGCATCGGTAGCAAGTTTGCTGGCAAGCTTGGTCGTGGCAAGAGGGGTAAACACGTGGCGTAAAAGCGCCAATGTTACGAATCTGAAAACACTTCGAAACAGAGATTTCGCGCGGTTCCTTCTCGCTAATATAGAAAAGCGTTTGAAAGCAGTTTTGTGCCTTCAAGCGCTTTTTTGTTTTTAGCGTTCATTCGTTCACGAAGGAGAATCATGGCAAAGCATATCTTTGTGACTGGCGGCGTTGTTTCTTCCCTGGGCAAGGGCATTACGGCGGCATCGCTGGGTCATCTGCTCAAAGCCCGTGGATACAAAGTAACCATGCAGAAAATGGATCCCTACCTGAACGTGGATCCGGGCACTATGAGCCCCTTCCAGCATGGCGAGGTATTCGTTACCGACGACGGACATGAGGGCGACCTTGACTTGGGCCATTACGAGCGTTTTATCGATGAAAGCCTCTCTCGTGAGTCCAACTTCACCCAGGGCTCCATTTACAAGAGCCTGATTGCTCGCGAACGCCGCGGTGATTTCTTGGGTGGTACCGTGCAGGTTATTCCTCACGTTACCAACGCCATCAAAGAGCGCCTGTACCGCATCGCGGAGCAGTCGAACGCTGATATCGTTATCTCCGAAATCGGTGGCACTATCGGCGACATCGAGTCACAGCCCTTTATCGAGGCGGCGCGCCAGTTTAAAAAGGAGCGCCCCTACGGCGATGTCCTGTTTGTCCATGTGACGCTTGTTCCTTACATTGCCGCAGCTCATGAGGTGAAAACCAAGCCCACGCAGCATAGCGTTAAGGAATTGCGCTCTATCGGCGTTCAGCCTGATTTCATCGTGTGCCGCTCCGACCACGAAATATCTGAGCAGGTTCGAGAAAAGATTGCCCTGTTCTGCGATGTTGCTCCCGAAGATGTGCTTGCCTGCATCGACGCGCCTTCCATCTACGAGGTTCCGCTTTCCTTGTACGATCAGCAGTTCGACACTAAGGTGTTGAAGCGTTTTGGCCTGGAGCAGCCCGAGATTAACCTCGATCCGCTGAAATCGTTCCTTTCTGCGGCGGATGCCGTTGAGGGCAAGGTTGATATTGCGGTGGTAGGCAAATACGTAAGCTTGCCCGATGCTTATCTCTCCATTATCGAGGCGCTGTACCATGCTGGCGTTGCTAACGGTGTCCACGCTGAAGTCCATTTGGTCGATGGTGAAGAGCTGAACGCTGAAAACGTGGAAGAGACGCTTGGCTCCATGGATGGCATCTTGGTTCCTGGTGGCTTTGGCCAGCGTGCTTTCGAAGGAAAGATCGAGGCGGCTCGCTATGCCCGCGAGAACAACATTCCGTTCCTGGGCATTTGCCTGGGCCTGCAGGCGGCTGTGTGCGAGTTCGCACGCAATGTTGCGGGCCTTACCGGTGCAACCTCTGCTGAGTTCGACGAGAACGCCGACTATACGGTGATCGACCTTATGCCCGAGCAAGAAGACGTTGAGGACAAGGGTGGCACCATGCGCTTGGGCACCTATCCTTGCAAGTTGGAAAAGGGATCCCTTGCCCATGAGGTGTACGGCGAAGAGGTTATCTACGAACGTCATCGCCATCGCTATGAAGTGAACAACGCCTACCGCGACACGTTGACGAGTGCCGGGTTGCGCATTTCCGGTCTTTCTCCCGATGGGCGCCTGACGGAAATGGTGGAAATCCCCGATCATCCTTGGTTCTTGGCAAGCCAAGGTCACCCGGAATTCAAGAGCCGACCCACCAAGCCCCACCCGCTGTTTGTGGGATTCGTTGGCGCGGCCTTGAAGCACCGCGCGTAACATCGGCTGTTTTGCTTTGCAATCGCGAGGGCTCGCTTATTTATGCGGGCCCTCCTTTTCTTTTTTCAGTTCGGCAAGTTCTTTTTTGCGTTTTGCGCTTAGCAGTTTATCGAGGTCGAGCCCCTCTTTTCGGCAGCGGGCAAGGAGAGGTGAGCCCCATCCCTTGGATTGAATGTCCTCGTCGAGTGCATGTTTGAGATCAGGCCAACTTGAAAGCCACTTTTTGATTCGCTCACTGCCGGTGGTTTTTTGCTCATGGGCAAAGAGCCGCTTGCGTATGGCGTCTATGCTCATTTCCTTTTGGAGGAACAAACGTCTAGCCCACGCTTTCGATTGCGCCGTTCGTTCGTTGTGGGCTGCCTCACGGCATCGATCGCTGCAGTATCTCTTTTCTATCCCGCGGTGACCGGCCGTTGAAAAGCCTTTGCCGCAGCGAGCGCAATAATGAATGCGCGCTTGTCCGATCCCTAACGAAAAGTCGTACCATAGCCAGCTCAAATAGCTCCCGAATACGAAGGGGCCTGTCGATTCGTCGGTCGAGAAAACATCTACCTGGATATCGTTCATGTGGGCAACGGCGAGTGTTCGACAAAGCAGCCCCAGGATTGGCCGATCTTCTTCGTTGAAGGAAAGCTCCGTTTCGGTGAGAGCGTGATCGCCCGGTTGTTCAGGTTGGGTGGGGGCGGCGTTCCTTTTGCCCGTTGCCGCGCTGGCCTCTTCGGCGAGTTGGGCTCCCGTTTCGATACTGAGGTCAAATGCTCTCATGAGTACGGAAAAATCACTTGCAGCGGGTTCTTCGGCGAATAGCGCGAGGGCTATTTCGAGCGTCGATGGAGGATAGCCGGTTTCGTTTCCAAGCAGGAAGGCGTAGCCGATACGCTCGCCAATCACTTCGCGACGTATAAAGCGGGGGGCGCCAAGCCAATGGGCGTATGACGCGCTTGTGGGGCGGGAGATCAAATACAGCTCAAATGACTTGCCCTCATTGGCTTGCAGTCTCCAATGGAAAAGCCCGCTAGGATTTTTTGGGCGTTGCGCATCGGAAGCGCTCCTGACGCAAGCTCCGCTGCCAATGTCGCGATGTTGGCTGTCAGCGCTGCGGATGCCCAGAGGGATGTGCTCTCTTCGATGGATTGCAGACGACCTTGCGCACAGAGGTTTACACAAGATGCCGGTTCGCGTGCGATGAGGGGTCCATGCTTCTTCGCGAAATCGATCAAATCGGCGGATTTGACGTGTGTTTGCAGGCGCATAGAGCCGTCTGGCTCTATCGCCGAGCCTGCTGATGCGCAGGAAGCGAGTTCGAGCAAAGTCATCGAGGCACCCGCCGGCTTGCGATGTGGATCTTCCGCGCTTCTTGGCTTTCGGTTGGTTTCTGCTTTCGGGGTGAATAGAACTCCAGAAAAGGGTGCGGCTATTTTGCTTTCCGGCATCTGTTCGCTTCCCTGTGCAGGGCAGGCGTCAAGACCCGTAACCTGCCCAGTTGGGCTTCGGCGCTGAATCAGGGGGTCTGCGGAGATCACGACATTTTCCTTCCGTGAGGCTTTTCTGCCGACGTTGAATTTTTTTTAAACGGTCAAAATTGCTTTTTCGTGTCCGCGGCTAAGCGTACTATACAAATCGCTGAAATGAGCTACGACGAAGGAGAAAGCGATGTACTGCGGCGAGTGCGGCAGCAAGATATCAGATGATGCAAAGTTCTGCCCAGCCTGCGGGGCGAAAACGGAGAAGGCGGCATCTGCGTCTGCCGAGGTTTCTTTCTTTACTGCTGAGGAATTGGCCAAAGAATCCCCTGCGCCCTGGACGGGTCTTGACCATGGGCCCCTTCAAGCTTCGAGGGCGGGCGGAGCAGGTGATCTTGGTGGCCAAATCAAGGCCGTCCGTGCGCGTAGTCGACGCAAAATGCCCCAACTGGTTCTTGTCGTTATCGTGATCCTGGCTCTTTCTTCTGCAACAGCGTTTGCTGCTATGTGGGCTTACCGGACTTTTGTTGCGCCTCAGCCTGTCGCCGTCGAACAGGGCAACCCTGAACCGGCTGACCCTTATGTTGGCCAAAAGGCAGTTTTTGATGATGTGCTTACTCATTACAAAGGCGCATCCGACAACGGCTGGCCGACAACATCGTACGATGATGATCTTTCGAACATAAGCGAGGTTCTTTCGGGGAGGATGCTCTATGTTGGCCAAGCCCACCAGACGGATTTCCAGGGTGCAATACTTTCCTATGCTTACAAAGACCTCGACAGCGATGGAACGCTTGAACTCGTTATTGCGGCGGTAACTTCAAGCGATTACATTCCCGTTGCTGCATATGGAATCCATAATGGCGCGCCGCAGTCCCTCTTCGAAGGGAAAGGGTGGCAAACATCGACCTGGACTTTGTTTGCCAGCGGCAAGATGTCCCTTAGCGGTGGCGGCCAGTACAGTGCTGGAATGACGGTATTTGCCCTGGAGGACGGCATGGCGCAAGAGATTGGGGAATACCGGCTGTCTCGCGGCGATCGGGCTCCTGACATGGGTGAGGCTTACCTTCTTTCTGATTTCGAATGGATTCCTTTGACCGACTACCAGCCAACTAAGTGATGTGTTTACTTGATATCCCAAATGAAAGGAACAGCTATGTTTTGCCAGAATTGCGGCGCAAAAACATCTGACGAATCGCTGCATTGCCCCGAATGCGGTGCCAAAATCGAAGCGCCTATCGAGCTGGGCCCTGGGGTCGACTCGGCTGCAGGCTGCCGTGAAAGCGCAACGAGCCCCTCGGGAGGGGCGTCCAATGGCTCGGGCGGCGAACCGCGCAAGCGCAAACGGATCGCGGTAATTGCCGTGATGGTCGTTCTGCTTGTGATTGGTTTGGCGTTCGGCGTAAGTGCGTGCCAGGCTAACGCTCAGCGTACCGCGAAACACCACGTAACGTTTGCGGTAAACGCTGAAGGGTTGGACACTTCTACGGGCACTTTGATTCCGCTTTCCGTTAAAGGGACCGATGTAAGCGGCAATTCGGTAGAGGAGTCATGCTACGTTGGCAATGATTCCGCTTCGCTGGATCTGGTGGCTGGAACCTATACCTTCGAAGTAACGGCTTCGCCTATTGCTGCCGATGGCACCTTGTATTCCATCGAAGGCGCCTGTGCGGAGGAAACGGTCGGTGAAGATGGAACCCTTTCTCCCGGAGAGGCAATTACCTTGAAGCCCTTGCCAGCTGGCAAGACCACTTATAAGCAAATCGAAGACGCCTATGAAGCCGCAAAGAACGGTGGGGCGGCTAGTGAAGAAGCTGCCAGCAAACTAAAGGATGCAGCCACCAAGCGCGTCGATGCGGCGAAGGCGCAGCAGTCTGCTTCCAGCACCTCAAGCCAGGCAATGAAGGGCGAATCCGCTTCTGGGGGAGATACTTCTTCAAAGTCCACGACGGATGCTGAAGGCACCTATTCTGGCACGGTGTACGTATTTGCGAGTGATGCCGAAATGGCAGAGGCGTTAGGTATAGAAAACCCGAACGGACCAAGCTCAATAAAAATTGCCACGGCGGTTATGAAGCTCGATAGCGCCAAAACGGTAAAGGCCAAAAACGGCGATGGCTCTGGATCTCGCAGCGGCACGGCTCATTACCTTGTACTGGCACATGGAACGGGCGCAGGTTCCTGGACGTCGTACAACGGCAAACACGTTAGCGTTTCCGCCCCTTCGCTTGCTTGGCCCTCTGACACGAGGATGCCTCTTGGTGAGCCAGGCGTTGTTGGCAGCGCATCGGTTGTCGGCTAACTGCCCGCTACGCGCACTTTCATTAAAAAAGCCCCTCGATCTTCTTGCCTGTTGGATAATGGTGGGAAGTCGAGGGGCTTTCCTGTGGAGGCGCTGGTTGTTTTACTTTGAGGATTACATAGGCTACTTGGTTGCCGAGCGCGGTGCGTCGTCGGCGACGGTCAGCGCTTATCGTGGCGACTTGCAAAAGTACTGCCTGTTTTTAGAGACGAAGCGCGATGTGCACGAAGCCTCTCTCGTTCAACGTGAAGATGTGGCGGCATTCGTCGCCGATCTAAGCAATCGCGAGTTTGCCCCCAGCACCATAGAGCGGCGGCTTTCGGTAGCGAAAGGATACCATCGCTTCTTGGTGCGTGAAGGCTTTGCCGAAGCCGACCCGACGCAAACGATCCCTTTGCCCCGCAAGCCGCACGCGTTGCCCGATGTGCTGTCTGTTGCCCAGGTATCGGAGCTTCTTGACGGTTTGCCGAGTTCTAATCCCGTCGAAATGCGCAATGCATGCTTGCTTGAGGTTTTGTATGGTTGCGGCCTGCGCGTAAGCGAGCTGGTCGGCCTTGATATGGATCGTGTTTACTTCGAAGAAGGCTATCTGCGCGTGCTGGGAAAGGGCTCAAAAGAGCGCATCGTTCCTTTCTCCGGAATGGCTGTGAAGCGAATGCGAGAATACCTGGAGGAGGCACGTCCTGAGCTTGCGGGCGCCGTGCATCATCCTGTTCCTGCTGTATTCCTTAACGCCCGAGGCGGCAGATTGACCCGGCAGAGCGTGCATCGCATTACCGCGAAAGCGGGCATGGCCATCGGGGTAGAGAACCTGCATCCTCATACGCTTCGCCATTCGTTTGCCACCCATATGCTAGAGGGCGGTGCCGACTTGCGAGCCATTCAGGAAATGCTGGGGCATTCCGATATCTCCACCACGCAAATCTATACGCACATTCAGGCTGCCCAATTGAAGGAAGAGTACTTCGCTGCTCACCCGCGGGCCTAGCGCTGCGCCTACGGGTCGACGCCGCCCATCCGTGTGCCTAACGCCGCCCACCTGCGGGCCCAGTACTGCCCGGCCATGCGCCCAGCGCTGCGCTGTCGCGCGCTTGCCGAGGACCTATGGGCTGCCCGGGTCCGCTCGTCGCGGTGGTTTTCAATTGCAGAAACAAAAATCTGGGTGTTTTTGCAACTTTTTGCGATTAGGGACTCCTTTTCGCCTCTGCAAAGCGAAAACAGGCTGTTACGAAGCTGCTCACCTGCGGTTTTACGCTGTCGATCCGCACCTTGGCACCCTGTGACAATCTCTAATCGCAAAAAAGTTGCAATCTAGGTCGATTTTTTGTTTTTGGATTCTGGTGCGGGTTCAAAGCGACACGGGGTCCTTGGCGAGCTTCCCACTTTCTCCCCCCTTTTGCCCCAAGGCGAGCGAATGGGGCTGTTTTTGCCCAAAATCGACGGTTCGATGTTGCGATTTATGGCGAAGATGTAGACGAACGCAAGGTGGATAGAAAAAATCCCCCACCTTCTCCCACCGTTTACAAAACCGATACCTAGGGGTGTTTTTCAGCTTATAGACACAATATGTAGTGAAGTATCGAGAGATAGTGCATCTTTCAACAACATTAGGTGGGGGAGTAAGGGGGAGAGAGTGGGAGAAAATCCCATTTTGTGTTGCGAGGTGGCGAAGCCTGACCTAAAATAGCTTTCACGAGATGCCCCGAGGAAGGAGGGAGGCGTGAGCGAACTTCTTGGCGAATTCAGCCGCAAGCTTGATGCCAAGGGACGTTTGTCTTTGCCTGCCGATTTCCGCAAGGAACTCTCCGACAATCTCAGAATGACGCTGAGCCTTGATGGCACCTGCCTGTATATCTTCGAAACCGAAGATTTCAACAAGTGGGTAGACAGCCTTTTTGATGCTCGAGGTGGTTTCAACGTTGGCGATAGCAATATGGTCAGGCTTAAGTTGAAGCTGAATTCTCGTGCTTCTAAGTGCGAAGTCGACAATGCGGGTCGTATCAACATCTCGCCTTCTCTGCGTGAGACGGTTGGTTTTGATAAAGACGTGGTCATTGTTGGCAATGGCGATCATATTGAGATTTGGGATGAAGAGCGTTGGAACCAGTTCCTGCTTGATACGGATCTTACCGCCTTGTGCATGTGATTGGTTAGGACGCGCGAACGATGACAAGCGAATATCGGCATATTCCCGTTTTGCTCCCTGAGTGCATGAAGTACTTGAAACTTTCCGAAGGGAAGACGTACGTAGATGCAACGCTCGGTGGGGCAGGGCATTCCCTTGAAGCCGCAAAGCTCATTGGCTCAACTGGCCATCTGCTAGGCATCGACCAAGATGATGTGGCACGTGCTGCCGCGTCTGAGCGCTTGGCCGCATTGCCCGACGATATCCGTCCAGAGGTCGATGTGCTTGCCGGCAACTTCGGGGAATTGGATTCTCTTCTTGTGTCTGCCCAGATTCCCTCTATCGATGCGATCTTGTTCGACATCGGGGTTTCTTCGGTGCAGATCGACACGCCTTCTCGTGGCTTTTCCTTTAAGGAAACTGGCCCTCTTGATATGCGGATGGATCCGAGTAACCAAACTTTAACCGCAGCTGAGATCGTCAACACTTATACCGCAGCAGATCTCGCTCGGGTCATCCGTCATTACTCAGACGAGAAATGGGCTAGTCGCATCGCCGATTTCATTGTGGCGGCTCGCGAAGAGGCGCCACTTACGAGCAGTGAACAGCTCGTAGATGTCATCAAGGCCGCGGTGCCCGCTTCGGCGCGCCGTGCAGGTGGCCATCCAGCCAAGAGAACATTCCAGGCTTTGCGAATCGAAGTGAACGGCGAGCTTGATGTGCTGAAAAGTGGACTCGAGTCGGCCGTGCGCTGGCTTGCTCCCGGTGGGCGCATCGCAGTAATCAGCTACCACTCTCTCGAGGATCGCATCGTGAAGGATTTTTTCCGTGAGTACTCAAAGGGCTGCACGTGCCCGCCCGATTTGCCCGTATGCGTTTGTGGGAACAAGCCGATACTCAAAGTGGTCACGCGCAAACCGGTGCTCCCGTCCAAAGAGGAAATTGAGCGTAATCCGCGCTCGCGTAGCGCAAAGCTTCGCGTTGCCGAACGTCTGGATGAAAACGCATAAATCGATATGTCGAACAATAGGTCGTAAAGCAAGGAGGTAAGCAGATGTCAAGCGCGCCCGCATACCGCTACGATCATGCCGCTACGCGCCCTGCTCACCACCTTGAAAGCGCCCCTTCTGTTCGCGTTGTGCCTGGTCGCAAGCACGCGGTATACCCGACGCTTTCCGATGGTGCCGTTTTGGGCATCAAAGCCATCATTGCATGCGTAATCGTATTTTTGGTTATAGGCTTTGTCCGTGTAGGCCTCTCTTCTGCCGCATACAGCATCGCCTCGCAATCGAGCGATCTGCGCGCTCAGATCTCCGATGCGCGTACTACGGGCGAATCGCTTGCCGTGCAGGAGAGCCTTCTTTCCAACCCTAATAACATTCGCACCGAAGCAGGAGAGCGTCTTTCCATGACGGCTGCTACGAATTCTTCCACCATGACGCTTTCTGCCGACCCTGTTGCCATCGACTCTGCGGGCAATCTTTCCTTCTCGGAAAGCGTTTCTCGTCTTGCCTCTGAGGGATAATCGTTTATGGACGACAGGTCCTCTTCGCGTCGCCCCCAGCGCCAAGGCGTAGCTCCTCGATCTCAACGCCAGCAGGCCCCCATGCGTTCTCAGCGCGGCGGTCGCGGTATGCATATGGATATGGACGTATTGAACGGCCGTTTGGCAATCTTCATGCTGCTGTTTTGTGCGTTTGCTCTGATTCTGGCAATACGACTTTTCGGTTTGATGATCATCGACGCTCAGGCGAACCTCGATCGTGGCTCTTCGCGCGAGGTTACCGTTGACGTCCAGCCGCGTCGTGGCACTATCTACGATCGCAACGGTACCATCCTCGCAACCACCGTTGATGCATACAACGTCTTCTGCCATCCCCATATGGTTGGTTCTGACAAGGTAGATCAGCTGGCTCAGGCGTTGGCGGATGCTTTTGGCGGGGAAGTGCAGGATTACAAGAACAAGATCACTACCGATTCCAACTTCGCTTACCTCTACAAAGGTGCCGATGAAGGTGGCATGAATAAAATCAAGGACCTGGGTATCGAAGGTGTCGATTTCGAAAAGACCACCAAGCGCGTATATCCTTGCGGAGCAACGGCAAGCCAGATCATCGGTATATTGAATTCCGATGGCAAGGCCATCACGGGCTTGGAGCTGTATTACGACGATATCCTAGGCGGAACGGCTGGCCATAAAACCACCGAGTACAGCAAGGAAGGCGTGCCTGTTCCCGGCTCGGAAAAGGTAACCGCTGAAGTGGTGAACGGCCAGGACATCGTGCTTTCTATCGATGTCGATATGCAGCAGAAGCTGGAAGAATCGCTTGCCCTTCGCGTAGAAGAGGTGCAGGGCAAAGGCGGCTCGGCCATCTTGATGGATTCTGCCACGGGTGAAATCTACGCGTGCTCTTCTTCTCCGACGTTTGATATTACCGATCTGAGCGAAATCAAAGAAGGCGCCACAAATCTTTCGGGTATTTCTTCGGCATACGAACCCGGTTCGATCATGAAGCCGCTAACCATGCTCGCTGCATTGCTTGATGGCAAGGTGACGCTTGATTCGACCTATTATTGCCCTGCGGCTCTCAAGGTGGACGACTACACCATTACCGACTCCCACGAGCGCCCGTCGGAGGACATGAGCGTTTCCACCATTATCGCCGAGTCCTCGAATGTTGGTATCTCACTGGTGGCAAAAGACCTTACCTTTACGCGCCTGTACGAATACATTCAGCAATTCCAGCTGTGCGATAAGACGGGCGTCGACTACCCCGGTGAAGCATCGGGCAGTGTTGCGCCTAAAAACGAATGGTCCACCGTGCAGGGTTACAACATCAGCTTTGGCCAGGGCCTTACCACTACGCCAATTGAAATGGTGCGTTTCTATGGTGCGCTCGCCAACGACGGCGTGGCGTGCACGCCCCATTTCTTAACCGACGTTCCCAGCGAATCGGGGCGCCGTAGCTACGACACGGTGCAGATCACCGATAATGCGGGTGCCATCAGCGATCTTGAGTCGATGATGCAGCAGACGGTAGAACGCGGTACGGCAACCGATGCCCAGATCAAGGGCTA
Source organism: Eggerthella sp. (assembly GCA_030540085.1). GTDB lineage: Bacteria > Actinomycetota > Coriobacteriia > Coriobacteriales > Eggerthellaceae > Anaerotardibacter. The sequence goes on from JAUNWY010000011.1 coordinate 39,945, forward strand.
TCGCGTTGTGGGCAAGACGGGCACGGCAGAAATTGCCTCTGATACGGGTGGCTATAAGAAGGGTATGTACAACATTTCGTTCATCGGGTACATGCCCGATACGTCCACGAATCTTGTGTGCTTCGTGGGGGCTACGGATGTTCCTGGCGAAAGGAAAACGGTAGGGACGTTTCGGGATATAATGGCGTTTGCGATTGATCGCTATAACATCACTCAGAATTGAGGTTCTCATGACTCAGAAGACATGCGGAGAGCTGTTCGAAGGTATTGATTGCACTATCATCGGCAACGCAGACGAACTGGTTTCCGGCATTGCATACCGAAGCGATTGCGTAAAGCCAGGCGATGCATTCTGCTGCATCGTGGGCTTGAAGAGCGACGGTCATTCCTACGCTCAGGACGCCATCGATCGTGGCGCGCGCGTATTGATTGTTGAGCGCAAGATCTATCTGGCGGATGCCACCGACATCACAGAAGTCGTGGTAAAGGATTCCCGCAAGGCCATGGCGCGTATGGCGTCGCGTTTCTACGGTGAGCCCTCTAAAGAATTTTCTTTGGTAGGCGTTACGGGCACCAACGGCAAAACCACTACCACGTATTTGGTTGATCATATTGCCCAGCATTTGGGCAACCGTACCGGCCTTATTGGCACGGTAGGCATTGAAATCGGCGGAGAGCATCGCCCTTCGAGCCATACCACCCCCGAATCTCCCGACCTGCAAGAGCTGCTCGCGCAGATGCGCGATGAAGACTGCGGTGTCGTTTCCATGGAGGTAAGCTCCCATGCGCTCGATCTCGACCGCACCTGGGCAACCTCCTTCGCGGTTACTGCGTTTACAAATCTTACGCAGGATCACCTTGATTACCATAAGACGTTCGAGTCGTATTTCGCGGCGAAGGCTCGCCTGTTTTCGAAGGACTATCCCGCCAAGCGCGTTATCAACATCGAAAGCACGTGGGGCAAAGAGCTCCTGAAGCGTTGCTCTGCAAACGAGGACGCCATCATCACCACGGGTTTCGACACGTCCGCTCAGATTCATCCTATTGCCGTTGAATATGGTGCTGCGGAAACCACGGTTACGCTTTCCGTGCGCGGCTCGAACATCACTTTTACGTATCCTTTGGTAGGTCGCTTTAACGTCGAGAATGTCATGACCGCATTTGGCGTTGCCATGCAGTTGGGCTATCTGCCTTCTTCTATTGCTGAAGCACTTCGTGATGCGCCTGCCGTTCCTGGTCGCTTGCAACGCGTTCGCACCGAACATGATGGCGGCGTTTCGGTGTACGTCGACTATGCTCACACCCCCGATGCGTTGGAAAACGCCATCGCCTCTGTTTCGGCTCTGGTTGACGACGATCATAAAACCCTGGTCGTCTTCGGTTGTGGTGGCGACCGCGATTCAAGCAAGCGTCCCATCATGGGCAAGGCAGCACTGGCTGCCGATTATGCGGTGGTTACCTCCGACAACCCTCGCACCGAGAACCCACAAACCATCATCGATGACATTCTTGACGGTATGCGCGAAGGCGAGGGTCGCTTTGACGTAGAGCCGGACCGCCGCAGTGCTATCGCTTGCGCGATTGCGCACGCTTCTGCGGGTGATGCAATTCTTATCGCAGGCAAGGGCCACGAGGATTATCAGATCATCGGTACCGAAAAGCACCATTTCGATGATCGCGAGGTAGCGGCTGAAGAGCTTGAGAAGGTGTTTGGTTAACTCTATGCGTCTTCCTATTGGCAAAATCGCTGAATACACCTCGGCTGATTACCTGGTTGAGCCTCGGGATCTTGAAAAAGAAGCGTGTGGCATAACATGGGATTCCCGAGAGGTGAAGCCTGGCTTTGTGTATGTCGCCTTGCCGGGCGAACGTGTTGATGGCCACGATTTCGTAGAAAGCGCCCTTCGTTCGGGTGCCGTTGCTGCATTGGTGATGTACGAGTTGTCCGATGCTGCGCTTGAAACTGCGAAAGCGGAAGGAGCCGCCATTCTGCGCGTCGACGAAACGGCGCAGGCATTTACTGCTCTAGCTCGTGGCTGGCGCGGTCATTTGCAGGGCAAGGTTATTGCGCTTACGGGATCGATGGGCAAAACCACGACGAAAAACCTCGTGCGCGACGTTCTTTCAACCACGTTCAATACGGTGGCAACCAAGGCAAACCAGAACAACGAATTGGGCGTTCCTCGTACGTTGTTGGAGGCTAACGCCGATACTGAGTTTGTTGTTGTCGAAATGGGCATGCGCGGTTTGGGCCAGCTCGAAGGGCTGTGCTCGTTCGTGAAGCCGGATATTTCGCTTATCACCAACGTGGGCGAATGCCACATGGAGCTTTTGGGCTCGAAGGAGAATATCGCACGAGCCAAGGCGGAAGTTCTCGATGCTCTGACTGAAGGCTCGGGTATTGCCGTGCTGAATGCTGCCGACGGATACTGCGCCAAGCAGCGTGAGTGGGCAAAGCTCGACGAGCGGAACATCGATACGCTTCTTTATGACGGTTCGGGCGTTTGTGCAAGCGGGCTTCCTGAAGCTGACCTTGCTGCTTATGCGACCGACATCCAGCTCAATGAAGAGGGCCGCCCTTCGTTTGCGCTTCATTTGCCCGATGGGGTTCACCCCTGTGCTCTTGCGTTGCGTGGCTCCCATAACGTTCGCAATGCATGCGCAGCGGCTGCCCTTGGTTGGGCATGCGGCGTTTCTACCGAAGCTATTGTTGCCGGTCTTGGCGCATCGCAGGCAGAATCGGGCCGTCAGGAAGTGATTCGCGCGCAAAGCGGCATCACCGTTATCAACGATGCCTACAACGCCAATCCTGATTCCATGTGCGCTTCGATTGCCCTGCTGTGCTCGATGAAGGTCGAGGGCCGTAGGTTTGCGGTGTTGGGCGATATGGGCGAATTGGGCGATTTCACGCAAGAGGGGCATGAAAAGGCTGGCTCGTTTGTTGCATCGTCATCGCTCGATTGCCTTTTGTGCGTTGGCGAGTTGTCTCGTTTTATCGCTCAAGCGGCAATCCGAGATGGGTACCCTGGGCACCAGGTGCACCAGGTGCCCAGCCGTGAAGCGGCGCTTGCCTACTTGAAAGAACATATGACTCAAGGAGATGCGGTTCTAGTTAAAGCATCGCACTCCATGGAGCTTGACCGCATTGCTAAGGGGTTGTTGAACTAGCATGCTTTCTTTTACGCAATATCCGACGTTCGTTGTTTTCCTGGCTGTTTTCCTTGGTGCGATTGTTACCATGGCGCTTATGCCGGTTTTCATTAAGTTCCTGCGTTCGCATCTTATTGGCCAACAGGTTCGTGCCGATGGTCCGGAGAGCCATTTGGTGAAGCAGGGCACTCCAACCATGGGCGGCATCATTATGCTCATTGCCGCTACGGTTGTTGTTGCTGTTCTTGCCGAGCCGGTTCCTGAAACATGGCTCATCATGGCTGCCGTGTTGGCAACGGGCGCGTTGGGCTTATTTGACGATGCATCGAAGGTTGCTCACGAACGTTCCCTTGGCCTTACGCCAAAAGCAAAACTCATCGGTCAATTCTTTATTTCGACGGCATTCGTGCTTGCTGCGGTGAACTGGTTGGGTGTTCCTCCTACGGTGGACATCCCGTTTGTTTGCACGCTCGATTTCGGCATTCTTACCACCACTTTGCCCATACAGGTACCTGCCGGTGGCGAGTTCGCCATTCCTTGGATCTATCTGTTCTTTGCCGATATCCTGCTTATGGGCATGAGCAACGCAACCAACCTCACCGATGGCTTGGACGGCTTGCTTGGCGGCACCATCATGGTTGTGATGGTGGTAATGGCCGCTATCACGTTCCGCGCCGGCGTGCTTGATGCCGCCATCATATCGGCGGCAATTGCTGGCTGCTGCATCGGCTTTTTGTGGTTCAACTCGTATCCTGCCGACATATTCATGGGCGATACGGGATCTCTTGCCCTGGGAACGGCGCTTGGCTGCTTGGCAATTGTTTCCAAGACGGAGGTTCTTTCGCTGATTATCGGCGGCCTGTTCGTCGTGGAAGCCCTTTCGGTAATTATCCAGGTGTTCTATTTCAAGAAAACGCGTAAACGCTTGTTCCTCATGGCTCCGCTCCATCACCATTTCGAGAAAAAGGGTTGGAGCGAAGTTAAGGTTGTTATTCGTTTTTGGATTATCTCTGCAGCATTGGCCGGCATTGGATTCTGCCTGTACTTTGCGCAGTCGTTGATGGGATAAAACATGTCTGCTTCTTTTGATACCTCTAAAAAACATGCGCCCAATTCCTTGGGCGCAGTCCTGGTTTTGGGCCTAGGCAAATCGGGTGCCGCTACGGCGCAGTATTGTGCCGCATTGCTCGGTTCACGAGTTTCGGAATTGGTGATCGCGGCAGGTGAAGCTACGGAAAAGAGCCGTGCAGCAGCCGCTCAGTTCGAAGCGAAGGGCGCCACGGTACTCTTCGATACCTATAGCTTCGAAGGCTCGTTCGATGTGTGCGTCGCCAGCCCGGGCATTTCCGAAAATTCTGACTTCTATCGTGCGGCTCAAGAAGTGTCCGCAGAGGTTATCAGCGAAGTTGAGTTTGCATGGCGCGAAAGCGCTGCCGATTCCGTATGGGTTGCCATAACGGGCACTAACGGCAAGACCACAACTACAGCAATGGCGGCCCATATCCTTAATGTATGCGGCAAGAAAGCCCAAGCGGTGGGCAACATCGGCGACACATGCATTGATGCGGTGGCATCGGGCAACGTTGAATGCTACGTTGCCGAGGTGTCTTCGTATCAGCTCGCATCCACGAAGCACTTCAAACCCGAGGTTGCCGTGTTGCTGAACATCACGCCCGATCATCTGAAGTGGCATGGAAGCTTTGAGGCATATGCGCAGGCAAAGCAGAAAATATATGCCAACTGCGATGAAGAATGCACGGTGGTGCTCGATGCCACGAACGACGTTGTGCGTTCCTATGTGCGTGAGCTGAAGAAGCAGCCTGTCGAGCAGCGTAAGTTCGCATACATACCGCTGGGCACCTGCCACGGCCTCAATGAAAGCATGCGTGAAGATGCCTGTGGCTCCGAAGCCGCAGCATTCCTTGACAATGGTGTACTCACGGTAGATTTCAAGGGCGTCAAGCATGCCCTTTGTGCTGCTTCTGAACTTCAGATCAAGGGCGAGCACAATGCTTCCAATGCGCTCGCGGCGGCTTCTTGCGCCATCGCGCTGGGTTGCGAAGATGCAAAGATCGAAGAGGGCCTGAAGTCCTTTGCGCCGCTGGAGCATCGCATCGAGCCTTGCGGCACCATCGCGGGTGTTCACTGCTACAACGATTCGAAAGCAACTAACGTCGATGCGACGCTGAAGGCGCTTGCCGCATTTGGCGAAGAGCGTCCCATCGTCTTGCTGGGTGGATGCGACAAGGGCACCGACTTGGCCGATCTGGTTGCTGGCGCCGAGACCCATTGCAAGGCAGTGGTGTGCTTTGGTGCAGCGGGTGCTCGTTTCCTCGAGGCTTTCGAAAATGCTCAGTTGCCGGTGTACGCCGCAGCCAATCTTGAAGGTGCGCTTGACGAAGCGCTTGAGCATGCCCAGGCGGGCGACATCGTAACCCTTTCCCCTGCCTGCTCGTCGTTTGACGAGTTCTCGTGCTTCGAAGAGCGCGGTGAGGTGTTCAAGCAGCTGGTAGCTGATCGCAGTGAAAAGCGAGGTGCATGATCGGTTTATGGCTCGGGAGCGAAATACAGAACAGAAACGCAGAAAAACGCCCCCGCGATCCCTTTTCCAAAGCGCTCCAGCGCAGGTGATGGCCCCTCGACTCATGGTTATCCTGTCCACGCTGGCGCTTTTGGCGATAGGCTTGGTCATGGTGTACTCGTCGTCTTCGATAACCTCGTATGTGGAAGAGGGAGACGCTCTTGGCGAAACGTTGAAGCAGTGCGTATTTGCTCTGTTGGGGATAGGCATAGCGGTATTTGTCGCCCTCGTCGCCAAACAGGATGCTATGCAGGGAACGCCAGGTGTGGTTTTCTGGGCTCTTTGCTGCGTGCTCATTCTTGTGACGGCCCTTCTTGGCACAGTGGGCTTGGGCGCGAAGCGCTGGCTCATCATTGGTCCAATCAGTATCCAGATTTCCGAGTTTGCGAAAATTGCCTTTGTGATGATGGCTGCCCGTATTGCGGCCCAATATCGCGAGGGGGAGATTGATTCCGGGTTTGCCGCTAAACTTGCAATTGGCATGGTTATTTTGCCTCTTGGCTTCGTCTTTATCGCGCAAAGCGACATGGGAACAACCATGATCTGCTGTATCGGCTTGTTTTCAGTTGTCGTGCTTTCGGGCCTTTCCGGCAGGGCTACCGCGGTGTTGGTGGGGCTTGGCATTGTATTCGGGTTTATTGCCGTACTTTCAAAAAGCTATCGCGCCGACCGTTTGGGAAGCTTCGCCGATCCTTGGGCCGATGCGCAGGGAACGGGCTATCAGTTGGTTCACTCGTTCCAGGCGCTTGCGTCGGGTGGTTTTCTCGGAGCGGGCATCGGCAACTCCTATGAGAAGTTGCAGTACCTGCCTGAAGCTGAAACCGACTTCATTTTTGCGATCATCGGCGAAGAATTGGGTCTGGTTGGTGCGCTTCTGGTTATCGTTGCCTTCTTGGTATTCATGCGTGGTGGTTTCCTTATTGCCAGCCAGGCAAGCACTCCATTTGGCTCTTTGCTGGCAGCGGGCCTTACCGTGATGATCGTATTCCAGGCATTCTTGAACATATCGTGCGTGGTTGGCTTGTTCCCTACAACGGGTAAGCCTCTGCCTTTTATCTCATCAGGCGGCTCATCATTGCTTTCCTCGCTTGCCCTTGTTGGTGTGCTTCTTTCGATATCCTTTGATTCGAACAATGAAGGGGAGTATCGTCAACGTCGCGATAACTTGCAAGTAGTATCTCGTGTTTCGCCGTCCGACCGGTCTGGTCGAAGTGGGCGAAACTTGGAGGGGAGGGACGCGCGAGCGCATCGCTCGTCGTCTTTGGAGCGTGACGGATATCCGTCCTTGCGTATTGTCAGGGGAAGCAAAGCTCCGGCATATGCAACAGAGGTTCGCGCAACGCGAACGCAAAGGAGGTAGCACTCATGCGCATAGTGCTTTCAGGCGGTGGCACCGCTGGCCATATCAATCCTGCTCTCGCACTGGCGGAGGTTCTTATCGAGCGTGGCCATGAGGTGATGTATGCAGGCACGCCTAACGGCGTTGAGTCGAAGTTGGTTCCTGCTGCTGGCATCCCCTTCAAAGGGTTTGAGGCGGCAGGCTTTGACCGCAGTCATCCTTTGTCCTTAGCCAAGGGTTTGCGTAAAATCTCGAAGTCCTCAAAACTTGCGGTGAAGTGGTTTCTGGATATTCGCCCCGATGTGGTTGTGGTTTTCGGCGGTTATGTGTGCCTGCCTGTAGCCCAGGCCGCAAAGCGCATGGATATTCCCGTGGTGATCCATGAGCAGAATTCCGTTATGGGAATGGCTAACGACTTTATTTCGAAGGACGCCACCGCTGTTTGCCTGACCTATAAGGCTGCTGGCCATAGCGTAAAAGACCAGTCGAAGGTTTTGGTCACGGGTAATCCCGTGCGTTCTTCAGTGCTTGAGGCTACGCGTGAAGAGGGTCGTGATTATCTTGGAATCCCCCAAGATGCCACGATGCTCTTGGTGTTCGGTGGCAGTTTAGGTGCGCGCCATATCAATACGGCCCTTGTTGCCATGAAAGATCGACTTCTGGCAATGGATAACGTGTATGTGGTGCATATCACCGGCCCGAAAGAGCTTGACACGGTAACCGAGGCGCTTTCCCTTACCGACGAAGAGAAGAAGCGCTACTTCGCTATGGGCTATCAGGATCATATGGGTGAAACCCTTGCCGCTGCTGATTTGGTGGTTTCGCGTGCTGGGGCATCTTCCTTGGCAGAGATTTCGGCGCGCTGCATCCCCTCCGTGCTCATTCCGTTCCCTTACGCTACCGCCGATCATCAAACGGTAAATGCCGCGGAATATGTTGGCCGTGGGGCAGCGGTTTTGATCGAAGACGACAAGGTTGAAGAGCCTGAATTTGCCGATAAGGTATTCGAGCTGCTGCGCGATCCCGAGGAACGCGCAAAAATGAGCGAAGCAGCTGCCAGTTTCGAAACCCAGGATGCGGCAAACAAGCTTGGCGATGTAGTCGAGCTCGTTGGCTTGGAGCGTAAGCGCAAATAGCATTGGCCTGCGCAGAAGTTGTGATGCTGCGTGGCGTCCAAAGGCATTTCTATACAATGAAGAGCGATCTCAAGGAGGCTATCCGTGACGGAGTATCGCATTAATAAAGTACATTTCATCGGCATCGGCGGAGTTGGCATGAGCG
>JAUNWY010000004.1:0-46782 GCA_030540085.1 Eggerthella sp.
CAAAAGACGGAAGGATGATATCTTTCGGGCTTTACGAAAATAAGTTCTGGAACGAGTTTTGCGATGACATCGGCAGGCCGGATCTATATGACACTTTGAAGGACACTCCTAAGCAAAATCCCACCGCATATCAAGCGATTGTAGATTTCGCAGCGTCGATGACCTTCGAAGAATGGGAAAGCTGGCTAGCGGATAAAACCTACGCTATCGCACCGTGTCTCAACAAAAGCGAAGCAATAGATCTCGCCATTAGGACAAACCCTCAAACCATTAACTACGTTAACTACCCCCGATTTGGCACTGCATTGCAGACAAACACACCGCATATCGTTGGAAACATGCAGTCGAGTTTAGCCGAATCATATGAGCCCGCTTTGCTTGGCGAGTCAACCCGAAGCGTTCTTTCGTGGGTCGGCGCATCCACAAAAGAAATCAATGCCATGGTTGAAAGAGGCGCAGTCATCTGCGCAGATGACGACGATACACTCGAAGCAAGTGCCTAGCCCTCTCATATTCGCAATGCACTCAATTGCGATTCTCTCCATTATAGCGCGCCGACGATCCCCCCTTGATCCCGATAGTCGGCGCGCATCTCTATTTCCGCAAAGCACACCTCGCCCAATTGCCCATAGAACCCATTATCAAGCATGATTCGATTGGGCCAGCGAAGTGCCAGAGCGGCTTTTCCGGTAAAGAAACCCTAACAGTTGCGCTTCAACCAAACACGCAGTTCGTTTTCCATACGCTCGAACTCCGCTTTGGTTCTTTCGTTGGAAAAACCCTCTTTTAGACCCAAAGACTTCTTTGCAATCTCAAAGATTTCGCCCTGCTCCACCAGAATCTTACGACTCTCGGCATAGGTAAGCTCAAAAGCGAAGCAGAGGAAGCCCACAACGTAATCGGCGGGAAAAACTCGATCATTGCGCTTTACGCAGCGACGCTCGGCAAACGCTTCGAGCACCGAAGAAGAAAGCCTGCTTTGACGCAACGTATCGAGAGAGACGCCCAGAATGGTATCGGCATCGCTAAGGCTGACGGTGTGGAGAATGTCCAGCTTATCGGCGTCGCGCACAATGTTGCAGAAACGCCGCGTTCTATCAGGCAAATCGTCGGGAAGGCGATAGTCGCCATGAGTAGCTATCGCGGCACGGATCAGCTGATCTTCCTTGGATCCCTCGACAAAATCTCTCATGCGCACCTTGCCAGGGGCGAGCCCAGCAAAAAGAGCTATGCCGGGATTTCGACGTGAAACCCTCCCGCCAGACGATTCGGGAACAACTTCGAATGGGGGCATCCCAGCAGGTTGGCTAAACAGCACCTCTGCTCCCAATTTGGCATGATTAGTTGAACGCGCATCCGAAAACGTGCCCCAACGGCGCAGCTGTTCGAATCGACCCATATCGTGCAGCAGTCCAATCGTCCACGCCAGGTCAAGATCATCCTGTTTCAAGCCATTGCTCTCGGCAATCCGCTCGCATAAACCGGCAACCCGTTTTGAGTGCTCGATCTTCAATGCTATGCGCTGATTGCAAGAATCGTATGCCTCGACATAATCCGAAAATGCCCGTAGGACTTTGCTGCGATCGATTTTCATTTCAGTCCTCTTTCTTTCCCCTTAAGCTTACTCTTGCTCGAACCACAAAACCGCAGAAACATACAGCTTCAATCTCTGGCATTTTCCGTGTCAGAATACAAAAAAGCGCGCCCCAGCAGGAACGCGCTAGATAAATACTTGCCAGGTTGGAGCTTATGCCTCGAGGAGCTTTTCCACAGAAGCAAGCTTAACGCAGCAAACGAATACCTTCAGTGCCGACTCGAGCTCTTCCAGCGGAGGAAGCGTAGGGGCAATGCGGATGTTGGAATCCTTGGGATCGTTCTTGTAAGGATAGGTAGCACCAGCACCCGTCATGGTAACGCCAGCTTCCTTGGCCATAGCAACGATATGCTTTGCAGTTCCTTCGGGAGCGTCAAACGAAACGAAGTAACCACCACGAGGATTGCTCCAAGAACCACAACCCGTGCCAGCCAAGCCCTCTTCCAGCATCTTCAGAACCAGCTCGAACTTCGGGCGAATGATGGAAGCATGCTTCGCCATGTGAGCGGCGATTCCGTCAGCGTCTTTGAGGAAGCGAACATGACGCATCTGGTTCAACTTGTCGTGACCGATGGTCTGAACGCCCATGCGCTTCTTGATTTCAGCGATGTTTTCTGGGCTTGCAGCCATAGCCGCAACACCTGCGCCAGGGAACGTTACCTTTGAAGTGGAAGCGAACTTGAAATAGCGGTTGGGATTACCAGCCTCAACGCAGGCCTTGGCGATATCAAGAAGCTGATCCTGCTGTGCAGCATCGTCATAAAGATGATGCACGGTATAGGCGTTGTCCCAGAAGATACGGAAATCTTCAGCAGCGCATTTCATGGAAGCAAGTCGACGCACTACCTCATCGGAATAGGTAACGCCGCCAGGATTGGAATACTTGGGAACGCACCAAATACCCTTAAATGCAGAATCGTTGGCAACCAGTTCCTCGACAGCGTCCATATCGGGACCATCGTTGGTCATGGGAACAGTAACCATCTCGATACCAAATGCCTCGGTAACGCCGAAATGTCGATCGTAACCAGGAACAGGGCAAACAAACTTTACTTTATCCAGCTGGCTCCAGGGAGTTGCGCCAAGCGTACCGAATACCCAGCAACGCATGATGGTGTCATACATGATGTTCAAGCTGGAATTGCCGAAAACAATAGTGTTCTCCGCTTCGTCATCGAGCATAGAAGCCATGAGCTTCTTGGCCTCCGGCAGACCATCAACTACGCCATAGTTGCGAATGTCGGTACCGTTTTCAGCCTTGCAATCATCGGAAGAAGGCAGGATGTCCAGCATGGGCATGCTCAAATCGAGCTGATCGGAGCCCGGCTTACCGCGCGCCATATTCAGAGACAGACCCTGAGCCTTGTAGGTTTCGTATTCTTCAGTGAGTGCGGTTTTGAGCGTGGTGAGCTCTTCTTTCCCCAGTTCCGCGTAAGTGGGCATCATGCTTCCTTCCATTTGCCTTACAAAGCGACTGCATCTTACAATCGCTAAGTCTACCAATCTTTTTCAGTATAGGTGTTGCCTGCGCCACTCGCAAAAGAAGTAACACTATTAGGGCTCAAGCACAAAACCCTGCACCATATTAAGGGTGGGCGGCAACTTCCCTCTTTGCTAGAAACATCTCATTTCGGAGATCGCGCAATCATCGTACTTATTGCCCTCATACACCGAATCGATTCTCAGCGTAATCGAGGAAGTGCTTACCGCTGGAAAGCTAATCGACTGAACTACTCGATACGAATCGGCGAGCGTCACCTGTGCTACCACCTCACCCGAATCAGCAATCAAAGACACCTGCTTCGGACGCGCATTCTTGTAGTAAATGTCGGTAGATTTGCCATAACCAGCCACCAATTCCAAGCAGCTTACCGTCGCCTTGCCACCAGAAGCACGAGATACCGTTACGCTCTGGCCCGCCCCCGATCCAGACGAACCCTCAACCCAGGCAGTGTTCCAGTCTCCATCGCTTAAGTTGCTTGCAACATACGTGCCGTATTCACTCGCGGGAAGAACCGAAGAGGCGGAATAGCTGCTCAACTGGCACGCGCCCATCTCCCCAGAAAAGCCCGACAACGCACGAACCGATACTTCAGTCTGCGCCGAAGAGCTCTCCTTCTTGGAAGTAACAGAAGAATCAGAATTCTTAGAGTCATGGGAAGATGCGTTACTGCCGGAATCGTCGGTCTGCTGCTGCGAGGCGACATTGGAGGAGGGAGCTTCCGCCTCATTCGAAGCGGGACGCATAACCAATACCAAACAAACAATAACCGCCAACGCAACGCCCAGGACCACAGAAAGAACAACCACCGCTTTGTTGACCGGCTTCCTGTTTGCCACAGCGGGAGCAGATACCGCCGCCTGAGCCGACGAGGCAGGCGCTTGATCAGCAGGCTCCTGCTGGCAAGTAGGCCCAGAGGCGGGAGTTTGAGCCAAGCCGCAATGTACGCAAAATCTGTCTTCGTCTTCCAGTTCCGCCCCACAGTGAATGCAGTATTTCATGAAAGGACCCCCTGAACGGCACCGGGAATTTCCTCAGGTGCCGAAACGCATGCCTTCGCCATTTCCAGCTCTTCATCGGCACCAAAACCATACGTGCAACCGATGAAGGGAATGTTCGCCTTTGTTGCCACTTCCCCATCGTGGAAGCGATCCCCTACCATCACACGAGGGACGGCATGACGCTCCGCTACCTGCTGATATATCTGCCATTTCGGCATTTCGCCAAAATCTTCAGCACAATAATAGGCATCAAACCAGGCATCCAGGCCAAACATCGCACGATGGACCTCGCAATAGCGGGTGCGACAGTTGCTGATAAACGCAAGTTCGTAGCCGTCAGAGCAAAGCTCGTCGAGCATTTCGGGCACCCCCGGGAACAATCGAGCCTTGCCTTCCTCGGTAAGACGGTCCATTTCATTTCCCACGATTTCCGCTGCCTGACGCCATATTTCTTCAGGAAGGTTGGGGGCAAACGTGGTCCACATGGCTTCCGTGGTCCAGCCCAGCCACCTGCTGATCCATTCGTCGGTAAACTCTTGTGGCGGCATGTGGCCCTCGGAAACCAACCAAGCATATGCCTTGCGAAATGCAGGACCATAAATTGCCATGCTGTCATGCAGAGTTCCGTCGAAATCGAAGAACACCGTTCCTTTAACGCTGGTACCACCTGCGAGCTCAATAGCATTTTTTGCCCATAACGAATCTTTCAGAACCGTACGACCCACACCCACTAAATCGGCTTGGCCCTTCTCCAGAATACGCTCGGCACCTTCAAGAGTCCTCACGCCTCCGGTCACAATAACGGGGACCGTAACTGCTTCGCGGATCGCAGCTGAGTCTTCACCGAAATAGCCTTCGGTCTTAGAGCCGTCACCGCGATAGCCGCATAAACCACCCGAGATATCCAGCAGATCGACTCCTGCTTCCTCGAATATCCTGCACGCTGCAACAGCATCTTCCCTTGTTGCTCCACCTTCTTCATAATCACAGGCACCCAAGCGAAGCGCCAACAAGTAATCGGGACCCACCTCGTTTCGGACCGCCTCAATGACTTGGCAATGCAGACGAGTACGCCCTGCTATGTTCGCACCCGAATAGTCGTCCGTGCGCTTATTGGTTATCGGGGAATAGAACTGGCTCAAAAGATATCCGTGTGCCGAATGGATCTCGACGCCATCGAAGCCAGCTTCTTTAGCGCGACGCGCCGCAGACGCAAAGTCGGCAACAACCTGGTCGATTTCTTGCTGGGTCATAGCATGCGCCTGCACTACTTCCCCTCTTGTTGTGGTATAGGGCATTGCGCTTGGAGCAGGCGCCGTCAGAGGTTCACCGCCCAAAGCAGAAATAGACTTACCACCAGCGTGGTTGATCTGTGCTACCACCTTGCAGCCATTACGATGGATGACCTCAACAAGCCTTTTCAGGCAGGGAATGTCATCGTCCGAAGCAAAAGAAACCTGCCCTTTGCTTGCCTGGCCTTCTTTGCTGATATAGCTATGCTCGGCGACCACCAAGCCAAAATAGCCGCCCTTCGTCTTTTCGTCGTAATACTCGCACAGGGCATCGCTCACTTTGCCCTGCCCCTCCGATTTCTCGGTAGCCATCGGGGGCATTACCAAACGGTTGCGTAGTCTGACTTTCCCCAGAGGAAGAGGGTGAACCAGCAAAGACATATCAGCTCCTTCGTTGCAGCAGCGAAATACTATTAATACAGGATACTTGTTGCCCTGTTTCAAGACAAAAAACGACCCCAACTCCTACGGAGCGGGGTCGTTACCGGCTTTGATGCTATGCCTCGATCGTCTTGATGAGGTTAACCATTTCGATGGCACTCGTTGCGCAGTCGAAGCCCTTGTTGCCAGCCTTCGTGCCAGCACGCTCAATTGCCTGCTCGATGGTGTCGGTGGTTACCACGCCGAAGAGTACAGGCACACCGGTCTTCAGGCCAACCTGGGCAACGCCCTTGGCGGCCTCATTGCAAACCAGGTCGTAGTGGGACGTTGCGCCACGGATTACCGCGCCCAGGCAGATAACAGCATCGTACTTGCCCGATTCGGCCATCTTCTGGGCAACCAGCGGAATCTCAAATGCGCCGGGAACCCACGCGATGTCCACGTCTTCGTCCTTGACATCGTGACGAAGCAGACCATCCATTGCGCCACCGATCAGCTTTGAAGTGATGAACTCGTTGAAACGAGCGGCCACAATGCCAACCTTGATGCCCTCAGATACGAGCTTACCTTCGAGAGTGTTCATATGCGTTTCCTTTCGCTATCCCCAGCGTTTTAACGCCTGGGGCTAATTCCATTCGTTTCGGGATGCAATCCCCTATTGCCTACAGGCAGTTCCGTTATTCCTCGACGCTTTCGAGAATATGACCCATCTTTTCCTTCTTCGTTTTCAGGTAGAAGCGGTCGTGGTCGGTCGCGGGCATCTGAATCGGCACACGATCGGTGATTTCGAGACCGAACTCGGAGAGCTGATAGACCTTATCGGGGTTATTGGTCAGAAGACGCATGGTCTTCACACCCAGATCGCGCAGGATCTGCGCGCCGATGAAGTACTCACGCTCATCTCCCTTGAAGCCCAGTGCAAGATTTGCCTCAAGCGTATCCATGCCCTTATCTTGCAGCTCGTAAGCGCGAAGCTTGTTTACCAGGCCGATGCCACGACCTTCCTGGCGCATATACAGAACCACGCCGCGGCCCTCTTCGTTAACCGCGCGCATAGCGGAAGCGAACTGATCACCGCAATCGCAACGCAAGGAACCGAATGCATCGCCAGTAAGGCATTCCGAGTGAACGCGAACCAGCAGATCTTCCCCATCGGCGATATCGCCTTTAACCAGAGCAACATGGTGCTCGCCATTGAGCTTGTTGATGTAAGCGTATGCACGGAAGTCGCCATACTTGGTGGGCATCTTGGTGTCGGCCACACGCTCTACAAGCTTGTCGTGCTTCTTGCGGTAATCCTGAAGAGCCTTAATCGAGATAAACTTCAAATCCCACTTCTCGGCGAGCTCGATAAGCTCGGGGGTGCGCATCATCGTGCCGTCATCACGCATGATCTCGCAGCACAGGCCGCATTCCTTCAAGCCGGCAAGACGCATCAGGTCTACCGTTGCCTCAGTGTGGCCGTTGCGCTCAAGAACGCCGTTGGGCTTTGCCATCAGCGGGAACATATGGCCAGGACGGCGGAAATCCTCAGGACGAGCATTCTCATCAACGCACTTTCGAGCCGTGTAGCCACGCTCCTCGGCAGAAATGCCGGTCGTGGTGTCAACGTGATCGATCGAAACAGTAAAGGCCGTTTCGTGATTGTCGGTATTGGTGGTTACCATCTGAGGGAACATGAGCTTACGGCACAGATCGATGCTCATGGGCATACAGATCAGGCCCTTTGCATATTTCGCCATGAAGTTCACGTTTTCGGTTGTGGCGAATTCTGCGGCGCAGATGAAGTCGCCCTCGTTTTCGCGATCGGGATCATCGGTGCACAAGATCACCTTTCCCTGGCGAAGATCCTCCAAAGCCTCTTCAATGGTACTGAACTGGAACATTACTATCCTCTCATGCCTCCCACACCTAAATGGGGAAGCGCTATTCCTGTTTTGCTATAGGAGCCAAGCCGCTAAAAGCCATTGCTCAGCAAAAATTCTTTCGTGATGCCGCCCTGCTTCTGCGATACCGTCCCATTTGCCTTCTCGACATAGGGGCTCACGACCGAAGCAGATTGACGGACCGTTTCGTCTGCAAGCTCCGGAGAACAAGCCAGAAGGCGTTCAACGTATTTGCCGACACAGTCGTTTTCGAGATTCACCACATCGCCCACATGCTTGGTGACCAAATTGGTCTGTGCGCGTGTGTGCGGAATGATGGAAACGCTGAAGCTTTCAGAGTCGACTTTTGCGACGGTGAGACTGATGCCATCTATGGCAATAGAGCCTTTTTCGACAATAAAGCGCAGAATGGAAGCGTCGCATCCAATGCGATACCACACAGCATTGTCGTCCTCGTCGATGCTTTTCACCGTGCCCACACCGTCGATATGGCCCGAAACGATGTGACCGCCGAAACGTCCACCAGCGAGCATGGCGCGTTCCAGGTTCACGGGGCTTCCCGGGCGCAGCGCACCTAAAGACGAACGGTTCAGGGTTTCATGCATGACATCAGCTGAAAAGCCGCTACGCGTAAAATCGGTTACGGTAAGGCAAACCCCATTCGTCGCGATGCTGTCACCCAGATGAACATCCTCAAGCACCTTCGAAGCTGCAACGGTAAGCACGCAGGAATGGGCTCCTTTGCGAATGGAGGCCACTTTGCCCACTTCTTCCACAATGCCAGTGAACATTTACTTCACCTCGCATTCAATGAGCAGATCCTGACCGAGCTGAGTCACCTTCGGGCTAGACAGCTCGATGGCGTACTTGGGAGCCTCGACGCCAAAGCCCCCTACCGGGCTCGGCGCTGCTGCTCCACCGAAGATCTTCGGGGCAACGTATGCCTGCACGCAAGAAACCACTTCATAGGCCAAAACCGACCAATTGACTTCTGCGCCACCTTCGACAATCACGCTATCGATACCAAGCTCTCCGAGCTTTTCCATCAGGATCTCGATGTCCACATGACCCGCCGCCTCGGGGACCACAATGACGTCGCACTCCCGCTCACGATACGGCAAGTGCTTTTCCAGATCGCGTTCGCAGGTTGCTATGTACGTGGGGATCTCCGCAGCCGTCCTCACCACCTGAGAATCGAGTGGCGTACGCAGGTGTGTGTCACAAATGATGCGAATAGGGTTCGAGCAACGGGGCTTAAAGGTGCCGAATCCACGCAGAGTAGAGTCGGCGCAACCCTCCAGATCGGCCTCAAAAGCAGCCTCGTCTTCCGCCATTTCCCTTTCAAGCAGATCCTCAAAATCGGACTCATCAACCACTTGCAATTCTTCTACGTCGGAAGATCCAAAGCTGTCCAATCGGCAGGTAAGCAACGGATCGTCTTTGATGACGGTGTTGACGCCCACCATGATAGCGGCATAACGTTGACGATCGGTATGAACGCGCTTGCGAGCCTCCTCGCCCGTAATCCACTTCGATTTGCCACTCCTTGTGGCGATCTTGCCATCGAGCGTCATCGCGTACTTCAGGATGACATAGGGTTTTCCCGTTTCGATGTAATGGAAAAACGCTCGGTTGATTTCTTGGCATTCCTCAACCAAGACACCCTGGACAACTTCGATACCCGCCGCCTCAAGCTGAGCAACGCCGCCGCCATCGACTTTAGGGTTGGGATCGGGAGCGCCCATAACCACTCGGGCAATGCCCGCCTCAATCAGCGCCTCGGTACACGGGGGCGTTTTGCCGGTATGGCAGCAAGGCTCAAGCGTTACGTAGATGGTTGCGCCTTCGGTGGCTTCGCCTCGTTGGCGACAATCGGCAAGAGCCTGGCGCTCCGCATGGAGTTCGCCGAAAGCGGGATGCCAACCTTCGCCGATAATTCGACCATCACGCACCACAACCGCTCCAACAAGAGGATTGGGATTGACCCATCCGGCACCGCGCATAGCAAGCTCCAAAGCTCGCTGCATATACTCTTCATCAGTCAAGGAACTGCACCTCCTTTCATATTCGTTGTCGCGAATACCATCTTGAGTGGGTAAGCGACGAACGGAGATGCGTCCTGTATGAAAAAAGCCCTGGAACATAGCATTCCAGGGCTTTCACATGACAAACAAGCGCGGCAAAATAGCCGATCCGATTCATCGTCTTCTTCCATCCGGACTGTAACCGTTGGCTCTGGATTTTCACCAGATCAGCCTTGCTTGCACAAGGGTCGCGGGCTTTGCAATTGCTTCTTTGTAGAAGCTTTCACGTTACCGCCAGTGAGGAGTTTCGCCTCGCCCTGAAGACCGTATTCATTTTCCATTGGTTACTATAGCGCACTACAGTGCCCCGTCAAGAAAAAAGCCGCGAGATAGTGCATCTCGCGGCTTGGTTAGACAACCTTACTTGGGGATTAGCTTAGCCCAAGCACTGCGCCTACAGATCCTTGGAGCCTTCTACGCGACCCTCAAGGTATGCCCAGAAATCATCAACGTCTTGCTGGATTTCTTCCAACAGGGCTTCGTTGCCAGGCTTGAAGAGGTGCTTGAAACGGCCCTGAGGCTTCAGGAAGTCCTTTACAGGAATAAGGTTCTTGTCGCGAACCGGGGTGAGCTTCCACTTGCCGTTTTCAACCTCGAACAAAGGCCAGAACTTGGAGTTTACCGCCATGCGGCAGATTTCTGCAGTCATGCTGGAATCGATACGCCAGCCGCGGGGGCAAGGAGCCATAACGTTCAGGAAAGCAGGACCGTCAACGGCAATTGCCTTTTCCGCCTTGCTTACCAGGTCGCGCCAATTGCCTACGGTAGCCTGAGCAACATAGGGAACACCGTGAGCTGCCATGATGGAGGTAAGATCCTTGCGCTTCTGGGGCTTGCCCTGCTGCTCCTTACCAACCTCAGACGTAGTTGCCCATGCGCCCTTAGGAGTTGCAGAAGAACGCTGGATGCCCGTGTTCATGTATGCGCCGTTGTCGTAGCAGACATACACGATATCGTGACCGCGCTCCATAGCGCCGGACAGAGACTGCAGACCGATGTCGTAGGTGCCACCGTCGCCGCCGAAGGCAACGAACTTGATCTTCTTGTCTGCAGGGATCTTGCCTGCACGCTGAAGGCCCTTGTAAGCCGCCTCTACGCCAGAGATAGTTGCGCCCGCATTTGCGAATGCATTGTGAATGAACGGAACGTTCCACGCGTTGTCCGGATAGATGGAAGTGGATACTTCCAGGCAGCCCGTTGCCGAGCAGCACACAACGTCGTAGTCGTTGCGGCCCATGAGGACCTGGCGCACTGCCATAGATGCGCCGCAACCGCCACACAGGCGATGGCCAGGAGCCAAATCGTCGGGGCGGGCAGAAAGTTGCTTGATGTTTGCCATTGGATGCCCCTTACTCTTCGATGCCGAGATACTTGATGGAACCGTCGCCCTCGCCTGCAGCGCGCGCCTCAAGATCAGAGAACACAGTGTTCATCTGCTCGAGGGTGATGTCTGCGCCGCCGAGGCCCACAACGTAATCGTTGACAAGAGCGTCAACCCCATTTGCATGGAAGGCAGAGCGGACCTCGAGCGCCAAAGGAGCATGCGGGGAACCGAAGGAATCGGAACGATCCAGAACAGCCACGGCCTTAGCGTTTTTGCAGGCTTCAGCAATCTGCTTTGCAGGGAACGGACGGAAGATGCGAGGACGAACAACGCCGACCTTTTTGCCCTGCTCGCGCAGCTTACGAGCCTGGAAACGAGCATTGCCTGCGCAAGAGCCCAAAACAACGATGATGTAATCAGCGTCTTCGGTACCCCATGCATCAACCAGCTCGAACGGACGACCCGTGATTTCAGCCCATTCCTTGCCATGGCGCTCAAAAGCTTCCATAGCGTTGTCGAGCGCGTGGCGCTCGGTGAGCTTGTACTTCATGTAGCCGTTGCCAAGCGTTGCGAACATGCCCTGGCCAACAGGGTTTTCAGTATCAAGAAGAGGGTACTTCGGCTCGTAAATGCCTACAAAATCTTTTACTACCTGATCTTCTTCCATCACGCAGCAATCCATAGCGTGCGTGGTAACAAAGCCATCGAGAGTGGTGAGAACCGGAAGCAGAACATTGGGATCTTCGGCAACTTTGAACGCAATGATGGTGTTGTCGTAAGCCTCCTGGGCGGTTTCGGCAAACATCATGCCCCAACCGCAGTCACGAGCACTCATGATGTCGGAATGATCACCGTGGATGTTAATAGGAGCGGAAAGCGCACGATTGGCATTTGCCATAACGATGGGGCAACGCATGCCGGACGCAATGTGCAGTTCCTCCCACATGTAGGCCAAGCCCTGGGAGCTTGTTGCGGTTGCAACACGCGCACCAGCAGCAGAAGCGCCAATGCATGCGGAAAGCGCGGAATGCTCGGATTCGGTGGGAACGTATTCGGTGGTTACCTTTCCGTCGGCAACGAACTTTGCATAGCCTTCAACAATGGTGGTCTGAGGAGTAATGGGGTAAGCCGCCATAACATCAGGATTAACCTGACGGAAGGCATCTGCCACCATCTGGTTGCCCGTAGCGGAGAACATCTTCTTTTCTGCCATGGTTACTCCCCCTTCGCTTCCTGCTCCTGGGCTTCAGCCTCGGAGATAAGCTCGAGCGCGCCAAACTTGCACTCCTGAACGCAAACGCCACAGCCCTTGCAATGGAACAGGTCGATGCCCGTCATTGCGCCGTCTTTAACCTCAATGGAGGAATCGGGGCAGTAAGCCCAGCACAGCATACAATTGGAGCATTTCTCGGAATCCCAGATAGGACGATTGGAGCGCCAACCGCCGGTGTAGCAATTGGTTGACGTGCCGCCTTCGGGGCATACATAACCGGTCGGAAACTCTTCGGGCTTCCAATTATCGTAGTTGGAGCCATCAAACTGATACTTGGACATTACTCTTGCACCTCCTGATAAGCGCGCTCAACGGAGGCGAGGTTCGCGTCGATCATTTCCTGGGAGAACTTCTTGCCGAAGGTGATAACCAGGCGTTCCTTGACCTTTTCAACCGGGAAAAGACCCGTGATCTTAGCCAATGCGCCTACAATCGGGGTATTAGGCATGTCCTTCTTGATGGTTGCAAGCGCGATGCCCGAAGCATCAACTACAGCAACACGCATGCTTTCAGGAGCACCTACCGCTGCACGGGCTTCAGCAGCCGTCATTGTGGTGTTGAACAGGAGGATACCGTCTTCTGGCATACCCTCCATTACGTCCGTAGAAGCCAACAGGGTGTCATCCATGATGATAACGATGTCGGGATTCTGAATGTTGTTGTGAACCTCGATGGGATCACTGGATACACGCGTATACGCCTTCAGGGGTGCTCCCGTACGCTCCGGGCCATATTCGGGCATAGCCTGGATGTAGTTGCCCTGCAGCAGTGCCGTGTCCGCGACAAGCTTCGCCGCCGTAACCGCACCTTGACCAGCACGTGCATGCCAGCGGATTTCGGTCAACTGTGACATACCTCTCCTCTCGCTTAAGGTTTGCTTTTTAGAAAGCTTCTTAATTGTAGCGAGCACACGTTTTCGCCCCTTAGGGGTTTCCGAACGTGTTAGATATAGGTCGGTAGACGGAATTCGGCAGTTGCCACTGGTTGGGTTGTCGGGGCGAACGGCAGGTAATCAAAAAACGCACCCTTTTAGTGGCTCGCAAAATATTCAGTATTCCTGTTGCCTAATCAAAAAAACGGACCAGACAAGACAAGCTCATCTGATCCGTTAATTCGCTCAAATGCAATTGAGGCAACCTCACGAGCCTCGCGTTGCTATGCAGCTCCGCACCCCATGGAGACCAAACACCTACGTCCAGAACTCAACCATTTCGATAAGGTCTTGGTAGGCCCATGCGTATACATCGGAATACCAACCAGTTTCGGGTATAAAGCAAACCAAGGTGGCATACAGCAAACTCAGGAACACCAATACCCCTAAGACACGAAGGAAAAGGCGGTGCGCAAGTACTTTGGGAACCGCAGGACTTCCAACCTTCAGTTCAACATCGCGGCAATCGTTCTCTCTATCAGGAGCCAGGGCATCGTTCGCAATGAAGCAAAGCAAGATTGAGGGAATTAGCATCAGGATGCTGTAGTCGGCGGTATAGCGCTGCAGAATGCCCGCCATCTGAGCATCAAGGCAAGCAACAATGAGTGCAGATGCCAGCATGGTCATCACGACACTGGCAACGGTATGGGTAGAACGTTCTCTAATACGATAGGAAAGTATCGGCTTAGCAAATGCCAGCACCCACAAAATAGGCAAGCATACTAAAATGCCGCCAAATGTTACTTCCTTGATGGTTTGACCCAAGTACGTAGTATCAAACGTGGTTGGCTGAAGCCAAGGGAACACGCCGGTAGTAGTTGGGGTCTGCAGGAAATATGCGAACAAAGCCGGCAGCAAACGGCCAGCGTTCATGCCGCGCTGTGTCATGTCGTTTACCGTAAGGTTGTAATTTGCTCCAAAATCGAAGAAAGAGCCAAAGCGCGCACGGTTATACATCATGATGCCAGCGGCAACAACAAAATAGGGCGCCAAAAGGCACGCAAATTCCTTTGAACCCTTCTTAGTGAACAGGTGCTTTTCAGTAATGAACTTGCGCCAAAACAGCGGGAACGCCAACAGCGAGAAAATAAGGAACTGAGGACGACACGCAACCACAAGGGCCATGCACAGAGAACCAGCGAGGTACCATCCTGCTGCTCTTTCCGTTGACCGCCCGTGAAGCCAAAAATACAAGCCCCATACCGTAAAAGCCAAGGCCATTGCAATTGGGAGCGAATAGAACGTTGGGAACTTCGCTAAATACAGCATGCCCGAACAAGCCACCAAGGGCATTTGCAGCAAGAGGAACAAGCCTAAGCTAACACGCTTAAAATGATGTCTCGCAAAACGATCCATCAGAGCCGTTACGCCCAGTACGAACATAATGCAGGCAATTAAAACGCCAATTGCCGTTGGGAAACTAGACCCCGTAAGCAGGTAGAACGGCAAATAGAACAGCAGCACTGGCAACACGCCGAAATACACATAGTAATGGCCCTCGTAGTACGCCACATCGAACAGGTACGACTCACCTGTCTGCTTCTGGAGTTCATCGCGTGCACCCTTGTCATAGGGGTTGTCCATGTCTACCAGCCATTGGGGAGGCTCCACCTCCAAATACAGCTGGCCATCAGCCATAGCCTTCGCGAGCTCAGCATACTGCTGGGCATTATCTCCACCAACCTTATAGGTGTTTACAATGCTGTGGCCATCCCAGGAGCCCGAATTGTAATTAGCCGTAGCAATACCAACCTGGTTTGATCCAAGTAAAAGGTACGCAGTAAGAACGAAAATCTCGCAAGCTGTTGCCAGGACGATGCATGCACGGGAAAACCTCGGATGTTCCTTAACTCGGCAACGATAAATGCTCGAGCCAGGTCGAAACACATAAAGCAAAAGCAGAACCGCAAACGTCAGGAAATAGCGTAGACCATTGAACTCAAATGGCTGACGCTCATTGATGACAACCGTATTGAGAACAACAGGGTACCGTGCATCATCGCTCACAATTTCGATACGCAAGTTCTGAATTGCGCCTGAGCTTTCAAGGAATAGATACTGACTTTGCTCGCTATACGTTGAAACGTCTATTTCGGGAACACCGAATGTATACTCGGTCGTCGAAAAATAGGTTTCATGAGCAGCGTCGGTAAAGCTGATTTTGACCTTAAGATTCTGAGCAGGCTGCGAATTATCAAAATCAAGATGAATGTTATTTACTACTTTGTTGAGATCGTAAAAATCTACAGCAGTTTTCGACTCAGTAAACTTGTACTGCTCGCTGTGCCCTAAACCGAAATTCGAAGTTCCCGTATCGTTTGCATCAAGGCTAATGCGATCAGCTAAATTGATCGGCTCATAGGTAGCCGATCGAAAATAGTTCATATTGAACAGAAAGATTTCGAGGAGCAACGCAACAATAGCAACCACGAAAATGCGGAATAACGCATGTTTAATTCGACCTCGATTGGCTTTGGCGAGGTCTATGCAATCTAATGCAATGTCTTCAATAGGTTTCATAGCGAATCATTTTACAAGATACACTTACGCCATATTGCCCACGCACTTTTCTTTCAGAAGAAGCACGAGGATAAAAAATCCCCGCACCAAACGATGCAGGGACACATTAAGACGCTTGCTTACAAGCCGAGCGTGGAAACGATTGCGTCGAATACTACCTGAGGATCGCGGTCGCCATCGATCTCCTTCAGGAGCTCGCAACCACGGTAGTAATCGATGAGCGGAGCAGTGGAGCTCTCGTAAACATCAAGGCGGTTACGTACCGTAGCTTCATTATCGTCGTCGCGCTGGTACATTTCGCCATTGCACTTAGGGCAAGCAGCGTCAGCGTCGGAACCGATGTAACCGCAGTCGCGGCACATGCGACGAGAGGTAAGACGCTTGATGATAACTTCCTTGTCAACATCAACAAGAAGAGCAGCATCAAGAGGACGCTCGAGGGAAGAAAGCTCCGAATCAAGCGCAACGGCCTGAGTAGAGGTGCGGGGGAAGCCGTCAAGGATGAAGCCATTGGCGGTATCGGCATCCTGCAGACGCTCTTTTACGAGGCCAATTACAACTTCATCGGGCACAAGATCGCCAGCATCCATGTACTTCTTAGCCTCAAGACCAAGAGGAGTCTGGTTCTTAACGGCAGCGCGAAGCATGTCGCCAGTGGAGATGTGAGCAAAGCCATACTTCTCTACCAGCTTTGCAGCCTGAGTGCCCTTACCAGCGCCCGGTGCGCCCAGCAAAACGATATTCATGGAAATGTTCCTTTCGTAACACGATAGAAATCGATCAATCTATTTTAACAAATTGAAGCGCATTAAGAGCAAAGTGACATTGCTCAAATAAGAAAGGCGGCTAATTGCCGCCTTTCTTATTACTTGAAGAATCCGTCGTAGTTGTACATTTTCAACTGCGACTCGATCTTATTCATAGTGTCCAAAGCAACACCGATCATAATGAGGATCGAGGTACCGCCAAACGCCTGAATCAAAGAATTGTTCGTAAAGTAGAACAATATGGAAGGGATAACCGCAATGGCTGCGATGAAAATCGCACCAGGAAGCGTAACCCTGTGCAGAACATCCTTAATGTACTGCACGGTATTCTGACCAGGACGAATACCGGGAATAAATCCACCCTGACGCTGAAGGTTTTCCGCAGTGTCCTCGGGATTGAAAACAATCGAGGTGTAGAAATATGCGAAGAACACAATGAGCAGCGCAGTGAGGATCCAGTTCACCCAACCTGCCGAAATAGCATTGGCAACCATGGTGAGCCAATCAACATTGAACAAAGCAGCAATCTGCGCAGGGAAGTAAATCAAGCAGCTTGCGAAGATGATAGGAATAACACCTGCAGCGTTGATCTTGATAGGAAGGTAAGAGCTCTGACCGCCCATAACCTTACGACCCTGAACGCGCTTTGCATAGCTAATTGGGATACGACGCTGAGCACGCTCTACGAAAATAATCGCAGGGATGCAAAGCAGTACCACAACCAAAATAAGAACGGTTACTGCAATGCCCATACCCATATCTGCATTCAGGTTAATCGACGAGAAGATTGCCGACGGAACCGAAGAGATGATGGAAACGAAGATGATCAACGACATACCATTGCCAACACCGTGCTGAGTAATGAGCTCGCCCATCCACATGATCAAAGCAGTGCCAACTACAAGAGTAAACACAACCAAGATGTCGGTGACGATCTCAGGAACAGCGGTGCTGAAAACAACACCATAAGCCTCGGACTTGAAGAGGAAAAGGTAACCAACAGCGTTGATCAGACCCAGACCAAGCGTAAGGTAACGCGTAACCTGAGTAATACGACGCCTGCCCGTTTCACCCTCTTTAGCCCAACGGCCAACGGCAGGGATAACACCTTGCATCAACTGCATAATGATAGATGCAGTGATGTACGGCATAATACCCAGTGCAAATACCGAGAAGTTCGACAAAGCACCGCCAGTGAAGAGGTCGAGCATAACCATCGAGACACCCTGCTGAGAAAAAGAATCAGCAAATGCCTGGAACGGGATGCCCGGCACCGGCAGGTAAGCGCCGAATCGGTAAAGCACCAAGATACCAAGAGTGAACAGGATTTTATTCCTGAGCTCAGGTACCTTGAACGCCTGTACGAGGGAACTTAGCAAGGCTCTTCGACCTTTCCGCCAGCTGCCTCGATCTTAGCCTTTGCGGAAGCGGAAACCTTGTCAACCTTAACGGTTACAGCCTTGGTGATTTCGCCGTCGCCCAGAACCTTAACAAGATCGGTGGAGTGCTTGATGATGCCCTTAGCTACGAGGGATTCACCGTCTACCACTTCGCCAGCTTCGTAGTACTTCTCGATACGGCTAACGTTAACGGGAAGATACTCAACATGGTTGATGTTGCGGAAGCCAGGGAGCTTAGGAAGACGACGAGCCAGAGGAGTCTGACCACCTTCGAAGCCGTTACCCTTAGCGCCGCCAGAACGAGACTTCTGACCGTTCAGACCACGACCAGCGGTCTTGCCGGTACCAGATGCGGGACCGCGACCTACGCGCTTGCGGCTGTGACGAGAACCCTCAGCGGGCTTCAGATCCTTAAGTTCCATGTTTTCTTTTTCTCCTTTTTTACGCTGTCTCTACCCCACCGATTGGAATAGAGGTCGGCAGCTCGCCGCCGACGAACTTACAAACTAGATCATTATGCCATAGGTTAAAATCAAATGCGGGGCAAAACTCAATAAGTTAGATACAGCCCATCATAAGTTCAACAATTGAATCAAATGCTCCACGGATGCAGTAACCGTACTAGACCTAAAACGATATTCTTTCAGGCTTTTTCCTTGCACTGCGCTTCGATCCGCATAATGTCCGATTACGAGAATAGAAAAGCCCCGCTCAATGAGCGGGGCTTTTAGCATTTACAGTTCTTCAACCTCTACGAGGTGCTGAACCTTGAAGATCATGCCACGAACGCCAGGATTGTCTACCTGCTCAACCGTGCGACCGATCTTACCAAGACCAAGAGCCTTCAGGGTGCGACCCTGATCGTACTTGTAGCCGATGGAGCTCTTTACCTGGGTGATGCGCAGTTTCTTTGCGTCAGCCATTACTAGTTCTCCTTCCAGCCATAAATCTTAGCTACAGAGATACCGCGGCGAGCAGAAACTGCCTCGGGGCTCTGCATTTCCTTAAGACCTTCAGCAACAGCCTTAACAATGTTAAGAACGTTGTCAGTGCCGAGGGACTTAGCGAAAACATCCTTTACGCCAGCGAGTTCGAGAACGGCACGAGCTGCGCCGCCAGCGATAACGCCGGTACCAGGAGTAGCGGGCTTAAGGAGAACGCGACCAGCGCCATACTCACCGATGATGTCGTGAGGAAGCGTGCCAGCCTCGGTCAGAGGAATGGAGAACATGTTCTTCTTCGCATCCTCTACGCCCTTCTTGATGGCGGTGGGAACTTCCTGGGACTTGCCCATGCCGATACCCACGCGACCCTTGCCGTCACCAACAACTACCAGAGCGGTGAGTGCGAAACGACGACCACCCTTGACAACCTTGGAGACGCGATTGATATAGACGACGCGTTCCTGAAGTTCGGGAACGCCTGCCTGGTTTTCTTGCTTACGAGCCATAGACCTTAACCCTCTCTTAGAACTTCAGGCCTGCTTCGCGGGCACCATCGGCAACTGCCTTGATGCGACCGTGATACAGATTGCCACCGCGGTCGAATACAACCTCGGTAACACCGTTTTCCTGTGCTTTCTTACCGATGATCAGACCGAGAGCTGCAGCGCCATCTACGGTAGCACCGCTCTTCTCGGTTGCCTTGAACTCGGGACCGAGGGTGGAAACACCACAAATGGTCTTACCGGCAACGTCGTCGATAACCTGAGCATACATGTTCGAGTTAGAACGCGTAATGCACAAACGCGGACGGGCAGCCGTACCAGAGATCTTGCCACGAACACGAGTGTGACGACGGCGCAGCCCAGCCTGTTTCTTTTGAAGCTTCTTCATAAGTAGATTCCCTTCAATACTTCGCTACTGAGCTACTACTCAGACTTTGCGGCCTTGCCGAGCTTACGACGGACATACTCGCCTTCATAGCGAACACCCTTGCCCTTGTAAGGCTCAGGCTTACGCCATGCGCGGATGTCGGCAGCAACCTGGCCGACCTGTTCCTTGCTGATGCCCTTTACGATAATCTCGGTCTGGCTAGGAACTTCGAAGGTAATGTTTTCAGGAGCCTTAACGATAACCGGATGAGAGTAACCGAGCTGGATCTCCAGATCAGAACCCTTGAGCGCTGCACGATAGCCAACGCCTACGAGCTCGAGCTTCTTGGAGTAACCATCATGAACGCCCTCTACCATGTTGTGGATAAGGGTGCGCGTAAGGCCATGAAGGCTCTTTGCCTGACGGGAATCGTCGGGACGCTCAACAATAACTTCATCGCCCTCAACCTTGATGGTCATCATGGGGTTGAATTCACGAGTAAGTTCGCCCTTGCTGCCCTTTACGGTAACAACATGGCCGTCAATCTTAACCTCAACGCCAGAAGGAATAGCAACAGGGATCTTACCAATACGAGACATTTGTGCTCCTTCCTTCCTACCAGATGTACGCCATGACTTCGCCGCCGACGCCTTCCTTGCGTGCGTCGCGGTCGGTCATAACGCCCTTGCTCGTCGAAATAACAGCAGTACCAAGACC
Organism: Eggerthella sp.; assembly: GCA_030540085.1. GTDB lineage: Bacteria > Actinomycetota > Coriobacteriia > Coriobacteriales > Eggerthellaceae > Anaerotardibacter. The sequence continues at coordinate 20,486 of JAUNWY010000004.1, forward strand.
ACCGAGAACGCGAGGAAGCTCGTCCTTGCCAGCATAAATGCGCAGACCAGGCTTGGAGATGCGCTTAATGCCGCGAATGGTGCGAGCCTTCTTCTCACCGTACTTGAGGGTGATGGTCAGAACGTCGCGGGGCTGAGCCGGCTCAATTTCAAAGCCGTTGATGTAGCCCTCTTCCTGCATGATGCGGGCGATTTCGACAAGCTTCTTGCTGGACGGCATGGAAACCGTCTGCTTGCCAGCAGAGTTTGCGTTACGCACACGCGTAAGCATATCTGCAATAGGATCGTTCATGCTCATTGTTGTGTTTCTCCTTTGTTCATGATGAGCCGAAAAGCCGGTTCGCATGCACCCATGATGTATGCGCCTTGACTAACGGCACTCAACAACGTGACTGGGTTGATAAGGTTCCTACCAGGAAGCCTTGGTCACGCCGGGCAGTTCGCCTTTGTTAGCGAGCTCGCGAAGGCAGACGCGGCACAGACCGAACTTGCGGTAGTACGCACGGGGGCGACCACAGCGAGCACAGCGATTGTGCTGACGCGTCGAGAACTTCGGCTCTCGCTTGGACTTGGCGATCATCGATTTCTTAGCCATTCAAAATCCTTCTTTCCTATAACCAATTCTCTTAACGAGAAGTTAGTTTTCCTTTTTGAACGGGAAGCCCATGGCATCCATAAGTGCCTTGGCGCCTTCATTGTTTTCAGCCGTGGTTACGAACGTGATGTCCATACCACGAGTGCGATCGATCTTGTCGTACTCGATCTCGGGGAAGATAAGCTGCTCGGTGAGGCCCATGGTGTAGTTGCCTCGACCGTCGAAGCTGTTGGGGTTGCAACCACGGAAGTCACGTACGCGAGGAAGCGCAGTGGACATCAAGCGGTCGAAGAACTCCCACATGCGGTCACCGCGAAGGGTAACCTTGCAACCAATTGCCTGGCCCTCACGCAGATGGAAGCCTGCGATGGACTTCTTAGCGCGGGTAACCATAGGCTGCTGACCGGTGATGGTACGCAGGTCGGCGATTGCGCCGTCAAGAAGCTTCTTGTCGCCAGCGGCACGACCTACACCCATGTTAATAACGATCTTCTCAAGGCGAGGGATCTGATTAACATTAGCGAGCCCGAGCTCCTTGAAAAGCTGGTCGCGTACTTCGTTTACATACTTTTCCTTCAGACGAGGAGTAGCCATTGTCCTAAAAAACCTTTCTCGATGAATTAAACGCAAGATTTCCGACCTTGCGTCCCCCGCATTACGCGGGGGTCATAAAAGCACGGCTAAATATTTTAGTCGATATCTGCGCCACAATGCTTGCAAACGCGAACTTTTTTACCATCTTCACGTTTGATGTTGACGCGAGTTGCCTCCTTGCAGGAGGGGCAGATCAGCATAACGTTGGAGACATGGATGGGAGCCTCAACGGTAGCAATGCCGCCTTCAGGGTTTGCCTGAGTCGGGCGCATTGCCTTCTTCATCATGTTGACCTTTTCAACGGTGACGCGCTGAGCCGAGGGGTTGGAAGCGATTACGATGCCTTCAGCACCCTTATCCTTACCAGCGAGAACCTTGACCTTGTCACCCTTTTTGATGTTCATCTTTGCCATGGATGTTCCTCCTACAGCGTTTCCGGTGCCAGGGACACGATCTTCATGTACTTCTTGTCACGAAGTTCGCGTGCAACAGGACCGAAGATACGCGTACCGCGGGGAGCGCCGTTGTTGTCGATCAGAACGCAAGCATTCTGGTCGAACTTGATGTAGCTGCCGTCAGTACGACGAACTTCCTTCTTAACGCGCACCACGACACAGCGGACGACTTCGCCCTTCTTAACGTTGCCGTTGGGCATTGCTTCCTTAACGCTGCAAACGATGACATCGCCGAGGCCCGCGTAACGGCGCTTGGAGCCGCCCAGGACCTTGATGCACTGCACCTTGCGAGCGCCGGAGTTGTCAGCAACGGCGAGCATGCTCTGCATTTGAATCATGTGCTTATCCCTTTCGATGCTTCTAAGTAAGCAAGTGCCTACTTAGCCTTCTCAACGATGTCGAGAAGGCGCCAGCGCTTCATCTTAGAAAGCGGGCGGGTTTCCATAATCGTTACGGTGTCGCCTACACCAGCTTCGTTGTTCTCGTCATGAGCGTGAAGCTTCTTGGTGGAGTTAACCATCTTGCCATATACAGGATGGGGCTTGCGCTCGTGAACTTGCACGACGCAGGTCTTGTCGCCGGAGATGCTTACTACAACACCCTGGCGAACCTTACGAGAGTTACGTTCTTCACTCATATTGTTCAAACCTTCCTAGCTGCACCCTAAGCCTGAGCGGCCTTGAGTTCACGGTCGCGCATCTCGGTCTGGATGCGGGCGATGTCCTTCTTGACCTGCTTGATGCGAGCGGTGTTGTCGAGCTGGCCGGTAGCCATCTGGAAGCGCAGGTTGAAGAGCTCTGCACGAGCCTCCTTCAATTTAGCCTGCAGATCTTCACCCGAAAGTTTCTGGATCTCTGCTGCTTTCATTTACTCCTGCCCTTCTGCCTCACGCTTTACGATCTTGCACTTGATGGGCAACTTGTCGATAGCCAGACGGAGAGCATCCTTAGCGGTTGCTTCGTCAACACCATCGATCTCGAACATGATGCGGCCGGGCTTTACTACAGCTACCCAACCCTCAGGGTTACCCTTACCCTTACCCATTCGAGTTTCAGCAGGCTTCTGCGTGATGGGCTTATCGGGGAAGATCGTGATCCAAACATTACCAGTACGGTTCATGCGACGAGTCATTGCGATACGTGCAGCCTCGATCTGGCGGTTGGTGATCCAATGACGGTCCAGGGCCTGAATGCCCCAAGAGCCGTGGTTCAAAGTGGTACCGCCCTTGGCGTTACCCTTCATAGAACCACGCTGCACCTTACGATGCTTAACGCGCTTAGGTACCAACATTACTTATCACCCCTATCGTTATTGCGGCGACGGGAACGGTTAGGACGGGAAGAACCCTCGAGTGCGGGCTGCGGAGCCTTCTGGCCCGGCAGAACTTCACCGTGGTACACCCAAACCTGGATACCAATGGAACCCATGGTGGTTGCAGCGGTGGCGAAGCCATAGTCGATCTTCGCACGAAGGGTGTGCAGCGGCACGCGACCTTCGCGATACCACTCGCGGCGGCTCATTTCAGCGCCACCAAGACGACCAGCGCACTGGATACGGATACCCTTTGCGCCGCTCTTGCGGGCAGACTGAACGGCCTTGCGCATTGCACGACGGAATGCAACGCGGTTTTCAAGCTGCTCAGCAACGGACTGAGCGATGAGGCTTGCGTCGAGTTCAGGACGCTTAACCTCTACAACCTCAACGGAAACCGGGCCGTTGGCGATCTGGTTGAGCTTCTTGCGAAGTGCGTCAACCTCTGCGCCCTTCTTGCCGATTACTACGCCAGGGCGAGACGTGGTGATGATGACCTTGATCTTGTCACCAGCGCGCTCGATCTCTACGCGGGAGACAGCTGCATGGGCGAGCTGCTTGTCAAGGTAAGAACGAATAGCGAGGTCGTTCTCAAGGTTCTTCGCATAGTCCTTGTCGGAATACCAGCGGCTACGCCAATCCTCGGTTACGCCGAGACGGAAACCGGTGGGGCTTACTTTCTGACCCATACTATGCCTCCTCTCGGGTTGCTACGATGACGGTGATGTGGCTGGTGCGCTTGCGAATGCGAGCAGCAGAGCCCTTTGCGCGGGGGCGGATACGCTTCAGCGTGGGGCCCTCGTCGGCGAAGCATGCCTTAACCACGAGGTTCTCGGGGTTAGCGGCACCCTTCTGTGCAGCGTTTGCAACTGCGGAGTTCAGGGTCTTCTCTACAACCTCAGCAACAGCGCGGTTGGTGAAGCGGAGGGTTTCCTGAGCGGCAATAACGTTCTTGCCGCGAATCTGGTCGAGTACGATGCGTGCCTTGCGGGGCGAAACGCGTACGTAGCGAGCGATTGCTTTAGCTTCCATGTTTCACCCTTTCCTTACTTGTCGTGGCCGCGGAAGGTGCGAGAAGGTGCGAACTCGCCCAGCTTGTGGCCAACCATGGATTCAGTAACGTAAACCGGCACGTGCTTGCGACCATCATGCACAGCGATGGTGTGACCAACCATCTCGGGGAAGATGGTGGAAGAACGCGACCACGTCTTGATGACCTTCTTGTCGCCAGCTTCGTTCATCGCAATAACGCGATCGAGAAGGCGAGGCTCCACGAAGGGACCTTTTTTCAAACTTCTGCTCAATGTTTCTCCTTATGCGATCGGGCGCTACTTCTTGCGACGGCGGATGATCAGGCGGCTCGAAGCCTTCTTGGGGTTGCGAGTGCGATGACCCTTGGTAGACACGCCCCACGGAGTAACAGGATGACGACCAGAAGACTTGTTCTTGCCTTCGCCACCACCATGAGGATGGTCGACAGGGTTCATTACAGTACCGCGAACGCTGGGGCGGATACCCATCCAACGGTTACGGCCAGCCTTGCCGATCTTGATGTTGCCGTGCTCGGCGTTACCAACTTCGCCAACGGTTGCGCGGCAGGTTACGAGAACGCGACGCATTTCGGAAGAAGGCATACGCAGGATTGCATACTTGCCTTCCTTGCCCATCAGCTGGATGCTGGTGCCAGCGGAACGAGCGATTGCTGCACCGCGACCAGGCTGGAGCTCAACTGCGTGGATGAGCGTACCAACGGGGATAGCGGACAGAGGCAGTGCGTTGCCGGGCTTGATGTCTGCATCAGCGCCGGATACTACCGTTTCGCCAACCTTGAGACCCTTGGGCTGAAGGATGTAGCGCTTTTCACCGTCTGCATAGTGCAGAAGAGCGATGCGAGCACTGCGGTTGGGGTCGTACTCGATCGTGGCAACCTTGGCGGGGATACCGTCCTTGTTGCGCTTGAAGTCGATGATGCGGTAACGACGCTTGTTGCCGCCACCCTGATGACGCGTAGTGATACGGCCATTGTTGTTGCGGCCAGCCTTCTTGGGCAGGGGCGCCAACAGGGACTTCTCGGGCGTAGTGCTGGTGATCTCAGCAAAGTCCGAGACAGTCTGGAAGCGGCGTCCAGGGCTCGTGGGCTTGAACTGTTTTACTCCCATTTTCTTCCTTTCTACGGGTTCGAACTGCAGGTTCGGACCCTTGGTCTTATGTGGACTCCATCACCGCCATGGGGGCCTTTGGGAGACAGCCCTCGGCGATTCCGAGTTTCCACGCGTCCGGGTGTATCCATCAACAGCCAGACGCAACCGAAAATTATACTGATTGCCTATGTAATGCGCAAGGGATAATCGAATTGAAGCAAGTATTCGCAAAAGATTCACAACCTGGTACGAAATGAGCCGAAATTGGCAGTAAATGGCAATTTCGGCTGCCCCGCTATTTCAGCATAGGCCCCAATGCCGCATGCAATCGAGACACAAAAACCCGCATGCCCGAATTTGCTTAGCGAAGTTCCTTATTGAGTTCGCGCGCAAGTTTGGGCAGGAGTTTCGCAAACGTTTCTTCGCGCTTGCCTTTCTTCAACTCGCATTCCCAAATCACATGCACCTTCCAACCATCGGCGATAAGCGCCGCTTCGTTTTGAGCATCGCGTTCTTGGTTTCGGTTGAACTTTGCCACCCAATATTCGGTGTTCTTCTTAGGCAGGGAAAGGTTGCAATGCGGGCAGCGGTGCCAATAGCAGCCGTGGATAAAGAGCGACACCTTCTTCCCTGGCCACGCCACATCGGAACGCCCTGGAACTTTCCATTGCAAACGATAGCCGCCCAGGCCCGCTTCACGAAGGCGCTGTCGAACCAGAAGCTCAGGTTTCGTGTCTTTGCGCTTGTTGCCTTGCATAGATTTATGCACCGCATAGCTCGATGCATCGGGCGCTGGAATACGCACATGGGCATACTCAACTTCGCCCTTGCCTGCACGCTTGGCGCTCTTCCGTTCGCGCTCGAACGAATCCACTTCATCATCCGTTGCAGGCTGCACGCCATCAAGCGCCGCGAGCCAACGTTCACTTAGGCGATCGAAGCCCCATGCCGCATTTGCGGGGCTCGTGGAAGGCAGCACTTCTGCTTCGATACCTACTTTATATAGTAGGTACTTTTTATAGAGGCGACCCGCTGTAGCCCCATTGCATATAACGCGCTTGATGGGGGCCGTGCGCGTGATGAGTTCCACTTGAGCGGGCACCACATTCTTGATGCTTGCGTCGCTCGATCCTTTGATGTCGCATTCCTGGATAACGTCCCATAGTGCAATGCCACACGAAAGCAGCATTTCCTTCTTTTCGGAAATAGTTTCAGGCGCAGGTTCCTTCGCAATGGCGGCAAGCACACGCCAAAAGCGATTCTGGGGGTTGCCGTAATAAAAATCGTTCTTCCGAGAGAGCACGGAGGGGAACGACCCCAAAACCAGTACGGTAGAACGCTCATTGAACACGGGCTCGAACCCGTGGGATATATGTTGGTAGGTTGCCATAACCTGTAAGTATATATAAGAAAAGCCCGCTGAAGCGGGCCTTCAAATAAGCTTGAACTTGCGTTGCGGCAAACGCCACTACTCAGCGCGCAGGGGCTCAAGCGCCTTCAGCATGAACTCGCTGGCTTCGGCGCACAGCTCGTCGGTTGGCGCTTCGGCCAACACGCGAATAAGAGGTTCGGTGCCGCTGGCTCGCAGAAGCACACGGCCGCGATCGCCCAGGAACTCTTCTGCTGCTTTAACCGATTCCAACACAGCCGCATCATTCATGGCCGCATCTTTGTCGGCAACACGCACATTGGTCAGCAACTGAGGATACAGCTTCACCGGAGCGCATAGCTGCGACAGGGTTTCGCGCTCAGCGCGAATGGCCTCCATAAGACGCAGCGAGGTGAGGATGCCATCTCCGGTGCTTGCTATATCGCCAAAAATCACATGGCCCGATTGCTCGCCGCCCAGGCTGTAGCCATTGGCATGCATGCAAGCAAATACGTTCTTATCGCCCACTGCGGTGGTTTCGTAGTTCAAGTTAGCCTGCTCAAGAGCCTTCAGCACACCGAAGTTGCTCATAACCGTGGGGACAACCGTTCCGCCCGACAAGCGACCATGCTTGTTCAGGTACACGCCGCACACATACAGGATAAGATCTCCATCTACCACGTGGCCGCGCTCGTCTACCGCAAGGCAACGGTCTGCATCGCCGTCATAAGCAAAGCCCACATCAAGACCCTGCTCCACAACAAGACGCTGCAAACGGTCGATATGCGTGGAGCCGCAGTCAACGTTGATATTGAAGCCATCAGGGGCATTGCTGATAACGCGAACATCAGCGCCCAAAGCATCGAACACGGGTTTTGCAACCGAAGAGGCAGAACCATTGGCGCAATCAAGGCCAACCTTTACGCCCTGCAGGGAGAAATTCGCACTGGCAATAAGGTGGGCAATGTAGCGATTGCGGCCCTGCATATAGTCAACCGTTGCGCCAATCGCATCGCCAGACACCATAGGCACTTCTTCGGGATATTCGCTGTCAATGTACTGCTCAATAAGCTGAAGCAGGGGCTCTTCCATCTTGAAACCCTGGGAATTAACCAGCTTGATGCCGTTATCCGTATAAGGATTGTGGCTAGCGGTAATCATCACACCGCAATCGAATGCGCCGTCGGTGGTTTCGTACGAAAGGCCTGGGGTGGGAATAACGTGCAGCATATAGGCGTCTGCACCCGAGGCAACAAGGCCAGAAATCATACCGCTTTCCAGCATATAGCTGGAACGGCGGGTATCTTTGCCCACAACGATGCGGGCCTTGCGGCCCTGGCGTGCGCCATAGTACCAGCCAATAAAGCGGCCGATTTTGTATGCATGCTCAACGGTAAGGTCAGCGCCGGCTACGCCGCGGAAGCCGTCTGTGCCAAAGTATTTCATTTCATTCTCCTGTTCACCAATGAGCGTTATTTATAGCGTTTGCAGCCGCATCTAATGGCGGCATAACCTGTTCATTATCCTTCACTTGGCCCCATTCTGCACGTGCGGGAATGATCGAATACGAAAACGCCAGGTTATCTGCATTTGGGTATTTGACATTTACCGTCTTCTGCCGCCTTGTATCTTTTACATGCCCCGAAAGAACCATCTGCAAGGCACTCATCAGAAGGAGAGCATCGCAAAGCCCCACCGCACCGACTGTTTAGCATGACGCAACGAAGCTTTCCCACCATGCTTTCCAGGAAAGCATACCCATCCTTTTACGCCAACGATTCAACTGGTCAAATACCAATATTTGTGGCATTTCCCATCAATCAAATGGCAGCGTTTATCCTGGTCAAATACGCAAAGACACCTGATATAACACGAATTATCGAATTGGTGCAATTCTTATACAAAACGGGAATACGTAGGTGCATAGAGAAAAACGCGTTCAAATGCTAGGATAGCCATTGAGCTGCTGATTCGGTTCTTGTCTGAATCTCGGTTCCATTCAACACAGGAATAAGGAGAGGAACGCATTATGGATTTCAAGCTTACTGACGAGCAGGAGCTGCTCATTGAGAGCGCACACGAATATGCCACTCGCTACTTCACCGATGAAGCAGTAAAGCAGGCATATGAAGTAGATCATCACATCAGCATCGAAGCTGCTATGGCTTACCGCGAGGCAGGCTTCATGCTTCTGGGCCTTCCCGAAGAAGTTGGCGGTGTTCCGGTAGACAAGCTTACCGAGGTTCTCCTGGTAGAGAAGCTTCATGAGTTCACTGGCGTAACCCTCCCCTTCGTTACCGACTTCAACACCATCACCGACGTAATTGACTTCGGCTCCAAAGAGCAGCAGGAAATGATCATGGACGCTATCGAGAACATCGAAAGCACCTGCATCGCTTGCTCCGCAATTTCGGAGCCCGCAGCTGGCTCCGACAACAACGCTATGACCTGCGTTACCAAGAAGCAGCCCGACGGCACCTATCTGCTGAATGGCCAGAAGACCTGGGTTACCCTGGGCGGCCTCTCCATCTACACCATGGTTGTAGCAAAGGACGAAGATCCTTCCTACGAGAACGATAAGTACTCTCTGTGGCTCGTTCCCAACGACACCCCTGGCTTCACCATTGGTCACCTCGACAAGGTTGGCCAGCAGGCCATTCCGTTCGTTGACCAGTTCTTCGACAACGTAGTTCTCACCGAAGACATGCGTCTGGGCGAGCCCGGCATGGGCTGGAAGCTTCTCATGAAGAAGCTTGAGTTCGAGCGCTGCCTGGTTGTTGCGTCTTCCCTCGGCCTTGCTCAGGCTGCTCTGAACGACGCAGGCGCTTACGCATCTGAGCGCATCTGCTTCAACAAGCCCATCGCTCACCAGACTCAGATCCAGCTGCATCTCTGCGAGATGGAAAACATCATCCAGAACGTACGCACCCGTCTGTATCAGGTTGTTACCATGATCGACAACGGTGAATCTACTCGCCTCGAGTCTGCACTGCTCAAGGGCTACGCTTGCCGCGAACTCACCCGCGTTGCCGACCTTGCAATGGCAATCTACGCAGCTATCGGCTACACCAAGGAAATCCGCGTTGGCCGCATCTGGGCAGACCTCCGCGGTAACGAAATGGGCGGCGGCACCACTGAAATCATGGACTACATCGCTGGTCGTCAGCTGGTTAAGAAGTACAAGGCAAAGTAATTCGCCTCTTCACCTGCACTCTTTTCGCAAAGCGACCCCCTTTTTGGGGTCGCTTTTTTGCACTTAAGCACCGTTTACCTAGTTTCTTTTCCGCTTAGTTAAATAGAATCACTCTCGAAACAATTCTGTAACGGATCGGTATACTAAAAAGTTGCGACTCTAGAACATCTGCACGTTCGGAGCTGCATCCTATCCCCAATCCTCCCATTCAAGGAGACATCTATGAAAAAAATTGCAGAAGCATGGTCGAGCTTGAGCCTTATCAAGCGCATTATCATCGGCCTTGTTATCGGCGCTTTGCTTGGTTGCTTTGGCCCTAAGGATCTCGCCGTTATCGAAATGCTTGGCACCTTGTTCGTTAGCGCCCTGAAGGCAGTCGCACCGTTCTTGGTATTCTTCCTGGTTATCAATGCCTTGTGCCACACAAAGCTTCCTAAATCCATGAAGACCATCGTGGTGCTGTACGTAGTTAGCACCCTTGCCGCCGCCTTCACCGCAGTGGCAATCAGCTATGCATTCCCCGTCGAGCTCACCCTTTCGGGCGTTGAGGCTGCAGACAAAGCCGCACCCACCGAAATTGCCGAGGTACTTACCACCCTCATCGGCAACATGGTAGTTAACCCTGTTGATGCGCTGCTTAATGCAAACTACATCGGCATCCTGGTTTGGGCTGTTCTTCTGGGTATCGCAATGCGCTATACCACCGAACCCACCAAAGATTTCTTTGCGAATATGTCGCACGTTATCTCTATCGTAGTTCGCTGGATCATCACCTGCGCGCCGTTTGGCATCATGGGCCTTATCTACACCTCTGTTTCTCAGAACGGCCCTGAGATCTTCATCGAATACGGTCAGCTGCTTCTTGTTCTTTTGGGCGCCATGTTCTTCATCTGCCTTGTCGTGAACCCGCTGCTGGTGTTCATCAACATTCGCAAGAACCCCTACCCTATCGTTTTCCGTTGCATCAAAGACTCCGGCATGTATGCCTTCTTCACCCGCAGCTCTGCCGCTAACATCCCCGTAAACATGGAGCTGTGCAAGCGTCTTGGTATTCGCAAAGACACCTACTCTGTCTCCATTCCGCTGGGCGCCACTATCAATATGGCTGGCGCTGCTATTACTATTACCGTAATGGCTATGGCTGCTGCGCATACCATGGGCATTGCCATCAACCCTGTTACCGCTGGCATCCTCTGCGTTCTGGCTGCAGTGAGCGCCTGTGGCGCTTCCGGTGTTGCCGGCGGTTCCCTGCTCCTTATTCCGCTGTGCTGCTCTCTGTTCGGCATCAGCAACGATATTGCTATGCAGGTTGTGGGCGTTGGCTTCGTAATCGGCGTTATCCAGGACTCCGTTGAAACTGCCCTTAACTCCCTTTCCGACGCGCTGTTCACCGCTACCGCTGACTACAAGGAACGCCGCGAGGCTGGTGTACCCTTCCAGGTTGGCAAAGATGCAGACGAATGGAAGCCCGCTACCGCTGAGTAGCCCCAGCCAACAATTGTCCCACCACGCAAAACGGGTGCTCGATACTCTCGAGCACCCGTTTTTAATTTCTGCAAAGCAGGGTTTAAGCAAGACTGGTCAGGCCCTCTACGCGCTCTTCGCTGAAAGACAACGATTGAAAGCGTATACGGAAAGCCCATAACCGCTAGATAGGTAGAGAATTAATAGTCTAGTTCCCTTCCGTCACGGAGAACCTGCATCATGTCTCGCGTTAACGAATAGTCTTCATCGCAAGGAAGCTTATCTCTGTCTATCCACTCGGCACTCTCTAATTCATGGTCGTCGAGCTTGATACAATTCGAACCATCAAGCTCGCAAAAGAAGCCAAAGAGCAGCGATGAAGAAGGAGGCCATGGCTGACTTTTGTAGTAGCGAAGATTCTTCACCCTAAGCCCCACTTCCTCCATTACTTCTCGGTGAACAGTTTCTTCGACGGTTTCTCCCATCTCGCAAAACCCGGCGATAAGGGCATAACGTTTGTATTCACGGTTCGCATAACGGGACACAAGAATCTTGTTACGCTGAGTGTCAACAATACCCACGATTACCGCTGGAAAGAGCTTGGGGAATTCCATTGCACCACATTGAGGGCATCGCACCATGCGCTCCACCATGTCGTGCACCAATGGAGTTCCGCAACGGCCACAGAATCTACGCGTTGCATACCAGGTGTCGTATTCGTAACCTACTAGCCCAGCAAACGCCCTATGCTTCGGACCGAATTGCTTGAGCTGGGAAATCGGTATAAATTGCCATTTAGCCTGGGCACATGAATCATCGGTACGCACGGAACAACTGCCTTCGATTAATTCGTCAAGAACACTGCAATCTGTCTCGCAACGAAAGTATCCAGTATCGCCGACGGTGAAAAGAAACACCGCCTCAGGTGCCATTCCGTCAGCTCGCTGAATTACTTCTGCGGAATCGGAAACCACAGCACCGATATCGGAAAGCATCTTATATGTCGGAAAGCGCAACGTGCCTTCCCTGGCGTCCTCTGAAGAGTTCTGAGGGGCAGTGTCAATCGAAACAAGAACAGTGGAGCCTCGGTACACGAGGACCCTGTCTGTAGGCTCTGGATTGATCCATGCAAAATCATTGCAAAAAGAATAAGGCGCTATATCCTGCAGCATTGGTACCTCCTTGGCGTACCAGCTAAGCGTACACCCTTGCCTCTAAGATGGCGAAAAAAGAAAAGCCCTGGAATGCAACAGCAATTCCAGGGCAAAAAAGAACCGCTCCGAAGAGCGGTTCTTTGCTAGACAGCCTATGCCTGAGCGAAGATCTCGATCTGGTCGCCTTCAGCAACCGTAACCATGGCCTTCTTCCAGGTGCGGGTCTTACCAAGCTGATAGCGAACGCGCTTCGGCTTAGCCTTAACGTTAATGGTGTTAACCTTAACGACCTTTACATCGAAGATAGCCTCGATTGCCTGAGCAATCTCGATCTTGTTAGCAGACTTTGCTACCTCGAAGGTATAGACATTGTTTTCCATGCCTTCATAAGAGTGCTCCGAAATGATCGGGCGAATGATTACCTCGCGGGGATCCTTCATTATGCAAGCACCTCCTCGATGCGGGTCAGGGCAGCGTCGGTAAGAACGAGTGCCTTGTTATCGATGAAGTCGAGCGTGTTGAGCTCGGAAACGCCAATCACGCGAACCTTGGAGAGGTTGCGGAAAGACAGGAAGGTGTTCACGTTGTCATCAGGAACGATGATGGTAACGCGACCCTCAAGACCGAGGTTCTTCAGCACTTCAGCAGCCTGCTTGGTAGAAGGCTTCTCGAAGGAAAGCTGATCAACAACAACGATCTCGCCGTCGGCAAGCTTAGCGGAAAGCGCAGAGCGCATAGCCAGCTTTACAACCTTGGCAGGTACCTTGAAAGCGTAAGAGCGGGGATGAGGACCGAATACGGTGCCGCCGCCTGCCCATTGAGGAGCACGGATCGTACCCTGACGAGCACGGCCGGTACCCTTCTGGCGCCAAGGCTTCTTGCCGCCGCCACGAACCTGACCGCGGGTCAAGGTGTCGTGGGTTCCCTGGCGCCTTGCAGCGCGCTGGGAGCGAACCACTTCGTGCATAACATGCACGTTAGGCTCAATCTCGAAGACTGCTGCGGAAAGCTCGGCGTCTTTGACCTTCTTGCCGCTCGCGTCCTTCATTTCAATAGTTGCCATAATTTATAAACTCCTTCGCACCGTTCTTACGCCATGCGAACGCGAACTACGCCATTCTTGCCGCCGGGAACTGCACCCTTGAGCATGATGAGGTTCGCCTCTTCGTCAACGCGGATTACTTCAAGGTTCTTGGTCGTAACGGTATCGCAACCCATGTGACCCGGAAGGCGAACGCCCTTGAACACACGGGAAGGATATGCGCACTGGCCAACGGAACCGGGAGCACGATGGAAGTGTGCACCGTGTCCGCCAGGGCCGCCTGCGAAGTTGTAACGACGCATAACACCTGCGAAGCCCTTACCCTTAGAAGTACCGGTTACGTCTACCTTCTTCACCTCAGCGAATGCAGCAACGGTAACTTCTTCGCCAATAGCATGCTCGGAAGCATCCTCTACGCGAACCTCGCGAAGATGGCGAACAGGCTCAACACCCTGCTTGGCGAAATGGCCAGCCATGGGCTTGTTGACCTTCTTTTCCTTGATGGTGCCGAAGCCGAGCTGAACAGCTTCGTAGCCATCGGTAGCAGCGGTCTTAACCTGGCACACCTTGTTGGGGTCTGCCTTGATAACCGTAACGGGCGTAACCTGGCCGTCTTCGTCGAAGAGCTGGGTCATGCCAATCTTGGTACCGTAGATAGCGTTAATCATTCAGTATCACACTCCCCTACAGCTTGATCTCGATGTCAACGCCAGCAGGAAGATCGAGACGCATCAAGGAATCAACCGTAGAAGGGGTCGGATCCAGGATGTCGATCAGGCGCTTATGAGTGCGCATTTCGAACTGCTCGCGAGAGTCCTTGTTTACGTGCGGACCCTTAACTACGCAATACAGGTTGCGCTCGGTCGGCAGCGGAATAGGACCGGAAACCTTAGCACCCGTCTTCTGAGCGGTGTCTACGATGAGCTTGGTGGACTGATCCACGATCTCATGATCGTAACCCTTCAAGCGGATGCGGATATTCTCTTTAGCCACTTTTACCTCCATAGTGAGCGGTGGGAAAGCTTTGAGCCCGAGGGCTTAAGCGTTGCCACCAGCCTTGCTGATAATCTCTTCTGCCACGTTCTTGGGCACGGGCTCGTAGGTGTCGAACTGCATGGTGTACGTAGCGCGACCCTGGGTGCCACTGCGCAGGTCGGTTGCATAACCGAACATCTGGCTCAGCGGAACCTTAGCAGAGATGCAAACTGCGTTGCCACGCTGCTCCTGGCCCTGGATGAGACCACGGCGGCTGGGGATATCGCCCATAACGAAGCCGGTGTACTCTTCAGGAGTCTCAACCTCAACAGCCATAACAGGCTCGAGGATAACAGGGTCGGACTTCTTCAGCGCATCCTTGATTGCCATAGAGCCAGCAACCTTAAATGCAGCTTCAGAGGAGTCAACATCGTGGTAAGAACCGTCGATGAGCTCAACCTTGATATCCTCAACAGGGTAACCAGCCAGAACGCCAGAGTTGAGTGCTTCCTGAATGCCCTTGTCAATAGCGGGGATGTATTCCTTGGGAACTACACCGCCAACGATCTTGTTCTCGAAGACATAGCCAGCGCCTGCTTCCTGCGGATACATGTTGATGATGGCATGACCATACTGACCACGACCACCGGACTGACGAACGAACTTGCCCTCAGCGTTGAGCACTTCATGACCAGGACGCTCACGGTAAGCAACCTGGGGCTTACCAACGTTAGCCTCAACCTTGAACTCGCGGAGCAGACGGTCAACGATGATTTCGAGGTGAAGCTCACCCATGCCAGCGATGATGGTCTGACCGGTTTCGTGGTTGGTGGAAACACGGAACGTCGGGTCTTCCTCAGCGAGCTTCTGAAGAGCGATGCTCATCTTGTCCTGCTCTGCCTTGGTCTTAGGCTCAACAGCAATGTCGATAACAGGATCAGCAAACTGCATGGACTCGAGAATGATAGGAGCGTTCTCGTCGCAGAGCGTGTCACCAGTGGTGGTGTTCTTCAAGCCAACTACAGCAACGATGTCGCCAGCTGAGCAGGTGTCAACGTCGATGCGGTTGTTGGAGTGCATCTGCAGAAGACGACCGATGCGTTCCTTCTTGTCCTTGGAAGCGTTTACCACGTAGGAGCCGGACTCGAGAGTACCGGAGTATACACGCAGGTAAGTGAGCTTACCAACGAACGGGTCGGTCATGATCTTGAATGCCAGGGAAGAGAAGGGAGCCTTCGGATCGGAAGGACGCTCGTCTTCTTCGCCGGTCTCGGGGTTGGTGCCCTTGATGGCAGGAACGTCGAGAGGAGAAGGCATGTAATCAACAACAGCGTCGAGCAGCTCCTGAACACCCTTGTTCTTGTAGGAAGAACCTACGAATACAGGATGAAGCTTGCAAGCGATGGTGCCCTTGCGGATAGCAGCCTTGAGTTCCTCAACGGATACTTCCTCTTCCATGAGGACCTTTTCCATCAGGTCGTCGTCGCAGTCTGCAGCTGCTTCGAGAAGTTCCTGATGATAGAGCTCTGCATCTTCCTTGAACTCAGCGGGGATCTCGTCCATGGGCTCAGGGTAGGTCATGCCCTTGTCGTCGGCCTTGAAGTCCCATGCGGTCATGGTAACCAGGTCGATTACGCCCCAGAAGTTGTCCTCAGCGCCCATGGGCATCTGAGCAGCAACAGCAGGTGCGTCAAGACGGTCGCGCATGGTCTGAATTGCATGGAAGAAGTCAGCGCCAACACGGTCGTACTTGTTGATGTAAGCAATGCGGGGTACACCATAGCGGTCAGCCTGACGCCATACGGTTTCGGACTGAGGCTGTACGCCAGCAACTGCATCGAATACAGCCACAGAGCCGTCGAGTACGCGCAGGGAGCGCTCTACCTCAGCGGTGAAGTCTACGTGGCCGGGGGTGTCGATGATCTGGAAACGATATTCCTGATCGTCCTTCTTCCAGAAGCAGGTGGTAGCTGCAGCGGTAATGGTTACGCCGCGCTCCTGCTCCTGAACCATCCAGTCCATGGTAGCTGCGCCATCATGAACCTCACCGATCTTGTGCGTCTTGCCCGTGTAGTACAGGATACGCTCGGTAGTGGTGGTTTTACCGGCATCGATGTGAGCCATGATGCCGATGTTGCGGGTATGCTCCAGAGAAGTCTTAGCCATTGTTCCTTCTCCTACCAACGATAGTGCGAGAATGCACGGTTGGATTCTGCCATCTTGTAGAGGTCTTCACGCTTCTTGATGGATGCGCCGGTGTTTTCGGCTGCGTCCATGATTTCGCCTGCGAGACGCTCCTTCATGGTGTTTTCCTTGCGCTTGCGGGAGAAGTCAACCATCCAGCGGATAGCGAGGGTGGTTGCGCGGCGGGAGTTAACCTCCATAGGTACCTGGTAGGTAGCGCCACCAACACGCTTGGGTTTAACCTCGAGCGTGGGGCGGATGTTGTCCATTGCCTTCTTGAATACGGTCAGGGCGTCCTGGCCAGTCTTCTCTGCAACGATGTCGAATGCATCGTAAACGATACCTTCTGCGGTAGACTTCTTACCGTCAAGCAACACCTTGTTGATCAGCTGCGTGACCAAACGGTTGTTGTACTTAGCGTCCGGCTGCGTTTCGCGGCGGACTGCTGCTGCACGACGCGGCATATATCTTCCTTTCGGTTTATGCGACTAACTGAATCGCGAGGGTTACTTAGTTCTTGGGCTTCTTAGCGCCATAGCGGCTGCGTGCCTGACGACGGCTGTCGACAGCTGCGCAGTCGAGAGCAGCGCGGATGATCTTATAACGAACACCAGGAAGGTCCTTTACACGACCGCCACGGATAAGCACCATGGAGTGCTCCTGGAGGTTGTGGCCTTCACCGGGGATGTATGCGGTAACTTCCATGCCGTTTACGAGACGGACACGAGCAACCTTACGAAGTGCCGAGTTAGGCTTCTTAGGGGTGGTGGTGTACACGCGGGTGCAAACGCCACGCTTCTGGGGGTTGCCCTTGAGCGCCGGGGTCTTCTGCTTGTCGACCTGCTTGGCGCGGCCCTTACGGACCAACTGATTGATAGTAGGCAAAGCTTCAGCTCCTTTTCTTTACTATCACTTACTAACTTTGCTTTCTGTGCGTTCTGCAGATACGCACGCGAAAACATACGCTTCTACCCGAAACGCGAAAATGAACTTTATCACCGGGTATATACCTTGTCAAACGCCACGCACCCGGGCGTGTCTATCTCTTCACAATCTGTTTTCGCAGTTCAATAGATATTTCTATTAGCTCTGATCGCCTATTCCCTCTCATTTTTCAAATAATTCTGGACTTTTTTATCCGATGCGAGAAGAGCTATTTACCGCTTATAGAAGCTGAACGGCAAAACATCACCGAAACCATTCCGAAACACAAGCCTGCGTGTACAATACAGGCATCGAAACAACGCAGCTCCGACGCGCGCTTCGCCTTCAAGGTGCAGCGCGTTACTTATATATAGTAAGGAGCCGCACAACGTAAGAGAAAGAAGGGGAACATGAAGAATACTGTTGCCACATTCAAGAAGATGAAGAATGAGGGCACCAAGATCTCTATGTTGACTGCTTACGACTACTCCACCGCAAAGTTGGTTGACGAAGCGGGAATCAATTCGATCCTTATCGGAGATTCCCTGGGCATGGTTATGCTCGGCTACGAAGACACGCTTTCGGTAACAATGGAAGACATGATCCATCACACCGCCGCCGTAGCCCGTGGCGCCAAGAATGCGCTTGTCATTGCCGACATGCCATTCATGAGCTACGAGGTATCGATTGAACAGGCCGTTATCAACGCCGGTCGCCTGATGAAGGAAGGTCGTGCTAACGCGGTAAAGCTTGAGGGCGGCGTACGCGTTGCCGAACAGATCAAGGCCATCACCAAAGCAGGCATTCCCGTATGTGCCCATATCGGCCTTACGCCTCAGTCGGTCAATGCCTTTGGCGGTTTCAAGGTTCAGGGCAAAACGGCCGAAGCAGCCCAGCAGATGATCGACGACGCCTTGGCAGTCCAGGAAGCAGGCGCATTCGCCGTTGTGTTGGAATGCGTTCCCGCAAAGCTTGCTGCCATTATCTCAGAAAAGCTCGACATCCCCACCATTGGCATCGGCGCAGGTGCGGGTTGCGATGGCCAGGTTCTGGTTTATCAGGACATGCTTGCCCTGTTCAGCGACTTCAAGCCCAAGTTCGTAAAGCACTTCGGCAACATCGGCCCGCAAATGACCGCCGCTTTCAAGGCATACGATGAAGAAGTCAAGGCTGGCACCTTCCCCTCAGAAGAGCACACCTTCAAGATCGACGAAGAAGCCCTGGAAAAACTTTATTAATTAGTAGAAATGGTTGGGCGCAAACCCAACCATTTCCTTTTTAATAGCGCTATGCTGTTACCCAACAGCAAGGAAACAAGCGAGGGATTGCATATACGTCAGCGAGCGGCGCATCCAATAAGATAGATTGCCCCGATAAAGGAGCGAAGCGTACTTCGTACGCGAGCGACGAATGAGGAGCAAGATGCTTATTGGGGCGCCGCGCAACGTCAGGGCGTCTCATGCGATCCTTCGTCGTTCGACAGAACGACGAAAGGAACAAAATGAAAATCATCACCACTGTTGCCGAGATGAAGGCACAGGTCGCCGAATGGAAAGCTGAGGGGCTCACCATTGGCCTCACGCCTACCATGGGTGCATTGCACGAAGGTCATATGTCGCTGATGGAGCGCGCCGTAAAAGAATGCGACCGTGTAGTTACCAGCGTCTTCGTGAACCCCATCCAGTTCGGTCCCAACGAAGACTACGACAACTACCCCCGCGACCTGGAACGCGATGCGGCTATCGCGGAATCCAAGGGTGTTAGCGTAGTATTCCATCCCGAACCCGAAGAAATGTATCCCAAGAACTACAACACCTATGTTGTTATGGAAACCCTGACCGACACGCTGTGCGGCGCAAAACGCCCCGGCCACTTCCGCGGCGTATGCACGGTTGTGAACAAGCTGTTCAACATCGTACAGCCCGACAAGGCATTCTTCGGCCAGAAGGACGCCCAGCAGCTTGCCATCATCAAGCGTATGGTTGCCGACCTCAATATGAACGTAAAGGTATACGGTTGCCCCATCGTTCGCGAAGAGGATGGTCTGGCAAAGAGCTCGCGCAACAGCTACCTTTCCGCAGAAGAGCGCAAGGCGGCACTGTGCCTTTCCCGCTCCATCTTTGCAGCGCAGGATCTTATTGAAGGCGGCGAGCGCAATGCTGACATCGTTCGCACTGCCGTTCGCGAAATCATCGAAGCAGAGCCTTTGGCACAGATCGACTACATCGAAGTAGTTGACCTTGGCAACATGCAGCCCGTTGATTCGCTCGGCGAATCTGGCCTGGTTGCTATTGCCGTTTACATCGGAAAAACTCGCCTTATCGACAATTACTTGTTCGATTTTGACGAATAAGCTTGCACGCAGCGCAATATTGCGCAAGAATACGGCAGGTTATGCGCAACCGCGCATAATGGCTACTACGCAGTGAAACCTCGAGTGGAACATCATGCGAAGAAGGAAGGTTCAAACCTTATGCTGCTGAATGTGCTTAAGGGCAAAATTCATCGTGCAACCGTCACCCAGGCGGAACTTGATTACATCGGCTCCATCACGATCGACTCTGAACTGATGGAAGCAGCCGGCATCCAGGAATATGAACTGGTTACCATCTCCGATTGCAACAACGGCAATCGTCTTGAAACCTATGTTATTGCCGGCGAGCCCGGCAGTGGCGTAATCTGCCTGAATGGCGCAGCTGCTCACCTGGTCACCGTAGGCGACAAGGTAATCATCATGAACTACTGCCAGATGACTCCCGAAGAATTCGCCGATCCGGAGCACGCACCCCACGTGGTATTCGTAGACGACGACAACAAGATTAGCCGTCTTACCCGCTACGAAAAGCACGGCAAGCTGGAAGACTTGAAGTAATCCGCTCCCTTACCAACCAAAACGCCCGCCCCGCATCAGCGGAGTGGGCGTTTTTTTGTTGCAAGGGATGCCTATCCCGTATTCGCCAGACACCGACTCAGCCAACAACGGAAAACAAACCCGAAATATAGTGGTGTTGATTCCAGAAAGAATCGATGCTCACCTCCCCGACTTGCTTTAAACCATCCAGAGAATAACAATAGATGGTACGGCTATCCAGAACGTAAACGCCATCTTCGTTCACTACCGTCTGCACTGCACCATGATTGAAGTGGAAAGTACCCATTTCCCCTTCGTGATTCACGATGGTCACAGCAGAGGAATCGGACCCCTCAACCATGTTGCCATGCGTCACGTACAGCTTCCCATCGTATAGTTCCACATCGATGGGATCATCAGGAACATCAAGCTTCTTTATTTCCCCAGTTGCCGTATTAAGCTCAAAAACAGCGCTGCAACTTTCCCCCTCGCCTGAAACGAGGGAAACGAAGTAAATAGAGTCCCCATCAACACATGAGCGATAAACACCCGATCCATATTTGGTAGTTTCAATTCTAAAGATTCGGTTCAAGTCGAAGTCATAGCAGTCGATCCACGATTCTCCTCCATCCAAGCTTGAGGAGAAGGAATAGAGCTTATTGTCTTTCGCGAGTAGGTGCGAGACGTACGAATTGTCCTCTTCGATTGAAATAACCTGATTGGACTTTTTATCACATCGACTGATATGCGAAATCCCATTGAGCGTATTGCAGACAAAAATGTAGCGCTCAGACACCGCAGCGGAATTCATTGCGGGCTGATCGATCGAATAATCAGCTACGGATCCATCCTGAATGCTGATGCCTAAAACCTTTCTGGCCTCTTTTTCTTGTGCATACCCTTGTGGGATTGCGTAAAGAATGCCTTGGTTAACCACAGGATCATAGAAAACACTATTTAGGCTAGCTTCAGCCAATGGAAAGCCGGAAACCTTATTAAGGTCTTTATCGAACAGAACGATTTGGCTCGTCGCATCGCTTCCCGAAGTTTCGATGACCCCAATCGCAGCTTTTCCCGCAAATGCAGAGCAACCCGGCAGCAACGAGACGCACAGCGCAACTAAAAGAATCAAGTAGAATGCCCGCAGCTTCATTGCTACCCTTTTCGATAAATCACGTTGACGTTAGGTGAATCGAGAATCTCCATCGGATAGATAGCCGCACCGGCAAAATCGGTGTTGATGTCTATGCCGTAGTTGTCTTTAAAGGCCGCCCAAACCAGCTGAGAGCAATAAAATTTACTCCTTGTTGCAGTGTCGAGGTAGTTGTAATTGTAGGGTTTCCCAACTTGATTGAAACACCAATTTGACGCTGCTTGATCTTGCAAAGACGTTGTCCCTCTTACATCAGCGCCATAAGCTGTCCCTTTTGAAGTATTCCAATCATTCGGCCCGTAAGTAACTCCTTCAGCCAAAGACTCGATCACGGTATCATAACGGAAAACAATTGCAGCATGCCCCGTTGGAACCAATCCCTTGAACTTATCCGAGGTTACAAGAATAGTTCCTTTATAAGTTGGGTATGTGCCCGAATATGCGACGCGTGATTTGCTTTCGACGATTGTTCCTTCCGTTTTGCCATCTTCTTTATGGGCGTAAATAGGTTTAGCATTAATTCTTGCCGTAAGTTCGTCTACCTCTTCTTGTGTCGGCTCAAGTCCGCCCCCACTATCCTCTGCATACGCGAAAGAGCAATACCCTGCCATCGATGCAATAAGCACCGCGGACAAGACCACTAAGAAAACACTCGGATACTTACATCCATACCTTTTAGCCATTCGAAGCATTTTTCCTCCTATTTTCGAGTCGCCATACAAGCAAAACAACAAAAGGAGGGAATATGTTGCATTGAAAGTGGTATCACATGAATATAGATGCGATTGCTCAATTCCTCCGTCAGGCAATATTTAATATTCTCTTGATTTTTCACGCAATGTAACCTTTTCGAGGAATGCGGTGTATTTGCACTAGCACTTCGTTGAAAGGAACAACAATACGCTCAAACGTCAACATAGAACGAACACTTGAAGCAGAGCGAGCAATCAAGCTTTATGGAGAGATGCTGCACTCCCTAGCTCTTAGCCGCTGCAAATCGAAAGAAGATGCTGAAGACGTATGCCAAGAAGTGCTTATTGCCCTACTAAGCAGAAAAGAACCCTTTAAAAACAACGAGCACATGAAAGCTTGGCTCATACGGACAGCGCTGCATCGTAGCAAAAACACCCATCGATATGAAAACAGGCACCCACGTACACCTTATGACCCAGCTCTTCACGACAAACCCGAGCAGGACAGCACGACCGACTGCGAAAAGCTCCATGATGCAGTCGAGTCACTATCTGAAGAGCTAAAAGAAACATTGCGTCTTTATTATCGCGATGGTTATTCAACGAAGGAGATTGCTTCACTTAAAGGCGTTGGGGAATCCAGCATTCGCGCGCGCCTCCACCGAGCACGAAAGAAAATCGCTGCTGCACTGGCTTGCGTTATCACGGCTTCCGCCCTTCTCTTCGGATCGGTAGTTTTACCAATGCATCAAATCCCAGAGGCCCATGCCATCGACTTCGCAACCGATACCAGCGCGTCACTTGACGATTTGCCCGTAAAAGCAATACAAAATACAGGCGATGGAAAAGCCTCCGTAACCTTTGAAGCGAACCTGACATGGAGCATTACAGGCATTGAACGCGTCACTTATAACACCAATGCGGAAAACACTAAGCTTTACTCCCCAGGAATTGGAAACTATTACATCTTAAACAATGGTGAACTCGGCAGTACAGGAGATGCAGCGATAACCAACAACGGTAATGCAACAATAGCTCTTAATATCGAGGTGTCCATCACCGCTAGCGAAAACGCAAGCAACAGTGAGCTATGCGATATTGCAAAAAGCGTCTTGGACAATAAATCGCTCATCGCAACCGCTTATCTCGAAAACGGCACCAACGAAACAGCCGAATGTCTCTTTACGGAGTAAGGCCCAAGCTTTACTCCGTAAAGATTGCACCAAATGCGCTCCGTCCTATACCCGACACAGCGCATCAGCACTGACTCCTCATTTTACGTACGCAAATTCACCTAGAAAACCGAGCTCCTTAAGAAGAATCGGAACTCTTTTTTTCAAATCAAGCAGCACTTGCGAATATCCCGGTGTGTTCGTATAAAGACGCCCTTGAAAGGAGCACTAATGGAACACGCCGAACGCATTACCAGAAGACAACTGCTTGGACTTAGCGCGGTTGCTGCAGGATCACTCTTAATTCCTTCTATCGCGTATGCATCAGCTGAATCAGAAGACGGCAACTCTCCACAGAAGGACAAACCAATCTGTCGTGCAACTTTGCTGGGCAAAGATGGGAATTTAATTGCAAGCACTGAGAAGGACTCTTTTACAAGATCAACCTCAGGGAATTTCAAACTGGAAGACAGCCTGCAAACCAAAATTAATTCAGATGGAACTATAACTGACACCTATGCTGTTGAGGTGTTCGCGACATCGAATGCGCGACAAGGGTCTTTTGACAGGACTCCTATCTATTACATTGAGTATGATGCGACATATTACATAATGGATGGGAATATCAGAATAACCAGCGTAAGGGGTACAGCAACGAAAAGTGTTTCATACGCATCGTTTCAGGGCAGCAAGGCAGTCGTTGCCCATCAGGGAATCGCTGGTAGCGCATAATGCCATGCAGAAGCCCTCTTCACTTCAGATTCAAAAACCTTGGTAACGGGATTTGATGCTATTCCATATGTCAAATCAAGTGACTCAAATGGATATGTTAGAAATGGCGGAGAATGCACAGCCGGCCTATACGTATCTGGAATGGGCGAAATGATCTTGAGGGCTGAATACTTAATCTAGCAACATATTGCATCTACATATTCAAGCGCTATTCGCTGCATTCAGAAATAATCAACCCATCTAAAATACCGTACTCGTTTTTCTCGTCTGGGAAAAACGAGTACTTCTTTTTGCTCACTGCCCCATCGCAATACTCAATTTCGACTTCCAAACACGGGTTTTGCAGTTCAGCAATAGTCGTTTCCTCTAAGTTAGGAATTTCAGCGTAATATCCGTCCGATTTTTCATGTGTTGCAACATAGAACCACGTCTGCATATAGCCCGTTGCATCTTTACCTGAAACAACAAGATTCGAACCCTTGCTTCCATTGGGCAATGAAATCCCCATATCATCATCAAGGACCCGATAAATAACCTGCTTAGGAGCCTTTATCGCATTTACGGTGACAGGAAGCCAAAAAACGAAATCGCTCTGGATCAAATCGCCTCGGCTATCATGCTCGCGGATATGTCCCTTGGAAGAGTAAGCCTCGGTCAGCCGTGCATTCTCCGGCACATTAAGCGATGGATCCGCTATCGGCTTACCCTCTTCGTAAACCAGCAAGGTGAACGAATCGGAAACATAGCGGTTTACCGCAACAAGAGCAACGAGTACAAGGACCAACACGGACAGCGCGATTGCTATGGCTTTTCTTCTTTTCGTCATCGATTTCCCCTTTCGCCGTTTACGGGAAAACACCAGCCAAGCGCAATGCGTTGCATATGGTTAGCGATTGACGAAAAGCATAGCGAACGAAAAGTCCGGTCCGACGCGAAATTAACCGACAGAAACGAAAAACTCCCAAGCGGCTTTCAACCAGCCCGTACGGCAGGGGCTAGCTGCAAGGGCGTTTATTAAAAGCCCGGGCATGCGCCAGTGAAAAAGCGAGAGGCGCCCTGGTGAGTACAGGGACCTTGAAAGAGGAAGGGGTTGGCCTTCGGCCACCCCGACCGATTGAAAGGCTCCTGTGCCACCAGGGCGCCTCGCAGCGTCATTGCGTCTCGTAAGTCTTCCGCCGTTTCGACAGAACGGCGCAACCGCAGGCCTCGCAGCGTCAGGTCATCTCAACCGTCCGTTGCGGCGTCCGCAGAACGCCGCAACTACTTAAGACAGCGGAGGAATAACCTGCTTCTTGCGAGACAGGATGCCGTCTACCCATTCGGCCTTCGTAG
The DNA here is from genome assembly GCA_030540085.1 of Eggerthella sp. Lineage (GTDB taxonomy): Bacteria > Actinomycetota > Coriobacteriia > Coriobacteriales > Eggerthellaceae > Anaerotardibacter. Next base: position 45,818 of record JAUNWY010000004.1, read on the forward strand.
CGTCGATACCGAATGCTTCGGATACGGGAGCAACATCGCCTTCGCAGATGAACTTGGAACCCTCGTTGAAGATGTCGGTAACGAGCAGAAGAGCAAACTTGTAGCCGTTTTCGGCAACCTTTGCCTTCAGGAACTCACGGTATTCGGCCTCGCGCTCCATAGCAACATCGAGCGTTACCGTTTCGTGCTGGGCAACCATGTATACGTCGTCGCCCTTCTTGAATTCCTTGGAGTCGTGCGTGCACAGCTCTTCAACAGAAAGATCGTTATCGCCGCCGCGCATCTTGAATACCTCAAGACCGAATTCGGTAGGCTTCTTACCAATGATGGCACCGAGCTTTTCTGCCTGAACCAAGTCGTAGTCGGTGCAGGTGGGGCTCTTGGTAATTACGGTATCCGTCATGATGGCGGAAAGAAGCACCGTAGCAATAGCGGGGGTTACCTCAACGCCGAGCTGCTCATAGAGTTTGGTTACGATGGTTGCCGTAGAGCCAACGGGGATGTTCAGGTACAGGATGGGGTTGCCGGTTACCACATCGCCAGCAATGCGATGATGGTCTACCACCTCAACGATTTCAGCATCGGCAATACCGTCAACCATCTGGGTGGACTCGTTGTGGTCAACCAGGATAACCTTGTCGCCTTCGTCTACCTTTTCGATAAGCTTCGGAGCGGGCAGGCCAACCTGCTCAAGGATAGTTGCGGATTCCTGAGGAAGTGGGCCCAGGCAGCAGGCAACATATTCTGCCTCCGGTTCAGCCTTCTTTGCCTCAAGGGCGTTCTTCAAATATGCGTAGCTCACCGCTGCTGCGATGGAGTCGTTGTCTGGGTTCTTATGACCTACGATAAAAACCTGGTTAGCCATGTAGCCTCCTCAACAAGCGCGCTTCGGTGCGCGCAAACGTGTAGAACTTATCTATTGTAACGCGAAATGAAAGAAGGCCGCACGTCTACGTGCAGCCTTC
>JAUNWY010000004.1:46882-137248 GCA_030540085.1 Eggerthella sp.
ACTTATCTATTGTAACGCGAAATGAAAGAAGGCCGCACGTCTACGTGCAGCCTTCGCCGAAAGCCTTCTAGGGCATTTGCCGTCCAGCTCCTTCGCAGCATCAACCAATCTTCACGATAGGCGCGTAGTCCTTCAGCAGCTTCTTGGTTTGGCCTGTGCGGCTGAAGCGCACATGCAGCGTATCGCCGTCCACCTTGGTAATGGTGCCGCGGCCAAATACCTTGTGGTCTACCGTATCGCCCTTGGCAAACGTCATCTTCGCCGCTGCCTTCTTCTGGGCTTCGGGCTTCACCGCAGGGCGCGTCTGCTGACGAGGGCGCGACCCTGAAGCGCTCGACTGACCGAACACGCGACCGCCGCCCGCCTCGGAACCAGAGCCGGCAATGCCGCGACGGCTACCGCGCTTTTCCCAACCCGAACCAGAAAATCCTGCAGAGCCCATTCCGATGCCCTTGCGCAATTCCAGCGGGATTTCTCCGATGAAGCGCGAAGGCGGGTTGGCGCTTGACTGACCGAAGATCTGACGGGTGAAGGCGTTGGTAAGGTAGAGCTTCTTGCGCGCACGGGTAATGGCAACGTAAGCCAAGCGGCGCTCTTCTTCCAAGCCTTGCGAATCCTGAGATGAATTTCCGTGAGGGAACAGCGATTCTTCCATGCCCGCCACGAATACGCAATCGAATTCCAGGCCCTTTGCGGCATGAATGGTCATCATGGTAATGGCTTCGCCGTCTTCCGCCACCGTGTCCATGTCGGTACGCAACGTTACCCATTCCACGAAATCAGGCAAGGAATTTGCTTGGAAAGTGCGTACGGGCGGCTCGTCGTCTGCCTCGGGCGCATCTTCTGACGTGGGCGGCTCGAACAACGCGTCGGCATCGTCGTGCGTTTGGGAATATTCGTCTACTACGCCAAAAAGCTCCTGGATGTTCTCGATGCGACCAGCGGCATCGTCGGAGTTTTCCGCTTCAAGGGCACGAATAAGGCCAGCCTTGCTCACGATGGCTTCGACCACCTTGCGCAGATCGCCGGCATAGCCCTGTGCCTCGTGGATGAGCGCTACGAATTCCGCGATTGCCTTGCGCGTTGCGGAGCGTATTTGATCGTCGGCAATGCACAGCTCGGCAGCCTGCAAGAATGTAATACCCGTTTCGCGAGCGACGTAGTCGATGTGCTCTACCGTGGTTTTGCCAATGCCGCGCTTGGGCACATTGATAACGCGATGAGCGGCAACATCGTTAGCGGGGTTGACCACCAAGTTCAAGTACGCCATTACGTCGCGGATTTCCGCACGATCGAAGAAGCGCGTACCGCCGATCAACCTATACGGCACACCGGCGCGCATCAGCATATCTTCGAGCATACGGCTCTGCGCATTGGTGCGGTAGAACACAGCAATTTGGTTGTACGACATACCTTCACCATGCTGGTGTTCGATTTCCGAAGCGATCCAACGGCCTTCGTCGCGTTCATCGGTTGCGCTGTACACCGAGATCTTGTCGCCTGCGGGCTTTGAAGTGAACAGCTTTTTGGGTTTGCGCGTAAGGTTGTTGGCAATAACCGCATTTGCCGCTGCCAGGATATTGCCCATGGAGCGATAGTTTTCTTCCAGCTTCACCACACGGGCTTCCGGGTAGTCCTTCTCGAAATCGAGGATATTGCGCAGGTCGGCGCCACGCCACGAGTAAATTGACTGGTCGTCGTCGCCTACTACCATGATGTTCTTATGTGCCGCCGCCAAGAGCTGGGTAAGTACATACTGCGCATGGTTGGTGTCCTGGTATTCGTCCACCATCAGGTAGCGGAAGCGGTTCTGATAGGCAGCCAACACATCGGGGTGGTTCTTCAACAGAAGCCAGGTGTACAGCAACAAGTCGTCGAAATCGAAGGCGTTTAGCTGGCGCAAGCGCTCCTGTAGGCGCGTGTACACGCGAGCCGCCACCTGACCCACCTGGTCGGATGTCTTTTCGGCGAACACCTCTGCCACCTGCAGGTCGTTCTTCGCCTGTGAAATGCGGTTACGGAGCGCAGGGATGGGATAGCGCTTCTTGTCGATATTGAGCTCGTCCATGATCTGTTCGACCAGACGCTTCGAATCGCTGTCGTCGTAGATGGTGAAGCCCTTGGCGAACCCTACACGTTCGCAGTCGGTGCGCAGGATACGCACGCACATGCTGTGGAAGGTGGAAACCCACATGCCGCGCGCGCCGCCGCCGATAAGGCTCTGCAAACGCTCGCGCATTTCAGCAGCGGCCTTGTTGGTGAACGTGATGGCCATGATTTGCCAAGGGGCAACGTTCAGATCTTCCACCAAATGGGCAATGCGATGAGTAAGCACGCGGGTTTTGCCGGAACCGGCACCCGCTAAAACCAACAGGGGGCCTTCCGTGCACAACACCGCTTCGCGCTGAGGGCCATTCAGGGTATCAAGATCGATGGGCATGCAATTCGTCCTAACACAACAAACCGCACAGGCTTCAAGGCCTGCGCGGCACTCACGTTTTATTTCGGGTTGCTATTCTACCGCGCCAAGCGGCAATGCCCCACCCTATCCGCAGTATCCCTACGGTTTGTTCGAATGGGCAGATGGTAACAGACTCATTTATCCAAGTAACCTTCTATAATCCCTTTGGCAGCAGAAGGATTATCGGCACTAAATGATATTTTTAAGATAGCACCCTCGCTTGATTTCCCGTCAATAATCACCTTCGAATCCTCGTAGATACATAGTGTGAGTTCATTCGATTGGGAAGCGTTGTTCAAATAAAGATGTCGGCCCGAGCGAATAAGGCAGCTTCTCTTTTCTAGCTCAACTTTCTTTAGGCAAACCGAAGATACGCATTCCCAAGGTATTTCGACTCGATGCATAATTCCACACCGCAGGACAATTCCCTCTTCGACCGCATAGCATGGCATGGTTTTTGACCCTACGACAAAACCAAGACACCAGACGAAACCATAGACCGACAAAACCAGGACCAATATCCGAATCGCACTGCAAGCTCCAGCGAAATGAACGCAAACCATGTCCATGGAGACAATCTCTACAAAGGCAATGGCAGCCAAGAAAACACCTGTTACGCGCCAATCTTTTCCATAGGGTATTTCTTCAGCCCCTGAAGGCAAATCCGTTTTTCGAGCAAAGAACAAGCAGACGGACCTGAACATGCGGCTCTCGATTTGCATAGCACGAAAAACCGGAGCGGGAATATACTCTTTCACAATGCCAGAAGCCGCATCTCTGACCTTTTCGTAAACGGACACTTCCGTTTGCCCATCGAAAGCGACCCTACGCCATATAAGTATCAAAACGACTAAAAGGAAGAGGGCTTCCACAACAATGCCTATCGTGAATACGTCAAGATCCATTGTTTCTCTTTTCCTAAGAATCTAAACTGACCGCAGAAGGAAAACCAATTCACCTCAAAACAAGCAAACGAACAGGTCGAACCTTCAAAACCGACAACGAGCTTAAGGTGTGGGGTTACCCCATAGTCAAGAAATGCCAGAAGGATGTTTCCCATGTATGCAGGTAAATTTGCCCAAGCGTGCCAAACAACAAAGGACACCCTTCGGCACTACGACGAAATCGGTCTGCTCAAGCCCACCGCCGTAAATGAAAATGGGTACAAAGTTTATTGCGCATCTCAGATAATCGACTTCCTTACCATTGCCTCGCTGCAAGAAGCAGGATGCTCTCTTGAAGAGATCAGGAACTTCCAGAAACAGCATGACCCCGCAATGACTCTTCGGCTTTTCAATAGCAAGAAAGCCGAAATCGAAGCAAAAGCTAGGGAAATTGAAAGAAAGCGACAGCTTATTGAATCGGCAATTGCATCGCTTCAGACTCAAGAGGAATGGCAATCCGAAAAATCAGATTGCGCAAACAGCTTTCGCCTGGTCGAAGAGGGAGAATCCTGCTTCTTATCGACAAAAATTCCACTGCAAAGCAGCAACCCAGAAGAGCTGTTTCTGAAAATCGCCGAGCACGAAAAGTCGTTCAAGAAAGAATCCGAAAGGAGCAAGCAGTCTCTCCCCAATCTCTACAAGGTTGGCAAAGACGCATTCTTAAACGGCAGCTACGAAAGCGATTTCAGTCTATGCTCCGAAATTTCAAAAAGTACAGCTAACCTGGATGAGTGCGAGAAAAGACAAGCGGGGCTTCATTTCCAATCTATGCACCGCTTCTCTTTCGACAAGACGGATGAGCCCGTTTTTCAAGAAGATAACCCTCTTTTTGCTTTATTGAGTGATACAAAAGAATTGCTTAGGGAAAATGGACTAGAAATATGCGGAGATTTACTAATCAAAGAAATATCGACCCATGCGAGCCCCGAATCTCATGAAGTTCAAATAATGCTCGATATCCCTGTTAAGCATAGGGGCAAATAAGGCCTCAAGCGAATATTTTACTTGTGGCATATCCGGCAGCACCAAAGCATCGGTTCCTACTAGATGGCTAATTCCTGCTGGAAAGTGTTATCGGCGAAGCGATTATTGCGGCCGTGGCGTACCCCACTACAAGAATTAGACCAGGAAACATTTGGAAAAGAGCGTAGTAAATCCAACCGTATACGCTGCCATGAGTGAAAAGCGAATATGTCATGGTGAATCCGACGAAAGCAACAAGAGATATGGCACTTGCGAATAAAAGCAGCTTTCGAGAGTTCAATTGTTTTGCGAGGTAAAGAAGCGAAACGACGAACATCACCACAAACACGATGCTAACAAGAACCTCAGCAACCGTACTGGCGAACATAGCCGATGGGTCGATCTTAAATTGAGCTTCCCCACGAAAGTCCCGGTTGGCTTGGAGAACCCAGGGCATTACAAAACCCAGGAACAGCGAAACCAACACAGCAACAACTCGCGATTGCGCGTTCTTCAGAAGGCTCATTATCTTCCTTTCCCCCTGGAATGATACGAGTGACTTTAGCATTGTTTTTGCTGATAGGACTTGGAAAACGTCCTGATTGAACGGGATTTTCTCCCTGCAGCAAGCATCTAAAAAGATAGGCACTTTTGGCACATTTCACTTTGCAGCAAGCATTCCGCGCCCAAACGCTAACTTGTTTGCAAATTGCCCGAGAGCACCAAAAGCATCAGTCCCTATCCGACAGCTCCTTCACTCAAAAATAAAAAACGCCCGAAAGGGCGTTAACGAACTCGCATTATCGGACGCAACAGCGAGCGAGCCTCTGGCGAGTGCAGATGACGGGAAAGCGGGCGCCAGGCGTGCTTCGCACGTCCAGCCCGCTTGGACCGCCAGGTGTACCGCCAGAGGCTCGCGCAGCATCATCGCGTTTAAAGCGCATGTTTCGACGTTCGGAGAACGTCGAAACCTTAAACGATCTTCTTGCCGAAAACTGCGGCGATCTCGCGCAGCTGGGCTACCAGTTCGGTGAACTGAGCAGGCGTAAGCTGCTGAGGACCATCGGAAAGCGCTTCGGTGGGGTTCGGATGAACTTCGATCATAATGCTGTCGCAACCGGCGGCAACGGCGGCATAGGCCAAGGAAGGCACCAAGTCGCGCACGCCCGCAGGATGCGAAACATCTACGCAAATAGGGAATATCGACTGCTTGTGAATAACCGGAACAGCAGAAATATCGAGCGTGAAGCGCGTAGCGGTTTCGAAGGTGCGCAAGCCGCGCTCGCACAGCACGATGTTGTCGTTGCCGCCCATGGTCAGATACTCCGTAGCGGAAAGCCACTCGGAAATACTGCCCGCAAGGCCGCGCTTCAGCAATACCATCTTGTGAGACTGCGCGGTAACTTTACCAACGTTCTTCAACAAGCTGAAGTTCTGCATGTTGCGAGCACCGATCTGAAGACCGTCAACATAGGAATGCACCATTTCGCAATGAGCGGAGTCCATAACCTCGGTGAGTGTTTTCAGACCGTACTTTTCAGCACCAGCCTTCATGATCTGCAGGCCTTCTTCGCCCAGGCCCTGGAACGAATGGGGGTTCGTGCGGGGTTTGAAGGCGCCACCGCGGATCCAGGTAAGGCCAAGGCCGGCAATGCATTCGGCAACTTCATTGAACTGCTCTTCGGATTCAACAGAGCAGGGACCAGCGTAAAGGGTGATCTCGTTGGTACGAGTGCCGTAATTGGGGAATGAGGAGAGTGGATTAATCACGGGAGGGTACCTCTTTCATAACCTTAAGGATTCCACGGTAGATCTCAGTAAGGTTTTCGTTATACAGAGGGCCCTCGTTGTACGTTGCAACGCGCGCAAAGATCTCTTCCTCGCGCTTCGGGTCATACAGACCCATGTGGGCATCGGGCTTAAGGGCTCGGATGTCCAGGGAATGACCGGCTCGCTCATTCAAAAGAGCGACTAGCTTTTGATCGATTGCGTCGATCTCGGCACGATGCTTCTCGATTTCCTCGAATGCCTCGTTCTTTTCCGACATCTCATACTCCTTTCACGAAAAAGACGGTAAGCGCACCCTAAAGGCGCTGTTAGCCTATGATAACAAAGCGCCAGGCCAATAAGCCTCCTTGCACCGCTATTGCCCGAGTTGGGCGTTATTGAAACACGCTGGAAACATTAGAACCCGTTCATACAAAAAAACGGCCCCGAAGGGCCGCTGAAAAGGTTCTATTTTCGTGTTGGATCGTTAATAGCCGCTATAGCCAATAACGCGATGGAAACCATAATGCCAAACTGGCTGAAGAATGCATCGCCCTTCCCCACCACATAGGAAGCAAGCGCCACCAGGATGATGACAAGCGCAGCATAATTGCAATAACGGGAAATGCACTTATTAGACCGTTCCCGCAGTTGCTTCTTTTCCTCTTCGGAAAGAGCTCTGCGTCGAGTATGTTTTCTTCCTTCGCTCATGGTTTAAGGATACCATTCAACGCCTTAGAAAATACCAAGGGCCTTGGTGCCAAAGTAGCCCAACACAACCAAGCCAATAAAAATGCGGTACACACCGAAAACGGTGAAGTCGTTCTGCTTGATGTATCCCATCAAGAAACGGATGGCGATCATGCCCATGGCGAAGGCGGAAACAATGCCAACCACCAGAACGACAATCTCAACCTGCGTCATAGCAATGCCCGCCAAGAAGAACTTGATGGCTTTAACCATGCCCCAGCCAAACATTACAGGGATAGCCAAGAAGAACGTGAATTCAGCCGCAGCAGTACGGGAACAACCGCACAACATACCGCCGATGATGGTGGCACCCGAACGGCTGGTGCCGGGAACAATTGCCAAAACCTCAAAGAAGCCGATCTTCAGGGCAGTTTTCCAATCCATGTCATAAGGGTCAGTGACGCGGAACAGGGCGCCCTCAACTGACTCGGGGTCGGAGGCGTCGATTTTACGGGCGTGCTTGCCGCGCGGCTGCTCCGCCGATTCGATAACCGCACGAGCGCGCTTGCGGTTGTGCGCTTCCAGGACAATGAAGATGACGCCGTACAGGATAAGCATGGCGGCAACGGTATAGGCGTTATAGAAATGGTCATGAACCCAGTCGTCCAGAGCAAGGCCCAAAACCGCAGCGGGAATACTGCCGATAACAACCATGCCCCACATATGCCATGTGTTGCGGCGCTCGGTTTCGTCCTTTGTACGCGAAACGGGATTCAGCTTATGCCAGAAGGTAACCACAACCGCCATGATGGAGCCAATCTGAATGACCACCAAAAACAGCTCCAGGAACTTATCGCTTACATTGAGCTTCACAAATTCGTCGACCAAGATCATATGACCCGTCGAGGAAATAGGAAGCCATTCGGTGATGCCCTCGGTTATACCGAGCAGCAACGCCTTAAGGGCTTCAATAAGAATGTCAGGCGACATGCGCTTCCCTTCTATAGAGTGCTTGATGCAATTTGCCCAGCAATGAACGACAAACAGCAAACTACCCACGCAACGGTGGGTAGATGGTTTCATCGTACGCGAACGCACCACGCTGCGGGGGTTTTCCATAAAAGACCCACCTACACCACGCTCACCTGGGGTTTTGTAAATCACCCGCAAAATCAGCAAATTTTTTCAAAAAAGGGGGTTGACGGAGGGTGCCCCGATCCGTAATATACTGATTCGCGCCTTGGCAAAGGGTAACACCACCGAGGAAGCGATGCGAAAGCAACGCACAACTCATTGGGGTGTCGTCTAATGGTAGGACAGCGGTTTCTGGTACCGTATGTGAGGGTTCGACTCCTTCCACCCCAGCCAATATGCGCTCATGGCCTCGTCGTCTAGCGGTTTAGGACGCCGCCCTCTCAAGGCGGAGATCGTCGGTTCGAATCCGATCGAGGCTACCAAGTGTTCAGCCTGCAACTTCGGTTGCAGGCTTTTTTGTTTTCTGGCTAGCAAGTTAAAAAAGTGCGGGCTATAGAGCAAAAGTGCGTCTCGGGCCGTTTTGCTCTTAGGGCCATTCCAAGCCCTACCCTGAACTGCCCTATGGGCGCGCGACAAACCAGCCAGGCACGCTTTTTGTCCTATGGCCCACTTTTCCCATAGCCCCACTTTGCTGAACTTCCCGACGATGAGCGTGCCACGGCCGAGTCGCCCAACCCCACCCAAAGCACTACTCAGAAGTCATTCCGGGAGACTGAAAACAAAAATTCCGGGTTTTCTGCAACTTTTTTGCGATTGAGGATTGTTGCGAGACCCCTGAATGCCAATAAAGCTGCAAAAGCGCAGCAATATTCTTTGTTTGGAGGCCCATTTCCGCCTTTTAGAGGCAGACAAGGATCCGCAATCGCAAAAAAGTTGCAAAAAGAGCGAGATTTTTGTTTTTGCAACGGGCAGATCACCACGACAGGAACGAGACCCTACGAAAAACGCATGGACTCCCCTAGAGAGGGCAAAAGTGCAGACCCCCACAAAGCAAGCAGCAAAACCACACGAGCCAGCAAGGCCAACAGTGCAGAATCTGCGAAAGGCACAGGGTCCCAGCAACGGCGGCGGGGCAGAACCCGAGAGACACACACAAGTCCCAGCGAGGCCGACAGGACAGACTCAGTGAAAGGCGCAGGGCGCGCCACCTGCAACGACAGCGGAGCAGACCCCCGCAAAAACCCACACGGCCCCCAGCAACGATGGCGGGGCAAATCTCACGATGGAGGAATACAAGATAAAGTGGGTCCACAAGACAAGGGGCCGCAATACAGATACGGCACGCAAGACAAAAAGGTCCGCCGAAACTTCTCGGCAGACCCTTCTAAAAAGATAAATCGCTATGCGATCGAGGCATCCCACTCCACGATGCAGCTGTTCAGGAACGGCTTAGAATCGGGAGCATCGGCGTTAACCATGCGGAACCTTGCCTCGCCCTCGGCAGTCTTCCAAACCTCAGTGCGCAGACGAACGCCAGGAAGAACCGGCGAGGTGAAACGACACTTAAAGCGGGTCATTGCCTCGGGATGACCAGGGAACAACAGGGAAATCGCATGACGCATTGCCACACCAGCGCTGCTTACACCATGAGCAATGGGGCGCTCAAGGCCAGTCTGCTCGGTATAAGACCAATCGATGTGCTGCTGATGCCAGTCGCCCATCAAGCGATATACGAGAGGCCAATTCAAGCCATAGGTTTCCTCGTAAACAAAGTCAGGCTCACGGTCGGGATATTCAACAACATCCTTCGGAGGCTGCTCGCCGCCCCAGCCGCCATCATAGATGCAGCAGTCGTACGTATCCACCGTGCACAGATGCGTGCCGTCGGAAGAATAAGACTTGCCTACCTGTTTGGAAAGCGATCCTCGTCCCTCGCCACGATCCCAAATGGCTTCCTGGGTTACATAAGTCTCAATATGGTCGGCCATCTTGAACGGCGCATGGAAACGAACGTCGATGCCGTAATGCAGCGATCCGGAATAATCGAAACCGTAATCGAGCGTGGTAGTCATCTCCTCGTTAACGGTTAGCGGTACTGCAAAGATGGGCAGAACCTTTAGTTCGGGGTTTTTCGCATCCCCTTCGTTCACATAGTCCAGATCGACGCTGCCGTCCCAGCCAGCACCGCACCCCAACGCGCAAATTTCCAAATCCTTGAAGGTGTAATCGCGCACAAACGGTCCGAAGGTCTTGCCTACGATCTCAGTCGAAATAGCCATTATTTCTCTCCTCTCAGATCCTCAACTGCCTTTACGCGGCAGCATTAGCGCGAATTATGCCTACCTATCAGGGAAAGCACATCGCTAGATAATGGTTAGTAGTGGTCAAGGCAACGAAATAAAGCGGTTTCGGCGTTTTTCCGCACGACGTCAAGCGACCCCAGCAAGCAACGCCACGCAAAAGTCGCTTACGGCAAACCGAAGATCGCCGATTGCCCCTTCGCCGCAAAGAAACAAATCCGCCAATCTAACGTCCAGCCAATGCTGAAGCTGGCTGTGCCAATCAAGCAATCGAGCGAATCCACAACAAACGGCGTCAGCCGATCGAACAAAAAGCAGGCAGCAAACGCAATTATTCTCGAATTGGATAACCAACCGACAGCCGCAAACTTCTCCCACTCGCTCCAAACTCCCCTCCGCTCCCTATGGCTGAATGAAAAAATAAAAAGGTACCCATTCCGCTCCAAGGAGGATGACATGGAATTGCTCAAGGGAAAAACCGCAATCGTTACTGGCGGTACGCGCGGTATCGGATTCGCTATTGTTAAGGCATTTCTGGACAACGGGGCCAAGGTTGCTCTGTGCGGCTCGCGCGAAGGAACGGCAAGCGCAGCCGTTGAAAAGCTGAAGGCGATCAACCCCGACTACGAGGTAATGGGCATCTGGCCCGACATGACGGATCCCGACTCCATTGCCGCTGAATTCGCAAAGGTTAACGAAGCCTTCGGCCGAATCGATATCCTTGGCAACAACGCTGGCGTTTCCGCCCGCGAATCTATCTACGACTACGACCCCGCCGCGTTCGATAAAACCATGGCACTCAACGTTAATGCTGTGTTCTATTGCTGCAAGGCAGCTGCACCTTTCATGCGCGCCCAGGGCGGCGGCGCCATTATCAACACAAGCTCTATGGTGAGCATCTACGGTCAGCCTTCCGGCTGCGCCTACCCCGCATCCAAGTTTGCGGTAAACGGCCTGACGAAGTCCCTCGCACGAGAGCTTGCCGCTGACCAGATTCGCGTCAACGCAGTGGCACCAGGCGTTACGCACACCGACATGGTAGATGCTCTGCCCAAAGAAGTTATTGATCCTCTTATTGCCACCATTCCGCTTGGCCGCATGGGCGAACCGGAAGACATTGCCAACGCCTACGTATTCCTTGCCTCGGACATGGCAAGCTACATCTCCGGCGTGGTTCTTTCCGTGGACGGCTTGGCACGCTCCTAACGCCGAAGAACGCAAGATAACCTCAAAGCTGCTAGCTACTAAAGGAGCGGCATCCGCAAACAACGCGGATGCCGCTCCTTTTTAATCCGAGAATATGTCTTCCTCCCCTATCGAGACAATACCCATCAGGACTCCACCAACGCTATTCGTCGGCAGCAACAGAGACAGGCTCTTGCGAAATGGGGTGCTTGGAGAGGTCGAGGCAGATGCTGATGTACTCCCACACCAGCAAAACCATCAAGATGGTCATAACAATAAGATAGCCAATCACCGCACCCGGCAAGCCTGTGAAATCGATGAGCAAGATGGGCACGAACAACGAGAAACCGAAGGTAATAACGTACAGCTTCATAACCGACTTCTGGCGACGCAGTACCGTGATTACCTGATACAGGAAGTCGATGATAGCCGTTACGCCACCTGCGGCAATCATGATGAAACTCAAGCCCCTGAATTGCTCAAAATCGATGCCGTACATAAAGCTCATGATGGGGATGCCGATCCAACCCATAAGGAAGATAACCACCAACGTTAGCGCGATAACCATGGCCACAATGGCAAGGATAACCAGATGGAACCGATTGCGCTTTTCGGCATCAGCCCACATCTGAGCCATGCGTACTAGCAACGGCTTGTACACAAAACCAACCGTAAGCAAGATGGCCTGCGCCGGGAAATACAGCGCGTTGAAATACAGCTGGTTGTCATAGCTGAGCGCCGTTTCCATAACGAACTTCGGCATGTTGTCGATGAGGGCATACATGAACAGCGCGATGAACACCGGGAAACACTGTTTGAACAGGGCGATGATGCTCTGGGTACTCTGCCTACGCGATTTCGGCGTTTCCAGCAACGCCAAGGGGAACGTAAGCACCAAGAACGTAGCGATGGCTGCCACTGCCATTGCGATACTGGAGACCCCCAAGTCGCGCGTTACCAGCAGGAATAGCGAGAATACCACGAACACAACTACCGAGCGAAATGCCTGTGAGATTCCCGCAAGATAGAGCTTGTCTTTCTGCTGAAGGCGCCCTTCGTACACGTCGGCCAAGCCGTCGATCATCTTGTACACGCACACGCCCATGCAGATGGTGAACATCTGCTCGCTGTATCCGCGAATTCCACAGTACACATAGGCCACTGCCATCATCGCGATACACGTGATTACGCGACTGATCTGGTAGTCCGAGAACGAATGCGTTTCCTTGATGTCGGAAACCTGGTAGGTGCGCATACCGTAATTGCCGATGATCATCAGCAGAGTGCCGATGATGAACGCCATGGAAAACATGCCCGCCTGCTCGACACCGCACAGCTGCGTTACCACAATGGTCAGGATAGGGAACACCATGCCCCATGCACCCGTGCCGATGGTGTTGCAAATGTAATCGCGCGTTGTTTTATGGGAAGCAAATTCTTCTTCCTGGTCGAACGACCCTTCGGAAACAACGCCCAGAAGACGGTTGCACCAATTGTTGACCGCCTTTTTGACCGGATTCATCTTGCGGGGTTTGCGGGGTTTGCTATCGGGCCGCTGCCGACGTCTGCCGTTGCCGCGCATTTCGCGGAAGGTATCGGCAAAAGAAACCGTCGAATCCCTTTTGCTCGCCTGCTGCGCAGCGGTGCGTGCGCGCTCCCTGAAGGATTGACCGCCTTGCGTATTCTTCGCGTGTCTTCCTTGCATGCTGATAGAAGCTAACCTTTCTTTGTGCGGCGCCGAAAGCGCAAATATCACAAACGCAGAATAACCTGCGCTTCAATAAGTATAGATCCCTCAACTCCGCGCCGCGCTGCCCGAAGGAATGCAACAGGAAACGCGCACGGGGAATGCACGAGATTACCAGATCCTTTGCCGATACGGGAGAAACGATTCCCCAATAAGTCCTATCATGGGAGTTAACCCGCAAATACCAGCGCAGACACAGAAAGGAGCAAACTCATGAAGATCGGATCGGTAATTCTTGGTTTTGCGATGATATGCATCGGAATCGTCGACCTTGCCGGGCAAGCTCCCGTGCTGGGCATCCACCCTGCCGTCTGGTTCATACTAGGCGCGCTTCTTATTTGCTCCGATTCGGCCTGGGCAAAGCTGGCAAAAAAGAAAGCCGACAAAAACAAGGGCGACGATTCGGGAAACGACGAAGGCCCAACGAACCAGGAGTAGCGCCCAGTCTGGGCATGCGGCCAGCGCCTTATAACCACCCCGAAACCGCGAACAAGCTTTGAACCCTGCCTGCACACGCGCCTAACACCTTCGTCGCATCGCACGCTGCACAATCGCCACCCATTAAAACATGAGGCAATCATATAGAGGTTCAACGGGGACCGCCTGGCAAATAGTTCGCAACTTGCCTTGGCTCTACGGAAATGTCAGGTAGACGTCTCACACATATCCACTTCGCAACAACACGCCCTCATTTGAACATGCTTGCATGTGTTATCGAAAGTTCTCAGAAATGAGAACTTTTCTCATTTCTATTGACTAACTTCGTTCCGCCAATAAAATGAGATTCGTTTTCATTTTATGCACCAACCCTCCTGAGGGGGCGCATCCGCGCACACTAACGAAAGATAAGGAATGGCAAGCACAGGCAACACCAAGCAATACCGCACCAAGCAAAAGGAGCTTATCCTTTCCTGCATCCAGGCGCATCAAGGCGCCTTCTTCACGAGCAAGGACATCGTAAATGCCTTGGCTGACCAGGGCACCAAAGTGGGAACCGCCACGGTGTATCGCAACCTTGAGCGCCTTGAAGAAGAGGGCATCATCGCCCGCACCAGCATCGAAGGCACGTCCAGCATTTGCTACCGCTTTCTTCCCGACGCCCCTGAAGACGTCTACTTCTTCCTGAAGTGCGAGGAGTGTGGGAATCTTTCGCCCATCGATTGCGGCGAGCTGCAGAAACTCTACGAACATGTTATCGAGCACCACCACGTACGCATCAACCCCACGAAAACGGTGCTGTACGGCCTGTGCGAAGCATGCCTGGCAAAGCGCGGTGAGTAGCGGATGATCGAGCTTATCCCCCATCTTCTCGAACATGCCTTCGAAGACACCATCTATCTTGTTCCGTTTTTGCTGGTGACATATTTCCTTCTTGAAGCTCTCGAACACAAAGCCGGCAACCGAACCGAAGAATTGGTGCAGAAAGCAGGCAAGCTCGGCCCCGCCGTGGCCGCCGTGCTGGGCGCCATTCCCCAATGCGGCTTTTCCGCCGCTGGTGCTGTACTGTTTTCCAGCAGGGCTATCACTCTGGGCACCCTCTTTGCGGTGTTACTTTCCACATCCGATGAAATGCTGCCGCTGTTCATCGCCGAACAGGTTGACTGGCACGTAATGGCAGGCATTGTTGGTGTGAAAGTTGTCATCGGCATGATCATGGGCTTTGCAATTGATGGAGTTTTGCGTTTCCGACTTCATCTTGCCCAAACCAAAGCAACGCAAGAACACGATCATGAACACGCCCGCTTCTGCAACTGCAAACACGAACATGCCGAAGAGCACGCTTTCGGGCCCGACCATTGTCACAACCCCAGCTGCCATTGCACCAGCGCGCATACTGGCTGGGCCGAAATAGCAGTAAGCGCGGTTAAGCACACTCTTGAAGTATCGATAATCGTGTTTCTTATCTCGCTCGCACTGGTAGCCGTTATGGAGTTTGCCGGCGAAGAGGCAGTTGCCGCCTTCCTTGCCTCAAACCCTGGGCTTGCGATCTTCGGCTCGGCGCTGGTTGGGCTTATTCCCAACTGCGGAGCCAGCGTAGTGATAACCCAGCTATACCTTGATGGCATGCTGGGCACGGGCGCCATGCTTTCTGGCCTGTTGGTATCTGCAGGAGTAGGCATTCTGGTGCTCTTCGGCGAAAATCGTCGTGTCGGGCAAAACGTGGCAATCCTCGCGGGACTTTATGCCACAGGCGTTGCGTGGGGACTCCTGTTCCAAGCGCTGGGCATCACCTTTATGTAGGTGCTATTCCCCGGCTTTAAGCCATTCCAAGATTTCCGGCAGCTGGTCTTGGTATTGGTTGTACCCGTCGAAGTAGCTAGCACGCAAACGCTCCAAATCGGTGGTGCTGTTGCTTACGGCCATCTTGTCGGCATACACGATGAAGGCCTTCCCTTCCTCTGCCAATGCCTCGAGTTTTTCGAGCTCGGCGTTGTAACGTTCATTGCGCGTAAGCAGGGCTTCTTTCACCTTCGGGTACCGGTGATAGCTGTTAGCGATGGCCCTGGCACTTGCGCCGATGTCGTCAACAGGCTTGCGAAAGCCCTTGGCTCGCGTGAGGATGGCAAGAATACGAGGGCATCCTGAATCAAGCGCTAGCTGCAACGGAATACCAGCACCAACGCCCAAGCCGCCATCGTAGTAGACATGATCGCCAATATGAACCGGCGGCATTACCACCGGAAGAGTACTGCTGGCACGCACACGCACCATCACGTCCTTCAACGTAGCCATGTCTTCCTTGTGCCAGACTACCGATTCGCCGGTATCGCGATCAAATGCCTGGATTGAGCAAGGGGTTGGATTCTGCGCAAACGCCTCGAAATTAAACGGCAAT
The DNA here is from genome assembly GCA_030540085.1 of Eggerthella sp. Lineage (GTDB taxonomy): Bacteria > Actinomycetota > Coriobacteriia > Coriobacteriales > Eggerthellaceae > Anaerotardibacter. Next base: position 62,751 of record JAUNWY010000004.1, read on the forward strand.
ACGCCTTCGGGCAAACCTGCTTCCTCATAGATCCAATGAGCGGAAAACATGCCCTTACCCTGGGCAAATGTTTTAGCGCCACCGAATTCGGGCTCCATTACCAAATCAGTAAAGCTGGCACGAGTGCGCCAGATATCTCCCGAAAGGTAGTTCACCGTGTGGCTTGAACCAGCAGAAATACCGCACACATGACCGAAGGTTATGTTCTGCTCAAGCAGAAGCGATGCCATTGCTGCCGTATAGCTGGCACGCATCCCGCCGCCTTCGAACATCAACACGGTATTTGCTGCATGGAAGTTTGCTTTCTTCATGGGTACCCCCTCATTTTTTCCATTCACAAGAATACCCCTGTTCAAGCCCGCTAAAAACCAACGGTCACCATGCTGTTGATGGAATTTGATCCACCGCGAGCCTCTATCGAAGTCCCTTGGGTAGCTACGCTCTCCGATTTTGTTAATGAAATTCACCCACCGCCACTCCTCCACTCAACAAAGGCGCCTTGTTGGACCAATCGGGCTCTTACCCGCCCTACTTCACATCGCCCTCAGCTTGCGGCACCGCTAAAGCACAGTGACCAACCCTGATCACAAGAACGAACCTTACCTGGTTGCCAATGTATGAATCGCCGAAAAAATGCAATGAATCAGCACCGGGCACTCCGCGAACACCCGCAAGGATAACGGTATACTTTTTAAAGATGAACTGGGATTTTGCATTGATGCCCAGCTTCTGCATCAAGCTGGCAGCTGCATGGGGAATCGCAGTGCCCGCCTGAACGCAAACCGTCTAACGGCCAAAAGGCGACGGAATCGAGGGGATCATGGACAAAGACCGCCGCGCCAACTTCCTACGGAAACTGCACTCGTTCGCGGGCGTATTTCCACTGGGAATCTTTCTCTGCTTCCATATGTGCGTAAACTACTCCGCAAACTGGGGTACCGCCCCATACGACACCATGGGCTCGTTTATGGCCCATATGCCCTACAAGGTTGTGCTGGAAACATTCGTGATTTTCCTACCCCTTTTATTCCATGCCCTCTACGGCGTCTACATCTCCCTCACCTCGAGCGTTACCGTGCAACGCTACCGCTACTTCCGCAACTGGTGCTACGTACTGCAGCGTATAGCGGGCATCGTCACACTGCTCTTTGTGGTATGGCATATCTATGGCACAAAGCTGCAAGTTGAGCTTACCGGTGTCGATCCGAGCTATGCCATGGTGGCGGGAATCGTTGCCACGCCAATCGGGCTTGCACTGTTCGCCATAGGCCTTTTTTGCAGCATCTATCACTTTTGTAATGGCCTTTGGACGTTCCTTATCACCTGGGGAATCACCGTTTCACCTCGCTCTCAGAAAATATCAGGCTACGTACTATTCGCCCTGTTTATCGCATTCGCTGCGTTTGGCCTAAAGGCACTGTTCGCCTTTGTCGGCTAAACCCGCGCGCTACAAGAAAGAGGCTGTTATGGGCAAAGGATCAATCGCAGTTGTTGGCGGAGGCCTTGCGGGGCTGATGGCAACTTTGAAAATCGTAGAAGCAGGCTTGAGCGTTGACTTGTTTTCGCTCGTTCCCTTCAAGCGCTCGCATTCCGCCTGTGCGCAAGGAGGCATAAACGCCGCGCTGAACACCAAAGGCGAAGGCGATTCGGTGGAAGAGCACTTCGACGACACCATTTACGGCGGCGACTTTTTGGCGAACCAACCGCAGGTACGCGCCATGTGCGAAGCCGCACCAAAAATCGTCAACATGTTCGACCGCATGGGCGTAATGTTCAACAGAACCCCTGAAGGCTTGCTCGACCTGCGCAGATTCGGCGGCACGCAAAAACGACGCACCGCCTTTGCCGGCGCTACAACCGGTCAGCAGCTCCTCTATGCGCTCGACGAACAAGCGCGCGCCCTTGAGGTTGAAGGCAAGGTCCGCACCTATGTTGGTTGGGAATTCGTTTCCACCATAATTCATAACGGCGTATGCTGTGGAATCACCGCACAGGATCTTTCATCCATGGAGATACGCGCCTTCCCCGCCGATGCGGTTATTGTCGCAACCGGAGGCTGCGGTGCCGTATTCGGCAAATCAACCAACTCCACCATTAACACCGGCTACGCTGCAGCTCGTTGCTACCAACAAGGAGCGCTCTATGCTAACGGCGAGTTCATCCAGATCCACCCCACTGCAATTCCTGGCTTTGACAAAAATCGCCTGATGAGCGAATCGGCGCGCGGCGAAGGCGGCAGGGTCTGGACCTATAAGGATGGAAAGCCGTGGTATTTCCTGGAAGAAAGGTATCCCGCGTACGGCAATCTGGTGCCGCGCGATATTGCCACGCGTGAGATCTTCGACGTATGCGTGAACCAGCACCTGGGTATCAACGGCGAAAACGTGGTGTATCTGGACGTTTCCCATATCCCCGCATCTGTTCTGAACGCGAAGCTGGAAGGCATATTGGATATCTACCAAAAGTTCGTAGGCGACGACCCACGCAAGGTTCCCATGCGCGTGGCACCCAGCGTCCATTACTCAATGGGCGGGCTTTGGGTAGGCCTTGATCAGCAAACAAGCATTCCAGGTCTGTTTGCCGCAGGTGAATGCGACTATACCCAACATGGAGCCAACCGCCTTGGGGCAAATTCCCTTCTCTCTGCCGTATTCGCCGGCATGACCGCCGGGCCCAATGCCGCCGCCTACGCCAAGGGGCTCCCAGAAGGCCAGAACATCCCCCAAAGCGTCTACGAAAAGGCCGCCGCAAAGGACGAATCTGATTACCAGGGTATTTTGCAACTTGATGGCACCGAAAATGCCTACCGCCTACATCAGGAAATGGGCGAACTCATGACGAAGAATGTCACCGTAGTTCGCAACAACGCGGATTTGGCTGAAACGCTGGTTAAGCTCGAAGAGATCGATGAGCGACTGTCCCGTATCGGCGTTCAAGACAAAGCAACCTGGAGCAATGCAAATGTGCCGTTCGTTCGCCAGCTTCATGGCATGGTAGATCTTGCCAAGGTCATAACAAAGGGCGCGCTGGAGCGAAACGAAAGCAGGGGAAGCCACTTTAAACCGGAATTCCCCGATCGCAACGATGAAGAATGGCTGAAAACCACTATCGCGCGTTACGACGCTGCTTCCCACAGCCCGGTACTCAGCTATGAAGAGGTAGACACCTCGCTCATTACGCCTCGTAAACGCGATTACACGAAAGCTCATTAGGAGGAGGCTCGCTATGGATACAGAAACCGCAGTTCATGATCCTATTCGCCTCATCATCAAGCGACAAGAGGGCCCCGACGCAAAACCGCGCTGGGAAGAATTCAGCGTTGCCTATCAACCGCATATGAACGTGGTATCGGCCCTGATGGAAATCAGGAAGAACCCCGTAAACGCTCAAGGCAAACCAACCACCCCCGTGGTTTGGGAAAGTGTATGCCTTGAAGAAGTTTGCGGGGCCTGCACCATGATCATCAACGGCACGCCACGCCAAGCTTGTTCGGCTCTTATCGACGATCTAAAGCAGCCCATTCGACTGGAACCACTAACCAAATTTCCCTTGGTGCGCGACCTGAAAGTGGACAGAACCCTTTTGTTTGATGCGCTCAAAAAGACCCATGCTTGGATCGACATAGATGGCCCTTTCGATTTAGGACCAGGGCCCCGCATGTCTGCACACACTCAAAGCTGGGCCTATGAGCTGTCTCGTTGCATGACCTGTGGCTGTTGTTTCGAAGCCTGCCCCAATACCGGGCATGCAAATAAGTTCGTTGGACCTGCTGCCATTTCCCAGGTCCGTCTGTTCAATGCCCACCCCACCGGCAAGCTGAACAAGCAAGAGCGTCTGCGCTCGATCATGGGAGCCGATGGCATAACCAGCTGCGGCAATGCCCAGAATTGCGTTCGAGTATGCCCCAAAGACATTCCCCTCACCACTTCTATCGCCCAGATGAACCGCGACACCACGGTGCAGAGCATCCGAAATGTTTTCGGAAGCGATGCTTAACACAAAACCCGATACCGGCGCATAAAAAATGGGGCTCCGTCAGGGAGCCCCATTTGCTTCACCAAATACTATTTCAGCAGATCAGCAGCTACTTCTTTTGCGCAAGCCAAGCCGTCGGCAAGCGAATTGACCACCAAGGTGGAACCATGTTTCGCGTCACCTGCAGCGTAGATGGGCGTATCGCCCTCGTGCTTAACGCGATGCGTGCCTTCAACCATAACGGGGCGAACTCCGCGTCCATCGACAACCTCAGCACCCAGGGCATCATAGATGCCGCGTTCGGGTCCGGTAAAACCGCATGCAATAAGAACTAGCTGAGCAGGCATAACGCGCTCAGTATCCATCTGACGCTGGGGAGCGCCCTGGCTCCAATCAAGCGTAACCACGCGCAAGCCAGTTACGTGACCTTCTTCGCCCAGAACCTCTACCGTATCAGCAGCGAACGAGCGCGGATCTTCTTTGAAATGCTCGATTGCCTCACGTTGACCATAGTCGGTCTTTTTCACGAAAGGCCATTCGGGCCACTGGTTGGAAGCAGCACGCACCTCGGGAGGCGCAGCGTTGTACTCCAGCTGGTGCACGCTCTTTGCGCCCTGGCGAAGAGCCGTTGCGATACAGTCGGTGCCCGTGTCGCCGCCGCCGATAACAACAACGTCCAGATCCTTGGCAGAAATTGCCGGTTCAGTGCCGTTGATTACCGATTTCGTGGAAGAAGTGAGGTAATCAACCGCAAACACCACGCCTTTCTGGTCGGCGCCAGGAGCAGCAAGGCCACGCGGAGCCGCTGCACCAACGGCAACAACAACCGCATCGAAGTCGGACTTCAGACGCGCTGCCACCGCTTCTTCAGATGCATCGGTATTCAGCTCGAAGGAAATACCGCCTTCCTCGAGGAACTTGATGCGACGATCAACGATTTCTTTCGGCAGCTTCATATTCGGGATGCCGTACATCAGCAAACCACCAGCACGGTCGTGACGCTCGAATACGGTTACGCGGATGCCCGCTTCAGCCAGCTGCCAAGCAGCGCCCAAACCGCAGGGACCAGAGCCGACCACCGCAACCTTCGGCGCATCGGCGGCAGGTTTCGGCAAGGGCTTAGGACCGCCCGTTGCCCACTGATGATCGGAAATGGCACGCTCGTTGTCGCGGATGGTGGTAGGACCCTCGATGGAGGCAAGGTTGCAAGCAGCCTCGCACAGTGCCGGGCACACACGACCCGTGAACTCAGGGAACGGATTGGTGAGCGACAGTCGTTCGGCCGCGTCGTCCCACAAACCGCGATACACCAAATCATTCCATTCGGGAATAAGGTTGTGCAGCGGGCAGCCTGAAGGACGAGCCTTACCGAAGCTGTAGCCAGCCTGGCAAAATGCCACACCGCACATCATGCAACGGCTTGCCTGAACCTGCTGCTCCTCTTCAGAAAGAGGCAGGGCGAATTCCTTGAAGTCTTCGATGGCCTCCAACGCCTCGCGTTCACTATGAGCAACGCGATCGTGCTCGAGATATGCTCCTGCTTTGCCCATTACTGGCGCCCCTTTCCTACGATCTCGTATGCCTCTTCAAGCGCTTCTTCGTGGCTCTTGCCCTCAGCCTCTGCTGCAGCAACAATCTCCAAAACACGCTCGTATTCAACCGGAATAACCTTTACGAAGTGCTGCTTCATGGCTTCGAAGCGGTACAGCATCTTGATGCCACGCGGGCTCTGCGTATAGCCAACATGCTCTTCGATAAGGCTGTGGATAAGCTCGATCTCGGCATCGGTGGGGGTCTCAAGCTTTACCGAACCCATGTTGCAACGGCTTTCCAACGTGCCGTACTCGTCGTACACGTAGGCTACGCCACCGGTCATGCCTGCTGCGAAGTTCAAGCCAACCTCGCCCAAGATAAGGGCAGTGCCGCCGGTCATGTATTCGCAGCCATGGTTGCCAACACCTTCAACCACGATGGTAGCGCCGGAGTTGCGCACGCCAAAGCGCTGACCGGCAAGACCGTTTACAAAACCGCGGCCCGACGTTGCACCGAAGAAGGCAACGTTGCCCACAATGGTGTTCTCGTCGAACTTGTACGTGGCATCTTCGGAAGGATGAACCGAAAGGATACCGCCGGAAAGACCCTTGCCGAAGTAGTCGTTCGCATCGCCCGTAACGTTGAGCGTAACGCCCTTCGGGATGAAGGCGCCGAAGCTCTGACCGGCAGAGCCTTCGCAGTCGACCGTCACCGAACCATCGGGCAGGCCTTCAGGGTGCGCCTTGGTTACCGCAGCGCCCAAGATGGTACCCACGCAACGATTTACGTTGGCGATATCGGCACGGAAGCGAACCGGCTTCATATGTTTGCGAGCCTGCTCAGTCATGGGCAGGAACAGCGTTGAGTCAAGCGACTTCTCCAGCTCCACGTCGTACTTCATCTGAGGCAAGAAGTGACGACCAGCCGCACCGGGAATATGGGCACCAAACTCACATTCGCCATTGGCAAGAACCGAGGAAAGATCCAGCAGGTTCGCCTTCCAGTTGCCCGGCACCTCAACCTGGCGCAAGCACTCGGGATGGCCAACCATTTCATCTACCGTACGGAAGCCGAGCGAAGCCATAACCTCACGCAGTTGTTCGGCAACGAAGAGCATGAAGTTCACCACGTGCTCGGGCTTGCCGCGGAAGCACTTGCGCAAGCGGCAGTTCTGCGTGGCGATACCAGCGGGGCACGTATCCTGCTGGCAGTCGCGCTGCATCAGACAGCCCATAGCAATGAGCGGCATCGTCGCAAAGCCGAACTCTTCAGCGCCGAGCAGGCAGGCAACGGCAACATCCTTGCCGTCCATCAGCTTGCCGTCAGCCTCAAGAACAACGCGGGAACGCAGACCGTTCTGCAGCAGCGTCTGCTGAGCCTCGGCAATGCCAAGCTCGAGAGGCAAGCCTGCATGCCAGATGGAATCGCGCGGAGCAGCACCCGAACCGCCATTGTGGCCAGAAATCAGGATCTTATCAGCAGCGCCCTTGGCAACGCCGGTTGCAATGGTGCCAACGCCAGCCTCGGAAACGAGCTTCACGGAAACGCGCGCATTGGGGTTTGCGTTCTTCAAGTCGAAGATCAGCTCGGCCAAGTCTTCGATGGAGTAGATGTCATGATGCGGCGGAGGCGAAATCAAGCCAATGCCCGGCGTAGACTGACGAACTTCGGCGATCCAGGGATATACCTTCTTACCAGGCAGGTGACCGCCTTCGCCAGGCTTTGCGCCCTGGGCCATCTTGATCTGGATCTCGATAGCCGAAGAAAGATAACGGCTCGTGACACCGAAGCGACCGGAGGCAATCTGCTTGATAGCGGAGTTCATGGAATCGCCGTTGGGCAACGGGGTCTCGCGCTTCGGGTCTTCACCGCCTTCACCGGAGTTCGAACGGCCGCCCAGACGGTTCATGGCAATAGCCATGCACTTGTGGGCTTCCTCGGAAATGGAGCCGTAGCTCATAGCGCCCGTGTTGAAACGCTTGGCAATGTTCTCGGCAGGCTCAACTTCTTCCAGCGGAACAGGGGTGCGATCAGTTACGAAGTCAAGCAGATCGCGCAAGCGAATCGCACGCCCTTCCTGATGCAGATGATCGCTGTATTCCTTGAACATCTCATAGTTACCCTCACGGCAAGCATGTTGCAGCAGGTAGATGGTCTGCGGATCGATAAGATGCTCTTCACCGCCCTGCGGACGCCACTTGGTAAGGCCCAAGGAAGGCAGCTGCTCGGGTGCCGGCGTGCTGAGGATAGCCACGGCATCGTCGTAGCGCTGATTCTCTTCGCGCTGAACATCGGCAACGCCCAAGCCGCCCACACGGGAAACGGTGCCAGCAAAATACCGATCGACGAATTCCTGCTTGAAGCCAACAGCCTCAAAGATCTGAGCGGAATGGTAGCTCTGAACCGTGGAAATACCCATCTTCGACATGATGGAGGTGATTCCCGCGGTTACCGCCTTGTTGTAGTTCGCAATGCCCTCTTCGGCAGATACGGACAAAGCGCCCTTTGCCGCCAAATCAGCGATGCACTCATGGGCCATATAGGGGTAAATGCCCGAAGCGGAATAACCAACCAAAGCAGCAAAGTCGTGTGCGGAAATGGCATCGCCCGTCTCAACCACGAAGTCGGCGAAAGTGCGAACACCCACACGGATAAGGTGGTTGTGAACAGAAGAAACTGCCAGGAGCGAAGGAATGGGAACCTCGCCTTCTGCAGCACGGTCGGAAAGCACGATGATGCTTACCCCGTTGCGCACAGCCTTTTCAACACTGCATGCCAAGTTTTCCAGCGCCTCTTCCAGTGCGTTCTCGCCGTCTTCGCGACGATACGTAGCGCTGAAACGCTGGGCCTTGAAACCAACGCGGTCTACCGCACAGATGCGATCGAACTGGTCCTTCGTCAGCATGGGGCCATCGAGTCGAATCAGCTGGCAAGCCGTGCGGGAATCTTCCAGAAGATTGCCGTGGTTGCCAATGTAGAGCACGCTCGAAGTAACCAGGCTCTCACGCAAAGCGTCGATAGGCGGATTGGTTACCTGGGCGAACAGCTGGTAGAAGTAATCGAAGAAGGAACGGTTCTTCTTCGAGAGGCACGCGAGGGAAGCATCGATGCCCATGGAAGCCAGGGGCACACCGCCCTTTTCAGCCATGGCGCGAACCACTTCATCCACGTCATCCCAGTGGTAGCCCAGCTTAGCCATGCGTACGGTCATGGGGACCTCGGCATCGCGCGCAGCATCGGTCTGGGCGGGGGCATCAAGATCGGAAACTTCGATCTTCTCTTCCTTTACCCAATCGCTATAGGGCTTTTCCTTTGCATAACGGGCACGCAGCTCGTCATTCCAGATAACGCGATCGGCCGTAGTATCGATTTCCACCATTTCACCAGGACCAAGGCAGCCTGCGGTAAGGATGTTGGAGGGCTCGATTTCGATGGTTCCAACCTCGGAGGAAAGCAGGAAGCGATCATCACGCGTGACGTAGTAACGAGCAGGACGCAGGCCGTTGCGATCGAGCGCAGCACCGAACGTGGAGCCATCGGTGTAGGCGATAGCGGCCGGACCATCCCACGGCTCCATGAGCATGGACTGGTATTCGTCATAGGCACGACGACGAGCGGGGAGCGTTTCGTTGTGGTCCCACGGCTCGGGCAGCAACATGGAAACGGCACGGGTCATATCGCGACCATTCATCACCAAGAACTCGAGCACATTATCGAGGATGGCAGAGTCGGAGCCCTCTTTGTTGATGATAGGCAGAACAGATTCCAAATCCTTGCCCAAAACCGGCGAGTACAGGTTTGGTTCGCGGGCACGAATCCAGTTCACGTTGCCCTTCAGCGTGTTGATTTCGCCGTTATGGATGATGTAACGATTCGGATGAGCGCGCTCCCACGAGGGGGTGGTGTTCGTGGAGTAGCGCGAATGAACCAACGCGATTGCAGTCTTCACCGCTGCATCGGAAAGGTCCAGGTAGAAACGGCGCATCTGGGTAGCAACAAGCATGCCCTTGTACACAATGGTACGCGCACTGAAAGAGCATACGTAGAAGATATGGCCCTTCAGCGCATGTTCGGCATCGGCAGCCTTTTCCACCATACGGCGGCATACATACAGACGGCGCTCGAACGCTTCGCCACGCTCAACGTCTTCGGGGCGACCTACGAATGCCTGCAGGATGGTAGGCATGCAGGCGCGTGCGGTGGAACCCAAATCGTGGGGATCGATGGGAACCTCGCGCCAAAACAGCAGGGGCAAACCAGCCTTCGCACAACCTTCTTCGAAAATGCGCTTGGAAACCTCTACGCCACGCTCGGCTTGGGGGAAAAAGAGCATAGCCACGCCATAGTCGCCTTCATCGGGAAGAAGGTGACCGTACTTCTGCGCTTCCTTGCGGAAGAAGTGGTGCGGAACTTGGAACAAGATACCGGCGCCATCGCCCGTATTGTGCTCCAAACCCTTACCACCGCGATGCTCCAGATTGACAAGGACCGAAAGGGCATCGTCGATCATCTGATGCGAGCGCACACCTTTCAGATGTGCCAGCGCGCCAATACCGCACGCATCATGCTCGAACTCAGGACGATACAGCCCGCTTTGCGCAGGCACGTTCCGTGTTTGCATTCTGAACCTCTCACTCTCACAATCGAAAAGCCGTTGGGTGCTTGTCCTCTCCGCTCAACGACTTTCGCGAACCGTTTGCCTTTCTCGTTTTAAGAAAGGTGGGGATAATTCGCTAGCAAACAAGGTACCGCCTTAGGCAGGCAGCTTTTGGCTTCGTTTCGATACGTAACAAAGCAGATTTCAAGAGTTAACACGCATGAAATAAGTGGTTCAAAGTATCATGCCAGGCTCGCAGGCACATAGGCGCGACGGTAAAATCCGCGAGCGCCATCGGATACCACCTGGCATATAGCGCCAATGGCAACCATCGAAATAACCGTGCCAACGCCCACGCCGAATAAATGGCCGGTCATCGCAAGCGCCATTACACATGCGATGGAAAAGCGCAGCACATCGTTGATGATCTTCGCCTTGCCGAAGGGAAGATGGGTGATTTTCATAAAGGCCTGCGTGCAGCCATCGGCGGGGTTCAAAACGAAATCCATAGCCACCATGGCGCTTACCCCTATACCGATAAGCGTGATGCCGATCGTGAACATAATGCAGCTGGTAAGCAGGTTTGGATCATGGCAAAACCAGAAGAAATCAAGCCCCAACACAAAGTCAAACAGGTCGATAAGGCAACCGAATGCAAAGGCAAAAGGAATCTGAAGAGCGATTTTGACATTGAGCGTTCGAAATACCAGAACTTGAATAAGAATATCGATGCAGTATAGGCATATGCACGATTGCCCCAAGGTAAGCAGGTGGGTGCCTTCACTGAACACCAACGGTACCGATTGGAATGCCGGCGCGCCGAAATCACTTCGCGCGCTCAAGACAACGCCTACGCCCAAAATCAAAATGCCACCAAGATATATGGCTATGCGCAAAGGCATAGAGCGGGTTGTGGCGGCCTTGCCTTCCCCTGCTGCGATGCTTCCCATGGTAATCTTCTTCCCCCTCGATCCGCCGCTCCAAACCTTCCCTCCGATGAAACGACGGCTTTCATGCCAGTGTAGCAGTACGGTGCCACTCGGTGCATTTAAAGCGCTTCATCGGGTATGCTGAAAGAGCGCATCGACGCGAGGGGAAGGGGCCGCAATGGCAAAGAAGATCACGAAAAAACAGGCAAGGAAGGCAACCGAGGCAGCCGTCGAAAATGCCTTGGAAAAATACCTTTCAACAACGCTTAGCGCCGACGAAGAAAAACAGGGCGGCGACACTTCGCCCCTCGGAACGCCCTACCGCCGTGGCTCGGTAACCCTACGCGGAAAGATGGTCCCTCGCTACAGCACCACAGGAAAGCTGATCAGCGAAGAGCCGGGCACCGATTGGCGCGATGCCGACCCTTGGCGCACACTGCGCATCCAGTCCGAGTTCGTGGACGGCTTTGACGCTCTTGCCAAATTAGGGCCGGCAGTATCCATATTCGGATCAGCCCGAACCGAACCAACCGACCCTTATTATGAACACGCCATGCAAATCGCAGGCAAGCTTGCCAATAGGGACATTGCCGTTATCACCGGCGGTGGCCCCGGCATTATGGAAGCGGCAAACCGTGGAGCAGCACTTGCGGGTGGCACTTCGGTAGGTCTTTCCATCGAGCTTCCCTTTGAAGAAACCACCAACGATTGGGTTAATCTCGGAATCGAGTTCCGCTACTTCTTCGTCCGCAAAACCATGTTCGTAAAGTACTCTTCGGGTGCTATCTTCTTCCCTGGCGGCTTTGGCACGCTTGACGAGATGTTCGAGGTGCTGGTGCTGGCACAAACGCATAAGATCGGGAACATGCCCATCGTGCTGTTCGGCACCGAATACTGGCAAGATCTAGTCAGCTGGATCAAGGGCCCCTTGCTTAAGCAGAACATGATCAGCGAATCCGACATCGACTTGTTCACCGTTACCGACAGCCATGAAGAAGCCATCCGCATAGCAACAAGCGGCATTAAGTCGAAATAACCTGCCCCGAAAGGAACGTTATGCCCATCGAACTGGTTGATTGCCATACCCACACCGTGTTCTCCGACGGAAAAAGCACTTTTCAGGAAAACATGCATGCAGCCACAGCGAAGGGAATAACCACTATAGCCTGTACTGACCATTGGGGCAGGCCCGACTTCATCGATTGCTCCATCGAAGAAGGCAAGCTCGAGCAGTACGCTTCCGCAATTGAAAGCGTACGCGGCGAATTTCCCGAACTCGAAATTGTGCATGGTCTGGAAGCGGACTGGTACCCAGGCTGCAGCGCCGATCTGGCGGAAACACGCGGCAACGCAACGTTCCTTCTTGGATCCATCCACTATCTTCAGGAAAAGGCACTCGACTGGAACGAGGACATGCGCATCTGGGAAGAGCTGGGGGCAAACGAGCTCTGGCTGCTCTACACTGAAGAATGGTGCAAGGCGGCAACAAGCGGCCTGTTCGACTCCATGGCGCATCCCGACCTGCCACGCCTGTTCAGCCTTTCTGGCTACAAGCCTTCGATCGACCTCGCTCCACTGTTCGATTCCATGGCGCGAGCAGCACGCGAAGGCAAGGTGCACGTTGAGATCAACACTGCAGGCTTGACCAAGGATTTCGCCGACTTTTACCCGCAAGAATCCTTGCTGGAACGTTTTTTCCAGGCAGACGTGCCGTTAACCGTAGGCTCAGATGCCCACCACGCAAGCCGCATCGGCGACAGCATCACTGAAGCCTACCGCTACGCCCGCCGCATAGGGTATACCTCCATCGACGCGCCAACCGCCCAGGGAGATTGGCGCAGCATAAGCATCGAAAGCATATAGTGCGCCACCAGTAAGCAAAGAAGAGGTATCCGCCACAAACGGATACCGCTTCTTTTGGTTTTCCCAAATGGCATGCGCTTTCGAGAGCATCACGAATTGCCCGGTAGTAGCGCTTTGGGTAACTGCCTATCCTGCAACCAGGCGTTTTCCGCCACAGAAAACAGGCTTATTTGTGCAGATCCTCCACTTCCGCAAGATTGCCGAAGGCCCTGATATAAATGCGCAAAGCACGCTTCAGCTCTTCTTCGGCAATGCCCTCGTTAGCGGCATGCATACCCCCTACCCAACTCGGCACGGGATACGCCCCCTCTTCTGCCGGACCAAAGCTTACGGCATTGGGGAACTCGCGGGCATAGGTGCCACCTCCCATAGTGAAAGGACGCACCTGCTTACCCGTAGTCGAGCAATACGCATCCATAAGCGCACGAACAGGAGCAGTATCGGGATTCACCACGAAAGGATCCTTGCAAGCAGTAACGACAAGCGAAGCGCCTTGAGCATGGGACAACGCCTCGAATGCAGCACCAAGCTCGCTGCCGGTAATTGCGGCAGGGAAACGAATGTCCTCTGTCACGACAAAAGTCCCATCGACCTTGTTCATCATGCCAACAACGCTGGTTAAGCTGCCAAAATCAGCATCCGAACAGGCAACATTGGCAATTGCCCCATCAGTACATTCGGCCATGCTTGCCGCAAAACGCAGCCAAGCATTTTCCTCATCCGAACACGCATTGGCAGAAAGAAGATAGCGGCACAGAATGCCAATGGCATTCACCGTACCTTCAGGAAGCGACGCATGCCCCGCAATACCCGTTGCGGTAACAAGAGCCCCCTCTTCGCAAGAGGCAACTTCTATGCAGTCTGCCTTCGGCAAGCTTCCTGCGTCAACCCGCACCACGGCACGCGCTATACCGGGCACAGCATTGGGAGCCGTGCCTGCCGTGAAAGATACAATGGTGCCCTCAATGATTCCAGAGGTGAACGTTGCCCCGAACTGCCCTTTCTCGCCATAGCACAAGGGGAATTCGGCATCGGGGGTGAACAGGAAATCGGGGGCATCATTCTGCTCCAAGTAGTAAGGGGCATCGCCCATCCCCGACTCCTCATTGCAGCCGAAAATGAAACGCACCGCATGGCGCAGGTTCGCACCGCGATCAAGCCAGAATTTCAAGCCATACAACGCCGTGAGCAGGGGTGCCTTATCGTCGGAAGTTCCGCGCCCCACAAGCACGCCTTCCTTGCATGTGAGGCTGAACGGATCGAAATCCCAACCCTCCCCAGCAGGAACCACATCAACATGGCCGATAACGCCAATCTGCTGCCCGCTTTCGCCTGGCAAATCGGCAAAACCGGCATACCCATCTCCGTCATGGGGCTCCAGCCCCATACGCTGCGCAATGGCAAGTGCTTCGTCAAGCGCCGCACGGGGCCCCGGACCGAAAGGAGCACCAGGTGCTGCATGTTCAGCATCAAGCGAGCTGTCAATGGAAATCAATCGTTCAGCATCGGCTAAAAATGCCGGCCACTGCTCCGCAACAAATGCCTCAATATCTTCCTCGGCTACCTGCATGGGGCACCTCTTCCTTATGAAATGAAAATGCGGGCTGGCAAGTGCCGGCCCGCAACTAATCTTATCGCTCTTTAGAATCTGAAATCGTTTCCCGTTCCTGCAAGAATTTCGCCAACATGCCGCTCGGCAACGAGACGCGTCTTTTCGTTGGGAATGTTCAACAGTTCACGCTTAACCATGGCAAGGCCCTTTTCCTTGGTTTCGGGAGTGGCGTAATCGGCCAAGTACTCCGTAAGCGTCATCAGGGCATTCGGATGGCAGTAGTTAAGGATCTCACCGTTCTTGCAGAAGCTCATAAACCTATCGCCCGTGCGCCCTGCACGATAGCAAGCCGTGCAGAAGCTAGGTATGTGGTTATTGTCCATCAACCAGCCGATAACCTCATCGAGCGTGCGCTGATCCGATACGTCAAACTGCTCGGTATCATGCGGGCGCTCCGGCTCGTTGTAGCCGCCAACACTGGTGCGGGACCCACCGGAAATCTGGCTTACGCCATACTGTAACGCGTGCTCACGCACCTGCTGACCTTCGCGAGTAGAGATAATCATGCCGGTATAGGGTACGGTGATGCGAATAAGGGCAATGATCTTCTCGAACATCTCGTCGGGAATGCCGTTGTCGAACACCTCAGGGTCGATATCCATCGCAGGCTTAACGCGCGGGACACTAATGGTGTGAGGGCCCACGCCATGCACTGCTTCCAAGTGCTCAGCATGCATGATCAAGCCGGCAAACTCGTAGCGATACCCCTGCAACCCGAACAAAACGCCCAGACCCACGTCGTCGATGCCGCCTTCCATGGCGCGATCCATCGCTTCGGTATGCCAGTCGTAATTGCTTTTAGGGCCCGTAGGATGCAGCTCCTGGTAACCCTTCTTGTTGTATGTTTCCTGGAACAGGATGTACGTGCCGATTTCCGCTTCTTTAAGCATGCGGTACTCTTCGACCGTAGTTGCGGCAATATTCACGTTAACGCGCCTGATAGCGCCATTTCGATGCCTGATGGAATAGATGGTTTCCATGCTTTCCAGGATGTATTCGATGGGGTTGTGTTTTGGATCTTCGCCCGCCTCGATGGCCAAGCGCTTGTGGCCCATATCCTGTAGGGCAACAACCTCATCGCGGATCTCTTCCTGAGTGAGCTTCCTGCGGGGAATGGTGCGATTCTTTGCGTGGTACGGGCAATACAGGCAGCCGTTCACGCAATAGTTAGAAAGATACAGCGGTGCAAAGAGAACAATGCGATTACCGTAATAGGCCAGCTTTATCTGACGCGCCAGTTCTTTGATTTCCTTATTGATCTGCGGATCTTCACACGCCAGAAGAACGCTTGCCTCGCGATGGGTTATAACCGCACCGTGATCTGCGGAAGGGTGCAGGTTGGCACGTGCCTTGTCCAAAATGCGGCGGCACAACTCGATATCATCTTTATGCGCATCAGCGTAGGCAAGGGAATCGAGGATCTCTTCGTGGCAGATGAACTCGTCTGCCTTGTTTGAGCTTACGTCGTACATCAGTGGTTAACTTCCTCTATCTTTGAACTAAAAATAAGTATACGGAACTATTCGCACGCGGCATTATGCCGTTTTGGGATAAACAGTCTTGCTGGAAACCCCAGAGATCATACCGAGCTTCCCAGCAAGGGCACTCACCACATCTTCGGGCGCGTCGAGCGCAATGCTAATGATCGACATCTCCTTTTCGCGATAGGGAATTCCCATTCTTCCGACAATGTACTGTCGGTTCAGATGAAGAAGGGAGTTCACCAATTCAGCCGAATCAGGGTTCTGAACGATAATGCCGATCAAGGCAACTCTATTCGATCCATCATTCAATTTCACTGCAAGTACCGCCTGCCTTTCGATTTCATCCTTTGGCACAAATTAGAACAAGTGTTACGATATGGCAAATAATAATACCAATCGGTCGCGAGCGGATTCGTTCGGCTCCCGATCGGATGCAAAACGTCTCTTCTCCGTCCGGGCTTAGGTTCATTTCTGACCCGTAGGGTGCAATAGGCACAATCGGAACCCGGAAGACGGAGGTGTACCTTGAGCGAAATCAAGGATGCAATCTTATCCGACGGCGTAATCTCCATCAGCGGCGAATGCAAAGGCTGCGACGACTGCGTTAAGGTCTGCCCTGCAGGAGCGATTACCGTCAACGGACTCGGAACAAAGCACGTCATCGACCCTTCTCTCTGCGTAAACTGCGGGCAATGCCTGATCACATGCCCCTTCGCACGCATCGAAGATGTCAGCATGGTAGGCGAGGTCAAGGCAGCAATGGCTGCAGGCAAGCGCGTCATCGTCCAAGAGGCGCCCGCTGTGCGCGTTGGCCTTGGCGAAGGATTCGATATGCCCGAAGGCTCAAATGTCCAGGGCAAGATGTACGCCGCGTTGCGCAAGCTCGGTTTCTCGGAGGTATACGACACGCTGTTCGCAGCAGACCTCACCATCATGGAGGAAGGGTTCGAGCTGATCGGCCGTGTTCGCAAAGCACTCGGCGTAAGCGGCAACGAAGAAGCAGGCCCCCTGCCCCAGTTCACCTCCTGCTGTCCTGGATGGGTTCGCTATGCCGAGCTCAATTACCCAGAGCTGCTACCCCATCTTTCCACAGCAAAATCGCCGATGATGATGCAAGGCGCCATCACCAAAACCTACGCTGCGAAAAAGCTTGAAGTGCCCGCATCCGACATCTACAGCGTTGCCATCATGCCGTGCACCGCAAAGAAGTTCGAGTGCTCTCGCCCTGAATTCATCTCGAGCGGCTACGACGACGTCGACGCCGTGCTCACCACGCGCGAACTCGCCGCTTGGATCAAAGAAGAAGGCATCGACTTCGCAAATCTCCCCGAAGAAGAAGTTGACAAGCTCATCGGCACCGGCTCAGGCGCTGGCGCGATCTTCGGCGTAACGGGTGGCGTTATGGAAGCTGCCCTCCGCACTGCCTACGCGGTACTGTCCGGCAACGAACTCGAGAATCTCGATATCGAAGCAGTGCGCGGCGACGATGGCCTTCGCGAAGCAACCATTCCCATTCCCCTTGAAGACGGTGGAACGCTCGAGGTGAAGGTCGCCATCGTCAACGGAACCAAATTCGTCGATGAAGTTGCCAAAAAGGTCATCGAGGGCAACTCCCCCTACCACTTCATCGAGGTAATGAACTGCTCAGGCGGCTGTGTCAATGGCGGCGGCCAGCCCATCAACCACGCAACCTTTTAAGGGGAAAAGCTATGACGCATAAAGAACGCATTATCGGCGATCCTAAAGGGATTACCCGCCGACAGGTTGTCAAAGGCGCGGTAACTGCAGCCGTCGCGCTGATCCTTTCCAGTGGCGTTGGAGGAATCGCCCTTGGCGCATTCGAAAAAGCCAAGAAATACATCGGCAACCGCACGAACGGCCTCTACGGTCAAGACGCTGGCATGACGCTTAGGACATCGCACACGAACCCCGAAATCATCGAGTTGTACAAGAGCTATCTATCCCCTGGAGCAGTACAACCCGCAACGACGGAGCTCTCCCATCGTCTGCTTCACACAAAATATGGCAAAGAGGCGCTTGAACTGGCAGAAGAGCTCAAGAAGACGCCCATCACCGCCGCCGAAATAGAGACCCAGGCCATCATGGCCAAGATCTCCTAATCGGGAAGGAACAAACAATGAGTGAAATGGAAATAACCAACCCAGCCGCAAAAGAGGAACCTGGCGTAACCATTAAGGTATTCAAGCACCACATCGCAACAAGGATCATGCATTGCTGCGTGGCACTCGGGTTCGTCACCTGCGGCGTAACCGGCATTCTCCTCTTCGCCGGAGTCGAGATCCCCCGCGACACTGCGGCGCTCCTGCATTGCCTGATGGGCGCCCTCTTCATCGGCGCTCCCACCATTTATGCGATCACCAGATTCCGCTATTTCGCCCGCTTCTCCGACACGGTAACCCACTACGACAAAGACGACCTTGGCTGGGTTACGGCACCAATGGGCGGCTACCTTGACCCGTTCATTCGTCGCAATGGCGAAGAGAGCTACGTACCTCCCCAAGACAAGTACAACGCTGGCCAGAAGGGTGCGGGCATCTGCCTTATGCTCGGCGGCATAGCCCTTGCCATCACCGGCTTTCTTATGTGGGGCAACACCGCTGAGGGTATTTTCGGAGTAGTGAAGTTCGACATGTCGCCGGGCATGACCTGGTTCATCTGGACGCTTCATTTCGTTGCATGCGTCTGCATGATCCTAGTGTTCTGCGTCCACTTCTTCCTTTCCGCAATCCACCCCGTAACACGCGTTGAATTCTTCACCATGTTCGGCAACGGCATTGCCGATTACAACTACACCAAGAAGAAGCACGGCAAATGGCTCAACTCCCTTGAGGTTATCAAGGAACGAGAGATCCCCGACAGCAAGTAACGCCCCCCAACCCTGGTGCACACCGAAATGTCCTACAAAACTTCTACCCTGATATTTCGGTTACACAAGAGGATCATTCGCTCGGATGATCCTCTTTTTTATTCAGCCCGAAACCCAAACAGCGGCATAATCGAAGAAATCAGTCCCTTTGCCTCATGAAAAGGAGCGCAGCCGTGGCAACATCATTCCAGTCTTCAAGTTCAACGCTTCTCAAAGAAAGCGGCCCTGCACTCATGCGTACCCCCAAGGGCATGCGTATGGCAATCGGCTTATTCGGCAGACGCAATGTAGGCAAATCAAGCGTGCTGAACGCCATTACCAACCAGCAAACCAGCATCGTTTCCGCCGTTGCAGGCACCACTGCCGACCCTGTAGACAAGCCCATGGAGCTTCTACCTTTGGGCCCCGTGCTGTTCGTCGACACTGCAGGCATCGACGACGACCAGGAAACCGTAGGAGAGCTGCGCACTCAACGCACTAAAAAGGTATTCGACCGTTGCGATATGGGCGTCATCGTAACCGAGGCAGGCATCTGGGGCCCCTACGAAGAAGAGATCGCCGCTCAGCTTTCCAGCCGAAACATCCCCTTCATCATCGTGTGCAACAAAACGGATCTGCTTCCCGTTGGCGTCCGAGGGTCCAATTCCAACTCACCCAGCTCGGCTGAAAGCCGCACACCGCGAGGAACCGTCGTCGATCCCCGGCAAGAAGCGCTTATCGAAGCATGCCGCAGCGCCCTTCCCCATGACCTCCAGCAAAAACCTCTGGTTTGCATGTGCGCAGCAAGAAAAGAAGGCGTGCTTGAGCTACGCCAAGCCCTGCTCGACAACGCACCCGAAGAGTTCGTGAACGACCCTAAGATCATCGGAGATATCATCGATCCAGGCTCGGTGGTTATCTTGGTTATCCCCATCGACAAAGAAGCGCCGAAAGGGCGCCTTATCCTCCCCCAGGTTCAGGCCATACGCGATTTGCTCGACTCCAGCTGCCTTTCGCTTTGCGTTACCGACAAGGAACTGCCGCGCGCTTTAGCGGCGCTGAAAGAACCGCCCGCCTTGGTGGTCACCGATTCCCAGGCGTTCGACAAGGTGGCGGCAATCGTGCCAGAAGACGTTCCCCTTACCGGCTTTTCCGTTGCATTTGCCCGCTTCAAGGGAGACTTACCCACCCAGGCCCTAGGAACGCTCGCCATTGGTGAACTCACGGAAAACTCCCGCGTGCTTATCGCGGAAGCCTGTACCCATCACCCCATCGAAGAGGATATCGGCACGGTGAAGATCCCCCGCCTGCTTCGCGCCCGCATCGGGCAAGGACTTACTATCGAAAACGTGCGAGGCGTAGATTTTCCAGAAGATCTTTCAAGCTACGACCTGGTAATTCACTGCGGAGGCTGTACCTTCAACCGTCGCGCCGTGCTCTCCCGCATTCAAGCATGCGTACACGCGGGCGTGCCGGTTTCCAACTACGGGCTAACGCTTGCCTACTTGATGGGCGTATTCGATCGTTCCATCAAGGCATTTCCCGGCATGGAGCAATTCCTGGAAGAGAACCAACACTAAAACCGCAACCTTATAGCGGACAATTGCATCCACGGGTATCCGATTTCCATGGGTGCAATTTCATTTTGTTGCCGCTCGTCGGTAAACCAACCCCGCTCGCCCTTGACCGTTGTTATACTTTGTATAAGCATACGCGCTCACAGGACAAAGCGCCGATTCCGTTTCGGCGGGGCCGTATGCATAAGGCTGGGAACACCCAGCTCAACCATACAAACCGAGGAGAATTCCATGAGCCCATTGGAAATCCGCACCTCGAGCGAAGCGGAAAAGACCGTGCGCGGCGTATGCCAAGACATGGCCCGCCGTCTTGTTTCGCATCCTCAAGGTACCTGCCCCGTTGATGTGACGCGCGGCCTTATCGCCCTGTGCCGTACGCAAACATGCGGCAAATGCGTTCCCTGCCGCATCGGCTTGGCGCAGATCGAATCACTGCTCGACAACGTGCTGGAAGGAACGGCAACCGATGCCGACCTTGCGCATATTGAAGCCCTCGCCGAAAACGTACGCATTTCAGCAGATTGCGCAATCGGCACCCAGGCTGCCGAAATGGCCCTTACTGGAGTACGCGCTTTCCGCGAAGACTACGAACTCCATGCAGAAGGCCGTTGCCTGTGCACGTCCGACCACCCTGTCCCCTGCGTTCAGGGCTGCCCCGCAAATGTCGATATTCCTGGCTACATCGCGCTGGTAAAAGCTGGCCGCTTCGACGATGCCATTGAGCTCATTTGCAAAGACAACCCCTTCCCAAGCGCCTGCGCCTATGTCTGCGAGCATCCCTGCGAAAACACCTGTCGTCGCAGCTTCGTTGATTCCGCTGTCAACATCCGCGGCCTGAAGCGCTATGCCTGCGACCACGAAACGCCCAACCGTCCCACCACAGTGGCAGAACCCACCGGCAAGAAGGTTGCCGTTATCGGTGGCGGTCCTGGCGGTCTTACCGCAGCGTATTACCTCACCCGCATGGGTCATTCCGTAACGGTATACGAGCAGCGCGCCAAGCTCGGTGGCATGCTCCGCTACGGCATCCCCAACTACCGCTTGCCCAAAACCCTGCTCGACACCGAAATCGAGCACATTACTTCTTTGGGTGTAGAGGTTAAGTTGGGCGTTTCCGTTGGCAAGGACGTTGCAATCGCCGACCTCGAGCGCGATTTCGATGCCGTTTACGTATGCATTGGCGCTCACTCAGACAAGAAACTCCGCATCGAAGGCGAAGATGCGCCTGGCGTAGTTCCCGCCGTTGCTATGCTGCGCGAAATCGGCGACGGCACTATCGCCGACCTCTCCGGCCAGGACGTTGTTGTGGTTGGCGGCGGCAACGTTGCCATGGATGCCGCCCGCAGCGCACGCCGCATGGGAGCCAAGTCGGTAAAGATCGTGTACCGTCGTCGCCGCGCCGACATGACAGCACTCGCCGAAGAAATCGACGGAGCCATCGAGGATGGCTGCGAGCTTATGGAACTTGTTGCCCCTGCGCATGTCGAAGTTAACGACGAAGGCAAGGCCGTGGCACTTTGGGGGCAGCCCCAGATGATTTCCACGGTACGCGGTGGCCGTCCCTCTCCCAAGGCGGCAAGCAAGCCCGAGGTCCGCATTCCCGCTACCACCATCATTGTCGCCATCGGTCAAAACATCGATTCTGGTGCATTCGAGGAATTCGGCTTGCCCTGCAAGTGGAATGAAATCCAGGCACAACCCGATTCCAGCATCCCTGAAAAGCCCGGCTTCTTCACCGGCGGCGATTGCAGCTGGGGCCCGGCAACCGTCATTCGTGCCATTGAGGGCGGCAAAGTTGCAGCGCGCGCAATCGACACCTATCTGGGCGGTAACCACGAAATCCGTTGCGACGTGGACATCCCCGCTCCCAACCTGGCCGATCGCGTTCCCTGCGGTCGCGTAACCATGAAGGAGCGCCCCGGCGCAGAGCGCAGCTGCGATTTCGAGCTGTGCGAAATCGGCATGTCTGAAGAGGAAATGATGCAAGAAGCAGGCCGCTGCCTGGGGTGCGATCACTTCGGCTACGGTGCATTCAAGGGCGGAAGGAGCCGAGCATGGTAACGTTGACCATCGACGGGAAGGAAGTCTCCGTTCCCGAGCACACCACCATCTTGAATGCCGCCTATCAGGCAGGCTCCATGATCCCCACGCTGTGCTACCTGAAAGACATTAACGAAATCGGCGCCTGCCGCATCTGTGTTGTGGAGGTTGAAGGCACGGACAAGCTCATTTCCTCGTGCAACAACGAAGTTGCCGAAGGCATGGTGGTAAACACCATGAGCCCCCGTGTTGTTGCCTCCCGCCGCGAAACGATGGCGCTTATTCTTTCGCGCCATAAAAGCGAATGCACCACATGCACGCGCAATGGCAACTGCATGATCCAGCGCAACGCAGCCGCGCTGAACATCACCAACATCCCCTACCCCGTCGAATACGATCAGCAGAAGAATCCCACCGATTTTCCGCTCGTCCGCGACGCCTCCAAGTGCATCAGCTGCATGCGCTGCGTAAGCGAATGCAGCAAGGTCCAGAACCTGAACGTATGGGATCTTACCCGCACGGGCTCGAACGCCCATGTGGGTGCTGCAGGGTGCCGTGACATATCCGAAGCAGCCTGCGCGCTGTGTGGCCAGTGCATCACGCATTGCCCCTGCGGTGCTCTTTCCGAGCGCGACGACACCCAGAAGGTGTTCGACATTATCGCCGATCCAGAACGCATTGCCATCGTTCAGATCGCACCCTCCATTAGGGCGGCATGGGGCGAATCCGTGCAGCTTCCCACGGAAGAAGCCACAATGGGTCGCATGGTGGCAGCTGTGCGCAAGTTGGGCTTCGATTATGTCTTCGATACCGACTTCGCAGCAGATATGACCATCATGGAAGAAGGCACCGAGCTTCTCCATCACCTGAAAGAAGAGCCTGGTCAGCCCATGTTCACCTCGTGCTGCCCTGGTTGGGTGCGCTTCCTGAAGGCAAAGCACCCCAGCTTGGTAAAGCATCTTTCCACCACGAAATCGCCGCAGCAGATCTTCGGCGCCATTGCAAAGAATTACTACGCGGAAATCCTGGGCGTCGACCCTGCGAAGATTGCCGTGGTGTCCATCATGCCGTGCGTTGCCAAGAAGGCAGAATGCGCTTACGAAGACATGGACACCACCGGAACCGGCCCCGATGTCGATGTGGTGCTTACCACGCGCGAACTCGGACGCATGCTGAAGGCCCAGTTCATCAACGTAAGGAACTTGCCCGAAGAAGAATTCGACATGCCCTTGGGCGAAGCCACTGGTGCAGGCCACATCTTCGGCGCCACCGGCGGCGTAATGGAGGCGGCTCTTCGCAGCGCCCACTTCCTGGTCACCGGCGAAAACCCCGATCCCGACGCTTTCAGCGCCGTACGCGGCTGCGAAGGTTGGCGCGAGGTAACCTACAACCTGGCAGGCAAAGAACTTACCGTTGCCATCGTCAGCGGCCTGCAGAATGCCGACAATCTGTGCAACGCCATCGAAAACGGCGAGGTAGATTACGACTTCGTTGAGGTTATGGCTTGCCCTGGCGGCTGCGTTGGCGGCGGCGGCCAGCCCATTCACGAAGGCTGCGAATGCGCAGCCGAACGTGAGCTCATCCTGCGCGACATCGACACCAACTCGAAGCTGCGCTTCAGCCACGAGAATCCTTCGGTCGTTGAATGCTACGAAAAATACTTTGGCGAACCGAACTCCGAAAAGGCAGAGCAGCTGCTGCATTCCGACCACTTTGCCTGGGGAATGCCCGCAGCACGTCAACAGTAAGCATCGCCCGCACAACGCACATGAAGAGCCTGCTCGTTCGAGCAGGCTCTTTTGTTCTACAATGGCAACGTTTACCAATGGTTTGTCGAACTCAGAGAAGGTATACCGTGCTCGATCAGTTTTCACGCACTCGCTTGACGCTTGGCAGTAACGGCGTCGAATCGTTGCAGAAGGCCCACGTTATCGTGTTCGGCTGCGGTGGCGTAGGTGGCTATGTTTGCGAATCTCTTGTGCGCAGTGGATTGGGCGCCATCGATATCGTTGACGACGACAAGGTCTGCCTGACGAATATAAACCGCCAGATAATCGCAACCTGGAAAACCGTCGGCATGGACAAAGTTGATGTCATGGAAGAACGCCTACTCGACATAAACCCCAGCTGCAAAATCACCAAGCACAAATGCTTCTACCTGCCCGATTCGGCCAGCGAATTCGACCTTTCGAAATACGACTATATTGTCGATTGCGTCGACACGGTAACGGCAAAACTTCATTTGGCTGCCCAAGCCAAGGCAGCAGGAACGCCCATTATCTCCGCTATGGGTGCTGGCAACAAACTTGATCCCACGGCCATCCGCATCGCTGATATTTCAGAAACTTCTATTTGCCGCCTAGCACGCATTATCCGCAAAGAGCTACGCAAACGCGGCATCCATAATTTGAAGGTTGCTTATTCGCCAGAACCTACCGTAAAGCCCGAAGAAGACGGCAGGGCCGGCTGTGCCGCAGGGTGCGTGTGCCCGCCCAATAGCGAGCGCACTTGCCTTGACCGACGCAGCGTTCCTGGCAGCAACGCCTTCGTTCCTGCGGCAATGGGCTTGGCTATCGGTGCCGAAGTCGCAAAAGACCTGGCAAAACAATAGTTCCCACAACGCATACACAACCAGAAGGAGCAGCCATGAAAACAGCAGCCATCGTCCTTTACGTTATCCAGGCAATCGCAATTGTTTGCGCCATCGTCACAGGGCAAGAATTCATCGACTTCAGCAGCGGACCGGCGCTGTTCGAAACCATCGGGTTCTTTTTCCCTCTTATCTTGGGCCTCATCTTCGAAGGGATTGCGCACAACAAGGAACAGAAAGCAGCGCAATCTTCCGCCGCGGGCTCAAACGCAAACAGCGCAGCCCCTACGGCCTCTTCAGCACCGAAACCCAAAGCCGCTGCCCCCGCTTCAACCAAAGCCGCTTCGGCACCGCAGGAAACCCCAAAGAAGAGCCCAGAAACCACTGCACCCGCAGCAAAGGAGCAACCTGTTATTGATCCGTCCGTTCAGTACTGTCCTAAGTGCGGAACAAGGCAAGACTCCGAAAACGCTTTCTGCGTCGCTTGCGGATCGAAGATCGGACAATAGAAGCAGTGGAGCTGACTCCTATCCCCATCTGCACAAGCACGCCAGTGGGCCCCAATGCCCATCCGTCTGATCTGCATTCCTGTTCCCATCTGCGCAAACACACCAGCTCACGCACAATGCGCTAAGCGGAACCATTCACACTTGCAACCATCGAAGGCTCGCCAACGCGAGCCTTTTTCTTTCTTTTCCTAAATTTTTACTTGATGTCCACTGCGGTACCCACACACAAGCTGCGATCTGCGTATTATTCAAACCATCAAGAGGCCATTCCTACCGAGGCCGCCACATACAAGCAAAACGAGCTCCTTATCATGCCGCTCTCTTTCATCCTTTCGAATTTGCTTGCTGTGGTCGACAAAGAGGGCTGGCACTTTACCAGCCCCTCGCCTCTTGCCATCCCAGCCGTTTCAAGGAGGAAGCCATGTATCAACCCAGCCGACATCTCTCAACATTTTTTATTGCAGGATTCCAGCACTACGATGGCGCCCTCGTTATTAATCAGATGAGCATTGGCGACAGCATCGAGCTTTGCCCTGAACCGGGCAATCCCTACGACCCAGAATCAATTGCCTTGTACTTCAATGGCGTCATGATCGGCTATGTTCCCGCCGACCAGAACAGCCTGGTCTCGACCTTGTTCCATTTTGGCCACAGGGACATCCTCGAATGCCGCATTCTTCAAGTCGACAAAGAAGCTGCTCCTTGGAAGCAGGTTCGTGTTGGCATGTACGTAACCGATATTCGACCAAGGTAGGCATCATGTTCGAATCACCAACCAAGTTCCTTAAAACGCTCGACGACAGAGAATTCGACGAGCTCGTCAGCATCAGGGACGACCTGAACTACCTTATCGACGAACTGGAACACGAAATCAGAGAGCCCGAAGACTTCAGAACCGAACGCGACCTTCCCCTTAAGGTTGCCTATGTAAATGCCCTTAGGTGCATGACGGGACTCACTTCCCACATGTCACTTCGTGTAAACGAGTTTATTGATTCCTGGAAATGGGAGGATATGCGATAAACACCGCACGTGCTCAGTACTGCTCGATAATCCCTTGGAGGTACGTCCGATACTCCTCTTTCAAGAATTGCGGCTGCTCGATTATCACGTTGGTTCCCAGAGTCGCCAACCAGCCGTAGAGCGTAGGCGCCTGCATAACCTTGGCGCGTACACGCATCGAACCATCCTCGACCGCTTCGGCATCGACCGCTTCGCCGAAGCGGTCGATTACTGTACTGATTGCCTCTGGCTTTACAAGCAAGGTCACTGCAACCGCCTCGCCGCTGTACATGCCAAATACCCTCTTCTGATACTTCGCTGCATCAAATTCGGCTGTTTGCTCATTGCTCGTTGCATCCTCTTCGGATACATCAATGTTTAGCATTCGGTCCACGCGATAATTAGTGGTGCTCTGGTGCTTATCGTTCCAGGTAACCAGGTAATAGCAGTCGTCCATATACACCAAGTGCAACGGCGTTTCCTCATAGAAACGCCCGTCGTGCTGCAAGGCTCTCTTTTTCCGATTGTCATATTTGAAGTAACGGAAGCGCACTTTTTTCTTAGCGGAAATAGCTCGCTGAATAGCGTCAATGTTGTAGAACACCGATTCGTTCTGCGACCTGATACGTCCCTCAACATGGAGGTTCCTTCTTAGATCATCTGCCAAATATTTGCTACCCAGCTTACCGATGGCCTTCACCAACGCATTTGATTTACGTTCGGTAAGGAAACGGGAAGACTGCACCGCATCGGCCAGCAGCAACAGTTCACTTTCCTGAAACTCGCGCGAGGCAAGACCATATTCAATGGGCGAGCGCTGGTACTTCACAATGTTGTAGCCGAATTCGCGCAGACAATCCAAATCGCGATAGAGCGTCTTCCTCTCAACCGCAATACCCAACTCAGCCAAGCGCTGAATGATCTGCGGACCAGTAAGGCCATGATCGTCATCGGTTTCATTCTCTAAGAGCTTTGCCAAATACATAAGCTTGAGTTTCTGAGCCGTAGTTGCCATGACTACCCTTTCACCCGAACCGCTACTGGGAACTTTTATGTACACCATAATAGCATCCCCATAAGCAACCTGGCCCCATCAAGCAAAAGGAAGCCCCTTGATGCAAGGCCGCATCAAGGGGCTTCCTCATCTTCTACTCAAACCGATGGCTTCTGCTATTCCTCGTAGTCAACATCCTTGCTTTCGCGGAAGAAGAACAGGGCAACAAGGGAAACAACCGCCATGCCTCCCAAGTACCAACCTAGTGACATGATGCCGAAATTCATAACAAGCGCTGAAGCGATGGTAGGAGCAAAGGCGCCACCAACAATTGCCGCCAAGTTATAGGAAAGTCCAGAGCCGCAATAGCGAACACGAGCCGGGAACAGCTCGGGCAGATACGAACCAGTAGGACCGAAAACAGCACCCATGCACATGAAGCCGATGCAGAGGAACAGCATCACATTCAAGGCGCTATGAACCGAAAGCAACATGGGGGCAAAAAGCGCGAAAACCAAAGTTGCCACCGTGGCAAGAGCAACAACGGGCTTCCTGCCAAAACGATCGGCGCTCAAGCAGCCAACAACGATAAAGCCCGCAAAGAAAAACACCGATACCATCTGCATTCCCAGATACTGCTGCTGGGTAAAGCCCAGGGTTGACACCCCGTAGGAAAGCGACCAGGTTCCCAACACATAAAACAGCGTATAGGTGATGCTAACTGCGCAGGTACCGAGCACAACCTGCCTCCAATTGTGGCGGAGAAGCATAGCGAGCGGCATCTTGACCGTGCGGTTTTCTCGCTGGGCCTTTTGGAATACCGGTGTTTCCGTCATGCGCAAACGCACAACCAGCCCAACTACTACCAACAATGCGGAAAGCAGGAACGGGATGCGCCAACCCCACGCAACCATCGCATCGGCAGGCAAGGAAGAATCAAGCAGCAGGTTTACGCCATATGCGCAGAAGAAGCCAATCGGAGCACCCATGTTGGGGAATGCGCCATACAGAGCTCGCTTCCCCTTCGGAGCATTTTCGGTTGCCACCAAGGCAGCACCAGACCATTCGCCGCCAAGACCCAAGCCCTGGCAGGCACGGCACACGCACAGAAGGACAACGGAAGTTGGGCCAAGAACCTCATACCCAGGAAGCAGACCCACCACAAACGTTGCGATACCCATGAGCATCAGGGCAACCACCAACGTCTTCTTGCGGCCAAGCTTGTCGCCAAAATGGCCGAATATCAATGAGCCAAATGGACGAGCCAAAAACGAAACGGCGAAGGTCACGAACGAAAGCAGCGTTGCCAGTACCGGATCGGACTTCGCAACATCGGTAAAGAAGATCAATCCAAAATAGCTTGCCGCTGCGATGCTGTAGCAATAGTTGTCGTAGAACTCGATAGCGGTTCCCACCATCGAAGCTGCCACGATTTCAGCCGTTGAGTTCTTCCCCTTCGATCCGACGCCCACAGGCGCCATTGCCGATGCTGTTGCTGCCGTACTTGACATTCCGTTTCCTTCTTTTCCTTCAATCCGTGAACCGATGAATTAAGGTCTGGAATCGAAAGGCTGTTTGAAGAAAGCAACACGGAAGAAATCAAATGATAGAGGAATAAAAAAAAATCCGGAAGCCGTTTCTTTAAACAGCCTCCGGATTCAAAACCATCAGCCGCCCGATTAGGGTTCGGGCAGCTGATTCAAGCAACCCGAGCCCTAAATAATGGAGCTGATAATTTCTGTATGCAGGTTGCGGTAATTCAAAAGTTCGTCCTAACGCGTAAGCACCGAAGCGCTTATTCCGAACGCCCTCTGCGTTCGATGGCTCTATATTCGTCCTTTCAGCAAAAGTTGCAATTGTTCAACACCGATTAATTTCGCATCGTCACAGAGTCTGGATATTTTCGAAACAGAGATGAAATAAAGCCTGATGAGTGAAGACACACGCGTTCGCCTCCATTACGATATCCGCCCGTTGAGGCAATCCGCCCATCGTGAAAACAAAAAATGAGGCGTTTTTGCAATTTTTTTGCGATTACGGACTCTCTTCCGTCCCCACAAAGCGAAAACAGGCCGCGATGCAGCCGATTTACCTGCGCTTTTGCGCCTCAATCCGCAATTGGGAAGCTCGCAACAATCCGCAATCGCAAAAAAGTTGCAAAAATGTCGAGATTTTTGTTTCTGGACTCTCGGAATAGCTTCGGGATGATGATTTGGTCGAAACGAACCCCGCGCAGCATCGTGAGCGGCTTCACGGCGGCTCCCGTGGGCGACAACCGCATACTGCGCAGCGTGGCGCCATGGGCGGGCGGCGCGTACCGCGTACCGTACAGCGTGGTGCCGGACGGGCGGCGCGTACCGTACGGCGCGGCGGCGCCCACGGGAGCCGCCGCGCTCTCTCAAAGCGATAGGTGAAAAAGCGCTTCACGCTATTTCACGGAATAGCGCTTGAGGCGCCCAACCGCCACAGCCAGGCAGAACAGGATGGAGACCACGCCGATAATGCCGCCCGCATAAAATACGCTCGCAATGCCCAGTGCGTTAACCACCTGGCCACCCAAAAGCGCACCGGTGCCAATGCCGAAGTTGAAGATGCCCGAGAAAAATGCCATGGCAACCGTTTCCTCTTCGTCGGAAGAAACATTGATGATCTCCGCCTGGTACACAACACTCACCGAAGCCGCACTTATGCCCCACAGAACAACAACGCCAAGTATCGCCACAAGGCCCAAACCCGCCGCCGCATGCATCAGCAGCAGGGCTGCCGGCACGCCGATGGTGATAGCCCTAAAGAACGGGAAACGGAAACGGGGATACAGTTTGGAGCACAATACACTGCCGATGATGCTCGCAACACCGAACACGGAAAGGACCAACGTAACCACATCGTTTTCCAGCCCCGCCACCTGTAGCAAGAATGGCTCGATATAGCTGTAGCCCGTATAGTAGCCCCATGCATACAGCGCTGTAAGAATGAACAGCGCCACCAGGCCTTTGTTCTGGAACAGCCCCGGCAGCTGTCCAATGCTGAAGGGCTCTGCACCAGGAACCCAAGGCAAGGTGATAAGCAAGTACACCAGCAAAAGCGCAGAGATTACCGCAACAATGGCAAACGTCAGGCGCCATCCTACCGCCAAGCCAATAGCTCGGCCCAATGGCAAACCAACAATGGCGGCAACAGCAGTGCCCGTCTCGACAACGCTCAGGGCAAGAGCGCGCTTGTTTTTCGGCACCAAACGCACCGCAATAGGCGCAGCAATGGCCCAAAACACCGAATGCGCGCAAGCAACCACCATGCGTGCCGCCATGAGCATCCAGTAGCTCGTCGACAGCGACGTAAGCACCTGTCCAACCAAGAACACCACGATAACCACCAAGAGCAGCCTGCGAAAGTCCAGGCGCGTTGCGATGATCATCAATGGCACGGAAAGAAGCATTACCGCCCACGCATACACCGAAACCAACATGCCCGTCGTAGCTTCGTTGGTTCCGAATGTCTTGCCGATATCGGTAAGCAAGCCTACTGGCATGAATTCCGAAGAATTGAACACAAACGCCGCCACAGCGATGCCTGCAAGGGCGAGCCATTGCTTACCTGTCATTTTCTGGGTCACCAAGCGCTCCTGAAACTCCGCTCTTAAACAAAACGAAGCCATTCTAAGCCGAAGCAAGCCCTATCGCTTTCCCCTTTCGAGCTATTCGGGAAAGATTTACAAAAACGGAAGAAGCGCGTGCTGGTTTTCTAATCCTCTTGATCGGCAGCCTCGGGTAAGGCGTTTTCCCCTTCCTTCAGCGCAGCAAACTTCGCCTTCATCGTAGGGTTCTTGCGCGTGAGCTTTTTGATAGTAAGGTCTTGCGCCTTGTCGTTTGCCAGGCGCAGATTCCTCTCGCTACCCAGCAGTGCCTCTTTCGTTTTCTGCAGATGGTCGATGGTCTTATCAATTTCATCTATAGCCGTCTGGAACTTGCGGCTAGCAAGGTCGTAATTGCGCGCAAACTTTGTTTTGAAATCTTCCATCGAGTTTTCGAAGTTCGTGATGTCGATGTTCTGGTTGCGCACTTCGGCAAGCTCGGTTTTATACTGCAGGGCAGACAGCGCAGCGTTGCGCAAAATGGAAATAATGGGTATGAAGAATTGCGGACGAATGACGTACATCTTTTCATATCGGTAGCTCACGTCGACAATGCCTTCGTTATAGAGCTCGTTTTCGGGTTCGAGCATGGTGCATAGAACCGCATACTCGCAGCCCTTCTTCTTGCGGTCAGAATCGAGTTTGGCGAAGAAATCCTCGTTCTTATGTTTGGTGCGCGTTTCGTCGTTTTCGTTCTTCATCTCGAACATGATGGAAACCACTTCTTCGCCCGTTGTGGGATCGGTTTCGCGGAAGACAAAATCGCCTTTGGTGCCGTCGACCACATCGTTGTCTTTTTCGAAATACGCATGAGGGAACGCCGTAGCACGGATTTTGTTGAATTCGGTCTCGCAATGACGTTCGAGCGATTCACCAACCATCTTGGTGGAAAGGCGCGCCTTCATTTCCTTAACACGAGCAATTTCTTCGTCCTTGTACTTGATGAGCTCGTCTTTCGCAGCAAGTTCGTTAGTCATCTTCTCACGCAAGGCGGCCTGTTCCTGAGCCGCCTGAGCTTCTTGGAGCTTAACCTGGGCAGCCAACTCGTCGCGCTGACGCTCGGCAACGGCACGAGCTTCGCTTACTGCAAGCTCTTTTTCGGCTTTGAACTGCTGAGTTTGCGATTCCAGCTGCTGCTTCTGCGCAACGATGGTTTGCTGAAGCTTTGCCGATTCCTCGGCGGCAACACGAGCGCTTTCCGCCTTATCGGCGGCCATCTTCTGGGAGTATTGCTGAACCTGCGACTCAAGCTGCTGCTTGAAGGCGCTTTCCTGGGAGGAAATCTGCTGGCGCAATGCCGCAATTTCCGCATCGCGCTGCGCGGTTGCATCGGAAAGCAAGCGTTCATGCTCTGCCTTGGCAATGCGATTTTGCGCATCGTGGTCGACCGAGAGCTTTTCCACGTCCGCCTGCAGCTGAGCGATTTCGGCTTGCTTCTTCGCAAGCGCCGCCTCAAGTTCATTGGCATGTTCAAGCTGAGAAGACTTTTCCGCCTGTTCGCGTTCGCGTTTTTCGGCAGCAAGACGCGTTTCCAGCTCTGCAATACGAGCATCGCGTTGAGCGGTTTCCGCCTGAGCATCCTGTTGGGCCTTGGCAACGGCAAGCTTTACCGCCTGGGCATTCTGCTCTTGAAGCATGCCTTCGCGCTGGGCTATTTCCTTGTCAAATTCAGCAGTGCGCACCTGACGTAAAATATCGGCAAAACCGCGCTCGTCAACTTGGAACACCTTTCCGCAGTGTGGGCATTTTATTTCGTTCATGCGTAAGCTCCTTAAAGCGCAGATTCTTTTCGCTCCATCATACCAACCCATCGCCACGCTGCGTGTACAGCACAAAGGACAGAGAAGTGGCACATTCAGCTCAAATGCACCGTCCAACGAAAGCACAGTAACGCTCCCCGACCAGTGCCCCACACATTTGACGAAACGTCATACTAAATATGTTGCGCCAGTGCTCTCAGCTCTCTTTGCTTAGCGCATAACGCGCATTACGAATAAACTCGGGGCAACCCGCTTACTACGAGAAAGAGAAGGAATCATGACTGATTCGACCATGCAACTCGTCTTGGTTCGCCACGGCGAAAGCGAATGGAACAAGCTGAACCTTTTCACCGGCTGGATGGATGTCGACCTTACCGATACGGGCCGCAAAGAAGCATCCGATGGCGGCCGCGCCCTTGCCGAAGCTGGCTTTGACTTCGATGTGTGCTACACCTCGTACCTCAAGCGCGCCATCCACACGCTGAACCACATTCTTCAGGCAATGGATCGCGAATGGCTGCCCGTCAACAAGACGTGGCGCTTGAACGAGCGTCACTATGGCGCCCTTCAGGGTCTGAACAAGGCTGAAACCGCTGCGAAATACGGCGAAGACCAGGTTAAAATCTGGCGCCGCAGCTTCGACGTACGTCCTCCCGCACTGGAGGAAACCGACGAGCGCAATCCTCGCCTTATGGCTCCTTACCGCAACGCTCCCGCCGATGAAATGCCCCTGGCAGAATGCCTGAAGGACACCATCGCTCGCGCATGGCCTTACTTCGAAGAGGAAATCGAACCTCAGATGCGCGCCGGCAAGCGTGTGCTCATCGTTGCTCATGGCAATTCTCTGCGCGCTCTGGTGAAGCAGTTCGATAAGCTTTCCGACGATGAAATCGTAGGCGTAAACATCCCCACGGGTGTGCCACTGGTTTACACCTTCGACCAGGACTTCAACGTTCTTGACAAGAAGTACGTTGGCGACGAAGAAACCATCAACGCCAAAATCAACGCGGTAGCAAACCAAGGCAAGGCCAAGTAAGTTTCGCTTGCCTCAATCCCAGCAAGCTAACGCATGAAAAGGCAACCTCTTTCGAGGTTGCCTTTTTGTTTGTTCGCATCTTCAAGTTTTTCGATTGCCGCTACCGCACCGCTGGGCTTAGCTTTCGCTTAGTATCAAATCAAAGCAGCCCCAGCAAAGCGACCGACAAAAAAGAGGCAGCCCCGAAAGAGGCTGCCTCTCTTTTTGAGTGCTCGAAAAACCACCTGCTGAACACTAATCGCGCGTAAGCTTGCGATGCAGGCGATGGGGCTTTGCAGCTTCTTCGCCCAGACGTTCGATCTTGTTCTTCTGATAAGAATCGAAGTTACCTTCGAACCAATGCCAATTGCCAGGGTTTTCATCGGTACCCTCCCACGCAAGAATATGCGTGGCAATGCGGTCGAGGAACATGCGGTCATGGCTGGTGATTACTGCACAGCCAGGGAATGCCAACAACGCTTCTTCGAGGCTTTCAAGCGTCTCTACGTCAAGGTCGTTCGTAGGCTCGTCGAGCAAGAGCAGGTTGCCGCCCTGCTTCAGCGTGAGGGCAAGGTTCAAGCGATTGCGCTCGCCGCCGGAAAGAACGCCGGCAGGCTTTTGCTGGTCAGAACCCTTGAAGCCGAAGTTTGCCACATACGCACGGCTGGGGATCTCGGTTTCGCCTACACGGATGTAATCCAACCCGTCGGACACCACTTCCCAAAGCGTCTTTTTCGGGTCGAGGCCTTCACGATTCTGATCAACGTAGGAAATCTGCACGGTTTCGCCCAGCTCAAGCGTGCCGCCAGAAACCGGTTCTTTGCCCACAATCATCTTGAACAGGGTCGACTTACCAACACCGTTGGGGCCGATAACGCCCACGATGCCGTTACGCGGCAAGCTGAATGAAAGATCGTCGATAAGAACACGATCGCCGAACTGCTTATGCAAATGCTCGACCTCAAGGACCTTAGAGCCCAAGCGAGGACCAACGGGGATCGTGATGTCAGTGAAGTCGACGCTCTTGGCGCTACGTGCCTCAGCCTCCATCTGCTCATATCGCTCAAGGCGGGCCTTGTTCTTTGCCTGGCGTGCCTTCGGGCTGGAACGAACCCATTCCAGCTCGTTCTTCATACGCTTTGCCAGCTTAGCCTGCTGCTGACCCTGCGATTCCAGACGGGCAGCCTTGGTTTCCAGGTAGGTGGAGTAGTTGCCCTTGTAGGGATACAGATGACCGCGATCAACTTCGCAGATCCATTCAGCGACGTTGTCGAGGAAGTAGCGATCGTGCGTTACCGCAAGTACTGCGCCAGGGTAACGATGGAGGAATTGTTCCAACCACAGCACCGATTCAGCATCCAAATGGTTGGTGGGCTCGTCCAAAAGAAGAAGGTCGGGCGCTTCAAGCAGAAGCTTGCACAGCGCAACGCGACGGCGCTCGCCGCCAGAAAGCACCTTAACGGGAGCATCAGGGTCGGGGCACTGCAGAGCATCCATTGCCTGAGAAAGTTGACTGTCAAGATCCCATCCGTTTGCAGCATCGATATCGTTTTGAAGCGCGCCCATTTCTTCCATCAGGGCATCGAAATCGGCATCGGGATCAGCCATTTCCGCACCAATGGCATTGAAACGCTCAACCTTGGCGAGCACGTCGGCAAACGCCATGCGGATGTTCTCGATTACCGTAGCCTCTTCGTCGAGCGGGGGCTCCTGCTGAAGAATACCAACGGTGTAGCCAGGGGTAAGGCGTGCGTCGCCCGCAGAAACCTCTTCGAGGCCAGCCATGACCTTTAGCAAGGTAGATTTGCCCATGCCATTGGGGCCCACTACGCCGATTTTGGCGCCAGGGTAAAACGAAAGCGTCACGTCGTCCAAGATGACCTTGTCGCCGTGGGCTTTGCGTGCTTGATACATCTGGTAAATGAATTCAGCCACAAAGATTCCTTTCACGAGGGATGCTGGTGGCCAGCAATGTGCATACTTATTTCATTATCCTATATTCGCTTGATTTCACCAAAGGGCGTCATTGGCGAAACCCCCTTGCCACCGAAACGGCAGGCAAGACCCCTAGAGGCCAAGCAGCTGCAATGCTCGTAATTGCACTATCCTTGCTTTCCGTTAACGAAGGCATGCGGCACAAACGCCATGCCCCGGAAGGATTGCCTTTAAGTCATCGCGGTATCATAAAACCAACCATTGAAACTGAACGGAGAACAATGAAACTGCAGCAGCTCATCTATGCCGTTAAAGTGGCAGAATGCGGAAGCATCACAGAAGCCTCCCGCAAGCTGTTTGTGTCCCAGCCGTCCATAACCGCCGCCATCGGCGACCTGGAGCGGGAAATGGACGTGCGTATCTTCGACCGCACCAACAAGGGCGTCATAGTGTCGGAGGAAGGCGAAACGTTCCTGGGATACGCGCGGCAAGTGCTCGAACAAGCCGACTTATTGGAATCGCGTTATAAGGGCCAATCGCAACAAGCGCCTCATTTCAGTGTCTCCTGTCAACACTATTCCTTTGCCGTAAACGCATTTGTAGATGTGATCCGAGAATTCGATTCGGCAAGCTACGACTTCACCATTCGCGAAGAGCAGACGCATGAAATCATCGAAGACGTTGCCCATATGAAAAGCGAACTGGGCGTTCTGTATCTTTCCGCGCGAAACCGCGATGTTATCGGCAAGATGCTCACTGCCAACAACCTGGCATTTGAGCCCTTGTTCAAAGCGGACCCACACGTATTCATCTGCTCCAACCACCCTCTGGCAAAACGAACATCAGTAACGCTCGAGGATATGGCGGATTACCCCTTCCTCTCCTACGAGCAAGGAAGCTACAACTCGTTTTATTACTCAGAGGAACTAACCACCACGCTCGACCGCAACAAAAACATCCGTGTTCGTGACCGAGCCACCTTATTTAACCTGCTCATAGGCCTAAACGGCTATACCGTTTGCTCGGG
Source organism: Eggerthella sp. (assembly GCA_030540085.1). GTDB lineage: Bacteria > Actinomycetota > Coriobacteriia > Coriobacteriales > Eggerthellaceae > Anaerotardibacter. The sequence continues at coordinate 99,690 of JAUNWY010000004.1, forward strand.
CGTCATTTCCGCCGAGCTAAACGGGCCCTCCATCATATCGGTGCCGCTCGAAATCGACGAGTATATGGAAATCGGCGTCATTTTCCGCAAGGGAACGCAGCGAAGCCGCTACGGTTTCGCCTATCTTGAAGCCCTAAAACGTCATATTTCGCAATAGGAAATACCTATCGTTATTGCCGCATTATTGGTATTTCACAATTGCAAACTCCCTCGCCATACTTTGTCCCGTTACATCAAATCAAACGAGCAAGGAAATCAATTGGCTATCACATTTGGAGAGAACGCACCGTTTCGCTGCGATATCGTAGGCAGCTTTCTACGCCCTGACGTGCTGAAGCAGGCACGTGCCGATTTCGAGGCAGGCGCCATCGACGCCGCTCGACTCAAAACCGTTGAAGACATCGCTATCCGCGATTTGGTGGCAAAGCAAAAAACCGCTGGACTGAAGGTGATCACCGACGGCGAGTTCCGCCGCAGCTACTGGCACCTCGACTTCATGTGGGGCTTCCAGGGTATCGAACGCCGCACCAGTCGCGAGGGTTACCAGTTCCACGACGAAGAGACCACAGCCGACACAGCAGTGGTTACTGGCCCTATCACCGGAGAAAACCATCCTTTCGTTGAGCATTTCAAGTTCGTCAATGCCCTCTCCGATGAAAACCACGTTGCTCGCCAGACCATGCCCGCCCCCATCCAAACCTTTGCGGAAGTAACGCTTGATAGGTGCGATGGGCAAATCGAAAGCCTGCGCGCCGCCTACCCCACCGATGAAGCGCTTGCCGATGCCATAGCGGCAGCATATCGCCAAGTAATCGCTGATTTATACGAAGCAGGATGCCGTAACATCCAGTTCGACGACTGCACTTGGGGTATCTACTGCGACAGTAACTTCACGGCAAAAACCGGTCTAAAGCCCGTTGACATCCAGAAGATAAGCGAGCTTGGCGTGAACCTTAACAATGCAGCGATCGAAGATCAGCCCGACGATCTAGTAATCAATACCCATGTATGCCGCGGTAACTATCATTCCACCTACGCTTTCGAAGGTGGCTACGATCCTATCGCACCGTATCTGTTCGCCAATGAAGATGTGCGCGCCTTCTACCTGGAGTTCGACACGCCGCGCGCTGGTGGATTCGAGCCCTTGGCGCACATTGCCGATGGCAAATATGTGGTACTTGGACTGGTCACCTCCAAGCAGCCAGACCTTGAAGACAAGGAAGCGGTAAAGGCCCGCATCGCAGAAGCATCGAAGTACGTCCCGCTTGATCATCTGTGCCTTTCCCCTCAATGCGGATTTGCTAGCTGCGAAATTGGCAACAAGCTTACCGAAGAAGAACAGTGGGCAAAAATCGCTCTGGTGCAGGAAATCGCCAAAGAGGTTTGGGGCTAACCGATTCCTCATACCACGGCAATAGAAAAGGCTGGCATCCATGGGGTGCCAGCCTTTTCTTTGAGGGGATGGATAATACTCCGTTATCCCGCTTAGCCTTACTTGAAGTACTCTACGCCACCCTCGAACAGAGGCTGGTACAGATTGCCGGGAACGTTCTTGTACAGGCCGTTTCCGGAGCGCTCGGTATGGCCCATCTTGCCCAAAACACGACCGTCGGGGCTGGTAATGCCCTCGATAGCCAAAATGGAGCCATTGGGATTAACCGAAAGGTCCATCGAAGGATTACCCGCCTCATCAACATACTGCGTTGCAATCTGACCTGCTGCAGCAAGCTGAGCAGCTGTTTCGGGGCTTGCCACGAAACGACCCTCGCCGTGGCTGATGGCAACCGTGTGAATGTCGCCCACATTGCAGCGCGAAAGCCAAGGAGAAAGGCTCGAAGCGATGCGCGTGCGAACCAGGCCGCTCTGGTGGCGACCGATGGTGTTGAACGTAAGCGTGGGAGCCTCGGGCGTTGCAGGAACGATATCGCCATAGGGAACCAAGCCCAATTTGATAAGGGCCTGGAAACCATTGCAGATACCCAGCATCAGGCCATCGCGCTTCTGGAGCAGCTCGCGTACCGCTTCGGTAACGGCAGGCGCGCGGAAGAATGCCGTGATGAACTTCGCGGAACCATCGGGCTCGTCGCCGCCGGAGAAGCCACCGGGAAGCATAACGATCTGGCTGTTGTTGATAGCCTTCACCAACGCATCGGTGCTTTCGGCAACCGCTGCAGGCGTAAGGTTGTTGATCACCAAAATCTCAGGTTCGGCGCCAGCGCGCTTGAAGGCGTGGGCAGTATCGTATTCACAGTTGGTGCCAGGGAATACCGGGATGATTACGCGCGGCTTCGCGAACGATTCGCCGCAAACCAGAGGAAGCTTTTCCGACCAGCTAATCTGCTCGACCTTTTCGCCTTCACCGCGATACGGGAATACGGATTCGATGGCGCCTTCCCAAGCTTCCTGCAGCTTCGCCATGTTAATGGCTTCGCCGCATGCCGCAAACTCGTAAGCTTCGGTGGTGCAGCCAAGTTCGGAAACGGTTACCAGATCGGTATTGGCGGGAATTTCAACACCGTCAGCGAGCTCGACGATGAAGCTGCCATAAGCCAGGCTGAACAGGTCGTCCGCCTCAACTTCATCGGAAAGCTTTACGCCTACGCCATTGCCAACGCTCATCTTGAACAGGGCCTCGGCAGCGCAGCCGTAACCCAAGGTTGCCGCAGCGGCGACCTTGCCTTCGCCGATGAGCGTTTCGACCAAGCCGAATGCGGCATTCATACCGTCCGCTTCGGGAACCAGGGAATCCATATCGTAGAACGCAGGCGCGATGCTGACGATGCGCGACCCAGCGCGCTTGAACTCAGGGGAAACCACGCGGTCGATAGAGCCGGTGGAAACCGCAAAGCTGATGAGCGTAGGAGGCACGTGGATTTCGGTATCGCCCTCTTCGAAGCTGCCCGACATGGAGTCTTTGCCGCCAATGGCGCCAATGCCCAAATCAACCTGAGCCATCAAAGCGCCCAAAACAGAAGCAGTGGGCTTGCCCCAACGCTCGGGGATGTCACGCAGGCGCTCGAAGTACTCCTGCAAGGAAAGGTAAGCCGATTCGCGAGTGAAGCCCGTGGCAACCAGACGCGCTACACTTTCCACAACAGCAAGGTAGGCACCCTTGAACTGGTTCTTCTCGGAAAGATACGGATTGAAGCCCCATGCCATAGCGCTTGCCGTGGTGGTCTCGCCATCGACGGGGAACTTGGCAACCATAGCCTGCGAAGGCGTGAGCTGGCGCTTGCCGCCGAAGGGCATGAGCACGGTAGCCGCACCGATAGTGGAGTCGAAGCGTTCGCCCAAGCCCTTGCTCGAGCAGATGTTCTGGTCGGTAACCAGCGAAGTCATGCGCTCTTCAAGCGTGGAACCTTCCCATGCGGGAGCATACGACTCGCCCGCCTGAACGTGAACGTCCTGATACTTCGGAGCACCATTGGTGTCGAGGAAAGCACGGCTGATGTCGACGATAGCCTCGCCGTTCCATTCCATGCGCAGGCGCTTTTCTTCGGTTACCGTAGCGACAACCGTTGCCTCGAGATTTTCCTCGTGTGCATAGCCAATGAACTCTTCGACATCTTCTGCGGCAAGAGCGCACGACATGCGCTCCTGGCTTTCGGAGATTGCAAGCTCAGTGCCGTCCAAGCCTTCGTATTTCTTAGGAACAGCGTTCAGGTCGATGAGCAGACCATCGCACAGCTCGCCGATGGAAACGGAAACGCCACCAGCGCCGAAGTCGTTGCATCGCTTGATAAGACGGCATGCCTCACCGCGACGGAACAAACGCTGGATCTTGCGCTCTACCGGGGCGTTGCCCTTCTGCACTTCCGCACCGGACTTTTCCACGCTTTCAACGTTCTGCGTCTTGGAAGAACCAGTTGCACCACCGATGCCATCGCGGCCAGTGCGACCGCCCAGCAGAACGATTTTGTCGCCCGGAGCAGGCTCTTCGCGACGAACGTGATTGGCAGGCGTTGCGCCCACTACCGCGCCCACTTCCATGCGCTTGGCAACATAGCCCGGATGATACAGCTCGTGAACCTGGCCAGTAGCAAGGCCGATCTGATTGCCGTAAGAAGAATAGCCAGCAGCAGCGGTGGTAACCAGCTTGCGCTGGGGAAGCTTGCCTTCGAGCGTTTCGGAAACGGGAACGGTCGGATCGCCTGCGCCGGTTACGCGCATGGCCTGATATACATAGCTGCGGCCCGAAAGAGGGTCGCGGATGGCGCCGCCCACGCACGTTGCCGCGCCACCGAAGGGCTCGATTTCCGTGGGATGGTTGTGGGTTTCGTTCTTGAACAAGAACAGCCAATCCTGCTCTTCGCCATCGACATCGACCTTGCACTTTACCGTGCAGGCATTAACCTCGTCGGACTCGTCGAGCCCCTGAAGACCGCCATGCGCGCGCAGATACTTGGCACCAATGGTGCCCATATCCATCAGGCATACCGGCTTATGCTCGCGACCCAGCTCGGAGCGCATAGCAAGATACTTCTGGAATGCAAGCTGCACCGTTTCGTCGTCGATCTTAACGTCGGTAAGTTCGGTACCGAATGTGGTGTGGCGGCAATGATCGGACCAGTACGTATCGACAACGCGAACCTCGGTGATAGTGGGGTTGCGTCCAATTTCCTTGAAGTGAGCCTGGAAGAATTCGATATCCGCCTGGTCCATGGCAAGGCCGCGCTCTTCACGGAACTGGGCAAGACCCGCGTTGTCGAGCTCGGTGAAGCCCTCGATAACCTCTACCGGCTCGGGTTCGGGCACCTGCATCTCAAGCGTTTCGCGCGCCTCGAGCGCAGCTTCGCGCGCTTCAACCGGGTTGATAACGTAATGCTTGATGGCGGCAACATCCGCCTCGGAAAGTTCGCCTTCTAGCACATATACTTTGGCGCTGCGAACCGCAGGGCGTTCGCCCTGGCTGATGAGCTGGATGCATTCGCTCGCAGAATCGGCGCGCTGGTCAAACTGACCGGGAAGGAACTCGATGGCGAAAACCGTCTGGCCCGCAGGGCTTTCGCCCTTCAGGGCAGCCTCAACCTCGGGGCAGCTTTCACAAGACGTATCTACCTGAGGTTCGCTGAATACCACAGGGATGCACTGCTTGAACAGCTCATCGGAAATGCCCTCGACATCGTAGCGATTAACAAGGCGCAGACCCGTAAGCGCCTTCACGCCCAAGATCGTCTGCAGCTCGTGCAAGAGCTGCCCCGCCTCGACATCGAAACCGGGCTTTTTCTCAACATAAATGCGAGAAACCATGAATCCTACCCTTCTTTATTATGTTGGGTGCCTTTTCCTGCTTGTCTTGAACGCAAAATGCACTTCAAAGCTCTTTTGAAACAGTTCTTATCATGATACCGCAGTGCAGCTGGCGCTGCGATGGGATGAGGGCAAGAGCGCCCGCAGATGCGGCAAGCGAAAAAAGCCGAGACAAAGTGAGCAAAACGCCGGTATGCCCGCCCACGTCGCAACGGAGCATATCTTGCGCAAGACGCGTGCGCCTTCGAAGCCGTTCAGGCCAAGCAGCACGGGGCCCGCGACATCAACCAGGCAAGGCACTCGCGCCCTCACCCTCCCCGGCAAAGATCGCACGCTAGTTCGACTGAACTCACCCTGGCAAAATCCCGCACTAATCCGACTGAAAAATGCAACATATGAAGAGAAACGATGGGCAAAACAAGCCAAATAGCAGGAAATTATTGAAAGCGTCCAGTTTGCAATCATTTGAAGGGCGCACGTAGGGTAGCATTGTTAACAATTGGTCAAATATGACCCCTGAATGTTACAAAAATGCAATGTTGAATTGCGATCATACAAGGAAATATAAGGAACGTAATGGCGCTTTCTTTTGTTGATTTCATCTCTCAGGCTATGGCTCAACCCAGCCTCTTCGTCATTTTGATTCTAGTAATCGGCGTTACCGCCGTTTCGGGCGCTACCGATGCGCCGAACGCTATTGCCACCGTCGTTTCCACTCGCTGCTTAAAGCCCAACGTTGCCATCGGGCTGGCTGCGGTATTCAACTTCGTGGGTCTTGTAGGAATGACCTACATATCAACCGCCGTAGCTAAAACGATGTTCGGGATGGTCGACTTCTCGGGCAATACCGATGCGGCCCTTTATGCCCTGATGGCGGCCATGATTGGCGCCATTTTATGGGGTATTTTCTGTTGGTTCTTCGGCATTCCCTGCTCGAAATCGCACAGCCTTATCGCCGGCGTAACGGGTGGTGCCATTGCTCTGAACGGCCTTGCGGGCGTGGTTCCTGCAGAATGGGCCAAGGTTATTTACGGCATGGTATTTTCGTTGGTAGCGGGCTTCTTCCTTGGCTGGCTGTTCGTCAAAGTCATCGAAAAAGTCTGCACACATGTAAACCGCCAAGCAGCAAACCATGCTTTTACCGGAATCCAAGACGTATGCGCCGTGGCTCTCTCTTTTTTGCATGGCGCCCAGGACGGCCAGAAGTTCATGTCCATCGCCATGCTGGGCGTTGCCCTTTCCTTCGGCAACTCGACCCCCGATTCCAACGGGTTCCCCATGTGGCTCATGATCATCTGCTCGCTCGCCATTTCGCTTGGCACCATCGTGGGCGGCAAACGCATCATCAAATCGGTCGGCATGGACATGGTCAAGCTCGAGAAGTACCAAGGCGTAGCCGCCAACTTCTCCACCACTTTCACGCTACTGTTCGCCAGCCTTACCGGCATGCCCGTTTCCACCGGCCACTGCAACACCTCGGCCATCATGGGCGTCGGTGCCAGCAAATCGTTCAAACGCGTTAACTGGGGAATTGCCCGCAACATGGTTCTTGCGTGGGTACTCACCTTCCCCGCTTGCGGCTTTATCGGCTTCCTTCTTGCCCACCTGTTCATGATGTTCGCATAGGGCACCAGGAGGCATATTGTCCCCAAGGCACACCCGCACGCTGCTGTAGCGGATTCCGCCTTCGCCTATAATCAGGCGCATGGAACAAGCTCTTTTCGACATACTTGACGCACTCAAGACAAAGGAGCGCCTTGACGAGCGCGAACTCACAAAGATAATCAACCGCCACAACAAGCGCATCCTTGAAGCGCAACGCACCGCCAACTGCGCCAAGCCGAACGCCGCTGACGAAAACACCCAAAACCACGCATCCGCGTCTTCGGAACCGACGAAAGCACGCCCTCTCTCGAAGCGCCAACTCATGGCCTTCTATCTTGACGTGCAGAAGAACCAACCCGAGCGCTGGAACAGTTGGGGTTTAAGCGATGAGCAGCAGCGCCGCCTTGTCCGCACTCTGCAGATGAAGCCCCGCCGCACCGCCTCAGGCGTTGCCACCATCACCGTGCTTACCAAGCCGTGGAAATGCTCCAGCAACTGCCTGTACTGCCCCAACGACTTGCGCATGCCCAAAAGCTACCTGGCAGACGAGCCTGCATGCCAACGCGCCGAGCGCACCTTCTTCGATCCCTACCTGCAGGTTGCCGCGCGCCTCAAAGCCCTCACCGAAATGGGCCACGTCACCGACAAAGTCGAGCTCATCGTTTTGGGCGGCACCTGGAGCGATTACCCGGAAAACTACCAGATCTGGTTCATCCGTGAACTGTTCCGTGCATTGAACGATGGTTCCCGAGCGATCGAGAACCTCCCCGCGCGCAAGCGTGCCTACGAATTGGCAGGGATCTCTTGCGACCCGGAACCCCTTAAAACATTCGTTGCCGAAGAGCAGCGTCGTATCGACAACCGAGAAACAACGTACAACCAGGCCTTCGACCGTCTCTACGGAGAAAATGCTGCGTGGTCATCGGTGGCCCAATGGCAGAAGGCAACGTGGGAAGAGCTCGAAGCCGAGCACAATGCCAATGTCGACGGGCAGCACCGCGTAGTAGGCTTGGTGATAGAAACACGGCCCGAGCGCATAACGCCCACCCACTTGGCCGCACTGCGTCGCATGGGCTGCACCAAAGTCCAAATGGGCATTCAAAGCCTGGACGAAAACGTGCGTATGCTCAACGATCGCCATACCTCCACGCAGCAAATCCAACGCGCATTCGAGCTGCTGCGCTTGTTCGGTTTCAAAACCCACGTGCATGCCATGGTGAATTTGCTGGGCGCCACACCGGAATCGGATAAAGCCGACTACCTGCGCCTTTGCAACGATGCCGCGTTCCAGCCCGATGAGGTGAAGCTCTATCCATGCGTCCTCGTTGAGGGAACCGGACTCTGCGAACGCTTCGATAATCGCACCTGGCAGCCCTACTCCGAACCCAGCTTGGTGGATGTGTTGGTCTCCGATACCTGCGCAACACCCGCATTTACGCGCATTTCCCGCATGATCCGAGATATATCAGCGCCTGACATCAAAGCGGGCAATAAAAAGGTGAACCTGCGCCAGCTGGTTGAGCAGCGAATCGATTCCGAGGGTCTTGCCACGGCTGAAATCCGCCATCGCGAAGTGAGCCTTGCCAACGTTGCCGCCGAAGACCTTTCGCTTGAGGTAGTTGAGTACGAAACCACTGCCACCAGCGAACGCTTCCTTCAATGGGTAACGCCGCAGGGAAAAATCGCGGGTTTCCTGCGTCTTTCGCTCCCTCACGCCAATGCGATAGCTCAGCTTGAAAAAGAGTACGAAGCGGCAACATCCAAGACGGTCAAACAAACCTGCGCCCTTCCCTTCCCCCTCCAAGAGGGAGAAGCGATGATTCGCGAAGTGCACGTTTATGGCCGCGTGGAAAAGCTGCAGCACGCTGGCATCAACAACGCCCAGCATCGCGGCCTGGGCACCCAGCTGGTAAACCGCGCTTGCGAGCTTACCGCACAGGCGGGATACCAACGCATCAACGTTATCAGCGCCGTGGGAACGCGTGGCTATTATCGAAAACTCGGTTTCTATGACAATGGGCTGTACCAGCAGCGTAAGCTGTAACCAATGTCGTAGTATTGCTTGCGAAAAGGTAATCACTCGGCAGCCATCCCCCTGAGAGCCGCGGTCCTTCCGCTGAAGCCGAATAGCCCAACGGGCAGAAAGGCCGCCGAGCATACGCAAGGAGCACGCAATGACAACGTATTCTTCCCGCGAAGAAATCGACGAGCAGTATCGCTGGGATCTTTCCAGCATCTTCGAAAGCGACGAAGCCTTTTTGGCTGCGCTTGAAGAAGCAAAGAAGTTACCTCCCCAATTCGCATCATTCCAAGGGAAGATCAGCGCTTCTGCCACCGATCTTCTTGCTTATCTGAAGCTTGACGACGAAGCGGGATTGATCCTTACCAAGCTGGTCAACTACGCCGAGCGAAAAAGCGACGAAGACACGCGCGAATCGCGCTACCAGGACTACTCAAGCCAGGTTATGACGCTCTGGGTTTCGCTCTCCAGCGCTTCTTCTTGGTTTACCTCCGAGCTGCTTAGCTTAAGCGAGCAGGAAATGGAAGGGTTTTACTCACAGGAACCTGGACTGGAACTGTACCGCCGCTGCTTAGATGTCATCTTCAGCAGACGCGAGCACGTGCTCTCTCCTGCCGAAGAAAAGCTCTTGGCTGCCGCAGGAGACATGGCCAACCAGCCCGACAACATCTTCTCTCTGCTCAACGACGCTGATCTTACCTTCCCCGATGCGCACGATGCCGAAGGCGTTGCACATCCGGTAACCCACGGCAGCTACATCCCTCTTATGATGTCGGCCGATCGAACGCTGCGTGAATCCGCCTATGAGTCGCTCTATTCCAGCTACCGCCAATTCCGCAACACCTTTGCCGCAACGCTAGGCGCCCAAAACAAACAGCTGAAATTCTTCGCAGAGGCACGTCGTTACGACTCGGCACTGGAAGCAGCGCTCTCTGCCAACGAAGTGCCAACCCAGGTATACACGAATCTCATTGAAACTGTGCATAACAACATGGACGCCATGTACAAGTACGTGGCCTTGCGCAAGGAACTTCTGGGCGTAGACGAGCTGCGTTTCTCCGATCTGTACGTGCCCATCGTCGATGACGTGGAGTTCACCTTCACCTATGAAGAAGCCTGCGACATCATCCTGGAAGCGCTGCGCCCCATGGGTGAAGACTACCTGGCATTGGTGCGCCGCGGCCTTTCCGAACGATGGATTGACGTATACGAAACGCCGGGCAAACGCAGTGGTGCCTATTCGGCTGGCGGCTACGGCATGCACCCGGTAATTCTGCTCAACTTCCAGGGCAAGCTCGATGATGTGTTCACGCTGATCCACGAAATGGGCCATTCCATCCATACGTATCTCTCTTGCGCCAACCAGCCCGTGTGCTATTCGGACTACGTCATCTTCGTGGCTGAAGTAGCGTCTACCTGCAACGAAGCGCTGCTTACGCGCTACCTCCTTGACCACGCGAAAAACGAGCGCGAACGCGCTTACTTCCTGAACCACTTCTTGGAGCAGTTCCGCGCAACGCTGTACCGCCAAACCATGTTCGCTGAATTCGAGCTGAAGGTGGCAGAGCTCACCGCGCAGGGTGCTGGCATTACCGCCGATGCGCTCTGCGGCATCTATAAGGAACTGAACGCACAGTACTTCGGCGATGGCATTGCGCTCGACGAGAACATTGCCCTTGAATGGGCGCGCATCCCGCACTTCTATTACCGCTTCTACGTATACCAATACGCCACGGGCTTCGCAGCCGCCATTGCACTTTCTCAGCGTATTTTGGACTTGGGGGAACAGGGACGCGAAGACTACCTGGGCTTCCTGAAGGGCGGCAGCTCCAAGCCCCCAATCGACCTTTTGCGCGGCGCCGGCGTTGACATGCTCAGCCCCCAACCCGTCGAAGACGCCCTAAAGCTCTTCGATGAAATGGTCGACGAAATGGCAGAAGCCTGCCACAAGCTGCAAGCCGAATAATCCGCCGAATAAGGCACGCGCATGGACAAATAGGAGCAATAGCCCTCTCCTTCGGCTTCGTGCTGATGATGGTGCTCGACGTGGCACTGGGCTAGCCGAACAGAATAGACAGCTCGCTGGTAGGATTGCCGCCAAGCATTTTGCTTTTACTTGATTGGTAATCCTGCCAGCAGCCGAAAATAGATAAGGCAACCAAACCCGCCGCAAGAGCTGTGGCAATTGCCGCTGAACATAGCTTCTTCGACATTGGACGCTCCTAACGCTTCAGCTCAAGCGCCAAATCAACAACCTTATCGATATTGCGCTGGACGTGCTTTACCGCCAACTCTACGAATTCTTCCGTAAGGTCTTCGTTCTGCGAAAGGACTTCGCGAACTTCATCGGTGAAACCATCCAGCTTTTCAGGCTCGAACCAACTGAAATCTTCCACCAGCGCTAATTGACTATAGGGATTCTCCCTAAATGGATGGCTATCGTAGAAATAGCGCTTGGCACGCAGCTGCGCCAGCGTTGCTCGGGCGAAAAACGCGCAACCCGAATCGTACAGAGGGGCGCAGCCCAACACTTGCAGTGATTCAACATCACGGATAAGCCCGAAATTGAACAAGTGCCTATCGTCGTTCGCCATAAGGTAGTCGCACACAATCATCTTATCGATGCTTTCGCGCAGGCTTCGCCCTGCCATTTCCGAAATATGGGCAACGTACGATTCATAAAGTCCTGCATTACGCAGACCGTAACAGCTAACCACATCGTTGGCAGGGATAAGCTCTTGCCCGCCGTCAAGCATATCGGGGCACAGTGAATAGGGTTTGCCATTCTCGAAAGACAATTCGTAAGGAACGAATTCTTCGGGCCCAAGCAAGCGCTCGAACAATTTGCTTGCCAAAAGCTCGCTGAACGGCTCGCGGTTCAATCCTGGCGTGGAACCCTTTACCAGCCATGGTTTTTCTTCACGCATCACCCAGCGCTTTTCCAGCATTCCGTTGGTGGTATTCGAGGGAGCGCGATCGGTACCACCGCTAGAAACGGCGCCCATAAGAGTTGCCCCTGAGCCATCGTCGAAGCTGTTATCGAAGTAGTTGATGTCCTTCCAGTTAAGCGGCAACGCTTTTCCCGTTTTCGAGTCCACCGGCTTGAACCAATATTGGTCGGAAAGGCTTAAGCCCAACGAAGAAAGAACCAGTTGGCTTACGTTAGCGAAGCCCGCTTCCTCCAACAGCGCTCCAACATGAGGGCGGGCTTCGGGGATGGAGCGGTTCGCCATCCACTGCTGCAGGAAATCAGGATGGAGCTTGCCCGGAGAGCTGCATGCCCCCAGCGGGGCCCACGCAGAATCAGCCAAAGGCTCCAGTGAGACAACGCGTTCCCGCTTCTTGTTGAATTCGAAACGAGCGACCTCGTGGTTGCGGTTCATGAGGATGAAGGAACCTATAGCGTATGCATCACGCTCGCCATCCTTCGGGCGACCTCCCGAAACAGGTGCATTGGCACGCTGACGCGCGGAGTCCTCATCGATAAGCCAGGCACGTCCTACCCGCTGAGCTTTCAAATCGCCCGACTCAGCGAGCGCACGCACCCTTCGCGGGGAAATATTCAGCAACTTTGCAGCTTCAGCGGTAGAGAGCACGTCCATTCATTTCGAGATATCTCACGAATAACTATACCGTTATCGTAATAGTTTTATCGGAATAGTTTTTGAAAACTATTCCGATAACGGTATAGTTTTCGCTTTCAGAGCCCCTCCCCAATCCAAATAAAAGCGGCATCCTATTGGATAACACGTTCTAGAACATGTTTTAGAACGTGTTCATACGTTCTACCTGCGGATATTCCGTTTGATTATATCTTTCAAATAATCAGTAAATGTTATGAGTTGTAGACAAACCTACAAGCGGCAATGATGGATTCAAGGGAAGGGGCTGAAAGGCATGGGGATGCCTGATCCTTCCCTTCTTGAAAACCGATTCCATAGGAGGGGAACCATGGAAACCTACAACCCGAATTTCGCACTGCTCGACTCTCAAAACGAATTCTTCTCGGAAGAAAACTACAACGTGTCCGACACGGCATGGGAGCTGCTGCACGGCGCAATCGACACGCATGTCCACGCCAATCCTACGCGCGATGACGAATTCGCCCTCGACGATTTTGAGCTGGTTCGCGAATACGAAGACGCCGGCCTGGATGGCGTAGTGATCAAATGCCACCAATTCGGCAGTTTTTTCCGTTCAAAGATTGCCCAAAAGTATGCCGTTAAGGGAGACAAGTTCAAGGTCTACGGCTCTATCTGCTTGAATTACGAGGTAGGCGGCCTGAACCCCGTAGCCGTTGAGGCAGCAATCATGGGTGGCGCCAAGACGGTATTCATGCCAACCCTGGAATCCCAGAATGGCTTCCAGATCTGGGACAGCTCCATTCCCTACCAGCATTTCGCAACCGAAATCTGCGGTCAGCCCATGAAGACGCTCGAGGGGAAGCCTGGCATAACCGTACTCGACGAAGAGGGCAATCTGAAGCCTGAGGTGTACGAGATTTTGGAGCTTATCCGCGATGCGGACGTATGCCTCTCCTCCGGACATATTGATAACCGCGAAGGACTAAAGCTCTATCGAGCCGCCCACGAAATGGGCATCCGCAAGATGGTATACCAGCACATCGATTGGCGTACCTCTGAAATGAGCATCGCGATGCAGCGCGAAATGGCTCGCCTAGGCGTGAAGATGGAGAAATCGTTCTACGAGTTCGATCGCGATCGCTCCTTGCGTTCCTTCATGAAGGAAGCTAGCACTAAACCCTCCGATTACGTTATGAGCTCAGACCAGGGTATGTTCCCCGCACTGCGCGCGCTCCGTGGTTATGCCTGCAACGTACAAGAGCATTTGAACGGCGGCGTACCCGCTGAGGATCTGAAAGTTATGCTGCAGGACGTTCCCCACTTCCTGATGGAGGGATAATCATGGCAACCATGCAAGAAGTCGAAGAGACCTATAAAAAGACCGGCTGGGGCCAGCCCCTCGCCGTTCCGGCAACCGTATTCACTATTTTTTCGTTCATCTGCTTCGCCCAGGGCACTGGGCTTGCAGCAGGAGATGCAACCACCAACCTTTCGTTTGGCATTGTTCAGGTAATTCTGTTCATCGGGTTCTTCTTTGGCGCTGCAATTCTGATTAAGCGCAACATGTACATCCCTGGCCAAACGATGATGATCTTCGCCATTGCCTTCGGCGGCGTTGGCGGTGCCAGCAACATCATGGCGTACTTGGCAGCTCAAGGAGTTATCGCCTATGACGGCTTCGTGTTCGGCATCGTAAACATGGTTATCGGCGTGCTGCTCATCATCGAGCTCCCTGCTTACTTCCACGGCACCCTGGTCGATTGGGCAACAAGCTTTCTCCCCGCCATCGGTCTTATCCTGTATGGAGTAACTGGCATGGGGCTATGCCCCGCTGAAATGGTGAGCGACCTGATCTTCGTTGCGGCAGTCGCCTTCGGTCTGTGCGGCATCGGCGGGCTCTTCACCATGGCAAGCGCCGTGCTCGAGGGCATCTGCAACGTGCCCATGGGGCCAGTACTGTTCAAGCCCAAGAACTAGATGCAAAAACAGACCCCTCTTCTATGACATCCCATCCGCTGCTTAGAACTCCCCTCCTCTTCGGCAGCGGATGGGACCTTTTGTTTGTGCTAGACTTCTACTGTATCTATCAGGCGTTTTAACCGTTTGGACACTTTGTTTGCGGGAGGGGCAACATAAAAGTGAACATCGACCATTTGCGTTATTTTCAAAAACTCGCAGAAACGGGTCATTTCAGTAAGGCAGCCAAAGAGCTTTGCATCACGCAGCCCGCACTTTCAAATTCGATTCGCAAAATGGAAAAGAGCCTTGGATTCACGCTTTTCAAAAGCACCAATGAAGCGAATCGTAGCGTAGAGCTCACCGTGTACGGAGCAGAGTTCGCCCGCCATATCAATGTAGCGCTCAAAGAAATCGACGAAGCCATGAATGTCGCCGGGCCCCGCGCTCTGGAGAATGCACCGGTTATCCGCCTGGGCAGCGTAGCATCAGTGCGTCGTTCCTTTCTGCCGAAGCTTCTTTCAAACTTCGTAACCGCCCATGGCAGCATTGTCAATTTTGATTTGGTGGAAGAATGCAGCACCTTCAACTGCTCAAAAGCAGTATTGGAGGGAAGGATCGGCATGGCGATCTGCGGGCAGCTGCCCGATGAAGAGGAACTTGAATTCATCCCCGTCCTCTTCCAGAACGCAGTGGTGGTAGCAAACCCCAATATGCCCTTGGCCAGCCAAAAGTCCATTTCGCTAACCGATTTGAAGAACTACCCCATTGTTTCATATCGCGACAGCGCTTTAATCTACTACCCCTTCAAAGAGCTTTCAAAGCAATATGGCTTCAAGTGCTACCAAGCATTCGAAGATGAGGTAAACGGAGCCGTGCAGGTACTGGCCGACATGCGCCTGGTGGCACTGATGCTCGATACCATCGAGGGAGACATCCGCAATCAAGTAAGCGTTCTCCCTATCTCCGAGCTAAAAGACCCGTTTCATGCGGTTGGTCTGGTCTATCGCAAAGATAAACAATTCACGCCTACCGAAACGGCATTTTTAGACTACGTAACCAGCCGCGCTGCCGAGCTGAAGCGCATCGCGCCCATCGAAGACTCGTATTTGCCAAAAGAGCAAACAGCGGCACGCTAGGCGAAATACCGCGGAAGATACTCGCCCCAACGCAGGATGTAACAAAATCGCCTTGATGCCAATCATCAAGGCGATTTTGTTTCCGGTTCGTATGCACTGATGGCGCGATTGCGCACTCTTCGAATCGTATCTGAATTCGATCCCAGCTTCGCTTATGCAATTCCTGCTCGTTTGCGCACATCGGAAGGAGATTCCGGTTCGTATGCAGGAGTTCCCTGAACCTTGCGCAACAGCAGATAGAGCTGCATCTTTTCGCCCTCGGTGAGATTGCCGAATAATTCTTCGGCGCGCTTTTCGAGAGCTTCTTCTTGCTCGGAGAACATCTGCTTGCCCGCCTCGGTAAGCATAACCACGTCGTTGTCTTTCCCATCAACGGTGTCAACAACGCGTTTTACCAAGCCCTCTTTTTCCATGCCATCAAGCAATTCAGGAAAAGCCACGTACTCGCTATCGCGACGCAAGGTTTCGTAGCTCATCATTTCCCAAATGCCCAACTGGCGAATAACGAACACTTTGCCCAGATCGAATGCGCGCTTGTCAAAGGCAGCCTCGGAAAGAACGCGCTGCTCAAGGGGCAGGGTACGAAGCCCTCGTTCCATAATGGCGCGCAGATATTGAGCATCGCGCTTGCCGGGCTTTTCGCAATCGGAAACCGAAGTGCCTTCCTTTGCATTCGCGCTGGTGATTACAACGGTTTTGGCAAATCGAAGCATTTGCCCCATAAGTTTCTTGTCAACGGTGCTCACGGTTATTCCCCCTTGGCAATAGACGAGCAAGGTTCGCTCGCTTGTATTCGGTCGCCCACCTTATAACCATCAGTATGACGCTCTGCCAGCATCCTTCCGCAAGCCCAGACGGTTCGGTTACCTGCATGAAAGCATCCTGTTGTTCAAGCCTTCAAAAACCCAACACTTTGTTGGAAACGTTTAACAACATCCGCCAAAGCAATGGCTTTCAATCGCAAAAAAGTTGGCAAAAGGCCCAAATAGAGGTGCGGCACTGGTGATCCACATAATCTCCATATTCTCCCACCTGGGGTTTTAAGTTGGCTACCAGTTAGACTTAATAAACAATCAACTCGTTTCTGTTGCCTATCTAACGCTTATCCATTCAAAGTGGCGTTTAAACCATTCCATTAAAAAATATTTATTGACCTGGGTATTTCCATTTCGCACTCACGATTGACCCCGCAAAAAACCACACACTACCCTTAAGAAAGGACATAAGCAAAACGGCTGGCAGCGTACCGAATCGCTTCTTACGCGATGGAAATACCCGTTTAAAGATATTGACAGTCAGCGATCCAAGCTATCTCGATGCAGCCGGCGCAATCAGAAAGGCATTTCCCATGCAACAGATAGACCGAGCCCGCTTCGTTTCGCACCGCGCAGCGATACTCATCGCCGCAGGAGCCCTGTCCCTCACGCTCGCCCCGGGCATCGCGCTCGCGGACACCGTCGGCGCCGATGGCCAGCCTGGCGCCGCCCAGGAGCAGATCAGCGACCAAGCTTCTAATAAAGCAGCTGGCAGCGCCGCCTCAGTCGGCGTCGATGCCGAGGGCATCGAGAGCACTAGCCCCGGTGCGTCCAACGCCGAAGGCACAAACGGCGCCGTAGACGCCACTAACACAGAGGGTGCGAACACCGATGCAAGCACCGCCAAAGATCAGTCGGCAACAGGCGAAACTGCAACTCCAGAAAAGGCTTCGACCTCCCCACTCGGTGAAAGCGCAACAGTGCCCATCGCTAACGGCGTTGCAAAGATCGGGGAAACCGAATATGCGACCTTCGACGAAGCCATTGCTGCAGCTAAAAACGGTGAAACCATTGAACTTCTTGCCGATGCCACCTCTGGAGGCCTAAATCTCAGCAAAGATCTAACAATAAACGGTGGCGAAGCAAAGCATTCCTTGACCTTCAACGACAAGGGAATTGCATTATGGGGCAAAGCGCTCATCTTCAAAAACATAAAAGTGATCATGAATGGCATCGGGTCCACGCCCTATACCGCTGAATGGAATTGGATGACAATCTGCGCTAGCAAAAATGCATCGCTCACATTAGACAATGCCTCGCTTTCTATGGACGGAACGGGCACGGCCTCAAAGACCCATGCGATCTATTTCTGCAGCAACAACAAGCTGAATATCAAAAACGGATCAAACCTCACCATCAAGAACTACCAGCAAGACGCCCTTGAATGGGATGGCGGTGACGGCGGCTACAATGTGAACATCTCGGACGGGTCAACATTCGTGTCTGACCATAATCGATCAGGGTTTACGGGAACGTTCTATGCAACCATCGACAACTCAACGGTAAAGGTACTGAACTCCGCAGGCAACGGTTCAAATGGGACGTACTACACCATCAAAAACGGCTCCGATGTCCTATTCGACAACAGTGGAACATGGGGCATCTCCGCATGGCGCATCGATATGACTGGAAATTCAAAACTCAAAGCAACCAACAATGGTTATAGCGGCGTATGGACACGCGTACTCAATTTGGACTCCACCTGTTCCCTATATGTTGAGAATAACGGGACAAAAGCAATTTCCGCAGGAACCAACCCAGGCATCGTTTTCCAGGGCAACGGGAAGATCAAGAGCGAGATCGCAAAGGGCGCCACTGTTGTTATCCGCAATAATGCTGGCAGCGGCATCTACACCAAACAGAAAGCCTGCAACCTTACCATTGGATCAGCAACCATCACAAACAACGGCACAGGATCGGCCAACAAAAGCGGCATTGGTGCTGAATATGGTGGAGGCATCTACAATGTCGGCACGATAAAGCTCGATCCCTCAGTACAGATCTATAACAATCACGCATCCAAAGCGGGCGATGACTTGTTCGGCTCGGATGAAAGCACAACCTCATTCGGCGACACAGGCTCCGATTGGGTACTCGACGATTGCGGAGATCAGATTGACGCCTGGTACAACGACCCTGAGAATAGCCGCTGGAACGCGCACCCAGAAAAGGGAAGAACCGCCTACGTTGTTTCAAGCACTTCAGGCGCATATGAAGGCCAGATTGCGCTAAAGGCGGCTCATGGGCTCACCGTTGATTATCACTATGTCGGTGGATTCCCCGAAAATGCAGACAAACCAAAAGCAGAAACCGGACTTCAAACCCTTCCCTACAACGCCGCTACGCAGGGAGCCGTACCAGGTTGGACGTTTGACGGCTGGTACACCGACGAAAACTGCACCATCAAATGGAACGACGGCGATGCGCTTGCCGGCTCCATGACGCTCTTCGGCAAGTGGACCCAAGACCCCAAGGCCGATCCGAGCCCCGCGCCCGAAACCAGCCAGCCCGGCAACCAGCCCACGGTTACCAAAGCCGCAGAATCGCAGCAGGCAGCCCCTTCCGAGCATCTTGCCAAAACCGGCGACGCCCTGCTGCCCTTCGGGTTTGCCGTTGCGGGCATCGCCCTTATCGCGGGAGCAATAGCACTCATAAGCCGCAAGCTCCTGAAGCACTAACATCAGGAACAGCCAACCCATCAAGCAAAAAGGCGACTCTAAACGAGTCGCCTTTTTCTATAAGAAGGTAACCCTCTGGCTTTTATCCATGTAATGAGGGTGGTTCTTCACGAAGCGCCAGCGGCAGATGCGGGTAATAACAAGGGCCAACACCGCAACCACCAAGAACGAAACCGTAAGCTCCAATACCGGCTGATTGCCCTCGAAGAACGCATACGCAGTGGCCAAAAGGAAGAAAATCGAAAGAATCGAATTGAACACGGTGAAAAACTTGATGAGCACTTCCTTTGCGCGCTCAGGCGAACGAGCCCACGACACCACAAAATAGATGACCAGGGCCAGAATGACCAGCACTATGACAAGCGGTAACGACTGAAGAAGTCGGGCAACAAGAGCCATGGGGTGTTCCTTTCTTTAGAACTACCATCATACCCTTTTCCACATGTCGCAAGTGCCGATGTAAGGGAAATGAAAGCCGTAAAAGCCCAATCAGGCAATAAAGACGAACCAGCACCACAATTATGCCTTCGTTGCCTGATGCTTACTAATTGCCAGAATCGGCAGAGGAGGAACCGCTGCCAGAAGAGCCCGAAGACGAACCAGAACCAGAGGAGCCGCTCCCAGAAGAAGACCCCGAATTGCCACTGCCCGATGAGCCAGAGCCCGAATTCGATGAAGACCCAGCATTCTCCGAGCTGCTGCCAGAAGACGATGATCCACCATTCGAGGAACCGGAAGAGCCTGAGGTCCCTGAACCAGAGCCGCCACTAGCTGAGCTGGAGGAATCGGACGAATCAACGCCCGATGTTCCGTTCGACTGGGAGGAAGCATCGTTTGCCTTCGTGGATGACGACTCATTAGCAGCTTCTCCCTTCGCAGCGCCGTTGTTAGCCGAAGAACCCTGTTTTGCCTGGGATGCTTCGCTTGCCGTGAAAATAGGCTCCGTTTTTTCACCAATGCCCTGACCGTCGGTGAACACATGGATAAGCCCCGCCGAAATCACAATGGCTATCAAAGCGGAAACGATAGAGACAATGATCACGCTCCGCTGAACGCGGGCCTTACGACGGCGGCGCACATGCGCACGTTGCAGCGCAGGATCTACCGACTCGCTCGATGAAGCATGGGCTTGGTAGCGGATATCATCGGCACCCATAACCTTCGTTGCACTTGCCGCAACCTTCCCCGAATCGATAACACGGGTTTCACTCGACGGAACAGGCTCCATCAAACGCGTTTCGTCGGGATCTGCCTGATTTGCCGATGATCCATCCGGCGCAACATCGCGAATCTTGTCAGCAGAAGCGGATAGCATCTTCTTATATATCTGAGAGGAAACCGCCGAAACGATCGAGCCAACCGCCGCACCAATCAAAGAGCCAGCAACACCGATAACGGAAGACAGCAAAAACACCGTTGCGGCCGCCAAGGCGCCAGCAATCACCTGAGCAATCGAAAGATCCTCAAACAGAAATGCCAGTTTGCCCTTCTTAGCACCATCGCCACTTTGCTGAATCGAATTCGCCATCGATGCGTTTCCTTTCTCTCGGCTTTCCAACCTAGCAGCCTGAATGCAGAGTGCCACCCCTTCCATGCGCTCTTCACTCATTCTTGACCAAGCCGTCACCGTTTCATCGCTTGATAACCACGCCGAATCCACACACATTCTTTCAAGGCGCTCCGAGTCGATGCAACGAAACAGACCGGCTCTCGCAATCAAGCGTTCCGGCAGCGGCAATCCTCGGTTAAGGAAGTGCCGCAACAACCCGCCCTCTCCCAATTAATAACGGACCCGAAGGCAAAGCTCCGGGTCCGTTTGAGCGGATGGGGTTGTTGCTTGATGAATGCCTGGCAACTATGCGCGAACGGCCTCGACCATCTTGCGGGCAAATTCGCCAACAACCGGAACGGCATTTTCACCTTCCGCGGCAATAATCTTCACGATAGCGGAACCGACAATGGCGCCATCGCTCTTTGCCGCCATGGCTGCCGCTTGCTCGGGATTGGAAATGCCGAACCCGATGGCGATGGGGGTATCGGTAACTGCGCGAATACGCGCCACGATGGAATCCAGATCGGTAGTGATGCTCGAACGGGCGCCCGTAACGCCCAGCGAACTCACACAGTACACAAAGCCTTCCGCCTCGCGTGCAATCATATCGATGCGCTCCTCAGATGTGGGCGCAATCATGCTGACAAGATCCATGCCATGGTCACGACACGGGCCTGCGAACTCTTCTTTTTCCTCAAAGGGGACATCGGGAAGGATAAGACCATCCGCACCCGCCTCGGCTGCGCGAGAACAAAACTCTTCGATGCCGTAATGGAACACCACGTTTGCGTAGGTCATGAACACAAAAGGCGTATCGATGGTTTTGCGCAGATCGGCAACCATATCAAACACCTTATCGGTGGTGGTCCCCGCCTCAAGGGCACGCATGTTGGCTGATTGGATTACCGGCCCTTCTGCCGTAGGGTCGGAAAATGGAATGCCCAGCTCGATAACAGCAGCGCCTGCCTGCGCAAGCTCAGCGATGATCTTCTTGGTGGTTTCCAGGCTTGGATCGCCGCAGGTTACAAAGGGAATAAAGGCTTTGCCATCCTCGAAAGCGGCTTTGATGCGGGGGTTACTCATTGATATCTTCTCCTCGGTAACGGGCAATTGCGGCGCAGTCCTTGTCACCACGACCAGAAAGCGTGACTACCATAATTTGATCTTTGCTCATCTTCGGCGCGATCTTGCAGGCATAAGCCACTGCATGCGCGCTTTCGATAGCGGGGATAATGCCTTCCATGCGGCTCAGATACTCGAAAGCGTCCACCGCCTCATCGTCGGTAACGGGCACGTACTGAGCGCGACCGGTATCGTGCAACCATGCATGCTCAGGCCCGATTCCGGGGTAATCGAGCCCAGCACTGATGGAGTACACTGGCGCGATTTGACCGTACTTGTCCTGGCAGAAATACGATTTCATTCCATGGAACACACCAAGGCTGCCCGTGTTAATGGTTGCCGCCGTTTCGAAGGTGTCGATGCCGCGACCAGCCGCCTCGCATCCAATAAGCTGGACTTCGGGATGATCGATGAAATGATAGAAGGTACCCATAGCGTTTGAACCGCCGCCCACACAAGCAAGCACGCAATCAGGCAGACGGCCTTCCTTTTCCATGCATTGATCGATGATCTCCTGCGAGATTACCGCCTGAAAATCACGCACGATGGTAGGGAAAGGATGAGGACCCATGGTTGAACCAAGCACATAATGTGTATCGGCAATGCGGTTAGTCCATTCGCGCATGGTTTCCGACACGGCATCTTTCAGCGTTGCCGTCCCCGTTTCCACGGCATGCACCTTCGCGCCCAGCAAGCGCATCTTGTATACATTCAGAGCTTGACGTTCGGTGTCTTCCTTACCCATGAACACTTCGCATTCCATGTCCATGAGCGCCGCCGCCGTAGCCGTGGCAACACCGTGCTGACCTGCGCCCGTTTCGGCGATAACGCGCGTCTTGCCCATCTTCTTGGCAAGCAGAACCTGCCCGAGCACGTTGTTGATCTTATGCGCGCCAGTGTGGTTCAAATCTTCGCGCTTCAGGTAGATCTTTGCACCACCCAACGCCTTGGTCAGACGCTCAGCATAGTACAGAAGCGAAGGACGGTTGGCATATTCGTTCAAAAGCGTGTTCAACTCCGCTTTGAATTCCGGGTCATCCTTGTAATGGTCGTAAGCTTCCTCAAGCTCGATAACGGCATTCATCAGCGTTTCAGGCATGTACTGCCCACCATGGATGCCGAATCTTCCCTTCGTCATAATGTTTCCTTTCATAAATCAAGCACTGGGCCTGATGGTTCTACTTGAATGGATAAGCCGCTGATTTCTCAGCACGCTAGAACTGTCCACGCTGATCGAGACGTTGAACGCTGAAGGGCCCTCTGAACACCATTCCTGATAGATTTGCGATAGCAAATCTTCAATTCAATGCATGAAGCAGTGCAGCGCATGCAGGTTTTGAATCGCAGATTCAAAACCAAACAGCGGAACGGGGGCCTTGAAGCGATCAGCGTCTTGATCAGCACCGGAAGGGCTACAACCGCCATCGGCGAACTTCGTCAACAGCTGCCGCGATTTTCGCGGGGTCCTTCACTTTGTCGGTTTCGATGCCGGAACTCATATCAACGCCCCAGGGATCCACTTCCGTTAGTGCTTTGCCGATGGTTTCAGGGGTAAGCCCACCGGCCAAAATAAACGGGCGATGAACAGAGGGAACAATGCCCCAATCGAATGTCCTGCCCGAGCCTTGACCGCTATCGAGCAGGATCATGTCGGCACTGCTCCCTTCGGCATAGGAGGCATCTTCGCTGCTGTTCACGCGAAAAGCCTGGATGGTTCCCACTCGGGTTCGATGCCTCAGCTCGGAAATGTAGGCGTTGCTTTCATTCCCGTGGAGCTGCACCAGATCAATCGCGCCCGCCGAAACGATGCGGATCAGGGAATCGAGCGGCTCATCGACAAACACGCCTACCCGCCATATCGGATGGAGACTCACCGGATTACCGCTCGTTGCCATGCACGCTGCAACCTTGGCATCCTCTTCGTCCAGCAGCTCGCACAATTCTGCCAAACGCTCTGCCGAAACGCTTCGGTGCGATTGGGGAAAGTTCACGATGAAACCGCACATATCGGGACGCGCCTGGGCAACTGCGCGTATATCTCCTTCGCGCGACATCCCGCACAGCTTCACATAAGGCCGCCCTACCCCCTGCGGCGACAGCAACCATTCTCGTGCCTGATGCTGACGGCTTGCCGGACTCATTGCGCCACCTCTGCCGCAGTGCGGAATTCTGCCAGCGTTGCCAGCTTATCTTCGGCGCGCATCAACGCCTCCCCGATCAGCACAGCATCCGCACCCAACCGGGCGATAGCCGCAACGTCATCAGCGCTTGCCACACCTGATTCCGCCACATACAAAACGCCTTCAGGAATGCACGAGCGAAGACGACGGGCGTTATCGAAGTCGACGCTGAAATCCTTCAGATTCCGATTGTTCACACCAACGATCTTTGCACTCGATTCAACCGCACGGGCAATTTCTTCTTCGTCATGTGCCTCAACCAAAACCGAGAGGCCCAGGCTTTCAGCAAGCTCGCGATAGGCAACGAGTTGCTCGTCGCTCAAAATAGCGCAGATCAGAAGCACTGCAGAAGCGCCGAGCACTTTGGCTTGATAAATCATGCGCTCGCATACCACGAAATCCTTGCGCAGTACGGGAATGGAAACGTTTGCGGCGATTTCTTCAAGGTACGCATCGGCGCCCTTGAACCACTTCGGCTCGGTGAGGCAGGAAATGGCCGCCGCTCCCGCTTCCTCGTAGCTCCGGGCAATGTCAAGGTACGGAAACTCTTCGGCAATAACGCCCTTGGAGGGGGAAGCTTTCTTCACCTCGCAAATGAACGAAAGCCCCGGTGCGGCAAGCGCCGCCCCGAACGGATACGGGAACGCACCCCCGTTCGCCTCAAGCTCGGCCGCGGCAAGCTCGCGTGCTTGGCGCTCAAGCTCCGCTGCGGGCACTTCGCGCTCCTCAGCCGCCATGCGCTGACGCGTGTATTCCGCTATTTCGTCGAGGATGGTCACCTATGCCTCCTGGCTTGATACGCAGATGTACGCTTCCAGCGTCTCAGCCGCCTCGCCGGAATCGATAAGCTCGGCCGCCTTGGCAACGCCGTCCTTCAATGAGGGAACGATGCCCGAAATGTAAAGACCCGCCGCTGCATTCAAAAGCACGGTATCGCGCTTGGGGCCCTGCTCCTTGCCGCTCAAGATATCGCGGGTGATCTGGGCGTTTTCCTCGGGCGTACCGCCTTCCAAATCAGCCTTGGTGCAGCGCTCCATTCCGAACTCCTCGGGCATGAGCACGTAGGACAAATAGTCGTCACCGTGAAATTCGCATACCGTGGTGGGGCATGCTGTGGAAAGCTCGTCCAGGCAATCCTGTCCGTACACCACCATGCCGTCCTTCACTCCCAAGCTCACCAGCACACGCGCCAAAGGCTGCACCAGAGATTCGTCATATACGCCGAGGATCATCATTTCAGGTGATGCAGGGTTGGTGAGCGGGCCCAAGACGTTGAACACGGTGCGGAAACCCAGCTCCTTGCGAATAGGGCCCACGTAGCGCATAGCCGTATGGTATTTCTGGGCGAAGAAGAAGCACATGCCCACTTCATCAAGCAGCTTTTTGCACAGCTCGGGGCTCTGCTCGATGTTCACGCCCAAAGCCTCTTGGCAATCGGCCGTACCCGACTTGCTTGATGCCGCGCGGTTTCCATGCTTGGCAACCTTCGCCCCACCTGCTGCGATAATGAGCGCTGCAGTGGTAGAGATGTTGAAGCTGCCGGCTTTGTCACCGCCTGTGCCCACGATCTCGAGCAGCGGCTTATCGTAATCGACCTTGGTAGCGTGACTGCGCATGGCAGCAGCGCAACCGGCAATTTCCGCGATGGTTTCGCTCTTGGTCGACTTCGTGGAAAGGGCAGAAAGGAATGCCGCCGTCTGCACCTGCGTGGTTTCGCCCGACATGATCTCGTTGATCACATCGTAGGCCTCGTCGTAGGTTAGATCCTGCTTATCTACCAGCTTGAAAATCGCTTCCCTGATCATTTGTTGATTCCTTTCGGATAATCGGCACAACCGCCGCGTATTACTTCGTTGCTATGGCCAAGAAGTTTTCGATCATCGCCCGGCCATCAGGGGTGAGAATCGATTCGGGATGGAACTGAACGCCAAAGGTGGGGAACTCGGCATGCTTCACAGCCATCACTTCCCCGTCATCGGCACGGGAAATAACCTGCAAACATTCAGGAAGGCTTTCTTCGTCAGCTGCAAGCGAGTGGTAGCGAGCAACCCGAACCTTGGCTGGCAAGCCTTTGAACAGGGGCGATTGCACATCAATCTCCACTAGGGATGATTTGCCGTGCATCAGCCCCTTGGCATAGCCCACCGTGCCGCCGAAGGCTTCGCATATGGCCTGATGCCCCAAGCACACGCCCAAGATAGGGACCTTGCCAGACAGCTTCAGTGCCACTTCTTCGCAAATACCCGCATCAGCGGGACGCCCAGGGCCAGGGGAAAGAATTACCGCTTCGGGGTTTTTCGCTTCAAGCTCCTCGACTGTAAGCGCGTCGTTTCGAAGGACCTCAATAGCGGGATTCACTTCGCCTATCAGCTGGTACAGGTTGTAGGAAAAGCTGTCGTAGTTATCGATGAGGTAAATCATTCCAGGCCCCCTTCGGCGGTTTTCAGCGCTTCCATCACAGCGCGCGCCTTGTTGTAGCATTCGCGGTCTTCGTTTTCGGGAACGCTATCGGCTACGATGCCGGCACCCGTTTGCACGCATACACGGCCATTTTTCTTGTAAACAAGGCGAATCCCAATGCAGGTATCAAGATTGCCCGTGAAATCCAAGTAGCCGATGGCACCGCCGTAGATGCCGCGCTTGGCACCCTCCAGATCCTGAATGATCTGGCAGGCGCGCAGCTTGGGCGCTCCGGAAAGGGTGCCTGCTGGGAGAATGGAATCCATCACATCCACCGCGTCTTTCCCTTCGGCAAGCTTGCCCGTGACGGTCGATCCGATGTGCATGATGCGGGAAAAGCGCAGAACGTTTCGGTACTCCTCAACCTTTACGCTGCCCAGTTTTGATACGCGCCCCAAGTCGTTGCGCCCCAGGTCAACGAGCATATCGTGCTCAGCGCGCTCCTTTTCATCGGCAAGAAGCTCCGCTTCCAAGGCCTGGTCCTCTTCGGGGGTTGCACCGCGTGGGCGGGTACCCGCTAAGGGGTAGGTGAACAGCCTGCCGTCCTGCAAGCGCGCCAACGTTTCGGGAGATGCGCCTGCAATTTCCACATCGTCGCTGGTGAAGTAGAACATGTAAGGGGAAGGATTCTGGCCGCGCAACACGCGATAGGTATCGAACAGGCTTCCTTCCGCTTTTGCGGTTCGAGGATTGGAAGGCACCACCTGGAAGATATCGCCCTCGAAAATATGACGCTTGGCAGTTTCTACCTTCTCGCAGAACTCTTCGGTCGAAAACTGCGGCGCGAGCGGCTCCTTCAACTGCAAAGGAGCAAATTCGTAGCGAGCAGCACCCGTCAGCAAACCCTCAATCTCATCGAGTTTTGCTTGCGCCTGAGCGTATGAGTTCTCAACGTCATCTGCGCGAACACCCGCAATGAGGATGATCTTTTGGCGGTAATTGTCGAAGCAGATAACCTGATCAAACAGCATCAGGTCAACATCGAGAAAATCCTCGCGATCTAAACCGGGACGGCGCAACGTGGGTTCGGCGTACTTGATGTAGTCGTACGAGAAGTAGCCCACCAAACCACCGGTAAATGTCGGGAATCCTTCAACCTGGGCGCTTTTATTCTCTGCAATAATCTGGCGAATAGCCTCGCCGGGATGCTCAACCTGGCGCGTTTCGCGCGACGGTTCACCACCTTCGACATTGCGGCGAATGCTGAGCTGCCCATTCAAGCAGGTAATCTCAAGCGTGGGGTTGAAACCCAAAAAGGAATAACGGCCCCAACGCTGATCTGCCTCGGCGCTTTCCAACAAGAAGCAATGATTGCTGGCCGCGCGCAGCGCACGCATTGCTTCGATAGTGGTAATGCGGTCGGCAAAAAGCTCACGCTTCACAGGAACGCGGCGAATACCAGGCTGCGCAGCCAAAGCACGAACCTCTTCCAAGCTCGGCTGCAATGGCGTAGTGTCCATCGAATTGCCCTTTCCTTACGTGGGAAGGGCAACAAAAAAGCCCATCCCTGATACTTCTACGATCAAGGACGGGCTTTAGAAAATACAAAGCTCGCGGTGCCACCTTGGTTCACGAAATGAATCGTGCACTTAGCAGGATACCAACATATCCCCGGCAACTAACGTATGCCCTCACGTCGCACCCTACTAGCAAATTGCATTCGCATGCGCCCTCAGCGGTCCATTTGGCGAACGGCTTTTCGATCCGGATCCCAGCATCCCGGACTCTCTGTGCGCGCCTACTCGCTTTGACTTCCGCTTCAACGGTTTGGTGGTTTCTTCAGCGAATCGTGTTCGCTTGCGAAACTGAGGTCATTTTTGCCCGAAAAGAATTCCTTGTCAACAGTTTTTCTGCGGATGAAACTTCGCTTTAACAATCGACACCCAGGTGGTTTCTGGTTAAACGGCAACGATAGGAACCTGGGCAGCTCGCGTCTGAACAGCCACAATAGAGGCCTAGGCAGTTCCCGCTCCCAACAGCTGTAATAGGGCAAAATGACAATGGTTCGTCTTCCGTACCATCTCGCAAAACAACGTCGAGCGATACAATGAAGACAACCATCGCATACGAAAAGAGGCTGCCTTGAAGTTTCTGATTGCTTCCGACATTCACGGCTCTGCAACGTGGTGCCGCAAATTCATTGATGCTATTCACGCCGAAAAGCCCGACAAGATCATCTTGCTCGGCGACATCTTATACCATGGGCCGCGAAACGCCCTTCCCGACGGCTACGATCCCAAAGAAGTAACCGCCATGCTCAATCCTCTAGCCGATCGCATTCTTGCCGTACGCGGCAATTGCGACGCCGAAGTAGACCAGATGGTGCTCGACTTCCCTTGCATGGCAGACTACTCCACCATCCTTGACCCCGAATACATCGATGAGGATGCAGGGTACGAAATGCAAACCCCTCGAACGCTGTTCCTTACCCATGGGCACGTATTCGGCCCCGACAGGGATGGGGCCGTGGGCAACCTCCCCCAGATGCCAGTCAATACCGCGCTTCTGTATGGCCACACCCACATCAAAGTGAACGAACCCTGCTCGGAAGATCCTACCGTTTGGCTCTTCAATCCCGGCAGCCTTTCGCTTCCCAAAGACGGTAGCCACAGCTACGGCATATACACCACCGGGCTGCCAATCGAAGAGTCGTTTAAGCACGTCATCCTGAAATAATCGAGCACGAAAAAATCAGGCTCCCCGTCAAGCAGAAAGACGCATCGACGGAGAGCCTTTTCTTTTTCGCGTTAATGGGGAAGCCGCCCGCGACGCAGGGCCAAGGGCGGTTATGCGATCATCATCGCGGCAGCCGTCATGGCAACGATGCCCACTGCAACCGTGACCACATTGGCGAAACCAGCCAGTCCCACATCGCCTTTTGCCCAAAGGGTATACACCGGCCCAAGCGCGCCCATAGGGGACCACAGCAAAGCAGCAATAACCATGCGGGTAACAGGATCGAAGGGAAGCAGCATCATCGCGCCAATGCTCATCACGGCAGAGAACAGGAAGCGCAAGCCCAGCAAGCGCACCAGCTGGAACACTTTGCCTTTGCCCAACGAAAATTGCACCATCAAGCCCAGCATGAACATAGCTAAAAACGAATTGGCGTTCGAAATCGGCTCGATAAACGAAACTACCTGTTCAGGGATGGTAACACCCAGCAGAGAAACGATAATGAGCACGCAATACAAGTCGAACGGTACGGAAGAAAACAAGCGTTTTGCCGCAAGCATGGCGCGTTCATAATGAGAGCCACCCTTGTCGAGAATCGCGCTTGAAAACGCGTACGTTCCCCCGCTCATCATCAAAGCATTGCCGGCATCGAACAAACATACCGCAAGTGCCGCAGCCGGCGGAAAGAGCGCTTGGGCAAAGGGAAGCACAAAGCAGCCAATATTGAAGCCCGATATATTCATCATCATCAGGATCCGATGGTCTCGGTCTTCGCGTGCAGTGAGCAATGTACCGATCAGCCACGGAATAAACGTGCAAGCCAACCCCACCAGGGCAAGAAGAAGCAACGAAGCATCAAAGCCGTTCGAGGCAAACGCATGGAAAATCGCACACGGCAAAGTGATGCGAAAAACGATTTTCGAGAGCGTGTCGGTAAAGCCCCTAGGCAGCTCCATTGTTCGCGCAACAACGAAACCGAGCGCGATGATGGCGGTGAGCGAGGCAACTGTTAAAAGAGCATTTTCCATAGCGCTCATGATAGCGCCGCAAGCACATGAACTAAGAAAAAACCTCACGAGCATTTTGCTGAACTATAGCAGCAAGTTCTGCCTCGCCAATATCCCTGATTTGGGCTAAGAGCTGTAAGGTTTCAGCAAGTTGACGCCTCATCTGGTCATACGAATAAGCTATCGAAGGATGCTCCCGTTCGGGATCGACCACGGCAGGAGCATCGGTTTCCAAAAGCATTTTTTGCAAGGGAATCGCCTTTGCGTATTCACGCCCTTTTTTCGTTTCGAGCATGCGTGCGCTGACCGAAAAGAAACAACCTGCGTCCATCGCCTGCGCAAGCTGCGGGAACGAACCGCTGAACCAATGAAAAATGCAGGTGCACGACGCAAGACAGCCCGAACTTTTCAAAATGCTCAAAGCATCGTCATATGCTTTAACACAGTGAATGGAAAGAACCTTGCCTCCCTCTTTCGCGCAGGCGCCTGCAATATGGCGAAACGCACAGAGCTGGGCATCGCGCGTTGCTATTCTGCGCTTTGAGAAGTCCAAGCCAACTTCACCCACATAACTCGTTTCAGACAAAGTGCCATCGAACGCACGCAATTCTTCTGCAAGACAGCCTTCGTCCGCTGGAACCCACCAGGGGTGCAATCCCACCGCAAGCTTGATGAAGGGGAAATCGACAGCTAGCTGCGAAGGAGCCGCCGCTCGACAGAGCGCTCCCTTGGCTACCCCAATGGTTGCCTCGGCTTTCGCTTGTCCGGGGTCAGGCACACAGCAGAGCGCCCCTTTGGCGTCCTCGTTGGTTGAGCTGGCTTTCATTTGGGCGGAACCGAACGCGCAGCAAAGCGCCCTTTTGGTATCCCGATACTCACGAGGGGTAACCGATGCAGCAAAGACAAGCGACCTGGCACGCTGGGCCTCAATGGCAAAACCGGCAGGGTCCAAAACGAAGCCCAAATGAAAATGAGCATCGGAAAGCAGCAGAGCCGTTGCCCTCTCCGCTTCTTCGCCGCAGAATGCCACTTACCGCACCTCCCCGCTCACTCGCAGGTCGGACTTAGCGCTCGCCCACGATTCATCAACGCCACCCATCCTACCGCACCGTCCGGCAACTTTTGCGTTACGCTGGTTCTTAGAACAATGAACACGTTCTGTAAGGAACCATCATGACGGCGAACTACGCAGACCAATACAATAACGGTGAAATCGAAGAGGTATTTCCGCGCATTTGGCGCGTGCCTGTGCCCCTTCCCGACAATCCACTGAATTACCTGAACTCGTACTTCATCCTGAGCGAAGACAAGACCACCATTGTCGACGTAGGTTTCGACCACCCCGACTGCGAAAAAGCACTTGACGACGCTCTGCGAAAACTGGGCCGCACTTGGGAATCAGTGGAAATTGTCCTTACCCATTCCCACCCTGACCATACCAGTAATCTCGACCGCATATGGCGACGTTGGATGCGCATATACGCCAACATGCACTCCATTCAGGAGGTGCAAAACCTCATGAACATGCAGGCAACGGTGTTCAACCCGCTTATCGGCTACCTCACGCATCCCAACACGTACGATGAGCGCAGCATGCAGGCGCGTGACGCTTCCACGTATCGCGTTTCCGCCGAGCTTCTTCCGCTGAAAAACCAGCCCGACCTGTTCTACCTTGCCGATGGCGACGTGTATCACAACGGCAATTACTGCTTTCGCGTCATAACCACACCCGGCCACGATGACTGGCACATCTGCCTATACGAACCCACGGCGAAAATCCTCATTGCGGGCGACCACGTATTGGAGCGCATCACGCCCACCATCATGAGCTGGGTCTGCTCGTACGATGCGTTAAGGGAATTCCTGGCAAGCTTAGATAAGGTTCGCGATTTGGACGTCGACCTTATTCTGCCCGGCCACGGCCGCCCCTTCACGGGAGTAGCCGAGCGCGTCGATTTCCTGAAAAGCTTCCACGCCAATCGCCTGGAAGAGCTGTACCAACTGGTTGCCGGCGGCCATGCCAGCCTGATCGACATCGCCCGCAACGCCTCATGGAAGCACCCCAACTGGGATGAATGGACCATCGATCAAAAATTCTATTCGTTGGGCGAAACCTTCGCCCACCTGGTGTACCTGGTAAATGAGGGGCGCGTGGTGCTTACCACGTGCGAAAACTGCCGTCGCTTCTACCCTGCCGATTCCTTCGAGATGAGGAGGAAAGAATAGCGCCACTAGCGCACACACCGATGCCGCCGTAGGGCGGGCATCGTCCTGGCCAGAACCGCCCTTCCCAGCCAGGCGCGTCCTAACCGCCCAGGCATCCTCCTAGCAGCAGCCGTGCATTGCTTTTAGCCGGAAACAAAAAAGCGCGTTGAAGCATCAGCCTCAACGCGCTTTCTGCGATCAGGATCGCTAGTCCATCGGCACAACCGCAGTGGGTACTTGCAGGTGAGCCAGCACACCACAGGTGGTAGAACCAAACAAGGCCCTACTTACCGCGGAACGAGCATGTGTGCCCAGCAGCAAAACACGGCAGTCCTTGCTGCGCTGCATCAATGCCTGCGTAGGGGAAGGAGCCTCGATCGAATAACCTTCAACATCAAGAGCAGGCTCTGCCGCGCGAATAGCCGCAACACGTGCGTCAAGGTTGCGCTGGAACGATTCACCAACTGGGGCCAAGCCACCGCCCATGAATTCAGCAGAGCGCGAAAGCAAGGTGGGGATACCCCAGGAAGAAATAAGCTCGAGCGGCTCTTCGAGAACTTTCGCCAGATGGACACCCAGGTCAACAGCCTTGTCGCTAACCTCATCCTGAGGGCCAACGCCTACCACAATGCCCTTGGCTTCGTTGTAGGGATCCCAGTCGGCGGGAACAACCACCGTGGGAACGCTTGCCGAGACCGAAACGCGCAGGCCCTTTGCACCCCATACGCGCTCTGCAACCGAAGCGCCATGGTGCGAACCCATTACGATCATGTCGTGGCTTTCCGCTGCGCCAACCAAAGCTTCCACGATATCGCCGCTCACATACGAAGCGTCCATAGCCAGCTCGGGGTAGTCGCCGCGAACAAATTCCTGAGCTTCGCCCAGCACGTTTTCCACCGCTTCGCGCAGAACGCGATGGTCGGAGCCGGTAAGCTGATCGGATGCAGGGTCGATTACCGCAAGCAGCGTCAGATGAGCACCTTCACGGTTGGCAAGACGAGCAGCCCATTTCAGTGCCTTCTTGCCTCGCTCGCTACCGTCGATGCCTACCAGAATACTTTCCAAAGTTTCCAAGTTCTTATCCCCTCGTTATTAATGGAACATCGGAATCATCAGCCACAGTGCAAACAGCACCACAACTACGCATGCCGCAAAACATGCCACCGAAGAGAATCGAAACAGGTAATTGGGGGAGCCGTCTCCACCTTCAGGAGCACCGCTCTTTGATCATAGGCGCAGGCCCGATGCGTACATCACGCCAATGCAACCGGCAATACCCACCGCAACGATCAGAACCGTTGCAAAATTCATAAGTTCTTGCATGTGATTCCCTTTCTACGCTGCAGCCGCGGCCGTTGCAGCCTTGGCGTTTACCTTGACTTCCGAGCCTTCGTTTACGTTCATCGCATTAACGGGGTTGCGGCGCGAGAGCCTGAAGATGATGAGCGCTGCGACAACGGCGATTGCGGCAACAGCAAGCGTGCCCCAAACGTTGATCTTGGCAACGGCGCAGGCAGCAGCACCAATTACACCCGCTGCAGGGAACGTTACCAACCAGGCAATGAGCATACGAGCGGCAACCTTCCAGTCAATCGTGCCGCCCTTCTTGCCCAAACCGGAGCCGATGATGGAACCGGAGCAAACCTGCGTAGTAGAAAGAGCGAAGCCCAAGTGGGAAGAAACCAAGATGGTGGTTGCCGAGCTAGCCTCTGCGGCAAAGCCCTGAGGCGTTGCGATTTCGGTGAGACCCTTGCCCAGCGTACGGATTACGCGCCAGCCGCCCATATAGGTACCCAATGCAATTGCAAGACCGCACACGGCGATGACCCACAGCTGAGGACCGGAACCAGAAGGCTGCAAGCCGACGGCGATAAGCGTAAGGGTGATGATGCCCATGGTCTTCTGAGCATCGTTGGTGCCATGGGAAAGCGCTACCAGACATGCCGTGATGGTCTGGCCGTGGCGGAAGCCCGTCTCAACATACTTTTCATCCAATTTGCGGACAATGAAATATATTAATTTCACCGCCACGAATGCCGCCAGGCCGGCAACGATAGGAGAAATAAGAGCAGGAACAAGAACCTTGGCAACAACAGCGCCGAAGTTAACGCCCTCAACGCCTGCGCCCACGATTACCGCGCCTACCAAGCCACCGAACAGCGCATGGGAAGAGCTTGAAGGCAGGCCAACCAGCCACGTCATCAGGTTCCACAGAATGGCGCCTACCAAGCCAGCAAATATGAATTCTGCACCGATGGTAACCTGCTGCTCATTGATAATGCCACCCGAAATGGTTTTTGCCACCTCGGTGGACAAAAAAGCGCCGATCAGGTTCAACGTTCCAGCCGCGATAACCGCCGTCTTCGGCTTCAACGCGCCCGTTGCAATTGAGGTTGCCATGGCGTTTGCCGTATCGTGAAAGCCATTCGTGAAGTCGAGCGTTAACGCCACCGCGATAACTAGCACAACGACAACCAGTGTTGCGATATCCATGTTTTTCTCTGTTCCTCCCTTTTCATTCACAATCATGCGCAAAGGGAATTACCAGAGTTTCTGACGAGCTTCATCCGAGTTTCTGCTGCCCGCAAATCCGCATGGTTTCCCTTATTGCGGATGCAAGCTTAGCAAGCGAAATCTTACATAAATGTAAAGCGGAGTTAATCATTGTTACGTTTGGAACGAGCCCCGCGAACCGCCATAAGCAAGGAGAGGAACGGCGAGAAAGGCAAACGCGCCGCTTCTGTCAAGGACTGATGAAAACAAGCTGGTCAGAGCCAAAAAACAACCGTTTTTAAGCAACCTGTTTCACGTTGGCATAAACCTGCATTGAGGCCTTTCGAATGGCATTCGAATACCGCAAACGATCCGTTTTGTCAATGTTGGCGTCTTTCGCCAATGCCGCCAACTAGCACCAATACAGCCAATTCTTGCCAATTCCGCCAACGCGGGAAGGGATTTAGCAGGCAAGCCGAACTCCCGCCTAACGACTCTTACCGTTGCGAGCCGCTTTTAGATCGCAAACGGTGTACAGCCCCACAATCACCGTCGCAGCAGCAATGAGCATAAAGAACAACGTAGCATAGGAAACCAAGTAGGTGCCGAACGCCTCGGCAAGAAAACCCGGCAGCAGCATGAAGATAAAGCCACCCAGGGCATAGCAAATTTGAAAGTTGCGAATGGTCTGCACTTCCCTGCCCTTTGGTGCAAGTTCAATGGACCACACCGAAATGCCCACCGTGCCCAGGGAAAGGCCCAGGCCAAACATGACTGCGGCAGCTGTGGCCAACCAACTTGACCCCATATCGCTCAAGCACAGAAGACCCGTTCCTCCGATAAAAAGAAGGAAGAACAGCACCGAACCGTTGCGCGTGCCAATGACATCGAAGATAACCCCGTTGAAGAGCTTTGACGCCATCAAACAAGCACCGCTCACTGCGATGAGGGCCGCTGCGGCTTCGGTCGAAAACCCTTCAGAAGTGAATAGGACGCCCAGGTAGCCATTGCCACCCACGCTTGCACAGCCCACGAATATCATGGCAACCATCAACACAGGCAGAAACGAATGAGGGACATCCCTGTTCACGCGGGCGCGCTTCGGCTTGCCCGTGCCCTTTTCGGCTTTCTTCGAAACATAGGGCTTCAAGCCCATGTCTTCGGGGAAATTGCGCAGCAACGCAAACACCAAAAGCCCCAGCAACAACGCCAAGGCTGCTTCCAGGGCAAATGCAGCAGAAAGCGAAGTGGCATTCACCACCGCAACCACGATGGGCGGCAAAACCACCGCAGCAACGCCTGAGCCCACGGCAGCAATGCCCGCAACCGTTGCCACATTCGTCTCGAACCAGCGGCCGATAAGCATGGTTGAGCAGATCATGCCGCCCAAGCCATATCCCAACCCCGTAAACACCGAGGCAACGCATAGGCCAGCATAGCTTTCGGTATTAAGCGCATACAGGCCGAAGCCGATAGCTACGCAAATCGAGGCAACAAAAGCGCCAATACGGCAATTGAGCCAGCTGTAATAGCGCGCCACAAAGAACATGGCAACAAGGGAAACAAACGTGCGCACCGACAGGATCACCGAACCACCTGCATGCCCAACCCCCGGGATGGCAACAAGATAGGGCTGATATACGGAAAACGAGGTTGATGGCAACCCGATATTAGTAAACAAGATCAAGAAGCAGCAAACGCAAATAACCTTTTCATAGTGACGTTTCACGCTACCCAAAACCGTCATGCGTTTCCCTTCTGAACAACAAAGCGCCCCAAAGAGCGCCTGGATACCTCTGTTCAAAGGATAGCAATGAATTGTTGTGAGTTAGTGGAGCTGCGGGTTTGCAAGGGCAAAGGGCTTGGTCGCCGCCCTAGACCAGCACAGCACGGGGTTCCATCCCGCCAGCGTCCAAAACGCCTGAGCTTTGCCCCGCCAGTGCCCAAAGCCACCTGAGGCGCTACCCGGCCACCGACCAGCGCCGCTTGAGGTTACGCCCCGCCAGCGTCCAGCGCTGCCTGAGGTTCGCCCCGCCAGTGTCCAGCGCTGCCATGCACAAAAAACGCCGCTCATCGAGCGGCGTTACAGCTTAAGCAACATTCGCATTGGGAATGATCTGTATGTTCTGCAACTGATTAAGGGTGTGTGTGTCAACGCCAATACCGACGGCACCATTTCGCACCTTGGTTACATAGTCTTCGCGGAACGACCAATCGTAGAAGGGCCCACGTAAAGAAAGATAGATGAGCGCTTCCAACGTGTAGGCATCCTGAGCGGCGGGCTCGAATTCGCCGAAGCCGAACGCGCCCGAGATGATGGTGCTTTCAGTATGGTTGCCGGCGTACTGTACTTCCACATAGCTTTTCTCGTAACAATGGGAAGAAACGCCCTCGAAACCGTCCATCTTGTTTTCGTTGGCATTGCTCAAGTCCCAGAGCGCACCCTGCACATGCTTGCCCGATGCGGGAATTACCGTTGCGAAGCCCGCTGCGTCCATCTTCAACTCGTAGTTGGGCAGCGTGGCCACGCCCAG
This sequence comes from Eggerthella sp., assembly GCA_030540085.1. GTDB lineage: Bacteria > Actinomycetota > Coriobacteriia > Coriobacteriales > Eggerthellaceae > Anaerotardibacter. The sequence goes on from JAUNWY010000004.1 coordinate 136,966, forward strand.
GTACTCAGCCCCAGGGCAGCGGAACTTCATTTGATCGAAGTCCATGTTTGATCCGTATGCGAAGTAAAGCTTGTGCATGACTGCAATTATGAGCGTCGGCGATCCCGTTCGGTACCCCGCTATTCCCCATAGCCTGTATTAGGCTGAGCCAATAGCGGGAATTGGGACAGGTGGGAAAATAGGGACAGGTGCCAGATTCCCACCTAACAAGCAGGGCCTCGCTTGCAAACAATTGCACAAGCGAGGCCCTGCCTTTGCGAATTATGTCTAAGAGGGAATCTGG
>JAUNWY010000012.1:0-19946 GCA_030540085.1 Eggerthella sp.
CGATGGGCGCGATGCGGACGGGGCGCGCGGCGCGATGGGCGCAATGCGGATGGCGGAGCGCGATGGGCGCGGTGCCGATGCGGACAGAAGGGCGCGTAGCGCGGTGGGCGCGATGCGTACAGGCTTCCCGACGGCGACGACCCGACAGCGATTCCTGGCCTGATCGGCGGCGCTGTCGGGGTCTCCTCTGATTAGCGGGCCGACAGGGGCCTTCCTACGGCGCCCGAATTGTCCGGCATTGGCATCATGCCCAGCAGTGGCACTAGCATTGTCGTCCGTGCCTGCCGGTTCCCCGTCCAAGCTGCTTTTGATGTTGAGTTATCCAGTATGGCGGTGCTCTCCTCGTCGGCTTCCCGCCAGTCATCTGGGGGGGGGTGTGAGGTGTCCGATCAGCAGCGTCCGATCGGCGGTCGCTTGCCAGCCTGTATTACGGGTAATGCGCCGAGCATTTGTCACCGTAGTTCATTGGCGGCTTATCTCTGGCTGCAGTGGGACGGTTGCTGTAGGAGACGGCTGCTGTAGGAGACGGTTGCTGCGGGGATGGTCGTGCAAGGAGGGATGAGATGAAAAAAAGAGGCCGCATATGCGACCTCTTTACGTTAAAGCGATATGTCTCGAACGCTAATGCGGCATGCTCGGGTGCGAGCTGCGGCTTAGTAGTTCTCGGCGTGTACCTCGAAGTAGCTCTTGGGGTGAGCGCATACGGGGCATACTTCAGGAGCCTTGGTGCCAACAACGATGTGGCCGCAGTTACGGCATTCCCATACCTTAACTTCGCTCTTCTCGAATACCTGAGCGGTTTCGACATTCTTCAGAAGGGCACGATAGCGCTCTTCATGATGCTTCTCGATTTCGCCAACCATGCGGAACTTGGCTGCCAGAGCCTTGAAGCCCTCTTCCTCTGCGGTCTTGGCGAAGTCGTCATACATATCGGTCCACTCGTAGTTCTCGCCGTCGGCTGCAGCTGCGAGGTTAGCAGCGGTGTCGCCGATGCCGCCGAGCTCCTTGAACCACATCTTTGCGTGTTCCTTTTCGTTATCGGCGGTCTTCAGGAACAGGGCGGAAATCTGCTCCATGCCTTCCTTCTTTGCTACGGAAGCGAAGTAGGTGTACTTATTGCGAGCCTGTGACTCGCCAGCAAATGCTGCCTGAAGATTTTTTTCGGTCTGGGTACCTGCATACTTGTTCTCGCTCATTTTGGGCTCCTTTCGCGAGATGGTTGCTAGTTATGAAGGGCGTCTTTGCCAACGCGTGCTTCTGTGCATTCAGGGCAGAGATAGGTGATGTTCAAATCATAAGAAATGATCTGGGCGCCAGAATCCCGCTGGATGGACTCGGTGAAATCTTCCAGTGAGACATCAACGAGCTTGCCACAATTTTGGCACACTAAATGGTCGTGCCGGGTGACGTTGTCGTAACGATCGGGAAAGCCGGGAACAGCCACTTTACGGATGAGGCCTTTGGCATAGAGGTTGGCAAGGTTGTTGTACACCGTTGCCATGGAAACCTTTGTGCCCTGCTCCTTGAGGCGTAAGTACACCTGTTCTGCCGTGGGGTGATCGGTGGAGGCATTGATGGTGTCAAGAATGATCTTTGCGTTCTTGTTCATTGATGCCCCTCCCTAAAACCTCGAATTGGAACAATTCCAATTTACGGCAATATATGAGAGTCGTCAAGTAGCATTTAGAGAAATTCTAATTTTGGCTTGGATGCGGATGAACGAGAAGGGTTGCTTTGGATGCGAGCGAGCGCGAAAGGGCGCTTTAGACTCGAGTTGAAGTGAAGGAGGCGCTCTTGCGGAGCAATGCCGAACTAGGGGACGGGCATCCTCTGAGTCATCAAGTTCTTGGGACTTTTGCTGCTGCTTTTAAATGCCGCTGGAGAGACTCAGGGCTTCCAACATCGAACAGGTACGCAGGATGCGCTTGAGTTCCCCGATCGAATCGGCCCAAATAACATAATCGCCCCGATCAGAACGATCGAGACGATTATCTTATAAGGCTTTGATTAATTACTGCAGCTCAAGTGCGCAGATGTTCTCCACGTGGTTGGTGTGGGGGAACATGTCGACGGGTTGAACTTCGGTAAGTCGGTATCCGTGTTTAACGAGGTAATCGACATCGCGTGCCTGCGTGTTGGGGTTGCAAGAGATGTAGACGATGCGCTTCGGCGCCAAGCTGCGAGCAGAGCGAAGGAACTGCTCGTTTGATCCTGAGCGTGGCGGATCCATCAGCAGAACATCGAGCGATTCGCCTTCCTTTGCTAGCTTATCCATGAATCGCCCGGCGTCTTCAGCGGTGAACTCGGCGTTCTCGATTCCGTTGTGGCGGGCGTTTTCGCGTGCGTCTTTGATGGCGGATGCCACGTTGTCTACGCCGATCACGCGTGCGGCATGGGCGGCTTCGGCATCGGGCAGCCCCTTTGCTGCTACCAGGCCGATGGTCCCCGTTCCGCAGTAAGCGTCCATGGCCGTTTCGGCGCCGGTGAAGCGGGCCATCTTGATGGCCTTTCGGTACAGCATTTCGGTTTGCGTGGCGTTTACCTGGTAAAACGAATGCGAGGAAATACGGAACGTAAGCCCGCAAAGCTCGTCGATTATGAACCCTGGGCCGTAGAGCGTCTTTTCGCCTTCGTCTCCCAGGATCACGTTGGTTTGGCGGGTGTTGACGTTCTGAACCACGGTGGTGATGGCGGGGCAGCGCTTCTTCAATTCGCGGCAGAAATTACGCGAAGCAGGAAACTCCTTGCCGTTGGTGACGACGGTAACCAACAACTCGCCGGTGGTGTGCCCTACGCGTATGACGGCATGACGAATGAAGCCGGTATTAGCGTCTTCGTTGTAGGGTTCCATGTGATAGCGCTGCATGAGCGAGCGGATAGCCAAAACTACCTGCTTGGCATCTTTGTTTTCCAAAAGGCAGGCATCGGTGTTGATGACGCGGTGCGAGCCAGCTGCGTACATGCCGCAAAGGATTTCGTGCTGCGATGCGCCTTTGGCGCCTGCTTTGCCCTTCTTGCCCTGAGGCTTCTTCCCGTCTTTGATCTTACGTCCTGGAACATAGGGCGAAGTGACCTTGTTGCGGTAGTAATAGGGCTGGTCCATCCCTGCGATGGGATTGAATACGGTGCCCTCGCCCGCGAAAGGCTCGAAGAGTTTAATCATCTCGTTTTGCTTGCGCTCCAGCTGTTTCTCGTAAGAAAGGGAAAGCAACTGGCAGGCTCCGCATTGCTTTTGCGCAGGGCAGTGGGGCATGTTCATGGAAGGGGCTCCTTTTAATGTGTGCACGTAAGAAGTGTAGCGGATGCAGCGCGCTTGCAGGGAAACGACATCACAATACGAAAGCCCGCGCACTGGTGCTCTGGACTGTGTCCCAAAGTTTGGACGTTGAATCGCTCCATTTTCTGGACTGAACCGCTTCCCGTTTCTTGGAAAAAATGGGAGGCTCTCTTATACGCGCCGACCTTGGGGCAAGGTGCGACGCCGAGGCTCGGGGCACCATGGCGCTCTTTGGCTCCAGCACGGGCTGCCGGGGCGTCTTGCAGGCCGATTGACGATCGATGGCAATTGCTGGAAAGCCCACCACTGAAGGCGCCTGCGCATCAAAGCAAAGAAGGGGTCTAAGAACACCAGTGCGTTCTTGGACCCCTTCTTAACGTTGGCCTATTGCTTGCCGAAGAATTGCTCGGCTATGCGGGCGCTTTCGGCAGCATCTTTCGCATACCAGGTTGCTCCCATGGTTTCAGCGTACTCGGGCGTGAGCACGGCGCCGCCTACGAATGTTTTAGCGTCGGGGACTTGCTCGCGCAGAAGTTCGATGGTCTTTTCCATGGACTTCACCGTGGTGGTCATCAACGCTGAGAGGCCGACAAGGCGGATGCTCTGCTCTTTGGCGGCATCGACTACCGTTTGCGGATCGACATCACGCCCTAGATCGACAACGCGGTAGTCGTAGTTTTCCAGCAGCATCTTCACGATGTTCTTGCCGATGTCGTGAATGTCGCCCTTAACGGTGGCAAGGATGATGGGCTTGTCTTCCGTCTGCTCGGCGCTGCCGTTGGCTTGTAAGTGGGCTTTTACCACGTCGAAGCCCACTTTTACCGCTTCGGCAGAGGCCATCAGCTGTGGAAGGAAGAACGTGCCCTTGTCGAAGCGCACGCCCACTTCGTCAAGGGCGGGGATGAACAGGCCGTCGATCAGGGCAAGCGCATCGTGATTTGCCAGCAGCTCTTCGGTGGCCTTTTTCATGGGGTCTTTGCGCCCTGCGATGATCAGGTCTTGGATAGCAGCTGCTTGGGCTTTCGCATCGGCCAGCGATTCGGGTATGGGCAGTACGCTAGCAGGTTCGGGTTCTGCCGGTTTTGCCGCTGCGGCGCTGCCGCCAAGAGATGCCAGCAGGGCGTTGCCATTTGCGGCATCGGCGCCAGTAGCCTGCGCGATAAGCGCTAGGCCCTGGGCAAGTTTCTCCTGGTCAACGTCAAGAGAAGGCTTTGCATCGTAGGGGTCAGGGGTTTCGTTGCAGTACTCGATGTACCCAACCGAGCCAGCGTCTTGGCCATTGATAACGCGGTAGCAGCGCACCACGTCGCGGTAGCGTGCGGCATTGGGGTTGATGATGGGCAGGTCAAGACCAGCGCCGAAGGCGGCGGAAAGGAAGTTCGAGCTCATGAGGTTGCGCTGCGGAAGGCCAAAGCTGATGTTGGAAACGCCCAAGGCCGTGCGAACGCCCAGGTGCTCTTTGCACAGTTTGATGGCATCCAAGATGGCGGAAGCCTCGTTTTGGTTGGTGGCAACGGCCATGGTAAGGCAATCGATGACGATGTCATGCGCAGGAATGCCGTAGGTTGCTGCCTCGTTCACGATTTTCTGGGCAATGGCAAAACGTTCCTGCGCCGTGGGCGGAATGCCTCCTTCGTCAAGGCACAGACCAATAACGCAGCAGCCGTATTTGGCGGCGATGGGCAGCACTGCATCCATATTTTCCTGCTTGCCGTTTACGGAGTTGATCAGCGGTTTTCCGCAATAATGGCGGCAGGCTCGCTCGATGGCTTCGGTATCGGAAGAATCCAGGACCAACGGCAACGTTACGCACGATTGCAGCTTCCGCACAGCGGAATCGAGCATGGCGGGCTCGTCGATTTCGGGAAGGCCGACGTTTACGTCAAGCAAGTCGGCTCCCAAATCGCGCTGGCTCACTGCTTCGCCCACCAGGTAGTCCAGGTTGTTTTCCCTCAGGGCTGCCTTGAGCTTGGGCTTGCCGGTGGGGTTGATGCGCTCGCCGATAATGCCCACTTCATGGGTGCCTTCATGCAAGATAACGGTTTGCTGGCCGCTGGTGATAATGCAGTCGTGTGCCAGGGTGCGCGGGGTGGGGTTGCCGCGTTTCTTGGCATTGGCGGCAACCAGGGAAATCATATCGGGAGTGGTGCCACAGCAGCCGCCTACAAGCGTTACGCCTTCGTCCATGATGGCGTTCATGGCGTCGGCGAATTCCTCGGGCGTTATGTCGTAGATGGTCTCGTCGCCTTCCATGCGGGGCAGGCCGGCATTGGGCTGGATCAAGACGGGTACACGGCTGGTGGCGCAGAGTGTCTTTGCGAAACCGAGCGCTTCAGCGGGTCCCAACGAGCAGTTCATGCCCACGGCGTTGGCGCCCATGGCAGAAAGAGTTGCGGCGGCAACCTCGGGCGGCGTGCCCAGGAAGGTGCGGCCGTCTTCCTCGAAGGTCATGGTCACGAAAACGGGCAGGTTGGAGTGCTCTTTTGCGGCCAAGAGTGCAGCACGGGCTTCCGATAAGTCGGAAAGCGTTTCCAGCAAGATGATGTCGCATTCAGCGGCAACGGCAGCATCTACCTGCTCGGCAAACAGCTCGTAGGCTTCTTCGAAGGTGAGCGTGCCCATGGGTTCCATCAATTCGCCGATGGGGCCCAGGTCGGCCACGATGTAGGGAGCGTCGGCGGCGCGGGCGTTTTCGGCTGCGGCCTTGAATACATCAGCCACGGTGGCGCGGCCATCCAGCTTGTGGCGGTTTGCGCCGAAGGTGTTGGTGGTAATGGCCTGCGCGCCGGCGGCAACATAGGCGGCGTGTATGGCCGTAACCTCTTCGGGGTTGCTGAAGTTTAGCAGGTCGGGCACCACGCCGGCGCCGGCAAGGCCTGCGGCTTGCAGCATGGTTCCCATGCCGCCATCGTGGATGAGGAATTCCTTTCCACGCAGCACGGCTTCAAGGCGGGCGTCTTTTATCTGCAGCTCCTCAAGGGCGTCGAAGCTTTCAGTGGTGGTTGCCATAGCAGGTGATTCCCTTCTCTAGATAAGAGCAGTATTCGCGTGCAATGCAGTCTTGGCAAGGGGTGCGCGCAGGCGTTTGCGGAACGGTGCTGAACAGTCCCACAACGGCGGTGACGCTTTTCGCCGGCACCAGAAGCAGACTGCTGTTCACGGAAAGGCCCAGCAGCTTCTGCGCATCTAGTGCTTCGATGAAGCGCGGCTGCACGGCCAGAGGCAGGTCGCCGTAGCCGGGGCTGAAGCGCATGCGGGCGAACAGGCCCGCCTTCTTGGCCTCAGCGGCAATGTCTTCCTGTGCGGCTTGCGCAACTGCTTCGATAAGCGCATTGCAGCAGGCATCGTATAGGATGGCATCAAGCGGGTTGGTGGCTCCCAGCGAATGCAGCGCACGCTCGCTTGCCAGGCCCAGCGTTGCGGCGAAGCAGGCGGCGAAGCGCGCCCCGCGCAGGTGGGTGGCAATGCTGTTGCCCTCAAGCAGCAGGTTGCAGCCCTGAAGCGCAACCACAGGTTCGCCTTCCCAGCTCGTACGTTCCTCGTCTATGGCGAATGCGCGCCACGTGTAGGTGGGGGAAAGCTCGTTTTCGCAGGCAAGAGCCCATTTTTCAAGGCGGCGGGTTAGCTCTTCGTTGATGGTTTGGCCGGAATATCCCAGGTAGCGTAGGGCTTCTGGCCTGCTTAGCTTCACGTGAGCGCGCGCCTTAGCCCTCATGGTGCGCAATGCAAAACGAGGCGCGGTGGTGTCCGCGCCTCGGGTAGGTTGCATGCTTTCGAGCTTGTCCGTTACTGGCGCCATGAATCCCTCAGAAGCGCCAGGCATTGTTGGGCAATTTCCGGCTTGTTCATGGTGTACAGGTGCAGGCCGTCTACGCCGTGGTCTGCCAAGTCGATCAGCTGATCGGCGGCGTACTCGATGCTTGCCTTGCGCAGCGATTCCGGGTCGTTAGCGTAGCGGTTCAGAATCTTCACGATTCTGCCGGGAAGCGAAACGCCGCACATGAACACCATGCGCTGCACTTGCTCCTTGCTCATAACGGGCATGATGCCGCAGGTGATGGGCGCGGTAACACCTGCTGCTTGGGCTTTGTCCCAGAAGCGGTAGAAGCATTCGTTGTCGAAGAACAACTGGGTTACGAAGAAGTCGGCACCGGCATCCTGCTTGGCCTTCAGGTACTTCAGATCTTCGTCCAGGTCCATCATGGTGGGGTGCGCTTCGGGGTAGGCGGCGGCACCCACGCAGAAGCCGCGCTCCTTCAAAAGCGGGATAAGGTCGGTAGCATGGCGGAAGCGCGTGCTGGGGGTTTGGCCTTCGATAAGGTCGCCGCGCAGGGCTAGCACGTTTTCGATGCCTTTTTCCTGCAGGTCGTCCAGGGCGGCGGTGATCTTTTCCTCGCTTGCGCTGGAGCAGGTAAGGTGAGCCATGGCCGTCATGTCCAGCTCGTCTTGCAGGATTGCCGCAATTTCGCTGGTGGCATTGGAGTTCTTGCTGCCGCCGGCGGAATAGGTTACGGAAACGAAATCGGGGTGCAAATCAACCAGTTTGCTTGCTGTTTCGCGCGCTGCATCGTTGGTCAGAACGCCCTTGGGAGGGAAGATTTCGAACGATAGTGGAGGGCGCTGGTTGTTGGCCTTCGCGCGTTTGAATGTGTTGATGATTTTCTTCATGGGCCTGATTATAAAAGCCGCGTCGCTCTTGGGAAGCTGCTTTCTGGCGATTTGCTATACCGATTTTATTGCATGCGTCATAGGGAATTTCTATGGCTACTTCGGGTGGGGAGGAACTGCTTGCGGCATGCCACGCTCTATTCGGTGTGCTTTGGCTCATTCCGCCTGGCCTGCTTCGGGGTGGCTGGAAGTCCCTATGGGCTCGTCGTCAGCTGCAACTAATCGTTAATGCCCTAAACCTTTTTTCCTTAATGCTGAATGGCCTGGCTGAATAGGCTGATTCATTATCGGTCGATTTGGGAATTCTGCTGAATTGCGAAAGTTTGAGCAAATGCTCCGATTCAGTTCGCAAAGGAGGGGTTCCCTTACAGAAGAGGTGTAGCTATGCGTTTCCTCAATGTTGTCATGTCGTTGGTGTTTGCCCTCGGATTGCTAGGCTGCGCAAACTCAAGCCAATCGGCGGATGACGCTTCAGGGAATACCCCATCGGGGCGGAACGTTTTTCTTGTTGACCAAGATCATAAAACGTTGCTTAGCTTGGGTGAGCCTTCTGTGCTGCTTGGCGGCGCCGAGGAAAATTGGCGTTGTCTTGCTTCATATGATCTTGATGTCTCTTTTATTCTTGGGGAATCTCGCGGCTCCCTTGTTGCTCTTTCGGTTTCGGGGGAGGGCGAATGCGGTGTTTTCTCCGCGGTTGATCAGGATGAAATTCTTGAGTCGGGTTCGATGCCCAATCGCTGCGATGCGGGTTCTTCCTCTTTGAGAATTGGTTGTCTTGTCGATTTGGGCGAATCTGCCTGTTCCCAATTGGTGAATGGCAACGGACCCCAGGGGCGTCAACTTGCAGAAAAAGTCGCTTCTAAAATGGACGGGTTGATGATTGTGGCAACGATGGATTCGGGTGCTGAATATCAATGGGAGTTGGTCCAGGGCGAGTAGCAACAAATCGTATTGTTCGTAAACAGGTTTTACACAAACAGGAGAGACCAACTGTTTGACGATGACTATGCCGTCGAAAACGAGAAGGAGGTCAAAATGACTATTTCGAAAAAGGCAGCAGCATCAACGTTAGTATGTGTTGCAATTGCGCTTTTGCTTTCCTGCTCTGCTCAGCCCGCATTTGCGACTATGCCAAATTGTAAAGTTTGGGGCAATCAGAAAGCCTATACCTATGGGGGAATTACGATTACCCATAAAGCTGGAATAGAATCTATGTCCTGGTCCGGAAGCCAGAATTACATTACGGGTTGGGCTTATGCAAAAACTAATAGCTCGATTGCGGAAGGTAAGATTGGCGCTAGAGCTGAGCTTTATGATGGTGCTGGGTTGTTGATTAATTCGACAAAGCCGATTTGGAATGCCACTGGCGAAAAAGACGTAGGTGTTGGCGCTGGTGCAGTTAGAAATGTTGGAGGGAAATATTACGCTGGGGGCAGGGCGTACGTTTCCGGAACGCACATTAATTACGATATCTGCGCCTATTCCCCGACGACGACATGTGATTTATTTGAAGAAGGAGATGCCCTTATGAGTGTTTCCGAGTACAGCGTGAATAGCAACAATCAGACTTATGGGTCGATGGTTTCAGCGAATTCGGTGGGATATGAGCCAGACCTTGTTTCCGCTGTTGCCACGAATGGTAAAAGTGGCTATGTCGTAAACGAGCAATGGGCGGATGCCTCTTTTTCTGGGGAGATTACTTCGATTCCCGTTTACGCTGAAGATGGGGAAACTCAGATAGGTGTCTTTGAATTTTCTGATCCTTTGCGGAGTTAGTCTTATGCAAGAGGGTCGCCATTGACGGCTGGCGACCCTTTCTTTTTGGAGGGGCAATGAATATCAGTCAACTTGAGTATCTTGTTTCTGCGATTCATCTAGGGAGCTATTCCCGTGCTGCAAAAGAGCAGTTCGTAACCCCCCAGGCTGTTTCGAAGGCCATAAGGACTTTGGAGTCGGAGCTGGGTTTGAAGCTGATTTTGTCATCAGGGAAAACTATATCGCCGACAGACGTGGGGTTGTTAATTGCCGAAGAGGCAGAAGCAGTTATTGACCACGCTGGCAGGATTTTCTCGATCGCATCTGCCCATAGACGGGCCGCTTTTGACGAAGCCAGGCTCAGGTGTGCGGTCTCTTCTTGGGGTGAGGGGGATTCCCTTTTATCAGCATCTTTGAAGGCTTTGGTTGCTGGGAGCGATCAAGTAGAGAGTTTGATTGAGCTGCCAAACGAGCGATGCATTTCAGGACTGAAGCTGGGCTACGTCGACTATGCGGTTTTGCTTGACGCTCCAATGCTTGAAGGGTTCGAAAGGAAGTTTCTCTTCTCTATTTCACCGCATCTTCTTCTGGGGAAAAAGAACCCTTTGGCGGTGCAAGAGTCCATTGCTATTCAAGACCTCGGAAAAGTGAAACTCGCCCTGCCATTTCACGCCGAAGAAATATGCCCTCATTTGCAAGATATGGCGTCTGGCTATGGGGTCGATTTAGATTTTGAGATGGTCAATGATGAGCTAGAGCCTATGACCGACTATTTTGCGAAGGAGAGTAATGCTGCACTTTTGGTGATTGGCGATTCTGCATGGAAGGGCCTGATTCCCGATGTTGTCAGCTTGCCTTTTGCTCCGCACGATGGGGTACATTTTCCTGTCTCGGCGGTTTTCCCTAGCAATCAAAAGGAAAACGCAGACAAGCTATGTGATCTCATAGGCGCTTCCCTGAAAGGGAGAGCATTGCGTCAAGTGCCTCAATGAGAGCTTGGCTGCGCCTGTTTGTGATTTTTGAGAAGCATGCGTTTAACGCAAGGCGAACTTGCGTTTGATTCGGTCGAGTTTTCGCTTCCAGGGAACGTAGAGCGCCTGCAGGAACAATACCGTTGCTACGCTGTGGATCAAGTCGAGTGGCAGACCCGCCAGGTAGGCTGCCAGCGCCCCTTGCCACGTTACCGGCACCAGGAACGCCACGATGTACCAGCTGTTCAGGATGAAGCCGTAGCCCAATCCGGATAGAAAGCCGTAGCAGAGCAGAACGACGGTTCCTAAGCTGGGGCCATGGGCGCCAAGCCGTTCGCCCAACGCAAATACGCCGGTGTTTGCCAGTACGCCCGCAACGTATCCTACCAACCCCCAGGCATACATCTGCCAGGGCGTCCACGGTCCCTGTCCGAAGAAGAAGTTGGAGCATAGCGCCGCCAGCGCTCCCACCATGAAGCCGCTGTGCTTGCCAAACACCGCTCCGGCAATGATGCAGATGGCGCTTACGGGCTTGAAATCGGGAATGGGCGCAAACAGGATGCGTCCCGCTGCTGCCAATGCCCCCAGGGTTGCCGTGGGCATGATTTGGCGCAGGGCAGGTCTTCCCGCTTCGAACCCGCAGAAGAATACCGCCAGTGCCGCGCAACCTACCAACAGCGTTAGTAGTCCTGACTGTTCAATCTGCAAGTATGCGCATGCCAACAAAGCGGCAAGGGGCGCCAGCAGGGCCGCTGCCTCGGCGACAGAGCGCAGCATATGTTTTACGGGGGCGCTCACTGGCACACCCAAGCGCGTGTGAAGTCGTTTTCGGCAGCGCGGTAGAACAGATTGTTGCGGAAGAATTCGCCCGGCGCTTCGGTGCAGGCGTCTTCGCCGTCGAAGAGCATGGTGATGCGGTCTGCCACACAAGCCGCAAAGGGCAAGTCGTGCGTCGCCATGACTATGGTGACCCCCTCTGCTGTTAGCGCGCGGCAGAGCTTTGCAGCCATGAGCTTCGTTGCGGCATCGAGCCCTTTGGTTGCTTCGTCAAGAAGCAACAGCTTAGGGCGTGTGAGCAGCACTTTTGCGAATGCTAGCAGCTGCTGCTGACCGCCGGAAAGATCATACGGGTGCAGGTTTTCCAGCCCTTGCAGCCCCAAGCGGCGCATCATGGCGTCAATTTCTTCGTCCCCATAGCCGCATGCGCGTTGCCAGTCGCGCAACTCTTCGGCAACGGAGTCGCACACGAACAGCGCTTTCGGGTCTTGTGGGATGAATCCTTGGCTTTCTCGGAGTGGCGCTTTTGTGCGACCGCGTTCAGCTCGCATTGTTCCCGCCGCAAGTGCCAGCAGGGTTGATTTGCCGCATCCGTTGCCGCCAACAATGGCGTGCAGGGTGCCCTTCTGCACGGTAAGGTTGCAGCCCCTAAGGACGAAGGGCGCTTTGCGCTCGTAGCGAAACGAAGCATCGCGAACTTGCAGAGCTGGTTCGTTAGTGCGTTGAGCTGGTGTTTCAGTGGGTGCTACAGGGGTGAATGCCTTAGACGCGGGGAGCGCCGCTTCCTTAAGCTGACCGTTTTCCAGGGCGAGCCTTTGTGTGGCATAGGGTGCCATAAGCTCGGGGGCGTGGGTGGTGGCAAGCACGGTAATGCCCAGCTCGCGGTTGATGCGGAAGAGGGCATGCGTCAGCGAATGGGCCGCCACGGGGTCTAACTGACTGGTGGGTTCGTCAAGCAAGAGCAGGCGAGGGGCGCAGGCGAGCGCGCTGGCTAGGGCCAGCAATTGTTTTTGCCCTCCTGAAAGATCGTTCACGTTTTGATGCAGCCAGCTGTTCATGCCAAAGAAATGGGCGATTTCCGCAACGCGGCGACGCATGGCATCTTGGGGGACCCCCAAGTTTTCCAAGCCGAAAGCCAATTCGTGCCAAGGCTCGGAACATACCAGCTGGTTGTCGGGGCTCTGCATGACGAAGCCAACGGTGCTTGCCGATTCTTCGACGCTCAGGGCGGAGGAATCGTTTCCGAAGATTTTGATGGCGCCCGTGCGGATTCCGTTGGGGGCAAGCTCTGGCTTGCAGCAGCGCAACAGCGTGGTTTTGCCGCAGCCTGTGGCGCCGGTGATCAGCGTAAACGAACCCTCTTCGATTTCCGTGCAAAGGGGTCCGATAAGGGGGCGCCCGTCTTGGTTCGGTTGTGCGTCGAAGCGTTCTGTTGGCGGCTCTGCTTCAGCGGCGGCTTGGTAAGAGAACGCGAAATTGTCGAATGCTAAAGCAGCGCTCATCGGCGCACCTTTCCTAACAGTTCCAGCATGAAGGGGAAGCACAGAGCCAGCGCATAGAGAACAACAAGCGGGTTGCCCAGGCTGCCATGGAAGGCAGGGAAGAATCCGAAGCCGTCCATGAGGGTATAAGCGGCCGTGGCCGCCCCAGCGGACAGCAGCGCGAGAGCGCCCAGCGCAAACGCGTCGTAGGTGCGGAAGCGGTTCCGGCGGAAGGTGGTTCGCTTGCGGTTGGCGCCCCATCCGCGGCAACGCATGGAATCGGCGGTTTCCAGCGAGTTTTCCATGCTCCATCCCATGAGCGTGGTTGTGGTGCGCAGGTGATCGGCAAAGCGAATTGCAGAAAAGCGCTGCGCGGGCTTGTTTGCGTCATTTTGCTCGGCGCGTCGCTCCTGGTGGCGGGCGCGTTCCGCTTCGTGCGCCTCTTTGACGGCTGGGGAGGATTCCGCCTCTTTGGCAAAAGCGCCACCGGAAACCATGCTGGCGCTGGGATTTCGTGCTGCGGTGCAGGCATTCAATGCGTTGTTGATGGTATGCCCACGGCGCACGAATTGCGGGATAAGACGCATGATCATGGAGATCATCAGGCTGATGGTGGGTAAGATGCCGCCCAATGTGCCCATTACCTTATCCGAACCCAGAACGGCATCGGCGTTGGAGAACCACTGCATCACGCATAGGAGCAGCAGCGCCATGGTGGCGGCATTGGCGTAGCCTTCGGCATACACCGCCTGCGTGCCTATGCGGAGCAGCTCGGTAGTGCCCGTGGAGCTGAACAGCGGGTTTACCGCAACGATAACGGCGAGCAGGGGAAGCTGCCATGCGAACGACCGCACAACAGCCCTACCGCCGCGCAGCCACACCCCATAGAGCGCTGCGATGGCGAAGGAAAGAGCCAGGAGCGTTGGATGGGGTGCGGCCATGGCAAGCACCAAGGCTACGGCGAAGTAGGCCAGGGCAAGCGCGGGGTGAAGGCTGTCGAAAGCGGTGGGTTTCATTTACTTAACGTAGTACCAGGAAACTGAGTCCCCGTCTTTGAGCACGTACTTTCCGCAGGAAACGTTTGGCGCGCTTCCGTTGACGGAGTACATCCAGCCGCTTTTGCCGCCGTACTCAAATTCCGCCAAGCCGCCGATGGCGCTTACATAGAGGCCATACTGGCTGCTCTTTGTGCTAACCGAAAGGCCGGTGGCGCACAGGGCATCGTAGGCGGTAGCGCCCTTTTTGAAGGTGGGGTGGGCGCTGCCTGAAACGCGTCCGTCGGCGGCGTTGCTGGAAACGGATACCGACACCGTAACGGTGTTAGAGGCGGAGGAGCTTGTGGTGGTGCCTTGGGAGCCGCTGCTGCCGCTTTGCTTGTTGGCCGAGGCGTTGTTGGAAGAGCTTGCTTTATTGCTGGAGCCGCTCGAGGTGTTGCCTCCCTTTTCAGTGCTTTTGCCCTGGTTACTTGACGCACCGGTGTTTTCGCTTTGGGCGTTGGCTCCTTGGTCTGCTGCATCGCCCGATTGGCCCTCTTGCGGAGCACTGTCGGTGTTATCGCCCGAGGCGGAATCTGCCTGTTGAGCTGTTTGTTCCAGATTGCTCTGGTTTTGGTTCAGCGCGTCGGGCGCAGCAAGCGCGAACGCCGAAACGCCAATAAGGCAGCAGCAAGCAGCCGAGATTATGCCAAGCGCTATCTTGTGAGCGCGGGTGAGCTTTTTCGGATCTTCAGCCATAACTCCAACCTACAAAGAACGGCGACGGAACAGGAAGGCGCCCACGGCAACCAGGCCGGCGCAGCCCGCAACAATACCTGCGATGGGCAGCCAGGGAGCGCCCTTTGAATCGTTGCTGTTGTTGGACGAGGTGCCACGAGCGGAAGACGCGCTGGTGACAGCGCTGCCGTTTTTCTCTTCGTCGGAGGCTTCATTTTCAGCTAGTGCTTCAGCATCGCTCAGGGGCGCTTGAGCTACGGCAGATGCGCTCCCAGCGCTAATGGGGGTTGCGGCAGGAGCATGCTCACCCGCATTACTGTTGGATGCTTTGTTGTTCTGCTGGTTGTTGGTTCCAGGTTTTTCAGGTGTTTGGGTGTTGTCGGAATTGCTGCCGTTGCTGGAAGAGGCGGCGCTTGCCAGGGCAAACAGCGTGCCAGAATCGTTGGTCCAGTACAGGGTGCCGTCAGCTCCCATGGCGATGGACTTGGTGCACCAGTTCGCCATGCTACCGGTTGCATCGAAAAGCTTCGTGACGGTGTTGGTTTCCAGACAGTAGACCCAGGCGCCTCCGCCGCTGGTGTAGTCCGGCCAGTTACCCTCAGCACCGTTGCAGGTGAAGTAGGCATACGTGTTGCCGTCGGCCGCTTTGGCAACCAAGGGCGCGCTTTTCACTTCGAAAGGCAGGGAAACCGAGTGCTTGATCTGCATGGTTGCAGCATCGACGACGCTAAGCGTTCCGGTGTAATCAGCAGCGCCGCCGCCAACGAACAGGTTGTCCTGGAAAAGGGTTGCTGTGCTGGTGCTTTTGCTGGCGAAAGAAGCGGAGTTCAGTTCGGAAAGCGAGCCATTGGGGGCTACTGAAATCTTGTGCAGCGTGCCGTCGTTCGTTGTGACGTACGCTTCGGTTTCAGCGCTGTTTGAGATTACCGTGGAGCGAATTGCGGAAGACAGCTTAAGCGTGGAGACGGTTTTGCCCGTTGCGGGGTCAACGGCGGTAAGCACGCCAGCGTCGTTGCCGTACAGCAGGACGTTGCCAACCTTACAAGCGCCGCTCCAGTAGAAGCCCGTGTTTGCCTCTTCGTTTGCCCAAACTCGTTCGCCAGTGATGGCGTTGATGCCGAAGAATGTGCCCGTTGTAGCGTTGTAGCTTGAATCAAGCGAATTGGCGGTGCCGGTGAACACCATGCCGCCAGAGGCGGTTACGGTGGAAATGTTCTGAGCGCCCGACGCGATGGCGCCTGATACCCAGAGGGTTTTCATCTCGCTTGCGGAAACGCCCTGCAGTCGGCCGTTGGAAAGGGGAATTATGATAACGCCATCGGTGTACGCCATGCGGCAGGTAGAGTCGATGGCGCCGAACAATTGGAGCGATCCAATTTCTTCTCCTTTGGAGTTCAGGCAGTGCAGCACGGCTGGCTGTGCGGTCCAGTCGGCATTAAGGAGCGATGAGGCGAAGTAGATCGAATCGCCCAGCGTAAGGATTTCTGAGTAATTGCCGTTGCCGTAAGTTTTCTTCCAGGAAAGCGCCGCGTTGTTAGAAGAGGTAGGAGCGGAGGTTGCCGCGCTGGTGTTGCCTTCATTCTTTACGTACGAAGTGGTATCGCTGCCCGTTGCCTTATCGGGATGGGGGGCGTTAGGGCTGGTTGGATAGTTGCCCGTGCCGTTGTCGTATTTGGTATTGGAGTCGTTTGAGACGTAGCTCAGCTCATAGGAAAAGCCATCAGTTTCAATTTTGTTGCCGTTGATGCCGTCGCTTTCCCAAGCGCCGTTAATGGTGCTCGACCAGTATTCCGAGTAGTTAGCGGGTTGGGTGTATGCGACTCCGTTTACGGTGATGCTGTTCACGTAGTATGCCGTGTAGCCAGGGTAGGGGGTGCCGTGAGAATAGCTGTTGATGTAGCCCTGTTCGACGGCCAAGTTCAGCATGTCCTCAACGGTCTTACCCTTTTCGATGCTGAAGGCGTGCGAAACCAAAGTGGTGCCGTAAACCGAGATCTTCAGTGTTGCTGAAACGGTATCTGCCTTGGTGCTGGATGCTTGGTTTGCGGGTTCAGCACTGTTCGCGGATTGGTCCGGGGCGTTATTCGCATTGCTGGGGCCTGTTGATTCGCCCGCGTTTGCCTTTGAGCTGTTAGTTGTTGTGTGCTCTGCAGCGCTGTTGGAGCCCGATGCCTGGCTCTCGCTGACATCTTGCGTGGTGTCTGCTTTGTTTGCAGTGGAGTCAGCCGTGGAAGGGTTGTTTGTGCTGCCAGCCGTGGAGCTTTGCTCCGCTGCGATCGATGACGAGTTGTTGGCTTCTTCTGCTAGGGCGAAGCTGGGGGTTAGGGCGGTTGCCAAGGCAATTGCCGTGAACAGCGCAAGGGCGCGCTGCGCTATGCCGTGGGAACGGCAGGTGGTGTTGCTCACGTGAGCTCCTTCTATCCAGGGCGCGGGCTGGCAGGCATTCCGACTTGATCGAGCACTGCCCGAAGTTACGGTTACTGGTATAGCGAAGGATTTGCACCTTCATTCCCCTGCGGCTTGTAAGCACCTGCGCAAAAGGCGCAGCCAGCCGTTACCAAAATTATGCGGTCACATTATAAAGGGGGTTTTCTTTGTGCGGCAAGTTGGCGTTGCACGCATGGGCGGCGTGGCGGTGCCTTCCCCTATGCCGACTACGTGCGCGTTTGGTCCTTGAGGAACATAGTTCCAGAAAAGAAAAAGCCTCGCATCAGGACGAGGCTTGATGCGAGGCAGAGAAAAGGAGGGTTCGGGTTGTTAGGCGTTTGCGGGCTTTGATCCCTTGGCAAGCGCTTCGATGGCGGCGAGGTTTGCCATGGTGGATCGAATGACGTCCGAGCGGGAAAGTGAGCCAACGAGCGTTCCGTCTTCGCTTACTACCGGCGCTTTCTTGATGCGCTTTTCGGCCAGCAGACGGCATGCTTCGTCAAGCTCGGATCCGCTTTCGACGGAAATGGCGCCCTTGGTGGCAATGCGCATAACGTTCAAGTCGAGCAGTTCGGAAATGCGCTGCATGAAGTTTTCGTTGTCGGTGGCACGGTACAGCATGAGGGTTGCATCCAGAACGGCGCCTTCGCTGCGTCCGATGTATTTCATGATGTCGCCGTCGGAAATAAAGCCGACCACTTTCATATGCTCGTCGACCACGGGAACACCAGAGGTTTTGTTGGTGGCAAGAATTTGCGCAACCTCGCGGATGGAATCAGTGCTGTGAACGAAATAGGGCTGCTTGTTCATGGCAAGGTCCACGGCGATGTGATCGTCTGCCTTGGTGGGCAGACGCAGGGCATTGGCGCGTTCTGCGGCGGAAGGCTCCTTCTTGGTGTCGCGTACAGCGGCAACGATAACCACAAAGATCGCGATCATGATAAGCGCCGTGAAGGCGAATGCGATGCGATCGCCTGCCATGGCCTGTTCGAGTGCGGGCATCTCGGGGAACAGGAAGGTGGATGTTGCGGAAAGGGAAACCAAGATAGCGGTACCCAACGAGGCGCCAACCTGATTCAGCGTATTCTGCAGTGCATTTGCGTGCTGGATAACACGGTTGTCCAGCGTGTTGATTCCCCAGGTGTTAAGCGGGGTGACCAACGCCTGCATGCCAACGCCCAGGCAGGTGTAGATAACGATGATGAAAGGTACGGGTGTGTCGAGCCCGAAGCCAACCAAGCCGCAACCGCCGATGGCCGCAACCAAGGCGCCTGGGATTACGATGCGGCGAACGCCCAGCTTGTCGAACAGGCGGCCGGCGAAGAATCCCATGATGGCACCCAGTACAGCGCCGGGCAGCATGATGAGGCCGGTTTCGAGGGCTGATACGCCGAGCAGGTTTTGCAAATAGATGGGGAGCAAAACGCCCGTGCCAACCAGGGCAGCTTGAAGCAGGGCAACAAGAATGACGACGATGGCATATGCGCGGCTTTTCAGTACGTCGACCTTCAGTAGTGGCACTTCAAGTTTCAGCTGCCTACGTACGAAGAATACTAAGAGAACGACGCCGACCACGATAAGGGCGACTGAAACGCCGATATTTGCTGCCGAAGTGATGGTGGCCAAGCCATACAGCAGTCCCAGAAGGCCCAGCGAGCATAGGGCAACGGACGGCTTGTCGAATGAGGTGGGCTCGAATTCGCCGTAGCTTTTGAGGAAGATGACGGCGAAGACAACGATAAGGACCGCCAGTGTGGTTACCAGCACAAAAAGCGAGCGCCATCCGATGGATTCGACCAGCAAGCCGGAAAGGGAGGGGCCGACAGCAGGGGCAAAGCCGATAACTAAGGACACAAGGCCCATGGCGCTGCCGCGCTTTTCGCGGGGGAACACCAGAAGGATCACGGTGAATACCATCGGCATAACTACGCCGGTGGACGCTGCCTGGAAAATGCGGCCCAGCAGCAGGATGCCGAAGAAGGGCGAAAACGCTGCCATAAGGGAACCCAGGGCGAATACCGAAACGCCTGCGATGAACAGCCTTCGGGTGGGGAAACGGCCTATAAGGAAGGCGGAAAGTGGGATGACGATGGCTTCGACCAAAGAATAAGCCGAGGTGAGCCACTGAACGGTGGTGGCGTCAACCTGGAGGTCTGCCATGATGGAGGGGTATGCGGGCGAAAGGAGCGTCTGGTTCAAGACAACCAGCGTGGCGCCTGCCAACAGAATGGCAACGATAACTACTTGATTGCGGGTGAGACCCATCTAGTTTTCCTTTCTTGTGTGGGGATCGGTAGGGGTGGTTTTGAGCTGGCTGTTGAGGCTTGCGAGTTTGCGGAAGGCCTTAAACCCTTCGATGACCTGCTGCTGCAGCTCTGTCGCATCGGGGTTTTCCTCGAAGAGGGCAGAAAACTCTGCATCGATGGCGGCCGATTCGGCGCGGCCCCTTTCCGTGAGGTAGATGCGGAAGCTGCGCTTGTCGTTTTCGTCCTGCCTGCGTTCGATGAGGCCGCGTTCTGCCATGGGCTGAGCTATGGGCTTGAAGTTGGAAGGCTTTACACACAGGTGATAAGCGAGTTCCTTGATGGTTTGGCCGTCCTGCGAGGCTATTTCGCCCAGCAAATGGGCTTGATAGGGGCTTAGCCCGTGCTTTGCAACGATGCTCGAAAGCGTCGACTTGATGAGTAGGTTCATAAAGCGGGTTTCTTCGAACAGGGTTCGGCAGAAGTTGATGTTTTCCATGGTTGGTGATCCTCCTTTCGGTTCCAGAGAATAAGAAAGCGCCCCAGGTAGGGGCGCTTATGAGCTTGTTTGACACTATGAATAGTACTAAAACATAATTATATTTTAGAAATAATTATCGTTTCTTCACAAGTGG
>JAUNWY010000012.1:20046-46880 GCA_030540085.1 Eggerthella sp.
ATAGTACTAAAACATAATTATATTTTAGAAATAATTATCGTTTCTTCACAAGTGGAAGAATGGGGACAGGTGCCGGATTTCCACTTTTTGATCACTGCTGACAATGAATGCTTAAGGGTGGCAGGAATTTCCAGCGGCCCTATTAAGTGGGGATCTGGCACCTGTCCCTATTTTCCCATCTAACGAAAAAGCCCCGGTTTCCTCCGGGGCTTGAAGGCGTTGAAGCTGATAGATAAGTGGGAATCTAGCACCTGTCCCTATTTCTTCACTTTGATCGCGCCTTTATCGCAGCGATTGCCCCAGGCATCGATGAGGGCATCGTCCTTGTACACGCACACGATTTCGCAGTGGTTGGCGCATTTCTGGCAGATGACTTCGCGGGTGGTGAACTCGAAGTCGGAGATGTCGAAATTGAAGGGCTTGCGTTTCGAGGCGGGGGCGTCGGCCGCCAGCAGTGCAGCGCCGTAGGCACCCATCAGGTGGCCGTCGGGGTCAACTAAAACAGGTTGGTTCAATGCTTCTTCGAAGAAATGAACCACGCCAACGTTCTTGCTCACTCCGCCTTGGAACACGATGGGCGACTGAATGCGCTTGCCTTTGCCCACGTTATTCAGGTAGTTGGTGGCAACGGCCTTGCATAAGCCGGCTATGACGTCTTCGCGGGGGTAGCCAACCTGCAGCTTGTGCACCAAATCGCTTTCGGCAAACACCGTGCAGCGGGCGGCAATGTTGGCAGGTTTTTTCGAGGTTAGGGCAATGGGGCCGAACTCTTCTACTTCGACGCCAAGGCGATGCGCCTGGCTCGACAGGAACGAACCAGTGCCCGCAGCGCATAGCGTGTTCATGGCATAGTCGGTGGCAATGCCGTTTTCGACGCAGATGATCTTCGAGTCCTGCCCGCCGATTTCGAGAATGGTACGCACATCGGGATGCAGATGGGTGGTGCCAACGGCGTGGGCGGTGATCTCGTTCTTTACCACGGTGGCATCCAGGATGGAGCCAACCAATCGCCGTGCGCTGCCAGTGGCACCAACGGCAACCACGCTAATTTCTTCGGTGTTTATCTGGCTTTGCAGATCTTCCACCACGCGGCGCGCTGCATCGGTGGGGTTGCCTTCCGTCCAAAGGTAGGAGCGGGCGACAATCGTGCCATCAGGCAAAATGATGACGCCTTTAGTGGAAATAGAACCGGTATCGATACCAAGGAATGCGTTGCTCATCAACGGGCCTTTCTCATTGCAATCATGTCGTAGAACGCCTCGAGCCGGGTGTCGAGGCCGGTATCGCTTGTTTGCGAATCGTAGCTCAGGTACAAGATGGGGATGTGGTAGTCGCTACTGATGCGCTGCAGAACGGGCATCGCGTCAATCTCGGGCGTGCAGCCAGAAGACTTAAGGTGAACAATGCCGTCAAATCCCTTTTCGGCATAACTTTTTGCTGCGGCGATGGTCATGGTTGAAGTGGGGCCCATGTCGTAGCTTACGTATTCGCCCACGCCGCGGCGCAGGTTCTCTTCGTTGTAGTGCAGGTTGCGGTGCGTGATGTTCAGGTACCGAGCGAGCGAAACGCCCATATCGATGAACTTTTCTTCGATGTTGAGATTGGAGTGGGGGTCGACGGCGGTGAAGTATTCGCCCACGATTCCGATGCGAATCGGGTCGGCGGGTTCTTGCACGGGCAATTCCCGAAGAACGCTCATGCCCTGTTTGTAAGCAGCGGTTATCTGGTTCAGGTTGGTAACGGTGCGCATGTCGGCGAAGAAATCATCGCGGGCGCGCTTGAATGATCCGTGCTCAACTTCGAAGCCCGCCTTTGCCAGATAAGCATCGTTGTAGGCGTCTAGGCACTCGATCATTTTGAAAAGGGCTAGGAATTGTTTCACTCCTTGCGAGATAGAAATGTTCGGGTTCACCTTTTCTTTGCAGATGGTGAGGTATTTCTGCAATGGCTTACCCGTTACCGTGGCGAAGTTGAGCATTTCGAACTCGTAGCCCATGTCGCGCAGGATGGATTCCTGCAGTTCGCCGTAATATCCCAGGCGGCAGGGCCCGGCAAATTGAACAAGAACGTCGGCACCGCGTTCTAGCGCTTCGATGTAGTCACCCAAGATATGCTTGAACGGAGCACAGACGAAATCGTTGCTGTGCTGGGCGCCTCGTTCCAACGTGCGACGCGTCGGTTCGGGCAGCGATACGTAATCGGCGTCAAGCACCTGCTCAACAAAGTATTTGAAGGCAATGTCGTAATAGGAATAGCGAAGGAAAGCTACTTTGGTGCGTGCATGACGATCGGCTTTTTTCTTTTGCTTTTTCTTGTTGCGGTGCGCGCGAAGAGCTTCGGGTGTACCAGGAATAAAGGAAATAGACGCATTGGGGGTTTCGTCGGAATAGCGGCGTTTGAGGGTGTCGGCCGCCTTCTGCACGGCATTCAATGCAGTCTGTTTGCGATTTGGCTCTTCGCTTTGCTGACGGTTTGATTCGTTATTCATGCAGGTAGCCACCCCTTTGCTGGTAGCGAAGAATGTCGACAAAGCTTTCTAGGCGCGTTTCCAAGCCAGCGGTTCCGCTCTGCGCATCGACAGTGAGCGAAAGGATGGGCTTGCCTTTGATGCAGCGCATAAGGGCATCGTTGGTCATGGAGTCAGGCCCGCAAGGGAAAGCGCTCACCAAAACAATGCCATCTATCTGGTCGTATAGGTCCAGAATGGTGCCGATGATTTCGCGGTTGACAATCCAAGGCAAGGTATCGGAGAACTCAAAGCTCTTCTCCAACGCTTTTTCGTGATTGTGGCGATCGGCGAAAAGAACGCAGGTTTCCATCTCTTTCAGCATGTCAACAAGGGGCGAACCTACGAAGTCGTCATGGACCACGTAGGGGTGCGCTGCCAAAAGAATTCGCAAGGGGCGTTCGCCTTCGGGCATTTTAGAAACGCGCTTTAGCAGATCTTCTTGTTTGCGGGCGCGTTTCTCGTCGCTATTCGCCTGAGCGCGCACGGCAGCCGCATAGGCTTTCTTAGATTCTTTTCTTGTTGCCCCGAGCTTTTGGCCGAGGTCGATATAGGCTTCCTGCTCCTTGATGTGGCTGTCTGCTCGATCGATTTCGCAAGAAATGATGCGGGGACGTTGCGCGATGAAGGTGTTGGCAACTAAATCTGGCAGTGCCTGGAATTTGGTGCAAAAGCCTTTGAAGTTCCCCAAATTGTCGATGCTAGGGGCAAAAATGGCATCGCATTTTCCCAGAAGGCTGGCAACGTGACCCATATACAGCTTTGATGCCAGGCAGCATTCGTCGATGGAAAGGTGCGCTCCTGCTTCAAGGGTGCTGCGGTCGGATTTGTCGCTTACCACAACGGTCCGGCCGAGTTCTTCAAAAAAGGTACGCCACATGGTTTTGTAGCGAAAATACAGTAAGGCGCGAGGAATGCCGACGGTTTGAACGTCAGCAAATTCGGCCTGCGCCTTGAGGTCTAAAGGGCTCATATTCCTCCATATTGGTGAGGGCGTTGGGCTGCCTGGAGCTGCCCTGTGCCTTTATTCTCTTCTTCTTGGGGCTTTGCTGGTTATGGTTTCATGTGGATTCCATCTTGCGTTATGCTTAAACGCCCATTCCAATAACGTCGCTTCACGAAAGGAGCCGCATGACCAGGTACCGTGCCACAATCGTTTCGCCAAAAGGGGCGGCCCCTAAATCGAGCGTTATCGAGTTCGAAAGCGAGCATCGTGCTGGCTCTAAGCTGAACGTGCAAGATGCGCGCTATAAAATGCTCGAGCTCCACGGTTCCGAAGCGTTGGCGTGGACTGTGAAAGACGTTGAAAAGGTGGCGGATTCCACTCCAGGCGATGCTCCTATGGAGCAGATGATGCTTGATTTCCGTGAGCCGGTTGAGCCGCCTAAGCGCAAGCGTCGTACGGTAAAGCGTGGCATTGCCGGTTAGCTGCTGCGGTAAATACTGAACATAACAAGAAACGCGAGCTGCCCGATGGTTGATCGAGCAGCTCGCGTTTTTGTTTAAGCCTCTGCGTTGGAATGAGGTTGGTGGCTATAGATTGTTTAGGATGGCCCGCCTTAATTCGTATCGTCGGCACAGTTTGGGGAATGCTAGGAGCCCGAAGGTGGTTGCTAGGGTTAAAACGACAAGGAAGGGTATGGGAGCGGAGCCGTCATTGGTTTTCGGCAATTTGGAGGCAACGGATTCCACCGCTGTTTCGACTGGGTTGGTTGATTGGACAACCGAGTCCCTGTCTTCATCATGAAGCTCTAAATTTCGGTGAGTATCGATATTCGCGACATTCCATAGATCGACCGCATCGCCAGATAGTGTTTCCTCTGTTGCTTGCATGTGAAGGATGGCGGGAGCGTAAGCGATCTCGTTGTCTTCTTCGCTGCGCGTTGGTCCTGTTGCTTCCCTCAAGTTGAACGAAGCTCGGTTCGTGGGCAGGTCGGAAAGGTCGGCATTCTCGTAGCGTTCGGGGCGTTCCCATTCCTTGGCATCTTGGGCGTTGGTGCTAAAGCCCTCTTCGACCCTGCCGTGTTCAAAGGCTACGGCAATGATGAATTCTCCCTGTTCAAGCGAAAGATCGTTCACGGTAAGCTCTTGCGATTCCAAGGTTGAAACGTCTTGCTTCCAGATGTGCCAGCCGTTGAAGTCATGGATTCGCTTGTTGGTTGGATTGTCGGGGTTGTAGGGGTTTCTGGTGCAGGCATTTGCCTGTTCGGCACCGGCATTGCTTGCCTCGCTGCTGGCTTCGCTGGTGCTGTCGGGCGTGCTTTTGCTTTGTTCTACAGCGCTATTGTCGTTGGCATTGCTTGTTTTCCCATTTTCTTCGGTTGCTCCTTTCTCCTGCTCTTTTTCCTGATCGAAGTTGGTTCGATACCACACGTTCATCATGCCGTCGTAGTCTTCGAAGCTTACGGGTGTGGCGATGCCGGAAAGGTGGGCATAGCCGTCTTCTGCGCAGGCGATGGCATCGGTCATGGTGAATTCGTCAACCCAGGTGCTAGAGGTGGATCGATAGTCGATCAGGTAATCGAACGAGCCTGATTCGCTGAGGAAGGTTTCGCGCTTGTCGACTTCACCTGAAATGGCAAGAGGGATGGTGTCGTTGTCGACAGTGCCCAGGTCAAGTGTGGTGCTGTCTCTGCTGATGGTTATCGTGAAATGCGCCAGTACGGTACCTTCGTTTTCTTTGCAGGGAAGTTCTTCTATTTCATAGGTGTCGTAGGGCAGGGCGCCAAGGTCGTCGTTGACCTCTGCCGCTCCACCGTGCGAATCGCGCTCAAACCAGATGCCATCTTTTGCCGAGGTGCCAGCGTTGGTATTGCGGGAATGGGGTACCCACGAAGACGCGGTGTTGGCCATACCGTTTTCATCGGTTACCAGCACATGCTCTTCTCCTGTAGTGTGCGAAGTGATGCGGAACGGCACATTTGCCAGATGCTCCATGGTGCCGCTTTTTGCCTTGGTGAAGGCCAGGTCGCCTCGAATTACCTGCTCTTCAAAGGAAAGGGGCGCCCAGGCGCTGATATGTTCTTCTGTTCCTTCGCTGGTCAGCGACACTTCCCAGGACTCACCGCTGCTGAGATACCCAGTAGGCGGTTGTATCTCTTCTACGAGAACGGTTCCTAAGGGCAGCACTATGGCGTGGTTGGTATCGTAGTAAAACTCATCTCCTTCAACGAAATGGTTTTCATCGAAAGCGAACCCGCCCGTTTCGTCGGTTCTGAAAACCCACGTGCGCTTAGGAGTTCCGAGGTGATCCATGCTTTGCTTTGTCGTCTTCTGACTGGTGGGATTGACGCTCGATCTGTCTAGGATTCCCCAAAGGGCTTGTGGCTCCTGCTCCTCCCGATCGAAGTAGCTAACGCGGAAGAGCGCTCCTTCCAGGGTTGCCGATCCGAGGGGGTAAGGGGTGTTGGTTTCTGCATCGATCTTTTGGCCGATGAGGTTGATAAGCGCGTTTTGCGGTGCATCGGAAATGCTTGCAGTGGTGGTGCTACCCGAGGTAATGGCTGCGCTTGTGTCGGGCGCGGGGGCGAAGCCTTCAGGTGCAGTTTCTTCGCGAATGGTATACGTACCCGCAGGCAGCAACGGGCTTTTGGCGGTTTTCCCATCAGCACCCGTTGTAAGCTGGGCTACGCGCGCTTCTTCTTGGTCGTACACGCCAAACACGGCTCCCTCCAACGAATAGCAGCGGTTGTCTTCGCTGAGGGAAGGATTGGAGGAAGTTTTGACCACTTCAAGGTATCCGCCGAAGTTCTTCTTGATAACGGCTTCCAGGTACACCGTTTGATAGCCGATAAGCCCAAGGCTATTGCTCGGCCCACCGGGGTGCGCTGCGCCAGGTGGCGTGATGTTGACGTCGTAAATCACTTCACCTGCTTCAACGTTGACCTCTTTTAGGGTGGCTACGTAGTCTGCTCGGGTGTTCGAGGGCGCCGCGGCGCTGGGCAGTGAGCAGGTGCCAGTGCCGGCATAGCCTTTGAGTTCGCCGGTGAAATCGGAAATGGCAAATTTGGCGGGATGCACATTCCAGGTTGCACCGATGTAGCAGCTACCAGTTAGGGTTTTGGGAATGTCCTTTGTGGGGTCAAACGCTTCGACCTTAGCGGTATTGGCAATCTTGAACAGGGCATATATGCTCGTTGATTTCTCTACGGGTTTCGTGAAGTCGAAGGTGGAGTCGTCGGAGGTGTCTACCCACCGCACGAATTCCCATCCCTCTTTGGTGGGGGTGGTGGGTATGCTCCCATAAGCTTGTTTGAACGAGCTGCCTTGGGGCACTTTTACGGTAAGGTCGTCGGTTTTCTCGTCGTTGAAAGAGACGCGAACCTCGTAATCGGCTTCAACGAATGTTCCTGTGACGGTTGTGCTTTTCTCGACATTCGTGGTTAGCCAATCGAACTCTTTTCCTGCTTCATCATGCCATTTCAGGGTGAGCCCTTGTGCCTCTTTTGACTCGATGAGTTTCGCCAGGGGCTGTTTGCCCGATTCGTCCGCCATAAAAGCGGGGTTGGTGCCAACGGGTTGCCCTAAGGTGAAATCGGTTCCGGCAACCAGGGTGGGTAGCGCTCCTGTGTACCCTTCAACTTGAATGACAACGGTTGCCGGTTGCTCGGGGGTGTTTCCTGCCTGTGCCCAGCGGGGTGTGGCTGCTGAAGCAACAAGGAAACAGGCCAGGGCAGCGATAAAGACGCACAGCGGTAAACGGTGATTCGCGAACAGGATCGCCCATTCGCTGGTGCTTTTGCCAGGGAGTCTTGTTTGATGGAAGGCGTCCCCTATGCGTTGCTTTGTGGGCGTAGTGCAGTTTGCTGGTTTGTTGCCAATGCGCCGCACGCGCGCAGCAGCACGATTCTTTGCTTTCATGATGCAGCCTTTCCTTGCAGTGTTGCTTGTCGCAAGTGTTGCAGCCGTTGCTTAAGAACATGCGAAGCGAGTGAGAAAGTCGTGCGAAAGCGGTGCGAAATATTTGGGAAATCATGAAAAGGTTACGTGACCGTTAAATCATCGATTTTGAAAATACCTATTTTTACCAGGCGATATACAACGAATACCGAAATATCTTATTTCTCCGATATGAATTATGGAATTAATACTTGACAATACCTACGGGGTTAGTAGGATTTGGAGTCAAGAAAAGGACTTCCTTCGAGGTTCTAAAGCTCAAGTTTGGTTTGCTTCGGTAAGGCAATGTAATCTTTCAGCGAGCTGAAGGCCCGAAGGCGATTTGCCGTAGGTGCGGCAGAAAGAAGGAATCATGGCAGTGTACAAGAGCGTTTCCGAGCTTATCGGCAATACCCCGTTGGTAGAGCTCTCCAATTACGAGAAGAACCACAACCTGAATGCAACTATCATCGGTAAGGTCGAGCTGTTTAATCCCGCCGGCTCCATTAAGGACCGTATTGCCAAGGCCATGATCGAGCAGGCGGAAGCCGATGGCAAGATCGACGCAGACACCGTGTTCATCGAGCCTACTTCGGGCAACACTGGTATCGGCCTTGCTGCCATTGCTGCTGCTCGCGGCAACCGTATCATCATCACCATGCCTGAGACGATGAGCGTTGAGCGCCGCAACCTTATGAAGGCTTACGGTGCTGAACTGGTCCTTACTGATGGTGCCAAGGGCATGAAGGGCGCAATCGCTCGCGCTGCCGAGCTTGCTGAAGAGATTCCGAACTCCTTTATTCCCAGCCAGTTCACCAACCCTGCCAACCCTGCTGTTCATGAGGCAACTACCGGCCCCGAAATCTGGGAAGCAACCGAGGGCAAAGTGGACATCCTGGTTGCTGGCGTAGGCACTGGCGGAACGGTTTCCGGCACGGGCGCTTATCTGAAGAAGCAGAACCCCGAGGTCAAGGTTGTTGCCGTGGAGCCTGCTGGATCTCCTGTTCTTTCAGAGGGCCATCCGGGCGCTCACAAGATTCAGGGTATCGGCGCAGGATTTGTTCCTGATACACTGAATACCGATATCTATGATGAGGTTATCACCATCGCCGACGAAGAGGCTTTTGAGGCTGGTCGCGAGCTTGCGGCAAAGGATGGATTGCTGGTGGGCATTTCTTCAGGCGCTGCCGTTGCTGCGGCAACCAAGCTTGCTCAGCGCCCCGAAAATGCTGGCAAGGTCATCGTCGCTATTCTCCCCGATACGGGCGAGCGTTATCTCTCTACGGCGATGTTCAACTTCGAGTAAGATCCGAACAGGCGTCTTGACGCACTGTTCTGGCAAGTGAGGCATGAATGTCCTACGAGCAAGAGAACAAACAGGCATTGGTCGCCTACTTCACTGAGGGCGCGAAGGGGAGTAAACCCCTTGGCGCCCTTGGCGTTGAAGTGGAGCACTTCGTGGTTACCGCCGAAGGCGAGCATTCCGTATCGTATGCTGGAAGCGAGGGAGAATTCGGTGTCCGGGATGTGTTGGCGCATCTGGCCGATGCTTACCCACAGCATACCCATGGCCTTGAGGGTGACCTTATCGGGCTCGCCAGCGACGAGGCCTCCATCACGCTTGAGCCTGCTGCTCAGCTGGAAATCAGCATCGCCCCGTATTCGTCTATCGGTCAGATCCTCCGTGTGTACAACGAATTCCGATCGAGGGTTGATCCGTTCTTGGCGGAGCACGGATGCAAGCTGGTTACCAGCGGCTATCATCCTACGGCGCGTGCGCTTGAGCTTACGCTTATTCCGAAACAGCGTTACCGCTTCATGAACAACTATTTCAGGGAAATCGGTACGCATGGCGAACGCATGATGCGCGCCTCTGCTTCTACGCAAGTTTCGGTGGATTATCGCGATGAAGCCGATGCCATTCGAAAAATGCGCATTGCCCAGGCGTTGGCGCCCATCTTTGCAAGTGTCACCGACAACACGGCGGTGTTCGAGGCGGAGCCTGCACCCCGATTGGCGCGATTTGCCCTGTGGCGCAACGTGGACAACGATCGATGCGGTTCGGTGCCGGGTCTTTTTAACGAGGGTTATGGCTTTGCGGACTATGCCGATTGGATTCTTCGCACATGCCCTATTTTCGTTACGCGCTCTTCTGCCGATGATCCTGCGGGGCCGAATCTGCGCGCGGTGTATGGGCAGTCTGCCTATGAAGCCTACGGCGACGCTCCCATGACCTGTGCCGATATCGAGCACGTGCTCTCTATGTTTTGGCCTGACGTGCGCTTGAAGAACTTTGTGGAAATTCGCCCAGCCGATTCGTTGCCCGCTCCGCTTATGGCGGGATATGCGGCGCTTATCAAAGGCATCTTCTATTCCGAGCGCGCTCTTTGTGAAATTGAGCAGGCACTTGGGGTAACGGAAGGCGTGTGGCCTCTGAGCGATGACAGTGCCAATCAGGCACTGGAGTCTATCCAAAGCCATGGTTCCGAAGCGGTTATCTGTGGCAAAACACTCGTTGAATGGCAGGAGCTTATCTTTGAAGTCGCAGATGAGGCACTCGATGAAGAGGATACCGCTCGTTTGCACGACCTAGCGGCATTTGCTCGCAGCAGGCGATAGCCCGTATGTCGGCATTTTGGCCGTGCTATTATGGTCTTATTCCTATATGATTACAGGTTGTTTTGTGCATTGCCCGTTGCATCGGGCCAATGCATCGATGATGTTCACCATTCCGTCAGGAGGCACCAATGAAGATATCTACCAAAGGGCTCTATGCAGTGCGCTTCATGGTGTTTTTGGCGGGGCATGGCGGCACGGAGCCAGTGCCGTTGAAGGAAATCGCTGAGGCTACGAGTATTTCGCGTAAGTACTTGGAGCAAATTGCATCGAGTCTGGCGGCGGCCCAGCTGGTTCGCAGCGCCCGTGGTGCTTCGGGCGGCTATCGCCTTGCGCGCAGTGCCACGAACATCACTATGCTCGACGTGCTCACCGTAACGGAGGGCTCTCTTGCGCCTGTTGATTACCTCGATGAGCTTTCCGGGGAAGCGTCTCCCGGTGAATCGTGCTATGAGATCTTCGTTTGGAAGGGCTTGCACGATTTGGTGAATGATTACCTGGGCGGTATTTCTTTGCAAGATGTGGTGGATCGCTCCTCCCAGCTTGCGATAGACAGCTACACCATCTAGCGATAAAGCGGCAGGCCTGTTTGCGCTGGTCTGCAGAAAGGGAACGTCATGACGGTAGCGAATGGAAGTGCTGACAAGATTGCGCACCTGCCTGTTATCGGCATTGTTCCATCCCAGAACACCACCGAAAAGATGGTGAGCTTCCCCGAGCGCTATGCTGATGCCATCATCAAAGCTGGTGGCGCCCCCTTATTACTGCCGCTTTCGGGTAACCCCCATGTATATGAAACGCTTTTCCCTTTGATAGACGGTTTTGTCCTTACTGGCGGCAATGACATCGATCCGGCTCGCTATGGCGCTATTCGCGATAGCGGCAAAATCGACGAGCATACGCCTGAGCGTGAAGAGCTTGAGTATTTAATCTTGAGCTATGCGTATCGCTTTGATTTGCCGTTGATGGGTATCTGCCGAGGCATGCAGATGATAAATGTGTGCTTGGGAGGTACCTTATTCCGAGATTTGGGAGACCAATTTCCCGGTGTGGTAAGAAGGGACATCAACGACGATAAAGGCGATTTGCCTCAACTTGCGCATTGGCAGCCAAAGCCCTACAGCGAGCCCACCCATCCAGTAACCATTCTGCCCAACTCCAAATTAGGCAAGTTGCTGGGCGTGCAGAATATCATGGTAAATTCTATGCATCATCAGGGAGTATGCGATCTCTCGACGCGCGTTGATGCTGTGGCGTATGCGCCCGATGGTCTGGTTGAGGCCATAGAAGTGCGCGACAAGAGCTTTATGATCGGAGTGCAGTGGCACCCTGAGTTCTTCACGGGGCGCCATCGTATGGAATGCGTGTTCGATGCGCTTATCGAGGCGGCGGCGCAGGGTCATGCTCATTGCAGTGAGCGCGGGAGCGTTGCCATTACGCGCAGTGAACCTGTGGGCATTCAGGCGCAATGGCCTGAAATCACGTTTGCGGATTGCATTTAATCAATCTGCAAATGCAGAGGCGTATATTTGCAGGCAGCTATCTAGCGATATGCGAATACAGGCGTACGCGCTGCTCGAATTCTTGGAGCGAGATTCCCTGGGCATTGCTGATGCGGATGGCGAGGTAATGGGCGTTGTCTTTGATGGCATAGATCATTTCCTCTGGGAAAGAAGAGCCGTCGAGCTTTCCCTCGCGATAGAGATAATCGATAACACCGATCAGGCCGCTAATGGAGTACTCGATGATGATCCGCGCATTGGTGGTGAGCTCTTCTCCCTCGTCACAGAGGATGGCTTGCCACATATTGGCTATGATGGTGCGGATTTTCAATGCAACGCATTCTTGGCCGCAGCGCTTCATCACGAGGCCAAAGCGCTGCGTGCGCTGGGGTAGCAGTACTTCCGTTAGCGCTTTGCTGTCGTTGCTGAGCATATAGAAAATGCCAAGCGGAAGGCCTTTGCTGTTAAGCAGCTCTTCCTCGATGACGGTGCACAGCAACGCATCGAGCGATTCGTAGTGGTAGTAAAACGTACCACGGTTGCAATGGGCCTTTTGGGTGACCATATTCACCGTGATGTGCTTCAGGTCGTTTTCTTCGAGCAGTTCCCAGAATGCGTTTTTGATGCGCTCTACCGCAGCGGGCTCCTGCTGGTCTTTGCGGGGTCGTGCCATGATGGGCTCCTTCGTTGTGGGGCGGTTCAGGTTATGGCTCGTCCGCTAGGACGTGCGAGGCTTGCGTGCGTTCATGATGAGCATTTGCAGGCGGTTTTCGATATTGGCGAAGCTGACGTCGGGATCGAAATCGAGAGGCAAAATCTGTGCATCGGGATATAGTTCCTTCAGGCGTTTCGATATACCGCGGCCCACTACATGGTTGGGCAGGCATCCGAAGGGCTGCAGGATAACGAACGCGCGGCAACCCTGTTTTGCGTGATGAAGGATCTCTGCGGGGATCAGAACGCCTTCGCCAGCATCGAAGGTGTGGTGAATGATGGGGTCGCTTGCCTGCACCAATTCGGGCATGCGGCACGGCGGCGTATACAGCGGGTGCGCCTTGGCGATTTTGTCAGTAACATCGTGCGCCAGCTTGAAGAAGGCATCGGATATCGAATTGTTCAGCTTGATGGGAAGCGGACGATGCACCTTGTATTCACGTTGCTGAGATCGCTGGTAGAAGTACGTTTTGCGAATAACGTCGGCCATGCGCGCTTCGATGATCTCAAGCCCGTTGTTTTCCAGGTACAGTTCCATATCATGGTTGGCGCCTGGATGGAAATTCAGCAGGTACTCGCCCACGATCAGCACGGTGGGGCGTGGTTTGCTTCGGTCGTACTGCACGGAAAGCATTGAGGCTATAGCTTTTTTGAAGCCTTTCTTCATGCCCCCGATGCCGCCTTGGCGCAAGCCGCCTATAACAGCATCGATAGATTTATCGAATGCTGCATCGGCGCTGCCAGGTTTCAGCTCGTAGGGACGTATTTTGCGCAGTAGCTCTTCCAGCGCATCGATCATGGGCAATCCGAACGCAATTTGAATAGCGGTTTTCAGGTTCATCTTGAAGCCAGGATGAATGTTGTGGGCATCTTCCGCATCGTTGGTGATGATGGGAACTTGAGGATAGCCGGCATCGTCGAGCGCTTTACGCAGCAGCGCAGCGTAGTGGGTAAGGCGGCAGTCGCCGATGTATTTGCCAGTGGCAATAGCAACCTTGTCAGGGTCGTATTCGCCTGATTCAAGCGCTGCCAGCGCTTCGCCGATGACGATTTGAGCAGGGAAGCAGATATCGTTATGAACGTAGCGTTTTCCCAGGTAAATTGCGCGTTCTCGGCCAATTGGGAGAGAAACGGTGTTCAGACCCTGATTGGCGAACGCCGCCGCCATTAGTTGGCTGAAAGCATGCGAGGTATTGGGAACCAGCACCGTTTTAGTGGCGGCGTCTTCCTTGGTGAATTTTTGCGGATAGGGATCGGCGAGTTTTTCCCCGGTGGCACGAGCCAGGGCCTCGTCGATTTTGCGTTCGAATGCGGCTGTGCAGGCTGCGCATTGCGAGGGTTCGCAACCCTGTGTGCTGGCGCAGCAAGGGGTTTCCGAGCTTTTCTGGTGATCTGCGTCGATAGCAGGGGCTGCCTGAGCGGATGCTGTAGTTTTTTCTTTTTCGCGACGCTCGTTGACCGTTTCGATAAACGAGCGAACGCGGATACCTAAGGGTCCCCGGATGTCGCTTTCGTCCACCTTGAGCACGAGTGGCGTTTTGTCGCTGATCTCTTTCATCAGGCGGATGATCTCGTCGGAAAGGTATGCGTCGTGGCCGCAACCGAAGCTTACTATCTGCACATATTCCATGTTGGGGCTTTGCGCTGCCAGAGTTGCCGTGGAAAGCATGCGGGCGTGGAAGTTGTTTGCGATATCGATCAGGCTGTTCTGGAGCGGCACTTGAGTGGCGCCCGGAACGGAATCGGCGGTGATGACGGGAATGCCGTGCTCGGTAAACAACGTTGGCAACTCGTGGTTGACCAAGTCGTCGTTATGGTAGGGGCGTCCTGCCAGCACCACGGCGTAGGTGCCTTCGTTGCGGGCCTGGGCTAGCACTTCGGTGCCGCGCTGCTGAAGGGCAGCGCCGAACGATGCCTGCGCGTTGCGCGCCTGCTCGAGGGCTGCCACGGTTGCTTTCTCGGGGATTTGGAAGGTTTCCTTGAAATATTTCACCAGCTGGCTGGTGCAGTCCTCTTCCGTGAACCAATGGAACATCGGGTTATCGAAGGGGGTATCCCAGCGACGGCTGGGGTTGTCGGAATTCTGCACCACCAGGGCGTATCCCTTAACCACAGCGCACATTGACTGGCTGTCCTTCGAAGTGTTTTCAGAGGGTACTGTGGTAACGATCGGCATGAAAATGCGGTCGACGCCCTGTTTATGCAGATCGCGAAGGTGGCCATGAACCAGTTTTGCGGGGAAGCATACGGTATCGGACGTGACGGCAGAAAGGCCGTTTTCGTAGATGGCGCGCGTTGATTTGTGGGAGAGCTTTACCGTGAAGCCCAACGCTTGCAGCAGTGTTTTCCAGAAAGGCATGCTGTCCCAGAAGAACAGTACGCGCGGAATGCCCAAGGTAATTCCTTGGGAAGGCACAACGGGTGTACAAGGCCAATCTTTGAAGAGCAATTGCTCGCGTTCGTTGTACAGGTTCGGCACGCTTTCCATGGTGTGGTTTGCTTCGCGTACTTGCTCACGCACCTTTGCGTCGGAAAGTTCGCCTACGACTTCGCCCTTAGTGCAGCGATTGCCGGTAATCCATGAAGTGCCATTGGAAAACGTGATGCGCGTGCGGTTGCAGCGGTTTGAGCAGAATGGGCAGATCAGGTTCGTTTCTTGCGAATAGCTGAAAGACTCCAGAGCATCCCATCCGATAAAGGTAGAGGTGCTGCTGGCTTGCTCGTTTTCTCGGGCGATAAGCGCTACGCCGATGGCTCCCATAAGGCCAGGATAGGGCGCGCGGGTAACCTCTTGGCCAACGTATTGCTCAAATGCGCGCAACACTGCATCGTTCAGGAACGTACCGCCTTGGACCACGATATGGTTGCCCAGCTTTTCCAGGTTGGAAACGCGGATTACCTTGGTGAATACGTTTTCAATGATAGAGCGGCAGAGGCCCGCCATGATGTCGTTCGGGTTCTTGCCGTTTTTCTGCTCGGTTACGATGCTGCTGTTCATGAACACTGTGCAGCGGCTTCCCAAATCGGCGGGCGCGCTTGACTCGAAGGCGGCGCCAGCGATGCTTTTAGTGGGGATGTTCAACGTGGATGCGAAGCTTTCGAGGAACGACCCGCAGCCGGAAGAGCATGCCTCGTTTACCACGACATTGGTGATAACGCCGTTGTCGATCCAGATCGCCTTCATGTCTTGGCCGCCAATGTCCAGGATGAATGAAGCATTGGGGTCGAATTGCTGAACCGCGCGCGAATGGGCAACCGTTTCAACGGTGTGGCAATCGGCGCCGAGGGCGTTGGCAAACAGCATTTCGCCGTATCCGGTGGTGCCGCATCCTGCGACTTCAAGCTCGCAGCCGGCTTCTTGATATCGTTTGTGCAAGGCACGCAGTGCCTCTACGGCAACATCAATGGGTTCGCCTTCATTGGAGGCGTAGAACGAATCGACAAGTTCGCCCTCTTCGTTGAGCAGGGCGAACTTCGTGGTGGTGGATCCGCAGTCTACGCCAAGGTATACGCGGAGTGTTTCAGGAAGGCTCCCCTGCTCAAGTGCGGTTTTTTTCTGGGGCAGCTGGTGGCGTTCACTGAAGGCGGCACGCTCTGCGTCAGTTTCGAAGAAAGGCTTGCCAGCATAGGCGCTTTGCGACGCGGCACTGCCTGCTGCATCGTCTATGACCACGATATGGGCCTCTTCGAGCGTTTTGATTGCCTGGGAAGGAATAAGCTGTGCCTGGCGGTCGGCGAAGAGCTCTTCAAGGGCAAGTGCCGCACCGACTGCAACGATGGTTTCGGGATGGTTGGGAATGATGATGTCTTCTCTGCCCAGTTCAAGGCGTTCAGCGAAAACAGCGATCAGGCGCGGGTTAAAGGTGAGCGGCCCGCCCTCGAATACAACGGGAGCCTCGATTTCCAGGCCCTGAGCTAAGCCGCCGATGGTCTGTTTGGCAATAGCGTGAAACGACGAAAGGGCGATATCTGCCTTCGGCACGCCCTGGTTGAGCAGGGGCTGGATATCGGTTTTCGCGTATACACCGCAGCGACCGGAAACGTTGTGGACGGCTTCGCCCTGTTGAGCGAGGTCGTTGAACTGTTCGGTAGGCACTTTAAGAAGCGTGGCAATTTCGTCGACAAAGGCGCCCGTGCCGCCCGCGCAGCTTCCGTTCATGCGCATATCGGCAACCGAAAGGCGGTTTGCCTCTTTGTCGTATTTGAAGAAGATCATTTTCGCATCTTGCCCGCCAAGCTCGATGGCGGTGCGTGCGGTGGGGTAATGTGCGCCCACTGCAAGAGAATTGGCTACAACCTCCTGCACATAGGGCAAGTCCAGGGCTTCTGCCAGCGCTGCACCTCCCGAACCGCACAGAGCGGCGCGCATGGGAACGCCCCCGAACTGCTGGTCCAATTCGGCAAGCAAGCCCTTCAAACAGTTTGCCTGTCGGGCATGATGGCGCACATAACGCCGCATAAGCACTTCATGAGATGTTGCGTCCATAACGGCGATTTTTGCCGTCGTTGATCCAACGTCCATACCTACAAGAAGCTGTGTTGGTTGGTTATTCTGCACGGGTGAAGCCACGATAATAAAACTTCTTTCTAATTAAAACGACCCTGTCAAACAGGCTATAGTTAGTTTACCCAACAATGTGTTTAATAAAAATAGACACGTGAGTTACCTCCATTTATTTTTCGTTGTTGTGGATTTAGTCCGATCGGTTGTACGGCTAGGGGCCTTGGGAGGCACCTGCTGTGGGGATTGAGCGGGGGAGTTCTCCTCTCTTGTGCCTTGAGTGTCCCGTTTCCTTGAAACACGTTCAAGCTGCTGAAAAGCCGATATAATAGATAGCAGGGACTACAAACTACCTAGCTGAAACGGAGGGGTCATCATGGCTACTGAATTCGAAAAGGGTTTCCGCGATATTTTCCTGGCAGGCGTTGGCGCTATGGCCATCACTGGCGAAAAGGCGAAGGAAGTGCTCGATACCCTTATTGAAAAGGGCGGCGTTACGGTTGAGCAGGGCAAGGACATCAACCGCGAGTTGCAGCATAAGGCAAATGAGACCGTTGCGAAGGTCCGCGAGGAGAGCATTGCCGCTGCGATGAAAACCATGAGCGCCGAAGAGCGTGCCGAATTTGCTGCAACTGTTGCCAAGCTTGCCGCAGAGCCTGCTGCCGAAGAGGCCGAGAAAGCCGAAGAGGCGCCTGCAGAGGAAAAGGCCGAATAACCCCGCATGCTCAGAACGTGGCAGGGCGCTCCTGCCACGTTCTTTTTTATATAGGGAAGAGACTTCCGGTCTATTTAGTCGGTAGAGCGTTCTGGAGGCAATGTGCAAAGGTGGCCGTCTTTGCGGTTGCTTGCTTCGTCCCTATAGCGCAAAACATGTCCACCTGTTTGTTTCGATGCTGGTTGGTCCATTAGAGGAATTTCATGAACGAAAACACCTTGCTCAAACATTTTTTCGAAAACGGTACCGAATTCGATCCCGATAAACAGTTTGATCTAAGCCATAAGGTCCGCACCCGTCGTATACGCGAAATTGTGCTGCTTATGCGCAAGCATCACGTTATGGACGGCCTTTCGCCTACGGAGTTGCGTGACATTCTTGTCGATCTGGGGCCAAGCTTCATCAAAATAGGCCAAATGCTTTCCCTCCGTTCGGAGATTTTGCCGCAGGCGTATTGCGATGCGCTTTCCGACCTGCAGATGGATTGCGACCCTATGCCGTTCGACGAAACGGTAGCAGTGCTTCGGGGTATTTATGGCGATAAGTTCGACTCGGTATTCAAGGAAATAGACCCAAAGCCGTTGGGCAGCGCCTCTATGGCGCAGGTTCACCGCGCGGTTTTGACGAACGGTGACGAAGTGGCTGTTAAAGTGCAGCGTCCTGGCGTGCGCACCACCATGGCCCAGGATATCGATGTGATGCGTTCGGTTGCCAAGCAGGCGTCGCGTTTCATGAAAGACAATCAGATGCTCAATCTGCGCGATGTAGTGGAAGAGCTGTGGGTTACCTTTCTGGAGGAAACCGATTTCTTGAAAGAAGCGCGCAACCTGGAAGAGTTTGCGTTGCTCAACAAAGATGTGGTGTATATTTCCTGCCCGAAGCCCTATATGGACTATTGCACCGAAGAAGTCCTGGTCATGGAATACGTTGATGGCATTTCCATTCGCGATACAAAGCGTCTGCTTGAAAATGGCTACGACCTGGAAGAAATCGGCGTAAAGGTTATGGACAATTACGCCACGCAAATTATGGAGCATGGCTTCTTCCATGCCGACCCTCATCCGGGAAATATCCTGGTTAAGGGCGGCAAGGTGATCTACATCGACTTGGGCATCATGGGGCGCCTTTCGCCGCGTGATCGTGGGGGTTTCAGGCGGATTGTTGAAGCGGTAGGGTCCAAAAACTCCGCTGAATTGAAAGACGCCCTCATTGCGTTTTCCGTAGCGCACGATATGAACGCCATCGATCATCCGCGATTTTTGGCGGAACTCGATAACGTTTTGGAAAGCTACGCTTCAACCGACGTTGCCGATATTGATATTGGTGCTTTGCTGGGTGACATTATGGTGCTTACGCGCCAGTGCAAGGTTACCCTGCCCGCTTCGGTTACCGCTGTTTCGCGCGGCATTATCACTATGGAAGGCTCACTGCAGGATTGTTTGGCAAATGCCAACATTGTCGACATCATCAATGGGCATCTTCAACGCTCTAAAAACATCAAGACGGAGATTGAGAATCAAACAAAAGATCTGCTGATTTCGCTGAATTCGGCAACCCATAGCCTTATCAAGGCGGCTGAGTACTCGGGGGACACGCTTCACATGCTTTCGCGCGGCCAGCTGAAAGTGAATATGGAAATGCTCAGTTCCCCCGAGCCGCTGTATAAGGTAGGGCGCATCATGAACCGCCTTGCCATAAGTCTTGTTATCGCTGGATTGCTGGTAAGCGGCAGCCTTATTATCGCGGTGGACATGCCGCGCTTGTTTGGAATGCCCGTTCTCTCTCTTGTCGAGTACGTTTCTGCGTTTGCCCTTTCGATTTGGCTTGTATGGGATATGCTCCGCAGAACAAGATAAGGTTGTTCGGAGCTTCTTTTTGGCAGCGTGGCCCGCTGGTTGAGCGGCAGGTTCGATCACCAGAATTGGCTGACGAATGGACTGCTGGGCGCTTACGGCGTTGCTTTGGGTAGTCTAACCTCGTCTTTGCGCTAGCGGATTGACATTGCCCTGTAACGTTGTCGGTGGGGTAGCTCGGGTACAATGCTATCAATGTTTATGCCTATGAAAGGGGCTTTTGATGAATCCTGACTCTCGTGTTGTTCGGGGAGTAAGTATCGCAGCCATTGTTTTGTCTGCTTTAGGTATATTGGGCGGTTTGGTAATTGCCCTGTTCATGGGAATTGCTTCGACTTCCTTAAACGACCCCGCTGTGGTTAATGCTCTTATCTCGGAGCTGGAATCATCAAGCACTTCTTCGGCCTTTGATGGCTCTTCGCCGTATTCGTCATACGATTATTCCGACATGACCCAGGATGATGCCATGGCTGTGGCTACCGCCAGCATTTTCATAATGGTGGGTTTGAGCTTGGGATATGTGCTGTGCAAGGTTGTCTGCCTGGTTGCGGGCATCATTGCTTTGCGCAACTGCAACAACCCCGCTAAATTGGGCGGTGCGTTCGGCTGGTCTATTGCTGCCGCTATTGTGAGCTTTTTGGTCGGCGGCATGATCTCTATGGTGCTGTTCATCGTTTCGGCGGTGTTTATCGGTCGCGTTCGTAGGGCCTATGCGGCTGCGCCAATGGGGGCCTACGGTTGCCAGCAGCCCCAGCAATATCAGCAATATCAGCAACCTCAGCAGTACCAGCAGGGGCTGCAAGTTCCGCAGCAGCCCGTGAATCAGCAGGTGCCTCCGCAACCGCAGCAGCCGACGCAGAGTCAGTCTTCGGTTGCCCCTCAGGCCCCAGCAGCCCCGCAGCCCCCAGCTGCGCCCCAGGCTCCTGCCCCTCAGCTTTCTGACCAAAACAATCAAGGCGAAGACTCCAAGCAGCAATAATCTTGAGCACTAAAAAAGCGCTGGCATCAAGCCAGCGCTTTTCTTTTTGCTTTTGTTTTGGCTGCTTTCGGGATCTTTACTTCCAAACCTCTTCAGCAACGTTTTTAATGAGGGCGATCTTCTTCCACTGATCCTCAGGCTCAATGATATTGCCCTCTTCGGTAGAAGAAAAGCCGCACTGGGGGCTGATGCAGAGGTTGCGCAGCGGAACGTACTTGGATGCCTCTTCAATGCGATGCTTCAGATCGGCTGGGTTTTCCAGGGCGCCATCTTTGGAGGTTACCAAGCCGAGGACAACCTTCTGATCTGCGATATGGTGCAATGGACCGAAATCGCCCGCACGCTCCGAGTCGTATTCGAGGAAAAAGCCATCAACCTTCAAGTTGGGGAACAGGATAGGCGCTACGGGGTCGTATCCGCCGGAAGAGAACCACGTGGAACGGAAATTGCCGCGACAGATATGAATGGTGACTGCCAGATCTTCGGGCTTGTCGCGCAGGGCTTCGTTGATCAAGTTAACGTAGTCGCGCTCCAGTTTGTCCAAGTCGAAGCCACGCGCTTCATAGGCGGCGCGCTTGTTCGGGTCGCACAGCTCGCCCCAGGAAGTGTCGTCGAACTGCAAGTAGCGGCAGCCTGCATCGTAGAATGCCTGAACTGCTTTGCGGTAAGCGGCAGCAATGTCGGCAAACAAGAGCTTTTCGTTGTTCTCGTAGCGAGCGATAGGCGTGTAGTTTTCTTCGCGCACGCAGCAAATAAGGTGAAGCATGGTGGGGGAAGGAATGGTCTGCTTAACCAGCGTGTCGCCCGCAACGCTGTTGGTGAAGGCGAAGTGCTTCAGGAAGGGATGGTCGCCGAAGTTGACCTTGTCGGTGATAACGACGGTCTTCGATTTCGGCTGGTGACCCTTGAAGTGGACCGACCAATGCTCCGCCCCAACCTCTTCGCAGCCAAGAAGCTCGGTAAGGAAGTCCAAGTGCCACATGGAGCGGCGGAACTCGCCATCGGTTACCGCATGAAGACCGGCTGCTTTTTGCTGAGCCACCAATTCCTCGATAGCTTCGTTCTCGACCGCTTCGAGCTCGTCGTGGGAAATGGAACCTTCAGCGAATTGGGCGCGTGCGGTCTTGAGCTTTTCGGGGCGCAGGAAGCTGCCTACGATGTCGTAATGAAACGGAGCGGCGGTATCGGACATAGGGGATTCTCCTTCAAGTTAGTTAGGCATAACTGCCGTATTTACATGGGGTTTCGGGGCGAATCTGACGGCGCCCTTTGCACTTCATCGATTATAGGGGTGCTGTCCCCTGCGTGGTTATAGGCATTGTTGCTAGCGAGTTATAGGTGGTTGGGTTTAGTGCGGTTACGGCTTGAGTCGTGTTGCGATTGGTGGGATTCATGAAAAAAATGAGCCCCTTCGAGGGAAGGGGCTCGGCCTTGGGGAAGGTTTATTGACGCAATGGGGTTAGTCGAGTTTTGCGAAAGCCTGCTCGAGATCCCAGATGATGTCGTCGGCGTTTTCGGTGCCGATGGAAAGGCGAATGGTGGAAGGCGTGATGCCCTGATCTGCCAGTTCGGCTTCAGTGAGCTGAGAATGGGTGGTCGAGGCGGGGTGGATCACGAGGCTCTTAACATCAGCCACGTTTGCCAGCAAGGAGAAGATCTGAAGGTTGTCGATGAACTTCCAAGCCGCTTCCTTGCCGCCTTCGATTTCGAACGTGAAGATGGAAGCTCCTCCGTTGGGGAAGTACTTCTGGTACAGCTCGTGGTCGGGATGGTCGGGCAGGCTGGGGTGGTTTACCTTGGCAACATGGGGGTTGTTCAGGAGATATTCCACAACCTTCTTGGTGTTTTCCACGTGGCGATCTACGCGCAGCGAAAGCGTTTCAGTGCCCTGCAAAAGGATCCATGCATTGAAGGGGGAAATGCAGGGGCCTTCGTCGCGCAGCAGGATAGCGCGAATGTAGGTTACGAAGGCGGCAGGACCTACAGCATCCGCGAAAGAAACGCCGTGGTAGCTGGGGTTGGGAGCGGCGATGGGGGCATACTTGCCGCTTGCCTTCCAATCGAAGTTGCCGCCGTCGACGATTACGCCACCGAGGGAAGATCCGTGACCGCCGATGAACTTCGTTGCGGAGTGAACAACAATGTTAGCGCCATGCTCAAGCGGGCGGAACAGGTAGGGAGTGCCGAACGTATTGTCAACGACAACGGGCAAGCCGTGCTTCTTGGCAATCTCGGAAATGGCATCGATGTTGGGGATGTCGGAATTGGGGTTGCCCAGCGTTTCGAGGTAGATTGCCTTGGTGTTTTCCTTGATGGCGCCTTCAACTTCTGCGAGATTGTGGGCGTCGACGAAGGTGGTCTCAACGCCGAATTGGGAAATGGTGTGCTCAAGGAAGTTGAACGATCCACCGTAGATGGTCTTCTGTGCCACGATATGGTCGCCTGCCTGGGCGAGCGCCTGAATGGTAAGGGTGATGGCTGCAGCGCCGGATGCTACTGCCAGGCCGGCAACGCCACCTTCAAGGGCAGCGATGCGATCCTCGAAGACGCCCTGGGTGGAATTGGTGAGGCGACCGTAGATGTTGCCTGCGTCCGCCAGGCCAAAGCGGTCGGCAGCATGCTGGGAGTTGCGGAAAACGTAGCTGGTGGTTTGGTAGATTGGCACTGCGCGGGAATCGGAGGCAGGGTCTGCTTCTTCCTGTCCTACATGGAGTGCCAAAGTGTCGAACTGGAATTCATGATCGGGGTTGTTTACGAACTGGCTCATTGCAAGTTCCTTTCTGTATGGGGAAGCGTTTTTCGTTTGCGTGTTTGCTAGCAGAACGAAGTAAACAGCTTGAATTCCTGTTGGTCAATGGGAAAAGTAGGTTTTAGTCATCTTCATATCGGATAACAGGGATTAAGCGCTTTCTATAGCGGCTTTGACCTGGGAAAATAACAGGTAAGAGACAGTTTTCAGGTTGGTTTTGCCAATTGAAGGCAAGGTCATAATACGGCAAAAAGGCTTTTTGAAACATGGTTGAAACAAACAGGATGACTCTACAGCTCAAGTAATTCGACGTCTTCGGCTACGGATTCCTGATGCCGAAAACCCTAGCGTGGCCATTGTTGCTACTGCTTGCGCAGCGAGTTGCCAGGGATGCGTTCCTGCATTTCGGTGATATTCCCCCAAAGGCGTTT
The DNA here is from genome assembly GCA_030540085.1 of Eggerthella sp. Taxonomy (GTDB): domain Bacteria; phylum Actinomycetota; class Coriobacteriia; order Coriobacteriales; family Eggerthellaceae; genus Anaerotardibacter. The sequence continues at coordinate 43,491 of JAUNWY010000012.1, forward strand.
GGGCATGAAACTGCGACGTAGCTCGGGGTTGTAGCGGTCTTTGATGGATACGGCATCGTAGAAGCGTTTCCAAGCATCGGCCATAAGCGTTTCGTCTGCAGTTTCCTCGGGCAGCGTGAGTGTGTCGCTTTTCACGAGAGTCCATGCGCCGCCGTGCGAAACCCCAGCGATGCCATGGGTTTCGTCGAAGACGATAAAAGGCTGCGTATTGAAGCGTGCGGCGAACCAGTCCATGAGGATGGGAACCACATTTGCCTTGGGATTGCAGGCGGCGAACCAAACGCCGCCTTGCATTTCGCGGAAACGCAGGAACTGCATCATATAGTGGCGTTCGTTCATAACGGACCTGTGCAGTTTCACCATTGGCTCTACGGAGGGGTGGGCAAGCTGCCCCAGGACATTTCCCTTCGATGCCATGGCATAGCGTATGAACGCGCATAGTATTGTTCCCTTGCCTGGGTCGTCGGAAAGGAACGAGACCCGAACAGCGTCAAATGTGCTGCCGCCGCAATCGCGGCAGATGCCGTTTTTCACGCGTTGGGCTATGGCGGGGCTGGTGGGGATGGTTGCCGGTTGCTGCCCTAGGCGCAGCTGCAGGTTTTCTTCGGTGACGATTTCGCTGGGAACAAGCTTACGGCGATAGGTTTCGAATATGGCGCACAGCAAGCCCTCTAAGGTGCCGTCGTAGATAAACGCGTAGGAGTTGTCTGGTTCAGGGTAGGGCATTAGGCGGTCCATCCCGGAAGTGGGAAAACGGCACCTGTCCCTATATTCCCACTCTGCACATTGGGTAGATTCAAGCGCGTGGAGAACGCGGGTTGCGTTTCGGTTTTTGCTTGAGGCTGTAAATCGAAGATGCTCATTTGACCTGGTGTAACCTTGGCGCTACGGCTGCCGTGCTTGCCCCCGTTGATGGGTGCTGCCAGCTTGGTGCGCAAGGCACGGGGGTTGAATTCGGCGCTGCATCCTTGATATTTTCCTGCGCAGGTTATGAAATACCGGGCACGTTTAAAGGCGATGCCCAGCTTGCGCAATTCTGTTTCGCGCAGGCAGGTGGCCCGTCGGGCGCGGATGATGTTGCGGGCGCCACGCGGCCCAATGCCCGGTACGCGCAACAGCGTTTCCAAGTTTGCCGTGTTCACTTCCACAGGGAAGCACTCCAGGTGGTTCAAGGCCCAGTTCGCCTTTGGGTCTAGCTGTGGGTCCAGGAAGGGGTGCGCTTCGTCTATCAGCTCGGCGGCATCGAACTTGTAGAAGCGCATCAGCCAGTCGGCCTGGTACAGGCGATGCTCGCGGTTCAGCTGCACTCCCGATTCTGGTAAGCGTTTGTCGGTGCTTACCGGTAAATACGCGCTGAAGAACACGCGCTTCAGTGAAAGCGTGCGGTACAGGGCGCTGGCCAGGTTCAATATCTGGAAATCCGATTCGGGCGTGGCACCTATTATCATCTGTGTCGATTGCCCGGCAGGCGCGAAAGCGCGGGTTTTGCGCACGATGGGCGCTTGCGCGTAGTAGGTGGTGTTCTTGCGCATAAGGGCACGGGTGTCGCGGTCTTCGGCGATGGATCCTTTTATTTGCCGCATGGGCGTAACGATGTTCTGCTTCGACTTGTCGGGCGCCAAAAGCGCCAAGCTTTTGCGGGATGGAAGTTCCATGTTCACGCTTAGGCGGTCGGCCAAATGCCCCAGTTCCTCAATAAGCTCGGGCGAGGTGCCAGGTACAGCTTTGGCGTGGATGTATCCGCGGAACTTGTATTCGTTTCGCAGGATGGAAAGTGCTTCTATCATCAGTTCCGTGGTGTAATCGGGGCTTTTGATAACGCCTGAACTGAGGAAAAGCCCTTCGATGTAGTTGCGGCGGTAAAAGCCCACAGTTAAGTCGGCCAATTCGCGTGGCTTGAATAGCGCACGGCGCACCTCGTTTTCGACGCGGTTCACGCAGTAGGCGCAGTTGTAGATGCATACGTTGGTCATAAGCACTTTTAGCAACGTGATGCAACGCCCATCGGGTGTGAAGCTATGACAGATGCCCGCATCGATGGTGTTGCCCAATTCGCCTGCCTTGGCATGACGATTTATGCCCGATGAAGTGCAGGCAACATCGTACTTGGCCGCATCGGCCAGCACTTCTAATTTCGTTGCAATATCCATACGTACATCCGTTCGCCGTTTTCCGCCAAAAGATTACGCGAACATTTGTACGATGTCAAACGAGCAAGCTAACGTTATGGCTGGTTTTTCTATCTCGAAAAAGAAGAAAGAACGTCCGATGGCCTGGCATGTAAAGCCGCGCAGCATGTTTACGCGCTTTTTGATTAGCGAAAAGGTAAATAGCAATCAAGCTCGCTTTTCAGGGATTCCGGCCGGGCGATTGGATATGTTGTTGGATGCCAGCTTGCCGATGGGGCCCAAAGAGCCATGTCGTTCTAGGCAATAGCGATGCGAGCTTTTTTCGGAGTGATCGTTCGAAGATGGGGGCTCGTTTGTTAACTTCTACTACACTAGGTACACTGACACATATGGCGTTGCGTTTAGCAGATAGGACACTCAGTTTGCGGATTTGCTTGCCTGCTTTAACGTTGGCTGTTTTGCTGTCGTTCGCCTTTCTGACGGCTTGCAATTGGAAGGAAGCCGATGTTAGTTCCAGTGAGTGCGAGGAAGAAATGAGCGAAATGAAAGTAAACGATACCCCTCAAGACCATCTTCCCGTACTGAATTCAAAGGCTTTGTCCGAGCTGAAGGGAACCCCAGAAGGAATGAGCGGAGGCTTGATGTCTCATCAATGGGAGGTGAGTGGCCAGGTGGTTGCGTGTGACGAGGAAAGCGGCGCCGTTGCCGTATCCGTCGACAGCGACAACGATTACGCCCAGTATTTGAACAGCCCGATTCTGGTTTCCGCTGGGAACGAGGCAGGATTTGCCGTGGGGGATGGGGTCGTTATAACGTTCCTGCCTCCCGGCAGCGAAGAAACCGTTTTGCATCCAAGCAACCTGGTGAAAAGCCAATAAAAGAAAAAGGGGAATCGCAGGTAAACTGCGGTTCCCCTTTTTAGACGCCCATCCTGCGAACGGCCGCTATTCCTTTTCCGCGGATTCAGGTAGGAAGGCGCGGGCGTTGTAGGCAGAAATGCCCACGGTTGCGGAGTTGTGCAGCAGTGAAGATGCTTGCGGCGTGATGATGCCGCCGATGCCCAACGCCAACAGCAGCGTGTTGAACCCGATGGTGAAGCGATAGCCCTGGGCCATGCGCTTTTCCAGGATGCAAGAAAGTTTGCGCAGTTCAACCAGCGAATGCAAATCATCGGAAACCAACGATATGTCGGCCGCTTCACGCGCAACGGCGCTGCCTGCGCTCATGGCGATGCTTACGTGCGCTGCCGCCAGCGCGGGCG
>JAUNWY010000001.1:0-27379 GCA_030540085.1 Eggerthella sp.
CAAGGCCCAGACCCATGAAGAAGCGGCAGCCGGTCAGGAACGTTGCGTCGGGGGAACCTGCTGCAACGAAGCAGAATGCGGTAAAGATAGAACCGCAGATGAGAACTGCCTTCTTACGGCCGATGCCGTCGGAGAGGGCACCTGCCATGAGGCCACCAATCAAGTAGCCGATCATGGTAATTGAGTTGAACAGCGCGAACTGTTCCAAGGTCATCCACTGATTACCAGCGGCGTCATAGGTTGACTGAAGCACTGCACCAATCGGGCCACCAACACCCATGTCAACCGAGTCGCAGAACGTAATGCCTGCCAGCAACCACAGAACCTTTCTGTGCATGCCGGTGATTGGGATGCGGTCCAAACGAGCAGCAATACCATGATAGGAAGTTTGTGCTTCGGAACTCATAACCCACCTTCTTTCTATTCGTGCCCCTGCCATTTGGGGCTTTCCCTCCCCTCTCGTTTTCGAGAGGACTTCGAAGATCGATCCCCCGATAGATCTTCGATAGCGAAGTGGGCTCTTGACCATCTACCCCTCTTCAGGGAATAACCTGATCGCAGTGTCGGTCAGCAGCCCAATCCTGCTACAAGAACATTGTTATTGAACAGGTTCATTACAGCCAATAGCAAAAACGATCCCATGTTCAGGAGCAATTACGAAAAACTATTTACCCAGTTCATGAACGTGTTCATGAACAATAATGGATGGCCTTACAGCTGGCATTCGCAGGGTAAAACAACAGGAGCGCAGCTTATGCTGCGCTCCTGGATTGGGATGGTCTTTAAGCGATCCCGGCAGCACCGTAAACTGCTCCTAAATCGCTATATGATGGCTTCTGGAAATGATGGCATCAATCCGCAAAAAACGCTGTTTCTCGCTAAATCGTCTCAGTTGCATACCTATCATTCATGCTGCAGAAGACATGGCGCAAAGGAAGCCTACGACGCGTTGCGCGACTCTGCAAAAATGTCTGGAAACTCGTACGAACTCATGAAGTCGATAAAATCGCCGACGATCTTGGAATGGGACTCGTTTCGGCTCATGAGATATATCTTATGGAAATCGGCAGGAGCATCAGCGATAGGAATACACACCACGTCATCAAAGGCGTTAACAAGAATGGAGTACACCATAACTGCCACATTGTTCGAATGGGAAGAAACAAACGACGAAAGGGAAAGCTCATCGTCGAAGCTGCGAACCACATTGAACTCTTTCATCCTTGAGCCGAACAGCTCATCGATGCTTGGCGAAACTGAAGATTTCACACTATAAGTAAGTAAGCGTTCGTCCTTCAGTTCGTCTAACGTGATGGAAGTTCGCTGCGCCAGAGGGTTTTCGATGTTAACGCAAGCCACAAGCGATTGCGACCACACATGAACATGGTTGAGCCCTGCGGCTTCAGGCGTCATAGCGGCAAACGCAACATCGATTTCACGGCTTTTAAGCTGCTTTGCCAACTCGGCAGAATACGCCTGCTCCATATGGAAATGAGGCAAACTCCCCCACTGATTAATAAAGTCATCGATAGCCCGAGACCAAAAACGGCCCTTCATGGAATATACCGTTCCAAGTCGCAGCAAGCTGTCTGATTCATTCTGGGATTCAAGTGCCAAATTCAAACCGGTGTCATAACACTCAAGCGCCTGAACTACGTATTCGTGGAAAATTCGGCCCTGTTCTGTAAGCTCAACGCCCGACGCCACCCCCTCAGCACGACGGAACAGCGTAAGTCCCACCTCTTGCTCCATACGCTTAATTGCAGCAGAAAGAGTTGGCTGAGCAATGTAGAGCGATTTAGCCGCGTTGGTGTAACTCAACATATCGGCCAGACGATCAAAATAACGTAGGTGATCAAGCTTCATGCAGCGTTTCCCTCCATTACAGCAATGAAAACCCAACCTATAGACCCTCACTATTGGTTTTCATCGCAAATGAACCTTTCCCACTATAACAAAACGGGACCCCCTATGGAGGTCCCGTTCATGGGTAGCTATGTGCCCGATGGGTGGATCGAAGCTTTAACGACTAGTCGTCGAGCAGACCCTTGGTGATGTCCTCGAGCGTACGGCCGCGAGTCTCAACACCGAATACAGCCAGCCAGATTGCCATGAAGATGCACAGACATGCATTGATAGCAAATACGCCCATCGTACCAACCGAAGTGGTAATCAGGTAAGCAATCCACATCGGACTAAAGATGGAGCCCAGACGACCGAAGGCGTTAGCAACACCAGCGCCGCGGATACGGCAAGCCGTCGGGAAAGGCTCGGACAGGTAGATAGCTGCGGTGGTAACAGAGTTGGTGAAGGTGCAGACGCAGAGCAGGAAGCCAACGAACATGATGAGCGCAGTGTTGTCGGTCGGCAGGGAAGCCCATACAGGACCGATGATTGCGATCAAAACATAGGTTACGATCAGGATGGTCTTGCGGTTTACCTTCTCAACGTAGAAGGTAAGAGCGCCAACGCCAACAGGAATACCGAGCTGCATAACAACGGTGAGAACCGTGGACATGTGAGGATCGAAGCCGTTTGCCTTCAAGATGGTAGGCGTCCAGGAAATAACCGTGTAAACCAGAACGTTCATAACGAAGCAGAGGAACATAGCGGTAAGGGTACGGGTGATCATGCTCTTCTTGAAGAGGAACGACCACGGCAGATCCTTAACTACCTCAGCGTTCTCACGACGCTGGATTTCTTCCTCGGGAACAGCGGGAACGTCGATGCCCTTAGCAGCAGTCTTTGCCTCGATGTTGGAAACAATCTTGTCTGCCTTTTCGGTCTGACCCTTCATTGCCAACCAACGAGGAGACTCCTCGAGGAATACGAAGCAGAGGATTACAACAGCAGCACCAACAACACCGCAGATGATGAACACTGGGCGCCAGCCGAGCATGGGCAGAACAACCATGTTCATAGCGGAAGCAACGAGGGTACCGCAGTTAGCGATCAGGCCAACGTAGGACTGGTACTTACCGCGCTTCGTGGGAGGCGTGAACTCGGTGAGGGCGGAGTAGCCTGCGGGGAACGCAGCGCCAAGGCCCAGACCCATGAAGAAGCGGCAGCCGGTCAGGAACGTTGCGTCGGGGGAGCCTGCTGCAACGAAGCAGAACGCGGTGAAGATAGAACCGCAGATGAGAACTGCCTTCTTGCGGCCGATGCCGTCGGAGAGGGCACCTGCCATAAGGCCACCGATGAGGTAGCCGATCATGGTGATAGAGTTGAACAGTGCGAACTGCTCCAAGGTCATCCACTGATTGCCAGCGGCGTCATAGGTGGACTGAAGAACCATACCGATAGGACCGCCAACGGCCATATCTACGGAGTCGCAGAACGTGATACCGGCGAGCAGCCACAAGATCTTCTTGTGGAAGCCAGTGATAGGCATACGGTCAAGACGTGCTGCGATGCCGTGATACGAGCTTTGCATTGCGTCGGACATATTGCACCTACCTTCCTTTCATTTTTCTTGCCTTGCACTCCCTGGGCGCAAGGCAACTTGCTCCCCTTGCCCCCAAGCAAAGGGATTCCCTTCATTACCCTCAATTGTTTTTCGAAAACTCTTACTCCATAGAAGTCTTTTAAGGCCCGAAGGCCTTTCCCCTAAAAATGCCGGTTCGTTCCACCCAATTAACGAAACCCGACTTGCTTCAACCCGTTCAACCCAACAAACGAACCGAAGCGCAACTTCCGGATACCCATTTTCAGGTTCGTGTGCAGTTATCGCAAACAACTTTTTGTTTTTTTGAATAACAAAAAACTATAGAGAGCGTGACCTGCGCATAATACGTAATAACTGACTGATAGAACGCCTTTTATCAACTCATTTCCTATAGCTATCTACGCAGGTCAATATTGCTTTTTATGAATTTGGGTATCATTCTCAAATTGATTGACTTATCACGAGAGTCTCGGAGATTATCGCTATTTCATTCGTCGAAGTTATAGGTTAGGAAATAGATTCAGATCGTTTCAAAATCAATTATTGAACGTGTTCTAAAAGTATGCTTAGGCTCTCACTAAGGGGGCAATTGCACGAGTAATTGCATCTGAAACGGGTGTTGCCTGGCCAGCGTCCTCTACCTCAAGAACAACCTTACCCGCCAAGCCCCCTTCAGTAATCTCAGTGAATAGTACCGAAGGCTCTTTTACGATGCCGGTATGCTCAAGGGCAATATCGTGAGCAACTTTCTCAACTTCTTCAGCAACGGTATCCAGATCTTCACACGTAGTTGCAACAAAGGGAACCGACACGCGCTCTGGTGGCGGCAGGTGCACTACCGCATTCTTCGAAATCACCGAATTGGGGATGATCACCGTTTCGCCCAAGCGGTTCTTGATGGTTGCATGGCGCCATGTAACGTCCTGCACCACTCCCTTGCTTGAACCAATCTGAATGTTGTCGCCCGGCTTAACGATCTTCATGAAAGATATCTGCACGCCACCAATGAGGTTTGAAAGCGTGTCCTGGAAACCGAGAGAAAGAGCGATGCCTCCGACACCCAGAGCGGCTATAAGCGCCGACATATTCACATTGAAGCACGTATCCAAGACAAAGCAGCAGCCCAAGCCCCACACGATACCGCGCATGATATTGATAAAAATAGAACTTTGGGGAATAGAGGTATCGTCACGCTGCATAATATGGCGCAGCCACTTCACCAACACATGAGAAACAACCGCAATAGCGCAAACCAGGATTATTGCCACGATTAGCTTTCCCAGCAAATCGCCGCCCGTAATACCCGAAACGAAGTTTTCGAAAACACTCATATATGCCCTATTCCCTTCAGAATTGGCCGTACATCAATACAATGGGGGCTGTTTGAACTTCCATTATCTGCGCATTACTACAAGGGCATCAACGCTATCATGGAAACTCAACAAGCGAAGCGTCCACGCCAAACACAAGGCAAAAGCGCCTCGCGGGCAATCTGCCACAAGTCAACCATACAACGGCATCGAGCCAGTCTTCGATCTCTCCTAGCCCGTGCCATGCGCGTTTTCACAAGGCCAGTGCACCCCACGAGACCCATCGGACTCGCCGATCGCAACCTATTAATTAGGAAGAAGAAGCAAACGCAGAAGGAGCACACCATGAACTACAACCTGGTTGAATTCCAAGGAGCCTATGGCACTTCCGCGCAAATCCCTAAGTCGGTACGCCCCGAGGTCTCATTCGTGGGTCGCTCTAACGTGGGAAAATCTTCCCTTATCAATCGCCTTTTCAACCGCAAGAAGCTCGCTAAGGTTTCCTCCATGCCGGGCAAAACCAGCACCATCAACTTCTTCACCACCAAGGAAATCGATTTTGTCGACCTTCCGGGATATGGCTATGCAAAAGTGGCAAAAAGCGAAAAGGCCCGTTGGTCGGAAATGATCAACGGATACTTCGACCAATATCGCTACTATGCGCTGGTTGTTTCGCTTATCGATATCCGCCATCCCGCCACTAAGCTCGATGAACAGATGGTGAGCTTTCTCACAGAATGTCAGCTCCCCTTCATGATCGCGCTCACCAAAGCAGACAAGGTAAGCAAGAACGAGGCAAGCAAGCAGAAGGCCGCCATCCGAAAGCAGCTGAACTTGCCCGATAGCGTAAACATGGTAGTTTGCTCATCTGAAAAGGGCACGGGCTTTGACGAGCTGCGCAAGCTCATTGAAGCTGCCTGCAAATAGCCGAAAGACACTCGGGCGGAAGAAGCCCAGCGGGGTGTTCCTGGAATTGATAAACGATTCGCTGATGGCCTAGAATCAGGTGACATTAGCAGGGGGTGTTGCGACGTTCCCTAGAATCCGCCCCACCACCAAGGGAAGTCCACCCCTACCCCCAAGGAGACCACTTACATGAAAGTAATTCTTTACAGCGACGGATCGTCGCGCGGCAACCCTGGCCCTGGCGGCTTTGGAACCGTTCTGCACTTCACCGACTCGAACGGGAAGCTTCATACACGCGAGTTATCGCAGGGGTACACCTGCACCACCAACAACCGCATGGAACTTCTGGGGGTCATCACCGGGCTGGAAGCACTCAAACGCCCTTGCACCGTTGAAGTGCACTCCGATTCGCAATACGTGGTTAACGCCTTCAACCAGCACTGGGTTGAAGGATGGCTCAAACGCGGATGGAAAAACTCCAAGAAGGAGCCAGTAAAGAACTCCGACCTGTGGAAACGTCTTCTGGAAGCGAAAAAGCCTCACAACGTCAGCTTCCATTGGGTGAAAGGCCATGCAGGCCACCCCGAAAACGAGCGTTGCGACGAGCTGGCAACCTCGGCAGCGGATGGCCCTGGAAAGATCGAAGACGAAGGCTTTACGGGAAAATAGGAACAAGCTCCATATCACACAAAAAAGAAGGCACCCGATTGGGTGCCTTCTCACATTTTTCGAAAGATAAAGACCGAAGCCAATCCCTACCTCTTATTCAAGCCAACAAATGCACCGCTGGCTTTCCCCAGCGGTGCAGCCGAACAAACTAGATAAGACGTACTCGACGAACGCCCTCGATTTCACGAAGCTTTGCAATGGCGCCATCCGAAGGAGCCTGATCCATGTCGATCAGGGTATAGGCGTAATCGCCACGAGCCTTGTTCATGAAGTTGGCAATATTCACGTTGTCATCGCCAAGAATGCTAGAAATCTGGGCGATCATATTCGGCACGTTCTTATGAAGCAGCGCAATACGGGTAAGGCCTGCGGGACACACACCCATATCGCATGCAGGATAATTCACGGAGTGCGTGATGTTGCCGTTCTCGAAGTAGTCCATCAACTCACGTACCGCCATGATGGCGCAGTTATCTTCCGCTTCTTCGGTAGAAGCACCCAGATGAGGAAGAACAACCGCGTTTTTCATCTTCATAGCGCCCGGCGTTGCAAAGTCGGTGATGTAGCGCTTCACACGGCCCGAATCCAGCACAACCTTCAGAGCGGCTTCGTCGACCAGCGTATCACGCGAGAAGTTCAGCAGCACTACGCCTTCCTTCATAAGGGAACACATATGGGCATCAACCATGCCGATGGTGTCCTTCAGCGCGGGAACATGAATAGTGATGTAGTCGCACGTGCGGAAGATATCCTTCAAATCGGTGATGTAATGAACAGGGCTGGAGATTTTCCATGCGGCGCTTACCGAAACGAACGGGTCGTAGCCATATACGTCCATACCCAGTTCAACTGCTGCGTTGGCAACCTCGGCACCAACAGCGCCCAAGCCGATAACACCCAGCTTCTTGCCCTTGATTTCCTGACCGGCAAACTGCTTCTTTGCCTTTTCGGCGGCCTTGGTGATGTTTTCGTCATCCGCATTTTCGCGGCACCATTCGATGCCACCCAAAATGTCACGGCTGCCCAGCAGAAGCGCGCAAAGCACGATTTCCTTAACAGCATTGGCGTTTGCGCCAGGGGTGTTAAAGACCACGATGCCTTCGTCAGCGCAGCGATCGAGCGGGATGTTGTTCACACCAGCACCCGCACGCGCAATAGCGCGAAGACCAGCAGGGAATTTCATATCATGCATGGCGGCACTGCGAACAAGAATGCCCTCTGCTTCATCCAGTGAATCGGTGAGTGAATAAGCCTTAGGATCAAGCAAATCGGTACCTTGGGCAGAAATGTTGTTCAAGCAATGAATGAGCCTCATACAGGATCTCCTAACTACCATGCATTACGAACCAGTAAACGGGTTTTATGATAATAAAAAAGGCACCCGATTGGGTGCCTGATTTGTAAATGGTGCGGGTGAAAGGACTTGAACCTTCATGAGCCGAAGCTCATACGGACCTGAACCGTACGCGTCTGCCAATTCCGCCACACCCGCATGTGCAGCTTTTGTGCAGGAGTTAGATTACCTTAGCTAGCATACCAGTGCAAGAGAAATTTCCACTTTCTTGAAAAAATCTCTCACGGTTCGAGGCTGGAAGCATTTTGCGTTCAAAGCAAGCCCACACTGCACCGAACATGCAATTCGCTGGCGGGCACCCGAGCAGGCCCGAAGATTCCCCCGAAGCCAATTGCAAGCGTTACAGACACACGGCAGGAATCAGCAAGACGGCCGAAAATGCCAGAACCATCCCGTCGGCGAGCCCCATGTGCCCTTCCTGCAAGCTTGACCGCACCGATGAGCCAAACCCCCTGCTCTGCACCGCGAAGGCAACCGAATCGGCCCTGCGAAACGCATTGGCGAACAGCGGGATAAACACCGAAACATATGCACACAAGCAGGATATCAACCCACCGGAAAAATTCGCCAAGCGGGATTCCTGCGCACGCTTTACCCGCGCAAATTCATCCGAAAACACGGGAATAAAGCGAAATGTCATGCCGAGCGCCAAAGCCGCGTTATCAACCCGCACGCCCACATGCTGTAAAGGAGAAAGAAGCGAACGCATTCCCTCGGTAAGATCGGAGGGTGAAGTGGTGCGCATAAGAGTTGCCGTGCCCAGCATCAAAGCGCAAAACCGCACCGTTGAAGCTGCCGCCAGAGCAATCCCCTCATTAGTAATGGCTAACGGCCCAACAGACAGCAGCACCGCACCCGCGGTCGTGAAGAGGACATTCATCGCCGCAACAAAAACCAAAAAACCCGAGAAGGGACGAAGATACGAAAGCGCCATACGGAGCCCCACCCGAGCAGAGGCCAAAGACAGCAGGGCGGCAATAGCCATCGCTATAAGGCCAGCGCTTTCTTGCGCCGCAAAGGCAGCAATAAAGAACATCGCTGTGAACAACAGCTTTGTACGCGCATCAAGCCTATTTGCCAATGTTTCGCCGGCACAGTATCTCCCGAATGACGAACTTGTATGCGCATTGCTGGTAGCAGAGCCCGAACCGTGCTTCCCCGAGAAACGAAGCCGCCTTGCCGTACCCCCTTGCGCCGCCAGATTCTGAAGGCGGCGCAAGGCATCCGATCCGCCCTCTCCAAGCACGCCAGCTGCCACGCATCCGGTTAATGCGCCGGTAACGCATGCGGCTATCGCCAACGGCGGCAAACTTATCAGCACGGCAGACGAACCAAAAAGCACGCAGGCAACAGCAATTTGCCCCACATTATGGAAGATGGCTGAAGCCATGCTTACCACCACAACGCTTATTTCCTGGACCTGTTTCATAAGTGCCATACAGGCAAACGCTAAAACGGTGCCGCCCAAACTGTAAACGAGCATTACGGGAGAGCCGAACAGAAAACCCGCCGCAAACACCTTCACGAGGGCAACGAAAAACGCCGTGCGAACATCGAATCCGAACAGGGCAACCACCACAGCCACATTTGCCAACCCCAGCTTTACACCGGGCAAAGCCGTTGGCAACGGAATCATTGTTTCGACGTAACTCAAAATTAGAGCAATGGCGGAAAGCAAGGCAACGCGCGCCAGCCTCTGCACCGCTAAGAAATCAGCGCTATAAACTGCAGGTGCCGTTCCTGCGGATCGCGATCCTGCTGCCCTTGCCGAGCAAGCCGCGCCTAAACCTGTCTTGGCAACCTGGGAAAGCGACGACACTTAGGAGCCCATAACATCGTACTCGGCGCCAGCATCCTTGTCGGATATGTCAACCGTAAGCTTATGGGGCAGGCACACAATCTGCTGCCCTGCCTTGGAAATAGACCCTTGGTTGACGCAATCGTGATTAGGGCAATCGGCATCAGACACAAATACCTCGCCACCCTTTACCTGGATGGTGTTGCTCCCCTCATCGGTTGAGACCACCAGTTCCGCGTCTTGGTTCAAAGGCATCAGGTATTCTTTGCCGTCTGCATCGTGAATTACCGCACTTCGCGCATTCACCGATTCGCCAAACGCATGCGTTGCCAAGGCCCCGCCAGCAACAAGCACGATAATGACCAGCGCAAATATGATATTGAGTTTCTTTCGGGAGGTATTTCCCGCACTAACCTTGGTCATTTGATCCTCCTAGTCGTTAGCAAGCTTGAACTTCGAGCCCTCTGATTTCGTTGCCACGCCCTCGCTATTCACCAACACGCATTCGAAGCGGCTATCGCTCTCAACGAATTGCATTGCAGCATCGTGGCCCATCAAGAACAAAATGGTGGAATACGCATCTGCCGTAGTAGAGCTTTCGCAGGTTATGGACGAGCTTTCCAAATCGGTTTTGGCAGGGTAGCCCGTCTTCGGATCAAGGATGTGGTAGTAAATCTGACCATCCTTTTCGAACTCACGCTCATACAGGCCGCTTGTTACTACCGACATATCTTCCGTTTCGATAGAAGCAATGGTGCTGTTGGCGGAACCATTGGGATCTTGCACGCCCACATTCCAGGCATCGCCGTCAAAGCTCTTGCCAATCACATACACGTTTCCGCCGAGGCTGATGGAAGCACTGTCGCATCCGCCTTTTCGCAGCATGCTCACGATGTCATCGGCAATGTAGCCCTTCGCTATGCCGCCTAAATCTATCATGGCCTCAGGGTCGGCCAAAGCTACCGAAGTACCTTCTACGGAAACCGTGCGATAGTCAACGTGGGCGACGGCCTTTGCAATAGCCGCACCCTCAGGCTTCACCCCATTGACGAAATCCCACAGCGAGGAAACAGCGCCGATGGTGATGTCGAAAAGCCCATCCGACGCCTGCGAAAACTCAAGGGCCCGGAAAATGCAATCGGCAGTTTCGCTTGCCACCTGAACGGAAGCTCCTGCCGCATGATTGATATTCCACACATCGCTACCCTCCACCGTTCGAGAGAACTTGCCCTCAAAGTAGTTGAGCCTTTCGCTTACCTGCGTCATCAGTTCCTCAGAGCAGGCGGCGCTGATCTGAATAACCGTGTCGAACAAAAACAGCGTTGTCGATTGGATTTCATCGCTACTGTATACGGGTCCTAGTTCCGAATCGCTCGAAGAAGAACCCGAACAACCAGAAAGAAGCGCCGGAAACGTGCACGCTGCAACAGCACCCAGAGCCAAGGAGACAAACCCCCTACGGGAAACAACAGTTTCCGTGCGCACAGCCTGCGCAAAGCCACTTTCCCATGTCGCATCAAAACATGCATTGCCTGTTGGTTTGCACTTGGTTCCCAAGTTGTTCCTCTCTGTTCCGGGGCGAGCAAGCATTCCCGCCTTAACGGAAACTGGAGCGCAGGCCTACTATCTAGTCCCGCGATGCCCCTCCGATACTTGGTAATTGTAACCCACGGTGAACTTTTTCAATGGGACAACATACATTCTTCAGAGGGAGGCCGTCTGGCATTGAGGTTTTCTACGACCAGGGAAGAACCACGTCGGTGATCTTGGTAAACGAAGGAGCAAATCCGAGCGCACCCACCAACCACAGCATTACGGCAAATACCACCGCCTTGAACACGATGTAGCCGATCTCGTTTCCCCGAAGCAACAAACGGGGTGGTTTTCCCGGACGCTCTTCCCCGCTTATCTTCGCCTTGAGCATACCAACGTTTCCCACAGGACAAACATCGGAACACTTCCCGCAGGAAATGCACTCCCCAATGGCAAAAGAATCCACATCGGGATAAATGCCAACAGGGCAGCCCGCATGACATTTTCCGCAGCGCTTCCCGCAACACGATTTCCTTCTACCGAATTGGGAAAACGGCACTACCGGCATCAACGCGAACACTGCCCCTAGAGGGCATAGAAATTGACAAAAGAAACGCTTTACGAAAGCCATTCCCAACACGACAATTCCCAGCACGACAAAGGCAACAACATCAATACCGTCAACAGAGCCCGCAACTATTCCCGCAAAGGCCGTCCACGGACTGTAGCCCGAAATCGATGCCCACGCACCGGTAAAACACAATACGCAAATAGCAGCAAACACCCCATACTTAACGAATTGCAAACCCCGCTGCACCTTTTCCGACATCGGGCTGTCGGGAATGCTCAGTGCTTTGCGGACGGGAGCAAACAGCGCATACACCGCATCACCCAATGTGCCGAATGCACAGGCATATCCGCAGAAGAATCTTCCGAACAACACCGTGAAAAGCAGCACCGAAATCAGCAGTATCACGAACGAAGTTGGCTCAACCGCTTCACGCAGCCCAAGTTGGCCTGCCACATATTTAATGCCACCGAATGCAGCGCTGAATACCGATGGAGCTGCAATAAAGAATGCAATCTGGATGCACCACCGCACTATACGATGTACGCGCAACGCCCTGGCGCGCTTTGCGGCTTTTCCGTCTTTTTTCGGTTTACGAGCCACGCCGCTCTTGGCCTTCGTCGTGTTTCGAGAGCTTTCTGCTGCCGCACGCACCAGAGATGTAACCGTTTGCGCTGCCGCAGGGCAAACGGAAGGCAGGGTTTCAATAGGCTCAGAGCGCTTCATTTCGAGTGACGTCACGAAGCATCACCCGCTTGTCCTGCGTTGCTTTTCTCAAGTGCTTCTTTGGTTCCATTCAAAATGCCCACCGATGAATAGGTGCATCCCGAAACGGTATCCACGTTCACCGTTTGCTCGTCCTTGATAACATCGAGCAGCTTCACCGCCTGGGAAAGATACGGGGCGTCTTCATTGGGAGCAGAAACAACCTGAACATCTTCTATGTAGCCGTTTTCAATGGTCACCTGCATATTCACTGGTCCACCGTAGCCCTGGGCGGATCCTGAGAACACGCCATCGGTTGCATAAGGGCCGCGATTCGCCGCACGTTCTGCTTCCGTAATCTGCTGTTGAACAGCAGCATCGGCTGCGGCGGCTTGGCTCGCCCACAGGCTAAAACCGCACACCAGCAAAACCACCGCAGCAGCATTCGCCAATTTCACCAGGAAAACCTTGTTACGCACAAGCACGTTATGCATCGGCATCACCCGACCCGCTTGCCTGCGACACAGAAGAACTCGAGGCGTGCGAACCGACAGAGGCCTCAGTCTTCCCAGAAGAGGCGCTCGATTGCGCCTTGCTTTCCTTGTAGGCCTGAGCCGACAAACTCAACGCTTTATCGTAGGCTGCGGCAATAGCCCGAGAAGAATAGGTTGCGCCCGAAACAGCATCGACCTCGGATGATTTCTTGCCCGCCAACAGCTGGTTTACCACGCCCAGATAGGTTATTCCCTTGCGCGTCCTTCCCTTCTCGGCATAGCTCAGGTATTCATCGTTTTCTTCCTCGTAAGGATTCAGCACAGTATCACCTGCCGAACCTGTGGCGGAACCGTGCACATTCTTAATCGCGGAAACCTTGCCGTCACTCACCACCACGGTAAGCACCACATAATAAGGCTCATATCGGTCAGGGCGAGCACTATCGGCACAGTACGCAAAAGCGGTGTACTCGCCGTCCAGGTACCCCAATTCCACTGAAGTAGCCTCGTGTGTGCCAGTGTTAGGGTCGGGGTAAGGGTCAGGTTAGGGGTCGGGGTTAGGGTCAGACCCAGAGCCACCACCTGCGCTGCCGCCGCCCCCGTTGTTACCGCCCGAGCCGCTTCCGCCCTCTGCACCAGAACCCGCATTGGCAGCAACCGCTTTCCTCAAAGCATCCGAAACAGCAGCCATGATGCCCTTCGAAGAATAGGTGGCACCTGTCACCACATCCACCTGGGTAGTCTGCTTGCTTAGCATGCGGGCAATAACCGCTTGCGCATTGGTGAAATAGGGCTCGTCATCGTCGGCATCGAGGATCTCGATGTTCGCAATAGCACCATTCTGCACCGTAACGCGAACCGTGATGTTGTCGTTGTATCCCATACCAGAACCGGTATACACGCCATCTTTCATGGAGCCTGCGGGCATCGCAGTATTGGACGCTGGCTTGTGAGTTTGCTGCTGAGCTGGCACAACGGCGTTTTCAACGGGGGCTTTTCCTGCTGCTTGCAACAGCGCATTCTTGATAGCAACCAAAATTCCCGTAGAAGAATAGGTGGCACCAGAAACCGTATCGACGTTCATCGACTGACTTCCAATAACGCGGTCTATGACCGCCTTCGCGTTACCGAAATAGGGCTCGTCGTCACCCGCCGAAACGATAGTTATGGAAACAATTTTGCCACCTTGGACAGTCACCGAAACCGTAATAACGCTTTTGTAGCCTCGCGCGGAACCCTGGTAGGTGCCATCGTTCAGCGTGCCGATGTCCATGCCGAAGTTCGACTCGATGCTCGGATTTTCGGCGCTTTGCTTTTCCGACGTTGCTTCGGCTGTTTTCAGCTCCTGCGCTTGAGCTTGGGCAACATGTGCTATTGAGCTTGGATCATATTCCAACGGCTGATATGCCCCTACGGAAAGCGCGATTGCCACGCCCGTTAAAGCAGCAGGGGTAAGCAATGTTGCCGCTTTTAAGCGCTCTTTAGCACGCGCATGCTTCCCTTGTTCAGGTTTGGTCATGTTCAAATTCCTTGAAAAACGCCTGGCGGCGGAGGCATTACGCCTACCGCCGTCAGGCTAGTCACCTGCGAAAACGTGAAATCTACTTACGCAGCACGCGACGACGTGCCCACGCAACAGCACCTGCTGCAGCCGCAGCTATTGCCGCAAAAGCGCCGCCGAAGGCAAGCAGATTGTCGCCTGTCTGGGGAGCACTCGATGAAGCATCGCCCTGCGCATTGGCATCGGCACTCGACTCATTGTCGGAGCTACTATCCGCACCATTGCCAGAACCGTCAGCACCGTCGCTAGGATTGCCCGCATCGGAGCCACTGCCAGAGCCCGAACCTCCGTCGCCCGCACCTGAGCTGCCATCGCCGATCGCAGCAAGCGCCTGACGCGCCTTGGCAAGGTTTGCCGTAGCCAGCTGCGTTTCTTCAGCAGAAGCATCGTCCTTCACGGAAACACCCTTGGCGGCAGAAAGGGCTTCTTGGTAAGCCTTCCAGGAGTCAGCGGTATAGTCGCTCTCCCCCAAAACGTCGGCCCTGCCAATTTCTACCAAAAGATTGGTTTTATCGTCTTGGGTCGCTGCCTTCTCCAAATTCGTCTGAGCCTTCACCAACGCTTCCTTGGCAGCATTCACCTGAGCGTCGGGCGCATCATCGGCAACCTGCTGTGCAGCCTCAAGAGCGCTTGCAAACGGAGTCCACGATGCTGCCGTGTAGTCAGACTGGTTCAGGGCCTTGGCACCTGCCACCACTTCAGACAAAGCGATGCGCGGATTAGGCGCAAGAGCTTCAATTGCGCTGTTCACAGCCTGCGTCGCCTTTTCAACTGCGTCATCGGTCGCATCTACCTGACCGGCAACGAGTTGGGCAGCCTTAACCTCTTTTTGGAGGGCGCTCCAGGAATCCTGGGAGTAATCTGCCTCGCGCAGCTCGCTTGCCCTGGTAATCGCATTATTCAGCGCCGTCTTATCCGCCTGTTTGGTTACCGCAAACGTAAGATTGGTGCTGTATCCGGTTGCCACGACCTCTACCTGGTAGGTGCCGTACCCGTCAAACACCTTGGTCTCGCTATCCTTGTTCTTCACCGAGGCATCCAGGTTGACAGTGCCGTCAGGGTTAACGATCCTAACCGACCCGCGGCCGGCAGCAGCGTATTCCGTTCCGTTCACCTTTACCTTGGCAATGTTCTTCAGATAGGAGGAAATATCACCGCCGTCCTGCGCTGCTACGATCTGCCTTGCGGAATCATCATATTTCGCAACGGTATTCGCCGTGGTAAGCGTGAAGCTGGTGGACACGTTGGCGTACTTGCCGCTCTTATCCTTAGCCACCAGCGTGTAAGAACCAGGGTTGGTGCCGGCAGGAACCTTCAAGCTCTTAGTTGCCGCGGAACGCGCCTGGCCTTCGTCGAGCTCAACCGAGCCCCAGCCCTCCACGCTGTACTCCGCGTCAAAATCACCGGGAAGGTTAATCTCAATAGCTACTACGGGGTTTTCAGAATCAAGCGAGGCATCTTGTGCCGCCAGGGAAACATCGTTGCTCTTGATGGGCACGTATACCCCGTTTTCGCCACCAACGGTAATGGTGAACGTCCCCGCACTAGAGTACACCGTGATGTCCTTGATGGTTTTGCCCATCATCGACTCGTAATGGGTCGAGCTGGTGGGGCAGTTATGCACCTTGTCGGTAAAGCCCGTGCACCAGGCAAGCTCAAAGCCGTGCTTACCGGTTTTCCAGATATTCTCCAGGTGGCGCATACCATAGCCGTAACCATCAGTGGTGTTCACTACTGAGCCATAGATGGTTGCATCTTTCAGGGCAGCGTACACCGATGAATCGGTGCTGAAGTCGATCTCGTAATCGCCGTAGCTGCTTTCGGTGGTGAACTCGCCATCAGAACCGTCAATTGCTTTTGCCTCGGCCCCTTCGGTCTTGCCAAAGGAAAGCGTTCCGTCGCTGCCGACGCTCAACTCCTTGTACGATGCCGGTGTTTCACCAAGCAGGGAATATGCATAGCTTGCCGAGCCGAACAGATCTTCTTGGTTTTCAGCCTTCATGTACTTCGACCAATCGATTCCCGCCGCCGATTCGGTCACCTTCACAGGGAAGGTGATGCCGGTAATCTCGGAGCCGTCGTCCTTGGCATGATAGGAGCCGCCAGCAAGGCCAGTGTTTATGGTCTTGCTCTTGGTGGCAGAGGTGAATACGTCAACCGAAGTGTTGTTGCCGCCCGTCTCCGCCGCATAGAACTCGCTATACGGAATGTTCATCAACACATAATCGCCCGCTTGTGGCGTGGTTTTCTTCTCGGCCACCAAGGCGTCAAGAGCACCCTGCAAGTGCGTGATCTGCTCTGATGCCTCAGATTCTGCAAGATTGTCCTTGGCTAGAAGTTCCTTGGTTTCGGCCGTTTCGGTTTCGATGGCCGACTTTTCCCACGATTCAGCCGTGTAGTCCGCCTTATTCAGCGCCGCAGCCTGATCGTAGAGCGCCTGCAGCTTCTGCTTGGTTTCCTCGGTTACCGGGGTTTCTTCCTTCTTGATGTTTTCGGACGTTGCCTGGAAGGTATATGAGCTATCAGCATAGCCCAATGCGTGGATGGTCACCTTCCAATACCCCGTGCCATCGGTGTTCTCAGGCAACTGGCAACGAGCGGAATCGGTCAATCCCAGCTGAATTCCCATTTTCTTATGCATCCAGTTATCAGCAGCAAACTTGGTGCCAAAACTGCGCAGCGGCGTAGAATACGTGGAGTCGCTTCCATAGTACGTCCAGGTTACGGCTTGCATAGCGGAGCCCAAATCACCGAAGCCATTGGTGAAGTCGAGGCGAATGAACTCACCGTAGCTGCCCAGCTTGTCGCCACTTACCAAATTCGGGCCCATCGATGAAAGATCAGCGCTCTTCAAATCCTGACCCTGAATGCCAGAGTCGCTTCCTTGCTGCTCAACCGAGAAGCTGAACGAGCCGCCGTTGTTGGTAGCCGTTTTCAGGCCGTTGGTGTTGGCGGTTACCTCTGCCGTGGCGCTGTAAGCGGAAAGCTGACCCTCTCCGTAGCCTCCGGCAATGTTCTCGCCATTTGCAACGAACTGATACTTTTCCTTGAATGCGTCAAGATCGGCAGTCTTCACCTTAACGGGAACATATTTAACGCCCGTAACCTCGTAATCTTTCAGGGTGTAGCTCGCACCATCGCATGTCATGGCACCCTTGTTCCACGATACGGTTTTACCGTCGGTGGTGGTGAAGGATTCACCGTCAGACGACCACGTAGCAAGACTGAACGTGGCTCCTTCGTTGGTGTAGATGGTGGCCAAGCACTGGTAGCTGCCACGATGCAGGCCGTGGTTGGCGGTAGCGCGGGTCACCACGTCGAAGCCGCCCTTGTCAGCTTCCCCTCGGCTATCAAGCTCGCTTGAACTTGAAGTATCAGTGGCGTTGTATACGCCCTCGGCCGCCCAATACTCCGACCAGGAAAGACCCGCATAGCCATAGGTGTATTCATCGGCTACCGGGGTTTCTTCCGTTTTAGCATTTTCGAGGGCGTTGTTGGTTGCAGCAACGATAGCTTTGCTGGTCACCGTAGCACCAGATACGGCATCAACAGATGAAGTGCCGTTATTGGAGGCAATCTGAGAAGGAATACCCACATAGGTATTTCCCGCATCCTCGTAACCATTAATTGCGTCGGTTACATAGCTTTTGCTCTTGCGCGGAGCATCAGAAGAAACCTCAACCTTGGTTATGACGTGGTTTGCCACGGTAACCTGCACGGTAACCGTATATCCCTCCCAAGAATCGCCGTCGTCGACGCCGGAATCAGAGCCATCGATGGTCAAGCCATCCTTGCTGATAACCGCTTTGCCTTCGTACGTGCCATCTGCGATTTTGGCAAGATCGTAGTTAGCTGAAGCGCTGCCAACCTGGGCGGAAAGAGCAACTGCGGTATAATCACTTTCAGAAGTCGTTCCGACTTCGCTCTGGGAAGAAGCCTCTTCAGTGTTGGTAGCGCTAGGGGCTTCTTCTTCGTTTTCAGGGCTTGCATAGGCAAGGGAAGGCACCAGCGAAAGCGTCAACGCCGTGGCAACAAGACCACGAGCAGCAGTTTGGCCCATCCCTGTGCGTCCCCGTACAGACTGTTCGTCCATATGGATCCTTTCAGGATTGTATGTTCATAGATCAAATACGCGAGTGCGTTTCTCCTTCCCGCCGCACTCTCCAGCTCACTTATCGTCCACTGCGGCTCTAGCGTTATCCGACGTAGACAAATAAGTTTACTTAGGGTTACTCTGTTTGTGCGAAGTTAGCTTATGGTAACTATTCGCCGAGCGCAAGGAATAATTTGTTTCATTTGCATGAAGAATCTGTAACTGGTTAAGCACATAAGACCCAGCGGACATTCGACAAACGTCTAGGAACGTCATGCGAAAAGCAAACCTAGAAAAAGCTTGGGTAATAGCAGCACCAACGGCTCAGGACGTTTAGCATCCCAGACACAACAAGGCTGGGCGCCCGCGGAACGCTTGACCCGCAAACATAACGGAGGGAGTGGCCACTGGACGCTTCTTTTGCCACCCTCGTCCCCATTTAGGCAAAGGCATCTATAGGCAGCCAGCAAACCGCTGGTCTGACCGCATTCTATCGAACGAAAAACTATCAGCTTGTTTAATGGCGATGGGGTGAAAAAGCCCACCAATTCCCCTATTTATGGCAAGATTGATGGTTGGAATACCGTGCGGCCATATACCGCACTCCCAATACAACGATTTACACACCGTAAAAGGAGATCACACATGGGGTTTTTCTCAAAATTCGAACGCCGCGTAGAAGATGGCTTCGATGAGATGGGCGACAAGTTTTTCGATGCCCCCATCAGCCCCGTTCAGATTGCCAAAAAAGCTGAAAAGCAGATGCGCCGCGAAAAGATGGTCGGCGCTGGCAAGGAATACGCACCCACGCTGTACACCGTGCTGGTAAACCCCGACGACGATGAACGCCTGTTTGGCTACTACCCCACCTTGGCAGGCGAAACCGAAACGTACCTGCGCGGCAAGGCGCAGGAGCTGGGTCTTGTAATGGACGGTTCTCCTTTGGTGCGCTTCATCATCGACGACGAGCTGAAGCATGGCAAGTTCGACGTGGTGGCCGAACTGGTTTCCGCCCCCATCGTCTCGCAGCTTCGCGCAGAAGAAATGCAGCGCTACGGCCTTTCCGCGCAGGACGCAGGCGCCCCCATCCCCGCAAACATCCCTACGCCTCAGAACTACGGCCAACAGCAGGCCTATGCCCCCGCGCAGGAAGCCCCTGCCCAGGCACAGCAGTTTGCCAGCTCGGGCATTGACGTAATGGCCGAAGATGCCCTGGCAATGGAAAACGCAGAGGAAGCCTACGGCGCAGCGCCTGTCGCTCCATCGCCGGCACCCGCTGCCGCCCCGCAAACCGTTCGCTTCGATGAGCTCAATGCCCCCGAAGCCGTTCCTCAACGCGCCGCTAACCAGCAGCCCCGCCTTATCGACCTCACCACGAACCGCTCCTTCCCCATTACGAAGGCACAGATCGTAATGGGGCGCGCCCTTTCCAGCGACATCGCCATTGAAGATTTAAACGTAAGCCGTACCCACGCTGAAATTCGTCGCGAAAACGCAAACGCCTGGAGCGTTGCCGACCTTGGCTCCACCAACGGCACGCTGGTGAACGGCCGCCATATCGCTTCCACCATGTTGCAGGAAGGCGACCGCATAACCGTTGGCACCACCACGTTCTTATTCACCTTCCGATAGGGAGATTTTCCTTGAACGGGCTGCGTCACTTGCTGGCACAGCCCGTTTGCGCTTTATGCGCACCTTTTAAACCCGTTTCAAACGATAGGCTATTCCGTGATCGACGTAATCCTCCTCATAGGCAGACTGCTTTTTGTGGCACTGCTCTACCTGTTCCTTTTCGCCATCATGAAAACTGGCATTGGCCTGGTGCGCGGACAGCGCAAAGGCGAAAAGACCTGGACCGTTGCCATCGAAAAAGGTCCTAAGGAGCTGCGCGGCGTGAACATCGCCGTCAACGGCCCGGTCATCGTAGGCCGCAGCCCAGGATCCGATATCGTCATCGGTGCCGAATACGTATCTTCGCGCCATGCGCGCTTTGTGCTCATGGGCCAGAACCTCTTTGTGGAGGATCTTGGCTCAACTAACGGCACAGCCGTCAATGGCCGCTTTATCTCTGAACCCACCGCGTTGAAGAACGGCGACAAGGTTGCCGTTGGCGATGTAACCATGCGCGTACGGTTCGCCCAGTAAAAGAGGAAGATGAATTCAACTATGCCCACTCCCCGCAACGCCCGCGCCGAGCGCAAAGCCGCAGATGAGCCCAACTCCGTTGCCTTCTTCGGAAGCCGCACTGAAGTTGGCCATATCCGCGAACATAACGAAGACAGCCTGGTTGCGGTCCCACCGCTTTTCGCCGTTGCCGACGGCATGGGTGGCCACGAAGCAGGCGAAGTCGCCTCGGAAATTGCCATCAACACCATCATGGAGCTTGCGCCCGACCACGCCGATTCCGACGCGTTGGCGCGTGCTGTGATTGCCGCGAACCTCAACGTTATCAAAGCACCTGCAAAAGGCATTGGCCGCGAGGGTATGGGCACCACGCTTACCGTTGCCATCTTGGAAGGTGAGCGCCTGATCATCGCCCAAGTTGGCGACTCGCGCGCATACCTTCTACATGATGGAAAGCTCCAGCAGCTTACGCGCGACCATAGCCTCATGGCCGACATGATCGAAGCAGGCCAGCTCACAGAAGCTGAAGCCCGCGTTCACCCGAACCGCTCGGTTATCACGCGCGCCATCGGATCCGACCCCCATATGCAGCCCGACATCTACGAGCTGAACGTTGAAACGGGCGACCGCATCCTTCTGTGCTCCGACGGCATTTGCACCATGATCGAAGATCCACAGATCGAGCATGTCATGGGTCACAGCCGCACTGCGCAGGAATGCGCCGACAACCTGGTGGCTGCCGCACTTGACGCAGGCGGATTCGATAACGCAACCGCTGTGGTGGTAGACGTTGAGGGATTTCGCGAAGTGCGCGAACGCAAAGCCGAGCGCAAGTCCAAGATTCTCTACACGTTCTTGATCTTGGCAGTTATCGCCATTTTCGCAATCGCCGGCGTTACTGCCTATCAGTATGTGAATAACTCCGCTTACCTGGTGAACCAGGACGGCAAGGTCGCCGTATACCGCGGCCTGCAAGACGACCTGTTCGGCATGCCCCTTTCCAGCCTCGACCGCGTTACCGACGTTGAAGTGAACAAACTATCACCGAGCGTGGCAAGCCGCATCAACGATGGTATTTCGGTTGGCAGCATGGATGAGGCAAACGAGCTCATCGCTTCCTACCAGGAAGACATTGCCCGCCAAGATGCCGCAACTAAGCAAAGCGACGCTTCCGCTTCTACCGATAAAGCAGCGTCTTCTGACTCCTCCACCTCGAAGACGAAGAAGAGCGCCAACGAAAGCGAGTAGTCAATGACCCGACGCAATACCGAGCTGATGCTTCTTTGCATCGCAGCTCCTCTTGTTATATTGCTGTTTGCCATGGTTGCCCTCAACGAAGGGAACCAGGTAACGCTCGACAACCTAACGGTGCCCTTAAGCATGTTTGCCACCTTCGTGGTTGCCCATCTTGCCATTCGCAAGCTCGCCCCTGGCGCCGACCCCGCCATCCTTCCGCTTTCATTCGCTCTGTCGGGCATTGGTATCGCCTTCATCACGCGCCTTGCACCCGACTTGGCTATGAAACAGGTTGGGTGGCTGTTCCTTGGCGTGGTGTTCATGGTGCTTGTTTTGGCATTCGTGAAGAATCTCGACAAGCTTGGCAGCTACAAATACACCATCATGATTGCCGGCATCCTGCTGCTGATGTCACCCATGCTTCCAGTCATCGGTAACGAGATCTACGGTTCGCGTATTTGGCTTTCCATTGGCGGTTTTTCCATTCAGCCTGGTGAGCTTGCAAAAATCTGTATTGTCATCTTCTTGGCGGCGTACCTGGCGCAGAACCGCGAAATGCTTTCTGTCTTCAACCACAAGCTGGGGCCCTTCCGCGTGCCCGACATGCGCGCACTGGTTCCCGTCATCATCATGTGGGCCGTGGCCTTGCTGGTCATCGTATTCGAAAAGGACTTGGGCTCGGCTTTGGTCCTATTCTTCGTGTTCGTCACCATGCTCTACGTGGCCACTGGTAAGCATGCTTACATCGTCATCAGCCTCCTGATGGTTTCCGTAGGCTTCGTATTCGTATACTTCCTGTTCAGCCATGTTCAGGTTCGCGTCGATACGTGGCTTAACCCCTTCGCTGACCCCACCAACACGGGCTATCAGCTGGTTCAGTCCATCTTCAGTATCGCAGATGGCGGCTTGTTCGGCGTAGGCATTGGCAACGGCATGGCCGAGCAGATTCCTATTGTTGAATCCGACTTCATCTTCAGCGCCATCGCCGAAGAGGCAGGTCTTTTGGGTGCTGCAGGCGTACTGCTTCTGTATCTGTGCTTTGCCATCCGTGGCATCCTGATTTCCGTTCGAGCAAAGAGCGACGTCAGCTCGTTTATGGCCGTGGGCTTCACTGCCGTTATCGTGCTGCAGGCATTCATCATCGTAGGCGGCGTAACGCGCCTTATCCCTCTTACGGGCCTTACCCTTCCGTTTGTAAGCCAAGGCGGTTCCTCGCTTCTGGCGAGCTTCATCATCTTGGGCTTCCTGCTGCGCGCAAGCGATCAGGGCACGGGCTTGGGCACCGAAATGGCATCGGGCACGGGCGTAGTAAGCCTGAACGGCGCGCTGGGACGCGTTTCCCTGGGCAAGCGTCTTACCGGCACCATGATCGTGTTCTCTGCCCTGTTTGCACTGTTGGTTGCCAACCTGACGATGATCATGGTTATCCAGGCAGACGAATACAAGAACATGCCCATCAACAACCATACGCTGGCAAAAGAATCGAAAACCGAACGCGGCGCTATCACCACATACGACAACGTGCTTCTGGCTCATTCCGTACTGCAAGACGATGGCACCTACAAGCGCGAGTATCCCGCAGGAACCCTTGCTGCACACGTGGTGGGGTACGCTTCCGATACATACGGCACCTCCGGTATCGAAGCATCCTGCAACGATACGCTGAAGGGCGAAAGCAACTACGCTTCATGGATCGATGTGTTGAACTCCTATTCCGGAGCCGGCACCGCAGGCAACGACGTGAAGCTCACCATCAACTCAACCATTCAGAAGGCTGCACAAGATTCGCTGAAGGGCTACAAGGGCGCCTGCGTCGCCATCGACCCGAAGACGGGAGCGATTTTGGCCCTCGCCTCTTCGCCCACCTATGACGCCGACGACGTTGACAGCATCCTTTCTTCCGGCGGCGATTCTTCGGCACTGTACAACCGCGCAACCCAGGCGCTGTACTCGCCCGGCTCCACGTTCAAGATCGTAACGTTGACCACCGCTCTGGCAGACAATGTGGCAACCGAATCGGCTCAGTACGATTCCCCCTCCACGCTCGACATCGGCGGCGGCAAGGTGACGAACTTCAACAACGCGTCATACGGCACTATTACGCTGCAGCGCGCAACCGAGCTTTCCGCCAACACCGTATTCGCACAGCTTGGCGATCAGATCGGCGCGGAAGATCTTGTTTCCTCTTCCGAGAAATTCGGCTTCAACAACGCGCTGAACTTCGATTTGCCGCTTGCGAAATCGCTGATGCCCGACCCGAAAGAGATGACCGAATGGGAAACCGCATGGGCCGCAGCAGGTGAGCCGGTAGGCGAACACGCCAGCCCCGCGGGCCCGCAGGCAACCGTTTTGCAGATGGCATTGGTGGGCTGCGCAATCGCCAACAATGGCACCATCATGCAGCCCTACCTGGTAGACAGCGTAAACAACTCCGACGGCAAGAACAGCTATCGCGCAACGCCTTCTACGATGTCGAACGTATGCTCTTCGTCGGTGGCCAAGCGCGTTCGCACGGTGCTTGAGGGAGTTGTAAACAACGGAACCGGTAAGGCAGCCGCCATTTCCGGCGTGCAGATTGCTGGCAAAACCGGTACCGCAGAAACCGGCAAGGAAAAAGACGACCGCTGGTTCGTGGGCATGGGCCCATCCGATGACTGCTCGGTAGTAGTGGCCATCGTCCTCGAAGAGGCCGGCGAGAGCCTTTCCGGCGGTGCAGCCGGACGCGCCCAAGGCGTACTGAAGGCAGCGCTTGAAGTGCAAGGGAATCTGTAAGAAAAGCGTTTCCTGATTCCTCGTGAAAGCCTTGCAAAAACGGGGAACTTGACATGGTAATACGATATGCTTATGCGATGGTCGTTAAGCATGGATCCAAAGGGAGTACAAACGTGGCTGGAAGCATGGTTGGCAGAACATTCAACAACCGTTACACGCTAACTGAACGAGTCGGCCTTGGTGGCATGGCAGAAGTGTACCGCGCACAGGACAACGTCCTGGGCCGCACGGTAGCCGTAAAGGTTATGCTGCCCCAATATGCAGCCGACCCAACCTTTACCAAGCGTTTCCGTCAGGAAGCGGCATCTGCAGCTAACCTGCAGAGCCCCTACATCGTAAGCATTTACGACTGGGGTCTTGACGGCGAAACCTACTACATTGTTATGGAGTTCCTCCGCGGAACCGATCTTAAAACCGCCATCAATGAACGAGGCGCAATCAATCAGCGAAAGGCGGCCGAAATCGGCAGCCAGATTGCTCAAGCGCTTTCCGTTGCACATGAGGGCGGCGTAATTCACCGCGACATCAAGCCGCAGAACATCATGATCCAGCCTGATGGCAACATCAAGGTAATGGACTTCGGCATTGCACGCGCAGGCGACGCAGGCCTTTCCCAAACGGCGACCGTTCTGGGCACTGCTCACTATGTATCGCCCGAGCAGGCTCAGGGTAAGGAACTCACCGGTGCCAGCGATATATACTCGTTGGGCGTAGTCCTCTACGAAGCCACCACCGGCAAGCTCCCCTTCGACGGCCAAGACGCAGTAAGCGTTGCTGTGAAGCAGGTCAACGAGCTTCCCGCGCCGCCTAGCACCATCAATCCGAATATCGATCCCGGCCTGGAAGCCATCATCATGAAGGCCCTGGAAAAGGATCCCAATAAGCGCTTCAAAGACGCTGCGGAAATGCGTCATGTGCTGAACGACTTCCTGGCAGGTCGCCCCATCGCCCTTGGCGACGATATCAGCGGTCTTAAAACCCAGGTTATGGGTGGCGTTGCGCCTATGCAAAACGGCACCGCTGTTATGAGCCCTGTTGCCGGCGGCCAAGCTACCGGTGGTTTTACCCAGGTGGGCCCACGCGTATATTCCGCTGAAGACGAAGAGGCAGCCGCCAAAAAGAAAAAGCGCAACACCATCATCGGTGTTGTCGTGGCACTGCTGTGCATCATCGGCATTGCGGGTGCTATGTTTGCCATGAACGGCAGCGGCGACAAGGTTACCGTGCCCGACGTAACGAACAAGTCTATTGCCCAGGCACGCACCACCCTCGAGCAGGCAGGATTCAAGGTTGGCACCGAAACGGAAGTGTATAGCAGCACCGTTCCTGCCGGCAGCGTAGTAAGCACCGACCCGCAGGCGGGCGAGCAGGCAGTAAAGGGCTCTACCATCAAGATCAATGTTTCTAAGGGAACCGAGCAAGTTACCGTCCCCGACTTGAAGGGCAAATCCGCCGACGAAGCTCAGAAAGCATTGAGCGAAGCGGGGCTAACGGGCCAGCAAGGTGATTCCGTATTCTCCGACGATGTTGACGAGAACATGGTTGCATCGCAGGAAACCCCCTCGGGCACCACAGCAAACAAGGGCGACACGGTTGTATTCCACCTCTCCAAGGGCTCTGAAAAGGTTACTATCCCCAACGTTGTGGGCATGACTCAGTCGCAGGCAACCTCCAAGCTGGAAAGCGCAGGCTTCGCGGTTAGCATCACAAAAGAAACCAGCAAAGACGTGGAAAAGGGCAACGTAACGAAGCAGAGCAAGACCGGCACCGCCGCTAAGGGAACCACCATTACCATCACCATATCCAGTGGCCTCGGCGAAGCTCCCAATGTTGTGGGCATGACTCAGTCACAGGCAACCTCCAAGCTGGAAAGCGCAGGCTTTGCGGTTAACACCACAGAAAAACCCAGCAAAGACGTGGAAAAGGGCAACGTTATCTCGCAAAGCACTAGCGGCAGCACGGTAACCCTCACTATTTCTTCAGGCTCCGGCAGCACCAACGAACCAGGAAGCAACTAGCCAATATAGCAAGGCCTCGCAGCAATGCGGGGCCTTGCTTTTTATGCAAACTATTCCCCGCAAACACGCATTGCTCGCCCCCTTCTTTTCCCGATTCGCCCATTCTGTCACCGGGCTCCCATGCATCTTCCACAAAGTCGGCTCCCCTGGGGCAATCCGCTCATTGCAAAAACAAGAAATCGGACTTCTTTGCAACTTTTTTTCGATTGGGGACTCTCCCTTGTTCCCGCGAAGCGAAAACGGTCCATCATAAGGGTAATTTACTGCGTTTTCGAGCCGATATCCGCACTCTGGCACTCTGGAACAATCCCTAATCGCAAAAAAGTTGCAATTCGGGCCGTATTTTTGTTTTCGAGCTCCCGAGAAGGCATCGAACCAGCGCTATAAGCGGGACAGGCGGGCACCTCGCGAGGCGACGCTATGGGCAGGGACAGAGGGCGATGCTATGGCGAGGTCTGTACCTCTATAAACGCGACGACCAAAAACTGGCCCATAGGCCGGGTAACCACGAGGCACGTTTTAAACCACTCCCCGTAACGCGCAACTTGCAATAAAAAAGGCCCGCAAAGGCGGACCTGAAGATACTGGCGCCCCCGAGAGGACTCGAACCTCCGACGCACGGTTTAGGAAACCGACGCTCTATCCTCTGAGCTACGGGGGCAAAAAGGATGCTGACAAACAGCTCTGCTATCTTAACACACCCCCTCCGCACTCCAAACGGGCGCATCAAAACAACCATCGCAACCCTTTACGGCTCCACCTTCTTTTACCGTGCGGAGGAAAACTCCCGCAA
>JAUNWY010000001.1:27479-322057 GCA_030540085.1 Eggerthella sp.
TCGCAACCCTTTACGGCTCCACCTTCTTTTACCGTGCGGAGGAAAACTCCCGCAAAGGCCTCTTCGATGCAGGGAAGCTCCAAAATGCCCCTTCACCAGTGGGGAGACCGCCGATGGATGCCAGCCACTTTACGACGTTGGCAAAGGACCCTTCGCTGCAGGGAAAAACTCCCGCAATGATACCTTTGCTCCAGGCGGGGCTCCCGCAAGGGATTCGTTTTTGCGGAAGAGGAAGCTCCCGCAAAAGCACCGCCCCAGTTGAGCAAGGCACTAGAGAATGGTAGGATAACCCGCGAACGCTGTTTCAGGGCGAGGTGGAATTCCTCACTGGCGGTAACAGATCCCCCGAAGCAACCTAGCTTCATCTGAAGCCCGCAACCCTGCTTGGCCTGGCGGCTTAAGCAGACTGATTTGGTGCAAGTCCAAAGCCAACGGTTACAGTCCGGATGGAAGAGACAGGAGGCCTACTTTGTCTACCCCGAACACCCCCACCAAGAACACCAACGCATGGTCCACCAAACAACTGGTCACCATGGCCCTCATGTGCGCCATTGGCGTTCTTCTTTCGTTCATCGAATTCCCCTTGCTGCCCGGCGTAACCTGGCTTAAATTCGACGCCTCGAATATGCCCGCCATGGTTTCCGGCTTCGCATTCGGCCCTGGCGCCGGCGTTGCGGTAGGCATTCTAACCGCCATCATTCACGGCCTGCTCATGGCTGACTTCACCGGCGCACTCATGAATGTGCTCACCGTCACGTGCTTTGTATTGCCCGCCGCTATCATTTACAAGAAAAAGCGCACCTACCCCGCCGCTATTGCTGGCTTGGTTCTCAGCATCATTGCTGCGATGGCTGGCGCCGTTGTGGGAAACCTCATTGTTACTCCTATGTGGCTGGGCGTCCCCTTTGAAGCGGTAACGGCAATGATCATCCCCATCCTCATTCCGTTCAACCTGCTGAAGGGTTTGCTCAACGCGGTTTTGACGCTGGTTATCTACAAATCGATCTCCAACCTTATTACTCCTAAGAAGGATCAGACGAAGGGTCGCTAAACCGTGATTACCTTTTCCGACGTTTCCTTTACCTATACAGGCGAAACCAAGGTACTTTCCGAACTGGCTCTCTCTATTGAAGAGGGCCAGTTCGTCTGCGTTTTGGGCGCCAATGGCTCAGGCAAATCAACGTTTTCGAAGCTTATCAACGCACTCTTGGTGCCTGACAACGGCACCGTAACCGTGAACGGCCTGGAAACCAACAATCCAGACAACACCTTCGCTATTCGCAGCACGGCAGGTGCGGTATTCCAAAATCCCGACGACCAGATCGTTGCCAGCCTCGTTGAAAACGACGTGGCATTCGGCCCTGAAAACCTGGGCATAGAAAACCCTGAGCTTCGTCAACGCGTAGAGGAATCGTTGGCGAAAGTCGGCTTGGCTGGCTCCGGCAAACGCGAAACCGCAGCCCTTTCTGGGGGCCAGAAGCAGCGCGTCGCCATTGCAGGCGTGCTGGCAATGCACCCCTCCGTCCTGATCTTCGATGAGGCCTCAGCCATGCTTGATCCGCGCGGGCGCCGCGGCTTGATGCGCGTGTGCAAAGAGCTCCACGAACAGGGCATGACCGTTATCATGATCACCCACTTCATGGAAGAAGCCGCAGAGGCTGATCGCGTGATCGTGCTAAACGATGGCCACTGCGTACTCGACGGTACCCCCGACGAGGTGCTTACGCAGGACCATATTCTTCGCGACCTTAATCTTGACGTACCCTTTGCCACCCACATGTCGCGCCTTCTGCAAGATCGCGGCATCAAAATTGGCACTCATATTGAAACCGCAACGCTGAAGGAGGAACTGTGTCGATCGCTTTCGAACAGGTAAGCTTCAGCTACACGCCGCTCACCAAACGACAAAAGAAAGCCGGAGAAGTGCAGCGCTACGCCTTGCGCAATGTCAGCTTCACCCTCAACGACGGCGAATTCCTTGCCATTGCAGGACATACGGGGTCTGGCAAATCCACCCTGGTGCAGCACCTGAACGGCCTTGCAAACCCCACTGAAGGGCGGGTGCTCTGGAACGGCAAAGATCTAGCCGACCGCAAAAACGCAACGTGCGCTCGCGGTGATATCGGCGTGGTGTTCCAGTACCCCGAACACCAGCTGTTCGCTGAAACAGTCTATGAGGATGTGGCCTTCGGCCCCCGCAATATGGGCCTGCCCGAAAATGAGGTTGATTCCCGCATCCGCGAAGCGCTTGCTGACGTGCATCTTGATTTCGATACGCTGAGCGAACGCAGCCCCTTTGAGCTTTCGGGCGGTCAGCAGCGCCGCGTGGCGTTTGCCGGCGTGCTTGCCATGCGCCCCACCACGTTGGTGCTCGACGAACCAGTTGCTGGCCTTGACCCGGCATCACGCGCTGATTTCCTCGACCTCATCAAGCAGCTCCACGAACAGCGCAACCTTACGGTGGTAATGGTTTCGCACAACATGAACGACATCGCCCTTCTTGCAGATCGCATGCTGGTCATGCACGAAGGCGAAGTGGCGTTCCTGGGCACACCAGAGAAAATTTTCACCAAGCACGCGGTCGAATTGCGCGAAATCGGCCTCGGCATCCCCCATGCCCAAACCCTGGCAAACCAGCTTCGTGCCGAAGGCATGCCCTTGCCCGAAAAGCTCTATCTGCCCGAATCGTTAGCAGATGAAATTGCCCGCATCCTTGGCGAAAGCGAGGCTGCGCAATCATGAATATAGATGCCGTATTCGGTCGCTACATAGCCAAGGATTCCGCTGTTCACCGCATGGACCCACGCGCAAAGCTCCTGCTTTCAATCCTGTTCATGGTTATGGTGTTTGCTGCGGGGTCGTACGTATCGTTAGGCGTCGCCGCATTGTTTACTGCGGGAATGTTTGCTTTCGCGCACATTTCGCTTCGCCAAGCGTTCACCTCCATCGCACCCCTGGCCATTCTGGTGGTTTTCACGGCACTGCTGAACATTTTCTTCGTCCAGGGCGGCGAAGTGTACTTTCAGTTATGGATCATCTGCATTAGCCAGCAAGGCTTGCACCAGGCGCTCTTTATCGCCATCCGCCTTACCATGCTGCTGTTGGGCGTGAGCTTGCTTACGCTGGCGACCACCACGCTCGACCTCACCGATGGCTTTGAGCGCCTTCTAGAGCCTTTCAAACGCTTCGGGCTGCCTGCTCATGAGCTGTCCATGATGATGGGCATCGCCCTGCGCTTCCTGCCCCAGTTCGCTATCGAACTGCGCACCATCTACCGCGCGCAGATTAGCCGTGGCGCTAATTTCGGCAAGGGCCCCAAAGGGGGCGTCGCCATGATGACTTCGCTTATCGTGCCTCTGTTCACCAGCGCATTCCGACATGCCGAAACGCTTTCTTTGGGCATGGACGCGCGCTGCTATCATGGAGGCGAAAACCGCACCCGCCTAAAAGAGCTTTCTTTCAGCAAGCGCGATATAGCCGGTACCGTTTATTTGGGAATCGGCACTGCAGCAGTACTGGCAACTGACCTCGTCTTGAACATGCTGCTGTAAACGCAGAACCGCACAGACCGGCACTTCCCCACTCGCGCAAACCCTAGCCCAGCAAGGAAAACTGGCGCGCAGGTATCAAACCCAGACTGCGAACGCATCGGAACCATTACAGCGTTTGACGGTCCCAGCAACCAAAACAATCGCTAACCACCCGAAAGGAACACCATGGACGACATCATTGAATACCTTACCGCAGTACCCGCATGGTACCTGGCAACCTGCGAAGGCGACCAGCCCCGCGTTCGCCCCTTCAGCTTCGTTATGCGCGAAGGCGATACCCTGTGGTTCTGCACCGCAACCAACAAAGATGTCTATCATCAGCTGCAGCAAAACCCCAAGTTCGAGCTTTCCGCATGGAAGCCTGGCCGTGGCTGGATCATCGTTACGGGCGTAGCCGATTTGAACGACACCGCGGGCGATGAAGTTCGCAAAGCGGGCTACGAGCACATGACGGCACTTGGCGAAACCTATGAAGACTGGGGCGATCCGCGTCTGACATTCTTCTCCCTGAAAGAAGGCATTGCCAAGATCGACGACATTGACGGCTCTTCCAGGAGCATCGAGCTGTAAAGGCATAGATGTACATACAACGCATTTGCATCAGGCCCCGCCCGGCAACGACCCATCCCACACCCAAAAGGATAGGGTCGCAAAGCCCGGACGGGGCCTGACGTTTATCTGACGGCATGTTGACCAGCCTACCAGGAGCTCGAAAGCCTCGACGGAACGTTGCCGCCTAGAAGGGGCAATCACCATACCCACCAGCTCAGCAACAAACCCGATAAAACAAAAAACGCCGGTCATTGACCGGCGCCAAGCTTTACAGCATAGAGATTTGATCGACGAGCTTTCGTGCCGCATCGCGAACCGAAAGGCCATTGATGTCGATAGTTAGATCGGCGTACTTTTCGTACAGGGGCACGCGCTCCTCATACAAGTCTGCCAAGCTCATGCCGATGCCGTTCTTCATAACGACACCGCGCTCATGAAGGCCGCCCAGACGATTTTCCAGCTCTTCATAGGAAACCTGCAAGTACACAACCGTGCCGATAGAAGACAGATGCTTCATAGCCTCATCGGAATAGACAGCAGAACCACCCGTAGCAATGATGGCATGGCTCGTGGAAAGCGTGCACAGCACTTCATTTTCCACTTCGATAAAGCCATCAGGACCGCATGCATCGATAATCTTCTGCAGCGTCTTGTCGAGCTTGCCCTGAATAAGCAAGTCGGCATCGATGAATTCATAGCCAAGAATCTTCGCCAAAACAACGCCCAAGGTTGACTTGCCAGCGCCCGGCATGCCAATAAGGATGATGTTCTCGGTGGTGTTAGTCATGAGGCCCGTCCTCTTTCCATTTGTCTCTACCGAAAGCAACTATAGCACGTTTCGCTTCAACCCTCGGAGCCACCACCTCGTTCACCAAGATGGCAACGAAAATCAACGCAAACCCGACCAGCAAACGGCTCGTCATAACCTCTCCGTACAGTAGAACGGAGAACAACACGCCAAATACCGATTCCAGGCTAAGAAGCAACGCTGCCTGCGAGGGGTTAACGTACGCAAGCGAAACGTTCTGGATGCCAAATGCAATGATCGACGCAAACACAATGAGAAAGGCCATCTGACCGACAATGGTGGGCGTTATCACCGCAGCCGCAGGGAGCGTTTCCGTAGCTGCGCCAACGATGCATCCGAAGCAGCCCTCGGTGATGAACTGGAACACTGTGAGCATCAGCGCATCGTACTTTTCGGTGAACTTGGACACAAAGACGATGTGAACCGCAAACAAAACCGAGCTGACCATTGTCAGGGATTCACCAAGGCCAATTGATAACGTCTGCCCTGACGTGGTAACCGAAACCAGCCAAATACCCACAACGGCAATGCCAGCAGCCCCTATGTTGAAAAAGGAGGGGCGCTTGCGCATAAGGACCCACCAAGCAAAGGGAACCACAACACAGTATGTTGCGGTAAGGAATGCGTTGATGCCCGGCGTTGTGTGCTGCAAGCCCACAGTTTGCGCCAAGAATGCCGAAAAATCGAATACCGCCAGCACCATACCCGCACCTAAGGCGCGCTTTGAGAAATGGACCTTCACCCGCTTGCGCAGAATGAAGAGCAGAATGAAACCCGCCAACGTGAAGCGGATGCCCAAAAGCCACGCTGGCGGCATAACCGCGACCACGTCCTTCATGACCACGAAGCTGAAGCCCCAAATCATTGCGGCCAAAACCAACAGTATTTTATAAACCCATGAAGGTATTTCAGAAAGAGCAATCATAAGTGCCCATTATAACCAAGCCACTCCCTGCAAGAGGCAATTGCACGGCACCGGCGGAAAGCCACAGGTGGCGAACCCTAACGGGCGCCGCCACCGCCGCCGAAGCCGCCGCCACCGCCGCTGGAGAATCCACCGCCGCCGCCAAAGCCATCGGAAGAATCACCCGAAAGCGCCGACTGCACTGCCTGGATAGATTCCGATACCGAAGTGTTCAGCATCGAACCAAGGTCGGGCATGGTGGTGTTCGCATAGTACGTTGGGGTATACAGCCCCCACCAGGGCACATACGAGGTGTCCAGCGCTTCCTCGCCGTTTACCTGGAACATCTCGGGCACCTTTTTGCGCAACTCGCCAATGGCCTGTTCAGCCACACCGAACAGATAGGCATACACCATGAATTCGCCCCAAACCTTCACGTCGGTGGCAGGACGCTCATCCAACGCAGAGAATTCCGTAAGCCATTTTCGCAGCCCTTTGCAACGCGCATAGACATCGGCGCCTTTCTGCGTGCGGCGCTCCATAAAGCGAGAAACCACAATAAGAGCCACTCCCGTGATGATGCCGGGAATAAGAACGAGGAAGTTCTCGAAGATGCACGCGATGATGAAACATCCCAGTATCAGCGCAATTGCCACCGAAAGCATACGGAAGCGCTTCGACTTCGAGTAGCTTTCAAAGTACTCGGCTGTTATCACATGCGAAGTTACCAAACCCTGCCAATCGGACATGGCGTCGTTGAATTCTTCGGGGTTGCTCTCGGCATACGCCTTGATGGTTCCCAGCCACAGAGAGGGCTTGCCCTGCGCTACCGTATCAAACAGGAACGACATGGCTTTGCGATCAATCGTGCTGTTGAGCGAAAGCTCCACCTGGGGCACACGCGTAAGATAGTAATCATCGACTTGCTTCTTTCGGATGACGCCACCCTGTTCGTACGACCCTTTGTTAATCAAGATCGCACCAGCATTGGCAAGATGCATGATGGTCGCCGTGAAATCGGTTGAACTTTCCTTATCGAAGGTCCACAAACGACCGATCACAGCAGGGTGAGTGCCAGCTTCCGGCACATCACGCCAATACTCATCTTCGAACGTGGGCTTGAGCTCTTTGCCGTAACGGACAAAGGAGCGAACACCCCATACCAGCAACGCCAAACAAACAAGAATCACCACGATAAGCAATCCGAGCGAAAGCGCACGCTCCGCGTTGGCGCGGTCTGCCCAGGTCTGCTCTTCGGAAAGAACGGTATCGAGACGAGCGGTAGATTCGTGCATGTTGTCGGCGCCAGAAGCTACACCCGACAGCCACTCAACGGGAAACACCACACGCGCTTCCGCATAGGAACCTGCGTTTACGCGAGGAACGCTGTAACTTACCGTACCGTCATCATTGATGGCAACCGTGGCATCCAGAGGGCCATGACCCCACGCACGCACATTTTCGCCCGCCGTAACCTTGGCTCCCGAAGCGACGGGGAGGTTCAGCGTCAGGGTCACATCGCTGGAATCTTCAGCCCAGCCGCTGCCCACAAACTGCCAGTACAGCTCTCCCACATCGGAGTATGCCTGCGCAGCCTTGGTTACCGTGTAGTCCAGCTGCACAACGTCCGCTTCGTCTTCTACGGAGAAGAACACATAGACGGTGTTCTTGGGCTTGTCGAACGAATAGGCATCGCCACCAGGACCACCCGACTCACGCCAATCAAGCTGGAAGGGCACGCTGGGAAATTCCGAGAGGGACTTCGCTGAAGAACCCATGCTTACGCTGTTGATCTTGATGTCGGAACCAGAAGGCAAGTTATCGAAGTTCCACCATACAGCCGTAAAAGCACCGTTGAAATCAAACGTGCGCTGCTCAACCACATGCAAGTCGCCGTTAGGCTGCACCGTTGCGTTGATGGTGGTATGCGGCATTTCGTACGACTTTGCATGAGCCTGCTGCGGCGCAAAACAAAGACAGGCAAACGCCAGCGCCAAAACAGCAACAGCAAGGGCTAAACCTTTACTAAAGCTGCTTTTGACTTGATTTTCGACCACAAGTGTGGCGAATTGGCTGTTTTGGCCATTTTTTTTGATGAAAGCATGGTTTTGCACTGCTCTTCTCCTTGCAAGATGAGGGCGGGCAGGTTATCATTTCAATTCGCATATACGGAGAGCTGACCGAGAGGCCGAAGGTGCTCGCCTGCTAAGCGAGTATACGCCAAAAGCGTATCTGGGGTTCGAATCCCCAGCTCTCCGCCACCGTATATCGAGCCCGTTCATTCCGAACGGGCTTTTTTCATTTTATACGACCCAGTAGCAAGCAGACCCTTCATTGCCAAACCGGACGAGAATCGCTTCGGGAGCGCCCCCGGTTTTGCCAAGGCCCATCTTGGCCAATCAAGCAAATAGCAGCCGGCGCTTCCGAGCCGACGGCTGGAAAATAACAGCAGCAAAGCAACGATGCCGCCCAAATAGGGCGGCATCGTTTTACTCGTTGAGTTCGATCGGCAATACCGATTCGTGCTCCGATAAGGCAAGAGCCGCAAACGGCAAATGCCTCTTTATTTCACCGAAGGCGTATCCGATGGATCTTTAGGGGCGGTACCCATGTTTACCGAGGGAGCCTGCGCAGCGTTATTCCCTTGGCCGAAAGAGACAACCGGTGCAGCCGAGGCGGCTGCGTTGGCATCGAAGTTTTCACGCGCGGTAAACTTGAAGAGGCCAGCAACCAGCACCCCAGGGAACGTCTGAATTGCGCTGTTGTACTTCATAACCGTATCGTTGTAGCTCTGGCGCATGTAGCTGATTTTGTCTTCCGTGGCAGAAATCTCAGCTTGCAGCTGCTGGAAATTGGCATTTGCCTTCAAGTCGGGATAAGCCTCGGAAACCGCGAACAAGCTCTTCAACGTACCCGAAAGGAAGTTATCGGCAGCCATCTTTTGTTCAGGTGTCGTAGCGTTGCATACCGCAGAACGCGCTTCGGCTACCTTTTGAAGCGTGCCGCTTTCGTGCGCAGCATAGCCCTTTACCGTTTCCACCAAATTAGGAATAAGATCCAAACGGCGCTGCAGCTGAACATCAATTTGCGACCAAGCGTTGTCAACGCGGTTGCGCAGCTGAACAAGGTTGTTGTACAGGGCAATAAGGATGATGGCCAGAATCACCACCACAACAACGATTGCAATAATTGCTTCCATAACCTGCTCCTAGCGTTTCTCGCGCAGCCACGCCCGCAGACGCGCTGCCATGATGCGGGAAAACCACTGGTGGTTTTCGCCACCCTACCTCGAGTTACTCGATGCCTCTATTATAAAGCCTCAACGATGGCAGCACCCAACGGTGAGAAAGACGTTACGCGCGTCCACCATTCGTGCTTGTGCGCTTCAACCGAAGCTTCACACGCCGCCTGGTAGTTATCGAAAATGCAGCACACCGCCGAACCACTTCCGCACAGCACCACATTTTCCTTGCCAGCGGCAGCCCTTCCCCACTCAAGAACTTCAGCAACCACTGGCGTTACCGAACAAGCTGCCTTTTCGAGGTTGTTGTACAGGGGAACATCAGCCGCAGCGTTCAAGCCAGCAAGCGAAGAAAGATACTCGGCGGCAGGCAGAACGGGGGCATCGTCAAACGCTGCATATGCCTTACCCGTAGATACGCCAGCATCGGGGCGAACAAGCAGAACGAAGCCAGAACGGGGCTCAAGCTGAGCCTCGAACACGTCGCCCTTACCCGAAAGACGCGCGCAACCTCCTTTCAAGAAGAAGGAAACGTCGGCGCCCAAACGCGATGCCACTTCCTGCACGCGCTCATCTTCCACGCCAATGCCCCACAACGTTGCTGCGCCAACCAACGCGGCAGCTGCATTGGAAGAGCCTCCGCCCAAACCCGCTTCAGCGGGAATTACCTTGCTGAGAACCATTTCGATGGTTTCATCCTGCGTGCGGCCTAAAGCCTTTGCCAGCTCAACCACAGCCTTGTAGGCGATGTTTTCCTCAGCCTTGATCAAAAGCGGGTCGATGGTGAAGGAGCTTTCGCACTTCAGCATTACCTGAAGGCCCTCCCCCGAGCCCTCGTCGTCAAAACGACGCATAGAAAGCGTGTCGTGAAGGGCCAGCGAGTGCATAATGGTTTGTACCTCATGGAACCCGTTTTCCTGTTTTTCGCCCACCGCCAAAACCAAGTTCACCTTTGCGGGCGAAATGATCTTAGTGACATTTTTCATTGGCAAACCTTCAAGCCTCATGCAGAAGCACCATCCTGATTCGATTCTTTATTATCCAGTTCAGATCTTTCAGCTGCAGACGCAACCGCCTCTTCGGCACGTGCTGCGGCCTTTCTTGCTTTATTGCGCTTGCGTTTTTCGCGAAAAAACGTTTGCAGCAGCGACGCGCATTCCTCTTCGCATACGCCAGGAGAAACCTCGAACACATGGTTCAACCGCTCGTCGGCGTTCACCTGGTACAGCGAACCCAATGCACCTGCCTTCGGATCAAATGCGCCAAATACACAACGATCGATACGCGCCTGATGCATAAGCCCCGCACACATGATGCATGGCTCAAGCGTAACGTATACCGTACACCCCGACAGACGCCAAACGCCTAATTTATTTGAGGCTTGTTTCATTGCAAGGAATTCCGCATGACCAGCCGGGTCGGCATCCGTCTCACGGCGATTGTAGGCAGCGGCGATCACCTCTCCGTCACGTACCACCACTGCGCCGATGGGAACCTCATCAAGCAGTTCCGCTTTGCGCGCTTCAGCAATGGCCAGACGCATGAATTCAATATCTTGTGCATCCGAAGAAATGAGCTCCATATCTCACCACCAAGTTGTGCTATCCTGATTCCTACCGATTCGGAGGAATGGCAGAGTGGTTGAATGCGGCGGTCTTGAAAACCGTTGTGCCGCAAGGCACCGTGGGTTCAAATCCTACTTCCTCCGCCAGAATTTCCAAGCCCGTTCAATGAACGGGCTTTTTGTTTTATATACCAAGAAACCCGCCACAGACCGTCCCTTTCGCCACCTTGCTCACTTGCGGGGCGGCAAACAAGGCAAACCCTTCGCCCAACCCCGCAACGCAATTAACTATTCAGCGAAAAAGGTTTCCATAGCGAAGTCAACGGGCATTTCACGACCCAGCCAAAGACGCTCGGCGATTGCCGCCTGCTGCACAAAGGGACCAGCGCCGTCAACGGTTTTACAGCCGCAGGAACGCGCCAGCTGTATAAGCTCGGTATCACGGGGGTTGTATACCAGATCCGCCACGATAAGCTCGGGCCGCAGCATATCCGCCGCAAGAAGGCAGCCAGGATCATCGGGATACCCCACCGTGGTTGTATTTACCACTAGGGCCGATTCGGCAAGCGACGTCCTTAGCTGATCTTCATCAGAAAGGGCGTAGAGCGAGATCTCGCAGGGAGAATACCCGTGCAATCGCTCGATCAGCTCATATCCCCTTTGCAGATACGACTCCTGCCGATTGAACACATCAATCTGCGCCACCCCATCGAGCGCCGCTTGAACAGCAACAGCGGAAGCTGCGCCACCAGCCCCCAATACGGTTATCTTCTTCCCACGCACGTTGATGCCATTCAGCACCAAATTACGCATAAAAGCGGCACCATCGGCGTTGTCGCCCAAAGAACGGCCATTTTGAATCACCACCGTGCTTACCGCGCCCATAATTTCTGCCGTCCGGGAAATCTCATGAAGATAAGGGACGATGGCATTCTTATACGGCGCCGTTACGTTGTAGCCCAAAAAGCCAAGCGCCTCCATGCCGCGCACGGCCGATTCCAAGTTCTCGGGTTTTACATCGAAGGGAACAAAGGCATAATCGTAGCCCATCCTCTCGAACACAGCATTGTGGATAGCCGGCGAGCCGGAATACGTTACAGGCGAGCCAATAAGACCCACCAGCCTTGTGGAGCCGGAAATACGAGTTACCGCGTCCATACAACCCTTCCCATCACGCGAGCCATGCTCGCAAGCGTCCATATATCGGACGAATTACGCTGAAAACAACTCTACCGCAAAAGCCCAGTCGCGTGAAAAGAAACGGCATTTCCCACCGTTGGCGCACAACAGGCTAGCCTTCCATCTGCTCGGCAACTAGCAGCCATTCCTCTTCCAAGGATTCAATGCGCTGTTCGAGCTCGTGGATACCCG
This sequence comes from Eggerthella sp., assembly GCA_030540085.1. Taxonomy (GTDB): domain Bacteria; phylum Actinomycetota; class Coriobacteriia; order Coriobacteriales; family Eggerthellaceae; genus Anaerotardibacter. The sequence continues at coordinate 39,471 of JAUNWY010000001.1, forward strand.
CCTGTGCTTCGCCTAATGCCTGATAGTCATAAGGATCAACCTTCAGCAGGTCCTCCTTGGCCTGGGCGAGCTTCTTTTCCTGCGTCTTCATCTTGTTCTCGATGGAGCGTGCCTGCTTTTTAAGCTCGCGAACCTCGGCGGCAGAAAGCCCTGATTGGGCCTGGGACTGAGCAGCGCTTCCCTGCTTTGACGCGTTTGACGTCTTGTCTGATTGGGCCCTGCGATCTTCTTCAAGCAATTCAAGGTACTCGTCCACGCCACGAGGACAATGTGTGAGCTTGCCGTTGATAAGCGCAAACTGATCGTCGGTTACGCGCTCCATCAGGTAGCGATCATGACTTACCACGATCAACGTACCCGGCCAGGTATCGAGCAGATTTTCCATGGCGACGGTCATATCGGTGTCAAGGTCATTGCTGGGCTCGTCCAAGATAAGCACGTTCGGCGAATCAAGCAGAATCAGCATCAACTGCAAACGGCGCTTCTGGCCACCGGAAAGCGTTTCGACCGGCATATTCAAATGGGCATTGGTGAATCCCAACTGCTCAAGCAACTGAGCAGGGGAAACTTCCTTGCCATCAATCATATAACGAGCGCTGTATCGAGAAAGGACCTCGCGAACGCGATCGCCCTTCAGCTTTTCCAGCTCTTCAAGTTTCTGGGAAAGGAAGGCGAATTTCACGGTTTTGCCAATTTTCACGCGCCCCGCTTGAGGGCGGAGCTTGCCCTGAACAATATCGAGCAGCGTCGATTTGCCAGCACCGTTTGCACCCAAAAGACCGTAGCGATCACCAGGACCGATCATCCAGGTAACATCATCGAGGACCTTGTTCTGCCCGTAGGAAAACGAGGCATCGATCACATCAACGCACTTCTTCCCCAATCGGGAAATTGCAGCACGCTTAAGCTCGGTAGTGTTACGAAGCGGAGGCTCTTCCGCAATAAGAGCACGTGCCGTTTCAACATGAAAACGCGGCTTGCTAGAGCGTGCCCGAGCGCCACGGGAAAGAAACGCTAACTCGCGGCGGATAAGGTTTTGCCTTTTCTGCTCCGCCACCTCGGCCTGACGCTGACGCTCCACACGCTGAAGGATATAGGCGGAATAGCCGCCTTCGAATGGTTCGGCAATGCCATCGTGTACTTCCCACATGCGAAGGCACACTTCGTCGAGGAACCAGCGATCGTGCGTTACCACCACCAGGGCCCCAGCACCACGTGAAAAGCGCTTCTTAAGGTGCTTTGCCAGCCAGTTGATGGCAACCACATCAAGATGATTGGTGGGCTCGTCAAGCAGCAATACATCGGCATCGGCAATCAGCACACGGGCAAGGTCAACGCGGCGGCGCTGGCCACCGGAAAGCGTGCCAACCTCGGCATCCCAATCCAGGTCGCCGATCATGCCGTCGATGATATCGCGGATGCGAGCATCGGACGCCCATTCGTACTCGGGCGTATCGCCCACCACATTCCATCCGATGGACTTCGCGTCGTCTAGCTCATCTACCTGGCGAAGAGAGGCAAAGCGAACACCGCCCGTTCGCAGCACGCGGCCATCATCTGGTTCAACCGTTCCGTCGAATAAACCCAAAAGCGACGATTTGCCGTCGCCGTTACGGCCAACAACGCCCACGCAATCACCATCGTCAACGCCAAGGGAAAGCGATTCGAAGATCACCTTCGTGGGGTATTCCAAATGCACATTTTCACAGCCAAACAGAAAGGCCATTGCCCGTTGCTCCTTTGCTCGCGCCTCCCCCTATCGGAAAGCCATCATATGAGTATATCTGCATTTCCGCCGTATCTGCCGCCCTCAGGCCGGCATTAGCGCATATCTTCAAGAGCACAGCACGATTCACCCCGCAACGTCCTCGAGATGCCGCTGGCGCCGCGATTCGCCGTAAAAAATGTACATCCCCCGCAGCGTAAATTTTTCGGCTTGCGCTTTTGCTATAGTCCCAATCATGGATTTGAAGAAAGAAAAAACAGGCATTGTTCTCATCAATACGGGTTCCCCCGACTCCCCCGAGCCGCAGGACATTCGCCCGTACCTGATCGAATTTCTTTCCGACCGAAATATCATCAAGGTTCCGCCAGCCATCTGGCAACCCATCTTGCGTCTTTTCATCGTCCGAACCAGGCCGAAGAAAACAGCTCCGCGCTACCAGCAGATTTGGACGCCCAATGGTTCGCCACTTGCGGTCGAATCACGCGCTCAGTGCGATGCATTGAACGAGCGCCTTACCAAGGCAGGCATCAACGCTCTATGCGAAGTTGGCATGCGCTATGGCAATCCTTCGATAAGCCATGCCCTGCAAAAGCTTGAAGCTGCTGGATGCAGTAAAGTTGTTGCGCTGCCCCTGTTCCCCCAAACTGCCTTCAGCACTGTTAAAACGTGCAAGGAAGCCATACAGGATAGGATCAGCAAGCATCCCAGCTTATCGCTTGGGGCGATTGTCGAAGGCTACAGCGATAACCCTCTATACGCACAGGCACTCGCTGCATCCATACGCGATGCTTGGGAGTATCGCCCAGGCAGCAAGCTTCTTCTCTCGTTCCACTCAATCCCCCTTGCAGACATCGAAGCAGGCGACACTTACGTGGAGCAGATCAAAGCCTGTACGCATCGGGCAATGGAGCTGCTTGGGATACCTCAATCCGACTGGGCCATTGCCTACCACTCGCGCTTCGAGGATTCGCGCGCGTGGGTTACGCCCCACCCCAAAACCCTCCTTGCCCAATGGGCTGCCGAGGGAGTTTCGCGGATAGCCTTGGCAACGCCTGGCTTTGCTTCCGACTGCCTTGAATCGCTCTATGACATCAAATCGGTAGCGTCCGACCACTTCCGCGCTTTATGCAACAAAAACAACGTTACCGCAGACGTTACCTATATCCCCTGCTTAAACCATCGCGAAGACCACATTGACCTGCTATTTGATGTGGCGGAAAAGGCGATGGAATCAATCGATACGGCGGAAAAGGCTGCGATATCGATTTAGCATCGAGTGGCGCCATTAGAAAATTCGGCCCTGGAACGAATGGAGATATAGGGCGTAAAGTGCATCTGTCTGTGCGTCTGTCTAGCCTATCGCAGGGGTACCTCGCTTTGAAATACCGCTCCTCAAGCCAAAACCTCGACCATCAACAAAATAGGCTGGATGCGTTTTCTCACATCCAGCCTATTTAAAAGCATCTACTAGCCCCATTTAGGACCTTACGATACAAAGGAAAGGCCCGCTTCCAGAGCGAGCCTTCTATCCTTATTTATTTGATTACCAATACGGGCATCGGTGCTTCACGCAGAACAGCGTAGGAAACCGAACCGAGAACGCCGCGAATTGCGCCAAGGCCACGAGAGCCCATTACGATAAGGTCAGCGTTAACCTTTTCAGCATAGCCGAGAATGTCAGCTGCCGGCGTGTAGCCAGGGATTACCTCAATAGTTGCCTTGTCGCCCAAGGAATCGAGCGAATCGCCAATGCCTTCCTTAACCTTTTCGGTTTCTTCATCAATGGTCTTGTTGTAAAGGGCCATGATGTCCTCAACGGAAAGCAGGTACTGCTGAGGATCGAACGAAGCGCTGTTGAAGTTTGCGGGAAGCTGAGCGTTGGGATGCGTGGTTACAAATACCACATGAAGCTTTGCGGCTTCTTCGCCGCCAACGATTTCGGCAGCCTTCTTTACAGCAGCAAGAGCCTGGTCGGATCCATCATATGCAACGACAACGTTTTCGAAAACCATCGTTACCCCTCCTTGAAGTGTTGCAGCAAGCCCCTCGCACACCTACGGTGCATGCCTGCTTCTGATGGTTCAAGGATAACACGTTCACATGTTCCCGAACAGTATCCAATAGAACTAAATAGCCAGTTCAAAGCAAATGAATTACAATAATTAATAATCATTTACGATTCTGCGAGCGATATGTTTGACCATTTCGAACGACCCAACAATAGCGCCCGACGTCCACCACGCACAAAAAGGCCTCCCATTTCTTTCAACATGAAATGGAAGGCCGTTCATAGGCTTTCATTGTTCAGTTTCGGAAACACGCACCGCAAAACAGGGCGCCTGAGCGTGTGCCGGAAACGCCAGGCAAAAGCGGTTACTTCAAGAAGCAGCCCTTCGATTCCAGGGGCTCAATGTTGAGCTTCATGTTTGGATCTACGGCAATAGAAAGCAAATAGGTTTTGATGGCCTCATCTACTTCGTATTCAATGTCGATATTGCCTTCGAATACGCACCAATAGAACAGCAAGCCCGTCGACGCAGCAGCAATACGGAGCATGGCTTCGTCAAGATCGACATCGTTGCGCACAATACCCAACTCGATAGCTTCTTCGAGATAACTACGAACCGAAACGATAATAAAGTCGTCTTCAGCATCGCGGTGCATGAAATCGAAAAATGGATTGTGGTTGGAAGCGTACAAGCCAGAAACGAACTCAAGGCCCATGTCCATACAGTACTCAACATAGGCACGATACAAAAGAAGGACGCGCTCAATTGGACCGTATTCATCGCTGCCCTCGAGGGCTTTCTGGCGATAGGGTGCGAAAGCATACTTCAGGTAATAGGAAATAAGATCTTCCTTGCCGCTGAACAGGTTATAGAAACTGCCTGTTGAAAGCCCAGCTTCATCGCAAATGTTGCGAACGGTAAGCTGCTTCATGCCATCGCGGTTCACAAGCTTGATAGCAGCCTTCAAAAGCTTTTCACGCGTCACCTGAGCCCTTGTTTCATGAACAGACACGTACTGGTTCCGCCTTATCATGGGCAATCCCCTTCCAACTTTCCGCAGTATTCTAAACCATACACGATTACGTCATATTGTATGGATTGCTCCAACAAATGAACATGTTCTAACAAGGTTTTACCATGCGGCCAAAATCCAATCGCCGCAAACGCAATACCTTCTGTAAACGTACCGCCAGGAAAAGCAAACGGGGGCCTAAGGCCCCCGCATCCATCTTGCTATGCACGGCTCACGCGCGCGCCTTGCGGTGTGTCTTCAACCACAAAGCCCAATTCGCCCAATCGGTCGCGTACCGCATCGGCAAGGGCGAAGTTCTTTTCCTTGCGAGCTTCGGCACGACGCGCCAGCAGAGCCTCGATAGCCCCTTCGGCATCGCACCCCGTAAACCCAGCGAGCTCAACAGCCAAAGCCACAACCTCGCTCGAAGAATCGCACGCTTCGTCTTCGCAAGCATTGAGATCGACACCGAGAACACTGAGCAGGTCGCACACCGCATCGGCACCAGCAAGCACTGCTGCAGCATCTTCACTGCTTACCGCAGCATCAGCGAGGATCGTGTTCGCTTCGCGCACAAACGAACAGATAGCGCCCAAAGCACCCGCCGTATTGAAATCATCGTCCATTGCCTCAATAAACGAATCGCACATATCGTCGATCGCTTTTTGATAAGCAACAAGGTCGACCGTAGTTTCGCCGTCGGCATTGGCACACAACCATGCGGTGTTCTTAACGAAATTGGTGAGGCGGGTAAACATTGCCTCCGATTCGCCCAAACGCTCGTCGGAGAAATCGAGCGGGCTTCGGTAATGCGTTTGCAGCATCAGCATACGAAGCACGCGAGCATCGGTGGTCTTGAGCACATCGCGCAGCAGCAGGAAGTTACCCAGCGACTTGGACATCTTTTCGTGGTTGATCTGAAGCATGCCGCCATGCATCCAGTAGTTGGAGAACGTGCAGCCAAAAGCAGCTTCCGACTGAGCACGCTCGTTTTCGTGATGGGGGAACGCCAGGTCTGCGCCACCACCGTGGATATCGAACGGGAGACCCAGGTACTTCTTCGACATAGCCGAGCACTCGATATGCCAGCCAGGACGACCCTTGCCCCAAGGAGAATCCCACGAAGGCTCGCCTGGCTTGGCGGCCTTCCACAGGGCAAAATCAAGAGGATCACGCTTGCGATCTTCCAAGCCCTGACCATCTGCACGCAGCTCGCGATGGCCCGACTCCATTTCGTCGACGTTGCGACCGGAAAGCTGGCCGTAGCCCTCATACGAACGAACTGCGAAGTACACGTCGCCCTCAACCTCATAGGCGTGACCGCCTTCGATGAGCTTTTCGACCAGCGCGATCATCTCGCCGATTTCCTCAGTGGCGCGAGGGCGAACATCCGGATCCATTACGCCAGCAGCACGCATGTCGTCGATGAATGCCTGGGCGTATTCCGCAGCAACCTCAGAAGCGCTACGGCCCTCTTCGTTTGCCTTTTTGATGATCTTGTCGTCCACGTCGGTGATGTTCTGCACGAACTTCACCTCGTAGCCGCGCCAGATAAGATAACGGCGGATGGTGTCAAACGAAATAAACGTGCGAGCATTTCCGATATGAATGTAGTTGTACACGGTTGGGCCGCATACATACATATTCACCTTGTCGTCGGCAACGGGAACGAAGGGGCGCTTTTCACGCGCCTTGGTATCGTAAATCTTGATCATGCAATCTCCTCGAAACAGCATATGCGGCAACCGCCGCACGCGAATTCTACCAGTAGGAAGGGGCCCGCTCTACGGGCTACTTACAGCGGCATACCAACGCCACAGCCTGAGCGGAAATGCCCTCTTCTCGGCCCTCAAAACCAAGGTGCTCGGTGGTGGTTGCCTTCACTCCCAAGTTTTCTACTGCGATTCCGCAGGCGGCCGCCAAGTTTTCACGCATCATATCGCGATAAGGCGAAAGCTTCGGGGCTTGAGCGGCAATTACGCAATCGATGTCAACAATAGAAAAGCCTTGTTCACGCACAAGGCTCGCAACCGCAGCCAACAGCTTCAGGGAATCGGCCCCCTTGTAAGCAGGATCGGTATCGGGAAATAGCTTGCCGATATCGCCACCTCGAATCGCACCGAGCAGGGCATCGGCCACCGCATGAGCCAGCACGTCGGCATCGGAATGACCCAGAAGCCCCTGATGATGAGGGATTTCTACGCCGCCCAAAATCAATTTGCGATCAGGGGCGAAGGCGTGCACATCGTAACCGAGACCCACTCGCATGGGCACAGCAGATAAAGCTTGGTTTTGCTCAGTCACTTAGAGTTGCTCCTCTCGGCGGTCTTCAATTGCCGCGCGAATTGCCGCAGAGATAATCAGATAGTCTTCAGGAACGGTAAGTTTGATGTTGTCGCGCTTTCCCTCAACCATGAGCACACGGCCGCCCAAACGTTCAATAAGCGAAGAGTCGTCTGTGCCCACAAACCCATCGGAGAGGGCCGAAGCATGGGCGCGGCGGTAGATGCCAGCGCGAAAAACCTGAGGGGTTTGAGCGTTCCAGAACACCGAGCGATCGGGCGTGCCAACCACTACCCCGTTTTCGACAACTTTCAACGTGTCGATGGAGGGATGCCCTACCAACGCGCCGTCGCAATCGATATTGCCTTTGAGCGTGCTGATAGTGTGCTCGATGAGCTCTTTGGTGATAAGGGGCCTAGCACCGTCGTGGAGCATAACGAACTCATATTCCTCGGGCACCAGCTCAAGGCCGGAAAAGGCAGATTCTTGGCGAATCGATCCAGCGGGAGCCATAACGATGGGCGTCACAAAGGGGAACGGGTCGATTGCCTTAGAAAGGTATTCGCTCATGCGCTCTTCAGGGCACACGATAACGATAAGGCCCACATCACCCACGGCGTCGAACACTTCAGCGGAACGGGTGAGAATGGGTTTGCCGGCAATTTCTACGAGCTGTTTGCCGCCTTCGTGGCCAAAACGCTCGCCACTGCCGCCGGCCAAGATAATTGCAGCGGTTTTGGGGTTCTTATCAACGACACCCTCAAGGCGGGGTTCCGCCTTGAGGGCATCGAAATGGACGTCATCGAACATAGCCATGGCGTGCTCGAGCACGGAAGGGGCAAAAATCGGATCGATGGTCTTTTCAGTCATGATAGCTCCTGTACACCTGGTGCGGATGCAGAGCCGCAGCGCTGGTGCACTTCAGGCTCAGTCGGCTGCCTGGCCTCCTGCAGAAGAGCCGCCACGCGAGGAAATACCTGCGTGACCAAGATCATAGCCGGCAAGAAGCAATTCAGCCTCGGCAGCTATGGTATCACGCTTGCGCGGTGCCGGGATAGAGCCAGAACCCGCGTTGAACACGAGCTTATTATCTTCCACGTCGACATCGATGACCGAGCCACTGCTCCAACGACCCTCAAGAAGCTGCTCGGAAAGCGGATCCTCGATAAGACGCTGAATGGCACGGCGCAACGGACGAGCGCCGAAGGAAAGGTCGGTGCCTTCCTTGGCAACAAAGCGGCTCGCTTCGGGCGTCAGGTTGATGGTCATGTTCTGCTCGATAAGGCGCTCGCGCAAATCGGCAATCATGAGATCGACGATCTTCACGATCTCTTCTTCGGTAAGGCTCTTGAATACGATGATCTCATCGATGCGGTTCAGGAACTCGGGGCGGAAAAGCTTCTTTACCTCGCCCATTACGCGCTGCTTCATTTCCTTATCGTCCATACCGCCATTGGCGCTTGAAGTGAAGCCCAAGGGGGTGGTAGCCGTGATTTCGCGCGCACCGACGTTGGAGGTCATGATGATAACCGTGTTGCGGAAATCAACGACGCGGCCCTGCGAATCGGTAAGACGCCCCTCCTCCAAGATCTGAAGCAAGATATTGAACACATCGGGGTGGGCCTTTTCGATTTCGTCGAACAGCACAACCGAATACGGACGCTGACGCACTGCCGTGGTAAGCTGACCGCCCTCATCGTAGCCCACATAGCCCGGGGGCGAACCAACCAGACGCGACACCGAGTGCTTTTCCATGTATTCGGACATATCGAAGGAAATAAGCGCATCTTCGGAGTTGAAAAGGAATTCTGCCAAAGCCTTGGAAAGCTCGGTTTTGCCCACGCCCGAAGGACCAAGGAAAATAAACGATCCGCCAGGACGCTTCGGATCTTTCAGACCCGAACGTGAACGACGAATAGCCTTCGAAAGAGCCGTAACCGCTTCGTCTTGACCGATAACGCGCTCATGGAGCACCTGCTCCATGCGGAGCAGCTTTTCGGTTTCCGCCTCAGTTAGATTGGAAACGGGCACGCCAGTAGTCATGGAAACCACATCGGCAACGTCTTCTACCGCAACCTCATTAATCGTGTTGCTGTTCTTTTCTTCCCATGCCTTTCGCGCTTCATCGCGCTTGGCAACAAGCTCCACTTCCTTTTCGTGTAGGATGTCTGCACGCTTGAAGTCCTGCTTTGCGATAGCGTCATCCTTCTGAGAACGAACGGTGCGCAGCTCGTCGGCGATCTTCTGCACCTCTTCGGGCAGAACCATGTTGCGAATGCGCATGCGCGCACCTGCTTCGTCCAAAACGTCAATGGCCTTATCGGGAAGGAAACGATCCTGGATGTAGCGGTCGGAGAGGCTTACCGCAGCACGCAATGCATCATCGGTGAAATGCACATGATGGTGTGCTTCATAACGGTCGCGCAAACCCTCAAGAATGCGCACAGCCTGCTCTTCGCTTGGTTCCTTCACCATTACCGTCTGGAAACGGCGCTCGAAAGCAGAATCCTTTTCCAAGTGTTTGCGGTATTCGTCGAGCGTGGTAGCGCCGATGATCTGGATTTCGCCGCGTGACAGGGGCGGCTTCAAAATAGCAGCTGCATCGATGGAACCCTCAGCGGCACCAGCGCCGATAAGGGTATGCAGCTCGTCGATGAACAGGATGATATCGCCCGCCTGCTCAACTTCCTTAATGCATTTCTTCAAGCGCTCTTCGAATTCACCACGGTACTTGGAGCCTGCCACCAGAGCAGAGACGTCAAGCGTGACGATGCGCATATTGCGGATGATATCGGGTACCTGATCGGCAACGATAAGCTGAGCCAGACCTTCGGCAATAGCGGTTTTGCCCACACCGGGCTCACCGATAAGCAGCGGGTTGTTCTTTTGGCGACGCGAGAGGATCTGCATCACGCGCTCGATTTCGCCAGCTCGCCCGATTACGGGATCGAGCTTGCCATCCTTAGCCTTTTTGGTGAGGTCGACGCCAAATTCCTTCAGCATGCTGTCGGAAGCACCCGCGTTTGGATCGAAATTGGTAGCGCCCGCAAACACCGCAGACTGGCCCACCATATCGTTCAAGGAAGAGCGAATGGCATCGCCTTCCACTCCGAGCTTGCGCAATACGTCAATTGCCGTGCCTTCGCCTTCGCGGACGATGCCCAGCAGCAAATGCTCGGTAGAGATATAGCTTTTGCCCATCTGCATGGCTTCACGCAGTGAGTTTTCCAATACGCGCTTTACGCGTGGGGTAAAGCTCAAGTGACCCGAAACATCAGCTGACGCATCGCCTTTAATGAGCTGCTGCACGCAGGTGAGGGCAGCTTCGTACGTAACGCCCAGATGGTCAAGCGACTGAGCGGCTAAGCCTTCTTTTTCCTTCAGCAAAGCCAAAAGGACGTGCTCAGTGCCCACATAAGGCTGGTGCAGCGCACGAGCCTCTTCTTGGGCAAGCACCAGTACCTTTCTGGCCTTGTCGGTAAACTTGTCGAAGGACATGTAAGCCTCGATTCTCTCGGCAAGTAAGTTTAATTCGGAATAATGCTAGCACTCATTAAAACCGAGTGCTAACCCGTTAACAATCTGTAGCCAGAACAAACTCCTAGACAGAATGTTTTCTAGGTTAAACGAAAAGGCGCTCCTAAAGAGCGCCTTTAACAACTCCCATTTTCAGACGAAACAGCGAGGGCAAGCCCGGTGCTTCAGGTAGGCCTAAAAGAGGAGGAACGCGTACTACGTTACGCGGACGACGAATGAAGGCCTAGATGAAGGCCCGGCTTGGCCGCAGCGTCATCGCGTCTCATGCGAGGGTTACGCTGTTCGTAGAACGGCGTAACTACTTGGCCTCAGGACGCATGTGGGGGAACAGCAACACGTCACGAATGCTCGGCTGGTTCGTAAGGAGCATCACCACACGGTCAATGCCGATACCGATGCCGCCCGCAGGAGGCATACCGTACTCAAGAGCACGGATATAGTCGGTGTCATACTCCATGGCCTCATCGTCGCCAGAAGCCTTTTCCTCCATCTGCTTCTGGAAACGTTCTGCCTGGTCAACTGGGTCATTCAGCTCGCTGAATGCATTGGCGTACTCATGGCCTGCAATAACAAGCTCGAAGCGGTCGGTCAGGCGAGGATCGTCCTCGAAGCGCTTGGCAAGCGGGCTTACCTCGACCGGGTAATCCACAACAAACGTGGGGTTCACGATGGTGGGCTCACCGATCTCGTCGTACAGCTCGGCAATAAGCTTGCCGGCGGTCCACTCGGGCTTCACCTCGATGCCGTTCTTCTTGGCAAGCTCGGCAAGGTGGCTAACAGGCGTATCGAGCGTAACCTCTTCGCCGAGTGCTTTGGAAACGATTTCCGTCATGGGAATGGAAGGCCACTCGCCCGAAATGTCGATGGTCTGACCCTGGTACTCAAGCTGCTCGGAGTCGTTCACTGCAGCGTTAGCTGCCTTGATAACACCCTGAGCCAGCTTCTTCATGCCCTGCAGGTCGTTGAAAGCACAGTAGGCTTCCATGGAAGTGAACTCAGGGTTGTGCGTTGGGTCCATGCCTTCGTTGCGGAAGATACGGCCGATTTCGAACACACGCTCAAAACCGCCAACCAGCAAACGCTTCAAATGAAGCTCGGTGGCAATACGCAGATAGTTTTCCTGATTCAGCGCATTGAAGTGTGTGATGAACGGCTTTGCAGTAGCGCCGCCCTGCACAGTTTGCAGGATGGGCGTTTCCACCTCATAATAACCGTCCGCCTCCATGTAGCGGCGAAAAGCCGAGAGGATCTTCGAACGCTTCTGGAAGGTATCGCGCACTTCATCGTTGACGATAAGGTCGACATAGCGCTGACGGTAACGAATTTCTTTGTCGTTCAGGCCATGGAACTTTTCGGGCAGCGGACGCAGCGCCTTAGAAAGCAGCTGGAACGAATCAACGGCAACAGAGAGCTGGCCGCGACGCGTGCGCATCATAAGACCATGCGCGCCAATCCAGTCGCCCAGGTCAAGATCTTTCATCTCGGCAAAAGCATCTTCGCCCAAAGCGTTGATGCGGCAGAAGAGCTGAATGCGACCGGTGGCATCCTGGAGCTCGAAGAAGATGATTTTGCCCTGAACGCGCTTGGCCATAACACGGCCCGCAATGGAAACGGCATCTTCGGTATTTTCGCCATCTGCCAGCTCGGCGTACTTTTCGTCCAAGTCGGCAATGTGATGGGAGTACTCGAATGCAGCGTGACCATAAGGGTTCTTGCCCTCCGCCAACAGGGCCTCGCGCTTGGCGCGACGCACCTCGATCGGATCGTCTTCGATAACTTGCTCGTTGTTTTCTTCTGCCATGTGAATTCCTTAAAGCTTGCTTAGCGCTCGATTGCCTGAATGGTCATCTTGATAACGCGGCCAGTGGGACCCTGAGCCTCTACGGCTTCGCCCTGCTTATGACCCAAAAGGGCAGCGCCTACGGGAGATTCGTTGGAAATCTTACCCTCGGCGGAGTTTGCCTCTGCGCCACCAACAATGGTGAATACGCGCTCGCGGCCACCCATATCTACCGTTACGCGGCTGCCGATGTTAACGCGGCCGGATTCGGTGGGAGCCTCCACGATGGTTGCCTCGCCGAGGATACGAGTGATCTCTGCGATGCGGGCCTCGTTTGCAGCCTGCTCGTTCTTTGCGTCATCGTACTCGGAGTTCTCGGAAATATCGCCGAATTCGCGAGCAACGCGGATACGGTCACCGATCTCTGCGCGCTTTTCGGTTTCCAGGAAATGGAGCTCCTGCTCGAGCTTTTCCTTGCCTTCCTGAGTAAGAACGTAATTGTTGTCCATGGTTTACACCCCTCGGCCATGCATGTGCTGGCCAGTCTTCCTTTCCTATACTCGCGAAAAGGGCGCGCCTCCGTAAGAAGCGTGCCCTTTGCATACCAGTGATGAAGCGAAGCGGTTAGCTCTATGCTTCTTCTTTTTTAGCCTCTTCGGCAGCCTCTGCCTTCTTGCCAGGCGCAGGCTTGTCGATAACCTCAACTTCGATTTCTTCCTTGGCGTCTGCCGCCTTGGGAGCGGGCTCTTCAGCCTCTTCAACCTTCTTGCCGCCGCCCAGGCCTTCGCGCAGGTTCTTAACTGCCTTGCCGATTGCGGTACCAAGCTTAGGAAGGTTCTTGGGTCCGAAGAGAACGAGGATTACAACGAGGATGATGACGATCTCAAGGGGACCGAAAGGTCCAATCTTCATGAAACACCTCCGTGGTGGTGAGCTGGCGCCCCGTGCGAGCCCCAACATTTTACTGCGAGTACATATAAAAGCACTCTAACAAAAAAGAACGGTACCCTTTTCAGGATACCCCTCAGTGGTTGCAATGGTCGGGATGACAGGATTCGAACCTGCGACCTCTGCGTCCCGAACGCAGCGCTCTACCAAGCTGAGCCACATCCCGCTGTTGTGATTAGCGGGTGCTATAGTACCACACTTCCCACAAAAGAAAAGAGGGCATGCAAATGCCCTCCATAAATATGAATACCAGTTCGTTACCTACCCGAAGCAGTGCCTACCTGCAAACGCTGCGCCCGCTTGACGAACACCGTTTAATAGCGAACGTACCACATGCCGGAATGAACAGCGCTGATCTTAACCACGTCGCCCGTTCGAGGCGCGTGAATCATCTGGCCATTACCAATATAAACACCGGTATGGTGACTGTTCAGGCAGAAGTCGCCAGGCTGAGGATTGGTAACGCGCTTCCAGCTTGCCATGGTGTAAGTGGTGCACCAGTGGTTGCCCATTTTGCCGGTGATGCAGTACCCAACCAAGCCAGAGCAGTCGAAGGAGTTCGGGCCGGCTGCACCCCATACATAGGGCTTGCCAAGCTGGGCATAGGCGCGATCAACTACCGTGTTGCCCGTTACGGTTTGGACGGCGCTGTTGTCTACCGTACCACCCCCATTGTTCTTCGATGCTGCAGCGGCGGCAGCTGCTTCACGGGCGGCAGCCTCCTGGCGAGCCTTTTCGGCAGCCTCTTCTTCCTTACGCATCAATTCCTGCGCCTCGGCGGAAAGGCTATCGTAGGTCTGCTGCATCTGAGCGGTGGTTGCCTCAGCTTCGTCCTTTACGGATTTGGCTTCTGCAGCCTTGTTGGCGGCAACCTCAGCCTGCTCTTCGGCTTCCTGCTTGGCGTTTTCCAGTTCTTCGCGTGCATTCTTGGTTTCAGTTACCAATTCAGCATCGTTTTCGTTGAGTCGTTCAAGCGTATTCCACGTGGTGGCAAACTGCTCAAACGAAGAAGCACCCAGGATTACGTCGAGGAACCCGGTATTGCCCGAACGATACATATCACGAGCACGGGTACCGAGCTTTTCCTGATAGCCTTCTATTTCCCTGGTTTTCTGGTCTACCTTTTCCTGAGCTTCCTCCACCTTTTTTTCGGCGGCCTTCTGCTCGTCGATAGCCGTGTAGTAATTATTCGAAGCCTCATCGAGCTTTTGCTGCATCTCGTTGAGCTTATTGAGCGCCTGTTGCGCTTCAGCTTGCTTTTCAGCGGCAGTAGGTTCTGCCAAAGCAACCGTTGTAGGCACGGCAAGGCCTGCGACAAGAACCACGGCCATTGCTGCCGAGGCAAGTGCTCGCTTATGTTTTGCGATAGAAATACCCATCGTGAGTTTCCCCCTGGTGGTGTTGTGGTGCGATTAAGCGATAGCTGGATCAGTTTAGCAAGCGAACGGTTTGCGCCGCAACGCCACCGCGCCGTATTCAGGGTTTCAATGCGCAATATCCACAAATAACACCAGGTCAAAGCTTTATGTACATTTTGCGCTTGAATTATGGATGCCCCGATTTCGCCCGAAAACAAGAAAACCCGCCGAAGCGGGTTTTCAAAGAATCATATGATAGCGATTCGCTAGTAGCGAACGTAAATCATGCCACTGTGTACGGAGCTTATCTTAACCACGTCACCCGTCTGAGGGGCATGGATCATCTGGCCACCGCCGATGTAGATACCGCAGTGATGACTGTTTACACAAATATCACCAGGCTGAGGGTTGGAAACGCGCGTCCAGCCCATGAAGGTACCCGTGGTACCCAGGCGGCTATAGCTACCGGTGAGGCAATAGCTTACCAAGCCAGAGCAGTCGAACGAGTTCGGGCCAACTGCACCCCACTTGTAGGGCTTGCCCAGCTGGGAGTAAGCACGGTTTACCACGCTATTGCCCGAAACGGACTGAGGCTTGCTGTTGTTAGTTGCCGAGCTTGAAGCATTGTTCTTGTTGGAGTTGGAGCTGCTGCTCGAATTGTTAGAGGTCGTGTTGTTGCGATTGCTGTTCGAGTTGTTGTTCGTAATGGTAGCTGCAGCATCGTTTCCTGCCGTGCCATTCTGCTCGGCAGCTGCTGCGGCAGCCTGCTGCTGAGCTTCCTGAGCAGCACGCTCCTGGCTGATGAGCTCCTGAGCCTCAGCGGAAAGGCTGTTATAGGTCTGCTGCATCTCGGATGCCTTCTGGTCTGCTGCCTCAGCAACAGACTTGGCTTCCTCTGCCTTATCGGATGCTACCTTGGCCTGCTCTTCAGCCTCCTGCTTTGCAGCCTGAAGCTCTTCGCGAGCGGTCTTGGTTTCAGAAACCAGTTCGGCATCATTGCCATTCAGGGTTTCCAACATGTTCCAGGTAGTGGCGAACTGCTCAAAAGAGGATGCGCCCAGGATAACGTCCAAGAAATTGGTGTCGCCCGAACGGTACATATCGCGAGCGCGATCGGAAAGACGCTGCTGGTCCTTTTCGATCTGAGCGGTTTTCTCTTCGATCTGCTTCTGAGCTTCGTCTACACGATTCTGGGCATCGATCTGCTCCTGATGGGCAGCTTCATAATTAGCGGAAGCCTGATCAAGCTCGCTCTGATACTGATTGAGCTTCTGCAGAGCTGCCTGAGCCTCTGCCTGCTTATCGTCGGAAGGCGCAGCGAACGCACTGGCTGCAGGGACGGACAGTCCAACGGCCAAAATGGCAGCAAAAGCAGCGTTCAAAGCCACCTTAGACTTGGAAGCGCATGTTTGTTTTGTCATATGAAAGGGCCTCCTAGCACTTTCGCGTTGACCTTGCACATGTTCGAGACGTATCCCTAGTGCAAGAATTCAGCTTTTGCAATGGTAGCAAACTCGTATCGAACAACGCAAAGATATGTGAAGGAGAGCTTCATAACGCCAGCTCAGCGGAATATGACTATTCATTCTCGTCTTGAATGCACTCTCGCTTATAACGTCTCTCAGCCTCATGGGCAGCGTGCGACTGCCTGTTGTTGACAGAGGGCAGCTCCATTTCGAAACGCTGACCTCGACGTGTGGCCGCCTTTGCCTGGAAAAACAGGAACGTAAAGCCCAAAACACCTGCCACCAACGATGCCGCCAAAATGGCCACCTTGGCAACCATTACGTACGCAGCGTCGGCAAAAGCCAAGTTGGCCACAAAGATAGACATAGTAAAGCCCACGCCGCCCAAAAGCGCCGCACCAAGCATATGGGACCAATTCACGTTTTCCGGCAAAGTTGAAAGTTTCGTTTTCACGATAATGAAGCTCATAAGCATGATGCCTGCAGGCTTGCCTATTACCAATCCGAAAAACACGCCCAAGAAGATAGGACTCGAAAGGATATCGCCCGCAGGCACTTGCATGAACGCCACATCGGCATTGGTCAGGGCGAACAGGGGAAGGATCGCGAAGTAAACCCATGGGTACAGCCTGCGCTCCAGGCGCGTTGCAGGAGGGACCACCTGACGGGAAACGCGCGCCAGACGCGTTACGCTAGCCAAGTAGTCGGTTTGGCCGATTACCGGCTCATCGGGAACATAGCTTTCCTCCGCTTCCTTCACACGCTGCCCCGACCAGCTAGCGAAGCTCTTCAGCTTCACATGCGAACGGGAGGGAATGGCGAAAGCCAGCAGCACGCCGGCGATGGTCGAGTGAACTCCCGACATAAATATGCAGTACCACAGCACTGCACCCACCAACAAATATGGCACCAATGAATACACATGAGTGCGATTCAGCGCAACAAGCGCAACCAAAACCACTGCCGCAGCCGCCAACCACATCAATGAAGGGCTCTGCCCGTAGAAGACAGCAATGACCAGGATTGCCACGATGTCATCGGCTACCGCAAGGGTGCTGAGGAACACGCGCAAGCCGGCAGGAACGCGCGATCCCAACAACGCCAAAATACCAAGCGCAAAGGCAATATCGGTTGCAGTGGGCACGCCCCAACCCATAACCGTTTCCGGGTTGCTCGCGTTGAACAGCAGGTAGATGCCCACAGGCATAAGCACGCCGCCAATAGCGGCAGCGACAGGCAAGATTGCCTGACGAACATCGGTAAGTTCGCCCACCGTCATCTCGTACTTGATTTCCAGCCCAACCAACAGGAAGAAAATGGCCATAAGCACATCATTGATAATGTGAGCCAGCGACATCTCTGCGTGCGTCGCGCCAAACCCAAAGGATACTTCGGTGTGCCAGAACTCGGTAAACGCTCCGTGCGCAGCCGTATTTGCCACCACCAACGCAATAATTGCGCCTAGGAGCATGACGCCTGCCGCCTTGGTGGTTGAATGGGTGAGCTCCAGCACCTTATGGTAGCGACGCTGATGGGAAGACACCTCGTTGATGAAGATGCCGGTTTCCTTATGCGGTTTATGGGCCATAGGGTATTCCTCCGCTTCTCTTTAGCGTTCCACGATAGCAGAGCGAATCATTCAAAATGCCTTACCAATAGCAACGTTTATACAATGTTTTAGAACAAGTTCATTTTTATTGACGAAATCAGAAAGAAGTGCGCTAGACTAATAAGCGAAGACGGTTGACGAGGGGAAATACGAAACCGCCTCCCATCATAGAAGGTGCTGCAAGGGCGCATCCAACCATGCATTCCTCGCAGCATGAATTGTCGTTTTCGACGTTCCAGTTTCATGAGGGGCCCCTCGAAAAACCGCGAAGTTCGTTTCAGTTTGAGAGGTGAAATCATGGAAATCACCATCACCGGCCGCAAGATGCCCATCACGGATCCTATCCGCGCTTATGCCGAAGAAAAAATCGGCAACTCCATGAAGGTCATGGACATCAACCCCCTTACTGCCGAGGTTGTACTGCAGGTTGAAAAGAACCCTGCTAACCCCACCCCCGCCAAGTGCGAGGTTACCATGCGCGCACGCGGTCACATCATCCGCGTAGAAGAGACCGACGAGAACATGTACGCTGCAATCGACGTTGCCGCTGCTAAGGTTCTGCGCCAGCTCCGCAAGTACAAGACCCGCATCATCGACAAGAAGATCGCTGATGCTCCCGCCAAGGCAGGCACCGAGCTCGACATCGACGGCCTGATGAAGGAACTTTCTGCCGACGATGAAGTAGTACGCGTGAAGGAACTGGTTCTCGAGCCCCTCACCGAAGAAGAGGCCCTGGTTCAGATCGACCTGCTCGGTCACGATTTCTTCGCTTACATCGACCGCGACACCAATGCCGTGAACATCCTGTATCGCCGCGACAACGGTGGCTACGGTCTGCTGAAGGCAACCGAGGAATAGGCACTCATTCCGCAACCCAGAAAGGGCCCGCTTATGCGGGCCCTTTCTTATTTTCTAAACGCGATGTCTGCTAATCCGATAGGTTTCACGAGCTTCTCTTTACACGCCCCTAGTTCGACCCCGCATACAGCTTTGCCTCTCTAACATAGCGAGGTGTGTAATAGTCGATGCGGTTCTTCACTTCTTCAGCGCTAAGCGTTTTCTTCACCTTTGCAGGGACACCAGCAACCAACGAATAAGGCGGCACCACAGCCCCTTCGAGAACCAGAGCGCCCGCAGCGACTACCGAGCCCTCGCCAATTACGGCGCCGTTGAGGATGGTTGACCCCATGCCTATCAGAACGCCATCTTCCACTGTGCAGCCATGCACTACCGCGCCATGCCCCACCGTAACGTCGCTGCCGATGGTTACGGGGAATCCGCTATCGATATGCACGACAACGTTATCCTGCACGTTAGTCCGATCGCCAATACGTAATGGCTCGCACTCGGCACGCAGCACCGCACCGAACCAGATAGAAGAATCCTCCCCCACCTTCACATCACCGCAAACCGTGGCGTTATCAGCCACGAACGCGGCACTGGAAACATCAGGCGTATGACCTTCAATGGAAATTATCATGCTCTCCCCTTTCAAAACCAGCATGCTCTACATATCGAGGCCGCGTACCACTGCGGCGCGCTAAACAAAAGAGCCCCGCAGAAGCAAGGGCTCTCGAATGCTTAGTCGGCTGCGCCTTCCTGGAAACGCGCGAGGAATGCCTTGGTGCGATTATGCTGCGGGTTGTTGATAACCTGCTGGGCTGGACCCTCTTCGACAATAACGCCGCCATCCATAAACGCAACGCGATCGGCAACGTCACGAGCAAAGGCCATTTCATGCGTCACGATAACCATGGTCATATGCTCATCGGCAAGCTCGCGAATAACGCGCAGGACCTCTTGCGTAAGCTCGGGGTCGAGTGCGGATGTGGGCTCGTCGAAGAACAGCACATCAGGGTCGAGAGCTAAAGCGCGGGCAATGGCAACGCGCTGCTGCTGACCGCCGGAAAGCTCGCAGGGAACCATATCTTCCTTATCGGCGAGCCCCATCTTGGCAAGCAGTTCGCGTCCGTGGGCAAGCGCTTCTTCCTTTGGGCGCTTCTGCACGCTGATCAAAGCATCGGTCACATTCTGCAGCACCGTGAAATGCGGAAACAGATTGAAATTTTGAAAAACCAGGCCGTAGCGTTTCTTAGCCCGGGCAAGCACGTCTTTGCCACCGTACACCGCTTTGCCCGTGGAGTCGGCTTCGGCAACCTTCACATCACCATACGCAAGCGAGCCGGCATCCAGTGTTTCAAGCAGCGTCATGCAACGCAGGAGCGTGGACTTGCCGCCGCCCGAAGGGCCAATGATGGAAAGCACATCGCCCTGATTTACCGTAAGCGAAATATCTTTTAGAACCTCGTTGCTGCCAAACGCCTTGCGCGCATGGCTCAGGTTCACAACTGGCATATTCTCCATAGAGGAAACCCCTTTTCCCATATCCTTCAAGCCAACACGCTAGTCGTGGTAGTAGGCAAGCTTCTTTTCCACGCGCCCCAAAATGAATTCGATGAAGAGGCAGAACACCCAGTAGATAAGTGCCGCGATGGCATAAGGGATCATGGACACGTTGCTTGCAGCAAGAGCCTTGGCAACCGAGAACATTTCCGCCATACCCAATACAAATGCCAAAGAAGTATCTTTTACCAGGGTGATGATCTCATTGCCCATCGCAGGCAAGATACGCTTGATAACCTGGGGCAACACGATCTTGAAGAAGGTTTGCGAACGGGAGTAGCCCAAAACCAAGGCAGCCTCGTACTGGCCCTTTGGAATAGACTGAATGCCCGAACGGTAGATTTCAGCAAAATAAGCCGAATAGTTCAAGATGAAGCCTACGGCGCAAGCACCGAATTTCCAGTCGGTACCCATATTCATTCCCAGCAGATAATACGGACCGAACATGAAGGCCATCAACTGCAACATCAGCGGGGTGCCACGCAGAATGGAAATGTAGAACTGGGCAAGCAGCGATAACGGCTTGAATGAGCTCATTCGACACAAGGCAACCACAATGCCCAGCGGCAAAGAGCCAACCAGCGTAACTACGAAAATCCAGGCGGAAAGCCCCAAGCCATCCACCAAGGCGCCAACCATAACGCCAAGCTCCATAATCTTCCTCCTTCATGCGCCATGCGATTCAGCCGCTGAACGCAACAAAGGGCGGAAGGGATAGCCTTCCGCCCAGCATTGTCGAGATCACCGCTCTTGCACCAGCATCCAACGAGGACGAAGAAGAGCGCAGACTCGCTTTGTTTTCCTTACTTAAGCACCCAGTTCTCGGCGCTCATGCCGTAATCGGCGTACTTCTCGATGAGCTTTTCAACCGTGCCATCGTTGTACATATCCTTAAGCGTGCTGGTAACCTTAGCCGCCAGAGCGTCGTCGCCCTTCTTGAAGCCAACGGCATAGTGCTCGCTGCTCAGGGGCTCAAGCTGCTGATAGGCATCGGGCTTAGCAGCGATCTGGTACTGAGCGATGGAAAGGTCGCAAGCAACGGCATCGACCATGCCAGACTCAAGCTGCATAAATGCATTGTTGTAATCGGGAAGCGTCTGCAGGCTCTTGAAAGTATCGGCAACGTCCTTCTTGTCGCCCTCGAGTACGTCGAGTGCAGCAGAATCAGCCTGAGTTACCACCGTTTTGCCAGCAAGATCGGAAAGGGACGTGATGCCGGAGTCCTTCTTAACAACGATTACCTGCTCGTTGAGCATGTAGGGCTCGGAGAAGGTGTAGTCATCTTCGCGGCCTTCCATGGTGAAGCCGTTCCAAATGCAGTTGATGGTGCCCTGGTTCAGCTGAGCGTCCTTGGTATCCCAATCGATGGCAGAAAGCTCGATGTCCCAACCGTTGCGGTTGGCAACTTCCTGAGCAAGGTCAAGGTCAAAACCGGTAGGGTTGTTGTTCTCGTCCATGAAGCCATACGGCGGATAGCTGTTATCGAAGCCCACGATGAGCTTGTTGTCGGCGGGGTTGCCGTCGTTGGAGCTGGACTGCTGCTGCGAGCAACCCGCAAGCAGGGCGGCAGAAAGGCAGGCAACGCAAGCCACGGCCAGCACCGAAAGGAACTTCTTCTTCATTACTACCTCATTTCAGCGGTAAGACTTTACTTAACTAAAGCAGACCGCAGTATAGCACACTAAAGTGCCGAAGCGAATGAGGCGGAAGGATGCTCCCTCTGTTTTACCGCGCAGACGGACATCTTTCACCCGCAAGCGGATAATGAGCCCCGCAGCGAACGCGCCGACGCCCCGCACACGCGCTGCGCCCTACCATGGACGGCGGCGCTACTGAGCTCATCGCCCCCCGCGACACCTCGGGCATGCTGGCATCCTGCGGTTGCTACACAGAAGAAACCCGCCCTGTTTCTGGCGCAAAAAAGGCTGCACGAGGCAGCCTTTGCAGTCGGTGGGATGGAAAGAGTGATTAAGCCCTATTCAAGATTGAGTCGATATAAGGCTGATCGATATCAGGCAAAGGACGGAAAGGGCTGGTTTCCTGAGCCGCAGGCTTCGCCAAAATACGCTCCATCCAGATCATGTCGTACCAGCGGCCGAACTTCAGTGCGCATTTGTTGAAGCGACCTGCATGTTCAAAACCCAAACGAGCATGGAAAAGGCGGCTTGTTGCGGGCACGTATTCATCAGCAGGATCGCAATGAGCGATGCATGCCTCCATATTGAATACGTTTTGCAACAGCAGCAGCTTAGCTAGCGCTTCGTACATACGACGACCCAAGCCACGGCTTCGCAGGTCTTTGCGAACGTAAATCGAGGTTTCGGCAGAATGGGAATATGCCGCACGCGGGCGGAACGCCTGAGCGTAGGCATAGCCAAGAATAAGACCATCCTTTTCGGCCACGATGTAGGGATAACGCTCAAGAACGCGCGCGATACGCGCGGAGAACTCCTCCAACGAGGGCGGTTCGATTTCGAACGTTACCGCCGTTTCGAGAACGTAAGGAGTGTAGATTTCCAGCAACGCGGGAGCGTCTTCCTTCGTTGCCATGCGTATTTTAATTTCAGTATCCATGGGACGTATTCTACCCACGCAAACAGCGCACGAAAAGAGAGCTGCGAAAGAATTTTGCGCTTCCCCGCAATTCGACACAGACCGTTCCAATTTTCGCTTCAGTAACCTACGCTTCTAGCGAATGCGAGCAACGGCAAGACCAAGCACTGCCACCGCAAAAACGCCCGAAACGGCAAATGCCGCATGAAAGCCCATCAAGGGCATTCCCGCCGATGCCCCTGCGGCAATGGCGAATACCATAAGTGCCGTGCCAACAGATGCACACGCCTGACGGACCGCGGTGCCAAAGGAAGAGCCGTCGGTCATGATCTCATGCGGCAAATCGGCCATGCCCCACGATGTTAACGGCCCAATCAAACCCGAAACACCGGTAGCGCGAACGCCCTGCAGCGCAACAATAGCCCAGAACGGAGTTGCTTCGTCGATGAATGCCATGGAAATCGCGCCAACCGTCAGAAATACCGAAGCAACCACGACAACAGGACGAGCCCCAATGCGGTCCACCAGCCAACCAGCCAGGGGATTCACAATGAAAGCCGCTACCGTGCCCGGCAGCAAAGCCAACCCCGCCTGAAGCGCTGAACCTCCCCACTGGTTCTCAATAAACAGTGGAATGATCAGCGTGATGCCCATGAAACTGGCAAACAACGCGTTTGCCGCCCAGAAGCTCACGCGGTAACGCCACGAATCGAATATACGCAAATTGGTAAGAGGATGCTCGATACGCCTTTGCCTGTGCAGATACAGCGCCAAGAACAACACGCCAAGAATTGCAGGAGCCCAAATATATGGGCTTGCCAATCCGAAGCTCGAAGCATTGGAGAACCCCAGCAGCAGACCGCCGAAGCCCAAGGCGGAAAGCACCAGCGACGAAACGTCGAGCCTTGCAGACGAATTCGCCTGGGGACGCCGCACAACCAATACCGCAGCAAGCAGCAGGAGAACCAACGCGCAGACAAACAGCGCCACGAAAAAGCTGCGCCACCCAGCAAACCCAATCATCCATCCGCCAATAGTGGGTCCGATATTGGGGGCAAAACCCATAGCAATGCCCGCAATACCCATAACAGTTGCCTGTTTATCGCGCGGGAAGGAAGTCATAACGATACTGATCATCATCGGCATGGTTATGCCCGCCGATACAGCCTGAAGAGCACGACCGGCTACCAGCACCTCGAAACTGGGAGCCACCACATCGATAGCGGCGCCTACCACCAACAGCAGCAATGCCGCCAGCACCACGTTTTTCAACGGAAAACGGCGCATGAGGTAGGTAACCGCGGGAACGGTGATTCCCAGCACCAGCATATACAGCGTAGTAACCCACTGGCCCAGTTCCATCTGAACGCCAAAGTCTGCCGCCATACCGGAAAACATGGCGTTCAGCGCGGTTTGCGAAAGATTCCCCAGACACGAACCAAGGATAACGATGGCAATAAGCACAATTACCTGTGTTTGAGCCCGCTTGCCCTCTTCCAACAAAATCCCTCCTTGGTGATGAAATGCTGTGATTTATCTTACCGCAGCGCTGGACTGCGCCCTCCCAACAACACGATGGCGTACCCTACTAGTGCTCTTGAACGACGCAAAAGGCAGCAGCCCATTACTCGGAAGGCACTCATGAACGCTTGCTCAACCCATCACCTTTCCCGCTCTGCGAAAATTATCCTTAGCTGGTTAGCGGTTGCCGCTATGGCAGCAATGATTTTCTGGATGTCTGCCAATACCGGCGAATCGATAAACAGCGGACTCGGCATCGTCTCGGCAATCAAGGGCATGCTGACGACTGGCGCTCAGTGGGTATTCGGCCATGAAGTTGACGTTTCACCTGTTGGCCATTTCACCGAGTACCTTTTTTTCGGCGCACTGCTGTTCAACGCGCTGCGCTTTCGCCTAAACCCTCGCACCGCGCTTCTCGCAGCATTGGCCATCGGAAGCCTCTATGGCATAACCGACGAGTGGCATCAGCTATTCGTCCCCAACCGAAGCTGCGACCCCGCCGATTGGGCGGTAGATACCGTCGCGACTCTTGCTGGCGCTGCACTAACCCGTTTCGGATTCGGGAAAACGAAGACGTCGAACGGCAAATAAATCGGAAGAGCAGAGGATTCCGCCGAACCTTCCTTGTTCCCGATTTCCCAATCCTGCAAACTCGCACACTCAGCCTAAACAGAAAGAACCCGCCATATGGCGGGTTCTTTCTCGTTCACACTCCTGTCCAAAAGCAAGAGATTTCGAGTCGGCGCAACTTCCGGCGAATAAAAGGACAAAGCAGTGGCAACATCCCAATATGAGCCCGAAGAGAACATTGCCGATGAAGAGGTGTAGAAGTTCTTCACCGGAAGTTTCGCTTCCTCTAAGTTAACCGTGATTAACTTAACAAGAGAAAAGTTAGCCGTCAATAACATTTTCAAAGAAAAACGCTCACCGCCAAAAAACAACCGCCCGCCCGCGCAGCGAGCATGTCCCAGGGAACAACCGATCGCCCGGCGCTTTCGAAGGTTGCTCATGTGACGTGCTCAGAAGGGATGGCAGATTGCAAAGCGCAAGAAACAGGATCGCGGAACAAACCAACCGGCATAAAAAAACGAGACTGGCGACAATTGCGGCAATTACAACGCATGCTTATAAAACAAGCACCGTGCAAAGAGATGCCAAATCAAAGGACAGTGCCACAGCTAGACCTTGCAAAGCGCAACGCAAAAGCAGGCGAAACATGCGCACGCATGGCTCTATAGAAGCAAAAACAAGAAAGAGGGATTCCCCTCACACAAAAGCGCCCGCGCGCGAGAGGGGTATCGCGTGGGGCGCATGCGACAAAGCTGCTAGCTTCGGTATCGCTAACAGTTTTATTGTCGCACCAGAGTCCCAGAAAAGGAACCTATAAATCAAGATTAATCTATAGGCGAATCCTATATATAGAGGTGAGAGGCCACTTATTAACGTCGTTAATCCATGCAAGCAGAGCCGCGCTCCGAAAAGCCCTATTCCCTTCGCGCATGCTTTCCGCGAAGGGGAACGTCATCGAACATGGCATCGAGAGCCGCATCCGAAGAACGCTCGGCTGGCTCAAGATACGACGCACGCGCAGTACCGCCTTCAACAGGAAGGGGCAGTTTCCCCGGGTTGGCTGCAGAATTATCCAACATGGCCCTTCGGCCCCCAGAAGAACGGACCACGCTAGGCGCAGCAGCGCTCCGAGGCCCAACACTCTCCGCATTTCCGCCGATGCCTTCTACAGCAGCCATGACGCTACGATATGTCTCGGCCTCAGAATCAAAGGAGCGTTCACCGCTTGCGGCAGCCTGACGAGCAAAGCCGTCCATCCCAGCGGGCACTTTCCCCCTATCGGGGCTGGCTCCGCGCCCTTTCCTCTTTTGATCGGCGCGAGCTTCCGCCTCGGCGCACTCGCGTTCAACCTCTTCTATGCTCTTGTTCTCCATTGCCTCAGAATCAGCAAAACGCTTAAAGTACTCCGTTGCTTCGGTGAACAGCTCGTAGTCGGAAGGGTGGCGGGCATCACTTGCCAGGTAGCGGACCAAACCAGCCTGCACCAGCTTCTTCGCCGCGCGGCGCGAGGGATCTAGAAAGCCCCCATATATACAGTCCGCAGAAATCTGCAATTCACAGCCAGCCGAAACGAAACGGCGTGCAACATCGATATCCTTCTGGACTTCACGGCATCGCTCCGGGTTGGCGATTATGACCTTGAAACCCTTGCGCTGCAGATTGTGAACCATGAATTCCCAATCGAGCGGCAGGGTGCCTTGAGGAAGCTCCAGTAAAAATTCCCCCTGGTCGTTGCCGAGCTGAACAGCTGCGTCCATCCCAAGCTTCTTCAATTTGTGATAGTCGACTTCAAAGCCCATAGAAAGCTCGGGTGCACCAGGAATTGCAGACGCATGGCGCTTTAGCTGAAGATAAGCCTGCCACATACGCGAGAAGTCGAACCAAGGGTCGCAGCATCGCGGCGTGCATACGATGAAAGTAATGCCCGCCCTCATGGCCTCAGAAAGCATTAGCAGCGATTCCTGCATGGTGCGAGCACCATCATCTACTCCAGGAAGAATATGGCAGTGTACGTCACGCATGGCGAAAGGAACTCTCTAGCTTGATGGATTGCAATAGGTGGGCCTTTGCGTGAACGCGAATATTCACGCAGGTCCAAACTACCTGCCATTATATACACAACCCATAAAAAAACCGCCCCCGAACGAATCGAGGGCGGCATGCACGGCAGCAAACGCTTATATAAGGGAGTCCTCACTTCGCGCATCCGCGCTGATGCATCGATTACGCAAACGAGAGAGCCTGATCGATATCGGCAATGAGGTCGGCGGTGTCTTCGATGCCGCACGAAAGACGCACGAGATCGGGGCTGATGCCTGCCGCAGCAAGCTCTTCGTCATTCATCTGCCGATGAGTTGCATTTGCAGGATGAAGAACACAGGTACGAGCGTCGGCAACATGGGTAGCGATCTGTGCCAGCTTCAAGTTGGCCATAAAGCGCTCTGCCGCTTCACGCCCACCTTTTACGCCAAAGCTCACAACACCGCATGAGCCATTGGGCAGGTACTTCTGCGCCAAATCATAATTCGGGTCATCGGGCAAACCGCAGTAACGAACCCATGCCACTTTCGGGTGGCTGGAGAGGAACTCGGCAACCGACTGACCGTTCTTGCAGTGCTGCGCCATGCGAACATGAAGGCTCTCCAAGCCCATGTTCAGCAGAAACGCATTCTGCGGCGACTGGATAGAGCCAAAATCGCGCATAAGTTGTGAGGTGGCCTTGGTGATAAACGCGCCTTCCAGCCCGAAGCGCTCGGTGTACACCACGCCATGATAGCTTTCGTCGGGTGTAGTAAGACCGGGGAATTTATCGGCATGAGCGTTCCAGTCGAACTTGCCGGAATCGACAATGCAGCCACCAACACCAGCGCCATGGCCGTCCATATATTTCGTGGTGGAATGGGTGACGATATCAGCGCCCCATTCGAAAGGACGGCAATTTACCGGCGTAGGGAACGTGTTGTCCACGATCAGCGGCACACCATGCGCATGAGCCGCATTGGCAAAACGCTCAATATCCAAAACGTTAAGTGCTGGGTTCGCAATGGTTTCGCCGAAAACCGCTTTGGTGTTCGGGCGGAATGCTGCTTCGAGCTCGTCGTCAGAACAGTCGGGAGAAACAAACGTGCACTCCAGACCCATGCGTGCCATGGTGTGGCACAGCAAATTATACGTACCGCCGTAAATCGCCGAAGAAGCTACTACATGGTCGCCCTGCCCGGCGATATTGAAGACAGCGAAGAAATTTGCCGCCTGCCCCGATGAAGTGAGCATCGCAGCACTGCCGCCTTCCAGCTCGCAGATTTTTGCAGCAACGAAATCGTTTGTGGGGTTCTGCAGGCGAGTATAGAAGTATCCAGATTCTTCCAGATCGAACAAACGGCCCATGTGCTCGCTTGTGTCATATTTCCAGGTAGTCGACTGATAAATTGGCACCTGGCGAGGCTCAGCATCACCAGGACGATAGCCACCCTGCACACAGGTTGTAGCCAAAGATTCGCTCATTGCGTATTCCTTTCTTCCCAAAGCCCGCCCACGCAACCGAGGCGCGTGAAGCGATAGGATCTATTGTAAAAGTGCATCGCCAAAGACGACACAACAGATCGGCAAGCAAAAAGCCTAGTCAATGCAATTACCTATAACTGGCTATAGATTGGCCGACGGACGTAGAAGGCTCGGGCGCCCGCGCGTACAATCGTGATTGCTATTGCATCAACGCACGAATGTATCGTTATTAATAAAGGAGCACTTATGCCAATTCGCATCCCCGATGCCTTGCCGGCAACAGAGGTTTTGGAAAGCGAGAACATCTTTGTTATGACCGAGCACCGCGCCATCCATCAGGACATTCGTCCATTACGCGTGCTCATCTTGAATTTGATGCCCTTGAAAATCGAAACAGAAACCCAAATCCTGCGCAAGCTCTCGAACACGCCCTTGCAGGTTGAGGTCGACCTCCTGCAAACCGTCACGCATAAGGCGACGCACGTACCTCCCAAGCACATGGAATCGTTCTACGTGGATTTGGATGACATTCGCAACAAGCGCTATGACGGCATGATCGTCACCGGAGCGCCAGTCGAAAAGCTCCCCTTTGAAGACGTGGACTACTGGCCCGAATTGTGCGACATCTTCGAATGGGCAAAAACCAATGTTTTCTCGACCTTGTATCTCTGCTGGGGCGCGCAGGCAGGTGCCTACTATCATTTCGGGATTCCGAAGTATCTAAGGCAGCACAAGATGACCGGAGTTTTCGAGCACAAGATCTTGAAACCCACCTCTCCTCTGGTCCGCGGCTTCGATACCGTCATTCATGCGCCCCATTCTCGCTGGACCGAGGTCCATGCAGAAGACATCGAGAAGGTCCCCGAGCTAGAGCTGATCTCCGTGTCGGACGAAGCTGGCGTCTTCATCGCCAAAAGCACCGATAGCCGCCACTTCTTCGTATTCGGCCATCCCGAATACGACACCGACACCCTGGCGAGCGAGTTCCATCGCGACACAAAAAAGGGCCTGAACCCTGACATGCCAAAGCACTACTTCCCCAACGACGATCCGACGCAGAAGCCTATTTCCAACTGGCGAGCCACAGCTCAGCTGCTATACACCAACTGGCTCAACTACTACGTGTACCAGGCAACGCCCTACGATTTGGAAAATATGCCTGAACCCGAATAGGGCAAACCCACACTGAAACAAGCCTGGGAATCCGATCGGAATTCCCAGAACCACAAAAAAGAAGGGCACGCGCCAAAGCGCGTGCCCTTCTAAATTGTAAGAGGAGTAAACCAGGTCCAAACCGGTCGCACGAACGCCTGTTAGTCTTGTACGCGGATGACCGATGGGAATCCGCCCGTAACAACACCTTCCAAAGCCAAGATGTCGTCGATGGCCTTGCGCACATTGCGCTCTTCGGCCGTATGGGTAACAAACACCAGATCGACGTCGTCGCGTGCAGCGTTGCCGCGCTGGGTAACCGTCTTAACCGAAACGTCGTATTTAGCGAAAATGTCTGCCGCGGCAGCCAAAACGCCACTACGGTCGGCAACCACGAAGCGGATGTAGTACTTCGTATGGAGGTCCTCAACAGAAAGAATAGGCAGATCGTCGGTGCACGTGCATCCAACAATTGGCTTGATGCCCATCTGCAAACGACGGGCAACCTCAAGCACATCGCCCATAACAGCGCTAGCAGCAGGACCCGCGCCGGCACCTTCACCAAAGAACATGTTTTCGCCCGCAGCGTCACCCACGGTATAAATTGCGTTGAATACGCCATTTACCGTGGCGAGCTGATGGCTTTCGGGAATCATCGTGGGATGCACGCGAACATCAATACCCGCGTCGGTGCGATATGCATGGGCAAGGAGCTTTACCGCATAGCCCATTTCGTGAGCCATAGCCAGGTCGACAGGGGAAATGCGACGAATGCCCTCGGTGAACACCTGGCTCATGGTTACACGGGAGTTGAATGCGATGGAAGCCAAGATAGCGATCTTGGCAGCAGCATCAAGGCCATCGACGTCGGCCGTGGGATCGGCTTCTGCAAAGCCCTTTTCCTGGGCTTCCTTCAGCGCATCCTCGTAGCTCATGCCGTCTTCGTCCATGCGCGTGATCATGTAGTTGGTGGTGCCGTTCACGATGCCCATGATGGAATCGATGCGGTTGGCAATAAGGGAGTGCTTCAAGGGAACGATAATAGGAATAGCGCCGCCAACGCTGGCCTCAAACGCAATTTCTACGCCCTTTTCTTCCGCCAAGCTCATAACCTCTTCGCCACAAGAAGCCATAAGGGCCTTGTTGGCGGTAACCACGCTCTTGCCGTTTTGCAGGGCGCCGATTACCACTTCCTTGGCGAAGGTGGTACCGCCGATGAGCTCGATAACCAGATCGACCTCAGGGTCGTTAATCACTTCATGGAAATCGGTGGTGAAGATATCGCTCAAGCCATATGAGTCGGCAACCTCTGGCTGACGGGAGCATACGCGGGTCAGCTCAATGTCAATGCCAAAATGACGTTTGAATTCTTCCTTGTGGTTGCGAAGGATGTCCAAGCATCCGCCGCCAACCGTGCCCGTTCCGACCAAGCCAACCTTGACAGCCATGAAGCGCACCTTTCCGTAGAAGTTATATTCCATCTATTGTAAACGTAAAGACATTGCCGTTTGTCACTGATCCGTTAAATGGATAAGCAAAGCGGCCTTATCGCACTAAAACGAAACAGGGCCCTGACGAGCATGAACGGGGATCGACCGCACTTACCGCACCGAATCGACCTTGGCTCACGTCATCAGGGCCCTGTATAACATCATCGCAGCCCAACCAGGCGGCTGCACAAGAAGAGCTTACAGATCGCAGCTCATCAAATCGGCATAGGTTTCACGACGAGTTACCAAGCGAGCCTTGCCATCCTTGACGAACACAATACCGGGCCTAGGCTGGCCGTTGTAGCGACTGCTCATGGAATGGCAATACGCACCCGTGCCGAACATACATACGATATCGCCCAGGTCGGGATTCTGAATTGAAGCATCGGCAGCAACCGCATCGCCCGACTCGCAATGCTTGCCCACCAGTGTTACCACTTTCGTACGTGGCTGGTTGGCTTTGTTGGCAATAACGGACTCGTACTCCGCACCATAAAGAGCGGTACGAATGTTGTCGGACATGCCGCCGTCGATAGCAACGATATTGCGAATGCCCGGCAGCGTCTTCAAGATACCCACGGTATAGAGTGTCACGCCCGGCGTTGCCGCAATGGAGCGACCCGGCTCGACCGCGATGCGAGGCTCCTTCACGCCATACTCAGCGCACAGCTCTTTCACTGCAGTGCAGGTAAGCTTCGCGAACGACTCGATCGTGGGAGGCTCTTCCTCTTTTACGTAAGCGATGCCCAAGCCGCCGCCCAGATCGAGGCCTTCGATTTCGTAGTCGTATTCTTCGTTGATGCGCTTGATGAACTGGATCATGACATCGATGGCTTCGCGGAACGAATGCAGGGCAAAAATCTGAGAGCCAATATGGCAATGCAGGCCGGTAAGACGAACACCAGGCGTCTCCAAAACATCCTTCACGCATTTGAAGGCGAAATCCTCGCGCATGGTAAAGCCGAACTTGGAATCCTCGCAACCCGTGCGGATGAATTCATGCGTATCGGCCTCCACGCCAGGAGTAATGCGCATGTAGATATCCTGCGTAACGCCCAGCTCTTGGGCGATAGCGGAAATGCGGCCCAATTCAATACGGGAGTCGACAACAATGCATCCCACACCAGCCTCGATGGCTTCACGCAGTTCTTGGGGGGTTTTGTTGTTGCCGTGAACCACTACGCGCTTGGCAGGAAAGCCTGCAGCAAGCGCGCAGGCGAGTTCGCCGCCGCCAGAAACATCCAGGCACATGCCATGCTCGCTGGCGAGCTGCACGATGGCCTTGTTCTGGAATGCCTTGGAAGCATAGGCGACTTCGGCGCGGTCGCCGTAGTACTTCTTGAAAGACTGCACGTATTCATCCATGCGCGCCTCAAGATCGGCCTGGTCAAACACGTACAGTGCGGTGCCGAATTCCTTGGCAATTTCCACCATATCGCAGCCGCCGATGAAAAGATGATCGTCTTTCACTTCGGCAGTAAGGGGCAGAACCTTGCCCAATTCCATGGTGGTAAGGCCATCAGCCTTTTTGTTCAGGTCAGATACGGGGAGTGACATAACGCCTGCTTCCTTAGGTGTTGTGTGGGTATGCGCATGCGCGCTTCTTGTTCGACCGATATAATACCGTGCGAATAACTACTGTACCAATGTTTCTTTTCAAGCTGGTAACGCCAGCGCGATTGGGGGCCACCATGCTTCGTATAACCATATTTGCCGTGGGCAAGCTCAAAGAGCAGTTCTGGAAAGACGCCGTCGCAGAATACCTGAAACGCCTTGGCGGATATGCAAAAATCGAAGTGCGAGAACTCCCCGACTCCAATGCAGAAAAGGAGGCCGCAGCTTTGCTTTCCGCATTGCCAGAACGCGGTCCCATTATCTTGATGGACATTCGCGGAAAAGAAACTTCCAGCGAAGGCCTGGCACAAAAAATTGACAATTATGCGCTCAACAGCGATTCGCATATTTCCTTTATCATCGGCGGAAGCGATGGCGTGACAAAAGAAGTGAAGCAGCGCGCCACAGAGCGCATCAGCTTTGGGCCTATAACCCTACCCCACAACCTTGCACGCGTTGTTCTGCTCGAACAGATTTACCGGGCATTCAAAATCATCCGCCACGAGCCCTACCACAAGTAGCTTCTAGGGGCTATCGAATCCAGCCACGCGCCCCGTACGCTCTCCATCTAGGGCGAAGTGCGCGCCTGCTTGGCTCCCGCCGCCGGCACCGCACCGAGCGCCCCCCATCTGGGGCAAAAAGCACACCCGAAGAAACGCTCAGCGATAGCGCGAAAAGCCCTACCCAACTTGCTTTTGGAGCGTGGCAAGGGTTCCGTCTCTATCCATCTGGCTGAGGGCATCATTGATAGCATCCGTCAAAGCTCGGTTGTCCTTGTTCACGGCAACGGCGTATTTTTCGCACGTTGCCACCGTTTCCAAGATGGTGCAATTGGGATAGGCGTTGCTCAGAAGATATGTTGCAGCGGGCTCGTCGGTCACCACAGCGGCAACCTGCCCCGCCTCCAACGCAGCGAAGCATTCAGCTGCCGTTTTGTAGGCAACAACATTTTCCGTAACATTTGCCAAGGCATAGTCGTACCCCGTGGTCCCAGCCTCGGCGGCAACTTGCTTGCCTTTCAGCTCGGACACCTTCTCATACACGCCCTTCTTGGCCACAATCACTTGGTCTACCAGGTAATACGGAGATGAGAAATCGACCAATTCCGACCGACTGGGATTGATGGAGAGCGCCGAAATGGCAACATCATAGGTGCCGTCGTGCACGCCCTGCACCAGTTCATCGAAAGAAACTGCTTTGATTTCAAGCTGAAGCCCCAAACGATTCGCGATTTCACGGGCGACGCTCACGTCGAAACCCGTAGGAGCCTCGCCATCCAGAGAGTCAAATGGAGGGAAATTGGGCGCCATGGCAACGGTGAGCTTGCCTTCGGTTACCAGCTGGTAGCTGGGTTTGCTGTCTTTTTCTGCGCAGCCCGAAAGGCATAGGGAGGCCAACGCCACGCAGAGCGCCACCAAAACAGCTGTGAACCGTTTTCCCATGTTCATCCCCCCCCTTTCAGCGAGAAACAACTAAGAAGTCCTGCCTCTTATTCGGCTTTTACCATATCGTCAGCAGATTCAAGCGTAAGGTCGCCTTCTTTGATCCAGCCAATCTTACGCAAAACAAGACCAAATGCGTAGGTTAATACCGCAGGAAGCACGAAACAGATAAGCACCAAACCTGCCCAATCCATAGCGGTAATGGCCGTCATTGCACCCGATGCCATATCGGCAACCCAGCCCGTGTACACACCAATAGGACCAACCAGACCACAAGTACCCATGCCCGACGAAATGGCGGGACCGTTCATCTTGAGCTGGAAAATACAGGTAGCAATGGGGCCAGTGATCATGGAAGCCAACGTAGGAGGAATCCAGATGCGTGGGTTACGCACGATATTGCCCATCTGCAGCATCGACGTTCCCAGACCTTGCGAAATCAAACCGCCCCAGCGATTTTCCTTGAAGCTCATTACTGCAAAGCCAACCATCTGAGCACAGCAGCCGGCAACAGCGGCGCCTCCCGCCAAACCAGTAAGGCTCAATGCCGCGCAGATAGCCGCTGAGGAGATTGGCAGCGTAAGAGCAATGCCCACCAAAGCCGACACTAGAATGCCCATGAAGAATGGCTGAAGCTCCGTAGCCCACATGATAAGCGAGCCTAC
Source organism: Eggerthella sp. (assembly GCA_030540085.1). GTDB lineage: Bacteria > Actinomycetota > Coriobacteriia > Coriobacteriales > Eggerthellaceae > Anaerotardibacter. Next base: position 74,113 of record JAUNWY010000001.1, read on the forward strand.
CGCAGTAGCACCCGCGCCGATGGAAGGTGCGCACGCCATGGAAAGCAAACATCCCACCAGGATGGTGACCGAAGGAGTAACCAGAATGTCGATCTTTGTTTCATTGGCAACCAGCTTGCCGCATTCAGAAGCTACGATGGCAACCACAAGCACCGCCAATGGGCCGCCCGCACCGCCCAGGCTGTTTGCCGCGTAGCCAACTGCCACCAGGGAAAACAACACCAGCGATGGCGCCTTCAGCGCAAAACCGATGGATACGGCCATGGCAGGACCGGCGGCGCTTTTGGCAAAATCGCCTACCTGCACCAATACGTCGATTCCAGCCTGCTGGCCAATGGTTGAAAGAATGGTACCCATGAGCAGCGAGGCAAAAAGGCCTTGCGCCATGGCACCCAGAGCGTCAATCAGATAACGCTGAACAGAAATCTCGATATCCTTACGTTTGCAGAACGCTGCGAACGAACTCATTGGCTCTTTGTTCCTTTCAGTAAAGAAGCCGCGCTTTGGCGGCTTCGCAGGGCAACGCAGCCGTTGCCCTCCTATTGCTTTTCACCTTCGGCTGTCGGGCTTTCCGACTTGGCGGCTTCCCCGTTTTCTGCCTCTTTGGCATCAAGCACCTCAAAGGCAAGGCCATAACCACCTGCGCCGTAGTTCAATGCCTTTGATACACGGGCGATGGTTGTCGCGGAAGCCCCAGTTGCCTTTTCGATAACGGCGTATGAACTGCCCTTGCGCAACATACGCGCCACATCCAAACGCTGCGAGGTATCCTTGATCTCGCGAACAGTGAACAAGTCTTCCAGCAGGGCAAATACATCATCAGGACGGGTTAAACCCGCAAAGACCTCAAGCAGATCTTCCACTTCTCTTGTCCTAAGCTCCGGCATAGCCCATACCCCTTTCACCGTTGATGATTCCCCTGGCGCGACACCCCTGCAGCGAGCGCTCATTTTGTCCCCTGAAAAAACAAGCCGCACCCCTGCGCCTTACGGCAAAGGGGAATGCGGCTTGAAGAAAGCGCACTGAAAGCGCACCTCGATTAGAAGCGGGTGATCCACTCTTCATACTCGGGCACCTTACCATAAGCAACCTCAAAATAGCGCTTCTGAAGCTGCGCGGTAATGGGGCCCATAGGACCGATTTCGCGGTCGTCTACGCTGCGGACGGGCGTAAGCTCGGCAGCAGAACCGCACATGAACATCTCATCGGCAATGTACAGATCGGAACGGGTAAGGGATTCCTCGATAGCGGGAATGTCCATGTCGCAAGCAATATGCAGAATGGTGTCGCGAGTGATGCCCTCAAGCAGACCGTCAGACAGCGGAGGCGTAGAGAGAATGCCGTTGCGAACGGTGAAGAGGTTTTCGCCCGTACCTTCGCACACGTAGCCCTGTTCGTTGAGCATAACAGCCTCAGCATAGCCGTGGTTCTTTGCCTCGAGCTTTGCCAGGATGGAGTTCATGTAGGAAGCAGAAGACTTAACGGCAGGAGGAATTGCGTTGAAGGAACGCTGACGCCAAGAAGAAACACCCACTGGGATGCCGTTCTTAAGGGCATCTTCGCCCATGTAAGCGCCCCAAGGCCATACCGCGATGATAACGTCCACGGGAGCACCCGTTGGGTCTACGCCCATCTGGCCATAGCCATAGTATGCAAGAGGACGAATGTAGCAAGACGTCAATTCGTTCTTCTTGATAAGCTCAACGGTTGCTTCGCACAGCTCGTCTACGCTGTAGGGAAGGTCCATCATGGCAATCTTGGAGCTGCGCTGCAAACGCTCCATGTGGTCGCGAAGGCGGAAGATAACTGTTTCATCCGTTTCTTCGTTGTGGTAGCAACGGATACCTTCGAACACGCCAGAACCGTAATGAAGGGCATGGGTCAGAACGTGCGTCGTTGCCTGCTCCCACGGCACCATTTCGCCGTTCTTCCAGATGTACCTAACAGGTTGCACGTCAGCCATTTGTTCTTCCTTTCGCGGTTCTTCTTCCCCCAAAGCCCAGGACGCGTAAGCACGCCCCGCTGGGAACTTTTTCGGTTTTCTATTCTACTCCAACTAAGTAAAGTGATGTAGTTCAGCACAAAAAGGCAGCAACTGGAGCCTTCTACTCCGTAAAAGGTAGGGGCTTTCTGAAAAGTCGATGCCTCCTAAGGCTGCAACCTTTGCAAACTCCCACGTCAATCCAATCTGCAGGAGCGCAACTTTGCGGATTAGTGCGAGCACCCCTGCAGCGAAGGCCGGCGACAGCGCGAATCTGCGAGGACAGCATCCCAATGGTCAGCAGGGCCCGACCCTGGCAGACAGCCCAAACCTGGCAGGGCAAGCGCATACGCCGCACCCCCTGCAAAACAATGCTTCAAGCTGCGCGCTACTCAGTTTTCTCACGAACGGCGGCGGCATCGGAAATCGATCGCTGCACCGCGGCCTCGGTTACCGTTTTGGTGCTGGAGGATATAGCGCACTCAGGCTTTCCTGACGCCGCATCGGCAACGCCAGCAACAACCTTTTCCTGCTCCTCGATCTGAGCGCGACGCCTGCTGGCAGCCTCTTCGACGTCGGACGTCTGCACGGCATGCATCAGGATCTGCATACGGCGCTCAACGTCTTGGATGATATCGGAGCAGTCTTTCAGCTCGTCGAACATGTCGATGCCTTCAACCTTGGCATCCTGCTTGTACTTCAACGTATGCTCAAGCGATGCCCAAAAGTCCATTGCTATGGTGCGCAGCTGGATTTCAACAGGCACATACTGTTTCCGATCAAGGAAATAAACGGGCACCTTCACGATGATATGAAGGCTGCGATACCCATTTGGCTTGGGGTGCGTGATATAGTCCTTAACCTTCACGATCTGCAAATCATCCTGCAGGGAAAGAACCTTCAGCAAGGCGCTCACATCGTCAATATAGGAAACGATTACACGCATGCCCGCAATGTCCAGGATGTTTTCCTCCATGGATTTCAGCGTTACCGGCACACCGTAACGATACAGCTTGTCATACACGCTTTTGGGCGCCTTGATACGCGATTCGATGTGATGAATCGGGTTGCGACTTAAGCGATACTCCAGATCAGCATCAAGAATCTCGAAACGCGTGCGCATTTCGCGAATAGCAGCCTCGTATTTCTTGAATAGCGGCCTGCTTGCCTGCTCGAACAGTTGATACTGCTCCGTTGATTTGGCCAACTGCTTGCCAGGCGCCTTTTCGCTTGCCATGCTTTTAGACCCTTCGTTGTCGGGAACCGTTTCGCTCCCATCTTAGCCAGCCATGGCAAGTCCGAACAGCACTCCACGAAAGATTCTCCGCACATGTCAATTATCGGGAAAGAACGTTGCAGGTTGGTAACGCTCCGCAACTGACGGGGGGCGAAAGAGCCTAAGCCGCCACTCCGAAAACCGGGAACATAGGGGCAGATCCCATTTTCCCAATTCGACATAGCGCACAAAAAGCCCCGCTTGCATGATGCTTGGCAAGCGGGGCTCTCTTCACAAAGTAGGAAACTAGGGGCTGTCCTTATAATCCCAGTTTGGCGTTACGCGTAGAAGAGGATGTCGTTGTAGGTGGGAACGGGCCAGTAATCGCGCTCTACCACACATTCAAGGGCATCGATTTCGGCACGAAGGGCATCCATGGTGGGAATTACCTCGTTGGCGTAAGCGTTAGCCTGCTCCTGCGGTGCCTCGATTGCCTCGGCAGCATTGTGAACCTTGATCAGTTCGCGCGTTGCCTTTGCGGCCTTGTCGGCACCGGCGATGATGACCTCAAGAACGTTTTCAGTCTCAGTCATATCAGCACCAGAAATAGCGGCCTTCACCGTAGTGATGTTGCTTGCCAGATCGGCCATGTAGTCGGTGATGGCGGGCAGGTACGTACGGCGAACCATGCGGATCATGGTGCGTGCCTCGATGTTCAGAAGCTTGTTGTACTTGTCGAGCTTCACCTCGTAACGACTACGTACCTCAGGCTCGGTAAGAACGTTGAACTCGTCAAACAGATCGAGCGACTTCTGGTCTACGAAGCAAGGCAGAGCCTCTGCGGTGTTGCGATGGTTTGCAAGGCCGCGCTTCTCGGCTTCCTTTTCCCATTCCTCGGAATAGCCATTGCCGTTGAAAATGATGCGCTGGTGATCGGTGAGCGTCTTCTTGATGTAAGCGATGGCCTTCTTTTCGAAGTCGGCGCCTTCAGCACCTTCAAGCGCATCGGCGAAGCCCTTCAGGCTCTTTGCCATTGCGGTGTTCAGGATCATGTTGCAGTCGGAAAGGTTTACCGAAGAACCAGGCATGCGGAACTCGAACTTGTTGCCCGTGAACGCGAAGGGGCTGGTACGGTTGCGGTCGGTGTTGTCCTTCATGAACTTCGGAAGAACAGCAACGCCCAAATCCATTGCGATAGCATCGGCGGAATGGTATTCGTCGCCAGAGATAAGGGCATCTACGATAGCGCCCAGCTCGCTGCCCAAGAAGATAGAGATGATAGCCGGAGGTGCCTCGTTTGCACCCAGGCGATGGTCGTTGCCAGCAGAGGCAACCGACATGCGCAGCAGCTCCTGATATTCATCAACCGATTCGATTACGCAAGCGAGGAACACGAGGAAGCGCAGGTTGTCCATCGGGTCGTCGCCGGGGTCAAGCAGGTTAACCTTGTCGTAGGAAAGCGACCAGTTGTTGTGCTTACCAGAACCGTTGATGCCCTCGAATGGCTTTTCGTGCTGCAGGCAAACCAGGCCATGATGGGATGCATCGAGACGCATCTTTTCCATGGTGAGCAGGTTTTCGTCGATTGCGCGATTCGAGTTGGTGAACAGCGGGGCAAGCTCATGCTGAGCAGGAGCAACCTCGTTGTGTTTGGTTTTTGCGGAAACACCCAGTGCCCACAGGTCGTCATCGACTTCCTTCATGAACTCGTTGACGGTAGGACGGATGGCGCCGAAGTAATGCTCTTCGAGCTCCTGTCCCTTAAGCGGAGCGGCGCCGAACAGGGTGCGGCCCGTCATGACGAGGTCTTGGCGCTTTACGTAATCCTTCTCGGAAATCAAGAAGTACTCCTGCTCTGCGCCAACCGTGGAAACCACGCGATGGCCGTCTTCGCCAAAGAACTTCAAAACGCGCTGAGCCTGTTCGTTAACAACGCTCATAGAACGGAGAAGCGGGGTTTTCTTGTCGAGTGCTTCACCGGTGTAGGAGCAAAATGCAGTAGGGATGCACAGCACTTCATCCTTGATGAATGCAAAGCTGGTTGGATCCCATGCGGTGTAGCCGCGAGCCTCGAACGTGGCACGCAAACCGCCAGAGGGGAAACTCGATGCATCAGGCTCACCCTGAATGAGCTCCTTGCCGCTGAAGGTCATGATTGCGGTGCCGTCACCTACGGGGTTCAGGAAGCTATCATGCTTTTCAGAGGTGATGCCTGAAAGGGGCTGGAACCAATGCGTGTAATGGGTAGCACCGTGCTCGATAGCCCATTCCTTCATGGCGTGAGCAACGACATTCGCAACTTCGATGTCGAGAGGCTTACCTTCCTTAATGGTCTTGGTAAGGCTCTTGTAGGTTGCGGAGGGAAGGCGTTCCTTCATGACGTGCTCGTTGAACACCATCGATCCGTAGATTTCAGAAACGTGGGCCATCTTTTCTCCTTTTAGGTATTGACGCTTATGCGACTGCTTAACGGCTTTTGGTTATTTTGCCATAACCATCGCCGCCTTTTCGGTACCTCTCAACCCTAATCAGCATTTGTTTCAATCAGTTTTCGCTCGCGAAACGGGTTTGTTTCACTCATTGGAGCATGGTTTTGGCGCTTTTTCACACGCAAGCGGAAGGTAGTAGCGGTAAGTGGCCGAACACCGTCTCGCCTTGCCAATTTGGCACAATCTCAAAAGAACATCCGCTGCCAGCTTATGCCTCAGCGAAAACCAGACAGGCACCACAAAAAACGACCCGAGCGCTATGCCCAGGCCGTTTCACCATCGATAAAGTGTGTTGTACTCGGTTTCCGCCTAGCCAAATGCGGGGGAAACATATGCAGGGGCTGCCGCCGTGCCCGATAAGCTTGCGATAAGCATGTCCAAGCAACCGGTGTTGATGAGAACAACCAACAGGAAGGTGTTAACCGCAAAGCCTGCCCACACAGCCCATTCGGACTGCTTACGCTGCTCAAAGCCCATCTTGGTAGGAAGAGCGAGCTTGGCGATCATGGCGAAAATTCCGCCAAGCAAGCCGAGCGCAAACCAACGCGTCTTTGCCATGAAGGAAAGAGGATCGGTCAGCTGCGTTTCCGTAGGTGGGTTCGGAGCTGTTGCCCTCTGCTGCAGTCCTTGTTCGCTAGCGTACGAATACGCTACGTTTACCTTGCTTTGATCATGCTGTCCCTTTTGCATCATGAACACATCCCCTCGACAGTGTTCAGGAAACGCAATGACGCTGGCTCAGGTATTCCCGTTCCTGAATAACGAACACGTTTTAGAACACGTTTTGAACGCGTTCTATATTAACTCAATAATCGAGGAAAACGGTGAGCACTCATAAAATCGATGAATTCTTGTACGACTTTTGGCTGGCGACCTTCATCGCGACTGACCACATAGGTTTTATGGAAGTCAATCGGCGCCTCACGCACAGGAATGCACACCACGTCATCGAATGCGTTGATCATCAACGAGTAGCAGAACAGGGCGGTCTTCGCTTCGTTACCAGCAACCAACGATGAAAGCGTGATCTCGTCATCATAAGAGAACTGCACGTTAAGGTCGTAGCCTTCAATTAAGTCAACGATCTCTTGGTAAACGGGCGAAGCAGGATCGTAGGAAAGAATTTCCTGCCCCTTCAGCTCAGCAAGCGAAACCTCTTTCTTTTTTGCCAACGGATGCTTTTTATTGACGCCCAGAACCAACGGCTGAGACCAGCAAAGGTTGTAACGCAAGTCGGGCGTGTCCTCTATACGACTGGCAAAAGCAACGTCGAGCTGCCCTGTGCGCAATCTGCGAAGTAGTTCGCGCGAATAAGCCTGCGTAACCGTGATATGAGGATCGAACGGACTCTTTTCTCGAAATTCAAACAGCGCCTGCGACCAAAACTTGCCCTGCATGGCGTAAATGGTTCCGAGGTTGATCGTGGCGTTTTCTGTGCCAAGGGATTCTTCGGCAAGCACACGCGCCCTGTCGAGGCTACGCAGGGCGCCGGTAACGCAATCTGAGATATCCCGCCCAATATCAGTAAGTTCAACCGTGGAGCGATTGCGCGAAAACAATTGCACGCCCCATTCTTCTTCAAGGCGCTTGATTGCCAATGAAAGCGTTGGCTGTGAAATGTCTAGATCTTTTGACGCGCGTGTGTAGTTGAGCACTTCAGCAAGATGCTCAAAGTAGCGTAAATCTTCAACTCTCATTTCCCCCTCCTCTGCAGAACACGAGCTGCCCGGCATAAACCAAGCTGCGCATTCGTGCATGTAAAACGATCATAACAGCAAAGCCCCATGTAAAGACCATCGAACACGTTCAATTTGGAACACGTTTTCAACGCTAACCATTCGCAGGATGAACGTGTTCGGGGGGATCAGCCTTGAGGAAAACATGGGTCACAGCTCAAAAAAGAGCAGCTCGCTGCCGCTGCCGACGAGCCTCCACGCGTCTTTTGCGTGATTTGCCCTGTTGCGACAGTCTACCCGCCGTAAAAAACAAAAATACCGACTTTCTTGCAACTTTTTTGCGATTACGGACTCTTTTCATCCGCTTAAAGGGGAAACGGGCTGTCGCACAGCCGATTACCTGCGCTTTTGCGATGCAATCCGCGGTCAGGGGAAGCTGAACAATCCGTAATCGCAAAAAAGCTGCAATCTGAGCCAATTTTCTGTTTTCAGCCTCCCCGCAACGACTTCGGAGCGGTGTCGGGGACAGGGCGACCCGGAATCGGCACTGCGGGATGATCTAGAGGCGGCAAAAGTTCTGCGTTGCGGGATGACCCGGGCGCGATACAAATTCGACACTGCAGAATAATCTGGACGGGGCGGCTCGGGCTCGGCGCTGCGGGATGACCCGACGGCACTCCAGACGCGGCGCTGCGGGACGACCCGCCGACCGCCCAAGGCGCTGCGAGATGAACCGACGGTTGCCCAAGCCCGTTGCTGCGAGATGACCAGGAATGATCTTGCACGGTGACCCAAGCGCAGTGCTCTGGGCAAAGCAACACGGATGCGATCACAAAACAAAAGCCAGGCAAAAGCCTGGCTTGCATGAGCGAAAATGATGCCCCTCCTTGTGGGCCTCAAATCCTAGAATGCAGCGGGCGCCCTTACGAGCGCCCTCTCCACATAAGCAACCTCACTCCCCTGCAAGATTGCCAATTGGTGAACTCCGATCCCCATTGGCGTTCACCTTCCCATTACTACGTGCCCCCCAGCACGTTTGAACGGGAGCCACGCTCTTACTTCCCCAAGCAAGAGCAGTAACTTGCTGTGATTTCATTATTGCGCACTGTTGCGCAATTCTCTTATTAGAATTATTTGAGATGAGCATGTTCTATTTACATAAATAATAAGCGATTCACGCTAAAGGCATTTTAGTGGCACTAATCGGAAAACGCCTGCTTTTAGGCCTTATCGAGCACAGCGGTTCGGCAAACAATTGCACGAACGGCATAGATATGGCTCAGCATGATGGCAACCGCAGCCGCTATCGCCGCAATCCCTGGACTTCATAAACGGGACAGCACGGTTTACGCTTCCCAAATCGCTCATTCAAATCGGCATCAACTGCACTTACGCCCTACAAAGAACGACCAAGCGGTTCAATCGCCCTACGCAGACCATCGGATACACGAAACAGCAAGATGGATTAGTCCTCAGCTTTAATGTCGCCATCGCCAGGGTGCTTCGCGAGAACGAATACCGTAGCCATGATGAATACAAAACCAACAATGTCGATCCAGCTGAACGAGGTTCCCAGCCACAGCACCGCGAACATAGTTGCCGAAACCGTTTCGATGCTGGCCACAATGCCCGTTTTCGTTGCACCAATGTCTTTGACCGCTTGGAAATACAACGTAAAACCGATGATGGTGCCAAACAGCACCAAGCCGAAGAACAGGAGCAACCAACCCGAGAAGTCGAACCCAGGGTTTACCGTCCACGACTGAAGAACAATGGAAAGTATAATGCCGCCAATAAGAAGCGCACCAGCAACAACAGGAACACTCCCGTAGTGGAGCATCAGCCTACGAGGGATAAGGGTGTACATAGCATACGTAACTGCCGAGACCAGCGACCAAAACAAACCTGCAGGAGTCAGAGCCAGCGAGTTAGGATTTCCGTGCGTGGCAACAAGGAACGTGCCCATCATCACGAGCGCGATTGCCAAAACCTCGCGTTTAAGAGGGCGACGATGGCTCCTTACGCATAAATACAGTACGACAAGGACGGGGGCAATGTATTGGATCACCGTTGCCGTACCCGCGTTCGAGTTCTGGATTGCGAGCAAGTAGGTAATCTGGCATGACGCCAGGCCAAACACCGAGAAAATCACAAGCGATGCCACCGTGTTTCGATTGCGCCACATCGCAAGGAACGGACCACGCGCTATCGCAAGGGCAAATGCGCACAGCACGATACCAGCGCACAACATTCGAACCGAGGACACCCAGAGCGGATCAACGTTGTAATGATGAAAGAGATACTGTGCACAGGCGCCAGAGAAGCCCCAACTGATACCTCCAAGCAGTGCAAAACAGAAACCTCGTATGTTCTTTGAAATAGTCATGGCGCATAAGAGTAGCACCCTTCTTCCGCGCATGCCATACATACTTTTGGCTTTCACCAACTCTGTACCACTCGCCGCCAAAGCCCCACCGAACCGAGCCGTGCATTCCCAATTCAATGCAATTCGCCCATTGCGCACAAATAAAAAAGATCCCTTACGGGACCTTTTTCAAGCTTGTTTAGTTATTGAAAGTTCAACGTCAAACGACTACTTGGCGAAGCTAGCTGCAGCCTCATCAAACTGACGCAGGTATACGTTGCGAGACTCAACTGCGAACTGAGCCTGCTTCTGAGCGCGAGCCTCGGAAGCCTTAGCCTCAAGCTGAGCACCGTTGCCGCAATCGTACTTAATGAACATGCCGAATGCCGCAACAACAAAGAATGCGGAAATAGCTACTACATATGCCATAGATGATCAATCCTCCTGGACGTAACCGGTTTCTTTCAAACCGAAATTAAAACCATTGCTTGGCAACTGAAATCCGCTTTGCGCTGAACTCAAATTGCGGGTTCATATTACGACCGTCAGAATGGAATGCAAGGCTTCAAACGAGGCTTTTGCTTGTTTTGATGCATGAACGGGTTATGATCACGTTCAAAACGTGTTCATCTGAAATAATTACCCATTTAGGCAATATTGATGGCTATTTCCACCACATTTCCTTCATAAGCGCTATTTTTTCGCATAAAAAGCCACTATAATGCTAACTTTTCTATTACGGCATTATTGCGTATTTCAATACAACGCTTCGAACAGGCTTTTTGCCGTTTGAGCTTTTCGAACGTCCTTCATTATCGATAAGCGCTGGCGGCTAAGAAGCAGATACCTGCAAACAGCGCCGAAATCAGTCACAAGCCACCCTTCAGAAGGGTTGCGCGCCAAAAGGACCGCTCGCCAGAACAATTGCTCACCAGAAGGGCCGCTCGCCTTCCGCCGCCCTTCAGGGGTCAAGCCGGGATCAGCCGCAAAGACAAACACGCGCAAGTCGGTCAGAACAGCACAGAACAGCGACTTAACCGCTTCGTGACGTTCAAGATCACGCGGTTCCGCAAGCTGCTTGCTGAACAAAGGCTCAAACAAAAAGAAGGCCCCCAAAATGGGAGCCTTCCAATACATCGCGTAGATAACGTAACGCTTAGCGCTTCGAGAACTGCGGACGCTTACGAGCCTTCTTCAGGCCGTACTTCTTGCGCTCAACCATACGGGAGTCGCGCGTGAGGTAGCCAGCCTTCTTCAGGTCTGCACGGTAGTCGCCAGCCTCGAGAAGAGCGCGAGCGATGCCGTGGCGCAGAGCGCCAGCCTGGCCGGAAACGCCGCCGCCATTGCAGCGAGCGATTACGTCGAAGTGACCCTGAGTGTCGGTAACAACGAACGGGGTGGTTGCGTAGTCGACAAGAGCCTGACGGCCGAAGAACTCAACACCTTCGCGACCGTTAACGGTTACCTTGCCAGTGCCGGGAACGATGCGAACGCGAGCAACAGCGTTCTTGCGACGGCCGGTGCCGTAATACATTGCTTCGCCTGCCATTAGTTATCCTCCATCTTGATCTCGCGGGGCTGCTGCGCTGCATGCGGATGCTCTGCGCCAGCGTAAACCTTGAGCTTCATGCCCATTGCACGACCGAGCGTGTTCTTGGGGAGCATGCCCTTTACTGCGTGCTCGATAACACGCTCGGGATGCTTCTGCATGGCCTCCTGGAAGGTTTCGCACTTCAGGCCGCCGGGATAACCGCTGTGACGATAGTATTCCTTGCTGGTAGCCTTAACGCCAGAGATCTTGATCTTGTCAGCGTTGATGATTACGACGAAGTCGCCAGTGTCAACGTGAGGCGTGTAGGTGGGCTTGTGCTTACCCTTGAGAATGTGAGCGGCCTTCGAAGCGACGCGACCAAGAACCTGGTCCTCAGCGTCGATGAGAAGCCATTCGCGCTCAACTTCGTTGGGCTTTGCGTAATAGGTCTTCACAGTGTTCCTCCAATAAAGTAACAAGTGTCGTTTTTCAAAAGTTGCTGCCAACCCGAGGCGCGGGATCCTACTCCGCATCTCTTTCCTTCCCGCAAAAACGGTGCTACCGAAAAGCTCTGGACCAGCTTGGCCGGCGCAGGGACGTTTCCCAGGCGGAAAAGAGTTCGAATCGCAAGCATGTACGGGGCTTTTGAAAGCGAACTTTTGCAGTTTATACTGCATTCGCATCCTTCGTCAATCATCGCAGTGAACCGATTTGGGCCTTTGCAGAAATCTTCACGTTTTCTGCAGGATTTTCAGGCAAACAGACTGCCTAGAGGCACGAGCCTCGCCCAGCTCTGCTTTAGGCCAACTTGTATCCTTGCTCGGGGGCAAGCGTTGAACGCTGATCCCACAATGCAGCAGCAAGGTCGCTAACCTCAGCACGGCTTGTTTCGCCATCGGCAAGGTTCGTCATGATCGTAATAAGGTAGTATTTGCCATCTTCTTCGATGATGCCGGCATCGCATACGGAGTCATCGCTCGACCCGTTGATCCAACCGGCCTTGTCATACACCGTTACCGATTCGTCGGCCGAGCTTGCCTTTGTCTTTTTAGCTTCGCCAACTTCTACCGTTTTCTTGCCAGCGCACAACACGCCAAGGAGCTCCTGGGCTACACTTTCCATCTTTTCGCGGCTTACCGGATTGGATCTTGGGTCCACGCCGTTACGAACCATCGAAACCGTAGTGCCAGAGAACATCTTTTTTACCCATTCGGTGATTTCCTTGTTGGAATCAGGCGAGTTCAAATAGAGGAATGTGTTCATCCACAGCTTCAGCGATTCGCGAGCCGAGTAATGAGGGAAAGACGTATCGTTGGCAAGCGTAGTGGAAATATTCATGGACGAAAGCCACGCAGAAAGCGATTCTGATGCTGAGCTTTCAAACGCGTTACGCATACGGTAATAAGAGGTATTGTCGGAATTTATGATGGCATCTTGCGCACTGGAGTTCACCCGCGAAATGCTGGTTTTGCCCGTTTCAAGCGCCTGCTGACATCCATAGATCAGCACATGGCCCTTGAACGAAGAAGCACCGTATACGCGTTGATCGAGGTTGTAGACGTATCCGCTGCCAGTTTGCAGGTCAATAAAGGCAAAACCAACAGCCTTGTTGTTCGCAGTAATGGCAGAAATGGCATCCCGCACCTGCGCGGCGCCCTCTTCACTTAATTGAGGCACATAGTTCGCATTCGAATCGGCAAGGGAAATGCCCTGGACGTTGGTTCCTGGATCCGATAGGCCGTCGATGGCTTGAACAGAGGGTGTGTAACTGATTTCCATTTGATCGGCCTGCGAAGCATCGCCTTGCGAGGAATTATTGGCCGAGCTTACGCAAGAACCAATACTGGTTACCAGGAAAATGGCAATCAGCACTACGACAACTATGCATAAGACAGGTGCCACCGTGGCAAACGGCAACGAAGACGAAGCGACGCAATCGGCCATCCACGAAGAGCCAATGCCCTGACCCTTGCGAGGGCTGAAGCCACGATTGCCCGAGCCCACATGCACTTCGCGCTCGCGCGTGCTGCCGCCACGACGAGAAGAGAAATCGTCGGAATTGCGACTGGTGCGGTTTCCGCCTTCGGAATAGCTGCGTGCCGCACGAGCAGATTCGCGCCCACGCTGCTCACTGCACACATCATGCTTGGCGCGAGCAGATTCGTGTCCGCGCCTTTCGCCGCGCATCTGACGTTCAGAGCGAGCACCGCGCACATCATGATCGCGGAAATCACGTTCTTCATGATCGCATGAGCCGCGCCCACGGGCAGATTCGTCTCGACCACCAGAACGGCTCGAGGAGCGCACAGAACCAGCACGCGCTTCATTTGAGCGCGTGCTCTTGGAACGATCCATACGGCTGCCCGATCGGGAAGATCGTTCTTCTCGGTACTGGCTCCCGCTTCGCGAAGAAGATGTCTGACGATTTTGCATGAGCGCATAATAGCAAGCGAGCACCCGTTATTGACACCCAATTGGCTAAAAATTAATCGTGTAGTTTCAAACACGCCCAGAGCGATAAACAAATCGAATCCTTTTGCCCAGTTTCTTAAACACAAGCTTCAATAATCAACTTCTTGAACAGTGAAATATCTATCAATATCTCACTTAGATAATCTTATAAAAGGTTACAGAACGGTACCTAATTAGCACTCTCGGCATTCGAGTGCTAAGAAGCGCGTAGTATTTCAGTTGTCAAAAGAAACAACAGCCACGTAAGGGAATCAGCAAGCCAACAATCCCCTTACGTGGCAGAGGAAGAAGATGATAACTATGTTGGCACGTAGGAACTTTTTCAATGACTTTATGAGCGATCCCTTCGATTTCGGATTCTTCGGAACCGAGCCGGCACCGAAGGCAAACGCCTCCCTGATGAAGACCGACGTCAAGGAAACCGACAAAGCCTACGAACTCGACATCGATTTGCCTGGGTTCGATAAGGAAAACGTCCAAATCGAGCTAAACGATGGCTACCTCACCATCAACGCTTCTACTAATGAAGAGAAGGAAGACAAGGACGAAAACGGCACCTTCCTTCGCAAGGAGCGCTTCGTTGGTTCATGCCGCCGCAGCTTCTACGTTGGCGACGACGTTTCAGAAGACGACATTACCGCCAAGTTCGAAAACGGCATCTTGAGCATCAACGTACCCAAGAAGGAACTGCCCAAGCCCGAAGATCGCAAGCGTCTCATTTCCATCGATTAGCCCTAGCGCCTGCCATCCCCATCCAGGTAGCTCCAACATAGCCGGAATAACGCTCTGGCCTTTCAATTGCCTCCCATTTCCCAACCACGAGAAATGGGAGGCATTCTTTTGGCGCAAGCCAATTCAGGCGGAATCGGAAGCGGCACAGACCTGGTGGTTTCCCGTATACTAAATAAAGTAGAAGGTGCTTCGCATCGTATGGCTTCACAAGCCAATCTCTATCGCGAAACCCATTCAAAGCACCGTTTCGTACGCAGCAAAGCGAGGGGCCGACATGTCGTACATCGAATTCAACAACGTTGTTAAGCGGTACGGGTCGGGCGCCACGGAAATCAGGGCCCTCGATGGCGCGTCTTTTTCCGTTGAGAAAGGCGAACTCGCCGTAATCCTTGGCGCATCAGGCGCCGGCAAAACCACCGCTCTGAACATTTTGGGCGGCATGGACAGCGCCACCGATGGCAACGTGCTCATCGACGGGCAGGATATCGCTCACAGCAGCGAATCGCAGCTGGTGGAATACCGCCGCGCCGCCGTGGGGTTCGTATTCCAGTTCTACAACTTGGTTCCCAACCTTACAGCGCTTGAAAATGTTGAGCTTGCTTCGCAGATCTGCCCCGATTCCCTCGATGCCGCCGAAACGCTCTGCCGCGTTGGGCTGGAAAAGCGCCTCAACAACTTCCCCGCCCAGCTCTCCGGCGGCGAACAGCAACGCGTTGCCATCGCCCGAGCACTTGCGAAAAACCCCAAGCTCCTCTTGTGCGATGAGCCCACAGGAGCCCTCGATTACCGCACCGGCAAACAGATTCTTCAGCTGTTGCAAGACACCTGTCGCTCTTCGCACATTACCGCACTGGTTATCACCCACAACGCTGCCCTTGCTCCTATGGCCGACCGCGTTATCCGTATGAACAGCGGACAGGTAACCAGCATCGAAACAAACGCACACCCCACGCCTATTGCCGAAATTGAATGGTAGCCAATCATGGCACGGGCATTTTCAAAAGACACCTTCCGCACTATTGCCAACAGCAAGAAGCGCTTTATTTCCATCCTGGTCATTTGCGCATTGGGCGTAACCATGGTGTGCGGCCTGCGCGCATCCTGCGTAGACCTGCGCAATTCCGCCGACACCTTCTTCAATGAGCAAGGCCTCTACGATGTATGCGTACAGTCAACCTTAGGGCTGACCGAAGATGATGTTGCTGCCGTTTCTTCGCTAGAAGGCGTTGCCGCCGCAGAAGGAGCCTGGGAAGAAGAGACCTATACGCCACTTGGCCAAAAACGCGCAAGCGTAGGGGTGAAGGCCCTTTCAAGCGAAGGGTTCAACATGCCCAAGGTTCTTGATGGCACCCTACCCACAAATGAGCATGAAGTTGCTGTAACAGAAAACTACCTAACCGACTCGGGACTTTCGCTCGGCGATACCGTTACGCTTGAAGAAAACGACAACGAGGTGTTCGAGCGAACCCAATACACCATCACCGCTAGCGTGATAGACCCAACCGAGCTCACCAACCCTAACGGATCCATCGCCATACGAGCCAGCGCATCGCCCGACTACTCGTTCTTCGTAACACCCGATGCTGTAACCGCCGATGTGTTCACTGCCATATACGTGAAAGCCAAGAACAGCACAGGGGCAAAAAGCTTTTCTCCCGAATATTCCTCACTTCTTGACAACCTCACCACCCAGATAGAAGGAATCAAAAAACAGCGCGAAGAGGCGCGGACGGAGCAGATCCGCCAGGATGCGCTCGACGAAATCGCTGAAGCAGAAGCCGAGGTAAACGAAGAGCTTTCCGATGCGCAGCGGAAAATCGACGACGCACAAAGCACGCTTGATTCAGGCAAACGGGAAATTGCCGCGAACAAACGCACTTTGCGCAGCAACGAAAACACCCTAGCTCAATCGGAAGCCGAGCTTCGACAGCAAGAAAATCAGCTGGCAAACGCCTCAAAGCAGATCGAAGATGGCTATGCCGCAATCTCAAACGCACAAGCCCAGATCGACGAAGGCCGAGCCCAAGCAAATGCCGCTTGCGATGATGCGGCGGCGCAAGTTAAAGCCGCTTTGGCCGCTGGCATGATAAGTGAAGAGGAAGCCTCGGCGCAGCTTGCGGGCATTGAAGCACAGCGCGCTCAAACGCTTGCCCAGCTCGATGCCCAGGAAAAACAGCTTTCCGCGGGCAAACAGGAGCTCGACGCCCAGGCAGCGCAGGTTTCAGCGGGGATGAAAGCAATCTCGCAGGGCAAGGAACAGCTTTCCGCGGGCAAACAGCAGTTGAAGTCGGGTAAACAACAGCTTTCTGCCGCCGAGACAGAGCTTGCAGAAGGCCAGGCTGAGCTCGATGAACAGCGCGCACAGTTTGAAAGCAGCAAAGCTGAAGCCCACGCAAAATTCGAAGACGCCCGGGCTGAAGTCGACGACATCGAGCAAGGACGTTGGTACGTGCAGACGCGCGAATCGAACGCAGGCTACGCCAGCATTGAATCGGATGCTTCTTCCATTGAGGCCATCGGATTCGTCTTCCCCGTAGTGTTCATCGTGGTTGCCGTGCTCATTGCACTCACCACCATCACCCGTTTGGTTGAAGAAGAACGCGGGCTTATCGGCACCTACAAATCGCTGGGGTACCGCAACCGCTCCATCTTGGGCAAATACCTGACGTACGCGCTTTTGGCGTGTCTCCTGGGCAGCGCTGTGGGCGAATTCTGCGGATTCGTGCTCTTCCCCGCGTTCCTGTTCACCGTGTTCCAGATGATGTATCTTTTGCCCACGTACCTGCTTTCATTCGACACGTTCTATGGCGTGGGTAGCATGCTGTTCTTCATTGCGGGAATCGTTGGAGCTGCGGTATTCGCCTGTCGCGCCGAACTTGCGCAGACGCCCGCCACGCTCATGCGTCCGAAGGCGCCCCGCTCCGGCTCGCGAATCCTCCTTGAGCGAATCCCCTTCGTCTGGAAGCGCTTGGCATTCCTGGATAAGGTAACGGCACGCAACTTGCTTCGCTACAAGAAGCGCTTCTTCATGACGGTATTCGGAATCATGGGATGCATGGCTTTGCTTATCTGCGGATTTGCCATCAAAGACTCCGTGCATGCCCTTTCCCCCATGCAGTATGGTGACATTTATCGCTATGACGCCTTGGCAATCACCAGCCCCAACAACTTCAAAGATTGCGAAACGTTGCTTGAGGGAAACGAGGAAGTTTCCTCTATCCAAGAAGTTGCCGTCGATTCGGTAACCCTCACCTCCAACGGCGACGACGAATCGCTGCAACTGTTCGTGCTTCCCGATGGCGCTGATCTTTCTCCCTATGTTTCGCTCAAAAGCGGTGAAGAGGCACTGCCCCTTTCCGACAGCGGCATGATTCTCACGCGAAACGCTGCCGACCTTTTAGGGGTAGGCGCAAACGACGAAATCACCGTGAAAACCAGCTCACTCGACGAAGCTACCGTGCCCATAACCCACGTTGCAGACAACTACTTGGGCAATGCCGCCTATCTTACGCAAAGCGCCTATGAGCAGCTGTTCGACGAAGAGGTTCAGCCCAACGGCTTCTATCTTGCGCTTTCAGGCAACGACACCGAAAAAGAGGCATTCGCCGACAGCTTGGCTGAACGCAACGAATTCCTTTCCGTTTCCAGCACCCAGCAGATGAACGAGGAATTCTCTAAGTCGTTCGACCTGATCAACACTATTGTGTACGTTATCGTCTTCTTGGCAGCGGCGTTGGCATTCGTAGTGCTGTTCACGCTTTCCACAACCAACATATCTGAGCGCACGCGCGAATTGGCAACCATCAAGGTGTTAGGCTTCCGCAAACGCGAAGTTAACCACTATGTGAATAAGGAAACGGTACTGCTAACCGTTATCGGCGTAGTTTTGGGTATCCCCGCAGGATACGCATTCAGCCACATGCTCACCTATGTGCTGAAAATGCCCTCCATCTACTTCGCGGTAACCATCGATCCGATCAGCTACGCCTACGCATGCGGCCTCACGCTGCTGTTCGCCTTCATTGTGGCGCAGCTTTCCAACCGCACCTTGGCCAAGATCAACATGATCGAGGCGCTGAAGAGCATCGAATAGACATCGCATTTGAGGGATGGCGGCTCTCCTTTTGGCCCATCGGCTCGATTTACGCCAGGGCCTTGATTTCTCGAGAGCGGCAAGGCTGCTTTGCCGAAGCGCCATTGGACAGGTTTGCATCAAGGGCTTAGCCCCCGAAAACCGTCAAAGTTGCTTTCTTAGGCTGCCCCTGGCCAAGTTTGCGCCAGTTGTTCTCGCAGTTGTGCCGATCGATTTCACAGCGCAGATGCCGCATCGAACTTTCCTAAGCGGCTATTGGCCCAGTTCGCGCCAGGGCCCTATCCTGTTCGAGCTCTGCTGGTCTTGCTTAGGCTCTTGAGGCTCCCTGCTCTCGGGCTTGCGACGAGGGTTGAAATGGTGGCTCAGAGCATCGCCCAACAGACGAAGCTTCACAATAGCGTACGCCGTAACCGCGCAGGCAATAAGGAAGATGGGGATGCGCACCAGATTGTCGGCCCAGGTAATGATTACGCCACAGGCGGCAAGGAGTGCCGTCCAAGCCCACATGATAAGCACGGTTGCGCGTTGGCTGAATCCTGCACGCATCAGGCGATGGTGAATGTGCCCCTTGTCCGCTTCGTCGATAGGACGATGCTCGCGCTTTCGACGCACAATGGCGAAGAACGTATCGAGGATCGGAACACCTGCCGCCAGAATAGGCACCAAGAGCGAAACAAACAAGGCTGAGCGCGCTACAGCAAACAGGGAAATGATGCCCAACGCAAAACCAAGAAGCAGTGCGCCTGAATCACCCATAAAGATGGATGCAGGGAAGAAATTGGACTTCAGGAAGCCTGCACACACGCCAACAAGAATGACACTGAACAGCGCCGCATCGAAGCGTCCGGTAAGCACCGCGAACAGCAAGATGGTTATTGCGGAAATACCCGTAATGCCCGCCGCCAAGCCGTCAAGGCCGTCAATCAAGTTGATAACGTTGGCAAAAGCCACCAGGTAGAACACCGTTAGAGGGTAGGCAACCCAGCCAAATTCAATGTACCCCTCGCCAAAAGGATTGTGGATACTGGAAAACAACAGGCCAGAACAGGCAACCACGCAAGCAGCAACTATCTGTCCCAGCATCTTCGCTTTGGGGTTCAGGTCAACCACATCATCCACGGCGCCCACGAGAAATATCAAAACCGTGCCCAGCAAAACGCCCCAATAGTTGACCTCGATACCGTTGTAGTCAACGAAAGGATCAATCCATCCGAAAACATGGACGCCCAGTTCGGCAACGACGAGCGCCGCCAAAATGCCGCCGAAAATAGCCACACCGCCCATACGCGGGATAGGAAGCATGTTTACGCGGCGAGCACTGGGGTAATCGATGGCATCAAGTTTGATAGCAAGCTTGCGGGCAAGAGGGGTCAAGGCAATGGTAACCACTGCGGCAACGGCAAAGAGAACGCCGTATTCAAGCCAGTCCATGCGCCCCCCTCTTTCTCGAACTTATTGGATAGCGCGGCAGAACGCGCTCACGCCAAATGATGATTATATACCGAAGAGACGCTTCTCCCGACTACAGCTACCTAACGGCATCGCAAGCGCAAAGAGAGGGGAGGCCGTCATCTACGTCGGCGCAGAAAAGCAACCGCCGATTTTATCGGCTTTTCGCATGGTCTTGACTTGCTCGAGCGCGCGGGCCCTCCGCTTCGGGAATCGCAACCACGAAGCAGCCCACAGACTGCCCCGCGCCCACGCCAAAGAACCTTACAATCCCCCTCTGCCAACAGCTTACTTTTGCAGCCTTTGTGGAGAGCAGCCATCAAAACGTGGAAGTACCTTGTACTCCCCGTCGGGCAACACATTCGGCACTACTGCATTGTGTAGAATGAGCGAGTTGAAACCCGTAGATTCAGGAGAAGGTGTTCGTGTCACACAGTCCCGCGATAAGCGTCATTATTCCTGTCTACAACGTAGAATCCTGGCTGCGTCGTGCCGTTGGCTCGCTGCAGAATCAAACATGCACCAGCTACGAGATTCTGTTGGTAGACGATGGAAGCACCGATGGCAGTGGCGCTCTGTGCGACAAACTTGCCGATGACGATGTGCGTATCCGCGTAATCCACCAGGAAAACCAAGGAGCCGCCGCCGCACGCAACGCCGCTATCGAAATTGCTCGTGGCGATTACCTGTACTTCATGGACGGAGACGATTGGTGCGACCGCACCATGTTGAAGGACATGTACCGCGTTGCCTCCGAACACGACCTGGACCTTCTTATTACCGGCTTTACCATCGACACATACTATGACGACGAAGGCAAGTACTATCGCGAGCTGCGTAATGCGCCCGATCGCATCTTCAAATCGCAAGAAGAATTCCGCGCAAATGCCTGCCAGCTTTTCGACGCTCAGCTTCTGTATGCGCCGTGGAACAAGCTGTATCGTCGCAGCTACATCAAAGAAAAGGGCATCCGGTTCCCTGGCACGTTTTGGGACGACCTGCCGTTCAACCTCGATGTTATGCGAGACGTTGAACGCGTAGGCTGCATCGACGGTCACTACTACCACTTCCTGCGCGCTCGCGCCGAAAGCGAAAACACCAAGTACCGTCCCGACATGTACGACAAACGCGAAGAAGAACATCGCTGGATGAATGAGCTGTACGCGTATTGGAACCTGGATTCTCCCGAAATCGAAGAGTTCTTGGCACGCCGCTATGCAGAACGGCTGGTTGGCTGCATCGAAAACGTAACCAACTGCAATTGCACACTTTCAAAAGAAGAGAAGCGTGCCGCCATTAAGCAGATGATATCTACTCCCCACGCACGCGAAGCACTGAAAAAAGCGCGGCCCCGCACCAAGATGATGCACCTGGTGTTGGCACCCTTGCGCATGGGGAACATCACGCTCACCATGACGGAAAGCGAGTTCATAAGCTGGGTACGCCAAAATAGCACCAGCCTTTTCGCCCGCCTGAAAGCAAATCGCTAATCAAGAGCTCGCAGATGCGAGCTCTTTCTTTTCTTGCGCCCAAGGGATTACGACAAAAGCGCATCAGCCAAGAACGATTCGCGAAGCCTGGAAAACTCACTACAATCAGCTGCTTTTTGTTAGGTTCGGAATGCGCGCCGCATGGCGGTGTCGGGCTGGGGTCTGGAGCCGCGAACGCCACTCTGAACGCCATTCCTGTTAGATGCTCAAAGAGCATTGCTTCATTCAATGCTTGAAGCAATGCAGCGCATGAAAAAGGAGGCCCGTAGCCTCCTTTTGAACAGCGGAATGGGTGGCTTGAGGCGCTCCAGACCCCAGCCCGACACCGCCATGCGGCGCGCATTCCGAACACTTACTTAATTAAAAGCACGCAGCCAATTACGGTAAGCAGGACGTAGGTGAACTTCACGAACTGCTCTTGGCTGATGCGCTTCTGGATAAGACCGCCCAGCCAGGTGGAAAGAATAAGCAGAGGGATGCACACTGCCAGCGTAAGCAGGCCGTCGCCACCAAGGGAGCCGCCCTGAATGCCATAAAGGGCATAAGCTCCGTTTAGGAACACCCAGGTCATAGTGGTGGTTGCTCGAAATGCTTCCTTATCCCGAATCTTCTGCAAGGCGTAAATGGCCAGGAAAGAGCCGCCAGAAACAAACATGCCCTGAATAAGGCCGGCTATGGCAAGAATGCAGTACAGGAGCCAATCGGGTAAAAGCTTATTTTTCTTGTTGAAGAACAAACCGCGGATAGCAATGACCAAAACCGCAACGCCGTATACCTTGGAAAGGATGCTCAGCGGAGCAATGGTGTTAATCCACGCGCCAATAGCCATGAAAATCGCCATAATCACGCACATCTTCGCCAGTTCTTTCCACACCACATGCTTGATGCCCGTGAAGGCGATAAGCACGCTGGCAAGAAATCCAGTGCAGTTCAGCACCACGATGGACTCTTCGTGGCCGATGGTGACCATGCCCACCGGCATTGCGAAGATATTGCCTGCGAAGCCGGTAATACCGTTAATTAGATAGGCGAAGAAAAACGTGCCCCAAAATAGGTATTTTTCCATGAACTTCCCCTTTAACGCGCCTCCCCCAGGCGCATTCCATCCGTGAATATGGAAGCCACTTTACTCTTGTGGAGTGAATAGTGCAAAACCTATCAGAAAAAGCGCCCTGTAGGTTTTATTGGCAGTCAAAAGCACTGTCGGTTTCTTCGCCCGATGCGGGTTTCGCTAGGCTTCCCGAACAATGCAGGATCCGTCAGACCCCGCATAATGCAGGCCACGCATGGTTTCGCTATCGGCGCAAGGTGCGCCAAGCACCGATCGCACAGGGCTTCACGCCCAATGTAGGTTATACGGGTTTTGCACCCAGCGCGATGTCGCGTCAACGTCCTCCTCAATATGCAGGCAGCGCAAGTTCCCGTACCCGCCTCGTCGACTGACGGCGCGCACAAGCATGGTGCTTATTTCCGCCGTTTTCACCGCTTCGTTCGATTACGCTACACTTAAATGGATTTACACGGTGCGCTAAAACCGCCGCGCAAATCCAAAACAATCCGCCTCTTGCGGTTGTTGCAAGCTGTCAAATAAGCAGACGCATTTGCATAGCCGCAGCAAAGCGCTCGGAACCAAACACGATAAGTAGGCATATATGAATATCGAAGAACTCAATACCGCTCTTGCTCAAGTCTTTGCCAGCGACGACCTGCTAAAAAATGAGCCCATGAGCAAACACACCACGTTCCGCTGCGGCGGTCCCGCTCAGTTTTTTGTGTGGGCAAGCAATGCCGCAGACATCACTGCAGCTATCAACGCCGCCGAAAAGGCAGACGCCCCCTGGTGGATCGTGGGCTGCGGAAGCGATTTGCTTGTTTCCGATGCAGGCTTGCCTGGCGTGGTTATCGAAATTGGCAAACGTATGGCCCATATTTCCATCGATGGATGCGTTGTTCAGGCGCAAGCGGGAGCCACCAATGAAGCAGTTGCGCAAGCGGCACTCGAAGCAGGACTTACGGGCTACGAGTTTGCCAGTGGAATCCCAGGTTCTGTTGGTGGAGCAGCAATCATGAACGCAGGCGCCTACGATGGTGAGTTCAAAGATGTTGCGGTAAGCGTTTCCTGCCTCTTCCCCGACGGCACGGTTCGCGAAATTTCCGCAGAAGAAGCCGATTGGAGCTACCGACACAGCATGATGAGCGATGAAGGGCTTGTTGTGCTGGGAGCAACCCTTCAGCTTGCAGCGGGAAGCAAGGATGATATTCGCGCCAAGATGGACGACTTGGCCCAACGCCGCTCTTCCAAGCAGCCTCTTGAAATGGCAAGCGCGGGCAGCACGTTCAAGCGCCCCGAAGGCTATTTTGCGGGCAAGCTCATTCAGGACGCAGGCATGCAGGGTCATTCAGTTGGAGATGCCCAGGTTTCCACCAAACATGCCGGCTTCGTGGTAAACATCGGCAACGCAAGCGCAGCCGATGTTCTGCAGGTTATCCGCGACGTGCAAACAGCAGTAAAGAGCCAGTTCGGCGTTACGCTTGAAACCGAAGTGCGTATGTGGGGGTTTGACGCCACAAATAACTAGTGCAACGTCTTGCCGATTTAATGCGCCTCACGCAGATCGACAGTCATAGCGTAAGCAAGATAAAAGGCAACAGCCGCCACCGCCGCAAAGACCGCAGCCCAAGCCCAAGCCGCTTCAGCGACGGAAAACGCTACGATGCCAGAGGATAATGCACCCGCAACAAGCGTCATGGCACGAGCGACTTTACGCATGGGAACATACTTCAGGCCTTTTGCCTGCACCCTGCTTACGTTCTTCGTATTTTTTGCCATAACCGCACCTCCGATGAATTACAGAGGGTGCCCCATTCGCTCATGAAACGGGGCACCCTCGTTTGTTTTCGCATTCATCGTAACTGCGAAGTATTTCCGTTGTGAAACAGGCTTGTTGCCATGTTGGGTCGTTTTTCGAATCGTCCCCTCGGGAACGAAAGCCGCTCAAGCCGCAAGCATCTTACAGATGAGGCTGATCGAAACTCGGCTTCATGCTGCCATCCTCTGGGCGATTGAATAACGTTTCCTCGCCGCAATCTTTGCATGTGCCCACCAGAACCTTGCGGGGCATGAACGTGAGTACGACGTAAGCGATAGCGAACGCGATAGAGAAATATGGCATTACAAATGCGATGCCGATAATGACGATCGCCGTGATTACATGCACATACCATTTGCTGGGAACGCGGCGCTTTTCGGCTGTGTACTCAAAATGGGTGCCGCCGCAATACGGGCAGATAATCACCGTTTCGTCGTTCTTTCTTTTATTGGGATTGGTTTTCTGGTTCTTTTTCTTGGAGCTCATCCAGCATCCCTCCGTACAAATTCACCCAGCATGATTGCCATGCCGAATGCCCTCTCTCTACACGCACGCCATTTCCCCTTTGCTGCTTCGCTCTAAACGCAGAGTGCAGCCTCGCCACCAAAGGCAAAGTTCAACGATCCCTCTTCACTTTGCCACGAGCACACACTGCTTCGAATGTATGCTTCGCTTTAAACGCAGGGCAAACCCAAAAGGCGCGCGTTTTATACGATGTGCATAAGAATACCACCTGTACCACTAGGCATCTGCACGGCATCGCCATCCGTTACCTATCTATATTCGCAAGAAATGAATCCATAGAAATTGAATGGGATCAGCGAATAGATTCCCAATAGATTGGAGAACTATTCGCCTCTTCCTCGCATCATAGCTACAGGCTATCGATTTCTGTTTGAAAATGAATATTACCCATTCGCATCGAACATGTTCGGTTTTTTGCCGAGGGGTAGCATACACAGACGTTTGCACGTCCGTGCAATAGAACTCTACGAATCCAAGGCGTCATGAGTGGGCCCGAGGGAGGCTCCTTGCAGGGGATACCGTCTTCGTTTCAAACGAGCAGCACGTCCAAAGAATGTAAGGAGAGCGAATTGTCTGCAGCAGCAGAAAAGGTAAAGCACTACGGCTTTGCGCTGGCAACGGTGTACATGTGCTATTTCACCTACGGCATCCAGGCCCTGATCCTGAGCCAGAACAAAGTTAACTTCTATACCCAATGGGGCATCACCGATCCCACCACAGGTTCCGCCGCGGTTTCGATGGCAATTGCCGCCATGGGATTCGGCAAACTGCTAAGCGTATGGATTGGCGGCGAGCTCTCCGACCGCGTCGGACGTAAGAAGTTCGCCGTCGCAGGCGCTGTTGCCTACATCATCTGCTTCACCATGATGCTGCTGGCAACCGACGCAACCGCTTGCTACATCGCCGCCTTCTTGTCCGGCGTTGCAACATCTGGCTTCTGGGATGCAGCACTCTATCCCGCCGCACAGGAAGCAGAGCCGAAATACGCTGCTTCTGGCGTTATCGGCATCAAGGCCGCCGTTTCCGTTATGGGTGTTATCTACCCCATCTTCGTTGCAGCATTCAGCGCACCTCATATTTGGCACGTTAACATCTATCTGCCTATCGTGCTTTCCGTTGTATGCCTGATCATGACCATCATCACGCCCTTCCGCTACGACGACGAACGCGCCACCAAAACCGATGGCGACAACGGCATGGACGAAGCTCAAGCAGAAATCCAGGCGGCAAAAGACGCCATGCTCAAGAAGCCAGGCATGCTGGTTCAGGTATTTACCCTGGTCATGGCCTTTATTTGCATGTTTATCATGTACGGCGCGCAGCAGTACACCAAAGCATTCGGCATGGCAAACCTTGGTCTCGACGAAATGGGCGGCGCAGCTCTTGCCTCCATTTACACCGTGGGCTCCATTACCGCTGTGTTCTTCTGGGCAGTAGTAATGGGCAAGCTTCGCTGGAACCCGCTGAAGGTTCTGCTGATCGACTTCGCCTTCTCCGCTTTGGCTCTGGCTTTGGTGCTGGTTGTCCCCAACGTTGCCATCGTATACGTTGCTATCGCATTGCTCGGCTTCTTCGCCGCTGGCGGCGCTTTGCAGACGGGCCTGGTTGTTCGCCAGAACTACTGCCCCGGCCCCAAGGGTCGCAACACCGGAATGTACATGACCTTCATGGGCGTTGGCGCAACCTTCTTGCCCTTCATCGTTGGCGCGATGACCACCGCCATGGGAGAAACCGGCGCACTGTACACCATGATGGGTCTGCTGCTTGCGGCGGCTATCGTTGGCCTGCTGTTCTGCATCTACCTGGCAATTCAGTCGAAGCCCCTGTTCGGCTACGGCATCAACCACAAGATGGATTAGCGCATAACGCTACAAGTAAGAACTTGCTCCAGGGGCTCGGCACTGTTGCCGAGCCCCTTTCTTTTCGCTTGCCGATTGCTCCAAGTGCAGAGACGCAATCAGAATTCCGGCAGGGCAACCAGGCAGCGTCCTTATTCGCTACGCTGTTTCGCACGCTTCGCCGCGTTGTTTTGCACGCAGCTCGTGAGCAGCCCAGGTTATGCGAAGGGTGTTCATGGCGTTGTCGAGCGTGCTTGTGCATTCGGCACCGGGCACACCGCGTAGGACATCGACGATGTCCCGAATCTGGCCATTTCCCGGGTAGCTCTCCACGGGCGGGCACAGCTCTTCTTGCACCAGCTCCGCTTCCTTGCGAACGCCGCCCATCACACCTTCGTGAGCTATTGCATCGCCATCGGCAAGCACCTCGATGCGAATCGGCGCAGCGTTGTCGTAGTAAGAGAACTCGACACTTCCCTTGTCCCCATAAATAAGGAATCGGTCGATAGCCTTATACGTGGCATAGCACCAAATCCCCGAAACCATAACGCGGTTTTCAGTCTCGCCAGAAAGAGTAACCGTGTCTTCACCAGGATAAAAGCCTGTGCAATTGTCTACCTTCAGGTTGAAATCAGTGATGGTTCCCGCAAGAAACGCAATAAGGTCGAGCATATGTGC
This sequence comes from Eggerthella sp., assembly GCA_030540085.1. GTDB lineage: Bacteria > Actinomycetota > Coriobacteriia > Coriobacteriales > Eggerthellaceae > Anaerotardibacter. The sequence goes on from JAUNWY010000001.1 coordinate 101,518, forward strand.
ATCGCCCTCGAAGAAATGGCTGCCCCCGGAAACCTCAGGGCGAACACGCCAAGGCTTTTCCGCTTCGGGAAGCATCTCTTCAGCAGTTTGGCGCTGAGTGCGAATAACCTGAACACCGCGAACAGTGCCGATCTTGCCCGCATCAAGCACCTGCTTAAGCTCGCGGTAACGTGGCATTCCGCGACGATAATGAGCCACAAAGCAACGCTTCCCCGCCCTCTCGAACGCGGCCTTTATCTCTTGCGCCTCGCCCCATGAAAGCGCAATAGGCTTTTCGAGATAGCAATCCTTGCCCGCCTCGGCAACGGCAATAGCATGCTCTTTGTGGCAGTTTGGCGTTGTGGCAACGTAGACAATGTCGATATCGGGACAGTTCAGAAGCTCATTCAGCGAATCAAATGCTCGGCCATGACCGTGGCGCTCACACCAGTCAACCGCTTTCTGCTTCGTCCGATTCCAGATACCGACTAGCTCCGATCCGTCGGCCAAATATAGGCCAGGGCCATTTTTCGTTTCCACAACGTCACCGCAACCGATGACGCCCCATCTAATTACCTCTTTCTGAGCCATGATGCCTCCCTCTCATGCGCACCTAAAACCCCACATGCGATCAACCCCACAACGTTGGAGCCAACCAAAAAGGGGCGCATTCCGTTACACAAACTGTATCATCGTCGCAAGCAAAGCGCGTAGCAAAATGGATGCGAACGGACACGCCGCTTCGCGCTGAACCAGCCCTTCGTAAGATCTGCCCCGCTGCGGCAACCCTCCCTTTCCGGGATCCGCCCCGCTGCGACGGTCCACCCTTTGCGGGATCCGCCCCCCGCTGCGACGATCCGTCTTTTGCAGGATTTGCCCCGCTGCAGCGATCCACCTACCGCAAAAACAAAAATCAGAGCGTTTTTGCGGCGCTGCGGAGGTGGCTGAGATACGGCAGGGGGGGGTGACAACATGCAGCGTCATAGCGCTATGGGGCACGAGTGCGGCACGGGCGCAGAAAAGCTCGAGAAGCGAAGAAGCGGCAGAGCATGCAGTCTGGACACGAAGCGCGTTCGCTCCGGCAATTGGTCTAATATCCAATCTATTGCGTTTTCATTCGCGCTATTATCGAAACGAAACGGTTTTGCTTTAGGGCTTAGGATCTTCACCTTTTGGCTTGTTCGCCTTCGGCGTTACTTGCCACATGATCTGTTCTCTCTTAGCACTACATGAGATACGACTTGTTCGTTTTTGGCTTTATCTACCTTTTGAGGGTGCACGCTTTGAGGTTATCCGACTTTCGGCTAGACTGCCTTCGGCCTGCCACTCTGTCCCTAACGGCTGAACCGGCAATACGCACATTTCAAGGAGGCACCGTGGCCAACCCCCAGCCGAACATATGGCACGCCCCCATGCCGCTCATCTGCTCGTCTTTCGAGCCGGGGCACCTCAATAGTGTCATCGATGCCATGCCCGACAGTGACTACCGAACCATCGCGTTGGCAGAAGCCGCTTATTTTCGCGGCAACGCCGACGAAGCATGCCGCCTCGCAGAGCCCTTCCTTACCTCAGACATCTTGGCATTGCGCGTTTCATCATGTTTCATCTGCGGGTTCGCAAACCTGTCGCTCGACCACGCCCAAGCCGCTCGCGCCTGCCTACTCAACCTGGCGTCATCAGAAGAGCACCTCAACTATGAATACGGCGACCAAGAACGCGCCGCCTATTTACTGTTCACGGCCTCATCGAGCGTCCTGCTGCACCTGAAGCCGCCCGTAACGGCAGATGATTTCTACAAAGTTGCGCCTCTGCTACCTGAAGGTCTTCGCCTATTCGCGACCTACGCTATGGCTCATCAGGCCTACCTTGCCGGCGATTACGGCCGCTGCATAGGAATGGCGGAAAACGCCCTGGGGATGAAGCAAGCGCGCTACCCCGTTTCGGAGATATTCCTTCATCTTGTGGCGGCAATGGGTTGGATGAACAAACGGCAACCCGAAAAGGCAGAACACCACTTCATGGAAGCTTGGCACATAGCCCAAGCAGACGATTTGATCGAAGCAATCGGGGAACACCACGGTCTTCTTCAGGGCTTGCCTGAAGCGTGCCTCAAAAAAAATTACCCGCGCGAATTTGCACGGGTAATCGAAATCACCTACCGCTTCAGTCGCGGATGGCGGCATGTCCATAACCCCGCAGCACACAAAACCGTTGCCGACAGCCTTACCACAACGGAATTCGCCATTTCGATGCTGGCATGTCGCGGTTGGTCTAACAGTGAAATTGCGGATCATATGGGCATTTCACGCGGTACGGTGAAAAACAGGCTTTCCACAACGTATGCAAAGCTGGGAATAACCAGCCGCGCGGGGCTGAAGGAATTCATGCTGAAATAGTGTGGCTGGCGCCGCACTGGCACCGGCCACACTGAGTAAATCGTCTAGGCGAAACGCGCGCTTCGCCCAAATCGCAGCTCTTATTCTCGCTTGAGGCGAGCAACGAACCCGACCAGAAGAGCAACCAAGCTCGCGAATGCCGCAGCCACGCCGGCAAAAGCCGTGGCAGCAAACCCTACAAGCGATGCGTCGCCCGTTGCGGGGAGGTTCTTCTTTGCCTCCGCAGGCTTGACCTTGGAGTCCGTCACGAGCGTTTGCTGCTCGGCCGGTTTCACCTCGGGCTTGGTCACGGCAGGATTCACCTCGGGCTTGGTCTCCTTGGGAGGCGCGATGACTGTGCGCTTGGCGACTGCTTCGTTGTAGGGGGAGTCGATCGTGGCATCACCCGTGCCGATGGTTTGACCCGCCTCGTAGATAGTGCCGTCATCGAGCTCTTCCTCGTAGCGATAGTCAATGACCTTGCCGCCTGCGGGCGTCTGGATGATGGCGCCTTCGATCTCGATGGTGCCGATCGCCTTGCCGTCTGCGCTCATGGCAAGGGCGAAGATTGCCGCCGTGTCTCCCTCGGCCGTGACCGTGCTGCGGAGAATCGAGATGGTCGCGGGCGTGATGCCCTTGTTGGTCTGGGCGAAGATGCCGAGATTCATGCCTCGGGGCTGAGAGTTAGTTTCGCCATCCTGGCCTGCGCTGTAGTGGTCGGGGCCGTCGCCACCAGTTTCGACATAGCGGGCTATAGCCTTGACAACGGAGTCGCTAATGTAGATGTGACCACCCGCTTCGTTGGGGTTGTAGTTTCTGGTGGAGATTGCGGTCGAGAACTGGCCTTCCGCGAACGCGTCCACAGTCGAGCCGTTCTTGATGACGATGTCGTCCTCGTCGGTGAAGAGGGCGCTGACATCGTCGCGTTCTGCGGCTGCGCGGACCGTCACGGTTGCGCCATCGAGCGTAATGCCCTTGTAGGCATAGACGCCATATCCAACACCACTTGCGTTAAGCAAGGCGTTCGTGACTGCAAAGCCGCCCTCGGCCTCAACGGCGCTGTCTTCCTCGGAGTTTGCCTTGACCTTGCTGCCGCCCGAAATCTCGATGTTGCCGTCGGCGTAAATCGCCACGTCTTCGATAGAGCTTGCCTCTACCTTGCCGCCACCTTTGATGATCAGGTCACTGCCCGCGGCGATGCCGTAACCTTCGCCTCCTTTAGCGATCACGGTGCCAGAGGAATCGATGGTGGTCTTGCCCTTGGATTGGATGCCTTCGGTACCGCCCGTTGCATTCACGGTGCCCGAGCCCGTGATAGAGAGATCGCCCTTTGCCTCAATTCCGTCGGAAGCAGTGCTTGTGGTGTTCACAGTGCCCGGACCGGAAATGGAGAGGTCGCCTGAGGATTTAATTGCATCGGCCTCGGCTGTCACATTGAGCTCATCCGAGCTTTTCGAGCTCTCTATGTTCAACTCTGCTTTCTGGTTAGCACCGTTCTCTGCTTTGATGGCAGCTCCGCCGGAATCAGGGTCGGCTTTCACGGTGTTCTTGCCCTCGTAGGCAACATTGAGCTTGCCCGCGGCCTTGATCGCACCGCCGTCATAGCCGTTGAGCTTCATGTCGTCGGCGCCGTCCCAGTTCCAGGTGCCGGCGGCGTCGCCCGCCGCAGTGCCAGCGTTGTATTGGGTGCCGCCGACGTTGACCCATTCAGCGGCAATCGCAGCGCTCGGCACCATCAATGACCCCGCGGTGGCCACGGCAGCCACCCCGGCAACGACGCCCCACGTCACCTTGCGCCAACCGCCCTGCGCGGTTACCACGCCGAAGCGCGGGGACGTCTTTGCGAAGCCGCCTTCGGTGCAACCGTCCGTTCTGCGTATGTTGTGCCTAGCGTTCATGACCGCTCCCCTCGTTCATGTGTTCGTCAGATAGAAAAATCGTATCGGGCAAGCACGAGAAGCGGTAGTGCCATACGAACGGGAAAATGGTCAAACGGCAGGCCGGGCGCCTCACCGCACAAAAAAACGACGCCGCCCCGGGGCAATGGGGCGGCGTCGCAAATCGGTGAAACAAGTGGGCAAGGCAGCAAGGCCGAAAACTGCAGCCCCTCTATTCTTCAGAGAGGAAATCGAAGGCGTACTGCGCCGCGGCAAGCGAGCCACCTACCAGAACGCTTTCGTCGACATTGTAAAAACAACTATGCTGCGGATACGTTGCGCCCACTTCCGGGTTATGAGCGCCAATAAACACGAGCACGCCGGGAACCTTTGCCAGATACTCGGTGAAGTCTTCGCCCGAAAGCGTGCCCTCGTAATGGCAAAGCGCCTCTTCGCCTAGAACCTTCGCGATAGCCTTTTGCGCACGTGCGGCGCAAGCCTCATCGTTCACCAGGCACGAATTGCCGTACGTCCACTCGAACTTCGCAGTCGCACCGTACGAAAGTGCCACTTCCTCAACCACGTGGGCCATGCGCTCCTTGATGTAATCGCGCACTTCGGGCGTAAACGAGCGAACCGTGCCCGTTAGGTACGCTGTGCCCGCCATGATGTTTCGCGCAACACCGCCATGGAATTCGCCGATCGTGATAACCGCAGGATCGAACGGGGAAACGTCGCGGCTGACGATAACCTGCAGCGCTTCGATAACCGCTGCGCCCACAACAATGGCATCGACGCCCTTGTGGGGCATGGCGCCATGTGCGCTAGCGCCCGCGACATCAATGCGGAACCAGTCGCAATTAGCCATGCGCGGCCCCGCTTCGGCAGAAATAGTACCCGCTTCCACTTCGCTCCAAATATGGGCAGCGTAAATGGTATCTACCCCATCGAGCGCACCCTCGGCGATCATCTTGCGCGAACCGACCGATATCTCTTCCGCTGGCTGGAACAGAACACGCACCTCGCCATGCAGTTGGTCGCGAATGCCCAAAAGCAGATGAACAGCGCCAAGCATCATTGCCATGTGACAGTCGTGGCCGCAGGCATGCATAACCCCTTCGTTCCGCGACGCGAAGGGGAGCTTGGTCTGCTCCAAAACGGGCAACGCATCCATGTCGGTCCGAAGCGCAATGCGACGGCGCGGCTTGCCCTCTTCGTCATATGCATCGGGCGCGGTGCCTTTGATGGTGGCAATGAGCCCCGTTCCCCCCGCTCGCACATATTCGACACCAAGCTTATCGAGCTCTTCGGCAATCGTGCGCGAAGTGGAGACCTCACGAGCGCTCAATTCGGGATACGCATGGAAGTGGCGCCGCCGCTCGATAACGTAAGGCTCGAGCTCTCGCGCATGGGCTTTCAGCTTCTCGGTTACGTTCAACGATACGGTGGCGTTCGGGTTGCTGCAGGTCATAATGGCCGCCTTTCGATTCTCCCCATCAGACTACCACGACTGGCGCCTACGGCAGCATCGGAACGGTGTGCGTAACACTCCGCGTAACACGAGCCGGCGCAATTGGCGCCCAGACGAGCGCAGCCAACACCCGCCGGAACGTATGCAGCTTTAGAAAAAACGATGAACACAAGCATACTTCTTAATTTTCGTTTACAATTCTGAACGTATTGTCGTTTAGCGGTCGAACTTACCCTATGAACGGGCGTTTACCGCACGGTCGAAAGGCGCATCATCCCCATGATGAAGCGAACCAAGATCATCTGCACCCTGGGTCCTGCCGTGGACTCCGAGTCAGCATTGAAAAATCTTGTGCTAGCAGGCATGGACGTTGCCCGCTGCAACTTCTCGCATGGCTCCCATGCCGAGCATAAAGCACGTATGGATCGCCTGAAAAAGGTCCGTCGCGAACTGGACGCACCCTGCGCCCTCATGCTCGATACGAAAGGGCCTTCCATCCGCACCGGCAAGCTTGAGGGCAGCGAGTCTGTGCTGCTCCGCGCGGGCGACAACTTCTTCCTCACCGAAGATGACATTGCCGGCACTTCCCGCCGCGTGCACCAAACATTCAAAGGGCTTTATAAGTATGTTGAGCCTGGCACCATTATCCTTATCGACGACGGTTTGATCGAACTCGCCGTCGATCGTGTCCTGGGATCCGACATCCAGTGCACCGTTCAGAACTCCGGCATGCTCGGCGAATGCAAACAGCTGAACCTGCCTGGCACCAACGTGCCCCTGCCCGTCATGACTGAGCAGGACAAGGAAGACCTCCTGTTCGGCATTCAACAGGGCGTCGATTTCGTAGCAGCATCGTTCGTAAGCTGCGGTGAAGACGTGCGCGCCATTCGCGCATTCCTCGCCGAGAACGGCGGCGAAAGCATTCGCATCGTGGCAAAAATCGAAAATGCGCACGCAGTAGACCACATCGAAGAAATCATCGAAGTCTCCGATGCCGTAATGGTGGCCCGCGGCGACTTGGGCGTAGAGGTTCCCTCCAACCAGGTTCCGCACCTTCAAAAGAAGATCATCAAAGCCTGCAACCGCGCTTACCGTCCAGTTATCACCGCCACGCAGATGCTCGATTCCATGATCCGCAACCCCCGCCCAACGCGCGCAGAGGTTGCCGACGTGGCAAACGCCATCTATGACGGCACCGATGCCGTTACCCTTTCCGGCGAAACCGCCATCGGCATGTACCCGGTTCCCGCAGTGCAAACCATGGCGCGCATTGCCGAGGCAAGCGAATCGCACATCTACGACGAAGGCTCCATCCCTAACCGCAACGCGGAGCAGAAGAGCATTTCCGCTGTTGTGGGCTTGGCTGCCGTAACCGCCGCAGAAAACGTGGGCGCTTGTTGCATCGTCACCCCTACGATGACCGGCCGCACGGCCCGCATCGTTTCCAATTACCGTCCGAAGATGCCCATCTATGCGGTAACCACTTCGGAAGAATACCGTCGCTCCTTGCAGCTGAACTGGGGCGTTACGCCGCTTTTGGGCAAAGTCGTTGGCGATGCCTCGTACGTTCTTGAGCAGGCTCGTAGCGTCGTTGTAAAAAAGAACTTCGTGAACAAGGGCGATATCTGCGTATTCACCTTGGGAGACCGCACCACTTCTCCCCGCATCGGCCAAACGGGCGACGCTGTAAGCTTCGACCCAACCGCGCCTTCGCCGCGCCCCACCAACGTGATGCAAATCGTGCAAATCGGCGTTGATGCAGAGGGGGATAACTAATGGAAATCAAAACCAACTGCTATGCCGCCGTCGATATCGGCGCTTCTTCCGGCCGCGTGGTAATCGGCGAGGTCACCCCGCAGGGCACCATCGAGCTTACCGAGATCCATCGCTTCGACAACATCCAGAAACGCTCCGGCGGTCACGACTGCTGGGACGTGGATATGCTGTTCCGCGAAACCGTTGCCGGCTTGGCGAAATGCAAAGAAGCAGGCTATGCGCCCAAAACCGTGGGTATCGACACCTGGGCGGTCGACTTCGTGCTGCTCGACGCCGAAGACAACATGCTCGGCGATGCGGTTGCCTACCGCGATGAGCGCACCAGCGGCATGTATGCCGTAGCAGATGCTATCGTTTCGCCCGATGAGGTATATCGCCACACAGGCATTCAGCGTCAGCCATTCAATACCATCTATCAGCTGCTGGCGCTCCAGCGTGAGCACCCCGAGCAGATCGAAAACGCTGAAACGTTTTTGATGATCCCCGACTACCTGGCTTTCCTGCTAACCGGCACCAAAGCCAACGAATACACCAACGCTTCCACCACGTGCCTGATGAACGCACGCACCCAGCAGTGGGACGAAACCATCTTGGAGGCATTCGGCATTCCGCGCAGCATGTTCTGCGACGTGGTTATGCCCGGTACCGATCTGGGTGCCGTCACCGCCGAAATCGAAGAGAAGATCGGCTACCCCACACATATCATCGCGCCCGCTACGCACGATACGGGCAGCGCCTACCTGGCTGTTCCCGCGCGCGATGCCGATGCGGTGTTCCTTTCTTCGGGCACCTGGAGCCTGCTGGGCGTCGAAAACGAAGGTCCCATCACCTCAGATGCCTCCCGTTTCCAGAATTTCACCAACGAAGGCGGCTTTGAGCTGCGCTTCCGCTTCCTGAAGAACATCATGGGTCTGTGGATGATCCAGTCTATCCGCCGCGAGCTGAATGGCGTTTCCTATGTAGAGGGCAAAGACACCCACCAGCAAGCCAATGAAGACGAGCTGCCTCCCTTTACGCACGAGGCGATCGAGTGGGGCTTCCCCGACCTCATTGCCCACGCAAAAGAGGCAGGCGACTTCGAAGCCCACGTGAACGTGAACGACGACCGCTTCCTGGCACCCGATTCCATGATCGACGAGATTCGCCGCGCCTGCTTCGAAACCGGGCAGGACGTGCCCCAAACCGTCGGCCAGCTTATGCGCTGCGTATATGTAAGCCTTTCCTCCTGCTATGCGGAATCCATTGCGGAAATGGCATCACTTACCGGACGCACCTACACTTCCATCAACATCGTTGGAGGCGGCTGCCAAGACGCATATCTGAACGAACTCACCACGCGCGCGTGCGGCATTCCCGTGTTCGCCGGTCCAGTTGAGGGAACGAGCTTGGGCAACCTTGCCGTACAGATGATCGCCGACGGCGCATTCCCCGACCTCCAAAGCGTCCGCGATGCTATCGCAACGTCATTCGACGTGAAGCGCTTTGAATAACAGTAACCAACCTTTTAGGTACAGATAAGGAGCATTCATGACCACTATGTACGAATTGGCACGCGAAGCGTACGCCAAGCAGGGCATCGACACCGAGGCAGTGATCGAGACCCTGGCAAACAAGGCCATCTCCATGCACTGCTGGCAAGGCGACGACGTAGTCGGCTTCGACCAGGGCGACGATAATGCAGCTTCCGGTGGCATCATGACCACGGGCAACTACCCTGGCCGCGCTGCCACCCCCGAACAGCTCATGGCCGACTTCGAGAAGGCAGCAAGCCTGATCCCCGGCAAAAAGCGCATCAACCTGCACGCAAGCTATGCTATCTTCACCGAGGAAAACCCCTGGGTTGACCGCGACAAGCTTGAGTACAAGCACTTCGAGCCTTGGGTAACCTGGGCAAAGAAGAACGGCTTCGGCATCGACTTCAATCCCACCCTGTTCAGCCACCCGCTGGTAAAGGAAGGCCTTACCGTTTCCAGCCCCGAAAAGGACGTGCGTGATTTCTGGATCCGTCACTGCATCGCGTGCCGCCAGATCGCAGAGCGCATCGGCGAGGAAATGGACGATATGGTCCTGAACAACTTCTGGATTCCCGACGGCCTGAAGGACTACGCCGCCGACGCTTATGGCCTGCGCGCACGCCTGAAGGATTCCCTCGATGAAATCTATTCCTTCGAAACCCCGCATGTTATCGATGCGGTTGAGCAGAAGGTATTCGGCATCGGTGTTGAAGGCTTCACCACTGGCAACCAGGAGTTCTACGTATCCTACGCTGCCAAGAAGGGCGGCAACCATGTAGTGCTCATCGATGCGGGTCACTTCAACCCCATGGAAAGCATTTCCGACAAGCTGCCCAGCCTGCTGCAGTTCTTCCCCTACGTGCCGCTGCACGTTACCCGCTCCATGCATTGGGACTCCGACCACGTTGTCCTGTTCGAGGATTCCATCAAGGACATCGCTGCTGAGGTTGTTCGCTGCCCCGAGGGTATGGACAAGGTCCTTATCGGCATGGACTTCTTCGACGCCTCCATCAACCGCATCGGCGCTTGGGCTACCGGCATGCGTGCCATGGAAAAGTGCCTGCTGTTTGAGCTGCTGCAGCCATGGGATCGCCTGAAGGAGCTGCAGGATACCTACCAGTTCTCCGAGAAGATGATCGTTACCGAGCAGTTCAAGACCATGCCTTGGACCGCGGTTTGGGACGAGTACTGCGCACGTCAGGGCGTAGTTGCCGAAGACCAGCTGTGGGACGAGGTTAAGGCTTACGAAGACGAGGTGCTCTCCAAGCGCCAGTAAGCCCCTGCGCATTTTTCAGCGCCCCTCTTCCCGAGGGGCGCTTTCTGCGCCCAGAAGTCATGGCCGGGAACACCCGGCGCCGAGGGAGCCATGGCAGAGGGCGCATCGGGTACCGGAAGGCCCTCGCCGGGGCATCCGGCGCCGAAAAGCTCCATGCCGAAAACATCTGGCGCCGAGTTTCAACTCCGCAAACATGCGCCGAATGCGCTTCGAAAAGGCCACTTGCCCGAGCGGCTTTTCCGAAACCGATCATTCGGTACTTCAGAACGAAAGGACAATGATGGATATTATCGACAGTGCTATGGATACGCTTAAAAGCGGCGTTTCCGCAGCTCGCGGCGCAGTTTCTGGCGTTGCCGTCGAGCAGCTGGCCTTCGTGCGCGGCTTCTGCCGTCTGTGCGACGACGGTTGGCAGCAGGGCTGGCACGAGCGCAATGGCGGCAACCTTACCTACCGCATGAAGGAAGAGGAAGTAGAGCAGGCTCGCCCCTTCTTCAACGAAACTCCCGGCGAGTGGGTGAACATGGGTGTACAGGCAGATAGCCTGCGCGGCGCGTTCTTCCTTACCACCGGCTCTGGCCGCTATATGCGCAACGTCATGAGCGACCCTTCCCACAACATCGGCATCGTCGAAATCAATGACGCCGGCGATTCCTGGCGCATCGTATGGGGCCTGACCGATGGCGGTAAGCCCACTTCCGAGTTCCCCACGCATTTCATGAACCATGCCGTGCGCATGGAGGCAACCAACAACGAATGCCGCGTAATTTACCACGCCCATCCCATCAACGTTATTGCCATGACGTTCGTATGCCCGCTTGATGCACGCTACTTCACGCGTGCCCTGTGGAAGGCAATGACTGAATGCATCGTGGTATTTCCCTCTGGCGTTGGCGTTGTACCCTGGATGGTTCCCGGCGGCGCTGAGATTGCGAAGGCAACCTCCGAGCTTATGAAGAAGTACGAGGCTGCCGTTTGGGCCCAGCACGGCCTGTTCGTTTCCGGCCCCGACTTCGACACCACCTTCGGTTTGATGCACACCATCGAAAAGGCTGCCGATGTATATCGCCGCGCTCGCCAGATGAATGGTGGCTCCGACGAATTCCTGAACACCATTTCCGACGAGGGCCTGCGCCAGATCGGCATCGATTTCGGCCTCACCGTCAATGATGAGTTCCTGGACTAAGGCGGCACTTCGATGACTATCCGCAAAACTGCCGATGGGCGCACCATCTCAGGCTTCAAGATGAAGCTCTATCCGGGCTTTGCCGAAGAGTACGAGAAGCGTCACAACGAATTGTGGCCCGAAATGGCCGACATGCTCCACGAATACGGTGGGCACAACTACTCCATTTTCATCGACGAGGAAACCAACATCCTCTTCGGATATATCGAGCTTGACGACCCCGAACGCTATGCCGAGTCCGCCAAGACCGATATTTGCAAGAAATGGTGGGATTTCATGGCAAGCGTCATGGAAACGAATGCGGACAATTCGCCCGTTTCCGTAGACCTGCCTTGCGCATTCCACCTCGACTAGAAAGGTAAAGCATTGGCGCTTTCCCAAGAACGCAAGGGAACCATGGCGGTTTCCCTGACCAACTTCCTTGACTCTGGCTGCATCGTAGCCAGCAGCCTTGCCCTTACTGCTTGGGCCGCTGCATTCAACTTCGGCTCCGCCTGGACCGCAATCCTGGGCGCTATCGGCGCAAACGCCTTCGGCGCTGCGGTTGGCGCACTGATCGGCGGCTTCCTGACCGACAAGTTCGGCCGTACCACTATTTATAAGTACAATCTGCTGGTTTACGCTGCCGGCGTGTTCATCGCCATGGTTGCCGTGAACCTGCCCATGGTCGTAGTAGGCGTTGTGCTCTCTGGCCTTTCCGTAGGCGCTGGCGTTCCCGCTTCCTGGAGCTATATCTCCGAGACGTCTACCTCCACGAAGCGCGCTTCCAACATCGGCATCAGCCAGTTCGCATGGAGCTGCGGTCCTGCCATCATCTTCATCCTTTCGCTGGTTATGAGCTTCATCATCCCCGGCTTCGAGTCCGATGGCACCACCCTGCTCCCCGCAGGCACCTATGGCCCGTTTGACGGCATGCTGGCAACCCGCCTGCTGTTCCTGGTTCTGTTCATCGTTGCCCTTATCGCTTGGAATCTTCAGCGTCAGCTGCAGGAATCTGCCGACTGGGCTGAAAAGAACGCTTCTGCCACCGAGAAGCAGTCCTTCGGCAAGATGATGGCAACCGCTCTGAAGAACCCCGTGAACGTGAAGACCATCATCTTCCTGGTTGCCGTGTACCTGACCTGGAACCTGGCTGCAGGTACCAACGGTCAGTTCATGCCGTATCTCTACGCTGCTGCCGGCAATATCGATGCAACCGGCCAGAGCCTCCTGGGCGTAGTTCAGTGGGTACTGGTTGCGGTCTGCTCGCTGGCAATCTTCAGCCGCTTCGGCGACGTTATCTCTCACCGCGTACTGTTCGGCGCCTCTGCGCTGCTGGCGCTGCTGTCCTGGATTGCTATTGCCGTATTCGGCCTTGCCATCCAGAGCGGTGACACCGAATCCATGGGTTGGGTTCTTTGGGTATACGTAATCCTGTGGGGTATTTCCGCTGGTTTCTCCGCCCAGTGCTTCTACGCTCTGTGGGGCACCGAGCTGTTCCCCACGCAGTACCGCGGCGGCGCACAGGGCATCATGTTCTTCTTGGTTCGTGGTGCTTTGGGCATTTGGTCGCTCGTAGGCGTTGGCGCCATCATGGGCGACATCTCCACGAATCCTGCCGGCTTCTTCCCCGCAGCTGTTATCATGTGCGTCGTTCTTCTTATTTCCCTGGTTGTGGGCGTTATCTGGTGCCCCAAGACCCAGGGCAAGACGCTCGACCAGATCACCGAAGAGCGCTACGGCAAGATCGAGTAGTTCTTCCATGATCGCGCCGGCGGTCTTCCGCTAAACGATCAGGCAGGCGGCCTTCCGCCAAACGATCACGCCGCCAAAAGGGAGTGGCCCTCGACCGACTTTTCGCCGAGGCGCCTCGAAACTGGTCCCTTGGCCCCTTTCTGCTGACTTCTTGCTGCAATGAGCCGCAAGAAGTCAGCCTGGCGTCGCCTGACGCCACAAATTGCATAGCATATGAAGAAAGCGCCCTCGGGCGCTTTCTTCATATCGAGGGAGGCTGACGCAGAGCATGGGCAGTCTGCATACACATGCCCTCTTCCCGCACGGCACGGGCCCTTATTCTGCCCACTGGAGCGAAGAGGCCCACGCAGCGCCGAGCGCTGGCAAGATTCGCGCACCATGTATGATTCCGGGCCCCTCGACACGAAAACGCCCCGGCAAGATTCGCGCCCTATGCATGATTCCGAGGCCCTCGACGCAAAAATGCCGCCTCCCTGGCAACGTTCGCGCGCTATGTATCCGAAATCGCCCGATTGCATCCCGAAACAGATACATGGGACGAAGATCTTGCCATCCTCAGCTCGAAAAGAATGCATTTCGCGCGAACGTTGCCAGGGAGGCGCCTCTTTTCGCGCAATCGGCGAAAAGAGGATGCATAGCACGCGAATATTGCCACATCAGCCAAAACAACCTTATGGACACGACGAAGCAATGGGCAGACGTAGCACCAGCCTAAAGGAAGGTCCTGGAGCAACAGCCAAATCGCCCAACACCAAGGCGATACCCACGAGACCATCGTTCTTGGCACCCCGAAGCAGCGCTCAAATCAACCTGCCACCAAAACGGTTCCCGCAAGGACGTCGATCCTCGCAACCCGAAACAGAAAACAAGGCGACTCAGCACCAAGGGTCTCTAGAGAAAAGCTGCTTGCGCAAGCTCATTCGACGCTCATCGATGTCGGCATAGGCGATCCTGATGCGCTTTCCCATAAGGCTTGCTGCGGAATGAGCAATGGCATCGAACTTGCCGTGGTCGGCGACATGCGCTCGAGTAACAGCGAGGGTCTCAACCCCCGCTGCTTTGAGATTGTTGATGCGTGACGCGTCCCGCTCTACGGCAAGTTCGTTCACATGGAACTCACGGCTATTGTATTCGATGGCAACGTTCTGTTCGGACCAATATAAATCGCAATGGTATTCGCGATATGTGGTTCGCTTGCCATATTTTGCGTGAATGGGCACCTTAGCATTCATCTCCGGCACACCCAGCCCGTAACCACCGTAGCGAGCGGGCAAGCCCAGCAAGAGCGCCAAACATGTTTCCATCGGCGATGCCGAACCGTCGCGTACATAACGCACGGCTGCTTTTGCTTTCTGAGGAACTTTACCGTGCATTTTTCCTATGAAGCGATCGATAGCCTCCGTGCTCGAAAGGGGTTGAGCGGGTCGAAATCCAATGGGGCTTGCAGGGTCTATTCGATAAGTTCCGCATAGCTCAAATCCTAATTTGATTAGGTCAATGATGCTGCACGACCGCGCAAGCTGCACAAAACAGAATTCAGGATTGCTTAAATAAACCCCGCTTTCAAAGGAAAGGAAGCAAGGTGCCCTATCGGGAAGTTTCCAAATATTGTTGTGAAACTGCTTGGATTGGCTCCTTGTTTTTCCCGATAAGACGACGACCTCCAACGGACGAGGCAGCGCTGCAAGGGGCGAACTCTCTCCGAACGATTTCGGTAACGCTGGAACATCTTTGGGAGACGGCATAGCCCGCGTAGCCCGAATACCTTCAAAATCCTCGAGTGAGCGAAGCAACCTGATTGCACTTGAATGTCCGATGAAAAGCACCATGGGGGAATCTTATCGATCGAACCTTAAATAGATGCGAAAGCAGTCGCAAAAAGTAATGGAATCGGGGAAACGCCGAGCGCACTCGACGTCAACCTTTAAACCACCCCTGCCCCCTGAACAACGAGAGGCATGACGGTTCGCTTTCCTATTTACGGCAGCAATTTCAAAGGGGCGGTTTGGATACCCCCCCCCGCAACAACCCGAACTTATAGCGCCGAACAAGCCATCTGGAAAGGAGCTTATCCAAAGGCGAACCCAACGCCAACCAGCGTTTCGCATGGCACTCGCGTTTCGGCTGGCACTCATGCTTACCCGGTGCGCATGTTCGTCCGGTGCCCACGTTTCACCCGTCGCCCATGCGTACCTGGCACCCATACTTAACCGGTACTCCGTTTCGACTGGCACCAATGCCCATCCGGTACCCATGCTTGCCTGGCGTCCTTGGTTTCACCTGGTGCTCATACCCGCTCGTCGCTCATGCTTGGCCTGATGTCTATGCTCGCCTGGCGCTCATGCTTCGCCCGGTGCCCATGTTTGCCCGGCGCTCATGTTCGCCTGATGTCCACGTTTCGCCCAACGTTCATGCTCACCTTCGGCTGATGCTCCACCCGATGCTCGGGGGAGATCGCAGCGGCACATACCGTGCACGAACGTTGGAAATAAATCCCCCATGGCAAGAAACGTGCAACATGCATGATTTCGAGACTCCCGACGCGAAATAGAGCCTTTGCTGGCAAGATTCTTGCTCTATGCATTCCAAATTCCGTGATTGCATCCAGAAACACATACATAGAGCAAGAATCTTGCCATCGTTAAGCCGAAATCCATGCATTTCGAACGAGTTTTACCAGGGAGGCGGCTATCTGCATGCATTCAGCGAAAAGAGAACGCATACAACGCGATTCTTGCCCATTAGAACCCTAAATCAGACGCACTTTTTGTCCTACGGCCCCTAAATCAGACGCAATGCTCAGGGAACGGAGGGGGTTCAATGAGCAACGATTAGCACCCAAATAGCACCCACGGAACAAAATGAGCCCACAAAAACAAAAAAACCACCGAGGGAAACCCTCGGTGGTTTACAGTTTCGATGGTGCGCCGTGAGGGATTCGAACCCCCGACGTACTGATTCGTAGTCAGTCCCTCTATCCAGCTGAGGTAACGGCGCGTTTCGCAACGAAAATTAGTATCCTCGTTTGCCCTGTGTTCGTCAACACTTTTCTTTAAATATGAAGGAATTATGGACTACAAACCCGTTTCACCTGGTGAATAGCCCTTTTGCCGAAATGGGCTATAACTCTAGCAAGCCAAATATAGTCCCTGCGCACCTTCTGTTGGCAACTCGCCGGTCCTCCGCGCGCCATCCGCTTGCTTCCCGCGTAACATCCGTCGACCGCTCTGCGTGCCACCATCCATCGGCCCCCTGCACAGCATCCGTCATCGCGCGGCGCAACATCCGCTGGCACTCTCCACGTCGTCCGCTGCCCCCTCAGGCAACTCGCCGGCCCTCCGCGCGCAATCCGCTTGCTTCCGGCGCAGCATCCGCCGACGCAAACCGACGCCCTCATCCCCTTGTGCGCACAAGCCGTCGGCATTACGGGCGGCGGTTTGCTGGTGTCGGCGCACCTTACCCCTGCGCAACATCCGCCGGCTCACCACGGACAATCCGCAGGCACGAGCCGTTCTCCTTGTACCCCCTGCGCACAAGCCGCCAGCGCGAACCAACACCCTAAGCCCCTGCAAAAACACGTTCTGTGCAATTGTTAACTGCCCTTTGCAGATAAAACCCGTTTTTTACTTTCTTTTCACCTCTACCGCGCCCCCTGCGCACCGCATTCGCGTAAAATCAAGTCTGCTGCGTTTAGGGCGCTCTTGCCTTGCGCTGCCATTTACACATTTAGGAAAGGACATTACTTGAAGGTTCGAAAATCGAAACCTCACAGTAATTAGCCTTCGGCCTCTGCATTTCACGCCCGTCATGTAGTGGTCGAGGGACGACTGCGACATGAACGGATTGCGCCTGTCGGTATTGCTGTGCGCTGCGCAGCTCAACTGCCCGCACAACAACGCTGACACGCGGCGGCAATCCCAAGGGAGAATTGCATGCTCTATCTATCTCAAATGCTCGGCGAACCCGTCGTTGATGCAAATGGCGAAAAGATCGGTTCCGTATCCGACCTGGCCATCCAAACTGGCGAAGTGTTCCCCCGCATCACCAGCCTGGCATTTCTAGGCCCCGGCAAAACGCCTTTTATGATCTCTTGGCGTAAATACGTCGACAGCTTCGACGAAGACGAGGGCATTCGCCTGAAAGTCGACCGCACCGCCATCCGCTTCAGCTACCTCCAGCCCGCCGAAGTGCTCCTCGCACGCGACCTGCTCGATAGGCAGATCGTAGACACGCAGGGCATGAAGGTCGTGCGCGTAAACGACCTGAAGCTCTCCGTTTCCGGAACGCAATTGCGCCTTCTTGGTGCAGAAGTGGGCGTTCGCGGCATTCTGCGTGGCTTGGCTCCGTGGGTGGAAAAAGCCGCCTGCGGCATCGCCAAAACGTTCGGCAAAAGCATCGACGAGCGTATCATTGCATGGAACTACATGGAACTGCTCGACCGCGACCTTTCCAAGGTGCAGCTCTCCGTCAGCCACACGCGCCTGGAAGAACTGCACCCTGCCGACGTGGCAGACATCTTGGAGCAACTCGATCCGAAGCAGCGCGCCAATGTGTTTCAGCACTTAGATGACGCGCAAGCCGGCGACGCCATTTCGGAAATGGAAGACGAATTCCAGGCCGACATCATCGAGGGCCTGGACGAAAAGCGCGCATCCCGCCTGCTGCGCGACATGGACCCTGACGACGCCGCCGACATCGTGGGCGACTTGCCCTACGAGAAAGCCGAAACGCTGCTCCGCCTGATGGGCGTCGACAACGCCGCAGAGATCCGCAAGCTGCTGGGATACAAGGAAGACACCGCTGGCGGCCTGATGACCACACAGTTTGTGGCAATGCACACCTCCGACACCGTGCAGGAAACCACTGAAGTTCTTCGTGGCTTGGACGAAGACCACCCCACGGTGAACTACGTGTACGTGCTAGATGAATACGATAAGCTTGTGGGCGTGCTTTCGCTCCGCACCTTGGTACTCGCAAAAGACAATACTCCGCTTTCCGACATCATGTTCGATGAGCTTATCACTTCGCTGCCCGAAGAACCCGAAGATGAAGTTGCAGCCGATATCTCCAAGTACGACCTGATGGCCATGCCCGTCGTCGACGAGAACGGACAGATGCTGGGCATCGTCACCGTCGACGACGCAATGGAGGTCATCGAAGACAACGTGGAGGAAGGCCGCACACGCTGGGCATGGGGGCAGTTCGCCATCACACTTGCTGTGTTTATCGTACTGATGATTCCCTATACCTTCTTTGTCCTCCGCATGTTCGGACACAACTAGGATCGAGGCTTTTACATGACACTTAAGGAAAGTACAGCGCAGGACACCGCCCTGGCAGCCAAGGCTTCCCCGCAAGTTCCTGATCAGGGTGGCGACAACGACGGCAAGAAGCAGCACTCGAAAGCATTCCTGGTGCTTGCCGCTATGGGCCCTGGTATCGTAACCGCCATGGCGGGCAACGACGCCGGCGGCATTTCAACCTATTCCACCGTAGGCGCGAAGTTCGGTTACATGACGCTGTGGATCATTCCCGTCATGTGCATTTTGCTTATCGTGGTGCAAACCACGGCAACGCGCATGGGCGCTGTTACCGGCAAGGGATTTTCGGCGCTGATCCGTGAAAGCTTCGGCATCCGCCTCACGGCGCTCGCTATGTTGGCGCTGCTCATCGGCAACGTCGCCACCACCTTTTCAGAATTCGCAGGCGTGGCTTCGGGCATGGAAATGTTCGGTGTGCCGCGCTGGATATCGGTCCCCGTTGCCGCGGCAGCCGTTTGGGGCCTCATCGTGGGAGGCAGTTACAAACGCGTGCAGAATATCTTCCTGGTGCTTTCGTGCGTATTCGCCACCTACATCGTTGCGGCATTCTTGGCACAACCTGATTGGAATGAAACCTTCCAGCACACCCTGGTACCAGCGGCAAGTTCGGATTTGAGCTTCCTTTCGCTTACTGTTGCGATGGTCGGCACCACCATCGCCCCCTGGATGATGTTCTTCGCCCAGAGCAACGTGGTTGAAAAAGGCGTGCGGGTACGCGATCTTCCCTATCAACGCATCGACGCAATAACCGGCGCCGTAGTGGGCTGTATAGTGGCGTGGTTCATCATCGTAACCACCGGTACCGTATTGTTCCCCCAGGGCATCGAAGTAGAGAGCGCCGAAGCTGCCGCGGCGGCACTCGAGCCCTTCGCAGGCCAATACGCTAAAGCACTGTTTGCCATCGGCCTGGTAGCCGCAAGTTTGCTGGCCGCCTGCGTTCTGCCCCTTACCACCGCCTTCGTAATCTGCGAGGCATTCGGCTGGGAGGCAGGCGTTTCGTTCACTTGGAAGGAAGCGCCCCTGTTCAAGGGCATCTTCACGTTTGTCATCGTCGTTTCAGCGGTGGTTATCCTTGTTCCCAACATTGACTTGATGGGAATCATGCTCACCGCACAGTTCGTAAACGGCGTTATTCTGCCTGTACTGTTGGTGTTCATGGCAATCATCTGCACCGACAAGCACGTTATGGGCAAATACGCAGTGGGCAAATTCACCCGCATAATCCTATGTTTCACCATCGTGGTGGTGGGCATTCTTTCCGCCATCTGCTTGGTTATGCAGGTACTGGGAATCGGTTAATTTGGCGCGAGCGCCATGTCTCGCGAGAAGCCTACGACAGTAGCCTTGGGAGCATAAAGCTCCAACACCCTATCCATGAAAGCGGCCTCGGAGAAATCTCCCCGAGGCCGCTTTATTGCTGTTCGCCGCCACAAGCAAGCAGGGTATCCGCCTTAACGGCAAGCATGGTTGCTAAACGTGCGCCAGCACAAGCAAAGAGGGCATCCGTTTTAACGACGAACAGGACCACCGAACTCGCGCCCAAAGCAAGCGACAAAGACAGTAGCGACTGTTGGACTCGCGACCAAAGAGGCAAGGGCTGATGCATCCGCTGGGCTCACGGCCGAAGAAGGCAGCAAGAGCAGTAGCGCCCTCCAAGCCAGATCTTCGCAACCGGCTCCTGCGCGTACAGACCATAGCGCACGCTCAATACGGGGAGAACCCGCGTGTTAGTTCAGCCCCCTCGCGCACAGCCCATAGGAGCGGTTTTTGTTTCCATAAGAAGAAACCGAGCTGCAAGCGCGCCTTTGTTGCGCAATAATGAACCAACAGGAAAAACAAAGAGGAGAGCATGCCGAAGGCGCATGTCAAAGCACGTCTTTTGCCCTTCGGAAGGACGCCATGGAGTCGAAGCCCAAAGCACATCTTTTCGCATTTGCCGCTATGGCATTGTTCATTTTCGTGTTCTTGGGCAGCGAATATCACTTTGACATCGCTTATGGCGAACTCGCTGGCCCCGATTCGGTAGTTGGCGCGCAGGCGTCCATCCTCGCCACAAGTGCCATAGGGCTTGTGGGCTATTCTCTGGTAAATCGAATGGCAGTCGCAAAGCATCGAAGCATTCTTGCCGGCGTGTTGGGAACCATTTCAGCGCTACTCCTTATCGCAACCCAGCTAACCCAAAGTGCCAGCGCCTTGCTATCGCTGGGATGTTTGTTGTTCTTGATCTTGGGTATGCTGGGAAACGCCACCTATTTTTCCGTTGCCCAAACCCACTATGCCAGCAGTTATCTTTCCCGCCTGGTGGGCGCCTCGTATGCCGCAGGCTTGTTAGCTCAATTCCTGCTTCATTCTTTGGCACCAAACAGCATTGTCGAAGCCGCGATTATCGGAGCCTCTATCATCGTGCTTGGCTTCGCACTTGCAGCTCGCCGCAACGTGCTGCAAGTAACCCCCGCCGAAAGCACCCTCCCCAAAGAAGACCAGCGAACCACCGATGAACGCGACGCCCTTAAGGAAGCAATTCTGCTGCTAGCCTGCGTATCCCTAATTGCCTGCGTTTTCAGCACGCTCGACAACGTGGTTACCCTGGCAAATGCGCAAGGCACGTTCGACCTTTCAGCCTGGCCCCGCTTGCTTCTTGCCGTCAGCGGCATCGCAACTGGCTTCATCTTCGACCTCACTAGGCATCGCTATTCCACGGTCACCATGCTGTGCGTTGCCATGCTTTCCCTGGTTTCCGCCCTTGCCATCCAGACCGGCTCCGAAGTTCTTCTAGGTTTGATAATTTTTTACCTTTCGTCAGGCTTTTTCGTGGTCTTCTTCACCTCGTCGTTCTTGCGCATCGCCATGCGCTGCGCCAATCCATCACTTTGGGCAGGCATGGGACGCGCCGCCAACAACGCCTGCGCTGCACTTGTGGCAATACCTTCCATGACATTGATTTCATCGGGCGACATCCTGCTTATCTCATCGATAACCATTGCACTAGCCATAGCCACCCTCCTCGTTGCCCACGCACTGGAAAACATGCGTCGCACAGCACGGTATAAGGCCGAGAACAAAGCCCTGAAACTGGCGGAACTCATTGCCGCACAGGCGCAAACCACCAAGCCCCAAGAAGAGCCGAAAGCCAAAGCTCCCGCCGATAAAGGCGCTCCCGATGCTCATCTTGCAGCCTTTTCGGAGCGTTACAGCCTTACCCCACGCGAGCGCGACGTTCTTTCCGCAGTATGCTCGAGCGAAGAAACGCTCCAGTGCATTGCCGACGACATGGGAATATCCCTTCGCGCATTGCAGAAGCATCTGACTTCCATCTACCGCAAGTCAGACACGCAATCACGCGCTGGACTCTGCTCCGCCGCGCTTACCGAGCGCCTTGAGCACTAGCGAACGCAAGCTTCATTCGGGGGGGGCCTCAACCGCCGCCTTTCCTTTGCGGCTTTCGCCAGCACGCTTCCCCCATCGCACTCACCAGGAGTTCATTCGCCAACACGTTTTCTCTATCGTGTCCACCAGGCGTACAATGCGCGATATGAACACCAACAGCAAACATACTTCCACGCCCAACAGCGAAACCCCCGCGGAAATCCGCAGCCGCCTCAGGGCCCAGGCAAAGAAGGCGCGCTCAGCCCTTGCGCCCGAAGCGCGCGCGAGCAAGAGCAAACAGATCTGCGCAGAGCTGAGTCGATGCCTTGACGTCCTGATAGCCGAAATGCCCCAAGGAAAACCCGTTGTCGGCGTATACTCCGCATTCCCATGGGAAGTTGACCTAAGCAGCTTCATCGACCATGCCTACCTGCGAGGCTGCAACGTTGCCTTCCCCTGCATGATGCCCGATGCCCATGGCATTCCCGATGCCCCTGGACGTGGGATCCGCGAACCAGGGTCGGACCCCAACGCCTTGCATATCACCCAGCAAACCATGGAAATGCGCTCGGTAAGCGCCGAGGCATTCCGCAGCAACAGCGTGCCGTTCCTGAACGACCCGCTAAAGGAATACCATCACAGCAGCCCTGAGCTTACCCCCATGCCCTACCTTGCCGCCAACGAGCTTGCCTTCATCGTGGTTCCCGCTGTAGGGTTCGATGCAAATGGCAACCGCCTAGGATACGGAGCGGGCAACTACGATCGCTACCTTTGCCAACTCACCGACGCGTGCCATGTTGTTGGCGTCGCCTTTGCCGAGCAGAAGGTTGCTCCCATCCCCGCAGAAGATCACGACATCCCCCTTCCCTTCGTTTCTGCTTAAGGGATAGCTTCGCCTCGGAGCGGCTCAGGGCCGGTGGCAAAAAACGGCGGGGGCGCCAGCCAAGAGCAACAGATGCACCAAACCCCACTCATGCTCGTGTTGTTTCATTTCCCTTACATGCACCCTCACCTGCAGCAAAGCGCATTACAATGAAAACAACGACAACATAGAGGGAGCTATCATGAGCACGAAAACCGAACGGAACTGGCAGCTTATTGTTGCCGGCATACTGTTTATCATCTTTGGCTTGGTATGCGCATTCTTCCCAGGTCTCACCCTTGCATCCATCGCCTTTATCGTTGGCGCCGCCTTTGTGGTTTCTGGCGTAGTCAATATCGCAACGTTCATTCGCGACCACGAGCTTCTGGGCTTTTCTGGGTGGATTCTTGCCTATGGCATCCTTGACGTGCTCATTGGCGCCATGTTCGTGATTCACCCCTTCGCCTTTGCGGCAGTCCTGCCTTGGGTTATCGGCGCGTTCGTTCTGATTTTCGGCATATATGAAGTTGTGACCACCTTCATGGTTAAGCGTGCGGGCCTCCCCCTTTGGGGCTGGATGCTGTTCTCGGGCGTCATTTCTATCGTTATCGG
Organism: Eggerthella sp.; assembly: GCA_030540085.1. GTDB lineage: Bacteria > Actinomycetota > Coriobacteriia > Coriobacteriales > Eggerthellaceae > Anaerotardibacter. The sequence continues at coordinate 124,867 of JAUNWY010000001.1, forward strand.
ATTCATGTTCTTCTCTATGCCCGAAATGCTCGCGCTATTCATTGCGCTGTTCGCGCTCCTCCGAGGTGTGGATCTTATTGTTGTGGGAGCAAACGCAGGAAAGTACTTCCAGTAACCGCCTGCCTTAACACGCCGCCCACCCGTTACGCCTTCCTTCACTCATAAATGCAACACCGCGGCAACGAAGCTAGCCTATAATCGGCACAGTTGAAAAAGCGCATGCAAGGCTGCGCTGGAAATGCATCATGCGCGACTTCGCTAGCCGCCGCCTTCCCAGCGCAGCATCGCCTGCGCCCTATTTGCAGTAAGGAGACTGTACATGGAAGGCTTTGAGCTTCTTTCCACCGGTGCTTGGTCCATCCTGCCGCCGCTTCTGGCGCTGGGCCTTGCCCTTATTACCAAGGAGGTGTATTCCTCCCTGCTGGTTGGCGTGTTCTCAGGCCTGATCATTTACGAGTTTTGCCTTGAAGGCGTCGGTTTCGACCAGCTCATCACCGCGTTTACGCTCATCCCCCAGGTTATGGCGGAGCAAATCTCATCAAACGCGGCGCTTATCTTGTTCTTAGCGTTATTGGGCGCATTAGTCGTCATCATCGCCATTGCTGGCGGTTCACGCGCATACGCTGAATGGGCTGCGAAGCACATCAAGAGCGCACGCATGGCAACCGTCATGACGGCCCTTTTGGGCATCGTGGTATTCGTTGACGACTACTTCAACTGCCTCACCGTTGGCGCCGTCATGCGCCCCGTAACCGACAAGTTCCGCATCAGCCACGAAAAGCTGGCGTGGATCATCGACTCCACCGCAGCACCGGTATGCATCATTGCCCCTGTTTCCTCGTGGGCGGTTGCCATGGGCGGCTACATGGGCGAAAACGGCTTCAACACGTTCGTTGCTTCCATTCCGTACAACCTCTACGCGCTGGTCACCATCGTGTTCGTGTTTGCTATGTGCGGTTTCGGCAAAGACTTCTTTAGCATGGGCAAGGCTCAGCGCGACTGCGACGCTCATACCTACAGCCCCATTCCTCCCCATGCCTCCGCTCTGGAAACGGTATCCAAGGCAGGTGTCCCCAACAATCCCGAAGCCGTCGAAACCGTTATCACCGAGCAGTCCGACTTGGAGGGCGCCACGAAAGCGGTCGAGCAGTTCAAGGGTCTGGACGTTTCCCCAAATGGCAAGGTATTCGACCTGGTTATCCCTATCGTGGTGCTTATCGTGTTCTCCATCACGGGCATGCTGTATGTTGGCGGCTTCTTTGAGGGCGTAGACTTCGCAACCGCCGTTGGTGAAAATCCCATCGGCGGATTGTGCATCGGTGCCGCCGTGGCATTGGTGGTTGCTGCATGCATGTTCTTGCCCCGCAAGCTCACCACCCTGGTTGGCTTCACTGAAGGCGCTTCCGAAGGCGTTCGCTCTATGGTGGGCGCTATCATGATCCTTGTTTTGGCATGGAGCTTGGGCGGCGCATGCCGCTACATGTTGGGTACGGGCGAATTCGTTTCCAACTTCCTTACCACTATGGGCTTTGAGCTTTCGTTCTTGCCTGCCGTCATCTTCGTGGTTTCCGGCTTCATCGGATTCGCTATGGGCACTTCCTGGGGCACCGCCGCCTTGATCCTGCCCATCGTTTTGGGCGTGTTCCCCGAAAGCGACCCGCTGTTCCTGGTCACCATCGGCGCAACGCTTGCTGGCGCAGTATATGGCGACCACATCTCGCCCATTTCCGACACCACTATCCTTTCTTCTGCTGGTGCGGAATGTAACCACCTGCGCCACGTGGCTACCCAGCTGCCCTACGCTTCTCTGGTTGCCATCATCTGCTTGTTTGGATATCTGGTTGCCGGCTTCACCGGTTCGCCTTGGCCTTCGCTTATCGGCGGCATCGCTGTTGCCATCATTATCGTTATTGCGACGCGCGTGTTCGGTAGCAAAGAAGCTGCATAGGCGTATCGCATCTCGGATCTTGGGGCTGAGCAACGGATACTTTGCGCGCCTTCAGCTCTAAGAGCGATAGGCGGCGCATCGCACCCACGGCGCCAAAAGCGGCCGTGCGCTTCGCATCAAAGCGATCATGAAGGAGTCCTTCGGGGCTCCTTCTTTTTTGCCCAGGCAATCGCAGGGCTCAAGTATGCGAACCCGCCGTTCGAAACCTCGGATAATGCGCCCAAGCAAAACATGCAGGCACAACGCCTTGCTGTTTCGGGTGAAAACCCCGAGCAAAGCACGGCAAGATTCAAACATTTTGCCATTATTGGACGCTCCCGACCGCCATCGAGGAAAAAGCGGCAAACAAAAAGGCCCCGAGGGGCCTTTTTGTTGTTGTGCTTGCAGATACGACCAGCAAGAAACGCTTAGCGCTCTTCGATAGGCTTGTATTCGCGAGCCTTCACGCCCGTTTTGTATGCAGGGCGGATAATGCGCTTGCCGCTTACCAGTTCCTCGAAGCGGTGGGCAGCCCAACCAGCCATGCGAGAGCAGGCAAACAGCGGAGTGATCATGTCCTGGGGAATACCCATCATGGAGTACACGAATCCAGAATACATATCAACGTTTGCGCACATATCCTTCTTGGTGCCCTTTTCCTGCAGGATAACTTCAGGGCTCAGGCGCTCGATAAGCTTGAGCAAATTCAGCTCCGCCTCAAACTCGGTACCCTTGGCAAGCCTTGTTGCAAAATCCTTGCAGATAACTGCGCGCGGGTCGGAAAGCGTGTATACCGCATGACCCATGCCGTAGATCAAGCCAGTATGATCGTATGCCTGTTTGTTCACGATTTTGGCAATATAAGAAGCTACTTCGTCTTCGTCTTCCCAATTCTTAACGTTTTCCTTGATTTCCTTCTGCATGGCCAGAACCTTATGGTTTGCACCACCATGCTTGCTGCCCTTCAAAGAACCGATAGCAGCCGCATAAGCAGCATACGGATCGGTGTCGGCAGAGGAAAGAACACGACAAGTGAAGGTGGAGTTGTTGCCGCCACCATGCTCAGCGTGCAGAGACATCATGATGTCGAGCATGCGTGCTTCTTCAGGGGTGAACTCGCGGTTGGGACGCAGCATGGAAAGGATGGTTTCAGAAGTGGACTGCCCCGGAATAAAGCGATGCATGATCATCGACTCATTGTAGAACGCAGCACGCTTGGCATAGTGGGCCAGCACCATGATGCGCGGCAAACGAGAGATAAGCGAAATTGCCGTGCTGATCTCGTGTTCGAAGGAGCGATCTTCCGCCTTTGGATCGTCGGCATACAGCATGAGCACCGAACGCTGCAAGAGATTCATGATATTACGGGAAGGCGTGCTCATGATCTTCGAAGCGGTGAAGCCATCGGGCAAATTGCGCTGAGCATCAAGCGCTTCAACAAGCACATCGAGCTGGCTTGATGTGGGAAGTTCCCCCATAAGCAGCAGATACACGATTTCCTCAAAGCCGCGGCGCTTGGTGGCGTCGCCGCCAACAAGATCGTAGATGCTGTAACCACGGAAGGTGAGCTTGCCTTCGTCGGGAACCTTATCGCCTTCATTCATCAGATAACCGTGCACGTTAGAAATATTCGTAACGCCCGCGATTACGCCAGAACCATCGCTGTTGCGCAAGCCGCGCTTTACGGGGTAACGCTCGTACAGTTCCGGATCGACGGCATTGACCTTTGCGATGTTGTCGTACAGGGAAAGCTTATGGTCTTCCATGGATATTCCTTTCAACTACGAGATTAGATAGTACACCCCGTTTACGCATCAAAATGCGCACTTTGGCGAACGATAACAAACTGGAAACAAACGGATTCTGTTATGCAACAAAAATTCTTTGTGTGATTAGTTCTAAAACAACGGGAGTCGAAAATCAACAGACACGCCCCTGTGGGCCCACTTCTCCATTTTATTCCAGCAAAGGCACGCTCTGATATTCAAAGCAGCCACAGATTCGATAGCCGACAGCGCACCGCGTCGAGCATTTGTTGAAACGGGGCGCGGCACGCATTTCGCCTTCTTTCAGGGAAATGCCGAGCGGCGTGCGCCTTTGCGGCTCCGAGGGGGGGGCAGGCACCCCTGGGCAAGGGCCAAGCCGTTGAAAGGCGATCCCGCGATGCGGTTGCTCGGGCGGGAGCCCCTGCGCAGGGGCAAGTCCATCAGGGGGTGGCAAGATTCGTGCGCCGTGCATGATTTGGGGGCTTCGGACGGCGAAAGCGCCCCTTGGTGGCAAGATGTTCGCGCGGTGTATTCCCCAACGGCGCTCTGCGGGTCTTTTCGGATGCATGGCGCGCATATCTTGCCAAAACTAGCTGTATTTGAATACATGCAGGCGATATGTTGCCACGAACCGGTGCTTTTCCCGTCCGAGGCCCCTTCGGGAACGCATCAGGGCGATATGTTGCCATGGCCAGGCGCCGGATGATTGCCACCGAAGTTCATCGACGGCCTATCTCAGACCGCAATGGGGCACCGGGCAGCACACCCCTCTGTGGCTCTGAGTAAGGTCAGGCAGCGTACGCCTTTGCAGTGCCGAAAAAAATTATCGGAAGCAAAACCTGCACCCCATGCCGTAATCAGGCTATTTGCCGGCAAACCCTTACGACTATAGTTATCCGCAATAGCTTGAATGCATCAATATAGAAGCGCAATGATAGAATCCAAGCAAGGATTGATACGTTTTTTAGCAGAAAAACGAGCCCGGCCATCGGCTCATCTTCGGCAACCCGCCGCAGTGCTGCCCTGGCGCCCATTATTCGAGGAGAGAGAAGCCACCATGACGCAAGACATCAATGGCGCAACGCGTCTTATTTGCCTGTTCGGCGACCCTGTCGCACACAGCAAATCGCCCCACCTTCACAACCGAGCATTCGAACGCGCCGGCCTGAATTACGCTTATATGGCCTTCCGCGTTCCCGGCGAAGATATGAAGCAGGCAACCGACGCAATTCGCCTTCTGAATATGCGCGGCTGCAACCTTACCATGCCGAACAAGATTGCGGTTATCCCGTTCCTGGACAAGCTTGATCCTATTGCCGAGATGGTAGGCGCCGTCAACACCATCGTCAACGAAGACGGCGTTCTCACCGGGTACAGCACCGATGGCTACGGCTTCATGAAGTCATTCGAAGAGCACGGCGTCGATGCCAAAGGAAAGAAAATGGTCCTGATGGGCATGGGTGGCGCCGGTACCCCCATCGCCGCGCAGGCAGCACTCGACGGCGTAGGCGAAATCGTGGTATTCAGCCCTAGCACGGGCAAATCATGGGACCGCGTTGCTGAAGAAGTTGCCCTTGTTGCCGAGAAAACCGGCTGCAAAATCAGCCGTCACGATGCAAACGATTTGGACGACTTGCGTGCGCAGCTGGCCGACGCCGACCTTCTGGCAAACGCCACCCCCATCGGCATGGGCAAGCTCGAAGGACAGTCTCCCATCCCCGACGCATCGTTCTTGCACCCAGGCTTGGTAATCCAAGACGCTATTTACCAGCCAGCAGAAACCGCATTGTTGAAAATGGGCAAAGAGGCTGGCTGCACCACCATCAACGGCGAAGGAATGCTGTTCTTCCAGGGCGCCCGCGCCTTCGAGATCTGGACGGGCATAGATTTCCCGCTCTCACCAGACGAAATGTAACAGAGCAAACAGCGCTACAATTAAACGGCGGCGTGCAATGGGGATTGCGCGACCGCCGTTTTCTTATATTCAGGGGGCTTGGGCTTTTCCGTCCAAGCAAAAAATGAAACTACCAGGAGGGACCATGGACTGGCAGGATGAATACGAGCGCAAGAAAATAACCGTAAACCAGGTATTCGAGCAACATCTAACCGGCAACCAGAAAATTTACACGGGCGGCCTTCACGTACCCACCACCATCATCAATGCGCTTATCGACAGGGTTGCAAAGGGCGGCCTTACCCGCATTGATCTCTACGGCAACTGGATGAACGGCAACATCACCTTCGCGGGGCTCGATGTAACCCCCGAACAGTTCCGCTACCACACCTACTTCGCCGGTCCCAACGAACGAACCGGCTTTGCCAACGGATCAAAGTGCGTTGCGCACATTCCCGTTCATTTCTCGGACACTAATCGCATGCTGGAAGAAGTTGGGCTCGATTACGCCGTAGTCCAAATGACGCCGCCCGACGCTCAAGGCAATTGCAACATTGGACCCCTGGGATTCGAGCAAGGCGCATTGCGCGGCGCAAAGCACATCATTGCGCAGATCAACCCACGTCTTCCCCGTGTGTTCGGCGACTCCCACAACTACCACGTAAGCGCCATCGATGCCTTTGTGCTGCAAGAAGAGCTGCTCGAAGATGTCCAGGTGCCCGCGCCTACGCCTGAAGAAGCAAAGGTTGCTGAGTTCATCGTCGACCGCGTAAACGATGGCGACACCATTCAGCTGGGCATTGGCGGCATCATCAACGCTATCGCCGCCGGCTTGGAAAGCAAACAGCACCTGGGGTGCTTCACCGAAATGTTCTCGGACGCTTTTGTTGAACTTCAGCAAAAAGGCGTCATCGACAACTCGCGAAAGAACTTCATGCCGGGCGTTTCAGTTGCAGGGTATTCGACTGGCACACAGCGCCTGTACGATTTCATTCACGAAAACCCCAGCATGTATTACTCCTCCTACGAAATGGTTTGCAATCCTGCCTTCATCGCCAAAAACGACAACCTGGTTTCAGTGAACACCGCCGTCAGCATCGACCTTACGGGGCAAGTGTGCGCTGAGAGCATCGGCGCACGTCAGTACTCTGCAAGCGGTGGGCAGTTCGACTTCGTACGAGGCGTGAAAAACTCAAAGGGCGGTCGTGGCTTTATCGCCGTAACGAGCGTGGCGCACACTAAGAACGGTCCTGTTTCGAAGATCGTGCCCACCTTGGCGCCAGGCAGCGCCATAACTAGTCTGCGTAACGATATACATTTTATTGCGACCGAATACGGTGTCGTCGATCTGCGCTGGGCCGACATCCCCACCCGCGCACAGCGCCTTATCAGCATCGCCCATCCCGATTTCCGCGACGAGCTTACTTACGAAGCAAAGAAGCTCGGCTTCCTGTACTAGCAGCGCCCTCTGAGCGCAATTCGCGAACCGCAGATTCGTCCAACCAATTCGCAAAATAAAAAAGGGCCGCCCCGATGCCAATGGGAACGCCCCTGTTTCCCACTTCGAAGAAACAGGGGCGTTCAATACAGCGTCAGGGTGGCCCTTCGCAGTTCACTATTTTTTCACGCGGCAGACCTCTTGAATCGGCTGCTGCGTACAGGGTAGCGCTCTTTTCGCGGCACTTTTTCTACTATGCGGTTTCGCGCTTGCGGTTTTCCGGCTGCAAGATCAGCACAGCGGCAACAACGGAAACAACTGCGAACAGGGCACCCACCGGCCCCGCCCACACAAAGCCAGGGCCCGAAGCCACCACGCCGCCAAGAAACGATCCCGTAGCGATTCCCAAGTCGGAAGAAGTGGGCATAACAGCAGACGCAAGGGTAAGCGCCTTCGGATAATCCTTGGCTGAAGTTTGTAACAAGAACGTTTGCAGCGGAGCATTCATGTGGTAGATAAACACACCCGTAAGAACCACGTTAATCACGGCAAGTGCGGTATTACCCGAAGCAAGGCTGGGGCCAAGCAGCAGAAGCACGAGTGCCTGCAAAGCGAACATGAGGGGCATTTTCGCCAAGCCGTAATGCTGAGCAATGGAGCCGCTGCCCAGATTGGAAACGATGGTTGCGGCTCCATAGAAGAACAGCACGATACTTACCATCCACACCGAAAGACCCACGCCGTCTTCCAGAATCGGCGTTACGTACACGTAGAACACGTACGTTGCCGCCATTCCGAATCCCTTCATGATGAGCACCAATATGATGCGGCGATCCTTCAAAATCACCAGCTGATCACGCACGCGAGAAGAAACGTCGGTGGAACCGGAGCGCGGCACAGAAATCAACAACAGCACAGTAACAATAAGCGCCACGGCTTCTACCGCCATAAACGCCGACTTAATGCCAAACGCATCGGCAAGCAGCGTGCCGACAGGCGTACCCAAAACACTGGCAACCGAAAAACCCGCGTAAACAAACGAGATAATGCGTGCCGACTGCTCGCGAGAAACGATGTCGTTAATGAATGTCATCACCGTGGACAGCAGCACACCTGAAACCACCGCAGTTAGCACACGGGCCACCAACAGCGTTTCATACGTAGGAGCCGCAATGGCCAGGAGGTTGCCTGCATTGAACACCGCAAGGAACGTCACGAACAGGGGAAACCTGCGAAAACGCCCAGTAGAAAGCACGATGATCGGCGTTGACACCGCATAGGAAATAGCAAAGAAGCCCACCAAATTACCAGCAGAAGCAAGAGAGATGCCATATTCTTCGGCAATATCGGGCGTGATACCGATAACGATGAACTCTGCAAAACCCAAGGCAAAACCCACGATAACCAATGCAACCGTTGCAAGTTTTGTGCGCACTGAACCCTCTGCCACGAAAGCCATCCTTCTTCACGAGCGGCCGCACAAGCGCAGCCGCTACCGTTACTTAAATAATGCTAAACCAAGCATGATTAATTTGATTCTTCCCAACAGTATCAAAATCTAGCAAAGGGAGCAGCAAGAAACGCAAGCCTTCAAAAGCACTGCCGCGAAGAAGGTAGTGCAGGACAGGTGCCGTTTTCTCATTTAGCCATAGGACGCGGCCTAGCTTGCGAATTTCAACACAAGCTAGGCCCTGTTTGTTGAGCGGGAAAACGGCACCTGCCCCTCCCGCCTATATTTCCACTTTTCCGAGCTGGTCATTTGGATCGAGAAAAGAAAAAGGCCAGCCGCATAAGCGACTGACCTGCAAATTCGATGGAGCCAACGGCCGGACTCGAACCGGCGACCCACGCATTACGAATGCGTTGCTCTACCAACTGAGCCACGTTGGCACTCCCGACGCTAAAAACAAGCGCCATAGAAGTATACGCAACGATCATTTTTTCCGCAAGAGCCAAAATGCCCACTCCCGCAGATTAGCCACCCGCTTACGCTCTTACCGCGGTTTTTGCAACAACGTTGCTCCCGTTTGTGCCTTATTTCTGGTTAGATAGACTAAGCGAAACAAGACCTCGATATTTGGCGCATACTGTCTCGCACCGAACAGAACAAGAGCGCATACCCCTTTCGGGTTTGCCGCAGAGCGCAAAATCACAGCTGAAAGGAGGCGCGATGATCACCGCCACATGCGACGAAACGTCGAATCGTCCCTTGGTCATCATCACGTACGCCTCTGTTGGCTCGGGTCATCGCAGCGCTGCGCAGGCAACTGCCCAGGCTCTTGAAGATCTTTGCGGCAAGCACCCCGCCCTGCCGAAAAACACCGAAATCGCTGTGTTGGACATCCTTGACTACGGCTACATAAAATTCGATGGCGACAAAACCGCCAATGTCACCGTTTCTTTCAACTGGCTCTACGACATCACCTGGCATCGCACCTTTACGGGGCGCCTGCTGTGGGGCGGCGGTTCGGCGTGGTCGCCATTCATGTTCGCGCCCTTCACCAAAATAGTCCGAAAGCGCAAGCCCATCGCCATCCTGGCAACACATATCGTTGCTGCCAACGCATCGGTTGCCGCAAAAATGGTTACCGGGCAAACCTTCCCCGTAACCTGCATCCCTACCGACTACGGCGCGGAAGGCCTATGGCCGCACCTTGACTGCGACCTGTTCTGCGCCGCCGATGAAACCATGGTGAAGGAACTCGCGCCGCGCAAGGTGCCCGAAAGCCATATCAAGGTCACGGGCATTCCGGTGCGAAAGGGCTTCACCGACCCCATCGATCGAGCCGAAGTGCTGAAGCAGTTCGGCCTTCCGCAAGACAAAATGATCGTCATGGTAATGGCAGGTGCTCGTCACTCGCAGCCTTATATCCCATTTCGCGAAATCGTGAACAAGGTTGTTCCGCTTCTTTCCGAATTCCCCAACATGCACTTCGCTTTCCTGGCTGGCGCCGACGAAGAGTACGCCAATGGGCTGAAAGGGTTTTTCGATGAACGGAACATCGCAAATGTTTCCGTCTACAACTACATCGAGCGCATTCCGCAGCTGATGGAAGCGAGCGACATGATCGTGGCAAAATCGGGCGGTTTGGCAACTACCGAGTGCCTGTGCGCACGCTTGCCCTTGGTTTTGGTGGGCAAGTCGTACGGCCAGGAGCGCGCCAACACCTATACGGTCACTAAAGCTGGCGCTGCCGTTACCGCCGAAACCGCAGAAGAGCTGGTTGAGCGCCTGCAGCAGATCCATGAAAACCCCGCCCAGCTTCAAACCATGCTCAGCGGAGGCGAATCGCTGCGCCGCCCGAACGCCGCGCACGATGCCGCCGTGGCTACGCTCGATTTGGTGGGAACGCTCGGCACGCCCAAGAAGCACCTGCTGAAATTCTATTGGGGCAACAAGCCCTATCGCGTGCGATAGGATTATTCCGAAGGCTGCGCAGCGGGAATGCTTTTGCGAACCTTGCCGCATTCGCTAGGGCAGCTTCGCCATCAAAACGCTGCCACCTCAGCAACAACAATGGCTCACCATGCTTGTTCGAACTATTTCCCAAACAATCCGCCGAACAAGCCCTTCTTCTGAACTTCTTCGGAAGTTATTTGCTGCACCTCGTAGCCAGTCGCGTCGATCACGCGACGGAGCTCGCCTTCGTCAAGAGGAGCCTCCGATTCGATTACGGTGCGTCCCTTACCATGCGAGGAGGACACCTTCTTAACTTTGAAGTTGTTACGCACGGCATCGTTGACGTGCGATTCGCACATGCCGCACATCATGCCATCGATATCAACCACAGTTCTGATCATCCTGGGCCTTTCCCTGAAAGTTTGCCTTATCTAACAAGCACAGGGTACACCCGGATTGCCCTGCCACGTCAACAATTGCCGCAAACAATCACAGGGCATGTTTCAACCCGCCCGGCAAACGTGCAGTCCCATTTCAGCGCAGGTGTTGAGGTGGATTCACAGCCTCACAGTTGGGCGGTCCGACCGAACGCCGCCCAACCGAAGCAAAAAGCTACTCGGCTTCGCGCTTGCCTGCGAATTGCATACGGTAATAGCGATCGTAGATGCCGCCTTGAGCCCGCAGCTCTTCATGCGAGCCCACTTCGACCACGCGCCCCTCGTCTACCACAGCGATGAAATCGGCGTTGCGAATGGTGGAAAGGCGATGCGCAATTACCAAGGTGGTGCGGTTTTCGCTCAACCGCTCGAGCGATGCTTGAACGCGCTCTTCGCTTTCGTTGTCCAGAGCGCTAGTTGCTTCGTCCAACACCAAGATATGAGGATCGCGCAGGAACACACGCGCAATGGCGATGCGTTGCTTCTGACCACCCGAAAGGCGGGTGCCGCGCTCGCCCACAAGCGTGTCGTAGCCATCTTCCAAGCCAGCAATAAACTCGTGGATATTTGCCTGACGCGCGGCCCATTCAACCCGCTCCTGGGAAGCGGACGGATCGCCATACAGAATATTCTCGCGAATGGTGCCCTCGAACAGATACACGTCCTGCTGCACGATGCCCACCTGCGCACGAAGCGACTCCAACGTGGCATCGCGCACATCAACACCGTCGATTTTCACGGAACCAGACGACACATCATAAAAGCGCGGCAGCAACGAGCACGTGGTTGTCTTTCCGCCGCCCGAAGGACCGACCAACGCCACCGTGGACCCCGCAGGCACCTCAAGGTCCAAGCCACGCAACACTTCCTTGCCGTCAACATACGAGAAATGAACGTCCGAATAGCTGATGCTCGGAGCGCCCCCTTCGCCAACCACGGCACCAAGATCAATGGCATTCGATCTGCTTTCCACCCCTGGACGTTCGGCAAGCGTTTCGACGAAACGGCGAAAGCCCGCATATCCCTTCTGGAACGTTTCGGTGAAGTTGATAAGCAGCTCCACGGGAGCAATAAAGATGCCAATGTACAGCGCGTACATAACCATATCGGCAGGATCGAGGATGCCCTGCGCAACGAACAGGCCGCCGCCCACAATAGTCGCCGTGTACAACGCGCCCGTGAAGAAGCTCGATGCCATTTGGAATTGGCCCATGAAGCGATACGAAAGCTCCTTCGTTTCAATGAACTCCTCATTGGCGTGGCCGAACTTGTCGATCTCGATATGCTCGTTGCCAAAACCCTTCACCACGCGAATGCCACCCAGCGAATCCTGCAAACGCGCGTTCAAACCCGCCATGCGCACGCGATTCTGACGGAAGATTATGCGCTTGCGGTAATTCTGAACAAACGCGTACGTGGCCATGATTGCCGTTACTGCCAGCATCACCAGCGTAAGCGGGACATTGATGAACATCAGCAGCGTGAATGAGCCAACGATTTTCAAGGTTGCGATAAAGAGGTTCTCGGGACCATGGTGGGCCACTTCCGAAATATCGAACAGGTCGGTAACCAGCTTCGACATCATTTCGCCGGTGTTGTTGCGGTCGTAGTACGAAAAGCTCAAACGCTGATACTGCTGGAACAAATCCATGCGCATCCGCGCCTCCATGCGTGCGCCCATAATGTGGCCCCAGCAAGAGATGAAGTACTGGCACAAGCTGCGCACCACATACATTGCCACCAGCCCAGCAGCCACCCACGGCAATACACCCATAATGGCATCGCGAGCATTGACGAAGAAATCGCGCACGAAGAAGTTGAGGATCTGAGGGAATGCCAAGTCAATAGCAGCAAGCAGCGTTGCACATACCAAGTCGGCAACGAACAAAAACGTGAATGGTTTGTAGTAGCTGACGAATTTTCGCGCCACTTCCTTAAAGGGAACCTCCCGCTTTTCTGGCTCGCTCAAAACATGCTTCCTTTCCATTCCCGGCGATAGGCTCAAAATCGCAACAGCCTTACGCCCTGCCCCAGTGCAGGCACCAAGGCGGATCCACGACACCACTCGGGCGAACGGACCGAATGCCGCCCGACCGCTACGCCGAAAGAGGAGCCTTGGCACAAGAAGCAAACCAAGCCATGACCAAGTTCATGGCTCCAACAGGGGCCCAAGCTAAAGGGCAAAACTCCATAAACGGCACAGCGCCAATTCCCCGACAGGTCTCGCATCGAATAGCGAATTGGGCAAATCGCGATTCCTTGCTGCACTTTTATCACCGAAGTCTAGCACCCCACCAAAGCGCAAACCGCCGCCACTTCGCCGAATACGAGATTCGAGCACGCTTAGTGCCACAATAGATGCTTAAACCAGTAATATGTAAAGCTGTTGGCTTTTTGCCAAGGCATGCTGTCTTGCCCCCGAAAACGCTTGACTTGCATTGCCATCGTTCTACAATCCCCCTTAATCCTATCAAACTGATAGGTTTTGCAATGTAGAAAGGACCCCGCGTTGAACTTCGACGCCATGGCGCAATACCTTCCTCTGTACGAGGATGCGGCGTGGCTGACGCTGAGCATTGGATGGATCGGCATCGCCGGATCCGTCATCATCGGCCTCATTGTGGCCATGATCGTGCACTTCCGCATCCCTGTGCTTCGCCAGCTTTGTCGCGTATACATCGAGCTGTTCCGCAACACGCCATTGCTTATTCAGCTGTTCTTCTTCTATTTCGGTCTGCCTCGTATGGGCTTTTCCATCACCCCAGAAGTGTGCGGCATGGTTGGCCTCGCATTGCACGGTGGCGCCTATATGGCAGAATCGTTCCGTGCTGGCCTGGAAAACGTGGAGCCCATCCAGCGCGAAAGCGCTATCAGCTTGGGCCTTTCGAAACTGCAGTCCATGCGCTACGTAGTGCTTCCGCAGGCAGTTTCGCTGAGCTTCCCTTCGTTTGTGGCCAACGTGATCTTCCTGCTGAAGGAAACCAGCGTGTTTTCCGCAATCAGCCTGATGGACCTCATGTTCGTCACGAAAGACCTGATGGGCCTTTACTACAAAACCACCGAATGCCTGGTAATGCTCGTAGCGTTCTACCTCATTATTCTGGTGCCGGTTTCCGTTGCTGGTACGTACATTGAAAGGAGGTTGCGTCATGGAAGCTTTGGGGCTTGATGTACTGTTCATGGGCTCAAACGCCGCCCGCCTTCTGCAAGGCCTTTGGGTTGCGGTGCAGATCAGCGCAATCTCTGTCGTGCTCAGCATCATTCTAGGCATGCTGTTCGGCATCTTCATGACGTGGAAGAACCCCGTTGCCAAGGTTATTTCCCGTTTGTACCTCGAAATCGTGCGCATTATGCCGCAGCTGGTGCTGCTCTACATCGTGTTCTTCGGCGCCACGCGCGTTATGGGCTTGAATATTTCGGCGGAGCTTTCCTCCATCATCGTATTCGTGTTCTGGGGCACCGGCGAAATGGGCGACCTGGTTCGTGGCGCCCTTACCAGCATCCCGAAGCAGCAATACGAAAGCGCCGCAGCGCTGGGCCTGAACAAAGCGCAGATTTACCGTCAGGTTATTATCCCGCAGGCCATCCGCCGCCTTATCCCTTCCTCCATCAACCTCATTACCCGCATGATCAAAACCACCAGCTTGCTGCTGATGATCGGCGTTATCGAGATGATGAAGGTTGGCCAACAGATCATCGAGGCAAACCGCATGACCTCCCCCAACGCCGTATTCGGCATTTACGGCACCATCATGTTGCTGTACTTCGTAATTTGCTGGCCCATCAGCATGCTGGCAAACCACCTCGAGAAGAAATGGAACTAAGCAATGAGCGATACCGCCCTGCTCTCCATTGAGCATCTTAAGAAAGCCTACGGCGACAACGTGGTGCTTGAAGATATCAGCCTTTCCGTTAAGCGCGGCGAGGTAATTGTGGTTATCGGCCCCTCGGGATGCGGCAAGTCTACCTTCCTGCGCTGCATCAATGCTCTTGAGCCCATTCAAGGCGGCACCATCAAGGTTGACGGCAAGGAAGTAACCAGCTCCGAGAAGGACCTCACCGAACTTCGCCAGAAAGTTGGCATGGTGTTCCAGAGCTACGATCTGTTCCCCCATATGACAGTGCTCGACAACATTACGTTGGCGCCCACCAAGGTGAAGAAGATCCCTAAGGCGCAGGCTGAAGAAGCAGCGCGCGCCCTCCTGAAGCGCGTTGGCCTTACCGACAAGGAAAAGAGCTATCCGCGCGAGCTTTCTGGCGGTCAGAAGCAGCGCGTTGCCATTGCCCGCGCGTTGGCAATGGAGCCCGAAGTGCTGCTGCTCGACGAAGTTACCGCCGCCCTCGACCCCGAAATGGTACGCGAGGTACTGGACGTTATCTTGGGCTTGGCGCAGGAGGGTAAAACGATGCTTATCGTTACCCACGAAATGCAGTTCGCCCGTGCCGTTGCCGACCGGGTTCTGTTCTTCGACGGAGGCGAAATCGTGGAGCAAGATATCCCCGAGCGCTTCTTCGAGCATCCTAAAACCGAACGCGCACAGAAGTTCCTGCATACTTTCGAGTTCGACGCCGTCCGTCAGCACGAGGCCTAACAGGGAACTTCGGCCAGAAGGCTTATACGGCTAGCGCGGCTGGGAATCCGGTGCGGTCGGGAATCTAGCGCAGCCTTGGTGAAGCCCGTCACAGAGGGGGGGGCAGCGGAGCCGGTTGAGCCGAAGCCGCCGCGGTCGCCGGGTGAGTCCCGTCACAGGGGGAGGCCAGCGAGGTCGCGTGAAGCCGGCCGCACGACCAGAACGAAGCCCCTTTCAAATTCCATCGCACCTTCAGGGCCCCAGCAATGGAGCCCTTTTCGTTTTCGCAATACGGCTTTCTCAACGAATTGCAACAAATCGCAACGCCCGCAATACAGCCATACCCCTCCCCCCAGCTCCGCAATAACCAGCCATTCACAAAAGCAAAATGACTAATTCCCCCAATCCTTATTGACTTTGTAGGATTTAAGCGGTTTACTTCCATCAATCAAAGAAACCCTCGCACGCCAAAGAGGGCAGAAGTAAGGAGAAAGACATGACCCAGACGAAACGCACCTGGAAACTTGTTGCTGTGCTTGTTGCAGCCTTGGCTCTTGCGGGAGCCTTGCTCACGGGCTGCTCCGGCAACAACAATTCCTCGAGCGCAAACTACCGCACTCTTGACCAGATCAAAGACAGCGGCAAGATCACCATCGGCGTATTCAGCGACAAGAGCCCCTTCGGCTATGTCGATGAAAACGGCACCTACCAGGGCTACGACATCGAGCTGGCAAACCGTCTTGGCCAGGACCTCGGCGTAGACGTTGAGCTGGTATCCACCGAGGCAGCCAACCGCGTTGAGTATCTGCAGACCGGCAAGGTCGACGTTATCCTGGCAAACTTCACCGTCACCCCCGAGCGCGCTGAAGCAGTCGACTTCGCCGAACCTTACATGAATGTTGCTCTGGGCGTTGTTTCCCACAAGGACAAGGTTGTTACCGACCTTGACCAGATTGGTGACCGCACGGTCATCGTAATCTCTGGCACCACCGCCGAGACTTACCTCACCGAGCACAACAAGGACCTCAAGCTCGAGAAGTACGACACCTACGCTGCGGCTAAGACCGCATTCGAGAACAACCCCGATGCTGTTTGGGCAAACGACAACACCGAGGTTATCGCCTTCGCCAACCAGGCTGGCCCCGAATATGTTGTCGGCATTGAGCAGCTGGGCGACACCGACACCATCGCTCCTGCTGTTTCCAAGGGCAACGAGAGCCTGCTGAACTGGATCAACGAGGATCTGAAGAGCCTCGGCGCTGAAAACTTCTTCCACGCAGACTACGAGAAGACCCTGCTTGACACCTACGGTGCAGCATACGAAGACACCCTGGTCGTTGAGCCTGGCCAGAACTAGTCAGCTCATAGCCAACCAGCAGGTCGGCCGTGCCGCTAGAGCTAGCCTGCTCGCACCGTCAGAGTCAATCGGCCTGCACCGTTAAAGCTGATTGGCTCGTGTCGCTAGAGCTGACTGACTCGCACCGTTAAAGCTGATTGGCTCGTGCCGCTAGAGCTAGCTGGCTCGCACCTAACCAGCTAAAGGGGGATCCATACGGGTCCCCTTTTTCTTATGCCCTGTCTCAAGCCGCCGAAGCGGGGGAGGCGGATGCGCGCCACCCAGCAGAAAAGGCGGCTGCTGGGTAACCCGCACTGGACAGGGACGGCACAGGCGACTTCCCCGCTAGACAAGGATGCCGCAGACCAAGAAGTTCGAGGATTCCGTATCCCAAACGGCACGGGGGGATTGTTCGCCGGGCAAGGACGCTCGACCTCGCGCCACCAAAGCAGAGGAAACGGAATTCCCATCCTTCAGGGGAGGGCACCTCGCCACCGAAAGGCAAAGATCGCCAGAGGATGGCAAGATCTGCGTACGATGCATGATTTGAGGAGTCTGTGCAGTGGGGACTCCCTGGCAAGATTCGGGGGCCCGTGCAGTGGGGGCCCTGGCAAGATTCGCGCGCCGTGCGTGATTCGAGGGGTCAGTGCAGCGAAAAGGGGCCCTCCCTGGCAAGATCTTCGCGCTATGCATTCCCGAAAGGCGATTTGCGGCGCTTTTCGGATACATGGCGCGCATATCTTGCCAAAGCCAGCTCATTTTGGATGCATAGCGGCGATATGTTGCCAGGGAGGGGCGCTTTTCCCGTCCGGGGCCCCTTCGGGGATGCATGAAGCGAGAAAATTGCCACGAATGGCCACCCGGGAACGCACCACGGCGAAAACTTGCCACAGCCAGGCGCCTGGGAACGCATTTCGCGAGCATCCCGCCGTCGCCGAACTGCCGAGAGCGCATCGCGGGCGTACGTTGCCATGGCGCCGGCCTCCGTGGAGCGCACCACGGCGAAATCTTGCCGCCGTCGAACGTTGGGGGGGGCAGCTCGCAAGGCGGCTTCGCGAAGCGGCTCGACGCGCAAGGCGGGTTCGCTCGCCGGGATCCGCAAGAGCGGCTCGCAAGGCACGGCCGCTCACCGGGATTCGCGAGGCAGCTCGACGCGCACAACGGATTCGCGGGGCTAGCTCGCAAGGCGGCTCGACGCGCAAGGCGAATTCGCAAGGCGGCTCGACGCGCAAGGCACGGCTGCACGCCATGTTTGCGAGGCGGCTCGACGCGCACGGCAAGTTCGATCGCTGGGATTCGCCTGGCAGCTCACGAGGCTCGACCGCACGCCGGCTTCGCACGGCCGCACGCCGGGCTCGAAGGGCGGCTCGACGAGCAAAGCCAACAGGGCACAAAAAAAGCGCCGCTCC
The DNA here is from genome assembly GCA_030540085.1 of Eggerthella sp. Taxonomy (GTDB): domain Bacteria; phylum Actinomycetota; class Coriobacteriia; order Coriobacteriales; family Eggerthellaceae; genus Anaerotardibacter. The sequence continues at coordinate 143,045 of JAUNWY010000001.1, forward strand.
GAAGAACGGCGCCTTCCCCGCAAAACTACGGGCGCAAACCAGATCCGCCCTGAATCGTAATGGTCTCACCAGAAACGTAGGATGCCATGTCGCTCGCCAGGAACACAGCAACGGGGGCGATGTCGGTCTTAGGATCACCGAAACGGCCCAGCGGGATGCCCTTGATGGTTGCAGCAAAGGTGTCGGGGTACTCTTTCTTCCAAGCCGCCAACTGCTCGGTCATAGCAAGCGGGCAAATAACGTTCGCGCGTACGCCGTCGGGGCCCCATTCGGTAGCCGCAACGCGTGTCATGCCGCGAATGCCCTCCTTTGCAGCAGCGTAGCTGGACTGGCCGGGCTTGCCGAACAGACCGGCGCCGGAGGAAAGGTTAACAACAGAACCCTTGGTCTTCTTAAGCTCGGGGAAAGCATGCTTCATGTAGAAGAACGCAGCATACAGACCAGAGTTGATTGCCAGGTCGAAATCTTCCTTGCTATGGTCGACCAGCATAACGCCCGACTTAGATGCCTGAGCATTGTTTACCACGGTGTCAAGCTTGCCGAAATGGGCGATGGTTTGAGCGATAACACTCTTTACCGCTTCTTCGTCGGAGCCTTCAGCGGCAACATGCATAACGTCTGCACCGTACTGCTCCTTGAGCTTTGCCTCGGCGTCGATCAGGCGCTGCTCATTGCGGCCCGTGATGCACAGATTCGCGCCTTCTTCAGCAAAAGCGCTGGCAATGCCAAAGCCAATACCCTTGCCGCCGCCAGTGATGATAGCCACTTTTCCATCGAGAAGTCCCATTCGAGCCCCTTTCGCTTGCGCTTCATTTGATGACAACGATGCTGATGAGGATCGCGTGTGAACGGTCGATTAGCGGAAGCAGTCGGATTGAGTCTCTCGGTAAACGGCAAATCTCTCAATTTCGAGAACCGTTAACGGCAAAATTTGGCACAAGAGGGACAGGCCGCCATTCCGCCCAATGCAGTTTCGCGCAGCTCGTAAGGAAGGCTTCGACCCACCTTCAACATGGCGTCTACCACCTCATCGAACGGAATAAGGCCCTCGATACCCGCAAGAGCCATCTGAGCAGCGGAAAGCGCATTCACCGCAGCGCTGGCATTGCGCTTTTGGCAGGGAGCTTCCACCAATCCGCCGATGGGATCGCACACCAGGCCCAGCATGTTGGCAAGCGCATAGCCGGCAGCAGTGAGGCACATGCGCGGCGTGCCGCCCAAAAGCTCAACGGCAGCGCTGGCAGCCATGGCTGCCGCAGACCCGATTTCTGCCTGGCAGCCCCCTTCGGCACCTGCCACCGTAGCGTTGCGCGCGATGATCGAGCCAACAACAGCCGCGTTCTTCAGCGCGTCCATCAGCTGCGTATCGCTAAAGCCATGCACCTCCTGCAGGGAAAGCAGCACGGCAGGGATCACGCCCGCCGAACCAGCGGTCGGCGCTGCAACGATAACGCCCATGGTGGCATTCGTCTCCAAAACGGCAACGGCATTGCGCGTCGCCAAGGCAAGAAGCGACCCGTTGACGCCTGCACCCAGATCCTCCAACTCGCGAAGCTTGGCGGCTTCCCCACCAATCAGCCCACCCATAGAAGAGCGCGGGGCTTCCACGGGGGCCGTCGCCGAAGCGCGCATCACATCCAGCGCGCGCTGAAGATACGAGGTGATGGCGGACCCTGCTACCCCTCGGCTCGCCAACAGCGCACGTTCACGCGCTTCGGCGGCATAGCTCAAGGAAACGCCGTTTTCTTCGCAGAAGGCAAGGAGCTGAGCTGCCGTGGCAAAATCGAGTTTCTGGAATTCCTGCAAAGCGAGTTCCGGGTCGATATCAGACGACACCTCGCCAGGGTTGCGATGCAGGCCATCGGCAGGAATAAAGCGAACCGAGCGAATGGCGGGGAACTCCAGAATGCGGTCAATCACTTCTTCGGGGACAGGATCGTCCACGTCCATAACGGTAAACGCTTCCCCACCCTGACGCGTACGATGAAGCTGCGAAGTGCCGATGTTGATGCCCGCATCACCCAGGGTGCTGGCTATATGAGCCAACGTTCCCGGCAGGTCCTGCTGACGAACGATCATGCTGTTGAATTCGCCCGTGATATGCACGTCGATGCCGTCGATGCGCGTAAGCTCCGCTGCACCGCCGCCAATGGATACGCCACGCGCCACCACTTCGTTGCCGTAGCAGTCGATCACATGGGCCTCGACGGTATTGGGGTGCGCGGTTTTGGTGACGGTATCGGGCTCGAATGAAAACTCCAGCCCCTGTTCCTTCGCCAAATCGAAAGAGTTACGTACACGCAGATCGTCGGTGTGCAGCCCCAGCATGCCCGCAACCAACGCGCGGTCAGTGCCGTGCCCGTGATAAGTGTGGGCAAACGAGCCAAAGAGGGTAAACGTCACTTCCTCAGGCTCGCCGTCGAGCAGGTTGCGCACCATGCTGGCAATACGCAACGCGCCCGCCGTGTGCGAAGAGGAAGGCCCCACCATAATGGGTCCCACAATATCCCTGATGCTCATCGGCTTCATGTGCGCACTCCTTGCCTGATCGGGCGGGTGCGCATGCGCGCCCCGCATCCATCCTCAACGAATCAGGATAACGGCAGCGCCTGCCCGCCGCGGCGCAAAACGCACTTTTTAGCGCAATCGTGACACTACGAACTAGAAGCAGCGCCTCCTTGCCTAACCCTTCATCTTCCAATTTAGCAGCAATGCCGAGTTGGCAATTACCAGCACCGAGCCACAGTTGTGTACCAGCGCGCCCACTACCGGGCCCATGATGCCCGTGATAGCCAAGATGATGGCAACGAAATTGAGCGTAAGGGAAAATGTGAGGTTCAACTTAATGGTGGTCATCATGCGCTTCGAGAGGGCCATAGCGTGCGGCAACGATTCCACTTCATCGCTCACCAGCACAATGTCGGCAGCGTCCACGGCAATGTCGCTGCCCACGCCGCCCATGGCAACGCCCACGTAGGCGCGTTTCAGTGAAGGAGCATCGTTCACCCCGTCACCCACCATGCATACGTTTTCACCGCGCTTTTCCATTTCCACGATGGCGGAAAGCTTATCTTCCGGCGTGCATTCGGCGCGCACCTCGTCCACGCCCGTGATGCGCGCAATAGCGGAAGCGGCACGCGCGTCGTCGCCCGTTTCCATGATGGTGCTCACATCCTGCTTGCGCAGCGCTTCCACCGTTTGTGCGGCCGTTTCACGCACCGTATCGGCCAGCGCCGCAATGCCGCGATACACGCCGTCTACCGCAATGAACGAAACGGTGCACCCCTTATCGGAATAGGACCGTGCAGCATCTTCATCGAATTCCAACACGCCCAGGCTGCGCATCATGCGCGCATTGCCTACCGCGATGTGAGCACCCTGTACATCGCCCTCTACGCCTAACCCTGGCTGCATCTTGAAGTTCTCCGCTTCAGCGGGCAACGTGTCAAACCGTTTCGCATATCCCGCAGCCACCGCTTGGCCCAAAGGATGCTCGCTTTTCGCCTCGATGGCGGCTATCTGGGCAAACAGCACATGCGCTTCGTTTTCCGCGCAGAGCGCGGCCGTTCCCCCATCGCCTTCGCCCCGTACCGCTTTTCCGGTGCGCGCATCTTCAACGGCGACTACGCGCAAAACGCCTTCGGTAAGCGTGCCCGTTTTGTCGAGCATGACGCAATGGACTTTCGCCAAACGTTCCAGCGCATCGCCCTCACGCACCAAGATGCCACGCTTGGTCACATTGCCGATAGCCGCCATGATGGCTGTGGGCGTTGCCAGCACCAGCGCACAGGGGCAGAACACCACCAAAATGGTAACGGCACGGATGATTTCGCCGGTAACAGCCCAGGTTATGATTGCCGAGGTTAGCGCGATAACCACAATCCAGGTTGCCCACCTATCGGCCAAACGCACGATTTTCGCTTTACCCGCATCGGCAGATTCCACCAGGCGCACCATGCGGGAAATGGAGCTATCTTCGCCTACCTTGGTGGCACGCATCTCGAAGGCACCGAATTGGTTCACCGTGCCCGACTGCGCCTCATCGCCCGGCTGCTTATCTACTGGAAGCGATTCACCCGTCATAACCGATTGATCGATGGAGGTGCTGCCTGAAACGATAACGCCGTCCACTGGCACCGTTTCGCCCGGAAGCACACGTACCACGTCATTTACCTGCACCCTTTCCGCGGGCAGAACCTCTTCGCTGCCGCCGCGCACCACGCGTGCCGTACGCGGCGTGATGGAAACCAGCCGCTCGATGCCGCTGCGCGCCTTTGCCACGGTAAGGTCTTCCAGCAGGGCGCCCAGCTGCATGATTACCGCAACTTCACCTGCAGCGAAGTATTCGCCTATGGCAACCGAGGCAATTAGCGCCAGCGAAACCAGAACGTCGGCTTTGATATCGAATTCCGTGATGAGCCCAATTGCCGCCTCGCACAGAATGGGCACGCCGCACAGCACAATAGCTATCCACGCCGAATCGAACGGCAAGGGGTTGAATCCCAGCAAGCTGGCAATAACCGCCAACACACCGATGATCAGCAGAACAATTTCCTTGGTGGTGCCGCCCCATTCCAGAGCCGCCTCAAGCTTTTCTATCATGCCTCGCCTTCCACGAACATAAAGTACATTACCAAACTACTAGTTCGGTATAATTCACCGTGTTCAGGAAAGACAGACACAAAACCGCGCCGCTGCACGTTATCGAACATTTCCCGAAAAGTGTGCGGCGGTTAACTTGTTGGAGATGGCTCAGGGCTCAGGGCTCAGGGCTCAGGAAGGCATACCATGGATCGCAGACAGCGAAAAACCCGTCAGGCAATTTACACCGCTTTCGAAGAACTAATGGCCGAGCAGCACTACAGCGAGGTTACCGTGGCGCAGGTCATCAAGCGCGCCGACATCGGCCGCAGCACCTTCTATGCCCACTTCGAAACCAAAGACGAGCTGTTGAACCAGATGTGCGTGGAAATGTTCACGCACATCTTCGAGGGAGTAGACGAGCACTGCATAACGCACGCCACCCTGGAAACGAAGGACCTTGCCGGCATGCTGGCGCATTTGCTGTACCATTTGCGCGACACGCACCACGGCATTTGCGGAAAGTTGTTGGGCGAAGGCGAACCGCACTTCACCGCCTACTTCAAACAGCGCCTGGCCGAGCTGTTCACCCGCGAAATGCCCAAGCAGCCCAACATCCCCGCCGAATTGGCAACCGAGCTTCTGGTTGCCGCATTCTGCCAAGAAATAGCCTGGTGGGTGAAGGGCGGCTATGAGCATAGCCCCGAACAGATAGCCCAATGGTTCCGCAACTTTATGGGATAACGGCGTGAGGTCAAAAGCAACCCTGTCTCAGACACGCCGATATTCCTTTTGTGACTTTGACGCAAACATCTTTGTTTCACGCAAAAAAAGGCTCGGAGATCCCGAGCCCTTTTTTGTTAAGCCAACTACCCAGCACCTACGAACGGGCAGCGGCCGCCTCTTCGCGCAACTCGCGCTCGATTTCGCGGTCGATAGCGCCTTCGCCAGTCGGCATTTTCACCTGGAACGGGACCGAAGGCGTAACCAAGCTCACCAGCGGAACAACTACCAACGAAAGGATCATGGCCAACGCGCCGCAGTTAATGGGCGAGGCAATGAATCCGATGAACATGTTGGACACGGTAAGGCCCACGCCCACAAAGAAGCTTGCCCATACCGCGCCTTTCGAGATGTGCGAGCTGTACAAACCCCAGATCAGCGGACCAAGGAACGCACCAGCGAGGGCACCCCAAGAAATACTCATCAGCTGGGCAATAAACGTAATGGTGGAGGTGTACTGCACCAGCGCAATAGCCGCCGAAATAACCACGAACACCACGATAAGACCGCGCATCCATGTAATCTGGCTCTTCTCGGGCATGTCCTTGATGACGTTGCGCTTAAGAAGGTCGAGGGTCAACGTGGAGGAAGAGGTGAGCACCAACGAAGAAAGCGTAGACATGGAAGCCGACAAAACAAGCACTACCACGATGCCAAGCAGAATATCGGGCAGCCCGGAGAGCATGGTGGGAATAATGGAGTCGTAAATGGGCGTACCGTTGGGGGCGAAGGCGATCTGGTCGCCGAATAGACGACCGAATCCGCCCAGGAAGTAACTGCCGCCTGCAACCACAAAGGCGAATACGGTAGAGATGATGGCGCCCTGCTTGATAGCGGGACCGGTTTTGATGGCATAGAACTTCGAAACCATTTGAGGCAAGCCCCAGGTACCCAGCGAGGTAAGGACGATAACGCCAATAAGGTTAAACAGGTCGGGGCCGAACATCGAAACAAATGCGCCCTGCATATCGGTGCCCTCGGCAGGGATCTGCGAAAGAGAAATGATAGCTTCGGAAAAACCACCCTGGCCCGCAAGCACCACCGCAATTACCGCAACGATGCCCACCAGCATCACGATGCCCTGGATAAAGTCGTTCAATACCGTGGCCATGTAACCGCCAAGCACTACATAAATGCAGGTAACAACTGCCATACCTACTACGCACCATTCGTAGGGCAAGCCAAACGCCATACCAAACAAACGGGAAAGGCCGTTGTAGACACTGGCGGTATAGGGAATCAGGAACACGAAAATGATGGCCGCCGAAGCGATGCGCAGCCCCTTCGACTGGTAACGCTTGCCGAAAAACTCGGGCATAGTGGTGGCCTTCAGGCGCTGCGTGATCTCGCGTGTACGCGGACCGAGCACCCACCACGCCAACAGCGAGCCAAGAAGGGCATTGCCGATACCAATCCAAAACGCCGCCAAGCCGTACTTCCAGCCGAACTGACCTGCGTAGCCAACGAAGATTACCGCCGAAAAGTAGCTGGTGCCGAAAGCGAACGCCGAAAGCCAGGGGCCTACGTTGCGGCCACCTAGAACAAAACCGTCAACGTTCTTGGTGTGCTGGCGCGCGTAAATGCCAACACCAACCACAACACCCACGAAAATCAAAATGATGCATATCTTTGCAACCACGAAAGAACTCCTTTATCTTCAGCAAACATGTTGGTCAGCCGATGCAGCAGCGAGCACAAATCGGCACGAATCGGACTGGCAAATTGCAAAGCCCCATGATCGAAGCCCACACAAAGGCGATGCAAACACGCCTCCCGACCGATCGGCAGGCTGCAGGATCCAGCAATCGAAAACCCGCACGAGGGCAAAACAGACACGTCTCCCGACCGATCGGCAAATGGGCGCCACCTTCAGCGCGCCAACGCCAAACTAGAACAACTGACCAGGGAAAATGAGAACGCACACGACCTTTTCGGGTATAAAAAAAGCACCCAGGAAAAACCCGTGTGCTATCAATATCGATACGTTATAGGGACAAACACAGCTACGCAATGCGAGCCCTGAGCCCAATGCTGGGAAGCAACAGCCGCCAAGCCGAAACAGCCCTGAGCCAGGCGCTCGGACATGACAGCGCAAGCAGACATACACTTCTGGGCAAGATGCTGAGACATAACGGCGCACGAATCCAAAAGCACAGCGATGCCAGCATTGGCCTTCGCCAACTCGGTTGCGCTGCTGCGTGCGATATGTCCCTCTGAAAAAATCATGGTAGCCACTTTATCACAATAAAGAGCATTGGAAAGACCCATTATCCTGTCTCGCTCCGTTTTGCGGCGAACGGTTCCGCTTCCGTGCGATCAGTACTGCCGCCGCCAACGCCCGCAACGCGGGGGGCGCCGGGGGAGCGGCAACGCCGCCGCCAAAGCCCGCAACGGGGGGCGCCGGGGGAGCGGCAACGCACACCAAAGCCCTGCAGCGCCGAGACGAAGCGTTTTCGTGACTCATTTCGGACAGACGAAGGCGCGCCCTCTGAATGAAACACCCTCGAAGCGCATTTCGGGCAGACGAAGGGCCGCATTCTGGCAGAATATCGCCCTGATGTATTCCCAAAGGAGCCTCGGACGGTAAAACCGCCCCTCCCTGGCAAGATATCGCCGCCGTGCATCCAAAATGAGCTGATTTTGGCAAGATATGCTCTCCGTGTATTCAAAATGCCCTGCAAATCGCTGTCGGGGAATACACCAGGCGAACATCTTGCCAGGGAGGGGCCCTTTTCGCTGCACAGACCCCTCAAATCATGCATAGCGCGCAGATCTTGCCATGCCCGACAGCTCCCGTTGGGCCAACCTCGCCGTGCTCGACGGCTGCTGTCGCGTGAATCTCGCTGCCCCCCCTGGCGACTTCCGCTGGACAAATCTCGACATACTCAGCGGTTTTCGCTGGACGAATCCTGCCGTGCTGATCAGCCTCCACTAGTCAAATGCTGCCATCCCCCCGGCGGCTTCCGCTGGGCAAATCTTGTCGCGCGATAACTCCTGTCGGAAGAATTCCGCCACGTTTTGCGACGAACGGCTCGATAGTCATTCTCAGCAGCCTCCATGTGGGGCGGGATGCAATTCCTTGTGCGCAAAGGCGTAGTAGTAGAAGCCCAAGAAAAAGGCGGCGAACAACCATGTCAGCGGATAAATGGCAGCAATTCCCACCAGACCAAGCCTACAATGCTGAACGAGGAGCAGAAGCATCAGACGCATCGCAACAAAGCAGAACAGCGTTATCAGGGTTGCCTCTTTCGCTTTGCCGATACCGCGGCAAACACCCGCATACACCTCGATAAATGTATAGATCCAGTAGAACGGGAACGAGACCAACACGACCAATCCACCAGCGGCGACTACCTCAGCATTCTGGTCGAAGAGCGCCACAACTGAAAACCGGAAAGCAAGAAGTGCTACAGCCGCTACAACCGCAAAAGCCACGCCAAGCGCAATGCAACAGCGGACCCCGCGATGAACCCGCCAATGATATTTGGCCCCTACGTTTTGCGCTGCCAACACCGTTGTCGTCTGGCCCAAGGCCACCAAAGGCGCATAGATGAGCGTTTCAATTTTGAAGTACGCCGTGAAGGCAGCAACATTCGTCTCCCCTGTGGCATTGATGGCCACTTGAATCAACATATTGGAAAGGGTGACGCACAAGGCCTGAATCGCGACGGGGAAACCAACAGTAAAGATTTCTTTGGCAATTGCGAAATCCATGCAGATAAGCGCTTTGCCCAAACGGGCTGCGGGCTGGGCTGCGGGTTTCGCCGCAGACTGGGTCACGGGCCTCGTCGTGAGCTGGTTCGCGGGCCCCGTCTCGGGCTGGGCTGCAACACCCGTCGCTGACCGCGACGCAAGCCGCGACTCAGACTCCTGCGCCGGCCGCATCGCAAGATCCGCCGCAAGCCCTGTCGTCGGCCGAATCGCAGAACGACCCTTCAGCATCGACTTAGCGCGCAGAAACGCGAACAGAAACGCAACGCCCTGAGAAAAGAACGTCGCCCACGCCACGCCATCGATGCCAAGCCCCAGGACCAGAAGTGCCACCGCATCGAGGGTAACGTTGACGATTCCACCAACGATCTGGGCATATAAAGGCGTTCGCGAATCACCTATTCCCCGCAAGCAGGAAGCAACATTGTCGTAAAGAGCAATAAAAGGAAGCGCCAGAAAATAGATGCGCAGGTAGGAAAGAGCACGATCATGCACAGATTCAGGAACAGCCATGAGCCCCACCAGCGCATCCGAGCAGACAATCCCCACAACACAAAACAGAGCGCCCATAAGCAACGCAAGAAAAACCGAGGTGCCAAAAACCCGGCGAAGCCCCTCTTCGTCTTTTGCGCCGTGTTTCGACGCAACAAGGACATTGGAGCCAACCGAAAAGCCGGAAAGGAAGCTCACCACGCACGTTACCGCAAGGGACGATGCTCCAATGGCAGCAATTCCCGCCGTGCCTTCAACGTTTCCGGCAAAGAGCGCATCGGTGGCAGAATACAAAAGCTGCACCAAGTTGGCACACAACAAGGGGAGGGCGAAGCAGGCAACGTTTTTCGCCATGTTTCCCCTGGTGAAGTCTACTGTTTTCACCACTCCGCCCTTCATCAACTATTTCTTTGCCGTCGGTGCGCTTGGCGAAGCCGACGGCTTTCACCGCCGCGTCCGTCATTGTCATTTCCGCGAATGCCCTCTGGGAAAAGCACCTGAACAACTGCGACGCTTCGGCTTCGTGGGGCGCAATACGCTGCGAAGTCCCGATCCCAAATCGCCCGGGCCATTTCGGCACTAGGGCCAAAGCTCGCAATACGCTGCGGAGCCCAGCCTCGAAACGCCAAGGTCTCCTCAGCGCCAAAAGTCAAAGCGCCCAGTCCGTTTCAGCCCCTCGACCCCAAAACGCCCAAGCTCAAACCCCTCAATCCAAACCACTGAGGGAAAACACGGAACTCATCAGCTTTTTCGCACAGGCGCTTTGAGGGTTGGCAACCACATTTTCAGTGGGGCCGCATTCAACAACTCCCCCTTCATCAAGCACCAGGAGCCTATCGGCAAGCTCCGACACAAGCGCCAAATCGTGAGTAATAAACACGATGGACACCTTGCCCTTCAACCGTTCGATGAGCGAGACAATATGCGCTTGGGTAGACACATCAAGGGCGCTGGTTATCTCATCGCATATCAGCACCGAAGGGCTGGCGGTAAGTGCCCTCGCCAATGCCGCACGTTGGCACTGGCCTCCACTTACCTGAGAAGGAAAGCGCCGGTAAAAGCTCTCATCCAAGCCAACCAGCTGGAGCTTTTCAAGGACTTGCTTCTTCGCTTCCGCACGCGTGGCACCAAAACTGCGCGCCACCTCGGCGATGCTGGCACCCAACGTATAACTGGGATCGAACGATTCCAGCGGCATCTGGAACACCATCTGAATATTCGAATACACCTCTTTACGCTGCCTGCGCGGCAGACCGAGGATCTCTTTCCCAAACAAGGAAACCGAGCCGCCATCAGGCCGCTCAAGCAGCGTGATGACGCGGGCAAGCGTGCTTTTACCGCTGCCGCTGCCGCCAACAACGCCTAGGCATTCGCCCTGCTCCAGGATGAAGCTCACTTTGTTCAGCGCCGGCCTTCCCATGCCAGGAAAGCGCTTGGACACATCGTTGACCTCCAGCGCCTTCATCGAGCACTCCTTAACTTAGGAACAGAGGCAATAAGCTGACGGGTGTACGGATGCTGAGGGCAAGCGATAACCTGCTCGGAAGGCCCTTGTTCCACAACCTCCCCGTCTTTCATGACATAGAGATACTGGGCCATGTGGGCAAGCACGGCAATGTTATGGGACACCACTAAAAGCGACACCCCGAATTCGCGATTTGCCGAAACAAGCTCCTCTACCACTTGCGCCTGAACCGCCACATCAAGAGCGCTGGTGGGCTCATCGGCGAAAACGACCTTTGGGGAATTCATCAAAGCAAGACCGATAGCAGCACGTTGGGCCATACCACCGGAAAGCTCGAAAACATAACTGTCCAAAACCCGATCAGGATCGGAAAGCCCCAGCCTTCCAAGAAGAGATGCCGCACGCGCGCGAGCCTCCCCCTTCGAAAGCTCGCCACGCAAAAGAGCAGTCTCCTCGAATTGGGAACCCAGCGTGCGCACGGGGCTGAAAGCCCGCTGCGGGTTTTGCGACACCAACGACGCCACCGTACTGACGTAGGAAAGATGCTCCGCCTGAGACATGCCGGAAACGTCTTTCCCAGCAAAGCGAATGGAGCCGTCGCAAACCTGGCCTGCCTGCCCAAGCGTTCCAAGCGCGGCGCGCAGCAGCGTAGTTTTGCCGCTGCCCGATTCACCCACGATGCCCACAATAGAGCCCTGCTCAAGGGAAACGGCGACACCGTGAAGCACGGCGTCACCGTTGTACGCAACACGCAAGTTTTCTGTTTCGAAAATTGCAGACATACACCCTACTTGTAAGACATCTGATAGTTCAGCCAGTCATACTGACCCTGCATAGCAAGGTTCTCAACATCGGCTGCCGTAACGTCATTCACCAGCGTATGGACCATGTAGACATAAGCATGGTCGTCGAGCGCGATCTGCTGGATCTGCTTCACCAGTTCCTTCTGCTCGGCCTCGTCGCTGGTCTTCTTCAGCTGGCCAAGAAGCTCGTCAACCTTAGCGTTGCTGTAATGTCCATAGTTGCTGGTGCCCTCAGAACCCATAACCGCAGACAGGTAGGTGTAGGGGTTGCCCGTGGGAAGCGTGGAATAAGCCATGGTGCCAATGTCCCAGTCGCTATCAGCCAAACGAACGGTAATCTTTTCGGCTACTTCAATATCAGCAGCGATGCCGATCTGGGAAAGCTGAGATGCCAGCGCCTCGCAGTCCATGGGCAATGCAGCGTTTGCCTGGTAGGTGACCAGTTTCAGGGAAAGCTTCTTGCCGTCCTTTTCCAGCACACCGTCGCCATCGTTATCGGCATAGCCGGCATCGGTCAGAATCTGCTTTGCCTTTTCCGCGTCGAAGCCGTCGCAGGTCACGCCATCGGCATAGCCAGAAGAATCAGGGAATGCGGCGTGAGATGACTCGGCGGAATTGTTGTAGATAGAGCTCACATACGAATCGCGATCGACGCACATGCCAACAGCCTGGCGAACCGCGTCATCCTGCATGGCTTCACTCTTCATGTTGAAGTACAGCATATGGGCGCGAGCCTGATTGGTCTGATGCAAAGTGTACTTGGACGTATCGCTCAAGTTTCCAAGCTGGTCATCTGCAACATTCATCAGCGCGCAAACCTCACCGGACTGCAGGGCGGATACCTTCGACTGGTCGTCGGTCAGGTACTTTGCATGCACGGTCTTGATCTTCGGCTCGCCTTGCCAATAGGAATCGTAGGCAGAAAGCTCAACGTCGCCATTGCCTGCAACCGAATCGATCTTGTAGGGGCCAGTACCCACAGGCTCATCTTCGGCAGCGCCCGAGTTCACGTCGATGATAGATGCAACGGGCTCGGACAATTCGTTCTTGAAGGCGGTGTTCAGGGAATTGGTGGTAACGGTAAGCACGTTGCCATCGGCTTCCATGCTGGCAATATCGAGCGATTTCTTGGCGCGCTCGTTCATGCTGATGGTGCGATTCAGGCAATCCGCTACCGCCTGAGCATTGAGTTCGTTGCCGTTTTGGAACGTTACCCCTTCGCGAATCGTGATCTTCCACGTGGTGTCGTTCACCATTTCGGCGGATTCAGCCAACATGGGCTGAGGGTCGAAGTTGGCATCAATGCGGAACAGCTGCTCGTAGATGCCCAGATAGGAGCCCTGCCAACCCATGTAGTTGTTTGTTGGGTCAAGGTTGTACTCGCCAGCGTTGGAAGTCCAGGCAACGCTCATTTCATCGCTGTTGCTCCTAGAATCCGACGAGCACCCCACCAGCGCGCCCACCGCACCTGCACCCAAGGCGCAGGCAAGGGTTACGGCAGCAATGCGCTTTGCCCATCTCTTCTTAGTTTTCGCCATCTCGCTTTCCTTTCTTCGATGGTTTTATTTCTTTTCCCTCGCAAACAGCGAGCCCTTATTCCCAAGCGCTTCGTTGACCGAATCGCCGAAATAGTTGAACACCGCAACCACCAAGAAGATGGCAAAGCCTGGTGCGAATACCGCCCAAGGTGCGGTTTGGAACCCTGATGCCGCCTGATTGATCATGGCGCCCAACTCGGGCGAAGGGGGCGATGCGCCCAAACCCAAAAACGAAAGCCCCGCCAAACTGAGCATCGAACCACCGATATCCAAACACGCCGTAACGATCAAGGGCGGAAGGATGTTGGGCAGCACATGCTTCAGGGCAATTGCCGTTCTGCTCAGGCCGCCAATAACTGCCGCCTGAATGAAGGGGCGCTCTTTCAGCGCCAACACGGAAGAACGGGCAATACGCGCAAAGCGCGTCCAGCCAGGAACCACCAGCGCGATAACCGCATTCTGCAGACCGCCGCCCAGAAGGCCGGCGATGGCAATGCCCAAAACCAAGGTCGGGAACGCCATGAAGGCATCGGTGATGCGCATTACCACGGAATCGAACACGCCGCCGATATACCCCGACAACGCACCCAGAACCGAACCGATAACAACGCTTAAAGCCACGACCGCCAAAGCAGCAAGCACGGTGGTATGCAGTCCCGTTAGCACACGGCACAAAATGCAGCGCCCCAGCGAATCGGTGCCCATAAGGAATTCCCCGTCGGGCGCGCGGTTCGACAACGCAAGGTTGGCAAGTTCGGCATCGTGCTGGCACAACAAAGGCGCAACGAACGAGAACGCAACGATAAGCAGCGCAACAATGCCGCAATAGAGAGCACGGCGCCCAGCCAGACCGTCGCTTCGGCGTTTACCCCTAGACATGCGCACCACCCCGCCTGTCCTGGGCGGCGGATTGCTCCAGTGCCAAACGGGCACGAGGGTCAATTCGAGCCTGGAGCAAGTCAACGCAAAGGTTGACCAGCACAAAAAGCACCGCAACGATAAGCACATACGCCTGAACAACCGGATAATCACGCGCAAATACCGCCTGCACCGCATAGAAGCCGATGCCGGGCCAGCTGAATACGTTTTCGATAATGGCGCTGCCACCCAAAAGCTGCGCAAACGTCATGCCCGTTAGCACCAAGATGGTAGGCGCCGTAGCTTTCAGCACGCTGCAGGACAGAATGGCAGTGTCGGAAATGCCGCGCAAACGCGCCGCTCCAACGTAATCCTGCTCCATTTCTTGCAGCACGATGGTGCGGATCTGGCGGATGTACATCGCTGATTCGCAAAGGACCAGCGTCAGCACAGGCAGAACCCAGCCCACGCCCTTCATGCTTCCGATACTGGGCAACCAGTGAAGCGTCAGGGAGAACACAAATATCAAGATCAGAGCCATCAAGAAGCCCGGAACCGAAGCCCCCACAAAGGAAGCAAAGCGAATAATCAAATCAGTTGCGCGGTTCTTCTTCAAGGCGCACAAACAACCAAGGGGAATGGACACCACAAGCGTGAGCGCAAGAGAGGTTATGGCCAAGAACAACGTTGCCGGCATGCGCGCAGCGATTTCCGATGCAACGGGCCGCCCTGAGCTGATCGATATTCCCAAATTCCCTTGGAATACCCCCGCCAGCCACGCAACGTACTGCTCCGCCACAGGCCTGTCCAAGCCGAGCTCTGCCCTCTTCTGGGCAACCACATCGGGGTCGGGCACCGTGCCGCCACGCGACAAAAGCGCCGTGACCGGATCGCCAGGAGAAAAGTACATCAGGAAAAACGAGACAAGCGTCACCAAAAACAGCACCACCGCAAGATGCAGCAGTCGCTGTACGATCATTTTTTTCATGGGGTGCCTAGCGAACGGGCTTTCGCGCAACCACCATGAACTGAGGAGCAAATTCATAGCGTTGCTGCTCTTCGGCCGTCCATACGCGCGAAGAAACATCTTCAACCGCTTCAACTTCGAAGCCGAGCGAACGAAGGGCCATCACATCCCACGCAGGGCGGTCCGCCGCAGCAATGGGCATATCTTTCGCGAGTTCCTCCAGGACGTTGAAGATAGGCGAAGAACCCGTACCGTATGCAAGGGCACGCTTAGCGTCCAGCGATTCTTCGTGGAGGTAGTGCCACCAGGAAGAATCGAAATACACCAGATAGCCACCAGGGCGCAATGCATCGCGCCAGCTTTCCAAAGCTTCTTTGGCAACAGCCAAGTTGGAAAGCACGTTGCGGCTTACCACCACATCGAAGGTTTCAGGAACGAACGGAAGCTGATCGACACAGCCCAATACCAAAGGAATTTCCAGGCCCTGATGCTTTGCGTTCATGCGAGCATGAAGCAACATGCCCTGAGAAAAATCAACGCCGCACACACGATATCCGCGCGATGCAAGAGTAAGTGCCATGGCGCCCGTGCCGCAGCCAGCATCAAGAATCCAAGGCGACGTAACGCCACGCTGCAGAAGTTTTTGCTGAATGAGATCGCCCCATTTATCGATGGAGCCATCGAGCCCAAACGTGTTGGAGCGCTCGTTCCAATAGTCACGTGTGGCTTTGAGCACGTTGAAGACTTCGTTTCCTTCTGCAGCAGCAACGGGTTTTTCCGCAGCCACGGCAAACAGAGGCGAAGCGCCGTACAGCTCATATTCCCAGTCCAGGTACACTTCCTTGCCGGCATCTTCGATTACCGTGATGCCGTCGAAGCCCACCTGCGTCAGGGCATCGGCGTCCCATGCGGGGCGCACTACCGACGAAAGGGGAAGAGAGTCGTAGTAAGGCTTGTCGTTGGTGCACACAGCTGTGTGGATGCCGGTTTTCCGATAATACGCCGCTTCGTTTTCGCGCACCTTCTGCGCAACGGCTTCGCTGTAGAACTCGTGGTGCCAGTTCGCATCGAACACGAGCAGCTTTCCGCCAGGCTTCAGGACCTTCAGGCATTCACGATAGGCGGCAACCGGATTCGGCAGCGTCCACGTAACGTTGCGCGTCACAACCAGGTCAAAGGTTGCCTCGGGGAAGCTCAAACTTTCGGCGTCCATATGGAGCATCACCGCGTTAACGCCGCGCTTTTCGGCATTCGTACGAGCACACGCCAGCATATTATCGGAGGTATCGATGCCGTACACCTTGGCGCCTTCTGCGCCAAGCGCACAGGGGAAGAATCCGGGGCCACAGCCCAAATCAAGAACGGTTTTCCCTTCAAGGGAGCACCCCGCCAAGCGAGAAACCAGGGCGACCCACTTCGCCGAGCGGGAATCTGCCAATTCTTCGTTTACGTACTGATCGTAGTCATCAGAATCAGACCAGGAGAGTGATTCGTAATCGGGATCAAGCGCGGCTTCCTGCATCGTGTCCCCTTCTGCATCGATGTTACTTCTTTTAGGACCGTAACATCATAGCATGCCGTAACACGTTTTTGAAATCTGTAACCTGCGAACGGTTTTTGCAGGTTGCGGGCAGCCGCGACTCACGGACGGCAGTGCCGAATTCATGCCACCGCAGCCAGCAAGGCGCTTTCAGCAAGGCGCGGATCACCTTAACCCGCAAGCCGTCTTCTGCCCATATCCCGCAATCCAAAGCGATACGTCTTTCGACACCCAGCAACGCGCCTACCCTATCCCATAAAAAACGCCGCCCGTGAGGGCGGCGCCAACAAAAAATCTAGTAGCGGCTGTCGAAGATGCGCTGGGTCTTTTTCTCGGAACGAGGGAGCTCGCCGATAGGCACGCCCTTGGCATCGGGGGTGCAGCCGATCTTCGCCTTGAAGATGAGCGCCAGCTCTTCTTCGCAGCGCTGCAGAGCTTCGCCTTCAAGCGAGGTTTCGAACAGCACCGTAAGCACGTCGCGGCCCATGATGTGCTCGATCATTACTTGATACTCAGAAGACGTACCCGAGGTTGCGGCGATGACCTCTTCCACCTGAGCGGGGAACATATTAACGCCCTTGACCTTGAACATATCATCGGTGCGGCCTACCAGCGTATCGATGCGGGGATGCTTCATGCCGCAAGCGCAATCGCCCGGAATGATGCGGGTAAGGTCGTGAGTGCGATAGCGGATAAGCGGAGCGCCTTCCTTGCGCAGAGTGGTAAGAACCAGCTCGCCAACCTCGCCATCGGGCACGGGCTCGCCTGTTTTCGGGTTAACGACCTCGGCATACACGTAATCGCTCCACAGATGCATGCCATCGTGCTCATGGCAGGAAATGCCAATGCCCGGGCCGTAGATTTCAGTAAGACCGTAGATGTCGAAGATCTCGATGCCCAGCTCGGTTTCAATGCGATGGCGCATCTTTTCGCTCCAGCGCTCGGAACCGATAACGCCCTTCCTCAAAGCAAGCTTGTCGCGAATGCCGCGCTCGGCAATTGCCTCGGCAAGGAGCAAAGCATAGGAGGAAGTGGCGCACAGAACAGTAGACTGCATATCTTCCATCATACGCAGCTGCTTTTCGGTGTTGCCCGGACCCAGCGGCACGGCCATAGCGCCCAGCTTTTCGGCACCAAGCTGGAAGCCGATGCCAGCCGTCCACAAACCGTAGCCCGGCGTAATGTGAATGCGGTCTTTGTTGGTGATGCCCACCGTTTCATAACAACGCGCAAACATCGTGGCCCAGTCGTCAACGTCCTTCTGGGTATAGGGAATTACTACCGGAATGCCCGTGGTGCCAGAAGAAGAATGGATGCGAACGATCTTCTCCTCGGGCACGGCGGCCAATCCCAATGGATAGACCTCTCGCAAGTCCGCCTTTTCGGAGAAAGGCAGCTTCTCGAAATCTTCCTGGGTCTGAACGTCAGAAAGATCGATGCCCTCGAACTTCTTCGCATAGAAGGGCGAACGCTCCTTCAGCGTCTTGAACTGCTCCTTGATGAGGGAGAACTGCTCGTCGGTCAATTCCATGGGTCTGCCTTTCCGTGTAGCAGGTTGCCTTGTTACGCTGAAAACAAACCGCAAATAGGGGGGGGTAAACCCCCTTGCGGCTTCTAACCAAATTACAGATGATGCGTTTCACTCTACCACGATAAAGAGAAACGCATCGGAATAATCGAGCTACGCGCCCAAACCTAGGCTGACGGCACGGGACCTGCTGGGCTACGCACCCAGCCAAGCTGACGGCGCGGAAACCAATCGGGCTAGGCGCCCTCGACCAAGCTGACAGCGCAAGTACCAATCGAGCCACGCGCTCCTAGCCAAGCTGATGGTGCGGGGCCTACTGGGCTAGGCGCCCTCAACCAAGCTGACGGCACGAAGGTTCATCTCGACAAAGCGTTCCTTCACGCAAGCGGGAACAACGGCGCGCATATCGTCGAGCGTCAGCACGCCGCGAAGGGCACTTTGGCTTTCGGGTGCGTTTACCGCCTTAAGGGCGCTTGCCAGCATGATGATGTTCAGCGCCTTACGGGAACCCAACGCATCGCACAGGGCAACATCATCCACCACAACCACGTGAGCGCCCGATGCCTGCAAAGCCTCGATCATCTTGGCAGGATCGTACGAAGGCGATTTGAAATCGCCCACCGTAGGGGCAACGCCCGAACGAGCAACCACCATCACGCCCGAAGGCTTCAGCAAATAAAGGGCACGAAGACCCTCGCCAGGTTCAAGTGCGATGATCACATCGTCAGACGCATCGCCGGGCAACGGAGAAAACACCTCTTCGCCGTTGTTGCCCATGCGCACGTGGCTCATGACGTCGCCGCCGCGCTGCGCCATGCCCGTGGTTTCAGCCGTGCGCACCTGCCAGCCCTTCGAACGGGCGGCTTCGGCCAAGATCTTCGCAGCAAGTACGCTACCCTGCCCGCCGATGCCGGCAAGAGAAACATTGATCATCGCGCACTCCCTTCGTTCCCGTCGCACTCTAGGGCGCCATCTTCGCACAAGTACGTGCACAAACCGCAGCCGTTGCACAGCGAAGCATCGACAACGGGGCGGCGATTCTCGGCATCCCACGAAAGCGCGGGACATCCGATTTTCAGCACGCACTTGCCGCAGCCCGTGCACGCCTCTTCGCAGTAGCGAACAGGAGCACCGGGCTTGATCAGCTTCACGCAGGGCGATTCGAAGATGATGGCCGAAGGGCCATCGTAGTAAATTGCCTCGCGGGCCGCCTCGCGCGCTTCATCCAAGCACAGCGGATTGGCGTGCGTGATAACCTTCACGCCTAATGCGCGCAGCACCGCTTCGATGGAAATAGGCTCGGACTTGGGGCCCATCAAAGTAACGCCCGTACCCGGATGAGGCTGGGATCCGGTCATCGCCGTGGTGGCATTGTCCAGTACGCATACCGTGATGTCGTGCTGGTTGTACACCGCATTGGCAATACCCGTCATGCCGCTGGCGAAGAAGGTGGAATCGCCTACGAACGAGAGGGCCTTCTTACCAGGCTCTACCACGCTAAAGCCCTGCGCCACCGTAATGCCCGCGCCCATGCACAGGCACGTGTCTACAGCGTTCAAGGGCTTCGCATTGCCCAGCGTATAGCAGCCGATGTCGCCGCAGAAAATGCCATCGCTTGGCTTCCTCAGCGCGGACTTCACCGCGTAGAATGCACCACGATGCGGGCAGCCCGGGCACAACAGCGGAGGGCGGGCGGGCGACTGGATCTGAGCCGCTTCTTCGCCAGCGCTTGCAGCGGTGGCAGCTTCAGCGCCGAACACTTTGCGGGGCTCGGACAGCTGCACACCGAAGAATGCACGTAGCTGAGCAGCAATGGCGTCTACCGTGTTTTCGCCGCGGTCGGTGGTTTCGCCCGTCAGCTTGCCATGCACGCGATAGCCGACATGCGCGCGCCCTGCCGTTTTCAGCATTTCGTCTTCCAGAACATGATCCAGCTCTTCGAACACGATCACGTCGCTTAAGCCCTCGGCAAAGCGCACAGCACGCTTCTGAGGGAACGGATACGGCGTGCCGACCTGCATAATGCGATACGCGGGAAGCGCTTCCACCGTCCTGCCGTAAGCGGGGCCACCCATGGTGCAGTAACCGCCTTCGCACTGCGGTGGAAGAACCGGCGCTGCAGGGGCACCTTGCGCCCACACAAGCTTGCCCGTCTGGACTTCCTCTTCCAACAAGCGCAATGCCTCACGCGTATAGGCATACGAAATGCCGCCGGCAACAATGCCGAACTGAGCATTTTCGCCCTCGGCGAATATGGGATTGAATGCGTCGAACTCGCTCTCGGAAAAATCGTTTGCGATGGAAACCAGACGTTCGTTGATTTCCTTGTGCGCGGCGTAGGAGCGCTTCGGGAAAATAACCCAACGCGAATCGCGCTTGAAGCCTTCGGGCGTGCGCGCCTGCGTATGCTCGGCCACCTCGAAATAAGTGGAGGCATGGCATACGCGCGTAGTGGGGCGCATCAGCACGGGGGTCTGATATTTCTCGGACAGGTCGTAGGCGGCGCCCATCATCTGGCATCCCTGCTCAGGTGTTGCCGGGTCGAACACCGGCACCTTGGCGAAGGCCGCAAAACGACGCGTATCCTGCTCGGTCTGGGAGGAAATGGGGCCCGGATCGTCGGCCACGTACAGAACGGTGCCGCCTTTCACGCCCACATAGTTCAACGACATCAGGGCATCGCTGGCAACGTTTAAACCCACTTGCTTGCAGGTGTACAGCGTGCGTGCGCCAGAATAGGCCGCACCTGCCAGCAGCTCCAATGCCGCCTTTTCGTTCGTGGACCACTCAACATGAACACCTTCGGCACGACCGGCGGCGTGCTCTTTAGCCACCGTTTCGATAACCTCGGAAGAAGGCGTACCTGGGTATCCAGCACACACACGCACGCCCGCCTCGAGGGCAGCATGGGCGAATGCTTCGTTGCCCGTCAAAAATTCTTTTGCCATTAAGCTGTATCCTTTTACGCCTCGGCCATATCGGCTTTGAGCTTTTCGATCTTGGCGCGTGCCTCATCGTTGCCGGTGCCGAGCATCTGAACAGCCAGGATGCCCGCATTCTTTGCGCCATTGATGGCAACCGTCGCAACGGGCACGCCGCTGGGCATCTGAACCATGGAAAGCAGCGAATCCAAGCCGCCCAAATCGCTGGTCTTCATAGGAACGGCGATAACAGGGAGCGGCGTATAGGCGGCAACAACACCGCCGAGGTGAGCGGCCTTGCCAGCAGCAGCGATGATGACGCGAATACCGCGATCTACTGCAGAAGATGCCCATTCGTGCACCTCTGCGGGCTTGCGGTGGGCGCTTGCCACCTTAACCTCGTAGGGAACGTCCAGTTCCTCAAGCTGCTTCATGCACGCTTCCATCGTAGGCATGTCGGACTCGGATCCCATGATGATTCCCACTACGGGCTTGTCGCCAAAAATAGAGCTCATTGCTTGTCCTTAGAAACGGAGTTTTCTTGTATGGGCAATTGTATCACCGCACTATTTCGCGGGAATTGCGGGAACCGCGCCCGGAGCCCGCGCGGAGGGCCCTGGGCGCGAGTAGCGGCGGGGCGGCGGGAGGCGGGTGTGCGCGGGAAGCGCCCGATCGGCAGCCCACCCCCGACCGCGATGGGCGATGTGACGGGTGGCATGGTGAGCACGGCGGGCGCGACGTGAAGGGAGGCGGCGATGAATGCGGCCGTGAGTAACGACAGCGTTGGGGTGCGGCGCGGACGTGCGAATGGCAGCGATAGGTGGCGGACCCCGGGCGCGAGTAGCGGAGGGACAGGCGAGGTGGCAGGAGCCCGCGCATGCGGCAAGCGGACCAGGCCCGGGCCGCAGGGCACAAAGCCCGTTCGGCCAGTTCGCGGGCCCGCGGCCCGCGAACCGCCGCCGCGAAAGTCCGGACAGCTCTGGCAGCATCTTCGCGCCATGCATGATTTCCGGGCCCTCGACGCGAAAAGGGGGCCTTGATGGCAAGATTCGCGCGCCATGCATCCCGAATCGCCCGATTGCGCCCGGAAATGGACGCATAAGGCGAGGATCTTGCCATCTTGATCTCGAGAAGCATGCATTTCGCGCAGATATTGCCAGAGAGGGGGCTTTTTCGCGCACTCAGCGAGAAAGGAATGCATGCGGCGCGATTCTTGCCAGCCAGGGTCCCGTTACCGCAGCAACGCGAGGGACGGGGACGCGGGCGGCGTGCAGTGGGCGCGATACGGACGGGGACGCGGACGGGGCGCGATGGGCGCGATGCGGACGGGGCGCGCGGCGCGGTGGGAGCGATGCGCGTGGTCGCGGAACCGGGACGCGACTGGCGCGGGGCGGCGACGCGGGCAGAACTATTCGCCCAAATGCGCAAGCATTACCGCAACGCGCTCCTTCAGCGCTTCGATGAGCTGCTGATTCACTTCGAGCATCCTCTGCAAATCGGCAGGAGAGGCATTTTCCACGTGATAACCCATGCTGGCGGAGCAGGGCATGGCGAACTCCGTTGCCAAAGCGGCGGCAATATCGTGGGCGGGAATTTCGTCCCTGTGGCAGGGAACGGCAAGCAAGCTAACCGTTGCCGTACGCCCTGGCTCTGGGCGCGGGATGGCCTGAGCCGTAGCGCCCACGTGGGCGAAAGCAGGCGTGCAAGCATACACCACGATGCCGCGCGGGGTTACCGTGACCACGGCTTCAAGGGCGAACACCCCTTCGCCCGCGCAAACCGTATCTGTACAAAACGCCATAGCAATCCCCTTTCCACGTGGTCAAAGCACCACCTGATCGTCTGCTCGGGGCAGACGCCCCGAGCTTCCCTGCGTGCGGCCTAATGCGCGCTCCGTGCACGCGTCTCTGGTATGAGCGAGCCCCTGCGTGCGGTTCGATGCAACATGGGACACGAAGGCGTACTTCGGCTTGGGGGGCAAGCCCCACCTGGAGCCCGAAGGCCAATTCGCCACCTGCGCAGAAAGACAGGCGTCGCAAGCTTCCATTCCACCCCAGCACTACACGAAAGACGAAAGTCTTCCGCGAACATAGACCCCTTGCGCTCAGCCTTAGCTAGCCTCGCGCTGATCAAGATCGGTGCGAAAGAATGGCGGTGCTGCATGCGGACTTAGCGCCACGATACAACAAAAGCCGGGAGAGACAGCTCTCCCGGCTTTCACTTTAATGGATTGTGGCGAATTCGACCGCGCGCGACTGGCCCGTTAATGAAATACGGCGAACTCGACCGCGCCGACCAACCTATTAATGGGCTACAGCAGGCTCAGCCGCACCGACCAATCTGTTGGTGGGTTAAAGCAAGCCCAACCACGCCGATCAGATCTTTAATGGATTGCGGCGAACTCGACCGCGCCGACCAGCTCTTCGGGACTGGCGATAAGCACGCTGGGCATCTGTTCGAGCAATATGTCGCGCCCAAAGAATTTGCCCCAGGTTACGCCCACGCTTGGCATATTTGCGGCATGAGCGGCCTGCAGATCGTAGGGGCTGTCGCCCACATATACACATCTATCAGGCGAAACGCCAAGTTTCTTTGCCGCTGTCAGCAACGGATCGGGGTCGGGCTTGTGGGCAGTGCTGTCTTCGGCGCCATTCACGCAGGCAAACGCATCGAACAGCCCGTGAGCCTTCAGGCTCTTCGTGGCCAAGACAGCGCGCTTCGACGTAACCACACCAACCGTGAAGCCCGCATTCTTCAAAGAGGCAATCGCCTCGGGTATGCCCGGGAACGGGAAAGATTTTTCGTCCAGGTCTCGCTCGTTGTATTCGCGATAGACGCGCGTCAGTTCGTCGGCAACCTCAGGGCAGCAACCCTGTTCGGCGGCAAACACTTGCATCTGAGTTACCAGGGGCTGCCCAACCATGGAAACAAGCTTGCTATCGGGCAGCGCTTCCCCGAACACCGTCTTGGTGGCGTAGCGCATGCTTTCCAGGATGGGAGCATAGGTGTCGAGCACCGTGCCGTCCAAATCGAACAGCGCCACATCGCGCTTGGGATTCAGGGAAATAAAGGTATCGGACATGACGAATTATCTTCTTTCAAAAATGGTCTGCATTCAGAGGCAAGACTGCACATTACCATTCACGAACCCATGAGTAAAACGGCAAAGCGGGCATTACACACTTCGCGCTGCCGAAGGGACGTTTCCGCGAGAGTGCCGCCCGTACCAACCGGGCTTATCCCGTTGTCAGCAGCGGCCTGGCGTTTCCACGAGAGGGCGCCCATCTCCGCGCTCGGCAGAAACCGAGAAAATAGGCAACGGCGAACGTCGGCAAAACCGATAAAACAAAAGAAGGGCCGGCTTGATGCCGACCCAACCAACTAGTTGAAGCATATGGTACCGCTCACGGGGAGCACGCAAAGCCGCATGCGACGGGGAGTACGCAACACCGTACTGCGATGATGGGCCGTAGTGCCACCGCCCTACGGGGGGGCGAACGCAACGCTGTACTGCAACGGGCCGTAGCCTGTAATTGGTACCGCCCCGAGCGGAGCACGCCCTTCGACCAAACGCAAAGAGCAATTACAGGCCAAGCGCCTTCTTGAGAGAAGACACGCGGCGACGGGAAACAGGAATCTTCTCGTCTACACCATCGAGCGTAAGAAGCAAGGTACCACCCGACTGAGGCTCGACTTCCTTGACCAGCGCAAGGTTAACCAAGTAGCCGCGATGGACGCGGAAGAAACCATGACCATCGAGCGTTTTTTCCAGCTGAGCCAAGCTTACGGTAGAGAAGAAACGGTCGACGCCAGTTTGCAGGTACGCATAATCATCGCGCGCCATAACGTAGCGAATGTCATCGATGTTGATGAGGATCTTCTTGCCACCCTTTTCAACGGGAATGCGCTCGGCCTTCTGGGCCTTTGCATGAAGCAGCACATGTTCGCGCACGCGAGCAAGAGCGTGGGAAAGACGCTCGGTTTCAACAGGCTTAACCAGGTAATCGATGGCATTGACCTTGAACGCATCCAGAGCAAATTCGCTATAAGCAGTAACGAATACCACGGCAGGCGGGTACTTCAAATGCTGCAGAGCCTCTGCGAGCTGAATACCGGTAGCCTCGGGCATGTTGATATCCAAGAACATAACGTCGCAAGGGTATTCCTTGAGCTTTTCGATAGCCTCGCGGACGCTTGCAGCCTCGGCAACAACTTCAGTCTGGTTGAGTTCGCCTAGCAGAAAGCGCAACTCGGAACGCGCTGGCGCCTCGTCATCAACGATAATTGCCTTCAGCAACGCAACCTCCTCGTGTTTCGTGAATTTATCATTCCTATTATAGACCACTTACCGAATGTGCGCCGACCTATCTGCAAAGCTCTTGCCAGGCAACGCTTCTACAGATTCGCGCAATCGGGAAGGAACAGGGTGACGGAAGTTCCCTTACCAAGCTCGCTTTGGATATCCATATAAGCCTTTTCGCCGTAGTAGCCACGCAGTCGATCGTTGATATTCTTCACGGCAATACCCAGGCCCGTTTCGGATTTCGGCGCCATGATGTTCTTGAGGGCCTCTTCCTTCATACCGATGCCATCGTCGTTTACGTGCAAGTACACATCGTCACCATCAAGCGCGCCAGAAATGGAAATGGTGAGTTTGCCTTCCGCAGGCATGGCGTGCTTTACCGCATTTTCAACCAGCGGCTGAACCATGAAGGCGGGCACCTGCATAGCGCGCAGCTCTTCGTCGATGTCCACCTCTACCGCCAGGCGGTCTTCGCCGAAACGCGCCTGCTCAAGCGAAAGGTAGCGCACCGTTTGCTCAACCTCGCGCGAAAGAGAGATAAGGTCCGAACTGTTTTCGAGCGTCTGACGATAGAACACCGCAAACTCACGCAGCATGACGCGAGCCTTGTTGGGGTCGGTGCGTACCAACGATGCCATGGTATTGATGATATTGAACAAAAAGTGCGGGTTGATCTGGCTCTGCAGCGCCTTGAGCTCCATGCTGGTAGCAAGCTTCTTCTGCTCTTCAAGCTGCAAAGCAGCAATCTGCGTAGAAAGCAGCTGGCCAAAACCTTCCGCAACGGAGATCTGCGTTTCGGAAATGCGCGAAGGCTTGGGGTAGTAGAACTTCAGCGTGCCCTGAATGGAAGACCCCATCTTCAAGGGAACGATGATGGCAGCCTGGATGGCGCTCATGGGAACAGGCAGGCCCACTTCAAGCTGCGAGCGCAACACGCGGGTTTTGCCATCCTGCACAGTGCGCTTCGTGCCGGCCGTGCGGATATGCCCACCCAATTCGCCCAGCTCTTCCCTGCCAGCGCCAGCATAGCCCAAAACCACTTCGCGGTCGGTAATGGCAACGGCACATGCAGAAGTGGAAGGAAGCAGTATCTCGCACACCTTCTGGGCAGCTTCCGACGTGAAGCCTTCCTGCATGGCTTCAAGCGTTGCACTTGCCAAGTTCAACACCGACATAGACTGGTTTGCGCGGATGCGGTCAGGATCGAGGATCAGGGCAATGGTAATGAGCAGGAATGCTGTAAACAAAGCGCCCGAAATTGTAAGCACCAAATAGTTGCGATCGGGGCCGAACATGGCCCAGCCCAAAACGCAGCCGCAGATAAGTGCCATGCACAGCGAAGCAATTTCAAGAACGATGGTGACGTTGTGGCGAGGGTAAGCCATAAACGATCCTCCGGAAAACGGGAGCTACTTCCACCTGCGCCATACACGTCGCAGGTAATGTGACCATAGCATATTACAGTCCAGCTACCTCGTTGCCCAGAAGCACTACCGCGCTGATAAGCAAAAACACACCAAAAGCAATACGCAGCTGCCGCTCGGGAACGCGACGGATGAGGTTTGCGCCAATCACCGCACCAGGGATGCTGCCCGCCGCCATGGCGATACCCGCAAGGTAATCGATGTTGCCCAGCATACCCTGATAGACAACGCCAGGAATGGCCAGGATCATAATGGCGACCAGAGACGTACCCGAAGCCTTGCGCATCATAACGCCCAATACCGAAATGAACAGGGGCACCATCAGGAAGCCACCGCCAACACCCACATAACCCGAGGCCAGACCCGCGGTTAAGCCAATGCCGATGGCACAAGGCAGATTCTTGCGCGTAAGCCTGAACTCTTCTTCGCCCAAATCTTCTTCGATGACCGCGGCCTTAACGGCTGCTTTTTCCACATCGACGCCCATGGCCTTGCCCGAAGCGGGATTCTTCGGCATGCGCGCAGCCTTGCGGAACATCTTGAAAGACGAAAAACCGATGATGATTGCCGCGGCAAGCATAACCATCCACGCCGGCGACATATTGGCCAGGTGCACGCCCAAAGGGCTGGTGCATGCGCCAGCCAAACCACACACAATGCCCAGCTGGGGAATGCACGTCTTGTTCTTGATATGAGTGACGAAACCCACCAGCGAAGTGGGAATGATGGTGAACAACGAAGTTGCCGTAGAAGCAAGGGCGGAGAGCCCGAAACCTAAGCGGAACAGGGGAACCATTAAGGTTCCGCCTCCGATACCCAGCAAGCCCGACAAAATGCCAACAACTACGCCAACTGCTGCGGTAATTACAAAGGTCTCCATAAAACGCGCAAGTCCTATTCTTCGTTGATGTTAAGCCTGATCTCGGCCGTCATGCCTGGATCAAGATTGGCAACCGCCGGCTCCAGCGAGTCGGAAGCGTTGCCCACAGCATCTGCCGATGCGCCCGCCGGGGCAGCGGCTTCAACCACCACTTCCCCGCCCGACTGACGGGCAATGGCAGCCTGCACCAGCGCTTGGCGCAAACCGCCATCGCTTTCCATGCGCGCCATAATATCGCCCCAGGTGTACTGGAACTCAAAATACTTCATGCAGTGTTCCTGGGCGTATTCAGTTGCCTCGCCAGCGGCAGCTTTGGCGCCTTCGCGATAGCGCTTCTTGTCGGGGCGAGCCAGCGAACGCAGGAACGCCGTACGCTTAATGCGCTTGGTAATGCCCGGCTCCAGGAACGGACCGGGATACGGCATAAGCGAAGAAGGCTTGATCTGCAGAAGGTCAATCTGCGCACGGCTGAACTCGATTTTGTAGTACTCGTACACCCAGCGGAAAATGTCGCGATAGAAGCGATGGCCTTCGTGCCTGTCACGCGGGGGGCGGTGGGTCAACGACCACTGGTTGTCGAACCAGATGTCGGAACCGTACATGCGCAGGTTGAGCAAATAGTCCAAGTCTTCGCCGCGAAGGATCCACGGGTCGAAGCTCAAACGACGATACGTTTCGCGATGCAGCGCCAAACAGCCACCGCATACATGGTTGGAGCGAGAAAGGCGCGGGCCGGACATGGCCTTGCTGATCCAATTGTTGAATGCGCGGCCCTGCTGCCAAAAATGGTTGTACCAACGGTTCTGGCTCTTCGAGTAGTAGGTGCCTTCGTCGTTGAAGTAGAAGCCCGATTTGGCCAGGATGGGAATACCCTTCTTGGTGAGCTTGCCCAGACCGTACATGGCCTTTTCGAGAAATGCCTCGTCTTCGATGGTCTCATCGTCATCGATGAACACCACCGAATCGAATCCCAACACCTGGGCAACAACCAAACCAAGGTTGCGAATGGCAGAATAGCCCGTAAGGCCAATAGCCTCTTGCTGGCCGCCGAAACCCAGCTGGTCCAAACGCTGCTGAACAATCTCAGCTTCAGCGCGCCCAATTACCAATGTGTGCATTTGGGGGAACTGGTTGGCAATGCTTTGAACCTTCTTGGCGGCTTCGTCTTCCACGCCACCTTCGGCAGCAACCAAAATGATTACCTGGCCCAAACCGCGCACTTGCTGCAACGAGTTCAGACACCTGCCCAACGTGCCCTGTTCGTTCAGGGGCGTGGGGTGGTCGTACAGGTTGGAAGGCTTTGAAGCACCACGCTTTGTGGGCGCGGTATGGAAGGTAGGTATGATCACTGCAGGATTCATGGGTCCCCCTCTTTGCGGCCCGCCCTATGCAGGCCCCTTAGAAAAACAACATCCCATGATGGGATGTTGCACATAGTATTGTAGCGCATCGGAAAGAGCGCTTGGTTTCACGGTTCTTAGCGCCTTCGGCGAGGATGCCCACGACGACTGCGAATGCGCTCCGCCTCCTCGCGGCGGGTTTTCACCTGAGCGCTCTCTTCGCGAAGGCGCACGTACGATTCCAGGCGTTCTGCCGCCAAATCGCCCGACTCAACAGCAGCGCGGACAACGCATCCCGGTTCATTGGTGTGAGTGCAATCGCGAAAACGGCATGAGGCGGCAAGCTCCTCAATGTCCGAAAACGC
Organism: Eggerthella sp.; assembly: GCA_030540085.1. GTDB lineage: Bacteria > Actinomycetota > Coriobacteriia > Coriobacteriales > Eggerthellaceae > Anaerotardibacter. The sequence continues at coordinate 172,544 of JAUNWY010000001.1, forward strand.
AGCGCCAATGCCTTCGTCGGCGTCCCAAAGCCCCAAACCACGCACGCCGGGCATGTCGATAATGCGGCCACCCGTCGGCAGATAAATAATCTCGCGAGAAACGGTGGTGTGCCTGCCCTTGCCATCGCCGCGCACAGCGGTGGTCTTCTGGATGTCGCTGCCTACGAGCATATTCACCAGGCTCGACTTACCCACGCCCGACCGGCCGATAAGAACTGCAGTTTTATCGCCTTCGGCAATTATCTGGGCAAGACGCTGCACCGACGTCTCGTCTCGGTCGGAAATGGCCAGCAGCTCGTCATTGCCCACGAACCCATCGATATGCGAGCGCACTTCCTCTACTTCAGCGGACGAAGCCATCAGGTCGGCCTTAGTAAGCACCACCAGCACTTCCGCTCCCGTTTCGTGGGCCAAGACAAGCTCGCGCTCCAGGCGGCGAGTGTTGGTGTCTTCGATGGGTTGGGCAATGATAACCAGGTCGAAGTTGGCGGCTAGTGTTTGCGGAAGGGCTCGTTCGGTGGGGTCCTTGCGCACAAACGACGTACGCCTGGGCAGCGTTTCCTCAATAATGCCCTTGTCATGCCCATCCGGAAGGGAAATGCGCACTTCATCGCCCACCACTGCGCGCTGATCACTGCCCTTCACCAAGGAAGTGGCATGCTCGCAGCGAAGCTCGCGGCCATCGTCCAAACGAACCAAGGGGAAGCCTCTATCGAGCTTCACCACCACACCGGTTTCGATGGCTGGAGTTTCCATTACAGCGTCCCCTCTCGTTTAGATTGGTACAGGGCCAACAGCGCCAAGCCAGCCAGCACCGAAACGATGCCAAGACCGAAAAGCTTCGGATCCATCCCCGGCTTGTTTTCAGAGCCGGCGGCAAGCGCCGAAACCTCTTCCACGTGAATGTCGGACATGCCCTGGTGCTCCCTGCAATCCAGATGGAACGTACCACGCACCTGGAGCATGGTACCGGTAACGCCGTAGCTGCCGTACGTGTCGATGTTCTTCGCTTGTTCCATGGTCATGAACACCGAAACCACGCTAGGGTTTGTGGGATCGTCGTCTTGCAGGGTGACCCAGCAATTATCGGGCTGCATTTCATCGTTGATGCGGTCGCCCACCACTTCGCCCTGCACAAATACCGTTTGGTCTTCATAGTACGAGTCGGCCTGAGCCAAATCGGCAATGGTTGTTTGGTACAAAAACGAGCTGTCAGAAAGTTGGTTCACATATACATGATTGTTGGGCTTGGACGATTCCTGCCCTTCATCGGCCCAGGCAACACTGGAACACAGCAGCACGGCCGCCAGCACGCATGAGCACCATGCCGCAACAATGGTTCGCCTTGAAAGCAGCTTCGTCACGAGCGCACCGCCTTCCTGCGAGGCATAACCGACACAACCACTTTCACGACAAGGGCCAGCAACGTTATGAATTCCAGACGGCCTGCCCACATTTCAAGGATGTACACCGCTTCCAAGGTTGGTGGCATGCCACGAGAAACAATGCCCGAGCTCAAGCCGCCGTTGGAGGCCATGGCAACCGATTCGAAGATGGAAGAAATGGCATCGTAGCCATGAGCAATGCCCGCAAGCGAGCCAATTAGATACGTAACCACGAACAGGGCAGAAACGGTCATAGCAGACTTTGCCGCATCGGTGGTAAGCACTTTGCGCCCCAAATGATAATAACGAACAGAAACGCGCGCCGTGCTGGGCGAAAGGGTTTCCTTGACGGTGGAAACCATCGATTTGGCAATAAGGCCGATACGCGAAAGCTTAATACCACCAGCGGTACTTCCGCTGGAACCGCCGATTGCCATGCACATAGCGATGATCAAGAACGCACCCGAAGAAAATACTGTAGTGAGCTGGTTGTTCGTAACATTCTGGAAGCCCGTAGTGGTAGCTGCAGCCACAACCATGAACACGCCGCGGCGCAGCAGCGCCATCAAATCGGAGAAGCCACCCGAAGCGCACGTTGAAGCCATAAGCGTGATGGTGGCAACAATAAGCCAGATAGCACCCGTGCGGATTTCCAAATCGCGGAAGAAGGAATCGGTTTCGCCGCGCTGGGTTTTCACGTACAGCGAGAAGTTGATGGCGCCCAAAATCATAAGCACCATACAAACGATTTCCAACGCAAACGAATGGTAGTACCCGATGGACTGGCTGGTAGGAGCAAAGCCGCCGGTAATGAAGCCAGAAATTGATATCCACAAGGAATGGAAGAAGGCACGCACCGGCTCCATGCCGGAAAGAACGCACATCACGAATAGGATAACCACGGCAACCGCAATGGCGGTAAGGGAGATGCGGCTGATAAGGCGAACCGTGTTCACGATGTTTGGCAGCACATGTTCGCTTCGGCCTTCCGAAGAATACAGGCCCGAAGTGGCCTTGCCCAAAAGGCCCAGCGAAAGCGCCACTACAATAAGGCCCAAACCGCCGATAAGGTGCATTACGAAACGCCACATATTGTCGGCGGTGGAAAGATGCTCGAGGTCGATAACGAGCGTAACGCCCGTGGTGGTAAGTCCGGAAACCGCTTCCATAAGGGAGTCGAGGTACGAGCCGTAATGGCCGGAAAGAGCCAGGGGAACCGACGCCACAAACGCCAGGACAATCCACGAAAGGCCGGTTACCGCAAGCGCCTGCTGGTGGGTAAGCTTGCCCGGCTGCACGCACAGAAGACGCAGGCCTGACCCAACGATAAGAGAAATGCCCACCGCCAGCAGATAACGCGAAGCCGGTTCCCATTCCTGCATCACAATGGCAACCACCAACGGCACCGCCAGCGCAATGGTGAAGAACGAAACCAGCACACCAAGGTAGTGCGCTACCACACGCACATCAAACAGAGTAAAGCGAAGCCACATGCTACTGCCCCGCCTTGCCGAAAATGCGCCATGCGGCAACGAGGACAGAGCGCTGTCCGCCGCACTCGAAAACGAAGTGCTGCTCTCCGTACTTGAAAGCGAAGTGCTGCTCTCCGTATTTGAAAACAAAGCACTGCCCGCCGCACTCGAAAACGTTGTTTTTCCTGCTGGTATACGCCATGGCTATCCAAGCGATCCCAGCGCGAAAAGGAAACGGATAACAACGGTAATGCCGTATAAGAGCAGCAAAAAAGCGACGATGCTCATCAGCACCGCCGAAAAGCCCAGAAGCGGGACGCGAATACGCTCTTTCAGCTCGTCTTTATCCATGGGGGTTATTCTAGTACATTCTTGCTTTATGGCTATATAAGCAAAGCAAGGGGGCTATGCAGGGGGCGAGCAACATTAAAACGGCCAGGCTTGAGGCCTGGCCGCTTTAAACAGCCCCATAATGCGCAGCCGTTTTGCTGGAATTCAGCTAAGGTAGGTGCCCGGTTGGGACGGCGAAGCCAACGCTGGGGTTTCGCTACTTGTTAGCCGTATGGGGCACCAAGGGGCAGGCGATGCCGCCGTCGCGGAAATATCGAACCAAGAAGCAGCAGCCAGAAAGAGCCAGCGCGATGCCGAGACCAGCATAGAAGAAGGCGATGAACCACGTGGGGGCAATGCCCGAAGAACGCAGCCCGATGCCCATGGTCATCATGAACGCCATGATGAGGTAGCCCTTAGCATCGAAGAACTTCCAGAACGGCACACGTTCTTCTTCCATGGCTTCGATGCGGTCGGCGTGCTTGCCAACCAGCTTGGAGAACATTCCTGCATGGAACACCGTGAAAGCAACAATTGCAGCAGGCACGAGCACCAACATTGCGTGCTCGTCCATTTCGGTAAATGCGGAAACGCCGAGGATGGCAATGTTGAGCCCAGCAGCAAGCCAAACAAATCCAGCAATCAGCAAGAGCTTTTCTTTTGCTACGCGCATATGATTCCTCCTTGTTTCCGGGCCCGTCGATCGGGGCCATTCGATCCAGACCATTCGATCCAGGCACGCCGATCGGGCTAATACGTTAGTGGGACGATAGCACTTAAACCGAAACGGGCGGTTCGTTTCACCGCATTGACACCCGTAACCCGCAACTTACTTTTTCAGCGGCGGCAAAAGCACCGCGTACGGCGCATGGCGCCGTAGTGCCGCGGCGGGCAGGGCGGGAGAATGAGAGTCGGGCACGTGGGGCATGGGCGGGAGCGTTCGGCGCGAGCATCGGTGGCGCTGCGGTGCATAACGTTGCGGTACACGGCGCTGTAACGTTGCGGGCGCTCGGCGATGGCGAGGTTGCGCCCTGATGCGTTCCTGGGCGGCAATCCGTGGCAAGTTTTGCGCTCCATGTATCCAAAAAGTGGCCTTGGACGGGAAAACAACCAGTTCATGGCAGCATATCGCCGCCATGTATCCGAAATGAGCTGGCGATGGCAAGATATGCGCGCCATGTATCCGAAAAGCCCTGCAAATCGCCTTTCGGGAATGCACCGCGCGAAGATCTTGCCACGAAGGGGGCCTTTTCGCTGCACGGACCCCTCAAATCACGCACGACGCGCGAATCTTGCCATCCGGCGCAGCGCCAAACCGACCGAGCGCCCGCGTCCCACAGCACCGAAGCGCAGCTCGGGGCCAACGGCACCGCAGCATCCCATTGCACCACCCGGCCGTAACATCCACAACGATGTGGCCCCAACCAGGCTCGATGCGGACCCTGACGCCCCGGGCACCACCGCGCCCACACCGGCCGCCGCCAACCCCAGCGGCACCCGCGCCGCAAGCGCTCGCCACCCCGTAGCGCGAATCAGCAGCCCTCGGCGGGGCTTCGCTTCGTTCCGTCGAAAGCGCGCACCCACCATACATACTTATCGGCCGTGCCTGTAGCGGGGTTTTCCAGCTGATGCTCCAAGAACAGCTGCGTTTCCCTGCCGCCCAGACGAATGTCGAAGCGCGCCGTGCGCTTACCGTGGTGTACCGGGCCGAAACCGCTCGCCATCAGCACTTCGTCAATTCGGAAGGCGCGGCAATCCTTGAGCACAACAACGCAAGGCTCAAGGCGGCCATCCCGCCCGAACCGCGCCAGCACGTCCACCGTTTCGCGGTGCACACGCCTCATTTCGCCATCTTTCGCCCTGTAGTCCATGCCTGTATACTAGAACAGGTGTTCGTATAAAAACCAGCGAACAAACTCTGTTTTCGATGTGATGGAAGGGATGGTCCATGCTTGCCAACAAGCGCACAAAGAGCTATGTGTGCATCGACTTGAAAAGTTTCTACGCAAGCGTCGAATGTGTCGATCGAGGCCTGGACCCCTTCACTGAGAACCTCGTGGTGGCCGACCCCGACCGCGGGCCCGGCACCATCTGCCTTGCCATAACGCCCGCCATGAAAGCGCTGGGCGTAAAAAACCGCTGCCGCATTTTCCAGATTCCCAACGGAATCGAATACACCATGGCAACGCCACGCATGGCCCGCTATATGGAGGTATCGGCGCAGATAAACGCCTTATACCTGCGCTACATAAGCGCCGAGGACATCCACGTGTACAGCATCGACGAATGCTTCATCGACGCAACCCCCTATTTGAAGCTGTACCGTATAGGCGCAAAGGCCTTCGCCGAAATGCTGCGCAGCAAGGTAGCCGAAGAAACGGGCATCACCGCCACGGCAGGCATCGGACCCAACCTGTTTTTGGCGAAGGTGGCCTTGGACATTGAGGCGAAGAAGGCGGCCGACGGTATAGGCATACTGGACGAAGAAAGCTACAAACGCGAAATCTGGTTCCATCAGCCCATAACCGACATCTGGCAGGTGGGCCCAGGCATCGCGCATCGCCTGGCGAAACACGGTATCCGCGACATGGCGGGCGTATGCGCGGCAAACCCCGCATGGCTGAAAAAGGAATTCGGCAAAAACGGCGAATACCTGCTAGACCACGCCTGGGGGCAGGAGCCCTGCACCATCAAGCAGATAAAAGAGTACCGCCCCGCAGCGCATTCGATATCGAACGGGCAGGTGCTGATGCGCGACTATTCCTTCAGCGAAGCACGCACCGTGCTGCGGGAAATGGCGAACGCCAGCTGCTTGGACTTGTGCTCGAAGGAGCTTTCGTGCGGGAGCGTATCCGTGCACGTTGGCTACGCACAGCCCCACCTTACCGAAAGCGGCAGATGGGGCATGGGAAGCGGCGGCTCAACCAAGCTTTCCGAACGAACCGATTCGCCGCATCGCATAGTGAAGGTTGCGCTTGAGCTGTTCGACGAGCACACGCTGAGCAGCGAACCTATCCGCAGGCTAACGGTGGCACTGGGCGCCCTCCAACCCGCCAAGTACGACCAACCCAATCTTTTCGGGTCGAAGGACAGCGACAAAGAAGCCGACCTGGCCAAAGCGTCTGTTGCCGTGCGCAACCGCTTTGGCAAGAACGCATTACTGCGCGGCACCAGCTTGAAGCAGGGCGCAACCATGCGCGAACGCAACAATCAAATAGGAGGCCACCGTGCTTAGCGAAGACGATTTCCTGGAAGACGTTGCCTTCGACGAGGCGGAAAGACGCCGCTGCATACTGCGCGACATCACAATGCGCGTTAGGGAAAACGGCGTCCACTTCGCCGCCAACAGCCCCAAACGCGCCACCCAGTTCATGCCCTTCGCAGCGCTGACTGGCTTTGAGGAATTGATGGCCGAAAAAGAAGCGGACGCCGCCAAATCCAACGATTTTGCCGGAGCGCAGGTGTTCGACACGCCCTAAAGGCGCGGGGCGTGGGGCGCACGGAACGGACACGGGGGCAAGGCGCCGCCACAACGCAACACCCTAGGCGCGCGGGCGCACTAGCCGCACCTTCGCAAGAGGCACCCTCCCGCCCGCCGACCGCCCCAGAGGCACAGGGCGCACACGGTCGGCTCTGCGAGCTCCGCCACCGCGACCCGCCGACCACCACAGGCACCAGGCGCACCACCCCGCGCAAAGGCCGCCGCATGCTATGCTTTTCTACAAATTGGGCAATTAAGAGGATTAACCCGCACCAACATCAACAGGAGGAGAGTTATGTTCAAGATTTCCAATTTCACCGACAACGATGACGTAACCGTACTCAAGGAGTTCGGCGCCTTCAAAACCATCGAATGGAAGCGCGACCTTTCCGTCAACGAGGCTTCCGCCATGAACGCTTACTTCGCCAGCGAAATGAACGTGCGTCGCCGCCAGGTTATCTGCGATCTGAGCCAGGCGCCCGTCACCGTTCAGGCAGGCGCCATGCAATGGATGGTAGGCAACGTAACCTGCACCACCGGCGTTAAGGGTGTGGGCGACCTGTTCGGCAAGGCCCTGCGCGGTGCGGTCACCAGCGAATCGGCCATCAAGCCCGAATACCAGGGCACGGGCCTTCTGGTGCTCGAGCCCACCTACCGCTACATCATCACGCTCGACGTGGCCGATTGGGGCAATTCCATCGTGCTCGACGACGGTCTATTCCTGGCGTGCTATTCCAGCCTCCAGCACAAAACGGTTATGCGCAGCAACGTTTCTTCCGCCGTTGCTGGCAACGAAGGCCTGTTCAACCTGGGCATCCAGGGCTACGGCGCGCTGTGCCTGGAATCGCCCTGCCCCGAAGAAGAACTGATCGAGGTCACCCTGGACAACGACGAGCTCAAGATCGACGGCAACATGGCACTGGCCTGGAGCGGATCCCTCAACTTCACGGTTGAGCGCTCAGGCAAATCGCTCGTGGGTTCTGCCGCTTCCGGAGAAGGCTTGGTGAACGTCTACCGCGGCACCGGCAAGGTGCTTCTTGCTCCAACACTTTATTAAAATCAATCGCGCTCGAGAAACTATAAATGCAGGTCAGCCTTGGCGGCCTGCATTTATGCTGGTCATCGCCCGCACTTACCTGCATCACTAAAGCAGCTGTAGCGCATGCCCCAATGCGGCTCATTGCAATACGATATCTCTGGAAGTAGAGTGATGAACATGTTCATCTAACCAAGGAGGTTATCGTGAGTCTGGATCACCGAATCGTTATGCCCCCCGCTGAAGAATTCCAAGGCCTGTCGCCCGAGGAACTGCCGAAGGGCCTTGAAGGGCTCGTAGTGGTCGAGCTGGGAGATTACGTCGCGATGCCTGCCTGCACCCGCGCGCTCGGCGAAATGGGCGCCACGGTGTACAAGATCGAAACCATCAAGGGCAACCTGCACCGCGGCGACGGCGTTGGCTTTGGCATGCCAGAGCTGGGCCCCGACAATCCGGCGTTCGACATGAGCAACGCCAACAAGAAGTTCCTTTCCATCGACATGAAATCCGATGGAGGACGCGAACTGGTAGAAAAGCTGCTGGAGCAGGCCGACGTGTTCGTTACGAGCCTGCGCAATCCTTCCTTGAAGCGCTTGGGCTACGACTACGAAACATTGCATGCCCGTTACCCGCGCCTGGTATACGGCCAGATGCGCGGCTACGGAGAACGCGGCGTCATGAAGGATGCCAAGGGCTTTGACGCCACCTGCTATTCCGCCCGTGGCGGCCTGCTTATGTCCATTCCGCAGGCTGGCGAGCACTTCCAACCGGGCAACATGCCCGCCGCATTCGGCGACTTCAATTCCTGCATCGCCCTGGGCTTGGGCATCATGAGCGCCGTTTGGCGTGCTCAGCGCACTGGCATGGGCGACCACGTTACCGTAAACCTTCACCACATGGCGCTGTGGGGTATGCAGGTGCCTGTTGTTTCCGCACCGTTCGGCGTGCCCTTCCCAAAGAGCCGCAAGGCCGTACCCTGCCCCACCAACAATTCGTACATGACCGCCGACGGCGTATGGTTCCTTATTTGCTATGGCACCTACGATTCCTGGTACCCGTTCGTTGCACGCCTGATTGGCCTGGAAGAATATGCCGATGACCCGCGCTTCACGAATTGCGCAACCATCAACGCCAACGGCGACAATGCAACCGTGGTGAACATGATGGCCGAAGCCTTCGCCAAGCACGACTGGGCATACTGGAAGGAAGTTTTCGACGCCAACGATGTTCCCTACGCAGTATGCAACACCATGGATGATGTTCTTGAGGACGACGAGGCTTACGTCAACGACATGCTCCGCCCGATTCACTACGACAGCATCGGCGACCATTCCATCACCACGATTCCCATCCGCATGAAGAGCCAGGGCGACCCGGTTATCAGCCGCGCGAAACCCGTCGGCTACGACACACGCGCGGTTATGGAAGACCTGGGCTACAGCGAAGCCGAAGTGGATGCCCTGGTGGAAGCGGGCAACGTACGCTGCTACGACGAAGAGGCGCCAGCGAAACTCGACGACCTTTCGTTCGGTCCTGCGCAAGACTAGCGGTTCAGGCTTCGGCGCGGCGGTTTACCGCGCGAAGAAATAATCCAGCTCCCTGGCCTAGAAAACCGGCGCCTGGCACGACACTTGCCTTGAGCCGCATCCTGACCGCATTTCTGTACACGAATAAATAGCGTTCATACAAAAAGCCGCGCTCCGAGCAAGACTCGAAACGCGGCTTTCTTGAATCGGGCGGAACCAAACGGCCACCCAAGGGGGTTTAAGCAACTACTTCGGAAAAGCGCTTAGTCTTCGCGCCTGCGGAGTGCAGCGAAAGCGGCGCTGATCGCAGCAACCACAGACATCGCTGCAGCGGCAAGGCCAAACCCTGCGGAATCGCCCGTCTTCGGCGAAACGCTCTTCGCGCTGCTGGGTGCTACCACTTCAGCCTTTTCGGCTTTAACACTGCTAGAATCCTCTGCCTTTCCAGGATCTTCGGACTCGCCAGGGCCAACAGGCTCGTCGCCTTCTCCGGGATCGACTTCTATACCATGAGCTGCCTTAAGAGCCAGAGGGATCTCGAAAGCACCCTCTTCGATAGGAATTATATAGTTCGCATCTTCACCTTCGGCATGGGCCTGCCAACGCTGAGGGTTGTCGCTGCCAAGGCCGTCTTCAAACCAGCCGGTAATGGCATGATTGCCCACACCATCGTGGCTCCGGTCAAGAATCCATTCGCCCGTTGCGGGAACGATAATCTTGCCGAGACTATAGATGTCATCGCCAGCTTTTGCCGCGGTGTTGTTGTAGATCTTCGCCCCAGAAGGAAGCGTGAGGGAGCCCGTGGCACCGTTGTAGATTCCACCGCCGTTGCCCTTCTCATAGTTCTGGAGGATGGAAAGGTCAACGCCTTCTTCGATAAACAAATCAGCGTAGTTTTCCAGGCCGTTGCCACCATTGTTGTTGATTTCAACAACGGCGCCCTTTGCGATGAAGTTTTCCTTAGCGTTCTTCGTAATGCGCAAACCGCCGCCAGAAGAAGCGCTTGCCTTAGTCTTGTTCCCGTTGGCCTTCAGGGTAGAAGCGCCGTCGACGTACAAGGAGTTGCCCACGGTGATGCCGTACATGCCGTTGCCCGTGCAGGTAACCGTGGAGCCCTTAACGAACAGCTTGCCAGCAGAAAGGCCGTGGGATCCGTTGTCCTTGAAGGAGACTTCCGAACCGTTTGCAATGTCGAAGTGCGAACCGTTGGAGCCGTTGCCCCTGTTGTTGATCACGGTCAGCTCGCTTGCGTCCACCTTAGCGAAGAACGTGCCTGCAATGCCAGAACGATTATGGTCGAGCACAACCTTGGAAGCGCCAGTCACATTAAGGTTGTAGCCACCGTCGCCACCGTCCCACTCCAGCGCATCCTGCGGGTAGTTGGAAACGACCAAGGTAGACCCGTTGGTAACGTTCAGCTTGTTGTTCGAGGTGAAGTAGATTGCATGAGTGCCCGAAGCCGTACCCGTTCCGTCTAGAGTCATGGCCGTATTGTCCAAGGTCAGCGAGCCGTCCTTGCTTGCGCAGATAGCCATCCACTTCCATTCGGCATAGGGCGTTGAACCAATACCCATCATGGAAACTATGGCGTCCTTGAACGTGAGGGCATGGTTGAAGATTGCGATGCCGTCTTTTACGAAGGTGATGGTGTTTCCGGCGCCGTTAATAACAAGGTCGCCCTTCATGCTGATGCCCTGGGATGTTGCGTTCGCCACAAGAACGATGATGTCGCCCGACTTCGCAGCGGCGATGGCTTCATCGAGCGTTGCGTAGGACTGCTCGCCGATCTTCGCCACAACGCCAGCGGTGGGAGCGGCGGCGCCTTCAGCGGCAGGGGCGGCAGCAAGCGTCAAGCCGCCAGAAGCCGCGGCAGCAGAAGCAGCTGGGTCGGGGTCACTGCCCGTTGCCGGGGTTGCAGCGTCAGGCGAAGTGCCGCCTTCTGGCACGACCGTGGTTGCAGATGGGCCGCTGCCCGTTGCGGGAGCTGCGGTAGAAGCAGCGCCTTCACCAGCAGGAACGGAGCCGGATTCGCCAGCACCAGGAGCGCTCGCTTCACTGGCACCCGATTTAGCCGGGGCGGCTCCAGACGAATTTTGGGCCTCAACCCCAGAAGCACTTTCGGCAGAACTGGCAGCCGCCTTCCCTTCCGCCTGCGGTGCGGCGCTAGTGGAACTGGAAGAAGTGCCTTCCCCAGGATGCATAGCTGCTTCGATGGCGGCGGGAGCGCTCGAACCGGATGCGAGTTCGTCGGCGTACGCCGTAGATACTGCACCTGGCGCAATGGTAAGGCCGACGGAAAGAACAAGCCCGGCTACAACAACATAACGACGGAGTGTACGTGAATTGGAGGAATATGCCTCAGGTGGATACTTTTTCATTTCAATGACCCCCTTAGTTTATGTTCAGATGAGTTCAAGCAATTTTGAGCCTCATCGGAAAACCGGCTTCACGGCAAAACGCCGTAATACGTTGATCTGCGCTTTGGGAGCCGATATTGGTTTAACTGGTATCGGCTGCGTGGCAGTCCGTATTCTGAAAAGCGAATCGGTGTCTGTGTTTGGCAAATTCGCCAGATCAATCTGCTGGGGGCTTTAAGCCAATGTATCCCTGGAAGGATTCGTGGCTGGTTTTGCAAGAAGAAGAGGGATTGGGGAGACTTTGGTTCCCATACCAATAGCATACTGTGCGGCGGTTTCTCCCACAAGGTTAACTTTTTTCATCAGGATCAAAACCGCAGGTGACAACGTGGTTCGTATATACGAACCACGCCAACAACGGCAAATGTTCATGAGGCAGAGGCGGCTTGATTTTGCTCCTTTGCGGGAGCACGCTACACGCGGGAACACACATGCAGCGATTGCCCAACATAGACGTTCTCGAAAGCCGTTCCATCGGACGACGGGGATGTCACAATAACGTAGCATCCGGGCTGATCCATGGTCTTGTACCCACCTGTCACCTTATTCCCGGATTTCGCTGTCTTCCAGTTCCTTAAGAACGTATCGGCCGGAATCAGCATAGATCCCAGTATGCTCTGCCGAAGTTCTGCCTGATGCTTCTTCTGGTTTTCGAGAATAAGCAGCTGGACGCAGCCATAGATCAGAACCAGCAAGGCAGCGATAATGAGAACGAGGGAGATCCGAAAGCAGAACAGGTCGGAGCCAGCAAGGTTGCCGGCCAGACCACGCTGCATTAACCTAAACCAACTTTCGATGCCGGCGGCAAGATCGGAGACTCCCATTTCTTGATTCCTTTCTGTTCTCTTAGAGAGTATATCAACGGCAACGAAGATGCCGCCATTGGCGCAGGCCACAACGACATTGAAAGGTTCGGCAACCCCAGCAGACCCAACAGTAACCTGCCAAACGCCAAATCGAGTCTATCCTGGAATGATGAGACAGTATCGACCAAGTCGTCTCGATAACGCACGGAATCGCTGCAGACAAAATAAAGAAAGAAGCCCCAGGTTAGCTATCCAGCACGCCTAGGGCCTCTCGGCTAAATTATATGCACTCAAACGGTACGGTGCAGCGTAACGGCCTGAATTCACCGCCAAAGACGTGGCATTATAGCCAAATCGATTCAATTGCCGCCAGCATGCCCCTACTTCATCATCCAGGGATAATCTGGAAAATCTTCGGGAAGCACGATCTTGTCTTGTTTGGAGCCATCGCCCGAAAGACACTTTGCAAGGTGGGTCCAAAGCCTCGATTCAAAGATGTTTTCCGTCATCTTGTTCAAATGGTTAAGGGTGATCTTGCTTGGATCATTTACCCACAGCCGAAGCATGCCCACTTTCGCCGAAGCTATGTACTCCGAAACAACATCAAGCTGAAAAGGAGAGAGCTCAAAACCCCTATCCAACAATGCGGCGAACAGCTGCTTCATCGGCTCGCGCTGCCTATCAAGGTAAATTGACCCATATTCCCCGTTCGCCAAAATGGAAACTTCCCTGGAGCGTTTTTGATAAAAATCGGCCATCGCATCGGTGGCCTGCTCAAGCGTAATATCGTCCAAGCACGAAATAATGGCTTGGCAGGTTGAAGTGCAGGTATTTTCTTCTTCGACAGACTCAAGAACATTGCTGATGCTGTAATAGTTGCGGTAAAACGTCGCCCGTGAATAGCCTGCCTTTTCCGTAAGAGCCATGACGCTGATTTGATCAAGCGGCTTTTGGGCGTAGAGCTCAAGAAATGCCTCTTCAAAGCACTTTCGCGTTGGCGATTTAGGCAGCTGCTGAATAGGAATCATCGTTACCTCATCTTCTACTCCCGAAATGGCATTCTACGAAGTAAGCTCAACTGAGTTAATACGGCTAATACAATCCCAGGCAAAATGTCTCGTTCTGCATGAACACGTTCAAGCTGCAATTAGAATACTACTTGTCAGAGTACGAAGCTGCGTCGTCACTTGATGCGTCCTGACAAATAGGGAAATCAGAAGCTTCGTTCTGCTGCCTTGAGGGGAAAGGCGAGCAAAATGCACGAACTAGGGGTAACCAGAAGCATCGTTGACGTTGTATTGCGCAACGCGCAAGCCCAGCAGGCCAAGCAGGTCCTTTCGGTGAGCCTGGTTATAGGCGAAATGCGCAACCTGGAAGAAGAATGGGTGCAGCGCTATTTCGATCGCTGCGCAAAAGGCACCCTTGCCGATGGCGCAAAAATCAAGATCCAGAAGGTACCTATGGCGTTTTACTGCAACGACTGCGGATCAACTTTCCAACTCGACATGGGCAGCGACAGACATATGTGCTGTCCCGATTGCGAAAGCGAAAACTACGACATGGTCACCGGCGGAGAGCTCCTTATCAAGGAAATCGAAATCAGATAGGCATATTTCACGCATCACGAACAAGGGGAAATAAATCGTTCGAAAAGGAAGGAGCGGGAAATGCATAAAGGGGAAGAAATGCTCAACCAAGCTCAAGAGAACGCTACAGAAGCGCAAGCGGCTTCCGTTCGGGTAAAGCCAGGTATCGATTACGAGAAACTGAAGAGCATCGGGGTTCCTGATGAGGTAATTGCCTCGCTCGACCCGCGCGACGGCGGCAACATCACCCCGCAGGGGGAAGTACTTTTCTTGGACGAAGGCCGCCTGCACCGCAGGGAGCTGCCAGACAAGCCCCTGCACGAAAACCATCCGCGCGGGCTGGGAATCAAAGACTTCATCATGACAAAGGTGCTGGCCACAACGCCAAAAACGTGGGACCGCACCCTTAAGGTGTTCATGATGATCGTATCAGGAGCAAAGCTTACGGGAAAAGAGGGTATCATTCCGGAGCTCTATAAAAGGGCTACCCAGTTCTCGCCCGATGAGAAAATGTACACGCACGGCACTGTGCTGCCCCTTAATGTGGACATGGTCGAGGAAGGCAAAACCGCGGTTTTGCCCATAGATCTGATCATGGACGCCATCGATGGCGCTGAATACATCGCTCAAATGAATCGGTGCATTTGCCGTTCCGCCCACGACTGCTCCGAATACGAAAAAACGCTAGGCTGCCTGTTCTTTAACATGGCGGGGGTAACGGCGGTGAAAAACGGGCTGGCAAAGCCGGTAACGAAGGAAGAGGCTAAGCAGCACGTCTACGATGCCCGCGATGCGGGTTTGATCGGGCAGGCGCTATATGTTGAGCTCGAGCAGATGGTTTGGGGCTTCGAGAACCAGAAGATGGATGAGTTCATGGAAATCTGCTTCTGCTGCCCTTGCTGCTGCGTGGCGCTCGATGTTTGCAAGAACGCGAACCGTACCATAAAGAACCGATTCAGCGGCGCTGGCTTCACGGCGGTAATCGACCACGAGAAATGCACGGGTTGCGGCAACTGCGCCAAGAAGTGCCCGCAGGAAATCATCACGGTGAACCCCGATGGCAAGGTGACAATCGACCAAGACCATTGCATCGGCTGCGGGTACTGCAAGAGCGTCTGCCCGAACGACGCCATCACCCTTCAGCAAACCATGCCCCTACGTGAAAGCATCCATGAGTACTTCCTGGAAGAAGGAAGGATCGACATGGTCATGGATAAATGCACGATGGAGATTCCTCCGGCAGATTACGAGTGGAAGGATGCCCAAATGGATCCGATGGCAATTATGCAGGCAGCAGGCCAAAAGACCGTAGCCCTTGCCGACGAGGCGGCGCGAAATCTTGGATGCACAAACGCGAAAGCCTTCTTCAAGTACAACAAGAAATATGTGGCAGGCGCCATTGGCGTAGGAGCGTTGGCGTGGCTGCTTCTTAAACACAAGAAATAGTTAATTAGAAAGAAGGGGCGTGACACTCATGGCAAAAGCAGCAAATGGGACTTTGCCTTCAATGCCCGAAAAACAGCCTCGCTTCATGGATCGTTTCTCTAAAGCCACCAAAGTAGGTTTTGTGCTGTTAGGGTACTTCCTGGGCATCATAGGTGTTTTAATCGATTGGGCTATCGGCCACAAGAAAAAGATGATGGAATGCAGCGCCGAGGCAATTTGGTACGGCCTTATCGGCTGGGGCGCAAGCATGATCACCCGATTCGCCCTCTTGGCTTTGGGGATCAACAAAACCGATTACCTTCTCCAACTGTTCGGCCCTGGCGTCACAGTATGGAATATTCTTTGGTGCATCTGCGGCGCGTGCTTCATTGTGCTTTCGATGTTGTGGATCTACGGTTTGCGCACAAAGATGACCGATGCTGAGCGCGCCTACAATCTCAAGGGCGACGACCACTTCCACAACGGGGAGAAAACGCTTCGCTACGACGGAGGCATTACGGTCAACGCTCTACCCGAAGAGATATGGCCCTACATGCAACAGGCAGGCCAATCAAAGGGTGGCTGGTATAGCTTTGAGCGCCTGGAACGCCTGTTCACCTTCGATATCCGCAATCATTACGACTGGAAGAAATACCCTCAGTGGCAGAACCTCCATGTTGGTGAGTTTCAGTGGTTTCACCAGGCGCCGCTTTCTATCGGCGAATGGGTAACCGATTGTTCCAACGGAGAAAACGGCCTCTATTATTGGGCAGCCCACTCCGATACGGCTACCGATCCAACGTGGAAAAACCGCGGCCCAAATCAGGAAGGCGCGCTTCGCCTGTGGTTCCACCGCTTTGCGTGGACGTGGAACTGGGAAGTGTACCAGATCAATGAAACCCAATCGCGCTTCATCTATCGCTGCGATTGTCATTTCGATCCTTTCCTGCGCACCCCCATCCACAAGTACTTCGTTGTTTTCATCCTGGGAACCGCATCCCTTGTCATGGGACGCTGCTGCATGGAAACAATCACCGGCTTGGCGGAGGGTCGCAGAGACTTCCGCAAGCGTTACTTCGACTAAGGGAAAGAAGGCGTCATGAAAACGCATTACGAAACCATCGTGGTTGGAGCTGGTGCAGCTGGCATGAACTGCTGCTTGGAGCTTCAGAAAAACGATCGCGAATACCTGCTGATCAGCCCTAATATTGGCGGGCGAATCTGCAACGACGAACAACGCCACATGAACTACGGAGCGGTGTTCTATTTCGGAACCTACAAATATATGCTCCGCTCAGAGCTGCTGATCGAGGGACCTGACGTCCTGCCTGCTTTGAGTGCCGGCTGCTGCCATCACGACAACGGGAAACAGTACGAACCGGTTTCCCCTACAACAATTGCCGACGCGCCTTCGCTTCTGAAGTACATGAGGTGGATGCGCGAAGAGTTCATCCCCCGCTACACCCAGTTCAAGGACAACTGCACGGTGATGGAAGTCACGGCCGCCCTTGAAAAGGACCCCATGATCAAGCAGCTGTACCAAGAATCGGCAACAGACATGATCGAGCGAATGGGCTTTGGTCCCATCGCTCACGATCTGATCAGCATGTTCGCCCACGCGTGCACGGGAACGAAGATCAAGGACCTTACCGCCCTTGATTACCTGAACACCGTGCAGCCTCTTACCATGAAGATCCCTCCCCTGCGGCTGCTCTTCGACCTGAAGCGTTTCGACTTCGATTCCGAGGGGACCAAGCGGCGCTTGGCGCAGGGTTCGGGGGAAGTTCTTATCGACGAAATAACTCAGGTTGAAAAGTGCGACGAGGGCTGGGCTGCCGAATGCAGCGCAGGACGCTTTACGGCAAGCAATCTGGTTATGGCGTCTCCCGCTGTAGACACGCAGCGCCTCCTGGACCCCGTCGAGGGAATTCCCGCACTGGATATTCGCAAGGCTTCCGAGCTTACGGGCTATCTGGTGCGAGGGAAAGTCAAGCGGAAGTTCCGTGGGCACCTTGTTCACCTGTTCGATGACACTATCCCGATCATCTATATCGCTAAGCGCTTCGACGGCGATTACGAGGTGTTCACCGAAGTCGATTTCGAGGGAACGCGCAAATTCGACGAGTATTTCGACGAGTGGACGGTTATAGGAAAGAAGTACTGGAGCCATGCTCTGTACACTGCCGCCCATGAGGCTTTGCCGCAAAACCTGGCGCCAGGCCTCATTATGGCGGGTGACGTGAACGGTTTGGGCCTAGAGCCTGCATGCATCAGCGGCATTTACGCTGCAAACAAGATCATGGGCAAAACGGTTGATTAACATTTGCTTTGGCGGCTCCCTCCGGCTTTAGGGGAGCCGCCTTCCCATTGAAGAGGGGTTACCGATGGAAGAATCACGCATCGTAGAGATAAAAGAAGATATCCTCGCCGACAACACCAATGCCGCAAACAGTTTTCGAAAGATGCTTGAACACCAGGGCACCTTCTTCGTGGATGTTATGGCGTCTCCCGGCGCAGGAAAGACCACCTTGCTGCTAGCGCTCATTGAAGAACTGCGGAGATCGGCAAGCATCGGCATCATCGAGGCGGACTTGGAGTCGTTCGTGGATTCGCGGAAGATCAAGGATGCAGGCATACAAGCAGTGCAGCTTGAAACGCGGGGGATATGCCATGTTGAGATGAGCATGGTCGAACGCGCTTTCCAGGCGTTTGGTGGGCAGCATTTTGATTACCTGTTTCTAGAGAACATCGGCAATCTGGTTTGTCCGGCAGAGTTCGACACCGGTGCGCACAAACGCGTCATGCTGCTTTCGGTTCCCGAAGGGTATGACAAGGTGTACAAGTATCCGCCCATGTTCGCAGTAGTGGATTCACTCATCGTGACCAAAACCGACTATCTTCCGCTTAACCCTGATTTCGATATGGCAGCGCTGCGCAAACAAGCGCGCGTGCTCAACCCCCGCCTTGAGATATTCGAAACGTGCGCACGCACCGGAGAGGGAATCCGAGAACTTGCAGAATGGATCGTCGCATGCCGCAAAGAGCTTTTGGAGTAGAGCAGCCAAGAACGCCAGTTGTTCAGTATGCTGAACGCTTTTGCCCTGTTTCTGTTCAATATACTGAACAGATTGGCATTTCGCGAGCATCGATATTTCGAAAACGTCATCCTTGACCGACGCGAAAATCATTCGCAATACGTACATTGTGCCGCGTCCACACTTGTTCGGCCTGCAGGCGAATTCAGTACGAGACCCCTAGCCCCCGCAACCATCACTGCCCTCGCGTCGCATTCGATAAAGCGCGCAAGATTTGGAACCTATTAGAACCTGGGGCCACTTCGGGACCACCAAAGATCAAGAAAAACAAAAACAGGCCAGAGGAATTAACCTCTGGCCTGCGAAAATTCTTGGTCGCGGGGGCTGGATTTGAACCAACGACCTCCGGGTTATGAGCCCGGCGAGCTACCAGACTGCTCCACCCCGCACGATCAATCGCTCTGTGCGACTTGATCTATTATAGGGAGACGCCCCACTTAACGCAATTGAAATGTTCTGCCTTCAAATTTTCGTCACATTTTACGTTTCGGTAGGTCGACAGCCCTCTCCAGACGAATGGCACAGCGTGGCTTTCACACATGCGTCAACAGCACAAAGCAGGCCGCCGGATTACTTCAGCGGCCCGCTGCTTGCAGCTTCATTTGCCTGCATTGTTCCTTTTCCGCGTGCTACTTCTTGTGGTTGTATCCCCTCCCGCAAGCAAGCCCCGCAATGGCCATTGCCAGGCCGACAACCGCGGCAAGCACCACTGCCAACGTCAACGCAGCATCGCCCGTCTTCACTGTCGTGGAAGCCGATACGCCACCCGAAGTACTACTTGGATCATTCCCCGCACTCGGCGAAACAACGTCCCCGGCATTAGGATCGGCATCGCCATTTGAGCCCAACGGCTTATCGTCCGCATCCGGACCTATCTCATTGTCAGCTGAATTATCGGGCACAACTACGCACCTATTGGTGAACGTGAAGGCAGTGGATGCGGTGAAGGGGGATTCCAAGCATACAACGGTGAGTTTCCCTTTCCCATCATCGGTGACCTTGAACCTCACTGTTTTCGTTTCGGGATCATTCACCACGCCTGGTACCGATCCTCTTTCGGTGACTTTGTATTTGAACACATGGGAGCGAGACCATCCTGCTTTTTCCGCAGAATCAGAATCAACATCCAGGGCTTTATTCAGATCTTGGAGGGAAAACGTTATGAACCCAAACTCGATTCGACCCCATTGCCCGTTTCCGGCATCCGTCGATTCGGGCATAGGTGCTGCTATATCCTTTGTCGATATAGCGAATCGAAACTTTCCCTCGATATCAACAAGAGAGGCTCCTTCTTCCACCTGCAAATCTTTCGTTCCCGCCAAAAACACAGTGACGGGCTCTCCTGTGGAATACGTATTATCGAAGCGCAGTTCGTTCGCCGTCTGGAAGCTTGCCGAAAGCGCCCCGTTCCCCTCATCTTTAACGGTAGCAACCAAAGAAACAGGGGCGGTATGCGGCGTTACGCCCACATCGCTCAATCCGCTGGTCTTCTCATGCACCAGGTAGTACACAATCCAGGCTGGAACGCCATCTATCGTTGTTTTCTCGGCAATACCGTTTTGGGCCAATTCATCGAGAGAAGTAACGGTAAAACTCAACTTGCCGAAATCAATTGTTCCATCGGCTTCATTTTTCGCCGAAAGCAAATCATCGCTGCCATTCGCGTACTTCACGCCAAAGTCGAACTCGCCAGCATGGAGTGGACGCCCATCGATTTTCACGGTACCCACAATTGCATCGGTTTCGCACGATGCTTCGTTTGCATTGGCAGCAGAAGCATTTTCGCTATCCGCAAATGCGAAGCTTCCGCTAAAGCACACGCACAAAAGAGCAAAAACCATTGCCAGTATCAACTGCATCCGCTTCATTTTGCGCATTCCAATCTTTCGTACGGCCTAGCAGACAAGGACCTAGTGCGATGGTCTAGCCTGATAGGCGAAACAATGCTTTATTCATTATCCCACGAAATGGCATAAGTGCCAAAGATTTGGGTTAAAGCCTATCGTTTTTGGACTAAAGACCAATTTCGAGCGGTAAACAGAAGCAAAGCGGGAAGGGGCGGCATCAGCGCACACCGCAAAAAAAAAGAAATCCCCTGGGTCATAAGGAACCAAGGGATTTCTAGCTATCCAAAGGGGCGTCCACTTTGGACGGAAAACTATTCGTGAATATTAGGCCCGAACAAACAACTTCCGGGTTATGAGCCCGGCGCCTTTTCCCGCCCAACAAAAAGCCTCGCTTGCGATCGACCACGCAAGCGAGGCTCTATCTTTGTGCGCTATAGCCAGGTGGGAAAACGGTACCTGTCCCTATGTTCCCACTTACTTCTTAGCGTGCTTGCCCCTCTTGCGACGGGAAAGCGCCGCCACAGCCGCAGCAACCGCCGCCACCGCGGCAATCGCCCCGGCGATGCCCAGCAGGTTGTCGCCCGTCTTGGCAACCCCAGAAACCGCTGCCTTCACGAAGGAAGCCGGGTCGTCGGCCGCAGCCGGGCCTTCCGGCTCCTGGTAGGTGTTGTTGAACACCGGAGCCTTGCTGCCCTCGTAGGAAACGGTGGCAACCAGGCTGCCCTCGCCGTCGTCCTCAACAACAACGGTAACCGCATACGCCGTCTCGTCGTAGGTTACGCCAGTCTCGGTTCCCTTCACCTCAGAAAGGGTGTACTGGTACGTGCCCGCTTCGCTGTACTGGATGGCAGGGAACGCCACCATGCCGCTCGCGTCGTTCGTGGCAACAAGCTGTGTGCCGTCCTCGCCCTCAAGGGCGAAGCTGAACTCGCCGTCCTCGAGGCTCTTGCCGTCGAGCACCTTCGAGGCGCCCAGCGTCACCGAGGTGGCTGCCGGTGCGTATGTGTTGGTGAAGCCGACCGCATTCACGTCGTTGCCCACCTTGTGGGCCACCGACAACGTACCGTCGCCATTGTCGGTCACGGCCGTGGTCACAGCGAACACGCTGCCGTCGTACTCGACGCCGGCCTTATGGGTGCCGCCGCCCACCTCGCACAGCGTGTAGCTGTGGGTGCCGGGCTTGGTGTAGGTGATCGGGCTCAACGCCACGCTGCCGTCTGCGCCGTTGGTGCCCGTGGCCACTACGTTGTTGCCTTCAAGCAGCTCGAAGGCAAATTCACCAGCAGCCATGTCGCGTCCCGCGAGCTGCTTCGTCACCGCAACCTGGTCGGTCACGCTAGAATCGGTCGACTGCACGGAGTACGTGTTGGTGAAGGCGAACGCCGGGTCGGAAGCAGCGCCCTGGCGCTCCACCGTCAGCTTGCCGTTGCCGTCGTCGGTCACCTTGAAGCTCACCGTCTTGGTGGCATTAGCATCGTTGGTCACGCCAGCGGCAGAGCCGCTCTCCGTCACCTTGTAGGTGAAGATGTGCGAGCGGGAAACGCCAGCCCTGGTAGAAGGCTCGTTGCCCTGCGCCTGGTCGGATCCGTCATCTGCGGCATCAGCATCGTTTGCCACCGTCTTGGCAGAAGCTGCACCCTGGCCGTCGTCGGCAGCCATCACAGCACCCTGACCCTCGGTATCACCGTCGGAACCCTCGGCACCGTTGCCGGAATCGGCAGCGCTACCCTGCTCGGTGTCGACCTGGCCGGCCGCGGCGGAGTCTGCCGCGTCATTCCGGCCCTCTGCGCCCTGAACGCTCTGGTCGTCAGCCTTGGAAGCCGCGGAACTGCCAGCGTCTGCAGCTCGGGTATTGGTAGCGCCCAAAGCCTTGTTCAGGTCGTCGAGCGTGAACTCGATGCTGCCGAAATCAACGTTGCCGTTGGCGTCGTTGGTCGCCGTGGTCTTCTGGGGCATGGGGGCCGCTGCGTCGTCGGATGTCACCGTGAAGGTGAACTTGCCCTCGATACTTGCAGGGGTCAAACCCTCACCGGCCTTCAGGATCTTGATGCCGGAAAGGCCCACCTCAATCGGGTCGCCTGTGGAGTACGCGTTCTTGAACTCCAGGCCATCGCCCGCATCGGCCGTTGCGGCCAGCGTGCCGTCGCCGTTGTCGACAACCGTCACCGTGAACGAAATCGGCTGAGTCTGAGCGGAAACGCCACCAGGCAAATTGTCGGTCTTTTCGTAAGCTACGTAAGAGATATCCCACGCGGACTTATCATCCTTCACCGTCTTTACGGCATGGCCATCCGTCACCAGCTTGGCAAGACCCTCGGTGGTGTACTTGATGGCGCCGAAGTCAACGTTGCCGTTGGCGTCGTTGGTTGCCGTGGCCACATCTTCATTGCCGTTAGCGTATTTCAGCGCGAAGCTGAACTCGCCGTCGGTCAAGTCGCGGCCAGAAAGGCTCTTCATGGCAGCGATGCCAACTTCGCCCGATGCGGTATAGCTGTTTGCGAAAGGCACAACCGCTGCCTGAGGAGCGGGATCGCTGCTCTCGTAAACGAAGGTTTTATCGCCATCGAGACCGCCAGAAACAACCGTAGTTGCTTTCAGCGTGCCCTGCGCTGCGTCGCCCTCAACGGTAATCGTTACCGTGCGCTCTGCCGTGTCGTAGGTATAGCCATTAGGTGCCGTCCCCTGCTCGACAACCGTATACACATACGTCTCGCCAGCGTCTCCCTGATCGAATACCGCCTGAGAGTTCAACGCAGATTTCACAACCTGTTCCCCATCGTTGGCGGCGGGCATGCTTATCACCGCGCCATCGTTAGGCAGACCAAGCACCTCTGCAGCCGCCTGATCGGCAGGCGTGATCTTAATGCTGAACTGACCATCGGTCATGTCGCGCCCAGTCAGCGTCTTGGCAAGGTTCAAGCCACCCGCCGCTGTGTAATTAAGCTCGGCGGAATAACGGTTTTCAAAGCTTCCGTTCTGCGTGGTTGCCGAAGCAACCAGCTGGCCCTTGCCGTTGTCGCTTACCGTAATTTGGATAGTAGCTTTGTTGGTGCTGTACTGAATACCCGGCAAGCTGCCAGCAGTTTCAGTTACCTCGTAGGTGAACGTACGCGTATGACCAGGAGCATCCTTCACCATGTCGGACGTAAAGGCTATCTGGCCGAAGCTGAACGGCACCGCTTCGCCGTCCTTCGAAGTGGACGAGTTCAGCGTTACGGAAGACACTACATTGCCATCACGCATCGGCATCGGCGAGTCGTCGTCCAAGGCCTTAATGGTGAAATCGAAGGAATCGTTTTCAATCCAATCACGGCCCTGCAGGATCTTGTTCAGTTCTGCATTTGCGGTGTCGAACGAAACATCCTGGGCACGATACTTGTTCACAAAGGCAACCACATTGCCAACCTGACCGTCGACCTTGGTGGTTGTCGTCAGCTGGCCGTTGCCGTCGTCGGAAACAAGAATGGTCACATCATGGCTTGCCCCGTCGTAGTACAGGCCTGTAGCCTTATCGTACCAAAGCCCTGTTGCCTGGTCCTGAACTGCTCCTTCGGGAATTGCTTCCTTAACCGTAAACTCGAAGTGCTTGCCGCTATCGGCCTGGGTAAAGGTGTGTCCCGCGATCTTAGTCATCACATCGGCAATGCCCTCGGCGCGATCATTCGGGTTGGTGAACTGCTTGTCGCTGTCAGCAAGAAGTGCCGCAGAATCAGGGTCTTTGCCTTCAATAACGAAGTTGAATTCTCCAGCCTTCATGTCGCGGCCGGTCAAAGTCTTTTCAACCTGAATACCATTATACGTGCTGCTCGTTGCGTACTTGTTGGTGAACGCTACCGCACCATTGGGGTAGGTCACCTCGGCCTTGAGCGAACCGGTATGGTCGTCGGTCACCGTCACCTTCACCGTTTTGGTGCTGCGATCGAACTGCATGCCGTTTCCGTCGGTAGCAGGAACCGCCTCACCGTTCCACTTGGTCTCATTCACGTTGAAGGTGTATTCGCCCGGCTTTTTGAAGGTGATATCACCAAACTGGAAGCCCTTCACTTCGTCGGCCTTGGCACCCGATACGGTTGCCGCACCGGGCAGCGTCACAGTGCCCGCATCTACCGCGCGCTGCGTGGCATCGTCTGCGGCGGAAAGCTCGAATCCGAAGGTTTCGTTAGCTGCCATATCGCGGCCGGTCAGAGTCTTTGATCCATCAATTGCTGCCGTTGCAGGCTTGGGGTCATAGCTGTTTGCGAATTGGAAGGAAGCCCCCTGGACGGGAACACCATCTTTCAGGTACTGGGCACTCAGCACCAGCACGTTGTTGTCGTTCTTGAGGGTTACGTTGACGGTCCAAATTGTCGGATCATATGTAACGCCTGCTGAATCAAAGTTCGGGTCTTTAAGGGCATCCTCCACGGAGCGCCAATTATTGCCGTCTTTCACTACTTCCATGACCTTGTAGGTGAACGTCTTTTCGTTCTGACCCTGGTCCAAATCGTCGAAAGTAAACGTTGCCTGCGGGAACGAAATGGTGCCGTTCGCTTCCACCGAAGTTACTGCGCCGTACCAAGTCGTACCATTGCGTTCGCCCTCAATCTTCTGCTCGTCTTGGAGCCGTGGCAAGGGAGCATCGGGGTCGTTCGTGCAGACAATCACATGGAACATGTCCTGCTCAAGAGGACGCATACCCGTTGAATCGGTATACTCCTTCGTTCCGCTCGGGGTCCACTTGGCCTCAGAGGTGTCGTATTCATTCACGAAAGATGCAGAGGTCGCCGTCGCTGACGGTTCAACCCTGTTGCCGTCGTCAGAAAGCAACTTCTTCATTTCAGAAGCTACCGTCAAACTGCCGGTATGGCCTTCGTCGGTAACCGTTACGGTAACCTCGTACAATGCCTCCGATGCGCTTACGCCTGGGTTAAGCGTGCTCAACTCTGCGGATTCGTTAATCTGATAGGTATACACGCCCGGCTTGGTGTAGGTGATGTCGCGGAAGTTGAAGGGGATAGGCGTATCAGCGGATGTGCCCTCAGGGGCAGTCACTTCCATTGTTGCCACGTTGTCGACAGACCCTTCAGGCATCGGAACGTCAACAGAGCCTGCGGCGGGCTTCAGGACAAACGTGAACTTGTCGGCGCTCTTCCAAGCACGCCCAGTGAGAATCTTCTCACCCGCAAGACCCTGCTGGCCGTCAAGCGTGCCCGATGCGCTATAGGTATTTACCACCTTCGCATTTGCTGTCTGACCAGCAACGATTGCGCCCTCAAGGTCTGTCCCCTCCTGGGCAAATCCAGCACGATCAGCTTCCGAAACCTTATAGCTCCAACCGCCATCAAGGCCGTATACGTACAGCGTTTCGCCAGCCTTCAAGCTGTGCTTCGCCTCACCCGCATCGTTGAACTGCAAGGTAAACACATTACCTTGCTGCTCGCCGCTTTCATTCTTAACCACAGCGCTGAAGCTCTTGGTCGCTGCTTCGGTCATGCTGATAGTGAACTCGAACGAATCGTTTGCGAAGTCGTCAGCGCTGTACCCGTCGGGCACCTCCAGCTGCTTCGTTACCGCCAGCGTGCCGGGGAGGTCGACGCTCAGCTTGCCGTTGTTGCCCAAGTAGGCCCCAACCTGACCTGCTCCAACCCACTTCGGGTTCAGCACGTCATTGGCGGTTTCCGTGACGTTGTTGTCTTTCGCTTTGTACAGGTTGTTAAGGTAGGTCAGTCGAGCGGTACCAGCCTTGAAGTAGGCGCCCTGGCTGTTCACCCCGATGGAGCCCTCGATAGCCTCGGCATCAGCGCCGCTGAAGCTTACGACCTTTTCCTTCTCCTCCACGGCACCGCTACCCGCATTCGTCATTTCGTAGTACGAGTACTTGTACCAATAGGTATTACCCGCAACCACCTGGTGGGCGCGCTGAGTGCACGCTTCGTTGGTATAGATAGGCGTGTCGCTGGTGAAGTAATAGTAGATGTTGTCGTTTGAGGGCTCGAAGTTCGCAATGGTGTTGCCCAGGTCGCCCTGTTCCCAGCCATTGCTATAGAACGAAGCCTTGCCGTCCTGGGAGTTCGCCTGCAGGTACTCCGACATGGCGGCATCGGGGTTTGCCAGTAGGCTTTCCACCCCAGGCTTCAGGCTCGACGTGTACACAACATTGATCGGCTTGGTGTCCGAAACCGTCATGGTCATAGCATCTTGGTTAACGTTGTAGCTGCGCAGGGGGATCAGCGCTGCCGGCACCATCACCTGAACCTTGTCGCCGGCGGCGAGGTCATCAGACTTGGTTACCGTGATCACCACATTACCCAAGCTTACGTTCTTGCCGTCCATACTTACCGTGCCGTTGAAGGTGTACGTATCCACATTACCTGCAGTGGTTTTCGTGGGATTTTCGAAAGTCTGTCCGTTAAGCGCGATGGCCTTGAAGCTATCAACCTGCATATAGGCACCCAACGCATCATCGATGGTAATGTAGCCGCTCTGATGCTCAGCGCCTTCAGTGGCCTTTGTCGGGTAGCCCGACCCGGTAACTATCTCGGAAGAAATGTCATCGAATACCTTATTCAGCTCATCAGCGTTCGAGGCGGACTTGTAGAAGTCAGAACCTTCTGCACGTGTACCCAGGTCCCAATTCCAGCCTCTCCAACTGCTGGTATAAGAAGCATCGGGGTAGTTGCTGGAAACTGCATGCATGAACTTGTTTTCGTTGCTTGCTCCCGAAGGATCAGCAGAGGGGTTTGCGCCGCTGAAGATGCCGACGGTGTACACGGTGGCGCCCGTATCCTTCATGGCCTTCGCCGTCGATACCGCGCTGCCGGCAACATCCGACTCGAATCCGTTATGAGCGGTAGGTGAACCGTCGGTAAAGAAGATCACGATCTTCTTGGCGTCTTCGCGGTTGGAAGTTTGGCTCTGGGCAAGCTGCAGGCCATAATCGGCGCGCGTGGAGCCAGCAGGGCTGATGGAGTTAATGACGCTCGTGAATGCGGTCGCATCCGCGCAAGGGGACATTACCTTCATAACCTGGCTGTAGTTGTATCGGTATCCATCTTCGCGGTACGTGCTGTTGCCTACGGCAGCAGTTTTTTCGCCCGCAAACTTCACGATGGAAACCTGATGCTGCTTTGATGAATCGGAGATGCCCTGGTTCTGCTCGGCAATCTTGTTCACAAAGTTATTTGCCGCGCTCTTCAATGCGTCGATGCGCTTCGTGCCGCCACTCATAGGATCATCCATCGAGCCGGAAGCATCCAGCACCAGCACGATGTCGAGCGGCGTGGTGGAAGTTGATTTCGCATTCGAAGTGGACGAGAGTGCCGAAAGCGCCGTTACGAACGCTGAATCCCCGCGCTCGACGACGCTTCCACTGCTTGTGGTAATTGTGTCGGTTGATACGGTTTTGTCCGTCCATATTCGACCAATGTTTGCGGTGTTAGGCGTTTCGCTACCAACAATCGCTTCCCAATCGCCCATGGAAGACGGGTCGGCCACGAAGGCCGCGCCCCTTATGGAACGGTTGCCGCCCTCATCGTCCGCAAAGGCGAAGCTGCCGCCCAAGCATATAAGAGCAAGCGCTAAGGCCATTGCCAGTAATGGTCGTATTCGCTTCATCGTTGATCCCCAATCTTGCTTTCGTTTGCTAGCGAATGCTTCTCCCGATGCTGCCGAGTTTTCAACACCAGGGGATATCTGCGTACCATCCAACCCACTTTTGTCGTGCGAAGAAGGGCACTTCAACTGCATCGTCGCAGATACCGGGCATGTTCGTAACGTTCGTATATACGAACCCCCTCTCTTTATAGCAAGGAAAATGGTGTGCGCGCCAAAGAAATTGGGTTACGTGCCATTTTTTTTTGATTAAAGACCAATTCACACAATAAATGAAAACGGGGGGCGGGCGTCAGGCTTCATTCCCACTAAAAAGGGCTGCCGGAAATCCGACAGCCCCTAAGCATTCATCGTTGGCAGAGACCAAAACCAAAGTGGGAATCTGGTACCTGTCCCTATTTTCCCACCCGCTTGTCCAGGAAGCTTTGCGTAAGGTAGCCCGCAATGAAAACAGAGCATATGGTTGGCACCACGAAGAAGAGATACGGGATATAGCAAATAGCGGTAAGGACGAGCGTCCCTATCACACCTGCGCCCAAGGGGGCCATTCCCTCAAACAGGCGACGCCCCAGCACGTAGCCGGCAAACGGGATGGAAAACATCCACAACACTGCAATGAAAATGAATATCAGCACAGAGATGGGAGCCGTAACAAGCGGGAATAGCAGGAAGAGGCCCAACAGGGGCAGCACGAAGAACTCCGCGAAACCCAGCATGAACACGCGCGGAAGCTTCGTTTCCGTAAGTTTGACGGCACCTTCCATCGCACCCTTGATCAGGAAGAAGAACAGCAGCACCAGCAAGGCATGGGCAATGCACGAAAACAGCAACGGCCCAATCATCGAAAACGAGTTCTGCTCCGATCCTTCAGAAACAGTAGAAACCAAGGCATCGTCAACATAGCTTACATTGGGGACGTTGGCGCCTTCCTCGATGGTGACCTGCGCGTTATTCGGCACCCGCAGCGTGCCACCCACCGTAGTGCCCCGCGAAACGTTAACCGTGCTTGCAGAAATGTTCACATCACCTGCATAGAAGCCAGCCAAGTTCACTGTGCCCGCAGCTAAAGCCGCGCCCTGATAGGTTCCCGATACACTCACGTTCGAACCAGCAGCATACACACCACCTGCGGAAACGTCGGATGCAATAGAAACATTCTGCCCAGCAACGGTGATATTGTTCCCGATCGTCGTCGAAGAAACGTTGACAGTCTGACCTGCCGCACGCAAGCTACCGTGAATAGTAGAAGAAGCCACGTTCAACGTGCTGCCAGCCAGCAAAGCGCTGCCACCGGTTCCGCCACCTACTTCAAGGCCCCGGGCGTTCAGCGTGTCTCCCGCCCAGTACAGGTCGCACCCAACAGTAAGGTTCAGCGCATCGCGTTCCGTAAGGAAAGCATTGCCCGTATAGGTGTCGACATAACTCGTGCTTTCCGCCGTTCCCTTGTCGAACGCCGAATTGGCTGCAAATGCCATGGCGGGCATGCAGAGCACCAAGGCAAGCGCGGCAACAACAACCAGCAGCTTTTTTCGCATGGCAGAAAACACTATCCTTCGGTGGTAACCGTTACTTCGTCGATCGCGATGGACTTCAGGTACTCCTTGTCCAAGATGCAGCCGAGGCCGACGGGGTTCTTGGGCGCGTTCAGCACCAATTCGCCGTGCTCAAGCTCCAGCGGAGGCAGGGCGGTATCGTGAGCAAAATACGCCGAATAATCCGAAACATCGGGCGGCAAATCCATGCCCGGCAAGGTCGCGAACGCCGCATGCATGCGCTTCGAAACGCCCGTATCGAACATGCCGCCCATCCAAACCGTTTTGCCAAGGCTGCGCATCCAGTGATAGAAATCGAGCGTGGGCTGAATGCCGCCAAACTTCGCAATCTTCAAGGCGTAGCAGCGAAGGTTGTCCAACCCCATGGCCGCTTCCATGTCACTTGCGGTTACGACCGATTCATCCAGGCACACCATGGTTTTCAGTTCGTCCTGCAGCAACGAAAGGCGCACGAATAGGTTGCGTTCGCCGCTGTTGGGAACGTAGTTCGGGTTGTAAGGCTCCTCGATGCATGCAGGATTCAACGCATCGAGCTTGTACAGCACGTTCAGATACGATTCGTCGAACGACTGGTTGGCGTCGAGCATCAGTGTCAAGTCGGGATGGTCGGCGCGTACCGCAGCAACGCATTCGAGCGCGGTTTCCGGCTCGATCTTCATCTTTACGCGGGTGTACCCCTGAGCCACCAGGCTGTCTACCGCCGCGCGCACTTCTTCAACGGGAGCGATACCCACCACGGCACCGCCCAGAATCTTCTCGGCGTTCGAGCCGCCGATCATCTTCGAAAGCGGCTGACCGATGATCTTGCCGTACAGGTCCCAGATGGCAGGCTCCACCGCGGCTTTCGCCATGGGATATTTCGCCAAACCGGGGAACGTGGCAAGCGAAGCGGAAACCTCGCTGGGATGCAGGTAGCGCTCACCCAGCACCACAGGGGCAATGGAGTCGCGCACCACGGCGTAATCTTCCCCGATGGTTTCGGGCAAATACCAATTGGTGGCAAACGAAACGCACTCAGAAATACCCGTGCGCCCAGCCCAGTCTTCCACTTCCACGAAGAACGATTCGCGGAAATCGACGTTGCCCTTGGCCGTCTTCACGGGATGGGAGAAGGGCTGCTTCACGCGATACAGGGTGAGCGACTTGATGTCGATGCGCTTGTCATAGCGCTGCTTCAGCGCACGGCGGTCTACCTTGCCGGCAATGGTGCGCGGGAATTCGTTCATCACCAAAATATGCTTGGGGTGATGAAGCTTCGACATGCAGCCATTCAGGTAATCGTGCACCATATGGGCGTATTCCTGCGGGCATGTTGCCGGACGAATGCAGCTCTGAGCAGGGTCGATGCCAAACTCTTCTTGGTCGCGGGCAATGGCTTCGGCGGAATAATCGGCTTCGATGAACGCCACGGGGCGATACCCCCAGGTTTCATCCGCAGTGCCGAACACGTAGGCGTCCTTCACGCCAGGAATGCCCAGCAGAACATCTTGAACTTCAGCCGGGTAGATGTTTTCGCCGCCCGAAATAATGAGATCTTCGGTGCGCGCGTACACACGCAAAAGACCGTTACGGTCGATAGAGGCCCTGTCGCCGGTAACGAAATAGCCATCGGCGCTCATAGCCTTGCGAGCATTCAGGTAACCCTCGAAGATGCCGGGGCCCGCAACGTGCAGCTGGCCAATGCCATCGGCATCGGGGCTTACGATGCGAGCATCATAGCCGGGCAAAAGCTCCAGCCCGCCATCGAAACCGCGGGTTACCGGAGCCGCGGCAATGAAGCTGGAAGTTTCCGTCATGCCGTAGCTGGAATACAGGTTTGCCTTTGCGCGCAAAGCCATGCGCAACGTCTTTTCGTTCAGCGCCGCACCGCCCAAAAGGATACATGCGTACTGCCCGATAACCCTATCGCGATCGTTTTCCAGCAAATCGGCCAGGATCTTATCCACTACAGAAATATGCGTAACGCGGAAACTCAGCACGTCATTCAGCACGCGCACGGGATTGTAGCGCTCGTACACGATGAACGAGCCGCCGCTCAGAAGAGAGCGCACCATGATCTGGAAGCCGCCAATGTGGCACATGGGCAGAACCAGCTGCCATACGCTACGACCATCCTCCAATGCCAGAACGCGGTTTGCCGCGGTAGCGGCACCAATGATGCAGTTCCACGGCAAAAGCGTGGCCTTCGGAGTTCCCGAAGAACCCGATGTGAACATGACAATGCCCGCCTCTTGGCCATCCCATGCCCGCTCGCATTCGCAGGCGAACGCCTCGAACTGCGTGGCATGCGGCACAGAGCCTTCCGGCAAAGCGGCGAAATCGGCCAGGCCGTAGCCCGTCGCATCGATCATCAGGCGCTCAACCGCAGACTGTTCCAGCACATCGATGCCAGCTTCGCCCGTGGCGTTTTCCAGCTCCACGATGCGCAGCTTGCGCTCTTCGTAGGAAAGACGCGGATTCAGCAGCGCCAACGTGAAGCCGCCGTATGCCGCCGCCAAGGAAAGGATCACGATCTCGGCGCCGTTGTACAGATTGCACGCAAGTGTGGTGCCGCGACCGTAACCGTGCTTGACAAGCTGCTGAGCCAGAGCCGCAGCAGCAAAGCGGGCGCGGCGATAGCTAAACGTTACTGAGCGTGCATCCTTCTGCACGCAGAAGAACATCTGGCCGGCCTTGCGATAGGCCATTTCCGCCAATTGGGCAATCATTGCCGTCACATCCTTTATCAGGGAATTTCAGATCAGGGGAATTTCGGGAACTTGTCGAAGTCGGGCTTGCGCTTTTCCTTAAAGGCGTCGCGGCCTTCCTTCGCTTCGTCAGACGTGTAATACAGAAGCGTGGCGTCGCCTGCAAGCTGCTGCAAACCGGCATAGCCGTCGGTGGCGGCATTGAATGATGCCTTCAGGAAGCGCAGGGCCGTAGGCGAAAGCTGGAGCATTTCCCTAGCCCAGGAAACGCACTCGGCTTCCAGCTCATCGAAGGGGACAACCTTGTTTACCAGGCCCATGTCCAGAGCCTCGGCCGCCGTGTACAGACGGCAAAGGTACCAAATCTCGCGAGCCTTCTTCTGCCCGACGATAGCAGCCAGATACGAAGCACCGTAACCACCGTCGAAGCTGCCAACGCGTGGGCCGGTTTGACCGAACTTAGCGGTTTCCGCCGCAATGGAAAGGTCGCACAGGATATGAAGAACATGGCCGCCGCCAACAGCGTAGCCGTTCACCATAGCGATAACAGGCTTAGGCACTACGCGGATAAGACGCTGCAGATCGAGCACGTTCAGGCGCGGGATGTTGTCCTCGCCCACATAGCCGCCGTTGCCGCGCACCTTCTGGTCGCCGCCAGAGCAGAATGCCTGGTCTTCGTCCTTGCCGTCGTGGTTGGCGCCGGTAAGGATGATAACGCCCACTTCCTGGTCGTCGCGCGCAAGGGAAAACGCGTCAAACAACTCGACGTTCGTCTTCGGCGTGAAAGCGTTGCGGCGCTCGGGGCGATTGATGGTGATCTTGGCGATGCCATCGTACTTTTCGTAGATGATCTCGTCGTAATCTTTAACTTTTTCCCAAGGGAAATCGCTCATGGATATCCTTCCTATTGTTGATGCCCGAAACCTTCTGGGGCTGTACCCCTGGGTTCTATACCGGACAAGAATTCCTGCACTACTGTACCGTAAAGAACGGGCGCCTCTAGGTGTACGTTGTGCCCCGTTCCAAACGAGGTCACGTCGATGCCGTCGTGTTCCAGCTGGTGCGCTACTGCCTCGCTGCCGCAGTCGTCGTAACCCCACAAGTATTTGACGGGCACCCAGGTGCTTGCCGTCACGGCAAACGCCTGAGAAGCGTCGGGCATTGCGTGCTTTCCTGCGCCTTCCAGGCACAGCGCCATAGATTCGGCATCGTTGGCCAAACGCTCGGGGCGAAGCTCTTCATCGAGCCCCATTTCACGCTGCGATTCGAAGAGCGGCAGCGCCTCCCAGTACCCAACGAATTCTTCGATCCCGTTGCTGCGTAAGCGTTGAGCCCAGCCGACGTTGCGTTCTTCTGCGGCGGCGCGCTGCTCGTTACCCTCGGGCCCAAAATTGCAGCTTTCCAGAATCAGCGAATACAGCAGGTCTTTTTCAGAGGAGGCCAACCCCAGGGCAATGCGTCCGCCCATGGAATAGCCGATAACGTGGGCGCGGCGCTTGGCGCCTTCAGGACCCGCGCACGCAACCTGCTCCAAAAAAGACTCCACCATACGCACCATGGCGTCGTAGCGATAAAGCTCGATATTACTCGGCTTGCTGCTTCTGCCATGCCCCAGGAAATCAAGCGCGTATGCGCAATGATTACCTGAAAGGGCGGCGGCAATGATGCTCCAGCTTAAGCCCGTCTGCATAAAGCCATGAAGCAAAACAACGGGGATGTTTTCAGCCTTGCCCCACTGATAAACGTGGATCTTCTGGCCTTCCCAGTCGAAGTCGAATTCGCGCGTAGGCGGCACCGTTTGCTCCTGAGCAGTTTTACCGAGCATGCTCCATGCCGACGCCAAGGGCTCAACTTCAGGTGCATCGTGATGGTTACCGCACGCGCAGGCTTCGCCGTGATGATGTTCGTGAGAGCCGCAGCCGGCATCCCCCTCATGATGACCGCAGCCACAAGTGTGATTGTGCATCGGTTGCTCCCCTCAAGCACGTGCGCACATGCGCATTACCAATACTGATCGTAGCGTTCCCGTACTCCCGCCAGGGGCAAAGGAACCTCTATTAAGGATATACCCTGTTCACCTAGGAATCCGCTAAATGCCTGTTTGAATTCTGCCACCGTATGCACCGTGGCCGTGGGTACCCCAAAGGCGCCGGCCGCAGCGGCAAAATCAACCTTCTGAGGTGTTAGGAACAGCCTCTCGAAGTACGATTCGTCGGATTTTTGCGGCAGCATATCGAAGATGGCACCGCCGTTGTTGTTCAGGAGCACGATAACGATGCTGGGCCTTGGCGAACCTTGGCGTTCACGCAAAAGCATTTCCCCCTGCAGCGCCAGTGAATTCAGGTCGTGCAGCAGGGTTAAATCGCCCGTAACCATAACGGTTTGCTTGAAGCTTTGCGCTGCGCCCAATGCCGTGGAAACGGTTCCGTCGATGCCGTTAAGGCCGCGGTTTGCCAGCACGGTAAGGTGCTTCGCCTGGCTTACGTAGAAGGCATCGAGCGCACGGACCGACATGCTATTTGCCGTGAACAGCAAGCTTTCTGCGGGAATTTCCTCCAGCACCGCACGCAGGTAGGAACCTTCGAACTGGCTATCGGCAGCGAAATCGGTTGCCAATATGCGCTCGGTTCGGGCGCGGTCGATAAGCCCCCACTCGTGAACGTTCTGCGGCAAGGGCGCATAGGCCATAGATTCTTCCGGGTTGGGAACAGTCCCCGCTTCAAGCAAAGCCACCACGAAATCGAGCGGGTTTGCTGCCACGAACGTGGTGGTCTGCGAATTGAAGTCGCGTGTGGCAAGCGGATCCACCACGATCTGCGCAGCCTGACAAGCTTCGATTGCCTGCGTTGCGCGCTTCGATACCGGATAGCGTCCGAAGCGAACCACCGCGTCGAAGGCGGGCATTTCGTCCGATCCCATAATGCGGTCGTATCCGCAGATAACGGCGGGGTGACCGTACGTACGCAAATGGGAGAGCGGATCGGCAAGCAAAGGCGCATCGAAGCGCTCAGCGAAAGCGAGGAGCGCTTGCGCCTCCCTGTCCCTTCGCGTGCTATCGGCAACCGCTTCGGCAGAAAACGTTCCTTCACCGGCAAGAACCACCACGGTATGGGAATCGAGGAAATCCACCAGGGAAGCCGCATCGCGGGAAGAAAGCTCGTGTTCCGTGTGCACCAAAGCAGGAAGATCGTCGGCAGCGGCAACGCGACCTGCATCAAACAAGTCGGGCATAGCAGCGTCAGGCACCAACGGCTCATCGAATGGGAAGTTCACGTGCACAGGAGCCGAGGCGTGAGTCCCTGGAGCTGCGGCAATAACCGTTTCACGTGCAACCTGGCGCACGTGGGCAACGTATTTAGGAGCATCGTTCGGCTCGGGCATAGCGAAGAAGCGGCGCACATGGTCGGAGAACGCCTTATTCTGATCGCACGTTTGCGGAGCGCCAAGCCCCTGCAGGCGCGCCGGCCTATCGCCCGAAAGCACAATAAGGGGCACGCGGGAAATCTCCGCTTCCATCACCGCAGGATAATAATTGGCCAACGCCGTACCCGAGGTGCAGATAACACACACAGCACGCCCCGTTGCCTTGGCGATGCCCAAAGCAAAGAAGGCAGCGCCACGCTCGTCGATATCCAAGTACAAGTTGAACGCCGAGCCGAATCGGGCATGCGCCTCGTGGGCAACCATCGAAAGCGGAGTGGAACGTGAACCGGGGCTTACCACCACATCGCGCACGCCCGCGCGCATCAGCTCATCGAAGAACGCACCCACATAAGTGCCCAGCGCACGCTTCTTCTGCGCGATGGCAAGCTCAGGCGCATCGGGCGCCTCGGACGCCTGACCTTCTTCGCCAACCAGCAAATCCGCTCCCTTTTCTGCCATGGCCTATTCGTCCCCTTCGTCCCCAGGTGCTTCAAACGCACTCAGGATGGTTTTCAGCTTCAGATCGATCTCGTTGAATTCCGCGGCGGCATCGCTACCTTCCACAATGCCGCACCCGGCATAAAGCCAGCCGCGCTCACCGTCGAATACGCCCGATCGGATGGCCACGGAAAACTCCCCATCGCCATCGGCATTCACATAGCCCACTGCACCACCGAAAAAGCCGCGGTTGTAGCCCTCGGCTTCACGCAGCGTCATCAGCGCTTCGCCCACCGGAGTGCCGGAAAGCGCCGGGGTGGGATGCAGCTGGCTGGCAAAGCCCATAAGCGTGGTGCCCTCCATAACTTGTGCCGCTGCGGGCGTATGCAGGTGCTGCACATGCTTCAGCACTTTGATCTGCGGTGTTGCAGGAATATCAACGTTATAGCAATTGCGCGCGAACACTTCGCGCATGAATTTCACCACGTACTCATGCTCACGACGGTTCTTTTCGCTACCGAGCAGCTCTTCGGCCAAGGCCTCCTGCTCTTCCGGCGTTTCGCCGTGCGGACACGTGCCAGCAAGGCACATGCTTTCCACGTGCGTCCCCTTCTTGCGCAGCAGCAGCTCGGGCGTGCAGCCGCAGAAGAACACATCGCCGTAACGATACAGGAACACCGTGCCACGGGCGCTGCCGTCGATCAGGTTAACCAGCACGTCCTTCGACGAAAACGGCTGGTTGGCCGTAAGCTCGATGCGGCGCGAAGGCACGAGTTTTTCAATCTTTCCCGACGCAATGCGACCAAGCCCCATATCCATGATGCGTTGCCACTCGTCAAAGGAATCGCGCTGCAACGAATATGCCATGGTGCGATGGGTGCGGGGCTTTGCCTCCTCGGCATGGCGCACGAAGCGATCAACCCTGCCCTGATATACGGGCCCCAAGCTGTTCACCTGCAAGAACGACCCCTGCTCGTTTTGGATAAGCACCAATTCAGGCAGCATCAGACGCAGGCGCGGGAAGGCCGTCATCATGTCGTCAGCCGGCTTGGGGTTTTCGGCATCGAAGCGGTTGAACGAAAAAAACACCGGCGCAAACCCTGCGTCCTGGCTTACCACGTCAGCTTCGCCCAGCGTTGCCAAAGCGATGCAGCGACCCAAACCCAAATAGCGTATGGGGCGTTCCTTGTCGTAGTACACGAATTGATCGGTAAAGCCCTTCTGCAGCACGCAGAAGGCGTCGACGATATCGGTGTTCAGCGCCACCGTGCGCGAATAGAGCTTAGTCATGGGACGCTTCACCTACGTGCAACATCTTGGCCTGATCCCACAGCTGCTGCATTTCATCCATATCCAGCTCTTCGATACGCTTGCCTTTGCCCCATGCGGCGCCCTCCATAAAGGCCCAGCGCTCACGGAACTTGCGACACGTGGCACGCAGGGCCGTTTCGGCATCGATGCCTTCTTTACGCGCCACGTTCACCAGGGAAAACAGCACATCGCCAAACTCGAGCTCCTTCGCCTGGGCGTCATCGGAACGGCACGCCTGCTTGAATTCGGCAATCTCTTCTTCCACCTTGGCCCACACGTCTTCGACGGTATCCCACTCGAACCCGGCGGCAACCGCCTTACGGGAAATCTTGTAGGCCTGAAGCAACGCTGGGAAGCTAACGGGCACACTGTCAAGCAGCCCCTCGGGCTCTTCGGCCTGGGCGTCGGCAGCGCTCTTTTCGGCGAGCTTCACGTTATCCCAAATGGAAAGCACGTCTTCGGCAGAGCCCGCAGCAGCTTCGCCAAACACATGCGGGTGGCGACGAATCATCTTCGCGTTCACATCGCGGCATACGTCGGCAACGGTGAATTCGCCTGCGTCGGCGGCAATCTGGCTTTGGAGAACCACCTGCAAAAGAACATCGCCCAGCTCTTCACGTAGATGCGCCACGTCGTGCCGCTCGATGGCATCGACAGCCTCGTACGCCTCTTCGATCATGTTGCGGGCGATGGATTCATGGGTTTGCTCGCGGTCCCACGGGCAGCCGTTCGGAGCGCGCAGAGCAGCTATGGTGTCAACGAAAGCAGCGAACGTTTCACCTGCCAATGGCGCACACGAGGTGCCTTGCTGCGTTTCCCCTGCGCTCGTCTGACAGTTTTCGCTCACTGAGCTTCGCCTCCTGTTTAGATTTTGTACATGAACTGGAATACGTCTTCGCGCTGAACAATTACCTGAACGCCCAGCTCTTCGCCTTCCTTGGTGAGTGCTTCCTGAACCTCGTTGAAGCCAGCGGTGTCGGTATCAAGACGAACCAGCATGGTCATGCTGAAGATGTTATCCAGAATGGTCTGGTTGATGTCGTCGATGCTTGCGCCCTTTTCTGCCAGGACACCGGAAATGCCAGCTACGATACCGGCGCGGTCTTTACCCAAAACCGAGATAACACAACGCATGAAAGATTCCTTTCGCTTTGCTTCCGCTCCTTGCGAAAGCTTCGGCCTACCTGCGGGAACTTAGCGTCCCATCAAAAGCGACAGCGCCTCTGCGCGCGTCGCAGCATCTTCCCTGAATATACCACGCATGGCATTGGTGACTGTTTTCGCACCGGGCTTCTTAACACCGCGCATGCTCATGCACAGATGCTCCGCTTCCATAACCACAGCGACGCCGCGGGGGTTCAGCTGCTCTACCAAAGTATCGGCCACCTGCGAGGTAAGGCGTTCCTGCACCTGAGGGCGACGAGCATACACCTCAACCAGGCGAGCCAGCTTGGAAATACCGCAAATCTTGCCCGATTCGGAAGGCAGATATGCAATATGGGCCTTGCCGAAAAACGGCACCAGGTGGTGCTCGCACATGGAGAAGAACGGAATATCGTGAACGATTACCATTTCATCATGGTGTTCGTCGAAAAGCGTTTCGAAATGAACGGCTGGGTCTTGATGCAGGCCAGCAAAGCATTCTTCGTACATACGGGCCACGCGAGCCGGGGTTTCAAGCAGCCCCTCGCGGTTCGGGTCTTCGCCGACGCCTTCCAAAATCAGGCGCACGCCCTGCTCGATCTTTGCCAAATCCATATCGTTACTTGCCATCATTGCCTTCCAGCCAATAGAAAATGTATCGAACCATTGTAGCGCGTCTACCCGATTATGCGCTACAGCGAAGAGCCATGCCCCACTTTGTCACGAGCATAGCCACCCCGCACGCCGCATCGGGCCCATCCCGCTTATAGCGACGCCTTTAAGCCGCCCCCCCCTTGGAGCCCAGAAACAAAAAATCGGCCCAAAATGCAACTTTTTTTCGATTGCGGATTGTCGCGGGGAGCCGAATCGCGGATCGCAGCCCAAAAACGGGGCAAAGCCGCCGCAACGGGCCGGACTGCCGCAACGGGCTGAACGCAACAGGCCAAACCTACAGGTCCAACTCCACCGAAACGGGGCAGTGGTCGGAGCCCATGATCTCGGAATAGATGTTGGCCATCTGCACCTTTTCACGCAGCGCTTCGCTCACCAGGAAATAGTCGATGCGCCATCCTGCGTTGTTGGCGCGGGCATGGAAGCGGTAGCTCCACCAGGAATAAGCGCCCTCCGTTGAAGGGTTCAGGTAACGGAACGTGTCGACGAAGCCCGCATCCAAAAGACAGGTGAACTTGGCGCGCTCTTCATCGGAAAAGCCAGGATTGCCGCGATTGGAGCGCGGGTTCTTCAGATCAATTTCCTGATGAGCCACGTTGAAGTCGCCACACATTACCACGGGCTTTGCGTTTCCCGTCTGGCCATTGGGAAGCACACCTTCCTCCAAGCCTTTGCAGATGGCACGGAATCTATCGTCCCAGGCCATGCGGTGGTCAAGGCGCGCAAGTTCACTTTGAGCATTGGGCGTGTATACGTTTACGAACCAGTACTGTTCGAATTCGCAGATCACCACGCGGCCCTCAGTGTCCAGCTCTGGCACGCCTACCTCGTGAATTACCTGCAACGGCTCTTCCTTGCAGAACACCGCTGTACCAGAATAACCTTTGCGCTCGGCATAGCTCCAACACTGGTGGTACCCAGGAAGATCCATCTCTATCTGACCTTCTTGCAGCTTCGTTTCCTGGAGCGCGAACACATCGGCATCAAGCTCGTCGAAGGCGTCCATGAACCCCTTCTTCATAACAGCGCGCAAACCGTTAACGTTCCAGGAGACCAATCGCATAAAAGCACCTTTCAATCAAAGTGGCAAAAGGGGTTAACCCCTTTTGCCACTCCTAGCGAATCTGAATAGGAAAAGGGGCTAAACCCCTTTTCCGTCAAAGCTATTTCTTCTTCTTATTTGCCTTCTTCTGGGCTTGGCGCACAGCTTTGTCATAGCCCTGCTCACGCAGAGGACGCAGCTGATTGGTGTCGATGCGCATACCCATAAAGAAGAAGAACCAAGAAGCAATCATCAGGCCGATCGAAATGAACGGCTGCTGAGGAATAAGCAGCGAAAGCACGATGGCGACGACCATGCCCACAAAACCAACGCCCGAATAAACCATACGCTTTCGGTTCAAGCGCTTGAACTCTGCCGTGTCGGGAACGAAGCGGTTAACTTCCTTGTTACGCTCACGACGAGCCTCGCGGTCGGCGCGCTTAACCTGCTTGTTATGCTTTTCGATTTCCTTCTGCTCTTCCTTGGAAAGCGAAGGAGCTTCTTCCGCCTTACGAGCAGACTGGACCGCCTGGGTCTT
Source organism: Eggerthella sp. (assembly GCA_030540085.1). GTDB lineage: Bacteria > Actinomycetota > Coriobacteriia > Coriobacteriales > Eggerthellaceae > Anaerotardibacter. The sequence goes on from JAUNWY010000001.1 coordinate 213,347, forward strand.
CTTAGGAGCTTTCGCGGGAGCCGGCTCCTGCTTCTTGGAGCCGCCGAACAACCCCTTCTTCTCAGGCTTTGCCGATGTGGTACGCACCGAAGACGCAGCCTTCGAAACCGGCTTGGCGGAAGCTGCACTCTTGCGGGTAGTGCCACGCTTCTGGTCGCTGGTGTATCGCTCGTTCATGGGGTTTCGCTGAGACATCCCTTGATTCTCCTTGTTGTGTTTTCGTCGGGGCCTACTGGGCTACAAACGTCTTGCCCGTGATTTTCTCGTAAGCCTGAATGTACTTTTCGCTGGTCTTCTTGATGATATCTTCGGGCAGACGCGGCGGATTGCCGGTGCGGTCCCAGTTGGCGTTAAGCCAATTGCGCACGAACTGCTTGTCAAAGCTGGGCTGCTCTTCGCCAACCTTATAGGTGTCGGCTGCCCAGAAACGGGAAGAGTCGGGGGTCAGAACCTCGTCGCCCAGGATGATCTTGCCATCGTATACGCCGAACTCGAATTTGGTGTCGGCGATGATGATGCCGCGCTCCTTAGCATGGGTTGCAGCCGTTTCGTACACCTTGATGGTAAGGTCGCGAATGGCAGCAGCATCTTCAGCGCCAATGAGCTTCTCGCACTGCTCGAAGCTGATGTTCTCGTCGTGGTCGCCGATCTCAGCCTTCGTGGAAGGGGTGAAGATGGTTTCAGGCAGCTTAGAGGAATTTACCAGGCCTTCGGGGAGCTGAATGCCACATACAGCGCCCGTCTTCTGGTAGTCCTTCAAACCGGAACCGGTAAGATAGCCGCGCACAATGCACTCAACGGGGAACATGTTGGCCTTCTTAACCAGCATGAAGCGGCCGGCGAGCTTATCGGCATAAGGCTTGAACTGCTCGGGAAGGTCGGCAACGTCGGCAGAGATAAGATGGTTGTCCACCACGTCGGACAAAAGGTCGAACCAGAAGCAAGAAAGCTGCGTGAGCACCTGGCCCTTATAGGGGATTTCGTCTTCCAAAATATAGTCGAAAGCAGAAATACGATCGGATGCAACCAGCAGCAGCTTGTCGCCCAAATCGTACAGATCGCGCACCTTTCCCTGTGCATCGGGTTTGATGTCGATTACAGACATGACCGTCCTTCCGTCTGAGTTTGTTGACAGAACTCTATTATGGAACATCTTGCGCAGCAACGCATGAAAAAGAAGCAGTACTCGTGCCGATTCACAACTACTGCGATTTATGCACGGCGAATGCACGGCGCCGAGCGCGCAAAAACCTCCGCAAATATCTAGTCTCGGAAGCGCAACCGCCTAGCCAGCGCCAGCCCAACTTTGCATGGCACCTCGTTGTTGCAGCGGTCCGCACAATCATTTTGCCAAGACCGGCCCAAGAAAGGCAGCTGCGATCCAAATCCAGCAAGAAAGATGCCCACGATCCAGGGCCAAGGCCAGAAAGAAAGACACCCACGATCCGGGGCCAAGCCCCAGCCAACAAGAAAGGCGCCCGTGCGGGCGCCTTTCAAAGCTAGTTCGCTTTAAAACTAATTCGTTCCGAAGCGAGGGCGGCTTCCCTTCTTCTTTTCGGATTCGCTGGTGTACAAGGGCACGTAGATGGTGAAGCACGCTCCTTCGTTAGGACGGCCTTCAACACGCACCCAGCCATTATGCTGGTCCACGATTTCCTTCACTACAGAAAGGCCAACGCCCAAGCCCCCCGTTGCGCGAGCGCGACCCGAATCGGCACGCCAGAAACGCTGGAATACCATCTTCGCTTCTTCGGGAGTAAGGCCAATGCCCGTATCGCGAACGCTGATCTGCCCCATCAGCTCACCCTTGCGCGCTGTGATGGTGATGGTGCCACCTTCAGGGGTGTAGCGAACAGCATTGGAAATCAGGTTCGCCGCCGCCTGGCGCAGCAAGTCGGCATCGCCGTACACGTACACGTGTGGATCGTACTCGAATTCCAGGTTCAAGCCCTCTTCGTTGATGTAGGCCTGGTGCGTTGCCACAACCGCCGACAGCATTTCGGTAAGGTCGACCTTCTGACGCTCGATGGGCTTGGTGCGGCTTTCCAGGCGCGAAAGTTTCAACAGCGCATCGACCAAACGGGAAAGGCGACGCACTTCGGAATTCAACGTTTCCAGACGCTCGGCATCGGGTTCGAACACGCCATCGATCATCGCCTCAACGGTAGACTGGATGGCCATAAGCGGCGTGCGCAGCTCATGGGCAACGTCGGTTACCAGCCTGCGCTCCAGCTTGCGGTTCTGCTCTACGGAATCGGCCATGGCGTCGAACATATTGCCCAAACGGGCAATCTCGTCGGTGCCCTTCATGCCGGTACGTGCCGAATAATCGCCCTCTTTCAGCGCCTTAGCCGTATTTGTGATGCGGCGAATGGGGGCGACAAGCGCGCGGGAGAACAGCACTCCCACAACAACCGAGATAGCCATCGCGATGAACGCAGCGAAGATCATGGCCTGGTACGACTTTTCACGGAATTCGGCATCGGTCTGGGTTAACAGCGTATCGGAGCCGTGCACCCGCACGAACACGGTGCCAACCTGATTGCCGTCGACGTCGATGGCAGCCTTAGCCACATTGCCGCTCGATTCCTTCATGGCGGCAGCACCCAAAGCCTTGTCGGTTGAGTCGTCATACACGATGGAACCATTTTCGTCACGCACCTGCACGTTGATGGAATCGTACAGAATGCTTGCCGAAGAAGCAGCGTTCAGGGCGCCACTATACCAATCGCCACGAGAAGCCTTGTAGCCCTGGGCGATAGAATCAGCCGTGGAATCGGCAACGCGCTGCACGTTTTCGCGCGTATAGGTTTGGAAATGCTGCTCCCATACAAAGGAAAGCACCGCAATGGAAGAAAGCACCGTGATAAGAGAAACCGCTAGCATTACCAGCACGATGCGCTTGTTGAAAGAAAGGTTCAGCCCCTTCTTCTTTGCCGACTTTCCGTCTGGCTCCTCGCTGTCCGCTTGACTCCAGGTGGCGTCGGTTGAATTTGCAGCCATCAGCAACTCCTTTCTGTGGCAGCCCCAATAAAAAAGCGCGCCCCGCCCGAAGGCAGAACGCGCTGCAGGTTCCAAGGAAACTAGTTGGCCTTCGTGGGATCCTCAAAACGGTATCCTACGCCATGCACGGTATGAAGCCACTTTGGATTGCGCGGATTGTCGCCAATCTTGGCGCGAAGGTTCTTCACATGGGAGTCAATGGTGCGCTCGTAGCCCTCGAAGTCGTAGCCCAAAACCTTTTCAACCAATTCCATACGTGAGTACACGCGGCCAGGGTAGCGGCACAACGTGGTAAGCAGCTTGAATTCGCTGGCGGTAAGGTCAACCTCTTCGCCGCTTACGAGGATCTTATGACCCGAAATGTCGATGGTGAGCTCGCCGAATTCCAGCACTTCGCGCTGAGGCTCAGATTCGGAATGCACGCGGCGCAAAAGGGCACGCACGCGAGCAACCAACTCGCGGGGGCTGAAAGGCTTGATAAGGTAGTCGTCCGCGCCCAGTTCAAGGCCAATAATGCGGTCTTCCACTTCACCCTTAGCGGTGAGCATGATGATAGGCGTGTCGGAGTTGTCGCGGATAACGCGGCATACGCGCTCGCCGGGAACACGAGGGAGCATCAGGTCGAGCACAACCAAATCGAAGTGGTGCTTGGAAAACTCTTCCAGGGCTTCCTGGCCATCGCCCACGGCGGTTACCCAATAGTTCTCGCGTTCGAGATATGCCGCCACCGCATCGCGAATGGCTTTTTCGTCTTCCACGAGAAGGATACGACGAGTGCTTTCGTTCATTGAAGAAGTCATCAATGCCTCCTGACAGGTATCGAAAAGCCCATACGGGCTTTATCTGCACATGCAGCGCAGCCAAAATGCGAACAAGACGGCTGCGGACTCTGGGGCCAACGGCACGATGCGCTGCTGCACATAACGCGCTAGAGGCGCCCAGGCGCCATTTGCAATTATTGTATCAATTGCCAGAACAGGAGCCATAAGCGGACACCCAAATGTCACAATACCCCTCAGCAGTACCCGCCCAACCGTGGCGCGGGAAAGCACCACATCAGGAGAATACGTGCCCACTAAACGCAGTCAAAATATTCCCGGCAAAGCCCCTCGCCCCTCTCGCAATTCGCACAACCGCAGCGCAGGGGTTCGCGGAGGCAGCACGCGCGGCGCTCATTCCGCCCGCAAAGCAGCTCCACAGGGCTTTTCCACTTCTGCGCCCAGAAGCCGCTCGGCGTTCGGGCCATCTGCGAAAACGAAGGGCAAAGGCGGATTCTCAAACGCTTCCTCCCATGGCTTCGGCCCCGCATTCAACCAAGTTGCCAGCGGTGTTTCCGCAAAGAAGTCGGGCCCCGAAGTGCTGCTTACGCGCAGGAACCTGCTTATCGGAGCGGGCGCTATCGCGGGCGTTGCCGCTTTGGGCGGCGGGCTTTCGCTTGCCACCAACGCGCTGGAGGGCAAAAAAGAAACCACCGTGGATAGCATCAGCGTTCCCGAAGATGCGGTGAATGCCCTTTCGGATTACAGCCAAACCGACTACACGCAGCACGTGAAGGCGGCAGGAAGCTACAAGCTCACGTACGGAACCCTGGTGTGGGCCGACAACGACACCGTTGCCGCCTGCCTGGTACCCGGCGAATCGGCAAGCCCCCTGAACACGGTAAGCCTGCTGTACCTTTCAAGCGGCAAAACCGCTTCGATACTTTCCGCTGCTCAAGGCGCTGACGAAGGGTACGAAATCGTCGATGTGCGCTGCAGTGAAAACGGTCTTGTTTGGACGGAATCGAGCGCCTACGAATCTGCTTGGCGCGTATACACCGCGAAGCTATCCAACGGCAGCGCCACTTCCATCACTCAGGTTGACCAGGGCGATGGCAATTGGCTTATTCCTTCCATTGCCGCCGTGGGCGAAACCGCCTTCTGGCAAGTATGCCCCAACACCTCAGGAGAATCTGCCGCCGAACGAAGCGCCCTCAAAAGCGCGCGCTTCGGCTCTGGCGACGTAGCTGTTCCCTACACCTCGAAAAAGGCCTTCGCCACACGCGTAACCGCAGCTGACGATGGCGTGGTAATCACACCGCGCGCCGAAGCACAGGGCACCTACTACCAGCTCACCAAGATTTCAGCCAAAGACAATTCCACCGTCGACCAGATGACACTCCCCTCTTCCATGACGCCCGACTTGGCCGGCTACGGCCGCAGCGGTTTTTCGTTTGGGTTCAGCAGCATCTACAACTTCGGTGGCGGCATTGCCAACTTGGGCACTTACACGCCGCGTTCGGCAGCGAACGCCTACCACTACGACGACCTGCAGTGGTTCCGTTTCTCGCGCTCGCCCATTACCGCCCCCTGTTGGTCGGGCGAATGGTTTGTGGTGAAATCCACCACTGCCCTGTGCGGCGTTAATTTCGGCAGCAAGAGCTACTTCGCCATCGACACGCCAAGCGGCTGCGACACCTACGGCGAGCACCTGGTTTCCACAGGCACTCGCTCTTCATTCGTGGGTCTCTCGCAAATCACCGACGACAACGACAGCAACAACGACCACGCCCTCGTGCGCGTCTTCACGCCCATCAAGGGCAGCATCGACAACGCATTTTAGGTGATGCAAGCGGCGCGGTGCCGTCTCAGCATCCTGCCGTCATGCCCCGCCGCCCTTCAGTCCTGCCTCAGCATTCTGCAATTCTGCCTCAGCATCCTGCGGTCCCACCCCGTCAGCCCTCAATCCTCACCCCGTCGTTCCTCAGTCCTGGCTCTCTGCTTCGATCAGCTTCTCGCTCCTTTCACGGAATCGACCCCGCCGGCAGCGGCGAAGTCTCACGCGCCCTTCACGGGATCTGCCCCGTTGCTACCGCCGAAGCCCCAGTCGCCCATCGCCGGATTGCTCCGCTGCTGCCGCCGAAGTCTCACGTATCTTTTGCGGGATTTGCCCCGTCGAGGCGGTTTGCTCGTTGCAAAAAACAAAAATCCCGCCATTATCGATCCCGCACCTGCCTCCAGCCAAGCCTTCAGGGTGGTTCCGCGCGCGCTTTCGGCAAAGCCCTCGAATGTTCCCGCACGCGCTTCAGACTAAACCCTCGGGGCGGTCCCGCGAAGCGGCCGCTCGCAACATTGCAAAAACAAAAAGCGAGGGCATCCAACTTCGGATGCCCTCGCTTTGTTTTCAAACGATGTTGCGCCTACCCTAGCACTTACGCCCTACTCTAGAACTCAAGTTCCTTCAGGCGATCGAATACCACGTCTTTACGCGTTAGGAAGTCCCACGGGTCGAAGATCTCGTCGAGCGTTTCCTTGGAAAGCTTGGCCTCGGGATCGGCTTCCAAGTTCTCGCGATAGGTGGGGCCGTCAACAGCGTTCTGGATGTCGGCCCATACCTTCATGGCGTTACGCTGAACGATAACGTATGCGTCTTCGCGCGTGATGCCGGTCTGAACCAAGGCAAGCAGCACCTTCGAAGAGAAGATGAGACCCTTGGTGCGCCACAGGTTGTGCTCCATCTTGGCAGGATAGGTCTGCAGACCGTCAAGCATCCACTGCATCTTGCCGAACATATAATCCAGCGCGATGAAGCTATCCGCCATGGCAACGCGCTCTGCGCCAGAGTGGCTGATGTCGCGCTCGTACCACAGAGCAACGTCGTCAAGCGCTACCTGAGCGTTGGACTTAACCACACGGGAAAGGCCGCACACACGCTCCGCAGTGATGGGGTTGCGCTTATGGGGCATAGCGGAAGAACCCTTCTGACCCTTGGCAAACGGCTCTTCAGCCTCGATAACGTCAGACTGCTGAAGCAGACGAACCTGCATAGCAATGGACTCCAACGTGGAAGCGGTAACAGCCAACGCCGTCATAACCTGAGCATGGCGGTCACGTGCCAAAACCTGCGTGGAAAGCGGGTCGGGCGTAAGGCCAAGCTTTTCGCAGACATACTGTTCTACGAATGGGTCGATGCTGGAGTAGGTTCCAACAGCACCGCTGATTGCGCCCGTTGCTGCAACCTTGCGAGCCTCCTGCAGACGCGTCTGAGCGCGCTTCAGGGCCCAAGCCCAGCTGCCGAACTTCATGCCGAACGTCATAGGCTCAGCATGGATGCCGTGGGTGCGGCCCACGCACAAGGTTTCCTGGAATTCAAAAGCGCGGCGCTTGCAGGTTTCACCCAGCAGAGCAACGTCCTTCAGGATGATATCCAGCGCCTGGGTAATCTGATAGGAAAGAGCCGTATCGCCCAAGTCGGAAGAGGTCATACCGTAATGAACCCAACGGCTGGGAGGCTCGGTTCCCTCGGGAACGTCAGCATCGATGTACTCCGCCATGTTGGTGGTGAAGGCGATTACATCGTGGTTGGTAACCTTTTCGATCTCGTCGATGCGCTCAACAGTGAAGTCTGCATGCTTGCGGATCCAAGCAGCCTCTTCCTTGGTGATGCCCGATTTGCCCAATTCGGCCTGGGCTTCGCATGCCAGAACCTCGATTTCCTTCCAGATCTCGAACTTGTTCTGGAGCTCCCAAATAGCACCCATTTCGGGGCGGGTGTAGCGACCGATCATTCGATTCCTCCCTTTACATATGCCTTACCAGGCAACTGACTGAGACCATATTCTACCAACATAAAACACGCGAACGCCCACGGCAACCGTTACAACGAACGCACGATTTCGCGAGCACGAGCCAGAAGATCGGTATCCGCCGCAACGATAACCTGATCACCTGGGAAAATGCGCGTTTCGCTATTCACTACCTCCACGTCGTCTTGATGTGAAACAGCAATTATGCGAATACCTTCGTCGAATTCAATGTCGAGCGCTCGCACGCCTTTGTAGTTGTCGTGGTTGCGCATGGTGGGAACTTTGATGTCCAGCAAGCCAATCTGGTCGCTGGTAAGCGAAACGGCAACGCCCATAGATCCAAGCATGGCTTCTTCCTGAATCATGTTCGCGATCATTACTGTGGAAGAAACACTTTCAATGCCCATGCGGCGGAAAATTCGCAAATTCTTGGGACTGTTCACGCGAGCGATGCAGCGCGGCACATCAAACACGCGCGAGGCAATCTCACACGCAGCAAGGTTGTCTTCATCTTGGCCGGTTGCCGCCACAAAAACATCGGCCGATTGCATCGCCGCATCTTCCTGGACGGAAGCCGAGCAGCCATCACCGCTGATAACCAGACAAGAACCATCGATGGTTTCCGCCAAACGGCGTGCTTGGGCATCGCATTTTTCAATCAAGGCAACCTGGTTGTCTTCGCGCAAAAGGGTACCCGCAAGATATGCGCCGAGCTTGCCGCCGCCAACGATAACGATATACACCGCAACCCCCTAATCCTGTGCGTACTTCGCGATAGCCGGAAGCATCGCATGCGAAACCACGGCAAGCACCGCATCTCCGTGATATAGGATGCTCGAAGGCGAAGGAATGGAACTTACCGTGCCGTCGGCGCGCTCGAAGGCGCATACGCGAATGCCATGGCGGCTTTCAAGGTCGGCAACCTTGATGGATTTCTGCCCCACTTCGGAAAGGTTAAGGGCGAACTGAAGCACCTCGAAATCACCGAACGTGGCAATATGGTCGCCAATGCCCGATATAGCCTTTGAGAATATCTCCTCGGCAACCAACGTGGTGCCGCATACATAGTCGATACCCAGCTGCAGGTAGGTTCGCTCGTGGCTGCTGTCGTACAAGCGCGCCACAGCGTGAGGCACATCGTACAAACGACGAGCAATTTCAACCACCATGAGGTTCGCGTTGTCGCTCTGGGTTACTGCAGCCACAAAGTCGCATTCCTCGATGCCGGCGTTCACCAAAATCTCTTCGTCATAGCCCACGCCCACAAAGGTCGAGCCGTTGAAGTCGCGACCCAGCGCGGCGAAAGCCGAAGGGTCGCGGTCGATTACGCATACGTTGTTGTCATGCTCGGAGAGCATCAGGGCCAAACGCGAACCAACGCGGCCGCAGCCCACAATAATAATGTCGCTCACATCTATCGCGGCGCCTTGTGCGCGCCGCACCTCCATCTTAATCGCAGTGAAACCAGGTGAATCCATCACAGTGAACAGGCGTTATGTTCCTTGGGCTGAGCCATGGCTCAGCCACCCGAACCTGCCTGCCCATCCAAAATCGGATGACACGCACGGCTATTGCTAATTTCAGTTGTCCTTATTGCTCGGGCGGGCACTTCCATTGCGTACGCCAGCACACAGAAGAAAGCGCCCCGCTTAGAATGGCTCACCGCGAAAACAGCCGTTCCCGCAGCCACCGCTTCTGCTGGATAGTTTAGAAGATCAGAGAACTCAACTCAAAGCCCACGCATTCCAACGATTGAAAACCATGTGCTGGGGAAACAAAAAAACGCCGGCCCGTAGGCCGACGTTAACCATTAAATGAATCGGTAATACACGTTTCGTGTGCCCCAGTCGGTGTAGCTGCTAGCACCGAAGGCTTTGTAAACACCTGGTGCCAAGTCGAGCGCACGACCATACTTTGCAAAACCACCGGTATCGGTAACCGTAGCAATAACAACCTTGCCGTTGTAGCAAATCTCGCAAATGCTACCAACCAGATAAGACTTGTCTTCAGGAACGGCAACCGTAATGCTCTGATGCGTGAGCGCAATGCCTGAAGCAGTGTTGGTTACGCCGAAGTTGCCCTGACCATCGTCGTTGGTTTCGATGGAATAAGCCGAGGCAACGCCGCTCTGCCAGGTGCCGTCGTTAACGTCGGGTGCAACGCGGGGCGCAGTAGGCAGCGGATCGAGCGTGCAAACCTCGTTCGCCTTCTGCTTTGCCAAGGCGTTGGTATCGTCTACCGCAATAGGCACCACAACCGGGTCGGGATCTTTAACCGTGATAGAGCGCTGAGTTGCTTCCGTAGCATCTACTGCTTCCGTGACGGTTACCCCGTCAACGCTAGAAGAAGCATCGGCCACGCCAGAAGCACGCTGCGCCGAAGAAAGCTGCTGAGTATCAACGGCCTGCGCACGGGAGGAACCCAAGCCAAGAGTGGAAGAATCTTCCTGCTTGGAACCCTGTGCCTGGCCGACAGAGCAAAAGGCAACCACCGTCATGGCCATGATAAGCACGAAGCAAACCATGAAAAACGGAGCAACCCTTCTTTTGGTATGTACGCTGGCTTTAGCCAAAAAACTCCAATGCCGAAGCTTCGCCGTTGCCCTTTGGGAAGCAAAGGGTGCGGGCCTTCTTGCTTGCAGAACCACCGATGTTGGAACCAACAGACCGCAATAAGCGCACAAAAGCGCAAGGCCTATTATACCCGCCCACGCGAAAGGCTCCAAATCAAGCCATCGGCAAACGGGCTCGAAGCACCTGGGACTACCCTGTGTTGGAAGTTCTGAACTTGTTCCAAATCAGCTTCTGAGCAGCGATAATGCGATATTGTGGTGGGAATATGATGAAAACGCCACCAAACGGTCGAACACGCCAATATCGAGGTACGAAACCACCAAAGCAACTGCGATGAGCCCAACGCCCAGAGCCAAGAAATCAATGCGGTCAAAGGCACACGCAATAATGAGACAAGCTGCCACCGAAAGCCATATCAACGCAGACAAATCAGTGAGTCGCCCTAAGCTGTGAGGCGGGCAAATGCCCAGGGAGAACGGAAGCAAGGCAATGCAGAGCTCGATGCAAACAACCAAACCGCACAGGCGAAGACGCAACGGTGCCTTATCTGCGAAGCACACCAGGAGGGTTGTGCCGGCAACAATCAGCAAGACCGGCCAAAAGCCCCAAAAACTTACTCCGGGAATGCGGGAAACCCAGTAGTTGGCAAGAAAAACGAAGAAGAGCGTGGTCAGCGTCACCAGCGCCAAAACCACCGGTGCGCGCTTACGCGCTTTGTTGCCGTCGTTAACCACCACGCTTTGCGTAGGCGCTGAAGGTATAGGGCGAGAAACCCCTGAAGACGCAGGCGGCATGGGAGGTATATGGCCCGCATCGGCATGGATGCCATAATTGCGCAACGCTTCCACCCTTGCCACTCCAGCTTCAACCACACGGTGATAGCGATCGGAGCATACGTCAAGCGGGCTGACATTTAAGGGCTTGCCCTCCCCGTCCGAAGAGGGAAGAAACGCCGCAAAGGCAATATAGGGAACAACAACCAAGCCGAAAGTGCAAATGAGCAACACCGCAGCCGTAACACGAACCAACACCGCATCGGCATCGATGCGCTCGGCAATACCAGAGCAGACGCCAGCGATAATCCGGTCTTCGCCGCGCGTTAGCGCTGGTCGAGACTTTGGCTGGTTAAACAGGGAATATCCCTTTTTTTCGTCCTTTGCCACGCTGCTCCTTCCAACACCCCCATTTAACAGCACCCTGAGCCAAGGTAACTACTTCGTCAGGAAAATGTTAAAGGCGGCGATTACAAAACGAACAGGCAGATGGAAAGGAACTGACACACTGAACCGGCAAGGATCCACACATGGAAGACGGAATGCATATAGGGGATCTTCTTCAGGACGTAGAAGATGCATCCAATGGAATAGCAGAGTCCGCCCGCAAGCAAAAGCCAGAAGCCTGGTGCGGGAAGCAGCGCCCAGAGCTGCGGTATAAACCATACAACCGACCAGCCCAAGCACAGGTACAGCACCGCCGAGATCCAGCGGGGACGGAACACCCAGAACGATTCGGCAATTACGCCGATAATGGCAACGGCCCAAACAAAGGCAAATAGGGCAACGCCATGGCAATCAACCAAAGTGACCAGACAATACGGGCTATACGAAGCCGCAATAAATAAGTAGATGAAGCTGTGGTCAAGCACCTTGAACACGCGCTTGGCCTTTTCAACGGCAATGGCGTGGTACAGCGTCGACATCACATATTCCAGCAGCATGAAGATGCTGTACACCAGCGCAGCGAGCAAGTGCAAGCCACCGCCCGAGTGAACAGCCGCCACAATGCAAAGCGGAATGGCTGCGATAGCCAACAGCGCACCCACGCCGTGGGTTATCGAATTGGCAATCTCTTCTCCTAGCGAATAGGCGCGAATGGCCTTGCGGGAATCACGCGAACTAGCATCATCCTTCTTTTCGCGCTTGGAGCGCTTCGGATTATCCGAACCGTGCTTCTTGAACTGACGAGGCGTCCATTCCCTCGAGGGAGCCTGTGATTGAGTCATTGCTATCCCTTCAACTGCCCCATTCGGGACGATACACTCGCTGCAACCTGGCAGCGAAACAGGTTCATAAGGTTAATGCTGCGATTATACTGCGCGATTGTCTTTCGGCTGAGCCCAGTCAAGCCAATCGGATGCTTCTGCAATCGGAACGTCAATCAGACGCTCGTCGCAGCCACGCACACCTGCTGCGGTACGCACCAAAACGGTTGCAACACCAGCATGGCGCTGCAAAGGATTCGTACGAAGGCAGGCATACTGCATTTTTCTCCGTGGCACAATGACCGTATCCGTGGAGTAGCCGCCGTTCACCACAATGGTTCCCGAGCTGTCGAAACCGAACGCAGAACGACGGTGCCACAGAAACGCACCCACCACTTCGATAGTCGCAATGGCAACGCACAGCAAAAGGCCCGGCATCAGCGTCGCCGCAGCGAGACCGCCAAACTGAGCGTGCCCCCGAACAGCTGTTGCATCAGCGGCAAAGGCGGCACACAGCAGGAGCAGGCCCACGGCAAGCCAGAACCCAACACCCTTCAGCACCGCCCTTCGAGTAATGGCGCGGCGCAGGGCCACTTTCGGCATAGGGGTGCTTGCCACGGGAGCATGGGCGTATTCAGGGGTCAAACTTTGAACGACGTTCCAAGCTTCACCGATGGGCAAAAACGGATGCACCACCAGTTTGTCCGTCTCTGGCTGAGAAGAAGAGCCAGACGATTCTTCGCCAGAAGCAACACCCACCCTGCCATACGAAACCGAGCAGCAGTGCATAAGGCGCTGGAAGAAAGTCTGATGGATGTGCACCGACTGGATTCGATCCACATCGATGCCGCTGAACATATGCGTTATAAGACCACGCTCAACTTCGATGCGGCTACCGCGACGGCGCGCTTGGAAGCCGCCGTAGGAAAGGCATACGCCAACCAGATAGGCAACCCACGTCATTGCCAAACAAGACAGCAGCAAGACACCCGTCAACCCGCATGCGAGCATAAGATCGCTCTTGAGTGCACCTGTTGCTGCAAAGAATGTTGAGCTGTCGACCAAAACCGCGAGGATGACCAAGGTTACCACGACAATGAGCACAACCATCGCTATTGCGAGAGCCAGCCCAAACGATGCCCTTCCGCACAGAGCGGAAAGCAGCAATTCCTTGTTGCCAAGACGGTATTCGCAGGCAACAACACCTGTATCCACTGCATCTTTCGCGAATATGCCTCGCATATCGTCCATAACGGCAGCAGCGCCATCAAGCACGTTGCCCTGCTCGGCAAAAGCGCCCTGAGCAGCGGTAACAACGCGTTCCCCCTCGCCTTCGATGCTCTTGCGGCGGAAAAGCTCACGACGCAGATATTCTGCCGCGCTTCGCTCCACGTACGAAATCACCAGCGCCTTATTGTTGGCGCCACCCGCGGTATCGACGTTCACCGTGCACACGCCCGCCAAGCGCTGAAGAAGAGATGCGCGTTCGTTTACCGACTGAATCTTCGAATACGGCACATGGGTGCGTCGTTTGTTCAAGATCCCCGAATAGAAGCTGAATTCCGTTTCGTCGAATTCGTACCAGGTGTAGCGGTACGTCCACGCGCGGACCCCTGTTACCACCCCGCAAATAAGCACCGTAGCGGCAAGGAGCAGAAGCACCGCGGCGAAAAACGCATCTACCGAGACGAAACCGAGCACTTCGGCTAATTTCGCAAGACCCGGCAACGAAGAAAGCCCGCATATGAAAATAATCGGCGCAACACGCAACGCATCCAGCCAGATATAGCAATGATGCAGCGAATGGCGCACCCCTGCTTGCTCGGATTCGAAAGCCGAAGCACCCGACGACGTCGGGTTCATGCTGGGAGGAATCGGACCGTTGGAGCTCATGGCTACACGTCCTCGCGGGCAAGGCGCGCAAATTCAGCAGCACGATCGCGAACATCGTCAGCCTGCGCGGTAAGCAAGCCGGGGATCTCCATTGACCCTGCAGCCGTTGAAACCGTCACACTCGCCAGGCCAAAAGCACGCAAAATGGGCCCTTGCTTCGTGTCGGTATTCTGCACACGGATGAAAGGAACCACGATGTGCTTGCGCCAAATGATGCCGTACTTCAGTTCCAAGAAATCAGGACGAAGCTCGTAGTGCCAGCGAATGTAGCGAAGCGGCGTTACCGCAAACAGGAATACGATCAGCAAAACCGCGTACAGAACGGTACATGCCAACACATAGGGTTCCGCCCAATACGCCTCCGACGCATCGACAAGCAACGCAATGGCTCCCGGCGACACCAGAATCAGCCACGCTGCGGTAAGCATCAATGCGTCGCTGATGCGCCACACCGCCTTGATGCGTGGATTCAGCTTTTCCTGAGGTTCTGCGTGCATGAGGTTCCCATTCCCTAGCTAGTCGTCAGTTTTGGCATTATTGTCGCATAGCGCACGCTGTACCGAAGCGCCCAATGCATGCACAAACAAGCCCGATCCGTGCTTTTAACAACATTTCAGCAAAGGAAAACAAAACCCGCCTGGCAAATCGGGGAAAGAATCGGTCTTTCGCCGCTGCACGGGCGGGTTTCACAAACATATTCATTTACCAGCAGCATCACAGATGCCACCAGCGAAACCGTTACAGGTACCTAAAGTAGGCAGCACAGGATCCTTCAGAGGAAACCATGCACGGACCTACGGGGTTTTCAGGCGTGCACACCTTGCGGAACAAGGGGCATTCGTTTGGAGCCATCATGCCACGCAGCACATCACCGCAACGGCAGCCCTTCGGTTCTTGCGTGGGCTCAACCGCAGGCTCGAAGCGCTGGAATGCATCGAACTCGGCGAACTCAGGACGGATCGCATAGCCCGAACCGGGAATAACGCCCAAGCCGCGCCATGTTGCGTCCACGGTATGGAACACCTCGTTGATGGCGGCAACAGCAACTGGATTACCTTCGGGTGCAACGCCGCGCGTGTAGGCGATCTCGATTTCAGCACGGCCTTCATGGAGCTGGCGCATAATCATGGCAATGCCCTGCAGCACGTCCACTGCTTCGAAACCGGTGATAACGCCAGGGATGCCGTACTTCTTTGCCAGGAACTCATAGGGCTTCATGCCAATGATGGTGCTCACATGACCAGGCAAAATGAGCGCATCAATCTGCAGTGAAGGATCGGAAACGATGGTTTCCAACGCACCAGGCATATTCTTATGCGCCACGAATACACTGAAGTTCTTAAGGCCCAGCGCTTTAGCGCGCTTGATTGCCATGGCCACCAAGGGGGTGGTGGTTTCGAACCCCACGCCCACGAACACAATCTGCTGATCGGGGTTTTCCTGAGCAAGTTTCAGCGCATCAAGCGGAGAGTACACGATGCTTACCGAACGCCCTTCCGCCTGCTCTTTCAGCAAGCTGGAAGTTGAGCCCGGCACACGCGTCATATCGCCAAAGGTGGCAATGGTAACGCCGGGAACGCGCGAAAGCGCAATAACCGTATCGATGTCCTTGTTGCTGGTAACACACACCGGGCAACCAGGGCCCGATGCCAAACGAACGCCTTCGGGCATCATGGTACGCAGGCCGTTGCGGGCAATGGCAACCGTATGGGTGCCGCACACTTCCATCAAGGTTGCATGCTCAGGCGCCCATTTCTCGATCGAGTGAATTAAGCCACGGGCCAGTTCTGGGTCTTTGAAAGAAGACAAGTCCATTGGAATCGCCCGCCTACAATCCCTCGACGTCGGCAAGTTCGGGAATCTGTTTGATCAGATCGAGCGTTTCCTGAGCGTCTTCTTCGCTTACCACTTCAATGGCGAAGCCAGCGTGAACCAGAACAAAATCGCCCACCTGGGCGGAAGGGGTAAGGTCGAGCGCCACTTCGCGGGTAACACCCAGAATATCCACTACCGCCAAGTTGTTTTCGTTGATGGTACGAACCTGGGCGGGAATAGCTAAACACATATTGCATCACTCCTCATGTTGCGCCTGCAATCCTAGCACAGCCTGTCCATAGGAAATCGAAGCATCGTTGGGTGGCAGTTCTTTATTCAGTGCCACTGTAAAGCCGCGCTCCTGCAGGCGCGCAAGCGCGCGTTCCATCAGGTAGCGGTTCATGAACACGCCACCAGCAAGCGCCATAACCTCGATGCCGTAGGTGGCACGCACCAATTCGGCAACATTCACAATGGCTTCCACAAATGCGCCATGAAAACGCGCTGCAATAACGGAAACAGGAACCGACGCCTGCATATCGTCGAGCATGGCGGCAAATACCGGCGCTACATCCATCAGCAAAACCGAAGTGTCGGCAGCCGTGCTGTTTTCCGTTGCCGTGTTCTTGATGAAGGCGATGCGATAACGCTCGTCTTCCCCACGCCAACCCGCAGCCTCTACCTGGGCCCTATGCGCCGCGGCCTCCAAAAGAATAGCCGCTTCGCCCTCGTAGCGGGGGTGGGTGCACACGCCCAACAGCGCCGACGCTGCATCGAAGATACGCCCAACCGAAGACGTTTCGGGGGTGTTCAAACCCTTTTCGATCATTTGCTCGAACACTTCGGCATTGGGCACGCATTCGGATACGAACCTCTTGGCCTGTTCATGCTCCAGCAGATCAAACGACCACAGGGTGCCGTAGGCGATGCGTGCAGGGTCCTTGATGGCAGCCGCGCCGCCTGGTAGGGGAATGTAGGCGAAGTTCACAAAGCGCTCATAGGCCTGAAGGTTCGAAAGCAGCACTTCGCCGCCCCAAATAGCACCATCGAGTCCGTAACCCGTACCGTCGAACGCAAAGCCGCATACAGGGCCTTCCAAGTTGTTTTCGCCCATGACGGAAAGAATGTGTGCATGGTGATGCTGCACGCGCGTTAGGGGCATACCCTGGTTCGTCGCCCATTTGGTAGAAAGATATTCAGGATGGTAGTCGCACACTATGCGCTTAGGCTCGAAATGCAGCAAGCTAGCATAGCGCTGGCGCGTTTCGTTCCATGCGTCGAACACCGCAGCACTTTCCAGATCGCCCACATGCTGGGAAACAAACGCCTTACCAGCGCGCGCGTAGGTTAGCGTGCTTTTCTGCTCGGGGCCTACCGCCAAAAGCTCTTCGCTTGCACCTTCGGGACACGGAGCCGAAACGGGAAGCGGGGCATAACCGCGAGCGCGACGGATGAACTGAACGATGTCGCCCGCAGCACCGCCATTGAGGATACGGATAACGGAATCGTCATAGCGCCCTACAATTTCACGGTTGTTCACCAGGAAGGCATCGGCAACGCCAGCAAGCTGGGAAAAGGCCGTTTCTTCATCGATAACGATAGGCTCGTCGTGGATGTTGCCCGATGTCATAACAAGCATGCCACCACATTCGTGAAGCAGCAGGTGCTGTACGGGCGTGGTGGGCAGCATTACGCCCAGTTCGGGCAAGTTGTCAGCCAGACCCTTCGCAAGCATCGCATCGGAACGCTTTCGCAGCAACACAATAGGGCGCGCAGGGCTCGTAAGCTGACGCGCTTCGGCGTCGTTTACTTCACAAAGAGCGCGAGCCTCTTCCACTGAAGCAACCATAACGGCAAACGCCTTGCCGGGGCGATGCTTGCGCTGGCGCAATGCGGCAAGAGCCGCCTCGTTGGCGGCATCGCATACCAGGTGGTACCCACCCAAGCCCTTAACAGCAACGATACCGCCTTCCGCAATCAGCTTTGCGGCACGATGGAAGATCTCGTCGGATTCCTCGACGTTTTTCGCCCAGGAAATGCCTTCGAGCGAAAGGCCGTCCGCGGAACCCGATTCAATCCAGCCAATTTCAGGACCGCACTCAAAGCACGCATCGGGCTGCGCATGAAAGCGCCTGTCGGCGGGGTCGGAATACTCTTCTTGGCATGCTGGGCACATAGCAAACTGCGCCATAGATGTTTCGGGGCGGTCGTAAGGCAATTTGCGCATGATGGTAAAGCGCGGACCGCAGTTGGTGCAGTTGATGAAGGGATAATGGTAACGACGATTATTCGGGTCGAACAACTCTTTCACGCAAGCGTCACACGTTGCCAAATCAGGCGAAACAAGCGTGGTTTCGTCCTGCTCCGCCGCATCGGAAAAGCGAATCTCGAAAGTATCAAACCCCTGCACGGGAACTTCCGCAATCTCGATTTCGCTCACTTGCGCAGCAGCGGGCTCTTCTTCAGAAAGAGCCAACACAAACCTGTCGAGCGGCAGGGTTTCACCTTCGGCGTGCACCTTCACGCCTTCAACATCGTTCAAAACCCAACCGGTAATATCTCGTTTTTTTGCCTCACGATAGACAAAGGGGCGGAAACCCACCCCTTGTACTACGCCAGATATTTTCAGATCAAGCGCTTCACGCGTCATGCGTTGATTGCCTCCTTGAACGCCTTAACCAAGGCACGAATAGACACTGCGGAGTTGTCAGGCAAATGCACCTGGACGCAGCGGCGGCCACGGTCGGAAAGAATTGCAAAGTCGCCCGAAGCCTGAGCCTTTGCAAGTTCGCCCAAACTCTGTGCGCGGGGGTCTTCAATGGCGATATCCTTCGGCTCTTCTGCCGAGATAATCAGGAACACCCCTTCGTTCGGACCGCCCTTATGGAGCTGACCGGTGGAATGCAGGTAGCGCGGACCGATTTCCAAGCACGACGCCGCACCCAAGCGGTCGGCAACCGAGTGGCGGATTTCTTCCAACGCTTCACGGCGACCTTCGCCCGTGAAGGGGAGGAACGCATTCAAGCTGAAGTAATCGCCGGGCTCAATGCTGCCGAACAGAGCGCGCAATGCGGAAACGAGCGATTCGTCTGCAACGGATTCGCGAAGAGCTTCGGACACATGCACCTCAACGTCTCCGATAGGAATGCCGGCAAGGCCCTTTTCCACGAATTCGGGATCGCGGGCGCCATTGGCAAGAATGCTGAGCACTTCCTTCTTGGCAACCGCCACGTCGGGCTGGTCGAAGGGGCACACCTTCATAAGGTAGCCAACCATGGCAATAGCATACTCCCACATAACGAAGTGAGCCGCCACTTCCTCCACGTTCAGAACTTTGAAGCTCATACGCGGAATGGCGGGATCGATGAACTCGAGCGCATGGCTGAAGTTCTGACGATCGTCCCACAAATCGGTTTTGGTGTTGTAGGTGATAACCGTGCGGTCGTGCGGATCTTCGCGCAGAACCAGCGAGTCAACCTCGATGTTGGGCAGGATGCCGAAGCCGTTCTTGCCCAAGCTTTCGGCTACGAGCTGCTCAATCCACAAACCAAGTACGCGGCCGCGCTTTGGCGTGAAGAACGAAAACTTGTCGCGCCCGTTCTTATAGTTGTCGAACAGGAACGCCGCCAAATTCGATGCGGGGTTGTCCAGGTCGTCAGTAGAGCACAGCTCCTCGGCGTTGCGTGCGCTTTCCATAACCTTTTTGATGTCGATGCCCACCAAAGCGGCAGGAACCAAACCGAAAACGGAAAGCGCAGAGTAGCGCCCGCCAACCGTAGGCTCGCCAGAGAATACCTTAGCCCAGCCTTCTTCCTTGGCACGCGCCTCAAGCTCAGAGCCAGGATCGGTGATGGCGATCAGGTGGGAAGGAATTTCCTCTTCCGGCAAGCTTTCCGCCAAAATGGTGCGAACCGCTTTCATAACCAAGGTGGGCTCGATGGTGCCACCCGACTTGGAAGACTGGATGATAAGCGTGGTTTTGGGGTCGCATTCGGCCAAGATGGTACGAACACGCACCGCCGATACCGAATCGAGCGTCTTAAACGTAATAAGCGACGAATCAGGCTTGTTGTACTTGGTAAGCGTCATCGGAGCCTGGGTAGAACCACCCTGGCCGATGAGGATAACCGTCTTCAAGCCGCGAGAAATCATCTCGTCGGCAAAATCCTGGATCTCGTCGATAGGGCACGGTGGCTCGCTGGCCAGCGTTGCCCATCCCATATATTCAGTGGCACATTGCTGCGCTTCTTCGGAAAAGCCATAAAGAGAGCTGTCCTTGCATCTAACTCGACTAGCAACCTTGCCGTCGACCAGAGCCTGGAGCGAGGGAGGGTAGATCCCCTGAATGGCAAAATCGATCATTTGTCCTTCTTTCATAGGTCCCTCGATTTTACCAAATGGCAATACGTATGACACCTTTACCCTGTCGCTGTATATAAAATGCCATTTAAGCGATCTTATTGCCGCTGGTCAGATGAATGCGCCTAAAAGAAAAACCCAACAGCGGCACATGCTACGATCCAAGCAAACGTAGCGCTTAGCGCAATCCCGTTCAGGGCAGGAGGAACAGGCATGTCCATCACGTACGATTTCTCAGGGAAAACAGTTGTCGTCACTGGCTCGGCGCGCGGCATCGGGCGACGCATTGCAGAACGATTCTACGAAGCAGGTGCCAACGTTGCCTTGTGCAGCATTTCACCAAACGGCAAAGAAGAACTGATGCAGGAAATCGCTGGCGATGATCGTAGTCGCATCATGGCAAAGCCCGTCGACGTGACGCAGGTCGAGCAGATCAAGACATTCTTCGAAGCGGTAGTGGAAAAGTTCGGTTCGTTCGACGTCCTGGTGAACAACGCAGGAATCTTTACGAGCGAGACCATCGAAACCGTTACTGAAGCCGATTGGGAACACGTAATGGACACGAACCTGAAGTCGACGATCTTCGCCAGCCAGTGGTTTACGCGCCACAACCAGGAACACGGCACAGGCGGCAGCATCGTGAACATCGCTTCGGTTTCCAGCGTTACCTATATCCCACACAACTTGCTGTACAACATCAGCAAGGCGGGCGTGGTCGCGCTTACCAAAACGCTCGCACGCGGCCTGGGTCCTTCCAACATCCGCGTGAATGCCGTGGCCCCTGGCAGCATTCCCACTGACTTGAATGCAGCACTGTACGCCGATAAGCAACGCGAGATTGATTTGTGCAAAAAGATCCCGCTCGGCCGCCGCGGCACCAAAGACGATATTGCCAACTACGTGCTGTTCCTGGCAGCTGATGAATCCTCGTACCTGACAGGACAGGTTATATTCGCCGAAGGGGGCTGGTTGTTGGCTTAGGTCGTCGCCTTCGGGCGAGGCTCCACGGTGCGCATTAAGTTCTCTTTTAGAAGCGTCTTACCGCAATCGCGTTTACGGCGAAAAAAAAAGACCCGCCATAGGCGGGTCTTTGAATTGTGGTGGTCGGGGCGGGACTTGAACCCGCGACACGCGGATTTTCAATCCGCTGCTCTACCAGCTGAGCTACCCAACCGAAAGCATCACATCTGACGCGAGTTGTTATATTACCGATAGGTCTTCTGTACGTCAAGCCTTTTATGCAACAAATATTTCAAGCTTTGATCAAGGCCCGCAACAACCCGTAGATGGATTTCCAGATCATTCCGTTTTCCCTGATAAACACGGGTAGAAGATAATAGCTTCCGCGAAAGCGGGTAAAAAAGAGGCACCCACAATAGGTGCCTCGATTCGTTAAAACAACTTATTCCCAAGCGGAGCGGCCCTGCAGTGCACGGCGACCGATATCGGAACGGTACTGAACGCCCTCGAATTTGATAAGCTCACATGCCTCATAAGCACGGTTTCGAGCCTCTTCGAACGTATCGCCCAGAGCAACTACGTTCAAAACGCGACCACCAGCGGTAATGAGCTCGCCGTCGGGGTTCAATGCCGTACCAGCATGGAAAACGATAACCCCGTCGAGCTCTTGAGCCTCTTCCACACCAAGGATAACCTTGCCCTTTTCGTAGGACCCTGGGTAGCCTTCACTTGCCAGAACAACGCTCACTGCCCATTTATCGGACCAGGAAAGAACGATATCCTCGGGACGACCTTCTGCAACAGCAAGCATGATGTTTACCAGGTCGCCTTCAAGGCGAGGCAGTACCACCTGGGTTTCAGGATCGCCAAAGCGCGCATTGAACTCCAGCACCTTCGGGCCTTCGGGTGTAAGCATGAACCCGCCATACAGGCAGCCGCGATAGTCGTTTTCGAACGGTTCCTTTGCCGTAGCGGCAGCCGATTGCTCCATGATGGAAACCATGGTTGCCATTTCTTCTTCGGTAACAATAGGCACCGGGGAATATACACCCATGCCACCCGTATTGGGGCCAAGGTCGCCATCGTAGGCACGCTTATGGTCTTGCGCAGGAGCCATGCAGAATGCCTTGCCGTTGGAAACAAAAGCCAAAAGCGAGCACTCGGGGCCAGTCAGCATTTCCTCCACAACAACAGTCTGACCTGCGTCGCCGAAGCTGCCATCAAAGCAAGCCTCAACAGCATCGAGCGCCATATCAAGCGTTTCGGCAACCACAACGCCCTTGCCTGCAGCAAGGCCGTCAGCCTTAACAACCAATGGAGCGCCTAGCTCTTCGCAGTATGCACGAGCCGAAGCAGCGTCGGTAAAGCTCTGGTAGCGTGCCGTAGGAATACCGTTTGCATCCATGAAGCGCTTGGAATAGGTCTTGGAACCTTCCAGCTGAGCGCCTTGCGCATCAGGGCCGAACACGGGAATGCCCGCTTCGCGAAGAACATCGGCAACACCAGCCACGAGGGGAGCCTCAGGGCCGATTACCACCAATTCGATGTTGTGAGCCTGGGCAAATGCGAGTACCGCCTGAGCGTCTTCAGCATTGAGATCCTTAACGTTGCGAGCAATGTTTGCCGTGCCGCCATTACCGGGAGCCACGTACAGCTCGGTGCAACGAGGCGATTTCGCAAGCGCCCACGAAATAGCATGCTCACGGCCACCGCCGCCAAGAACCAGAATGTTCATGGTTCAAACCTTTCTTGTTTGATGCCAAAAAGCACCCCCGCGGGTTATTTCGCGAAGGTGCTTTGCTTGTTTTGCTTTACTGGGTGAAGCCCATATTGTTAGCGGCTCTCCCAGCCATTGAAGATAGTCTGGTTGCGATCGGGACCAACAGCGATGATGGAAGCCTTTACGCCAGAAACCTCTTCAAGGTACTTAACGTAGCTCTGCGCATTTGCGGGCAGGTCTTCGAACTTCTTGCAATCGGAGATATCGACGCCCTCCCAACCAGGAAACTCTTCGTAGATAGGCGTTACGTTCTTCGGATAGATAACCGAATGCTGCATGGGGAAGTAGTCGTAACGTTGACCGTCTGCCTCATAAGCAACGCAAACCTTGATGCGGGGAACGCAGGAAAGAACGTCGAGCTTGGTAAGAGCCATGTCGGTCATGGAGTTAACTTCTACCGCATAGCGAGCCTGAACCGCGTCGAACCAACCGCAACGGCGCTTACGACCGGTGGTTACACCGTATTCGCCACCCGTCTTGCACAGAAGCTCGCCGGTTTCGTCGTGAAGCTCTGTGGGGAACGGACCGGAGCCAACACGCGTGATGTAGGCCTTAGCAATGCCCAAAACCTTGCCGATCGCCTTCGGGCCCACGCCAGAACCAGTGGGTGCACCGCCAGCGCAGCAAGAAGAAGAGGTTACGAACGGGTAAGTACCGTGGTCAACGTCGAGCATGGTGCCCTGAGCGCCTTCGAACAGCACGTTCTTGCCAGCACGAAGCTCTGCATTCAGCAGCTGCGTGGTTTCGGCCATATGCTCGCGCATTACGTCAGCGTAGGGGAGATACATCTCGCAGATCTGATCAACCGTGTAGGGCTCAAGATCGTAGATCTTGGTAAGAACCTGGTTCTTCAAGAACAGGGCCGCTTCAACCTTTTCGCGGAAGATCTTTTCATCGAGCAGATCCTGAACGCGAATGCCGCAACGAGAAATTTTATCTTCGTAAGCAGGGCCGATACCACGCTTGGTGGTGCCGATCTTGTGCTTGCCCAGATGACGCTCAGATGCACCATCGAGATCGATGTGATACGGCATGATGATGTGAGCGTCGCAGGAAATGCGCAGGCGATCGCAGGAGAAACCTTCGCCCTGCAGCATGTTCATCTCTTCAACGAGAACCTTCGGGTCGATAACGCAACCGTTGCCGATAACAGGCGTGATGTGATCGTACATAACGCCGGAAGGAATCAGGTGAAGCGCCAGCTTGGTATCGCCGTGGATAACCGTGTGGCCTGCGTTGTTTCCGCCCTGATAACGAACAACGTAATCGTAGTCGCTCGCAATAAGGTCAGTGATCTTGCCTTTGCCCTCGTCGCCCCACTGAGCGCCAAGGAGAACCGTGCTTGGCATGAAAGGTCCTTTCGATGTTTTAATAATTAGCCAGGTACAACGCACCAAAGCGCGCAACAAGCCCTAGCAACCAAAATCATACTACAGTTGAATCAATTTGCTTCGCGGATCAACAGTTCCCATCAAGGCTGCAACGTCTGAATGGCATGTAAACAAAATTACTTGCCGATACTGCGCCAATTCCGCTAAAGCGCGAGCGGCTTGCGCGCGCCGCTCGTCGTCGAAATTGACCAATATGTCGTCGCACAGCACAGGAAGCCCGCGACCAACATTGGCAGCCGAAAGAAGAAGGGCAATGCGCAGACTCAAATACAACTGCTGACGCGTACCCAGCGAAAGAAGATGGGGCGGGCGCACGGTTTTAACCGCGTCAATCACCTCCAGTTCGCCTTGGGCATTCATGCGCACCTGCTGCCAGGCGCCATCGGTCATCTGTGAGAACAGTCGCGAAGCGGTGCGGTATACCTCAGGTTGGCTTTTACGTTCCCATTCGGCAATTGCCGCCTCGAGGGACCGTTTGGCAATGAACAGAACCGAGAGCCTACGGTACGTTTCCCGCAGGCGCGCCTCCACCTCTTCGCATTTGAACTTTGCCTCGTCGAAATCGGTTGAGCTACGAGCAGCAGCCAAACGTTCCGACAGCTCCCCATACTGACGATCGGTTTCGGCAGCCGTAGCCGCCGTCTTAGCGCGGTCCTGCTCTTTACGCTCAATCGCTTGGGATATCACCTCTACCGATGCGCCATCGTCGAAGCCTGCCTTGCGGCACAGCTCCACACGTTGATTCTTGCATTCGGCTAATTCCTTGCGAAGACTTGCACACTGAAGGGAACGCGCCTGATGGTTCAGGCTCTCCGTTGCGCATGAGGTGCGGTAATCATCAAGCTGGTCCAGCAATCGGCGAGCACGGCGAAGAGAACCAGCAGCGGCTTTCAATCCGTTCGCCTCTAAGAAGCTCACAACTTGGGCATCGAAATCACGGAGAGACCGTTCGCAAGCTTCCACCGTTTTTTTGTCCTGCTGAACCACCCAATTGCGCTTCTTCAGCTCTTCGTCAAGCTCGTCTTCTCCAGGAATCGGCTTCAACGCCATCGAAATGCCCGCCGCGCCTATTACCAAGGCAAACGCAACCAATGCCACTCCAGCAATCAGGTAAGAGACACCACCATGATCGGGGGCGCTGTACAAAACGAAAGAACCGCCGAACGCCATAAGCAGCGTTAACGCCAAAGCCAATCCGAGCTTCACTTTGCGCTGCGAAGCAAACTGATTCTTGCTATCAGCGGCCTTAGCCCGTTCGGCGAAGACTTCGTAATCAGACTGAGAGCGAACAGCATCCATACGTGCGGCATCCAAAGAATGCTCCAGTTTCGCGCGACGACGCTCAAAATCATCGAGGCTGTCCGCAAGCCGATACCGATCTTCCCTGCTCAAGCCAACCAGCCCGGCAAGCTCGAGCGGCGGCTCCCCCTCATCCCTGGAAGCTTCATCTTCCAGGCGCAGCGCCTCATGGAGCGATGCGCGCGATTCTTCGATGGAATGATCGATTTCTTCCACGCGAGCGCGGAGCGTTTTCAGCCCTTCGATTTCCGCATTAAGTTGCTGCTGCGTTTGTGCAAGCAGGTCTCTCCGCGGACCCCATGAGGCAAGCGTCTTCTCCTGTGCACGCAGTGCATCAGCCTCTTCACGGCCCCGATGGACCAACTCACGCAGACGAAGCCGCTCTTCCGTTAGGTTAGGCACCGAATTCGGGTTCTTGGCAGAACGGGAAAGCTCCTGTTTAATGCGCTCATTCACTTCATCAAGCGCATGAGCGGGGGAAGCCCCCGTACCGGAACCAGCAGTAAGCAAATGAGCTGTTACTTCGTTATGGCGATCAAGGCGCAAAAGCTCATCGCTCGTTAACGCGAAAATAGTGTTGTAGGTTTCCTGATCGATGTCGGCAAGCAATCCTGCGGGAACGGTTATCCCTTCGCTGTTCTTGGTACGCTTAACCTCGGACACTTCACCAGTCGAGCTATCGCGAAAGAAGAGGCTCCCCACACGTTCCGCCGATTCGGGACGATACGGATTACCCTGACCTCTAGAGCTCGGCCAACCGAATAAAACGCCCTTCACCAATTCATTGAGCGTGGTTTTGCCGGCTTCGTTGGGGCCGTACACCACATTCAGGCCAGGAGAAAACGGGCCCACGATGGTGTTCGAGAACTTCCCGAAACTCGACATCTTCACATGCTCAAGAAACAAGGGGCTGATGCGCGTCTCGACACTGATATTTTTCTTTTTACCCATTAAGCCTCACGCCCCAACAAATCAAGCACAAGCGTTTCGGCTTCATCGCACAAGGAGGGCATCGCGCGACCAAGCGTTTTGGGCAAAGGAAGGTCGCGGCTACAGAATTCGTCTTCCATACCCTGAAGCGCTGCCGCATCACCTTTGCGATATTCATCGAGCGCACCAAGGTATGCTGCGGGGAACAGCCCTTCGGCACGAAGAGCCTCTTTGTCGAAAGGCGCCGAAGTACGGCCTTGGATATCGTCGATGAAGAAAAACGGGTACGAGTCGTTCACTGCCTGGCGAAGATCATCAAGCACATGAGCGTCAAGGCGCGAATGGAGGCTTGTCTTGCCGGTAAGAATCACGCGAAATATCATGCGCTGGCAGCACGCATCGGCATTGGCGGCAAACTGCGCAGAAACGATGCGCTCCTGAACATCAGCAACCGTGGGGCATTCGGACACATCCACCTCCAAACGACACCATTCAACCTGTGCCATGGGAAGGAAGTCTGCCTGGACAGGGGATCCCTGCGAAAGCGTAATTTGATACACCCCATGAGGGCCGGTTTCCACCACGCTCCTGCCCTGAGGGCACCCGGAAAAGGCAATGCGCGGATCTTGAGGTGTGGGCAGCAGGCGCGGCTGATGAACATGACCGCACGCCCAATAATCAACATCTCGCGAAAGCAGGGTTTTGGGTTGCACTGGCGAGCGCGTGGGATCGATATCAAGGCCTGTATGCAGAATGCCAACCATAAAAGGCGCCTGAATGCCCAGTTCACGTTGGGCAGTTTCACGTGAAACCCCTCCAGAAATATCAACGCCGGCAGGCCAAGACTGACTGAAGTATCCGCGTCCGCCAATCAACGCAAGGGGCTCACCCCCACGTTCATACAACGCAAAACTAGGCTTGCCCGCGCCCAGCAAATGAGCGTTTTCCGGCAAAGAGGAAAAGCCGTTATCCCACGACGTAAAAGGATCATGATTACCCGTTACAAAGTACACGGGAATACCCGCGTCGTTGAGCCTTTCCAATCCCGATACGAACAAAGAAAAATCGGCATACGAAGGGCGCGAATCGTCAAAGATATCGCCCGCAACCACCACAAAATCAACCTGCTTTTCTATAGCAGTGTCAATAATGCGCCGATACGCATCCGGAATGGCCTTCAGCAGCACGTCAGCCCATAGGGGAGAACTTGCGCGGAGCCCCTTAAACGGTGCCCCCAAATGCAAGTCGGCTGCGTGTATGAACGTAATCGTGCTCAATCCAGCCTGCCTCTCGTAAGACTAGTAACGCGAATCGTCGAAGTGATTGGTGAACTTGGTGAATTCGGGGATGAACGTGAGCGGGATATCCCGCGTCGGGCCGCTACGATTCTTCGCCACAATAAGCTCCGCCATGCCCCAGTCGGGGCGACTGTCCGATTCAGCCTCGGCTTCCGTAGTGCTTCGGTCGATGAACATAACGATGTCGGCGTCCTGTTCGATGGAGCCCGATTCGCGAAGGTCGGAAAGCATCGGGCGCTTATCGGTACGAGACTCAACGCCACGGGAAAGCTGCGAAAGCGAAATGATGGGCACTTCGAGTTCCTTTGCTAGGACCTTCAGGCCACGTGAGATTTCAGCAACCTCGACGGCGCGGTTGTTGGGATGAGGGATTACCGGCTGCATAAGCTGCAGGTAGTCAACGATGATCAGGCCATTCTTCTTGTTGCGCATCATGCGGCGCGCCTTGGTGCGCAGCTCGACGATGGAAAGACCAGCCGAGTCGTCAACGTACAGCTCGCAGTTGGAAAGGTCGCTGGAAGCCTGGATAAGCTGGCTCCAGTCCCCTTCGGTGAGCTGACCATTGCGCATGCGCGAAAGCGCAAGGCCCGCTTCCGCAGCCAAAAGCCTCTGCGTGATTTCGTTGGAGCTCATTTCCAAGCTGAAAAACGCCACAGGTGCGCCGGACTTAGCGGCATTGGCCGCAAGGTTCATAGCGAACGACGTTTTACCAACAGCAGGGCGAGCAGCCAGGATAATAAGGTTGCCCGGGCGCAAGCCGCAAAAGAGCTTGTCCACGTCGATGAAACCGGTAGGCACACCTTGGAGCATGCCTTCACGGTTGCCCATTTCGGCGATTTCCTCATTCGCTTCTACGAGCAATTCCTGAATGCCCTTAAAGCTGGAATTTACCGTTTGCTCGGTAACCCCGAACAGCGCCGCTTCCGACTGAGAAATGAGTTCTTTTGGATCGGCGGGGGAATCGTAGGCAAGCGACGTGATTTGAGCCGCACTCATAAGGAGTTCGCGACGAATGGCGTCGCGGCTCACAATTTCAGCATGATGCTGCCAGCTGGTAAACGCAAACGTGTTGTCGGCGAGCTCCAGCAGATACTGCTGGCCACCAACCGCTTCCAACTGGCCCGCTGCCTTCAGGCTGTCAGAAACGGAAATAACATCGATTGGGATGGAACGCGCGTTCATTTCGCGCATTGCCTCGAAAATCATCTTGTGAGCTGGACGGAAGAAGCTTTCAGGCTTCAGCTTCAAGGACACTTCCTCGAACACGCCCGTCGACAAAAGACATGCCGCTAAAACCGTTTGCTCAGCCTCAATGTTCTGAGGCAAAGACTTGCGCGCTTCAGAAGCTGGCTGATTGTTTTCAGGCATGAGGGTCTGCTCCTTGGTGTTTCGATGACTAGCACCCTCATAATACCCGCTTTGTTGCCAGGGCTCGGTCAAGACTCGGCAACAACACCAAATAGCAAGACCCTGTCGAGGAAGTGTCCTCGACAGGGCCGCAATCTGGCTCCACTCAACTCGGCAATTAGAACAGTGGTGGACAAGTTTTGTAGGAGTCCAAGTTGGGGAGCACTTCTTTATATTGGTTGAGACGTGCACGAATGATGGGTCGGATATTGGACAGCTGCCTGCCCGTTACTGTTTCCTTTTCAGCATAAGGCCGCAAGGCTTCGGCAAGGTCGGTATCGCCCACGGTATCTCGTATCCAGTCAGCGTAATACTCAACCCCAATCAGGTTGACTTCCCCATGCACTTGATAAGCAACATACGGGCTTATGGGCTTCAGAAACTCAACACTGTCGGGAAAACTGCGCAGGTGCTTTGGCTGCGCGCCGCCGCAGCGGGAAAACAAAACTCCAACCGCAGACTCATCAAGCGGCAAAAAACGACTCCAATGACGAACCTGATTCTCGTTGGGAAGGGGGAGGGCTTCGACGTTTTTCACTTTCTCCCGCTCGATCTCTTCTTGCATCAGTTGGCTTTTGATGGGATTCAACGCCTCTTTTTCCCAAGAACGGGCATCAACAGAATCGCTGCCGGTCTTTTTTCCGCTGTCCATCGAGCATCACTCATCCTCTTCCTGCCCGAGCACGCCGTGAGCTTCGAGCTCATCGGCTACATACCCAAGGCCTTCAGCCTCCAAAGCCGAACGCTTCAACCAGCCGTGAGCAACGTCGCATCCTTCCAGACGATAGAAATGGCTTTTCAGCTCTTCAGTCTTTCCCCTGTCAAGCTGACGCCCTGAAACATCCTTGTAGGCCCATTCATGCGTTTCCTCGTTGTAGGTTGGCAGGCAGTAGGCAATCTCGTACGAGGTTTGGGGCACCTTCGGATTCTGAGGCTGGTCGTAGACGTAATCCGAGAATATCTCCACCTCTCGTGTGCGCCCTTGAAGCTGCCAAATTGCGCGATCGAGGTCGTAGACTTTCTTCCCCAACCAAATAACGTCTTCGAAGCTCTTGTTCCACCCCGTGCAAGCGTTAAGGAATTTCGGCTCTCCATCAGGCGTCATTCCCTCGAAGTCCTTGCCATACGGATTCACCAGGTCAGTCCACGCCCAATCGCACAAGCCAACCGTGTTTTTCCAAGAACGGTTGTAATAAATAGTCCAGGCTACCGCCTTCGCGCAGGGCTCCTTGTAAATCCCCTCATCTGAATAGTCGATCATTTCGGGATCGCAGAAGGGAACCAGTTTCTTGCCCATAATTTCCGCCAAACGAGCAGCCGATACATCAGGTTCCCTTCCCTGAGCGTAGTTCTGAGAGGGAGTCCAGTAGCAGGGGAAATCCAGGTCGTGGCTGTTGATGTCGCGATCGGTAAGAATGGAAGCGAAGCCCCAGTCGGCCGAAGTGCGCGGATCGTAATGGTGCCCATAGCTGTACTGAAGTACGGGCAGCATGCCAGTAGACGAATCCTCCTCCCAGCGCCCCCACTTTTCAGCACACGGCTGCAAGCCCAATGCGAGGTCGGCTCCGATGTCGGTCAAATTTACGATTGACGAGAGAAGGGCGTTGGCAAATTCGATGGTGCCCATCTTCTCGAATGGTAAGTTTGAATCGATTTCCTTGCCTGGTCCAATCAGCCCCTTTTCATAAAGCCTCATCAACCAGAAGGTGATGGGCATAAACGAATTAGCGTTCATGCCAACACGGTTAAGCAAGGTTGCCGCCTTGGCGGTGTTTTCCGTGATAACCCCATCATGCGCTGCCTTGTCCTGGGGAGTAAACCAGTGGAAGCCGATGCACATCGCTTCGTTTCCGTAATAGTTCGAGGTCCTTCCCCTGCATGCACGGACACAGCCTACGCAGCCATAGGGTCTGCTCGATACTCCCGTTCCGTAAAAGCGAGTCGAATTGCCCGGAGGAGACGAGATATCCTGCATGCCGATGTAGTTGTTGGGATTGTCGGCATGACCGCCCCAGGTATATTGCTGAGCCCACAGACGTGCATCCATCATCGCTTGAGGGTCCGCTATCTCGATGCTCTTTGTGCCCAAAAACCCTATTGCCTTCAGGTTCTTAGCCGCCCACACACCACCAAAACCACCTTGGCCGATAACGTGAGCCATGTCGGATACGAGCGAAGAAAGCGGACCGTAATTCTCTGGGTTCGGGCCTGTGGTTAGAATCGCTGGACGCTGGGTAGTTTTTCCCGCATCACGCCATCCGGATGCAATGGTGTTCCAATCGCCCGCATGGTAATCGTGGACCATCTGAGGCATCAAGGTTTCCTGCGTTTCCTGCGTATCGAGACCCCAAAGAGATTCCGCGTCGTTGAAGGTTACCCGGTCATTGACAACGCTGATCCATACCTTGCGCTTGGCCTGCCCCAAAAGGACAAAAGCATCGTATCCAGCATGCTTCATCATTGGCCCGAAACGTCCACCCATGTTCGAGCGCGTAAACCAAGGCGTGGGATACCCCTGCGTGCCAACTGCCACCATTTCAGCGCGGCCGCCTCCTGAAGGAGTTGGCGTGCCCGCAATAGGAGACGTTGCCAAAGCGCATACGTTCTTCGGGTCGGCAGGATCAGTGATAGTTTTGTCCTCGCAATAATCCCAGAACAACGCTGCCGCCATTCCGTGACCACCGATCCATTCTTCATACTTGGACGTCGGAACGGTTTCATATGTTTCCTCATCGAGGTGCAAGATCAAGATCTTACCCGCAAATCCATTTGCCATTTATCTTCACCTACCCTTATTTCTTCGCAGAGCTGCCTTCGCTACCAGGATTGCCAGTAGCGCCAACGGCATACGTCATCATCGATGGCCAGCTTGTTCCCGTTCGTAAATCCACGTCATATTGGGATCCGCCGGTTTCCTTGGGAAGTTCTTTAACGAATTTAATGGCGCGTTCCGGACATACCGATTCGCAGGCGCGAACGCCATCGGGTCCGACTTCGTGCTCCCAAAACGGCGTATTGGTGCAGAGATCGCATTTCTGAGAATGCTTATCTTCGCTGTTCCACTGCAACCGAGAGGGGGAATTCGGACATGCAGAAATGCACTGCATACACCCAATGCACTTGTCAGGGTCAACAACACGCACGTTATCGTTCTCTTCATCGATGTGGCAAGCTCCAGTAGGGCATACCGAAACGCACTTTGGCTCTGCGCATTGATGACATTGGAAAATGGTCATGTCGTAGGGAAAATGCTGGAACGAATCGCCTACGATCTGGATTCGTGCAAGGCCAGGGTTTGTTACCCCGTAATGAGTCATTGCGCACGCCATCATGCAATTCTGGCACCCGCAGCATCTCATGCTGTCCACGATGAGGTATCCACCTGAAACCGGGAATGCCACATCGATATTGTTATCGCGCGCGAATGCCATGATGCCGCTCGTACCCAACGTTGTAGCAGCCAGCAACGTACCAGCCAATGCAACAAACTTACGGCGTGTTACCCCTTCGGGTTTTTGATTCCCTGACGCTTCGGAGGCCAGGTCCTCTTCGTTGTTCTCCGGCATGCTGCAAGGGGAGTCTTTCTGCAGCTCGGAGTCTTCATACTGCTTTGACATTATGTCTGCCTTTTCATTTCGAGCAATTCCCTGGGGGGAGGGAATCTCAAAATCTATTACGAGCAGACCGCCATACCGACATACCCATGCAAGGCAAAATATATGGGTCAAGCATTCAGGATCTATGGGTTAACTATCGAATGGCGGATGCTGCTCGGCGAATAGGGAATTGTTCTTGATCAAGGCGAATCGGTGTCGCCTAACTACCTAAAGCATTACTTGGTTTTTTGTTCTTCGGAAACAATGTCCTCATACCAACCAGGGTGTTCCTTCTTCGCTTCCTCTTCCGGCATCCAGCCATGGATCATTGAAGGGAAAGTCCTCCACGACCAAGGAACCAGAACCGCAAAGAACACATGGGCAAGAAGGAACAGAAGCATGGCGACCGTGCCGATATCGTGCAACAGCGTTGCGCCTGAAACCAAAAATCCAGGAAGATCGATGGAATGCTGGATCGACTTGATAATGCCCGTGAAGGCCATCAACGCGCCTACAAAGATCGCGAAGACGTAGGCCATGTTTTCGCTCTGAAAGTACTTCTTTTCTTTGGGGTACTTTGCTTTCTTGAATCCAAGCTGAGCGCCGTAGTGGTTCAACGTCGAAGAGAGTGCATCCTTATTGGGAAGATGCTCTTTCATACGCGCGGGCTCAGAAATAGCATTGCCGATGTAATAGAACGTCCCGAATAGAAATGCGCACGCAGCTACGAAATGGACGTTTAGGGCAATTATCGCTTCTTCGCTAGTCGAAACAAAGCTGATAAAAAAGCTCAATCCCATGATGATGCCCGAAATCAGTAAAAACAACGTCCCCAAAGCATGAGGCCAGTGTTCCACGCGAGCAGCAACGTCGTGACGATAGATCTTTCCATTCTTACGGTAGGGCTTCGTTCTCTTGGTGAAGTAGGTCAGTATCAACCCTAAGCAAGGCATCAGAAGAAGCAGCCACAAACAATGGTCGAATAGAAGGGAGCTTGATACGCTCATAACGATCTCCTTTCGCTATAAATCGCTTTGCATGGGAACGCGATATGGAGATCTGTTTTTTATCAGGTTAGCACCGCCAGCAATTTGCCCGAAACAAAGCTACCTACTGGCCTTATTAACTATGTGAACATGTTATAAATTATTTCAAAGAATCATTTATTGAATAAATGATTCGACGCGGCGTGCGGGGGTAGCGGGGTTTGAGCCACCTGATGCTGCTGTCAAAGCGGATTCAGTGGGCTGTGCTGTGGCGATGGCACAGCACAGAAATATAGCAGCATCTGACAAGCATATTTATACAAAGAGCAGGCATGAGCGCTTGTTGGAAAGCACCGCATGTCGTTATTGTTCGCGATAAAAAAAAGAAAGGCCACCCAAATGGGTGGCCTTTCAAAAAAGCAGATAAGAAATTACTCAGCAGCTTCTTCAGTTGCCTCTTCTGCCTCTACTGCTTCTTCAACAGCTTCCTCAGCAGGAGCAACGAAGGTTGCCTCGTCACCTACGAGCAGAACGAGGTTAGCCTTGATGTCGCGATAGAGAGACACAACGACAGTGTGCTCACCAGCGGACTTGATGGCATTCTTGATCTCAACGCGACGACGGTCGATGTCAAGGTCAGCCTGAGCCTTAACAGCGTCAGCTACCATCTGAGCGGTTACGGAGCCAAAGAGAACGCCCTCTTCGCCTACGCGAACCTCAACCTTAACGGTGAGAGCCTCGAGCTGAGCCTTCATCTTGTTAGCATCAGCAATGCGGTTCTCTTCGCGAGCAGCAATGTTGTGCTTGCGCTGCTCGAGCTGCTTCAGATTGCCCTTGGTTGCCAGAACGGCCATACCCTGGGGAAGCAGGTAGTTGTTAGCAAAGCCGGGAGCTACGTCTACAACGTCGCCTTCGCCGCCCTTGTTCTTAACTTCGGTAAGAAGGATAACTTTCATTTCATCCTCCTCTTAGCGATTACGGCGATCGCCGCGGCCGCTTACAGCAGGCACAGCGTAGGGCATGAGAGCCATTTCGCGTGCGCGCTTAACAGCATTGGCGATATCGCGCTGGTGCTGGGTGCAAGCGCCCGTAACACGGCGGGGCTTGATCTTCCCACGGTCAGTAACATACTTGCGCAGCATCTGAGTGTCTTTGTAGTCGACGTATTCCGCATGATCCTTGCAGAACTGGCAATACTTTCGACGAGGCTGCTTGGTGTAGTCAGACATGTTAACCTCTTTCGAATGATTAGAACGGAATGTCGTCGTCGTAAACGGAGGCATCTACAACCGGCGCAGCCATTGGAGTTGTTGCCATCGGTGCCTGAGCCATAGGCGCCGCCATGGGAGCCGCGGCGCGAGGAGCACCATCGTTGCGGCTGGTCATGAACTCGATCTCGTCAACAATGACTTCGATCTTGCTACGCTTCTGGCCATCGCGTTCCCACTGGCTCCAACGAAGCTTTCCTTCGATGGCTACCTTGCTACCCTTGGAAAGGAAGCGAGAAACGCTCTGTGCGCGAGCACCAAACATAGTGCAATCAATGAAGTTGGGGTAATCTTCCCATTCACCCGTCTGCTGATTCTTGCGGCGATCGTTAACTGCGACGCCGAAGCCCAGAACAGGCATACCGCTTGCAGTGGAACGCAAATCGGGATCACGAGTAAGGTTTCCGCTGATTACAACTCGATTGATACTCATATCGATACCTCTTTCACAACGTGGACTAGTCCGTCCACCTTTTGATTTCCTTGAAAATTAATCGCGATCGGTGCGAGCAACGATCATGTGACGCACAACAGCATCGGAGATGCGGAGTACGCGGTCGAGTTCAGCAATGTTGCTGGGCTCTGCATGGAAATCGATAAGGGTGTAATCACCGTCGGTCAGACCGTTGATTTCGTAAGCGAGCTTGCGCTTACCCCAGTTATCAACATTATCAACGACACCGTTACCTTCTGCGAGGGCGGTCTCGATACGCTTCATAACAGCGAGACGAGATTCTTCGTCGATAGACGGAGCTACAAAATACAAGAGTTCATAAGCCTTCATCAGTTCACCTCCTCTGGACTTACGGCTTCGGGTTTAAAGGCTACCCCGAAGCAGGAAATTAGCCTTGTTAGGTTATCAAACAAGACAATGAAGAACCAATGACTCTACGAGAACTCACGGTTTGCACACATTAGCCTTACGGATTTCCTGGGACCATCCTATTCCCGTTATCTGAAATTGATGCGAAAACAATGCGAAAACCCTGGAAAAGCTGGGCAATGCCCTGGTTTCCGCATAGGCGTCATACCTTCTTTTCAAACAACGAATTCAACGCACAAAAAAGGAGCCAGCAGTGCTGCCGACTCCCTCGATTGAGTTCGCTATTCCTCAGTTGCTTCTTCCTGCTCTTTAGGATCGAGGGTTCCCTCCACCTCAAGCTCAAGTTTGAGGTTTTCCATAAAGTTAGGAGCAGGGCCGATGTAGACAACCTCTCGCTCGATGCCATCCTCATCGTAAAGGTAGCCAAATGCGTACCCCTGCTCTTCACCAGGCAAGCCACCTTCAGCGATAAGCGCGTCCTTCTGTCCTTCATCGGTGTCGACATAGCCGTCATAGCAGAAAGCGTATGCCGTTGCGCCTCGAGCACCTTGAACCTCTTTACGCGCAGCCAAGAAGCATTCCTCAGCATCGTCACCTGGGTGCGTCTCGATAAAGAGGTTCTCCTTTACCGCAAGACCAGTGAAGGGAATAACATCTTTCCCCTCCTCCATCTTATCGGCAGCTTCGTCCAAAACAGCGACGATAACAGCCTTCAGCACGTCATCAACGTCTTCTACGGGGATATCGTTTTCGGGATCTACCACACGATCTACCATGGTCGTCCTTTCCCTTTTCTTCTAAACCAATGCAGCCCAGTGTACCCTCGCAAGCAGAAAAGCCCAACCCAAACTCCGCCAACGAGCACAACCCATCCATGAAGGTTGGGCAGCGGAGTCCGATGGCCTGGCAAAAAACAGCACCGGTGCTTCCGCACGATGGGCACCTAAAGCTCGGAGGTTTTCCGCTATCCGCTCTTCCACCGGCACACTTCTCAGGCAAGACTCCCTTAGGGGCCTATCCCCTGTCTGTGCTCTTGCCACCCCAGGCTATCTTCGAAACGCTTTTCCTGCTCATATGCACTGGCTACATGTATAAAAAAAGGCCTGCCAAAGGCAGACCTTTATATGCTGGCGGAAGGGGAGGGATTTGAACCCTCGTTACCGGGAGTACCGGTAAAACGGTTTTCGAGACCGCCGCATTCAGCCGCTCTGCCACCCTTCCAAGATATGTATCAGCCGCCAAAGGGGCTGGTGAAAAAGAAAGCGCCCAAAACAGGCGCTTTCGAAAAATCACTGGCGGAGAGATGGGGATTCGAACCCCAGATACGCTTTTGGCGTATACACGATTTCCAATCGTGCTCCTTAAGCCAGACTCGGACATCTCTCCAGCTGCAGCGCTTCCCGCGCATGCAAGGATGTACTTTACACCATCTTAGTACCGGCTGACAAGAGAAAAATAGCCATCTTCTGACAAGATTTTTAATGGAACATCAAAAAGGTCGGAAACACACTCGATAGTAAGGGCTTCTTCCTTGGGCTTGTCCCCATAGAGCTTGCCGTCTTTGATCATTACCACACGCTTGATTTCGGGAATGATGTCTTCAGGATAGTGCGTAACCAAAATAATCGACTTGCCAGCAGCAACCAAATCGCGCATTGCCTTGCGAACGAAATACATGCCTTCCGGATCAAGCGCGGTAGTTGGCTCGTCAAATACCAATACCTCAGGATCATGAACAAGCGCACGGGCAATAAGCACACGACGAGCCTGGCCAGAAGACATTGTCATGATGTCTCGATCGGCATGCTCTTTCATTCCCAGGAATTCCAGAGCACGCAAAGCCTTTTCCTTGCCTGCCTCGGTCATGTTGTGACGGCGGGGAACGCCAAGAACGCCAAACAGCCCGCCATACACCACATCAAGGGCCGGAAGATGGACGGTTATCTGATCCTGCATCGTTGAAGAAACAATACCCAAGCATTGTTTAACCTCTTCGAGCGTGACCAACGACTTTCCCTTGAACAGCACCGGAGGCTCATCGCGATGAAGGGGGAACACTTCACGGGTTATGAGATGAATAAACGTCGATTTGCCGGCGCCATTGGGACCAATAAGGGCAATGCTTTCGCCTTGCTGCAGGGTGAAGTCCCCCACATTCAAGATCTCTTTCCCCTTACGGCGAACTACGGCGTCATGAAGCTCAATTAGAGGCGGTTTCGTTTCCATTGCTTACCTTTCTAGATAAATCAAGGCCACCTCATGCGAGGCGGCCTTGGGAAAGCCTGATTAATTGGTTTTTACTGACCGGAATTCTCGGAATTCGAGCTCTGCTCATTGGAGGATTCCGACGAGCCCTCCGTAGCCGATGCATCGGCATTGGTATCGGCAGAAGCCCCATTGTTGGAGTCATCGGAGTTATCGCTCGACGAATCGCTGTTGTCGTACTTGGTCATATCAAGGTTATAAGGAACATTCTCGGGCATATCGTTGTTCTGGATGTCTGCCTGAGTCTTATAGTTGTTGAACCAATCGGAATATGCCGTGGACTTGTTCTGGTCCTTCACGATGTTCAAAATGTAGTCAACGAATTCCTGAGGATATGCAGAGAGGCTAGTTGCCTTGCCATCGCAGGTGAATTCATCAGTGCACTTGATGATGTGAATGCCGTAATCGCTCGTTACCAAACCAGACACCTGACCAACGGAAAGGCCGTCAAGAGCATCGGTGTAGTCGGTTACAAAGGAATTGATAGCGTCCCAGCCAACATTGCCGCCATCGGCCGCAGAGGCCGTGTCGGTGGAATACTGCTTGGCAGCTTCGGCGAAATCGAGCGTTCCAGCATTGATCTGATCGAGTACTTCCTGAGCTTTTTCGGTGTCGCTCGAAGCGAACAAGATATGGGAGGACTTCTTAGCGCCATTGAACATGGTGTAGTACGTGTTCAGCATTTCAAGTACCTTGGAATCATCAGCAGTGGCTGCATCTCCCGCAACTGCATCTTCCAAGGCCTTATCAAGCAAACCAGCTTCAACGGACTCGCGGTACTGATCCTCGGTCAAGCCAGCAGAGGAAAGAGCTTGTTTCCAAGCGTCATCGCTGTCGTAATTGGCCTTCATGTTGTTGATCTCGTCATCAACCTGAGACTGCTCGACCGTGATGCCCTTTTCGTCACACGCCTGCTTCTTCAGCTCGTTTTCAACGTAGTAATCGATCACCTGATCGCGAACCGTGGCGGGATCAAAGGAATTCTCCTTCATCCAATTGCCCCAGTCGTCGTCGCTGGTGAGGTCTGAGCTAGTGCGGAAGTCCTGAATGTACTTAGTGATGGTGTCTTCCTGAATCTCAGCACCATTTACCGTTGCTGCAACGCCGCCGGTATAGCCGTAATTCGTGCCACCACAACCAACCAAGGCAATGCAGCAGGCAGCGGATACGCCGACAACAGAAATCTTGCGAAGAAGAGCTCCGTGCTTCATGTATGTTCCTTTTTCCTACGGTACGAAACGAGGTCACACCCGATGAGCAGGTGCAACGCATGCTATTTTTGCACAACGTCAATTTCGTGATTTCGTTCGCACAATTTGCCCACGTATCACCGCTGTTTAATCACACCCCCTCCATAAAAGACGCTTCCTTTAACGAGGTCGGCAAACGGGGATAGCCCTGGCACCCAAAATTCCCAAGCATCATGCCAACCATTCCGAAATACCCGATCCCGATGCAGCGCTCTGTTTCACGTGAAACGAAATGCCTTGCACTCCACCCAGATAATTCGCTTCTTTATCGCAGGGTCATGCAGCTCCCCGTTGTGAAAACAAAAATCTCGGCTTTCTTGCAACTTTTTTGCGATTAGGGACTCCTTTCCTCATCCGAAAAGAGAAAAGGGACCGTTTCGTGGCTGATTTGCTGCGATTTCGGGCCGTGATTTACGCCTTGGCGCCCTGCGACAATCCCTAATCGCAAAAATGTTGCAGTCCAGGCGGATTTTCTGTTTTCAGGACCTCGGGGCAGCCTCAAGATGGCGCCATCAGACAAGGAGATCCATATCTGCCCTCTATCCGCATGTTTCTCATTGCAGACGGCACTTAACAACAAAACGCCGGACGACGAATCGTCCGGCGTTTTAATCAGTCAGTCTTTTTGGGTTAATTCCTCCCCGAATACCCTATACAGGAGAATCCGGATTGGAATAAACCAGCCTATTTGTTCTTTGCTTCCTTACGGCGCTGAGTAGCGGAAAGGGTGCGCTTGCGGAGACGGATAGACTGAGGCGTTACCTCTACCAGCTCGTCGTCTTCGATGTACTCAAGTGCCTCTTCGAGCGTAAACGTGATAGGAGGCGTAAGGGAGATAGCCTTATCGGCGCCAGAAGAGCGCTGGTTACCCAGCTGCTTAGCCTTGGCAACGTTTACCACCATGTCGCCTTCCTTGGCGGATTCGCCAACGATCATGCCTTCATAGCAATCCTCGCCTGGACCAACGAACAGCTTGCCGCGCTCCTGCAGGGTATCAAGAGCGTATGCAACCGACTTCTCTGTTGCCATGGCAATCATGCAGCCGTTCTTGCGGCCAATCATCTCTCCGGAATAGGGGCCGTATTCACGGAAGTGGTGGAATAGCACCGCTTCGCCGTGGCTTACATTCAGAATCTTGGTCTTCAAGCCCATGGTGCCACGGGAGGGGATGGCAAACGTAAGGTGCGTCATGGTTTCGTCGGACACCATGTCTTCCATGATGCCGCCTGCCGTACCCATAACCTCAATTGCCTTACCGGAATAGTCGTTGGGAACATCGATAGTGGCTTCCTCGATGGGTTCGAGCTTGTTGCCAGCCTCGTCTTCCTTGTAAACAACCTGAGGACGGCCAACCTGGAATTCGAAACCTTCGCGGCGCATGGTTTCCATAAGAACGGAAAGATGAAGAACGCCACGACCGGCAACGCGAACGCCCGACTTATCTTCGGTTTCCTCGATGCGCATGGAGATGTTGCTCTCCTTTTCACGCATCAGG
The DNA here is from genome assembly GCA_030540085.1 of Eggerthella sp. Taxonomy (GTDB): domain Bacteria; phylum Actinomycetota; class Coriobacteriia; order Coriobacteriales; family Eggerthellaceae; genus Anaerotardibacter. Next base: position 254,283 of record JAUNWY010000001.1, read on the forward strand.
CGCTCCTTCAGCTGGCGAGCGCCAACAATATCGCCCTCTCGACCAACCAAGGGGCTCGTGGAAGCCTCAAACACAACAGCCATGGTGGGTTCCTCAACGGCCAAAGGCTCCATCTCGACAGGATTCTCAGGGTCGGTGATAACATCGCCGATGTCGGTCTGCTCCACGCCGATAACAGCCACGATATCGCCTGCGCTGGCCTCAGGAACCTCGGCCTTACCAAGGTTCTCAAAGGTGTATACCTTGCGAATCTGCGCGTTGTAGCGGTTGCCGTCAGGCTGGATTACCAGAACCTGCTCTTTTTCATGAATAGTACCGCTCTGCAAACGACCAATACCGATTCGTCCCTCATAGCTGCTGTGGTCAACCGTGCAGACCTGAAGGGCAACAGGGCCTTCTACATCTACGTCAGGGCAGGGGATTTCCTTCAGGATGGTATCAAGCAGGGGAATCATGTCCATGTTGCCATCATTGACGTCGTAGCGTGCGTAGCCATTGACTGCGGAAGCGTAAACTACGGGGAAATCGAGCTGCTCGTCGCTTGCACCCAACTCAACCATCAAGTCGAATACCTTGTCAACAGCAGCATCGGGGTTAGCGTTGGGACGGTCGATCTTGTTAACCACAACAACGATGCGCAAACCACGCTCAAGGGCGTGAGAAAGAACGAAACGGGTCTGGGGCTTGGGGCCCTCATAAGCATCAACAATAAGCAATGCGCCGTCTGCCATATTGAGAACACGCTCTACCTCGCCACCGAAGTCGGCATGGCCGGGGGTGTCGATAACGTTGATCTTGGTGTCCTTGTAGTGGATGGAGATGTTCTTAGAGAGAATGGTGATGCCGCGCTCGCGCTCCTGATCGTTTGAGTCGAGCACGCGCTCAGCGACTTCCTGGTTCTCGCGGAATACATGCGAGGACCAGAGCAGGCGGTCGACCAGGGTGGTTTTACCATGGTCAACGTGCGCAATGATTGCCACATTGCGGATGTTTTCCTGTTTCATCTACTTCTTCCTTCTTAAAGACGTTGTCTTGTTAACCCATAAGCGGTAAAAGCTTACCAGCGCGAATAAGCCCAAACAGGGCAGACCAGTCGCTCTACACAAAAAAGAAGCCGTCCATTCGGACGGCTTCGAAAATTCGTGGTGGAGCATAAGGGGATCGAACCCTTGACCTCAGGCTTGCAAAGCCCGCGCTCTCCCAGCTGAGCTAATGCCCCACGTAGGTTATGTGCGATTTCGTTATCAATAAACGCTCCACCGGCAAACTCGGCTCACGGTGGAGCGTTTATCAGTAAAAAAAATGGTGGGCCCAAGCAGATTTGAACTGCTGACCTCACGCTTATCAGGCGTGCGCTCTAACCAACTGAGCTATGGGCCCGAAATCGCGCTCAATTAATATACTTCCTACCCCCATATGGGTCAAGAAGAATTTTGCATTTTCTTAAAAAAGTTTTCGCTAGGGTTTCCTTCGGCTGATTCATATCTGAATAACACCAGGTCAGAATAGTGTTTTCAATTCCAATAGCAAAACAAATTATTTTAAAAATTGACGGTAACACCGCCACTTCGGAAGAAAAAGCGCCCTCTTCTTGGATAATTCCTTGCTTCAAATTAGCGAAAAAATTTTTGAAAAAAATTGGGACCCAGAGCATCTGGGTCCCAACATCGGAAATATTAGTGCTTACTACTACTCTACATCGAGCAGGCTTGCCTGATCTTTATGGGTGGCAGGAGCCGCCTTGGAAGATTTCTTTTCGGTTGTAGTGGAAGTAGCCACAGCAGAAACCTTGTCCTTGCCGGCAACATTCATCACATGAACGCCCTGAGTGGAGCGTCCCAGCTGCGACACGCCGGAAACCGGTGTGCGAACCACTACGCCCTCTTCGGTGATAATCATGATCTCGTCGTCTTCCTCGACGATCTTCATGGCCGAGAGCAAGCCCTTTTTGGCCGTCATGGTGATGGTGTACACACCTTGGCCTCCGCGGTGGTGGGAAGGATATTCCTCTACCGGAGTGCGCTTGCCATAGCCGAGCTCGGTGATAACCAAGAGTTCGGTTCCCGGTCGCGCTATCTCCATGCCGAGCACGCGAGCGTCGGCGTTAACCGTCATACCGCGCACGCCCATGGTGTCACGACCCATAGCACGAACCTCGGATTCGTCCCACATAATGGCCTTGCCTGCAGAGGAGACCATCATGACCTTTTCACCCTCAGCAACACGCTGAACACTAATAAGCGTGTCGTTTTCCTTCAGGTTGATCGCGATCAAGCCGTCCCGGCGCGTACGGTCGTAGAGCTTCATGGAAGTTTTCTTAACCATGCCGGACGAAGTCGCAAACATCAGGTACTCGTCTTCGGGGAAATCCTTGGTGGCGATAACCGCAGCGATGGTTTCACCCTTTTCCAGGGGCAGAACATTCACAATTGCGGTTCCCCGAGCATGACGAGACGCCTCGGGAATCTCGTAGGCCTTCAAACGGTATACACGTCCGCGAGAAGAGAAGAACAGTAGATAAGCATGGGTTGAGGAAATGAAGAGATGCTCGACGAAGTCGGCCTCTTTCAAATTCACTCCCTGCATGCCCTTACCGCCGCGCTTCTGCTGGCGATACGTGGCCACGGGAAGACGCTTCACGTAGCCAGCCTTGGTTACCGTGATGGCAACCTCTTCTTCAGCAATAAGGTCTTCTACGTCGAGATCCTTCGCCTCGTCGGTAATCTTGGTGATACGAGCGGAGCTGTATTTTTCCTTGATCTCGGTAAGCTCTTCCTTGATCACCTGTTTTACCAGGTCTTTATCGGAAAGCAAACGCTTGTAGTAATCAATCTTCTCGCGCAGTTCCTTCAATTCGGCTTCGATCTTCTCGCGTTCCAAGCCGGTCAGGCGGCGCAGCTTCATTTCGAGGATTGCTTCGCTCTGCTTTTCGGAAAGCTTGAAGCGCTCCATCAACACGTCTTTCGCTTCGCGATCGGTGTTAGACGAACGAATGATCTGGATTACCTCGTCGATATTGTCGAGAGCAATCACGAAGCCTTCCAAGATATGGGCGCGGGCCTCTGCTTTGGCCAAGTCGTAGCGTGTACGACGCTCCACAACCTCTTCCTGATGCAGGATGTAGTAGTGGAGGATTTCTTTCAGGGACAATACGCGAGGAACACCATTAACCAGAGCCAGCATATTGCAGCCGAAACCAACCTGCAGCTGGGTATGCTTGTACAGCTTGTTCAGCACAACCTGAGGAATAGCATTCTGCTTCAGCTCGATAATGATGTCGATGCCGTGGCGGTCAGCGCCGTCATGAACGTTTGAAATCTCAGGAAGCTTCTTGTCGCGAATCAGATCGGCGATCTTCTTCAAGAGATTAGTACGGTTCACCTGATAGGGAATCTCGGAAACAACGATTGAATGCTTGCCGTTCTTGCCCTCTTCGATGCGGCACTTCGAGCGAATGGTAAGGCTTCCTTTTCCTGTTTCATAAGCATCGCGGATGCCCTTGCGGCCCATGATGATGCCTCCTGTAGGGAAGTCAGGACCGGGGAGAACCTTCATCAGGTCGTCAACCGTGCAATCAGGATTGTCGATCATCATGCAGGTTGCGTCGATTGCCTCGCCAAGATTATGCGGGGGAATGTTCGTCGCCATACCAACAGCAATGCCCGAAGAACCGTTTACCAACAGGTTCGGGAAGCGCGAAGGCAAGACGACGGGCTCTTGCAGGCTCTCGTCGTAGTTAGGCTGGAAATCTACCGTTTCCTTGTCAAGGTCACGCAGCAACTCCATTGCTGGCTTGTCCAAGCGAGCCTCGGTGTAACGCATTGCAGCTGCCGAGTCGCCGTCGATCGAGCCAAAGTTGCCGTGGCCGTCAACCAGCGGAACACGCATGGAGAATGGCTGTGCCAAACGAACCATAGTGTCATACACGGCAGAGTCGCCATGCGGGTGATACTTACCAATTACGTCACCAACGGTACGAGCGGACTTAGCATGGGGACGCTTTGGGGTGATGCCGCTTTCATTCATCGCATACAGAATGCGGCGATGAACAGGCTTCAAGCCGTCGCGAACATCGGGAAGCGCGCGCGAAACAATAACGCTCATCGAATACTCGAGGAACGACGTGCGCATCTCTTTGCTGAGCTCAGCAGGAAGAACGTTTGCTGCAGCAGCTTGCTGCTCGTCCTTCTTGTCTGTCTCGTTCTTATCTTCTGCCACGAAGACTCCTTCTGTCTTGTTGCTTGAATGTTTTACGTGAAACACTTCGCCGGGTTCCTACCCGGCAACCCTCTTAGAAGTCGAGGAAGCGCACGTCATGGGCGTGCTTCTGGATAAACTCCTTGCGGGGCTCAACCTGATCGCCCATAAGTTCACTTACCACACGTTCAGCCTCAGCCGCATCTTCGATGCTCACCTGGAGCATAGTACGGGTAGAGGGTTCCATGGTGGTTTCCCAGAGCTGCTCGGGGTCCATCTCGCCCAGACCCTTGTAACGCTGCAGCGAAATGCTGTCTCGATCAGGAATCTCAGCCAGGCGAGCAGCCAGAGCGTCATCGTTGAAGATGTACTCCAGCTTCTTGCTGCCCTTCTTCTTCAGACCATACAGCGGAGGCTGAGCGATGTAGATGTAGCCGCGCGTAATTAGCTCGGGCATATAGCGATAGAAGAAGGTGAGCAGCAGGATGCGAATATGGGCACCGTCGACATCAGCATCCGTCATGATGATGATGCGGTGGTAACGGGCAGCATCCGCGTTGAAATCCTCGCCGATGTTCGTACCGATTGCGGTAATGAGCGAAGAGATGGTGTCGGAAGAAAGCGAGCGATGCAAGCCAGCGCGTTCGACGTTCAAAATCTTGCCACGCAGGGGCATGATGGCCTGATACTTACGGTCACGAGCCTGCTTAGCGGATCCACCTGCAGAATCGCCCTCGACAATGAAGATTTCGGAATCGGCGGGGTTCTTGCTCGAACAGTCAGCCAGCTTTCCTGGCAAGCTGAAAGAGTCAAGAACGCCTTTACGACGCGTCATCTCGCGCGCTTTACGAGCAGCCTCACGGGCCTTCAATGCCTGAGAAGCCTTGTTGATGATGCGCTTAGCAGGCGTGGGGTTCTCTTCAAGATACTCGGCCAAGCCCTTGGTTACGGCGGTCTGAACCAAACCGCGAATTTCCGTGTTGCCCAGCTTGCCCTTGGTCTGGCCCTCGAACTGCGGGTCGCGAAGCTTAACCGAAACAACGGCAGAAAGACCTTCTCGGGTATCGTCGCCGGAAAGGTTGCTGTCCTTTTCCTTCAGGATTCCCTTGCTGCGAGCGTAATCGTTAATGGTACGCGTAACGCCCTGCTTGAAGCCGTCGAGGTGGGTGCCGCCATCGATGGTGTGGATGTTATTCGCAAACGAGAGTACGCCATTAGAAGAATAGGAAGAGGACCACTGCATTGCCACTTCTACCATGCCGTCTTCGTTTTCAGCCTCGAAGTAGATAGGCTTGTTCAGCGTTTCCTTGCCCTCATTGAGGAATTTAACGAAGTCCTGAAGGCCACCAAGCGCCTGGAACACCTCGGTGCGAGGCTTGCCATCTTCACCAGGGGTACGCTCGTCGGCGAGGGTGATCTTCAAGCCCTTATTTAGGAACGACATCTCACGGAAACGGGTTTTCAGCGTTTCATAATCGAAGATGGTGGTTTCTTTGAAAATCTCAGGGTCAGGCCAGAAGGTTACCGTGGTACCACTGGTCTTGGAAGTTCCAACCTCGTGAAGCTTTTCTTTGGTCTTGCCATGGTCGAAGGAAATCTCATATTCCTTGCCATCGCGACGCACACGCACAACCACTTGGGTGGAAAGCGCATTCACAACAGAAACGCCTACGCCGTGCAAGCCGCCGGAAACCTTATAGCCTTCGCCGCCGAACTTGCCACCTGCATGAAGGATGGTAAGTACAACCTCAACGGTTGGGATTTTTTCCTTAGGATGCTTGTCTACGGGAATACCGCGGCCATTATCAACAACGGTGATGGAGTTGTCCTCATGGATAGTAACCTCGATGTGGTCACAATAGCCGGCAAGAGCTTCATCTACTGCGTTGTCTACAACCTCGTACACCAGATGGTGAAGGCCGCGCGGACCGGTAGAACCGATGTACATGCCGGGGCGCTTGCGCACTGCTTCAAGGCCTTCCAAGATCTGAATGTCTTGGCCGCTGTAGTGGGATTCGTCTGAAGCCACGTATTTCCTCCTCTTTCTGCTAGCTGATACGCCCAAAAGCGACGTATCGAGGGGATTTAGAACCTTATTATTATAGCAGAATAGGTAAGATACCTTGCCGCCTATTGACGTCAGAGGGCATTCAGAGCGCTTCTACGGGTATAAAAGCTATCGTGTTAGGCATTTTTTATGAAGAAGACTCACTTCGACGCTTCTGAGCCGCCATAGCGCGTTGGAACGAGGCCCTCAAACGAGGATCCTCGATAGACGACGTCATCTCTTCAATTCGCGACGATTCCTCTTCACTAAGATCTCGAACTCTAGGCTGGACATCTGAGCTAGGAGGTTCGGCAAAAGGGTGTTTCTCCTTGTACGGCCCCCTTGAGATACGAATCTCGAAGACATCTATGGTCGTATTGAATCGATCGAGATACTCAAAGCGAAGCAACTCCCTGCGCGCATTCAGCTCGGCAGCACACGTTGAGTTGTCCAAATACACCACCAGATCGTACGCTCCCTCAACCGCCTGGCTTTTGAGCAGATACACCGAATTGGTGTGCTTGAGAATAAAAGGATCCACCAGTTCGGCAAACTGGGCATGGGTTTTTTCTATTTTGCGTTGCACAAGAACGCGCTTCTTAACGTCCTCAGGCATCGACGAAGCAAAAGAAGAAAGCGAGGAAGAAACGGGGCGGAGGGAATTGTTTCGCTCGTTCATCGCAGCAATATAACGGCGAGGGTCACGCGACGACCCCCAATCGCTGTCGTATTCGACCATACCTATTCGCCGCCAATCTCTACAACACGCGCCAACGCGGAAAGCGCTGGGCTCACCTTTTCCGCATTGGTGGCAGTCACAAACGTCTGTACCTTGCCGGAGATCAGAGAAAGCAGCGCATCGCGGCGCATCTCATCAAGCTCACTCATCACATCGTCGAGCAGTAAAACGGGATTTTGCCCTAATCGTTCCGCAATAAGCGCAACCTGTGCCATCTTGAACGCCAGAACCAAGCTTCGCTGCTGCCCCTGCGAGGCAAACTGCTGAGCGTTGAGTCCATCGAGGTAGAACTCTACCAGATCAAGCTGAGGGCCATAAAGGGACATACGCCGCTCGTGCTCCCTATGGGCATCCTTTTCCATTGCACTAACGAGCCGCTCCTGTGCGGCAGTCCTGCCGAGCGCCTCAACCGAAGGAATACGGTCGAGATCGAATGACTTGCGAAGCCATGATGGAATGTACACCAGCTCAACCGATTCGCGTCCACCCGAAATCTCTCGATAGCATTCCTTCAGGTACGGGGAAAGCGCAGCAATCATCTCGCAACGCAAGCGGTACAGCTGAGAACCAACCGTAGCCACAACCTCGTTGATACTCTGAAGGAATAGAGGCGAAACGCTCTCTTTCAGATAACGGTTCTTCTGCCGAAGGATCTTTTCGTAGTCCTTTCGTACCGCATGGTAGTTTGCGCTCAGCTGGGCACCCATCTGGTCAACCTGCGCTCGTTTAAACGACTGGGAGCCTTTCACCAGCTCCAAATCTTCAGGAGAGAACAGTACAGAAGGCAACGTGCCCCGGATATCACGAGGACGTTTCTTCTTCCCATTGACAAAATACTCGCGTGTTTCACGTGAAACACGCAATTCCACATCGAGACATCGACCATCGCCGCATATTTCCGCCGAAAACATGCCAGCACCTTGACCAGCGCGAACCAAGTGGCTGGGCGTCGAACTACGGAACGACGAGCAAGCCGTGACGAGTTGAATACCTTCAAGAAGGTTTGTTTTGCCCACCGCATTAGGCCCAACAATTAAGGTTAGACCCCCGATACCGTCAAGTTCGAACTGTTTATACGACCTGAAATTACGACACGCGATTTTTTCGATAGCGAGCCCCATGGAGTCAGAAATCCACAATCTAAACGCGCACAGGCATGATGAGGTAAAGGAAGTTCTCACCTTCTGCGGCACGCAGGATGCCAGGCTTCATAGGCCCGAACAAGTCAAGATGAACCGCGTCAGTGTCGATGGAGTTCAAGCCATCGAGCATAAAGGTGAAGTTGAATGCAATATCAACCGATTCGCCATCGACCTCGCAGATAAGATTCTCCTGAGCGTTGCCAATATCCTGAGAGTTGGTAAGCAGGGTCACCACTCCGGATTCAGCATCTACGCGAACCTGCACAGGAGAAACCTTGTTACTCAGCAGAGAAACACGACGGACCGCATCAGTAAGCGCATGAGTTGAGAGCGTTGCACGGGTGGAATGACCCTCGGCAATCAACTGCTTATAGTTTGGGAAGGTACCCTCGATGCGGCGGTTGATAAACGTGGTGTCACGATAGGTAACTACGATCTGGTTGTCGTTAAGCGCAATCGTAATAGGGTCTTCCGACTGAGGGAGGGAAGCAATGTCCTGGAGGAAAGAGCCAGAAATAACCGCCTCGAACTCTTCGGGGCATGGCGAATCGAGTTCAGTCTCGGAAACAGCCAGACGGTAGGAGTCGGTCGCCACCATCTTCAAAGTGGATCCCACGCAAGAAACAAGAACACCCGTAAGCACAATGCGCGTCTCGTCGTGAGAAACCACCTTAGCGGTGCGCTTTACCATCGAAGAAAACGCGTTGAAGGGGAACGAAGCTTCCTGATCGGCTTCGATTTCAGGGAAGGCGGGGAAGTCGAGGGGGTTGAGTGCCTTCAAGGAGAATGTGGTGCTATCGCAGAATACCGTTGCGGTAGTTTCGTCCGCCTCAACACGAACAGCCATATCGGGGAGATTCTTAATGATGTCACCGAAGAGCTTTGCTGGTACCACTGTTTCACCGGGTTCTTCCACCATGGCGAAGCACGTTACCTTGATGGAGAGTTCGAGGTTGGTGGTTTGAAGGGTAATCCTTCCCTCTTCAGCTTTGATATACACGCCGGCAAGAATGGAAAGCGTAGAACGGGTGGAGGATCCTTTAACTACAACCGCTAGGGCATTTTGAAGCTCCGATTGGTTAACGCTGAATTTCATTAATGCTCCTGTCCTTTGTTTCTCTTGGCTATGATACCTGTTCTAGCCAAGCTGACCGTCGATCGGGAACGGAGTTCCATGATCGAGTTTTCCTCCCCTTTAATTCCTTCTTTATTCTTTAATAAATAACTAATAGTAGAAGTAGTAATCAGGGTGGATATGTTGATAACTTCTCTATTGCCTGATGAACATGGAAAAACACATGTCGGGAACCCTGTGGAAAAGCACCTTGGTTATCCACAGGGAAAACGTGGGGAAAACTTCTTCCACAAAGGTACGGGGTAATCCCCACACTTTGTCACCGTTTATCAACAGGTTTTAATACTGCTGGATGCGAATTTTTTCGCGCACCGCTTCCAGTTCTTCGCGCAGGTTTCGGTCTTCCTGCATCTGGCTTGAAATGAGCTCGCACGAGTGAAGCACCGTGGTGTGGTCGCGGTTGAACGCTTTGCCGATGTTGCTTAGCGTAGTCTCCGACAAGTCACGGCACAGATAGATCGCAACCTGTCGTGGCCGCACAATGCTTCTTGCCCTTCCGCGCCCCACGATGTCCTTATGCGAAACGCCGTAAAAATCTTCAACGGCTGCTTGGATCATCTCTATCGTGATGCGTTTCTTGCCTCCGCCGATAAAGTGGTTGCCCAGAAGCTCCTTTACCTGACCCTCCGAAAGCGTGTGGTCCTTGTTCATCTTCATGGCGAATATCACGTTGGTGATAGCGCTCTTCAGCTCGCGGATGTTCGAGCTGGAATTGTCCACAATGTAGTCGAGGATTTCGTCTGTGATGACAAACGATGTGTTTTCCCGACTCTGGTAGTGGCGAATAAGGCTTTTGATGATGTTGCGCTTCGTCTCATCGTCGGGTGGTTGAATATCTATCGTGGCTCCCGAGTTGAATCGGGATACATAGCGTTCGTCGAGGTCGATGTTTTTCGGCGCTCGGTCTGCAGAGAACACAAACTGCTTACCCTTTGGAATCATCGAATTGAAGATACGGAAGAGCGCATTGAGTGTGCCGGGCTTGCTTTGGAGTCCCTGAATATCGTCGATGAGCAGTACGTCCGCCTGCTGGAAATAACCCTCAAAGTTCTTGAAGCTTTGTTTGTCGACGCTTTTTTCTATTGCAGCGTCTGAGTAGCGGTTTACCAGCTCCATCGAATCGATATAGCACACGTTGAGCTCTGGACGGGTTTCCTTGATGTAGTTTTGGATCGCGCACATAAGGTGCGTTTTGCCTACACCGGATCGTCCATATATAAACAGTGGGTTCAGCTCGGATGAGCCAGGGCGGTCTGCTACCTCTACTGCCATGTTGTAGGCCATGCGGTTCGACTCGCCAATAACGAAGGAGTCAAAGGTAAGCGCGGCTTCCCCTGTTGCTTCGTTGTCGTTTCCGCTCGTCTCGGTGTTCTGCGATTGCGGTTCGGACGTTTCCGCCTGCGTTGCCGGATGACTGGGCTGGGGCGCGGGTGCGCTAGTGGGCTGTGCGCTTGGAGCAGGTGCGCTCTGTGCGCTTGGCGCTGCGAGTGTCGGCTGCTGCTGGACCGCTTGCGGTGCGGCAGCAGGGGCGGAAGAGGTCGCGGCGGGTGCGGTCTGGGCCGAAGGCGCTGGTGTCGTCGCAGTGGGGTCGACCTCTATCAGTACCTGAAAATCCAGGTTGTATAGATCGTTGAGTGCTTTCTGGACATCTTTCAGGTAATGCCTCTCGATCCAATCTTTAATAAAGGCATTGTCCGAGGTGAGCATGATGAAACCAGGGCTTGCTGCCTGGATTTGAACGCGCGAGAAGAACGCATCGATTTGTGATGCGTTAATGGTGGGATACGACTTCAGCTGTCGCATCAGATCTGTCCACGTCTGTTCGATATCCATAAGGTTCTACGTAGTTCCATTCCGTTGGTGTGGGATGCGCCGTCTGTCGTTTACAAGGATAGGGCAACCTGCGTGCCTCGTGGGGTGAGCGTCCTTTTCTTATTCACCTTTTCCACGAGACCTGCTTCTTCCATTTTTGAAAAAGCGGTATGTACGCTAGCCACTGCAATATCGGTGGCCTTGCTGACTTCGCTTACGCCTAGGGTGTTATTCGGGAGAAGGGCTTTGAGCACGGCAACTTCGTTCTCGGTGAGGTCGGGAATCTGCGCCGTCTCAATTTCTTCGTCTGTTGTCCGCGACGCAACCAGGCTGATGGTTACCACCGATCCCTGATTCACGTTGTCTTTGATTTCGATATGCCCGTGGGAGGTGCTTAGGTAGTCTTTCACGATAGGCAAGCCCGACCCCACGCCTCGTATGTAGCGTTTCATCGGCTCTATGGCAGAGGAAAACCCGGGTTCCTGCACTAGGTCTTTGTGCTTGATGCCTGGGCCCTGATCTGCAAAACGAATAGTGTTGCCTTGATCGAAAATGGACACCACTACTTCGTTGAAATTGGCGTGGATGAAATTTTCGGATACTTCCCTGATTACGGTGTAGGGAATCATCCCACCTGCTTCTTTGGCATTTTTGTAGGTCAAGGAGGCAATGTGCTCAATGTATTCGTGCGTGGGTCCTCCCTGCACTTGTATTACACGTGGAGCTGTTTTTAGCGAGTCGTATATAGCAATGCGTGCGGGCGTGGTTATGTGGTGGTAGTCGAAGCTCTGCGAGGGCGCAGCCTCTTCGACAGACTCGATGATGCCGCCATTCATTGTGTGGGCGTAGTCCTCGTCATACGTTGCTTGCTCCACGAAGGGGGGCACGAATGGCTGCTCATTCTGGTGGGTGTCAGGTCTTGGTTGTGGTACCGCTTGGGGGTAGGGCTGCGCCACCGCCGGCTGCATAACGTGAGGGTTCGCTGCGGGGGCGAACTGCTGAAACGCTTGCTGGGGATAGCTGGCCTGTGGCTGCTGGTACCCGACGGGGTAGCTCGGCCCCCCCTGGGCTCCAACCTGCGGCTCTGGGTTGTTGGCTATATTGGCAGAGGGCGGTTGCTCGTGTGGCGCTTGGCCGTTGACGCTTGCCATTTGCGTTGCGAAAGGCTGGTTGCCTGCCGGTACGGCGTAGCCAAGCTGTGGATAACCACCATAAGGCATGCCATAGGGCATGCTTGGGTAAGGTTGTGCTTGAGCGCCCTGAGTGGGGTAGGGAGGAAATTGTCCTTGCCCGTACCCGTAGGGGGGAATGGATGTTTGGGCGGGCTGAGTGTTTGGCATCGCCGCTTCGGTTGCAGGCTGCCCCTCGTTGTAGGGAGGGTATGGCGCTGCCCCTTGTTCCCCCGCTTGTTCCATCGGCTGCATATGTGGTGCGTTTTCTTGGTTCATGATGCTTTCCGATTTTTTCAAAACATGAGAAAAAGAGCCCGACCGATATTCCTCTACAAGGCACAGATCGAGCTGATTTTTCATTCATTCTAGACGGTTATTCACACTTTTTCAAACTTTCCACCGTCTTTTCCTCGTGTTTTCGGAGTTTTCAACATTCTTTCAATAAAATGTGGAAAACATTGAAAACGCCTGAAGAAAAATGTGAAAAACCTGAAAGGCATTTTGGAAAACTATTCTGGGAAAGTAGCTTTTGCACTTCCACTTTTAGCCGTGGAAGTCAAGGCGCTTAAACTGCTAAGCCGGTACGCATGCAGTGGGAAAATAAGACTGTTGATAACAATAAAAGACCAGTTGAAAGCCTGTATTTTATAGAGCCCGAACCTCTTTTCCACCTATATTCTGGAGGCAGATTATTGTTTCTGCAAAGGGTTGCTGCAGCCTCTGGGATAATGGTGGGAAAGTATCCTGAAACACCTGGAAAGTTATCAACATTATCCACAATGCTATATAAACAAATTGTGCATAAGTTGCTTTCCTTGGGGAAAAGTTAGGTGGACAAGCTATGAAGATCGCTATCCCATTGGATGAAAACGGCATGCTTCCCGATCGTTTTGGAAAATATTCGTCTCCAGAACTGCGTCGTGACGGCAACAATATTTGTTCATTCCCTGTCGAGGTGTCAGATGTGCCGGAGGGGGCTAGGTCCCTTGCTCTTTCGTTCGTTGATTACGATTCCATCCCCGTATGCGGCTTTGCTTGGATCCATTGGGCTGCTTGCGGAGTGAGCCCCGATACCGCCTTGATTCCCGAAAACGCCAGCCATAGCGGCGAATTCTCCTTCGTTCAAGGTTCGAACAGCTGCCTGTCCCGTGCCGAGGAAACAAGCGAAGAAGTGATTCGCGGGTATATCGGACCGTGTCCACCCGACAAGGATCACCGTTATACGCTTACGGTGTATGCGCTTGATTGCGAACTTGATTTGCAGCCTGGCTTTTATTTCAACGAGTTCCACTGGGCCTTGCAGGGTCACATTCTCGATAGCGACGAGCTGAATGCCGTTAGCAGGGCGTAGCGTCGCCGTTTGCGTGTGCATTCTGTGATGACCTATAAAATAGGGTGTCTGTCTCTTTCTTTATTATTGACGCGCAGCTTCTTCATCGTATAATTTCGAAGTTACTGTAAATCTGAAAGGAAAAGTAATGAAGCGCACCTATCAACCGAACACCCGCAAGCGCGCAAAGACTCACGGCTTCCGTGCACGTATGGCTACCAAGAGCGGCCGCGCCGTTCTCTCTGCTCGCCGTGCAAAGGGCCGCAAGCGTCTCTGTGCCTAACTTTCCTTGTGAGAAACCGTGTTAGGAACCATCAAATCCAGCACTGAGATCTCCTACCTGTTCTCGCACGGAAAAAGACATGCAACTCCCTGCGTAACTATGATCGTGTACCGGGGAGATACCCAACACGGCCCTAGTGGCCGTGTTGCTTTTATAGCGGGCAAGAAGAACGGTAATGCGGTGTGGCGCAATTCAGCGAAGCGCCGCTTGCGTGCCGTTTGCCACGATATCGGTGGCCCTTGGCCGGAGTTGAATGTCATTTTCATGGCTAACAGGAAAACAACGCGTGTTGAATACCAGAAGTTGGTTTCCACATGCAAGAAGATCATGGAATCGTATTAAGGCAAGTATTTGGTCTTGAATGTCTGGTCGAAAATATCAGCTATCCCCAAAGGGATCCTGTTGTTGATGATCAAGTTCTACCGCCTTGCTATATCGCCCTTGCTCCCTGCAACTTGTCGGTTCATTCCCACTTGTTCGGAATATGGGCTTGTTGCGGTTCAGCGATTCGGTTTCCTTAAAGGTCTGTATCTCACATGCAAGCGCATTCTGCGCTGCAGACCAGGTGGAGGCCGTGGGTATGACCCCGTGCCGGATACCTTTCATCTTTAATAATCAACCCCCGAACCGAGAGGACAAAGGTACACATGTGGGACGCGTTTAAAGACGCCATATTCTGGTGCATCGATGCCATGTATGGCTTCGTTGCTGACTGGGGTTTGGCGATCATCATCGTGACGCTTATTCTCCGTCTTATCCTGTTCCCCCTTATGCAGAAGCAGATCCGCTCTTCGTACCGAATGCAGCAGTTCACTCCTCGCATCCAGGAGATCCAGGAAAAGTATGCTGACGACCAGCAGCGTCAGGCTGAGGAAATGCAGAAGGTCTACGCAGAGATTGGCTTCAACCCCATTACCGGTTGCTTGCCTCTGTTCCTCCAGATGCCTATCTTCGTTGCTCTGTTCCAGGTATTGCAGGAAATGGGCTCCCGTACTGAAGGCATGACCTACTCCTTCTACAACATTCTGCCCTCGCTGCTTTCTTCGCCTTCCGCGATGCTTGGCCAGGGCTTCTTGGAGTTCTTGCCCTATGGCATCCTTCTCCTTCTGTTTGCATTCTGCACCTTCCTGCCCTCCTTGCTTCAGCAGATGGGCACGAACAGCCCGCAGAAGACCCAGACCATGGTTATGATGGGCATCATGTCCCTGTTCATGCTGTGGCTCGGCTGGGGCTCTCCTACTGGCGTTTTGCTGTTCTGGGCAACTTCTTCCGTATTCGGTGTTCTACAGCAGGTAATCTCCACCAGGGTTATGAAGCACAAGGACGAAGAAGTCGAAGCTGAAAAAGTTGAGGTTAAGCCCGTGGAAGTTAACGTGGTTCGCAAGGAAAAGAAGCCTCGCCCTCACAAGAAGAGCAAGTAGCGCTACTTCACATATTTTTTGCCGTCTCCTCCCCTTCGTGGTTCTACCGCGGAGGGGAGATTTGAATGTAAGGAGTTTTCAATGGAAGAAGAGAACATGGTTCAGGATGAATCCTCATCTCGGGAGTACGAAGCTGAGGGTCAATACTCTGAAGAAGAAGTGGACAGGATTGCTGATACGGCTATTGAGGCCATTCAAGATATCTTGAAGTATTTCAATGTTGGAGAAGTGACTATCGAAGAGTACGAAGGCGATGAAGGTGAGCTTATCCTCGACATCACCGGCGATGATCTGGCTGTTTTGATTGGTCGCCACGGCCGTACGCTCGACTCGCTCCAGTTCCTTATTTCGTCTATTACGTCCCGCATAGTTGGTCATCGCTATCCTATCGTGGTTGACGTTGAGGGCTATAAGGCTCGTCAGCGCCAGAAGATCGAGGACATCGCCTTGAATGCAGCCGATAAGGCGGTAGATCAGGATCGCAGCATCAAGCTCCGCCCCATGACTCCCTATGAGCGTCGCATTGTGCATATTGCCCTGCGTGGAGATGATCGCGTCGAGACCGTTTCCGAGGGCGAGGGTCGCGCCCGTCGTGTTGTGGTAAGCCCACGATAGGGGATTCTGGCATGAGTGCTGAACAGCATGCGCCCAGCAAAAGGCAGAGGGAGCTACTCGACAAGCATCTCGAATTGGTTATCGAGGAAAACAAGGTAACGAATCTCACTCGAATCGTTGATTGGGAGTCCGCCCAGATTCTTCACGTTGAAGATTCGCTCGCTGGCCTTCCCGAAGTCCAGGAGGCGATGGAGGGGCCGTACCTCGATATGGGCTCGGGTGCTGGATTTCCTGGTATTCCCCTGGCAATCATGACAGGAAGGGAAACCCTTCTTGCTGATTCCGTTGGGAAGAAGACGCGCGCTCTTGATTCATTCGCCGCTGAGCTTGGTATTGACGACATTGTTTCAACCTACCATGGGCGCATTGAGGATCTTGCATTGCAGCAGCCGAACCGCTTCTCGCTGATTACCGCCCGCGCGCTTTCCTCTCTGGCTTCACTGCTCGAACTTGCGTCGCCCTTGTTGGCTAAAGGTGGAAGCCTGGTATGCTACAAGACCCACAGTGAATCGGAAGAACTTGAGCATGCTCGGAATATTGCCTGTAAGTTGGGAATGGAGTTTGTTTCCTCAAGGGGCTTCACGCTTTCCGACGGGGAGACGAGTCGAGCTATTATCGTGTTTGGAAAACGATGCAACCCCTCGATGAAACTTCCGCGAAGGGTTGGCATGGCGCAAAAGAAGCCATTTTAAGAAAAGAGTCCTTGGAACAATTCCGGGGGCTCTTTTTTGTTCTCTGGGTGCCCTGAAGTATTCGATACCGAACCCATTACGCTAAATAGGCTTTGAGGCTTCTTGTGAGGGCCTGTTTTCTATATTCTGAATATCTAGTTGG
The DNA here is from genome assembly GCA_030540085.1 of Eggerthella sp. Classification (GTDB taxonomy): domain Bacteria; phylum Actinomycetota; class Coriobacteriia; order Coriobacteriales; family Eggerthellaceae; genus Anaerotardibacter. Next base: position 271,010 of record JAUNWY010000001.1, read on the forward strand.
GTTTGCTTCTGTTTGGCGGTTACAGAGCTTTGTGTGACCTCGTTTTTTCGGGTTCCATTTTTGAAACTGGGTTTTTGACACTCGATGTCTGTTTGATCGTTGTTTAGGAATGGAAATGCGGTGCTTCGAGGAAAAACCGTATGCCTTTCTATTTTCTAATGAGTATGGCAAGGGTATTATCGAATAACCGAAACAAAAGGGGCGTTTTGCTCTGCTTCTGGGCTATCCCATTATGCCGTCCGTCAAACGGAGTTGTGTTTCGCTGATTTTGTTGTATAGCGTCAATCTCATTTTATTCGATGGGATGTTGGGTGCTTTGTTATTTTTTGATGTTTGCTGTTTCACGTGAAACAGCAAACATTTGCTTACCCTTTGTGGGGTATTCAAGTGAAGCAATGGTTTGTCTGATAGGCAAAAAGAGAGGAGAGCTCGTGGGGCTGTTCGGTAGTCGAAAAAAAGCAAAAAATGTTCCCGTGACTTCCGTGACTGAGCGCAGTCAAAACCCTGAAGAGATCAAAGAAGAGGTTCTTCAGAGCAGCTATGACGAAATCAATGAACATGCAGAGGTGGTTGAGCGAACCTCCGAACATGAAGAAGCTGCAGAGGAAACTGATCCGGAAACGATGACCGCTTCCCAGGAAGACGGTGTTGAAGCCGAAGAAGAAGAGGATGACGGTATTCGCACCTTTATTCCCTTCCGCGACAAGCCTAAGGTGGCTCATGCAATCGGGCAGACAAAAATCCTCGCTATCATCAACCAAAAGGGCGGTGTTGGTAAATCGACCACCGCGGTAAATCTTGCAGCTGCTTTAGGTGCTATGGGCAAAGAAGTCCTTTTGGTTGACCTCGATCCGCAGGGCAATGCAACAAGCGGTTATGGTATCGATAAACGAGCCCTCGATGGATGCGTTTATAACGTGCTGCTTGGCGAAACGCCTGTTGAAGAGGTAATTCTATCTTGCGTTGCTGAGGGTGTTGATATCCTGCCCTCTACTATCAGCCTGGCTGGCGCAGAGGTTGAATTGGTCAACGAGATGGCGCGAGAGAATCGCTTGAAGAATGCTCTAGGCAGTCTGCGCGGCCGCTATGATTACATCCTTATCGATTGCCCACCTTCCCTCGGTTTGCTCACCATCAATGCTTTGGTTGCTGCGGATAAGCTTCTGGTTCCCATCCAGTGCGAGTTCTATGCATTGGAAGGTGTGACAAAACTCCTTGATTCGATGAAACGTGTCAAAAGTATCCTGAACCCGAGCTTGGATATCTTTGGAATTGTTCTCACTATGTACGATTCCCGCACCAATCTTGCCAACCAGGTGGTTAATGAGGTCCGTTCGTTCTTCGGTGATGCGGTTTTCGAGACACTGATTCCCCGTACCGTTAAACTGTCTGAAGCTCCTAGTTATGGACAGTCGATTCTCGAATACGCTCCTGACAATAAGGGAGCCCTTGCCTATAACGATCTTGCCAAAGAGGTGATTGCTCGTGGCTAAGCAGAAAAGTGGCTTGGGGCGTGGCCTCAACGCCTTGTTCGACGATAGTCCCGCTTATACTCAGAAGCCATCTGCTTCTGAGGCTCCCAAAGAGCAGGAAAGGCGCGTGTCTGAACCGGTAAGCGAAGAGCCTGTTCAGAAGAAGCAGGAATCTGCAGGTGTTCTTCATCAAGCTCTTCAGGAGCGTACCGTTAAGCGTTCTTCGGGAAAGTCGGTTGATCCGTCTTCCGATATCTATATTTCTGAAGATGCACTCGAGAACGCCAAGGTTGTTTCTCGTGAAGCGCGTAAGCCCACCATGCGTGCCGGTTCTGGTACTTTCAGCTCTGCTGGTTCAGTGTCCATGAGGACTCCTGCTCCCAAGCCCCGCGTTGCAGCGGAGCGTCAGGTAAGAAAGCCCGCCAAGCCTGTTGTCGAGCCTGCGCCTGAAGTATCGAAAAAGGAAAACAAGCCGTTTGATTCCAAGGGACTCACGGCGACTGTCAAGCTTGACCTGATTCATCCCAACCCCGATCAGCCTCGTACCAATTTTAAGCCGGGCGAAATCGAGGAACTTGCAGGGTCCATTAAGAAGGAAGGCCTTCTTCAGCCTATTTTGGTCCGCAAGATTGGAAACCAGTATCAGATCCTGGCCGGCGAGCGTCGCTATCGAGCCTGCAAAAGCCTAGGAATGGACGAAGTTCCCGTTCGTTTCTGGGAAGCAGACAACGACAAAGCTCTCGAGCTTGCTTTGATCGAGAATATACAGCGATCCGACCTTAACCCCATTGAAGAGGCTTATGGCTATAAGCGTCTTATGGAGCGTAGGGGAATGACGCAATCAGAGGTTGCCCAGACAGTTTCCAAGGGGCGATCCACTATCGCTAATGCTCTTCGTCTGCTTGATTTGCCTGAGGAAGCCCAGCAGCTCTTGTTTGAGGAGAAGATTACTGCCGGCCATGCTCGCGCCATCCTTTCCGTTGATGACGCGGAGGGTAGGAAGAAGCTTACCGAAAAGCTTAAGAATGAAAAGTTGAGTGTTCGCGAAACCGAGGCGTTGGCTCGCCTGATGAATGGTCGCGAAAAGGCCGGTTCGGCAGCTACGAAGCGCGTTCCTGCTCCTCCGAGCTTCAAGAGGGCTGCGAAGGGGCTTACCCGCTTCCTTTCCGCCCCGGTTCGCGTTAAGACCGTTAAGGGAAAGAACAAAATCGAGATCCAGTTCAAGGACGAAGAAGAACTTCAGCGTATCCTGAGTCTTATCGAAGAGTCGCAAGTGGGAAAATAGGGACAGGCACCAGATCCCCACTTTTGTTATAGTGCACAAAAACAGGGCCCCGCTCGCGAGTTTCATCGCAAGCGGGGCCCTGCTTGTTGGGTGAGAATCTGGCACCTGTCCCCATTTTCCCGATTCTCTACATTTTGTTTTTCAGTTGACCGCAGGCTCCGTCAATGTCGCTTCCACGTGAATTGCGGATAGTGGCTTCCTTGCCTGCGCTCTTCAGTTCCTTAACCCAGCGCTGCTGTGTTGCGGTTAAGCTTGGCTTGTAGGGGCTTCCTTCAACTTCGTTTACTGAAAGAAGATTGACGTGACACAGGAGGCCATCGCAGAAGTCGATTAACGCTGCGAGACTTTCTTCCGTGTCGGTGATCCCCTTGATAAGGAGATACTCGAAGCTAACGCGACGGCCGGTTTTCTCGATATAGGACTGAAGGGCATTTTTCAGATGCGGCAAGGGGATGCTGCTGCAACGCGGCATGATTTCGTTGCGAACATCCTGCAGTGCGGAATGGAGAGACACGGCGAGCGTGAATTGTTCGGGTTCGTTCGCAAGGCGCTCAATTCCCTGAATGATGCCGCATGTTGAAACCGTTATATGGCGAGCACCTATTTCAAGGCCGTCTTTTGCGTTTGCGAAACGAAGTGCTTCTAGGGTTGCCTGGTAATTTTGGAATGGTTCGCCTTGCCCCATTGAGACCAGATTAGTGACACGACAGCCAAAATCGTTTTGTACGGCGATGATCTGACAGATCATTTCAGCGGAAGAAAGATTGCGGGTAAGCCCCTCATGTCCTGTAGCGCAAAAAGTGCACCCCATGGCGCACCCTGCCTGAGTGGAGAAGCACACGGTAAGGTGCTTAGGCTCGTCTCTGCGCTCTTTCTTGTCGAATGAGGGGATTCCGACGGCTTCGACCTTGGCGCCATCGGCATATTCGAATACATACTTACGAGTACCGTCGTTAGATACCTGCTTGTTAACCACGTGCGGCTCAATCAAGGGATATTCGTTTGACAGAACATCTCGAAGGCTCTTGGGCAGGTTGGTCATTTCGTCATAGGAATGAGCTCCTTTCTGGTAAAGCCAGGAAGTGAGCTGCTTGGCGCGGAAGCGCGGCTGTCCGAGACTTTCCACAATAGCGGGAATCTCAGACAGGTTGAATGATTGGATTGCGTTATTCATGCTTAGCATTATACGCAACCAAGTGGTTACCGCATGGTGGTAGCAGAGTGGTAACGTGCGTTTGCTATACTCACTATCGGCTAACGTATCAAGCCTTTTGGTTGTAGCGCCTTGGGCTTTACTTGTATGAAAGCGAGAACCATGTCTTGTTCTTTCGATCCTAAACAAATTCGTGTTGCTCTGCTTGCGGGAGGCAAGAGCGGCGAGCGCTCCATTTCCCTTGCTTCTGGCGAAGGGGCGAAGGAAGCTCTGCTTGAGGCGGGCTTTCCAGTAACCGTTTTCGACCCTGCCAACAAAGAAGACTTGTTGGCTTTGATTCAGGGTGATTTCGACGTTGCCTTTTTGGCTCTCCATGGCAAGTATGGCGAAGATGGCACCATCCAGGGCTTCCTGGAAACCATTGGGCTTCCCTATATTGGCCCTGGTGTTTGGTCGAGCGCCACTGCTATCGATAAGCCTAAGACGAAGCTTTGCTATGAGCGCGCCGGTATCCCTACTCCGCGTTCTATGATGCTCGACTCTCGCCATATCGACATCCAGGCCATCATTGATGAGGTAGGTTCGCACTGCGTCGTGAAAGCCGCTACAGAAGGTAGTGCCCTGGGTGTGTATCTATGCGAAGGCGCCGAGGAGATTGCCGATGCAATCGATAAGGTGTTTCAGGTAGATACGTGCGCGTTCGTTGAGAGCTTCATTTCGGGTGAAGAATTTACCGTTGCCGTATTAGGCAACGAGGATCCATGCGCTCTCCCCGTCATTAAGATTGTTCCTTCCCATGAGTTCTACGATTTTGAGTCAAAGTACGCTCAGGGAGGTTCGCAGCATATCTGTCCCGCACCCTTATCCGAAGAAGATACCAAGCGAGCCATGGAGCTTGCGGTTGCTGCCCATAAGACGCTTGAGTGTTGTGGCGTTTCCCGCAGCGACCTCATCAAAGACGGCGAAGGGAGTTTCTGGGTTTTGGAAACGAACACCATTCCCGGCATGACAGCAACGTCTCTTCTCCCCGATGCTGCTCGTGCAGCCGGTATGAGTTTTGCCGAGCTCTGCACCAAGCTCATTTCCTATGCTTTAGAAAAGTAAACGGCTATTTGCCGCGAACATAAAACCCCTTGCCCGCGAAATGGACTACACCTTCAAATTTCGGATTGATAGAAATCCGAGTTCGAGAGGTGCGGTTCAGAATGCGGCAAGGGGTTTTCTTTATGGTGGTGTTTCACGTGAAACACCACCGGATGTCTATAGTGCGGTTGGGTAGAAGATGAGCTAGAACGCCCCGCAAGAATGAAGGCCGAAAACGATAAGGGCAACAACGGCGAGAAGGAAGATCCAGCTAACCACCGTGCAACCCATGTTGCCCTTGCGCGCCTGCTTTACCAAACGCTCCGTTCCGGTACGTTGCGTTTTCACCCAAGCGGTGCCCTTGTTCTTGTTAGGGAAGGGGACGCGCCCCGAAGGGACCCATTCGCCATGAGTTTCGATGACCTTCTTAAGGGAATCGCGACCAAGGGAGACGTCGGGACGTATTCCTTCGCCAAGCTGTTTTCCCACATTTTCTATGAACGTAGAGAAGGCGACTTCATATTCTGGGTCATAGGAAATGATAAGAACCTGGCCCCAGTAAAGGCCCGGCTCGGGCTTTTCCGTGAAAGCAACGAGTGCGAGCAAAGCAACGGTGTTCCAGCCTTTGGCGTTGCAGAGATCAACCTTTTCAGCGGTTTTTTCGTCGATGGTGCCCATACGCTTGCCGAAAGGATTCACGATCCATGCCGTGCGCTTGCCGTCAATGTATTCCTGCTCGATAGAAAAAGCGTCGCCAATTATGTTGTCTGCACCAAGAAATGCTGCAGCGTCTTCCTTGCTTTCGGTTTCGAAACGGGCGTACATGGAAAAATAGCCAATATCTGACATGTTTTCTCCTAGAAGTGATTCAGGCATTAGAGATAAAGAATTCCATAAATGATAGTCTTACTAGTATGGAAACACAAAATGCAGAAGCCGCATCAAGGCTTGACACTTATATTCTCGAAAACACCCCTCAGCGCATTTGCGATCGTTACCATTCGCTTAGCAGCTATGCGAAAGAGCACTCGTTTGGTGAGCTGGATGAAGACGTTGTTGTTATCGACACTGAAACAACGGGCTTCTCGTTCAACCACGACGAGCTGATTCAAATTGCTGCAGCGCGTATGGTTCATGGCGAGATCGTCGGCTGGTACGTAACGTTCGTAAATCCCGGGAAACCAATTCCTGAAGAAGTTGCTCACCTTACCAACATCAGCGATGAAGATGTGGCGAATGCTCCTGACCCCAATACCGCCGTTGCGGGTTTGGTTGAGTTCGTTGGTTCTTCCGATGTGGTCGCCCATAATGCAAATTTCGATAGGACTTTCTGCACGAAGTACCCTACGGGTGAGGTGCTGAAGCAAAATTGTTGGATCGACTCCCTTGATCTGGCGAAAATCGCGCTACCTCGACTAACCTCTCATCGCTTGCTCGATTTGGTGCGTGCGTTTGGTGGGCCCGATTCCACCCATCGTGCTGATGATGACGTGGCAGCAACGTGTCTTGTATACCGCGTGCTTTTGGCTGCGGTTGACACTATGCCCACCCCTTTGCTCCAGCACATTGCCGATATGTGCGATAGCGACACTTGGAATACCGAGCGTGTGTTCAAGTGCCTTGCTGCCATGAAGGACAGTGAGGGGCCATACAGTTTGCGTGCATCACGAAAGGCAGCGGTGGCTCAAGCTTCGGCCCCCTTGCGCCCTGATGCTAATGTTCCTGAGGTTTCCCCTGCGGGCAAGGAGCTTCCTCCTGCGGGTAGCGAAGCCCCCGAGCTTTCTTTCGCAACCGATGCGGAAATCTCCGAAGCCTTTTCCGCTGAGGGCTTATTGGGCTCTTTGTACGAGGAGTATGAGCCGCGTGAAGAACAGCGTGAAATGGCCCTTGCGGTGAACCGCGCCTTGGCAACGTCTCGCAATCTTGCCGTGGAAGCTGGCACCGGTGTTGGCAAGTCGATGGCTTACCTGGTTCCCCTTGCCCTGGCAGCACGGAAAAATGGCATTACTGTGGGTGTGGCCACAAAGACCAACGCATTGTTGGATCAGCTGGTGCATAAGGAGTTGCCCCTTCTTTCGAAGGCTCTCGGCATCACGTACGCTCCTTTGAAAGGGTTCAGTCACTATCCTTGCCTTCGCAAGGTGGATGGCTTGGTCAATCAAGGGCCATCGGTAATTCATTATCGTAAGCAGGAGATTAACCAGGCGCCTGCTTTGGCGGGCTTGCTTTCGTTTGTGGAGCAGAGTGACTACGACGATATGGATGCTCTGAAAATTGATTACCGCGCCATTCCCCGTTGGCGCATTGGGACCAAGAGCAACGAATGCTTGCGTCACAAGTGCCCCTTCTTTGGACGAAGCTGTTTTGTTCATGGTGCCCGAGAGCAAGCTCAGCGATGCGATGTTGTAGTAACGAACCATAGCTTGCTTTTCTGGGATGTTCGCTTTGAAGGTGGGCTTTTGCCTCCTATCCGCTATTGGGCTGTAGACGAGGCTCATGGTGCGGAGGAAGAAGCACGCCGCGCACTCGCCCTTTCGGTGTCTTCCGATTCGCTGAGGGCGCTTGCTTTGCGCGTAAATGGGGAAGGTTCACATAACGTTCTTTCTCGGGTGGAACGAAGCGCTCAAGCTCCAGAGGAGGGTCGCGCGCTGTATGAGTCGCTTATTGCCAAAGCGCGTACCTGTGCGGGTGCCTTTGCAATGGCAACGGAAGAATTCTGCCTCGGAGCAAAAGATCTTCTGGTGTTCGATCCGAAGACCCGCTCGCGTGGATACGAATATTTTGACCTCTGGCTCAACGACGAGATTCGCCATGGTGACACGTATCGAGGCGTCGTGAATCGTGCGCGTGCGGTTTACGACACGTTGGAAAAGCTGATTCGTGCTTGCCGTGACATTGTCGCTTATGCAGAGCAAATCGAAGACACCACAAGTGCCCAGAGGGAACTTGCCCTGGCTGCGCTTGAATTGAGGGAGGCCTACGATGCTCTCGATGAAATGTTCTTCCATGACAGTGATAACCATGTGTATTCGGTTCGCCTTAACCGCACAAAGGGCACGTTGGACGAAATCTTTACGGTTCAGCCGCTTGATGTGGGTAAATCGCTGAATGAAAGTCTTTATGCTGAAACGCGCAGCGTTGTGTATGCTTCGGCTACCCTGGCGGTCGACGGTCAGCTCGATGCATTCGAACGTGCCGTTGGCTTCAACGAAGGGGAAGAATCTCAGGCTGATGTGTTGAAGGTTGATTCGAGCTTTGATTTCGACGCTAATATGCGGGTCTACGTTCCAACGGATATGCCAGAACCTCAAGATCCTGCCTATCTTCCAACGTTGGAATCTTTCCTTGTTGATTTGCACAAGGCCCAACGAGGCTCGATGCTCACATTGTTCACCAACAGGCGCGAAATGGAACAGTGCTTCGATGGCGTTCATCCTGCTTTAAAGGAAGATGATTTGCGCTTGGTGTGCCAAAAATGGGGCGTTTCCGTTAAGGGTCTTCGCGATGATTTTTTGAAAGACGAGCATTTGAGCCTCTTTGCTCTGAAGAGCTTCTGGGAGGGCTTTGATGCTCCGGGTGCAACGCTCAAGGGCGTTGTCATCCCCAAGCTGCCTTTTGGCCTGCCTACCGATCCTCTTTCTTGCGAACGTCAACAGCGAGACGATCGCGCTTGGGCTCATTATTCGCTACCCCATGCAGTAATTGAGGTAAAGCAGGCGGTTGGAAGGCTCATTCGTAAATCGAGCGACCGCGGCATTGTGGTTTTGGCCGATAAGCGCCTGATAACCAAGTATTACGGCAAGAAGTTCCTGAATTCGTTGCCAAGCAACAATATCGTTATGATGCCTTGCGCGGATATCGTTGCCGAAGTTGCCGACCGTGCGGCGATCGAGTCCCTTGCGCGCGTAGCTGGAGGTTCGCATTCGTGATGGCCCGCAAAAAAAAGCGAAGCGGTCGCGGTCTCGGACATAAGGAAACCCAGGTTCTTCACCTGAAAGAGTTTTCGCAGGGAAAGCCCAACGAGCTTTCCCTGAATGTCCTCGAGCAGAAAGCTGCAGCGCAGGATGAGCCCTCGCGCGGCGCCAAGTGGCGTCTTCCAAGCTTCGGGAGGGGTGCTTCAGCTACAGGAAGCAAGGAAAAAAATGCAGCAACAGAAAAAGCTACTAAGCGAAATTCAGCCGAAGCGAAGCCCAAATCTTCTGAACGTAAAACGTTTTTAGGTGCAGATTCCCAGGCAGAAATTGCCCGTAGGAAACAACGTCGCAGATGGTATCGCCGTCTCAGCATTGCGCTCGTGGCAGTCGTTTGCGTAGGTGCGATTGGCGTGGGAGGGTATTGGGCCTACCAGCAGTACGAGCGACTGAATACCAGCGTCGGTGTGCTGCGTGAGGCTTGCGGGCTTGTTGAGCAAAGTGATGAAACCACGGTTGCTATCGATAAGTATTTTCAGGATACGTTTGGTGACGATACCGTTTCTCGCGCGCAGGAATTAAGTGCGGCCATTCCCGATGCTAAAGACCAACTCGAGTCCGCTCGCGTGTATGCCCAGAAGGCAGAATCGGAGCTCGATGGATCCCAACGCGACAAAGAGGCGGCTCAACGGGCTCTAAATGCTATTGCCGTTCGCGAGGAGCTGCTTGATGTCGCCGATCAACGCATGAAGGAAGATATTGCTGCAAAGCAAGGTATTGATGCCATGAACGAGGCATGGAGTTGCATCCAAGAAGGGAATGCGCTTCTGACACAGGCGGCAACCGTCGTTTCGGATACCACGGCGGATAACGTGGCAAAATCAACCGAGTTCACCACTTCTGCTCAGGCTCAATTCTCAGAGGCAAAAGAGTGCATTGCGAAAGCGAAGGGCTTCTATCCTGCGGCGAATTATGATGCCTCGTTGGCTTATGTCGAAAAGCGAATAGATGCAACCAATGAAGCACTTGCCTCAAACGCGGCGATTCTTATACAGGACAAGGCAACTGCCGAGTCCCACAACGATGCTTACAACAAGGCCGATCAGGAAGCTGTGGAAATGGCAAAAGCGCTGCCGAAGCAATTTAGCCAGCCTGTGGTTGATGCTTATGCCAGCGCAACAGCGGACTTGGTCTCTCGTTACGAAAGCCTTCGCTCGGACGCTGCTTCGAATGATGCTTATTTAAGAGAGTATCTTGGACAGAATTAGCAGCAGGCTAACTGATATGTTTCACGTGAAACCTCCCATCCCCGCTGAGTGGATGGGAGGTATTTTTATGCAGAAAGAAAGGCGGTTCTTTGCGTAATGCGGTAGACAAGGTGAACAAACGGTTCACATAAAGGCGAAACGAGCCAAATGACGTATACTTGTACAGTCTATATCCATGTCAATCGCTACTTACTTATATAAGCGTGGAAACAAAAGGGGCTCTCCATGGCTGAAATAATCGACGATATCGCCTATCTCACGCAAGAGATAGGTCCGCATCCTGCGGGTACCGAGGAGGAACAGAGAGCTGCGCTCTATCTTGCCGATCAGATGCAGAAAGAAGCGGGGTTCGCAACGGTAGTAGAAGACTTCCAATGTGTAACCAACGACCAGCTGCCCAATATTATTTGTTTCGGTGTTGCTTTGCTTGGTGCTGTTCTTTCTATCGTTGTTCCATCTCTGGGCATACTTTGGTTGCTTCTCACTGTAGGTGCGGCGGTTTTGTATGGCATGGAGATTACGGAACGCCCAGTTCTTTCGCGTTTGTTTAGGACGGGTGCAAGCCAGAACGTAGTGGCCAAATATCAGCCCACCCCGGCAAATGGTGCCAATGCCCGTCGCCGCAAGGTGATCCTGGTTGCCAATTATGACAGCGGCAAGGTTCTAACGGAGGAAAAGCCCCCCTTCGCAGCAGCATTGCCTATCCTTCAAAAGGCAAGCGCCATCGCTTTGGTGGTATCGGCTTTCGTTCTCTTGCTTCGCTCCACTCTGTTCGCAGCTGATACGGGCGCGATGTCTTCCATTCTTACTTTCTTGTTGGTTATCTGTGCGGTGTTATTTGCCATTCCTCTGGTTCGCTCTGTGCTTCATATCGCTGCACCGTTTAACCAGTCGGCAAATAACAACGCTTCCGGTATTTCGGTTTTGCTTGATGTTGCGCGTAAGGTTGGAAACGGCCTGGTAAGCCAAGAAGAAGCCCTGGAGCGCAGCGCTGAAGAGGGCAATCGCGTACACGGTGAAGAGGCAGCGCGAGCTGCGGGCGTTGTGCCGGAAGGCGCTTCTCTTGAATACGAAGCGGAGATGTCGCCGCAGGAATCTCTTGCTGCAGCGAAAGCTGCTATTGCGGCTTTGACTGGAAAGCCTGTTGCCGACAAGGTTCCCGTAACTGATATTTCTTCTCGCCTGGTTAAGGGTGGCGGTCTGATCGCCGAAGACGAAGATGAAGTTTCTAGCGTGCGTTTTGAGGTTGGGAAGCGCCCCGAGCCGGCACCGAGTCCTCTGGCGCGTACCATGGTTTCCGCTACTCTTGATGAAGAAACTAAAAAAGAGTCTGATTCAGGGGAAAAAGACGAGGTCATTATCCCCAAGCAGCAGATCGCGAAGAAGCAGGCGGCCGAGGCCGCAGCCGCAGCCGCAGAAGCTGCGGCTAAAGAGGCTGCCCATCCCGCTGCTCCAGAACCTGTTGCTCGCGTTCAAGTGAGCGATACTCCTTCTTGGGCGAAGATCGCGCAGGAGAAAGCACGTGCAAATAAGCCTGATGCAGGAAAAACCCCGAAGGTAAATCGTTCTCGCTATGCGGACACCGTTGCTGCGCGCATGATGGAGCATCATGCTTCGAATCCCTACGGATCCCCTGTTGCCATTCCCGTCTCCGAGCCTGAGGTCGCTCAGTCCGAATTATCCTCAAAGGTCCGCGCACTGCAGAATGAAATCGAGTCGTTCTCTGCGCCCCGTGCCGATCACGAGGGAAACTCGGCTCATTTCGTTGAGGCTGCTGCTAATAGTCAGTCTGCCGCCTTGTCGGCAGAGGATTTAGCAGCTGAGCAAGAATGGCACCTGAACAATACTGCGGCAGCGCCTGTCGAGCGCAAGCCCGCACCGAAGCCCATTGCGTCGCCTGCACCATGGCTTGATCGCGATCCTGAGCCTACTGTTACTGCTGAAGTTCAGCCTGCTTCTATTGAGATGGCCGAACATGAGGCTGTTTCAAACGATGCTCCTGCCCCTGTGTCGCATGAGACGCTTTACGAGGCTGCAATTGAAGAGGTGGATCAGCTTGCAGAAAAAGCTCATGTAGAGCCCGAGCCTATTGTTGAGTCCGAGAAGCAAATAGTCGAAGAGCCTGTTCAGGGTTACGAGCATTCTGATTCTCATGAGCAAAGCAAGCCCTCTCCTCGTCCTTCAGTACGTCATTCCCAGAGGCTTCATCGCTCTGTTCCCAGAAACAACGAAGTTGAGGAAATCGAAGAAGAGCTTGATTTGGCAACTTCGCCCATGGATCCTGTCGATGAGTACACGAACACCACCGATGCTTACCCCTCTAACGAGGAAGCGTCTCGCCCTGCTGTGGGCTCTAAGAAGAGTGTCCACTCGCGTCATGGCAGTTCGCTTGGCGATTTCTTCAATAATGCTGTTCACTCTGGTTCCGAAAAAGCATCTCAGATGCAGCATTCTTTCGCTTCTCGTCTGAAGTCGATTACGACGCGTAAGCAATCGTTTGAAGAAGAATATCCTGCTGAAGAATACCTGGACGAGCAACCCTACAACGAGGACTACTATGAAGAGTCTGCTGTGTCCGAAAACGAAGAAGTGTACGCCGATGGTCGCGCTGACCAGCCCGAACAGACGGCATCTCCGAGCGTAACCACCTCAATTTCCCCAATTGATGTTTCTCAATTTATGGACAATGAAGAGTTCGATGATGAAGAGGAGCCGATTCGTCGCATCGATGACAGCGTGACCAACGTGGATTCTTTCCATGACGGTGACGGTGAATCAACCGCCCGCATCCCTGCCGCTCGCGTGCAGGAGGAAATGAAATCCTACTCCTATGACTATTCGGACGAGATGCAGGGTGAAGGGTACGCAGAAGAGCCACTTGAAAGAACTGCGCCTCAACCTGCGGTAGCTTCTCCGATTATGGGAATGGAAGAAATGGTTTCCCCTGTTTCTCCCGTTGTTGAGCAGGCTGATCATTCTCGTCAAGTCATCGTATTGCCGGATGTAGCCCCAGCCCGCAGCGCTTCGGGTGAAAATCTTCGCCAGCGCGCTCCTATGGCAGAAGTAAACGAAGACACTTCTGCGGGTAGCAAATCGTTGCTTTCCAACATGCTTCCTCGCATTGATGGGAATACTGGTGCATTTAGCACGGCGCCTGCAGCGCGAAGCCTCAACCTTCCTTCGTTTGACACGGGTGCGCAGTCGGCAGTGTCTACGACTGGCTCTTTCTCGACCGTAGGCGGTACGGGTTCGTTTGCGCCTGTAGGGGATGAATTGGTTTCTGACGTGGCCCCTGAAGAGCGCTATATCGATGATGCGGACGATTCCGCTTACGATGAGGAATACACCGAAACAGGTGCTTTTGCAGGTCCTGGGTATGTTGATATGCCTAAATCCCGTGCCGGACGCCTCTTCAGCCGATTCCGCAAGGGCAAGAAGCGCAAGGAAGAAGAAGTTTCCGTAAACGACTGGGTGGATGTCGATGAAGACTACAATGCCCGCAGCGTAGGCAAGGCTCGTGGAGATTGGTCAAGCTTCCGTGAGGAAGAGGATGGGTTTGTAGACGTTGACTATCGTGAATCCGATGATCGCCGAGGATGGAACGGTGGCGCATTCTCTTTGAACCGTCTTCGCAAGGGCGAAGATGCTCAGATGGAAGACACCTACTATGATGAAGCAGCGGCCTACGATAGTGAAGGGTTTGTTGACGCTAGCCCCGCATTGCGCATCGATGGTGATGCTGACACCGCCGAGCAGATCAACCGAGAACTTAAGAAGCTTCAGGATTTCCGTCATCCCGACATCGATACGGAAGTTTGGTTTGTCGGCCTTGGTGCAGAGCAATATTCCCATTCGGGCATTAATGCGTTCCTAGAGGAACACGCCGACGAGATGAAGGGTGCGATCATTATCAACCTTGAGGCTCTTGGTGCTGGTGCGCTTTCTTGCATTGAGCAGGAAGGTGCTTATAAGCCTTATAAGGTCTCCTCCCGTTTGAAGCGTGTTCTTCGCCAGGCAAGCGAGCGTTCGAGGATTGGATATCATACCGATCGTATTGTTTCACGTGAAACACCCGCATCGGTTGCAATGGCTCATGGTGTTCAGGCGATGACGATTGCCGGTATGGCAGATGGCAACACTGCGCTCTATTCTGCAGACAATGACATTATCGAGAACGTCGATCCTCAAGCTCTTGAGGATGCTTCAAATTTCGTAATGGCTATTTTGAAGAGCATCTAAACAAAAGTGCATCTGCAAAGAAGGGCCCAAGGAAAACCTTGGGCCCTTCTTTTATGCTGTTGTATCTGACGAAAAACGAGGACAGACGCGTCAGCGTTGAACGTTGTTTCACGTGAAACATGACAAGGGCAATGGATGGAGCTGATGTTTGTGGGCAAGGGAATCCAGCGAAATGCTTATAGCTTCTTGATCAGCTCTGCTTCGCGGTTCCTTGATGCTGAAGCGCATGCTTCAGCGAATGGTTTGTTCAGAGGGTCAAGACACTCTTCGATCGGTACCGAGATAGGGTGAAATAGGATTTCAACATCTCTGGTTTGACGAGTTGCTTCATGTTGGAAGGAAGCGAGAAGTGGTTTGTTGAATTCATCCATGTGCCCAGAAAGAGCAACTCCTGAAAACAAAGGTGCTGAACCGGGTCTGTTGCGAGCCCATGGAATCTCGTCGACTGGGCATTTGCGCCAAAGGGCAGATATCAAGAAGATTTTTGCACGATTGACCATCGGAATGCGCGTCGGCGCATCGTGTGTTTGAGGTATGGGCACACTGTCTGATTCCTTTGCGTCGCCTTCGCCGTAGGTTCGGTAAAGAGAAAGCGGATCGATGGGTTCGCGCAGCCTTCTAACCAGGCAGTTTTCCTCAGCTAGAGCTTGCGCGAGTGCTTTGTAGACGATAGGGACGGCATGAACATGCTGGTGGCTATCCAATTGAAACGATAGCTGCTGATCAGGGAACGCTAATAGAAAACGTTGTATCTGACTACGGCATTCGATAACTAGCTGGTTGAATGCCTCGCATTTGTTGGTGATACCCAGCTTGAGCAATCCAACAAAATCGTTATCAAACATACCTCTTTCGTTTACGAGAAGAGGTATACGCTTCGGATCTGTAATTGATGGTCCTTCTACGAGATTCAGATGGAGACATACTCGCAGAACGCCACGGTTGGCATACGGTTGAGCGAGGCTAGCAGCTTCATGAAAAGCGGGAGAATTGGCAAAAATACTGACGCTGTTGAGTGCTCCGTCTCCACCGCAGGAAGAGCTGAGAGACAGAATGTCTTTAGCTTGACCAGGTGTTATTCCGAAATCATCTGCGTGAATAAAAGTAGTGCATTGTTCAATCTGCATCCGTCAGCCTTTCTCTAGCTACCTCATTATGGCAGACGTGCAAGAGCGTGGTTCTAGAAGCTCATGACAGAAATGTGGCTGTAATTTAACGATAAGAAAAACAATAATCGAGGGCGGAAAATCGTTGTTTGATTGGGAGTACCTTTGCGATTGTTTAAGAAGAGATTTCAACCAGCGCGTTCCATGATGGAGAGCTTGGTGCGTGTGTATGAGTCGGATCTGACTGTTGGTTTGTTATTGGGCGATTAAAAGAAGCGACGGTGAAACTGTGGCGCAATCTCGTTTAGCGGAATACCTTGAATCGAAGCAGTTTCACGTGGCGCTGTTGGTGATCGGTCTTGCGTTTCTGCTAACAGGGGCTTTTCATGGAAACGTGTGGTTCGATGAAAGTTATTCGGTTTCTATAGCAAATAATTCTTTCGCTGAGATCTGGGACATTGGATCAGGAGATGTTCATCCTGTTCTGTTTTACTGGGCTCTCCATGTTCTCGAGTCGCTTTTTGGACAAAATCTCCTTGTGTACCGCCTGTTTACGGTAGCGGGAATCTTTTCTTTGGCAATACTGGGGTTTGCTGTGATACGGCACGACTTCGGCTGGAAGGCCGGTGTGCTGTTTAGCTTCTTTTCCTTGTTCACGCCTTACCTTGCTTATATATCGGTCGAAATCCGCATGTACTCTTGGGCAATCTTTTCCGTGATGTTATGCGCTCTGTATGCGTGGCGCATTGCATGCACCCTGCGCAGCAAAAACCCTAGGGCGGGAGATGGATCTATCAAAGAGGATCAAAAATGGTGGATGGCTTCGGCCTACGATGGGGGCAGCCGTCATGAATGGTGCGGTGTGCCATGTAGATGGTGGCTTGTTTTGTTTCTATCGAGCCTTGCGAGCGCCTACTTGCATTATTACGGTGTACTTGCAGCGTCGTTCATCAACCTATATTTGCTGATCTTCATTATTGTGCGTGCTAAAAAGGCATTGCCGATATTTATAGCAGGGGCGGTAAGCCAAGTAGCTCTTTATGCTCCTTGGCTCATGGTCTTCAAAAGCCAAGCTGGAGTAGTGTCTGGATCGTATTGGGCGAACGTTTCGTTTCCCCGCACAATAGTGGAATGGTTGTTCTACCCAGTTTACACGAGCTATGTGATATTTGCTGATACCTATGGATTTGGGTACGTGGTAATTCTCGCGGTTTGCGCAGTGGTGGCTGCCGTGTCGGCATTATATGGCTTGGCGAATTGGCTGCGACGTTCCAGGCAGCATGGTTCAGGATCTAAAGATTCCGCTTTCCTGGCAAAACGGGTGCTTGCCCCCTCTACTCTGCCTGCCGTATGGGGCGTTGGGCTATATGCAAGCGTATTTGCTGCCGCCCTTATGGCTTCTATGATTATGGATTCGCTGATTGTCTACTATCGCTATCTTTGCGTAACCGTAGGCCCCTTGCTTCTTGCGGTCTCTATTTGGCTTTCGCGTATGAATTGCAAAATATGCGTACGCGGATTGCTCGCCGCCTTTCTTGGCGTGTCGATCGTCAACCAGGTACTCTTCGTCCAAGATGCGTACAGCAGCAAAAACGAAGAGCCGCTTGACTATTTGGAGGAAACGGCAAAATCCAACAGCCGCCCGCTGGTTCTTTCTTCGGACATCGGGGTTGAAGGGGTTACAGCGGTGGAATGCGAGAACATCAAGCAAACGTTTTTAGCATGGCAGCCGGGAAATTGGGCTCATGCGTACCAGTCGTATTTTCCGACGCTTACCAGCGTGAAATCGTGGGACGCCGCGCTCGACGGCTATCAAGGTACCTTTATCGTACTAGGGCAAACTCAGGTAGAGGGTATTCCGGTTGATGTCCGCGATTTGGAGGCGAGGGACGACGTTGAAGTGACGGATATGAAGACGTTCTATCGCCCCTACGAACGCACCTGGTTTACGGTAGCCACCATGGTGAAAAGCAGCAACTGAGCATCGTGTGCGTAGATGCACTAAGGCTCACATGTTGATAGTGACGTGCCCCTGAACATTGAGCCAGCAAACAAAAGCATCTTATGCGTAGGTATAACAACGCCCGCACCCGCACAGTAAGCTGCATCCCAAGACTTGAGCATAAAGAAACGGGAGGCGGTACAGGCTGCAGGTGCGGGCATCGTTTTGCTTATAGCTCAATACCTACAGAGAAAAATCGATCTGGTTCAGGGTGTTTTTCAAGGTTTGCGCAGAAGAATGAAGCAGTTCGGCTTCGTCGATGCTTAGTTGCAGGGGGATAGGGAACTCAACGCCCTTGCTGCCGACGATAGCAGGCAGGCTCATGACAACATCGGGAACGCCCTGGACGTCAGCACGGTAATTCGAGACCGTCATGATTGACTTCTGATCACGCACGATTGCTTCACAGATGCGGGTTACGGAAGGGGCGATGCCGAAATATGTGGCGCGCTTCTTTTCGATGATCTCATAGGCGCTGTTGCGCACGCTTTCTTCGACGGATGCGCGAATCTCGGTGGCGTTTTCGATGCCGCGCAAGCGGAAGAAGTCGTTGATGGCGATTCCAGAAACGTTCGCTGCGCTCCAAACCGCCAGCTCACTGTCTCCATGCTCGCCAATGATACGAGCGTGGACATGGCGTGGATCAACGTCGAGCATGTGCCCCAGCGTGTATTTGAGGCGTGCGCTATCGAGTACGGTGCCTGAGCCCATAACACGCTCGCGGGGAAGGCCCGAAAGCTCCATTACTACCTGCGTGAGGATATCAACCGGGTTCGAAACCACCAAGAAAATGCCATCAAAACCCTGTTCCATAATGCGGGGAACGATGGTCTTGAAGATTGCGACGTTCTTCTGAACCAGGTCGAGACGCGTTTCGCCTGGTTTTTGGTTGGCGCCCGCGGTGATGATAACGATGGAGGCATCGGAGAGATCTTCATAGGTGCCAGCGTAGATGTTCATGGGACTGTAGTAAGAAATGCCGTGACTGATGTCGAGCGCTTCGCCTTCGGCTCGGTTGGTGTCTACATCGATAAGAACCATGTCGGTGAAAAGCTTGCTCTGCATCAGGCTATATGCGGTGGTGGATCCCACAAAGCCGCAGCCGATAACTGCAACCTTCCTTCCGTTAAGTGAATTGCTCATAAAGGAACCTCTCTCTGTTTTGACTAGCAAGGTATGGCAACGGAACTATAGGTGTGTCCCGTTTCCTTCACATTGCGTTGTCATTTCCTTTGCATGGACGTTGATTCAAAAGGCTGTTACGTGAATCAACGAAACCTAAGGGAAAACAAGTGCTTCCTAGAATAACCGTTGTTACGAGCTCCCCTCCCCCTGAAAAGCTTTCTCGTAACGGAAAGGAAGAGCCATGTATGATCCCGGAACAACAACATTCATGATTATGAGTTGCGCCTTGGTCTTGATGATGGGCCCAGCGCTGGCCCTGTTCTACGGAGGCCTTTCAAGAAGAAAGAACGTAGTTAACACCATGCTCATGTGCGTGATGGCGATGGGTGCGGTGGGCTGCCTTTGGTCAGTTCTCGGTGATTCCATCGCATATGGCGGACCCGATGCTTTCGATGAGGATGGCAACCTGGTCAATGTCGCTGCGCTGTTTGCGGGCGGTTTCGACAGGCTATTCTCCTCATGGTCTCTTGCCGAAATGATCGACGCTCTTTCAGCGGTGCCGGAAAACGCAATCTATGCAGACGTGGCGGTAGGTACCTATCCCGGCTTAGTTGATGTTGCTTTCCAGGCAGCGTTCGCGATGGTTACCGCTGCAATTGTTACGGGCTCCTTGGCGGGTCGCATGAAGTTCGGAGCTCTCACTTTCATTCTGGTGGTGTGGTCGATGGTGGTGTATGCCCCAATGGCTCATATGGTTTGGGGTTCTGGCCTTATTGGCAACGAAAACGCAATTGGCGCTATCGATTTTGCGGGCGGTACGGCAGTACATATCTGTTCTGGCTTGGGCGGCCTTGTTTTGGCGTTGATTTTGGGCAAGCGCATGGGTTTCGAGATTCATGTGGTGCGCCCGCATAACGTACCTGCGGTGATGCTGGGCTGCGGCCTTCTATTCGTTGGATGGTTCGGCTTCAATGGCGGTTCCGCATTGGCTGCCGATGGATACGCCGCTTTGGCCATCTGCAATACCCTTCTTGCTGGTTGCGCTGCTTCAGCAAGCTGGCTTGTTGTTGAGCGCATCGTAACGGGCAAGCCAACCTTGGTTGGTGGATGCACGGGCATTCTTGCTGGCTTGGTGGTAATTACTCCTGCCTGCGGATTCGTTGACCCCATGATTGCGATTGTCATGGGCATTATCGTATCGCCCATCTGCTACTTCTTTATTGCCGTATTAAAGCGCAAGCTTGGTTGGGACGACGCCCTAGACGCTTTTGGATGCCATGGCGTAGGAGGCATCGTCGGCTGCATTTTAACGGGCATCTTCGCGCTTCCCGAACTTTCCTTCAATGGGCTTGGCGGCTTGCTATATACCGGCGACCCAACCCTGCTCATAAATCAGTGCCTCTCCGTGTTGGTAACAGTGGTGTATGTGGGCATTGCCACGGCGATTATCGGATTTGTGGCCAAAGCGCTCTTCGGCGGCAGCTTGCGTGTTGGCAAAGATGAGGAAACGCGCGGCTTGGATACTACCGTACACGGCGAGTCCGGCTATCCCTCGTTCACTGGCCTTGATCAGTAAAAGGAGCTCCCATTATGAAGAAAATCGACGCAATAGTGCGCACATCAAAGCTCGAACCGCTCAAAGAGGCTCTGTTTCAGGCGGGTGTTAAGGGCATGACCGTTTCAGAAGTTCAAGGCTGCGGAAACCAGCATGGATGGAAAGAGTATTTCCGCGGTTCTGAGGTGATGGTAAACACTCTGCCAAAAATCAAATTCGAGATTGTTGCCGAAGACGATGCGGTGGAAACCCTGGTTGAGGTTATAGCCTCAGCGGGGCGCACGGGAGCAGTAGGCGACGGCAAGATATTCGTAATGCCCGTGGAAGAGGTAGTGCGTATTCGCACCTCACAGCGTGGGTCTGAGGCGGTGTAACACGGGCAACGCATGTGAAATATAGGCAATGGCCTGGTGATATGCAGGGGGTTCCATCCTGTTCACAGGATGGAACCCCAGAAGTTAAGAAGTGTACACCGTTAGGCAAACAACCCTTTATGACCCCGAAATAAACCTGAAATGCCAGTTCGCATAATGAGGTCAAGCGATAGGACATCGCAGGCAAAGCGAAGCGAACAACGAGCGAGGAGACACAAATGAGTTACCCAGCAATTGATTTCCTTTACCTCAATGAAGAAGACATGATCAAGGCCGGAGTTATGAATATCTCCGATTGTATCGACACTATGGAAGAGGTATTGAAGTGCCTGCGTGTGGGCGACTTCATGATGGGTGGCAAGGATGGCACCTCGCATGGATGCATGGTTACCTTCCCTGAAACTTCCCCCTTCCCGAACATGCCAACCAATAAGGGCGAGGATCGTCGTTTCATGGCGATGCCCGCGTACTTGGGCGGCCCCTTCGATATGGCGGGTTGCAAGTGGTATGGCTCTAACACGGCAAACAAGGAAAAGGGCCTTCCTCGTTCCATCCTCATGGTGATGTTGAACGACAAGGATACCGGCGCACCTATCGCGTTGCTTTCCGCAAACCTTCTTTCCGCTTATCGAACGGGCGGCATTCCCGGTGTTGGCATTCGTCATCTTGCTCGTAAGGATTCAAAGGTGTTGGGCATTTACGGCCCGGGCGGTATGAGCCGCACCGCTATCGACGCCTTCGCCGCCGAGTGTCCCGAGATGGATACGGTGAAGATCAAGGGCCGCAGCCAGCGTGGTATCGATGGCTATATCGCTTATGTAAAGGAAAAGCATCCTCAGTTCACCGCCATTGAAGTGGTCGATTCCCTGGAAGCTTTGGTGCGTGATTCCGACTGCGTGTATTTCGGCGCAACGGCAACCTCTGATCCCAATACCTACGCAAAGGTGATGGGTGAATGGGTGAAGCCCGGTGCTTTCATCGTTGGCACCTCTGCCTACGACGTGGAAGACCAGTTCCTTATCGATAAGTGCAAGCTGGTAGTAGACGACATCGGTCTTTACGATGCGTGGGCTCAGGAGTATCCGTACCCGACTTTCGGCTATGGCATGGACATTTTTGGCTGCAAGTTCACCGATATGGTTCATGACGACCTTATTACACGCGATCGCATCATTTCAATGGGCGACATCCTCCTGGGAAAGAGCGCAGGCCGCGAAAGCGATGATCAGATTATCACCATGAGCGTTGGCGGAATGCCTGTCGAGGATGTTGCGTGGGGCAAGTACTGCTACGACAACGCTGTGAAGATGGGAATCGGTACCAAGCTTCATCTGTGGGATGCACCCACCTTTGCATAAACCAGCCATTTTCTAAGGGCTTGTTATGGCCCACTCTCACTTCTGGTGCCGCGACTACTCTCAAGTCGCGGCACCTATTCTAAAGGTAAGGACATGGTATGTCTCAACGAATTGCTGAACACCCGATTTTAGGGAAACCGGAAAAGGGCGAGCTTGTCGAATTCTTCTACGATGGCAAGCCGTTGAAAGGGTATGAGGGGGAACCGATAGCTGCCGCGCTGAAGGCGGCGGGCGTGATGGTTCACCGCCATACCACCAAGCTCGATAGGCCACGTGGCGTGTTCTGTGCTATTGGCCGCTGTACCGACTGCGTAATGGTGGTGAATGGGCAGCCTAATGTGCGCACATGCATTACCCCTGTTGAAGCAGGGATGTCTGTTCAGACCCAGTACGGTGTGGCCGCCAAGCCGGTCGAAGAGCAATAGGGAGGTAAACCATGAAACGATACGACTTGATTGTTGTTGGTGCTGGCCCTTCCGGCTTGTGCGCTGCGATTCAAGCTGCCCGCTACGGTCTTGAAGTGGTGGTATTTGACGAGAACGCGCGTCCTGGCGGTCAGCTGTTCAAGCAGATCCACAAGTTCTTCGGGTCAAAAGAGCATGGAGCAAAACTGCGTGGCATCACTATCGGGGAAAACCTGCTGGCGGAAGCGGCAGAGGCAGGTGTCCAGGTAGAGCTCAACAGCGTGGTTATGGGTATCTTCCCCGAAAAAGAGGTACTGGTACATCGAGAGGATCGCACCGAACATTACAAGGCTGACGCCATCATCGTTGCGACGGGCGCGTCGGAAAATGCCGTCACCTTCGACGGATGGACGCTGCCCGGTGTCATTGGTGCCGGCGCTGCCCAGATGTTCATGAATCTCAACGGCGTTCGCCCTGGTAACAAGGTTCTTATGCTTGGCACGGGCAACGTTGGTTTGGTGGTAAGTTACCAGCTTCTGCAAGCAGGGTGCGAAGTGGTCGCCCTGGTTGATGCGGGCACTCGCGTTGGTGGCTACGGCGTTCATGCATCGAAGCTGGCACGTACGGGCGTGCCGTTCTACACCTCCCACACCATCAAGAAGGCCGAGGGCGAAGATCATGTGACAGGCGTTGTCATCGCGGAGGTTGACAGCCACTTCCAATTCATCGAAGGCACCGAAAAGCACTTCGACGTCGACACCATTTGCTTGGCGGTGGGCCTTTCGCCCCAGTCGCAATTGCTTGACATGGCTGGCTGCGATATGGCTGAGCGCGGTGGTCGCGTTCCTGTAAGCGACGAAACGTGCGCCACCTCTGAGCCGGGCATTTTCGTTGCAGGTGACGCGGCAGGCATTGAAGAGGCAAGCTCTGCCATGATCGAGGGTCGCATCGCTGCAGTATCTGCCGCAGAGTTCCTAGGCTTCATCGATGCCGACAACGCGGCAGCAGATAGGCAGGAGCACTATAAGGCGCTTGACCGTTTGCGTATCGGCATGTTCGCCCCGCAGAATCGCGGGAAGGTGTTCACCGAAACGGAAGAAGGCATCCCTCTTTCTCAAAGTTTGCTGAAGCGTGGTTACGTGACCGATGAAGAGGTTGATTCCTTTGGCGGCGTGAAGCATGCCGAAGGGTGGCATGCGGTAGTGGAGTGCACTCAGAACATCCCGTGCAATCCTTGCCAGGACGTGTGCCCGCGCCATTGCATCAATGTTGGTTCGAACATCACCATCTTGCCCACCATCAACACCGAGGCAAAGTGCAGCAACTGCGGTAAATGCGTAGCTTTCTGCCCTGGCCAGGCGATCTTCCTGGTGAATGAGGATATGGGCGATGGCACAGCGCAGATAACGCTTCCTTACGAATTCCTGCCTTTACCTGAAGCGGGCACAAAAGGTAAAGCGCTCGACCGAAGCGGCAAGCCGGTGTGCGAAGCCGAAGTGGTGAAGGTTATGAACCCGAAGGCGTTCGACCATACGGCGCTCCTTACTATGAGCGTGCCCAAGGAATTCGTTCACCAGGCCCGCTTCTTCAAGGCATCTGCCGAAGCCCTAACCGCGTAAGAGAAGAGGAATGCACCATGGAAACCACTCCCACTATTCGCAGGCTTTCTGCAGAGCCGTTTAAGCCTGAACCTGATGATGATTTGATTGTGTGTCGATGCGAAGAGGTAACCAAAGGCGAGCTGCGTCGAGCTGTTCATGAGGGCCTTTATCGCTTCCCGGAGGTCCGCCGTTTTACCCGTTGCGCTATGGGGCTCTGCCAGGGTCGTACGTGCACGAAGCTGGTGAAGGGGATTCTTTCCCGCGAGCTTGGCTGCACGATAGAAGACTTGCAGAATCCCCATGCGCGTTCACCGCAACGTCCCTTGCAAATGCAAGAGCTGGGCAATGAGCGATTCTAGAAGGAGCAAGCGATGATCACCACAGCAGACGTAATTATCATCGGTGGCGGCATCGAGGGATGCTCAACCGCCTATTATCTGGCTAAACGCGGAATAACCAACGTAATTGTGCTTGAAGCGCAGGAGATTATGCTTAACGGCGGCGCTTCGCGCAATGCGGGCGGTGTACGCCAATCCGGCCGCGATCCGCGCGAGCTTCCCCTGGCTTTGTATGGGGTGAAAAACATCTGGCCAACGCTTGGCGAAGAGTTGGGGGTTGATGTTGAGTACAACCAGGGCGGCAACTTGCGCTTGGGCAAAACCGAAGAGCACCTGAAGACGCTCACCCGTTTGGCAAACAATGCCGCTGCCTGCGGCGTTGGGGTGGGGATGATCAGTGGCGATGAGGCGCGCACGATCAACCCCTACCTTTCCGAAGAGGTCATCGGCGCAAGCTGGTGCCCGACCGATGGGCACGCCAACCCGCTTAAGACGGGCCTCGGGTTCTACAAGAACGCGCTGGCGATGGGCGTGAAGTTCATTACTGGGGAAAAGGTTCTGGAGCTGCGCAAGGTTAAAGGGCGTCTGCGCAAAGTAATCGCAGAGCACGGCGAATATGAGGCGGATACCATCATGGTATGCGCCGGTGCGCAGTCGAAAGAGATTTTGTCGACGGTGGGCATCAATGCTCCTGTTCGCCCCCGCATCGATCATTGCCTGGTAACCGAAGGGCAGCCCCATATGTTCGATACCATGCTGGGAACGGCGGAAGCCGACTTCTACGGTGGTCAGACCAACCATGGCTCGTTCGTGTTTGGCGGTGATGACGATCTGGAAGGATTCGATATCTACGACCTTAAAACCAAGGGCACATCCACTACGGCACCGTGTGTCTGCCGCGGCATCATGAAGTACTTCCCGAAACTTGCCGAAATGAACATTGTCAGGACTTGGGCGGGCTGGATCGACATCACTCCCGACGGTGTTCCTGTCCTTGGCGATTGCGAGGAAGTTCCCGGGTTGGTAACGGCCTATGGCTTCAATGCTCACGGATTCGGAATTTCGCCGGCGATAGGTTACGCTCTGTCGGAGCTTATCGAAACCGGCGAATCGAGCACCATCGATATCAGCGGGCTCCATTACAACCGATTCAAGGCGAAGTTCTAGGAAGGTATGCGGCCCCCCAGCGAAGGCGGGCGGGGCCGCATATTTCAATGCGAACAAGGAAGGTGAAGCGAAACAGCAGGAGGTGCGGTAATGCGGATGAAACCTTTGGTAGGCGTTACCCCTTTATACGACAACGACCGCGAAAGTGTATGGATGATACCTGGTTATCTCGAGGCGCTTTCCGCCTGTGGTGCTTTGCCCGTTATCCTTCCGTTTTCACCTTCCGATGCTGCTCTTATGGTGGAAGAATGCGATGGTATTTTGTTTACGGGCGGCAACGATGTGAGCCCCTCCTTGTACGAAGAGGAGCCCGACCCTGCTTGTGGTGAGTTGTGCCCGAGACGCGATGAGCTGGAATACGCCTTGCTCTCTGAGGCCCTGAATAAGGATGTGCCGTTGCTCGGAATATGCCGCGGAGCCCAATTCATCAATGCGGCGTTGGGTGGCTCGCTGTACCAGGACATTCCTTCGCAGATGCCTTCAGCGGTTTCGCACTGCATGGATAGCCCGTACGATCGGTATTGGCACAAGATTTCATTGACGCCCGATACTCCGTTGAGCACCATGCTCAAGACAACCATGATTCAGGTGAATAGCTATCATCACCAGGGAATTCGTGATCTTTCATTTCAGCTTTGCCCCATGGCGTATTCCCCCGATGGGTTGGTTGAGGCGTTCTACTATTCGTCGAAAAAATTTACGTGGGGCGTGCAGTGGCATCCCGAATTCCTATGGCAAAAAGACCACGCACAACAAATGATATTCCAGGCGTTTGTTGATGCCTGCGGCACTTCTTACGCTAGCGGGGTGGCGGTTCCTGGAATTAGAGCAAAGAGAAAAGGCTCCCCGTTTCTTCTGGGCCTTTAGCGCTGTCTTGTGCGCGTGCGCAGGACACCTCACGACACCCTCCTGAAGTTATTTGCAGTACTGTTTTCGAAAACGTCCGCGGCGTTGCTGGGTCCGCCCCTGCTCATTGTGCCGCTTCGAGCCATTTCGCGGACCCGCCCCCGCTCACCGTGCTGCCTCGAGCCGCTTCACGGGCCTGCCCCCTGCCCACCGTGCTGCCTCGAGACGCTTTGCGGATCCACCCCTGTTCGCCGTGCCGCTTCACGGGCCTGCCGCTTCGAAGCTTCCTGCAATGCCACCGAGCCCACCCTGCTCATAGCGCTGTATCAAGGCCTTTTATGGTGCTACGTCCAGGTCGTTGTGCCTATACGGCACTGGTCCAAGGTTCATAACGTGCGGATTTGAACGGGGCTGGTCGGGTCGCCTCACCTACACGGCGCCGATGTAGCTGGTGCTTTGATAAATCGGCACTGCGCCGGGTCTCATCACCTATACGGCGCCGATCTGGGGCCTATCCCGAGAGCCAAAAACAAAAAATCGGCCTGTATTGCAATTTTTTTGCGATTAAGGACTGTTGTCGGGTGCCTAATCGCGGATTGGGACGCAAAAACGCAGGTAATCGGCTGTGCGGTGGCTCCTTTTTGCTCCGATGGAACGAAAAGGAGTCCGCAATCGCAAAAAAGTTGCAAAGAAGCCAGGATTTTTGTTTTTCGCACTGCGCAGATTGCTGTAATAGGACAAATCATGCGAAAAACGCGCGAAACCTCCAGCGAGGGCAATGGGGAAAATCACGTTAAAGAGGAGCGTAGGCAAGGCCGGACACTCATTTGCTTGTACCCTTGGCAGGGCCGACAAAGTCTAGACCCGTGCAGCAAAAAGCCGGTCTCCAGATGAACCGCCACATATGGGGCGCAGTTCTGAACTGAGGACCGGCCTTAAATTTCTCTGGAGCGGGTGACGGGACTCGAACCCGCGCATGCGAGCTTGGGAAGCTCGTGCCTTACCACTTGGCGACACCCGCGCAAGACCTAATGCTAGCACAATGCTCGTAAGAAATGTCCGCGACTAAGCTACGCATCCACTCAAAACGCAAAGCCCGTTCTCGCTGAATGGCGCCTCGCCGCCTTTTGGGCGGATGGTATCGACGCCGCCCAACAGCGCGACCCCTTACGGTTGGCGCCGCCGCTCGGCGGCGTTGCGACTTCCGGTGGACAGCGTCGCCGCCGCTCAGTAGCCCCGCGATTCCCAACGGACGGCGTCTCACCGCTCAACAACCCCGCGATTCCCAGCGGACGGCGTTTCGCCGCC
Organism: Eggerthella sp.; assembly: GCA_030540085.1. GTDB lineage: Bacteria > Actinomycetota > Coriobacteriia > Coriobacteriales > Eggerthellaceae > Anaerotardibacter. The sequence continues at coordinate 298,605 of JAUNWY010000001.1, forward strand.
CAACAGTCCTGCACCCCCCCTAGCGGATGTTGTCGACACTACCCGGCGGCCCTTCGACCCCCCCAGCGGACGCCGACATCATTGTCGCTGGTTGTACCCGTGGTGCCAGCATCCGTGCTACCGGCGCCTTGCGTCTCGTTGCTGCCCCGCCGAACAGCGCCTTGCCAGCTGCGTGTCAAACGGCGCGCGATGTATTCCGCAGTGCCTGGCCATGGCAATAAATCGCCATCGTGTATTCCCCAAGGGGCCTCGGACAGGAAAAAGGACACTTCGCGGCAATATATCGCCGCTATGTATTCAGATAAAGCTAATCATGGCAAGAATTGATCCCCATGTATTCGTTTTGCCGTGCAAAATGCCGTTAGGGAATACATTGAGCGAAGATCTTGCCACCAAGAGGCGTTATTTTCGTCCGGAGCCCCCAAATCATGCATAGCGCGAATATCTTGCCGCCTTTGCCGCCCCGTGCAGCCCCCGTCGCCCCCATCCTGGCCCTTCAGCCTCGCAGTCTGCTGCAGCTTCCGCGCCCCCGTGTTGCCTCTTTAGTCCCACAGTTCGTCGCTGCTTCCGCACCCCCCGTGCTGCCTTGCCGGCCTGCAACTTCCGCGTCTTGCGCGCCGTTATCGTGATTCTTGTGTTGTGGCTGATGCAGGTAACGCGCTTCTTGCCGATGTTGGGGTAGGCTGAAACCGTTGTTATTACGCTGCTGCTGATATGCATTTTCCGATTTGCCAACGAAAGGGGCGGGCTATGAGTGCCAAGGCGGGTATGCCTGAAATCGACGGATTCATTTTCGATATGGATGGAACGCTCTTGCACACGCTTCCTGATTTGGCGGCGGTCACCAACAAGGCTTTGGAGCTGGAAGGCTTCCCTCCCCATACCGAAGAGCAAATTCGCACGTTTGTGGGCAACGGCGCTTTGGCTCTAGCGCGTTTGGCGGTGCCCGATGGAGCTACCGAAGAGCAGGCTGAAAAGGTATTTCGCGATTTTAAGAGCTTGTACGGCGAAATTGGTTTGAGCCTGACGAGCGAATTCGAGGGGATGACGGAAACCCTCAAACAGCTCCACGATCGCGGAAAGAAGTTGGGCATTATGTCCAACAAATTTGAGGGCGGTGTGAAAGACGTGGAGGCGAAATTCTTCCCTGGCTTGTTCGATGTTTCCCATGGCGAAACCGACACCATTCCGCGCAAACCCGATCCCAGTGGGCTCTTGCTGTGCGCGAGGGAAATGGGCCTCGACCCTGCTCGCTGCGCGTACTTCGGCGATTCGCATACCGATCTTATCGCAGCGCATAATGCTGGCATGCTTGCGGTGGGTGTTGCGTGGGGCTATCAGCCGCTCGAAACGCTCAAAACGGGCAACCCCGATGTGCTTATCGATGCACCTGTCGATATCCTGCAATTTGCCTAGGGCATCGTTTGACGGGAAGAATGCTCAGGGCGCGCTAACTGGCTGCCCGCTTGGCGAGGGGCGAGGTCTGCTGCGGATTTGCCAGCGTTCGGCTGGCATAAGGCTGAGCTTGGCGTGTTCTGGTTCGTGTCCGATTGACGCGGGGCGATGCCCGACGCTATTTGGCTGGCGCCCTAACGGGCGGAAAGCGGCAGGCTTGTCCTGGCTAGCGATCGGTTGGAGAAGGCGGACTCGGCTTGTCTCGGGTGGCGTAATGCGGAGCCTGGCGCCTTTGGTAGTTATCCGTTCAGTATGGGCGCGCCCAACGTGCTCTAGTTAGCGCCTAGGGAACCTCGCCATTTCGTGAGCGGTTGGCGCGTTGAAAGCTTTAAAAATCAAACACTTTGAAAGGATCCCTTGGTGGACTCTGCAGAATTTGAAATAGAGGAATCTTCCGAAATCGACGAATCAAGCAGCGATTTCGGCTCATTGGGCGCATTGGCTCCCACTTGGCGCGAAGGTGATGCGATCAGCGAGGAAGAAGCCCTCGAGATGTTTTACGAGTGGCTCGCCGAGCACGACATCGACCTGTGGCCCCATCAGGATGAGGCTCTGATGAGCCTCATGGTGGGAGATCACGTTATTCTGGGAACGCCAACCGGCTCAGGAAAGTCGATGGTCGCCATCGGCATGATGTTCATGGCATTGTGCTCGGGCAAACGCGCGTTCTACACGGCTCCCATCAAAGCGCTCGTAAGCGAGAAGTTCTTTGGTTTGGTGAATATGTTGGGGCGTGAAAATGTGGGCATGATCACGGGAGATTCCCAGATCAATCCGCAGGCTCCTGTCATCTGTTGTACGGCTGAGATCTTGGCAAACCAGGCGCTTCGCGAAGGCGAATGGTCGGACGTCGGTTGCGTGGCAATGGACGAATTCCATTTCTACAGCGATCCCGACCGCGGTTGGGCTTGGCAGGTTCCGCTGCTCACGCTTCCCCATACGCAGTTCCTTCTTATGAGCGCGACGCTGGGTGACGTTTTGCGGATTGCGCAGGCCCTGGAGTCGAAAACGGGAACGACAGTAGATGTGATTGCCGATGCTCCGCGCCCTGTTCCCCTGGAATACAAGTACGAGCTTATGTCGCTTGAGGGCACGGTAGAGTTGGCCTTGCGCAACAACGAAGGCCCTCTTTACATAGTGCATTTCTCGCAGGACGCCGCCCTCGCTTCGGCGCAGGCGCTTTCAAGCTTTGGTGTAACCAGCAAGGAACAGCGCGAGCAGATCAAGGCCACGCTGGGGGCGGGCAAGTTTACCACCCAGTTTGGCAAAACGCTGAAGCGCTTGCTGCTTAGCGGCATTGGCGTGCATCACGCCGGAATGCTGCCGCGCTATCGTTTGTTGGTGGAAAAACTTGCTCAGCAGGGGTTGCTGCCGGTAATCTGCGGCACCGACACGTTGGGTGTTGGCATCAACGTGCCCATTCATACTGTGGTGCTTACGCAGCTAACCAAGTTCGATGGCCATAAAATGCGTCGTCTGCGTAGTCGCGAATTCCACCAAATTGCAGGACGCGCTGGCCGTTCCGGTTTCGACACCGAGGGCGTGGTTGTTTCCTTGGCGCCGGAGTTCGAGATTGAGAACGCCAAGCTTCTGGCAAAAGCGGGAGACGATCCCAAGAAGCGCCGAAAAGTGAAGCGCAAGAAGCCCCCTGAGGGTTTTGTGGTGTGGAATGAAGACGCCTTCAACCGCCTGATTGCTGCTGCGCCTGAAACGCTGACGCCCCGTATGCGCATCACCCACTCGATGGTTTTGGCTGAGGTCGAACAGGGCGGCGATGCCCGTGCCCGCGTCGACCAGCTGATCGACGACTCGCTCCAAAAGCCCGAAGACAAGCTGAAGTTGAAAGTGCGTGCCAGCGAGGTGTTCCGCACCCTCATCGATGCAGGGGTTGTTGAGATAGAAGAGGATGAAAACGGCGATCCCGACTACTACGTAACCATGGATTTGCCCGAAGATTTCGCTCTTGACCAGCCTCTTTCTCCATTTTTGCTTGCAGCACTCGAACTGCTCGACCCAGAAAGCGAAACCTACACTTACGATATCATTTCTATGGTTGAGGCAACGCTCGAAGACCCGCGTCAGGTCCTGCGCGCGCAGGAACGCAAAGCCAAAGATGCCGCCATGGCCGCCATGAAGGCCGATGGCGTTGAGTACGAGGAACGCCTCGATCGCATTGCGGAGGTAACGTACCCACGCCCCCTGCGCGAACTGCTGTTTGCAGCTTTCGACAAGTATTGCGAGTCGGTGCCTTGGGCGCGCGATTATTACGTGCGTCCGAAATCGGTTTTGCGAGACATGTTGGAATCAGCTGCCGATTTCAAGGGCTACATCCAGAAGCTGGGTATTATGCGCTACGAAGGTGCGCTGCTTCGCTATCTTTCGGAAGCGTATCGTGCGCTTGATCGTACCCTTCCGTTTGATAAGCGCAGCGAAGAAATGGAAGACATTATCGCTTGGCTCGGTTTGGTGGTGCGTTCGGTCGACTCCAGCTTGGTGGATGAATGGGAACAGGCGGGCCAAGAGCTCGATGCCCGTCCGCCCGAGGCAAAGGATACCGTGGTCCACGATCGCCGTGGTCTTACCGTGCTGGTGCGCAACGCTCTGTTCCGTCGAGTGCGCCTTGCTGCGGCAGACGATCATGAGGCTCTGGGCGAAGCCGACGTTGATAACGGGTTCCCTGCCCATAAATGGCGCGCAGCGCTGGACGAATACTACGATGTCCACGAAGACGTGCTCATCGACGCGGATGCCCGCTCAATGGCATTCTTGGCTATCGACGAATCTGACGAGGATGCGGAGCATGTATGGCACGTACAGCAAACCTTCAGCGATCCTGATGGCGATCACGATTTCGCTATCCGCGCCGATGTTGATCTCGACGCAACCCAAGAAGGCGACGGCGTGGTGTTCAAGGACTACCGCGTCGGCTTTATTGAGGAGCTGCTGTAACTTGTTTTCCTCTGCCCGCTCGGCAAGGACAGTGCGGCTACCGCTCAAGCCACCCCATTCCGCTGTTCGAAAAGGCTCGCCTTGCGCGAGCCTTTTCTCATGCGCTGCATTGCTTCATTCCTTAGAAGAAGATTTGCTTCGCAAATCTAACAGGATGAGCGTTCAGAGTGGCATTCGCAGCAACCGCACCGCCCTTACCGAGCTCCATTCCCTCAGCCTGGTAGAATCCAGAACTACCCTAATGGGGGCGGCCCGAGTCGGGTAGTTTGCGAGCGTTGGTGCTTACCTATCCGGTAGCCTTCAGGCGGCGGCGAGTCTGCGAAATGCACTCTGAAAGCATCCCCTGAATGATTATCCGCAGGAAAATTTTCTTCAAATGCATGAAGCAGCGACCGCACGAAAAAGGCCCCGTCAAAGACGGGGCCTTTTGAGCAGGGCAGCGGGTGCGTTGAGTGGACTCATCGCCGCCTGAAGGCGGACGAGTCGAAGCAGCCAGCGTCCGGAAGCGGACGGTCGGAAAACCTACTCGTTGTATCCGTTGGGATTGTTCGACTGCCAGCGCCAGGAATCTTCGCACATGCGTGCCAAGTCGTATTCGGCAACCCAGCCCAGTTCTTCGCGTGCCTTGTCGCAAGCAGCGTAGTTGGTGGCAATGTCGCCGGGGCGACGGGGGCAGATCTTGTAAGGGAGTTCCTTGCCGCATGCCTTTTCGAAGGCGTGGATAACATCAAGAACGGAAGAACCCGTGCCTGTGCCCAGATTGAAGATGGCAACACCGGTGCGGGTGCCGTCTTCGGTGCTTGCGCCTTCGATGGAGCCAAGGCCGATGGCCTTGCCCGTGCCAACCTTACCGCCCATGAAATCGAGAGCCTTCACATGACCGCGTGCCAGGTCGACAACGTGGATGTAATCGCGTACGCCGGTGCCATCGGGGGTGGGGTAGTCGTTACCGAACACCTGGATGCATTCCAATTTTCCGACGGCAACCTGCGCAACGTAGGGGAGCAGGTTGTTCGGGATGTCTTTCGGATCTTCGCCGATGCGACCGGAAACGTGGGCGCCGATGGGGTTGAAGTAGCGAAGCAGAACAACGTTCCATTCGCTGTCAGCGCGGTAGAAGTCGGTCAGGATGCGCTCGAGCATGACCTTGGTTTCGCCGTAAGGATTGGTTGCTTCATGAAGCGGGCACTCTTCGGTGATTGGGATCATTTCGGGCTCGCCGTAAACCGTTGCAGACGAAGAGAAGATGATGTTCTTTACGCCGTGGTTGCGAGCTACGTCAAAGAGCACCAGTGAACCGGCTACGTTGTTCCAGTAGTATTCGAGCGGCTTCTGCGTGGATTCACCCACAGCCTTGAAGCCAGCAAAATGAATGATGGCGTCGATGTCGTTCTCGGAGAACACGCGCTCGCATGCTTCACGATCGAGGATGGAAGCCTCGACGAACTTCAGCTGGTCGGCGTTGGCGCCGGAAAGCTCGCGAATGCGGTCGACCGCGGTAACGCAGGAATTGGAAAGGTCGTCCAGGATGACGACGTTGTAGTTTTGCTCAAGCAGCTCGACGCAGGTGTGGCTGCCGATGAAGCCGGCACCGCCGGTAACCAGGATGGTTTGGGCGCTGTGCTCGCCGGCAAGGCTTTTGTTGGACATATGCGTTGCCTTTCATTGGTATATAGATACAAGAAGGATACCACCAGCGGTTGCAGCGCGCGGTGCGCGCAGGAATTCAACAGAGGCTGAGGTTTGTTAACTCTTGTTTCATGGCTTGGCATTGCGCAATGCTCGACAAAGAAAGGGTTGTTGGCTTTTAGCGTGCGAGGTGCTCGATTGCCATTGCTCCTCGTTTCGTGCAGTACCTCGATAGATTGCTGGGTGTTAGAGTCCGCTACATTTTAGGCAGCGTTTTCAAAAGCCCCCAGGCTTTGTGTTTGCCCGTTTCGGTGGAAATTAGGGCATTAAGGTCTTCGAAACAGCGGCAAGCGCGACCTAGCAGAAGCGTTTTCGCCTCAATGGCAAGGGGCGTGTTGTAGCAGCGTGAAAGCGCCTCGGTGCTGGCATGACTCGTAGAGACAACGCAGAACGGGTCGATGCCCTCGATAAGGGTGAACAGGTTGTCAGAAGCATCGGGTTTGCCTGTGGCGGCGGTTTGGGCCCAGCCGATCGCCTGCGGTGCGTACCCAAGCGCCTTAAGGCTTGCGGTAAGTGCGCGCTTTGTTTCTTCGGTGAGTTCTTCGACAGAGACGATAATCGCCGCAGCTCCTATGGGGCCATGATACGTTCCCTGGAACGAATCAACATGGCTTTGCGCGATGCGCTCGTATATTGTTGGCTGCGGCGTGGGCATGGCGTCCTCCTTCACTGCTTAGGATGATAGCGAGATTCGTTGCTGTTGAGGGCGACGAGCTGCTTCAATGTCCCCAAAATCAGCCAGTCACACAAAATGTGAAATAATTCACACCGTTGAACGAAAACGGTGATAACTTCATTCCGACAGCACCATAATAAGAAGATGCAGCGCATCGGCTGGTGCCTGCCAAAGAGGCTTCGCCTCAATCGATAACCAAAGAAAGCAACGCTTTCCCCCAATAAAAGGAGTCGCTATGTGCACCAATGGTATCAACACGGGTCAGTTCGAGCAGATGATCGACCAGATCGACGATCATATTAAGCTGGAGCGTCGTTGGGCTCACAATCTTGCCCACAATGCTTCTGATGCTGGATTCACCACCGTGGGCGAAAAGCTCCACGCTGCAATGCAGCTGCTCGACGAGGTTCGCGCAACGCTCGATGACGCTAAAGATGCGCTTGATGAAGATGCCGAAAACGCAAGCGGCGTGACGGTTAACCTGGTATAAGCCCAGGCTGCATCGCATAAATGCAAGGAGCAGAGCATGAGCAATGACTTAATGCGTTTTTCTGTGGCGATGCCCGAAGACCTGTTGGTCAAGTTTGATCACCTGGTGGCGCGCCGCGGTCTGGCTAAAAATCGCAGTGAAGTGGTACGCGATTTAGTGCGCGAAGCGCTGGTGGAAGATGAGTGCTCCGTGCCAGGGCGAATCGTTATGGGCACGCTCACTATCGTGTACAACCACCACGCCAACGACTTGCAGGAGAAACTGCACCATATCCAGCACACCTATTTGGACATGGTGGTAGCTTCCATGCATGTGCATGTTGATCAAGACAACTGCCTCGAGGTAATCATCCTCAAGGGTGAGTCTGGTGAAGTCCAGGATGTTGCTAATCTCATCATCGGCACCAAAGGCGTCAAAACGGGGCGTCTTAACATGACAACCACGGGCGACTTTATCTAGCCCTTTAGAACGCCTCATAGAAGGCGTTCTTTTCTAGAGGAACGCAGCGCTCTATTGAGTGTTGCATGAACGAAAGAGACAAGATGGACGAAACGGTATTGCTGGGCCATGGCAGCGGCGGCACCATGATGAAGCGCATTATCGACGAGGTATTTTTCGAGGCGTACGCAGATGAAGAGCTGCTGGAGGGGAACGATGCGGCGTCGCTCCCTGCGCCGGCTGCCGGTGAGCGCATTGCCTATTCCACCGACAGTTTTGTGGTGACTCCCCACTTTTTCCCTGGCGGGGACATTGGCAGGCTGGCTGTGTGCGGCACGGTAAACGACGTTGCCACCAGTGGCGCTGTTCCCAAGTACCTCAGCTGTGGGTTCATCCTGGAAGAGGGTTTCCCCGTTGCCGATTTGAAGCGCATCTGCAAAAGCATGGCCGAAATGGCCAAGGAGGCCGGCGTCCATATTGTCACGGGCGACACCAAGGTCGTTAATCGCGGCCACGGCGATGGCGTGTTCATCAACACCAGCGGCATAGGCTTCATTCCCGAAGGCGTGAGCCTCTCCGGTGCTTTCTGCAAACCGGGCGACAAGATCCTGGTTACCGGTACCATGGGCGACCATGGCATCACCATTATGAGCTGCCGTGAAGAGCTTTCGTTCAATGCGGACATCCAGACCGATGCCGCCCCTCTGAATCATTTGATCGCCGAGGTAATTGCTGTAGCGCCCGATACCCGCTGCTTCCGCGACCCAACGCGTGGAGGCCTTGCCTCGACGCTCAACGAGCTTGCTGCTCAGTCGGGTGTTGACTTCATTATTGAAGAGGGCGCGGTTCCCGTCAAAGATGCCGTATTGGGTGCGTGCGAAATGCTTGGCTACGACGTGTATCAGGTTGCCAATGAGGGCAAAATGGTGTGCGTGGTCCCTGCCGAGCAAGCCGAGGCCGCCTTGGCTGCAATGCGCGCGAACAAGTATGGAGCCGATGCGGCCATCATTGGCGAAGTAGTGGAAACGCCCGAAGAGCGCGACCCCCGTGTTTCGATTCGCACTGGGTTTGGCTCCCTGCGCATCATGGATATGCTCGTAGGCGAACAGCTGCCCCGTATCTGCTAGGTAGGCGCGCAGCTCACTTCCGTTGTTCTGCGTCGGCCAGGTGCCTGCAGCCCCGCGTCTGCGCCGGTGCATCGACCCTGTGCCAGCAGCCCCCGCGGCTCTGCATCAGCTCGGTTCTCGTGTCGGCAAGGCGCTTGCGCCCCACGGCGATCCCGTTCTGCGCCTGTCGGCCCCCGCGCTCCTTCACCCCGTGCTGTCCTGCGTCTGTGAGGTTTTTGCATCGGCGAACGGCAGTAGCGTGGCAAATATGCAACGCAATTTAGCCGTTCTTAGAAAAACCGCGCAAGGATCTTGCATATTGGGGTCGCTATGGTATTTTCCCGTTCAGGGATTAACCGAAAAGGAATTGTCCCCGAAGTATGACAAAGCATCTCTAAAAGCCCAAGAGAGAAGAGGTTTTCATGTCTCATCCAGTAATCATTGACGATGAGTGCATTGGCTGCGGCATTTGCATCGACGCTTGCCCCCAGGAATGCATCGAGGTTGTAGACGGCGTATGCAAGGTTGTAAACGAAGAGGCCTGCATCGCTTGCGGCGACTGTGTTGAAGAGTGCCCTATGGGCGCAATCGAGGAGATTGTTGAAGACTAACAGTCTGCTCACGACGAGAGTCTAGTCAATGTGCGCAAGGATTTTTGCGCGCTGACTTGCCATCGGCGAATCAGACGTGAAGCGTAATTCCGCCGAGCACGGAATCCCCAACCGAGGGGGATTCCGAAGGTAGGTGGCTTGTTGCTGCGAAGGCCCTCGGGCCACTCGAGTCGTAAAACTAAACAGCGAAAGAAGGCGAGCAAAACGCTCGCCTTCTTTTGTCTTGGGGGCGACAGTGCAGCGGCACTGCGCCGTGTTGCACCCCTCTCTTCGATCCAGCCGCGATGCGTCCCCTAACGCTCGCCGATGGCAAGATGCTCGGGAATTGCGTCCCCCAACGTCCGACGGCGGCGATATTTCGCCGTGGTACGTTCCCGGGAGGCCGTTCGTGGCAATATTCTCGCGCGATGCGTTCTCAGGCGGCTAGCCGTGGCGAGAAATTGCTCCAATGCGTTCTCGGACGCCTTGTCGTGGCAATTTTTTCGCTTCATGCATCCCCGAAGGGGCCCCGGACGGGAAAAGCGCCCCTCCCTGGCAACATATCGCCGCTATGCATCCAAAATGAGCTGGCTTTGGCAAGATTCGCGCGCCATGTATCCGAAAAGCCCCGCAAATCGCCTTTCGGGAATGCATAGCGCGCATATCTTGCCAGGGAGGGGCCCTTTTCGCTGCACTGACCCCTCGAATCACGCACGGCGCGCGAATCCTGCCATCCCACCGGCGCCGCCGAACAGCGCGAGCGCCGCAGCTTCAGTGTCTGCGCCATCCGCGCGTCCCATAGCGCTGAAGCGTGGCCCAGAAGCCGACGTCACCCGCCCCCACAGCAACGCCCCGAACCGCCCGAGCGCAGTGCCTCGCTCGCACCCGTTGCAATTAAGGTTGCCGTGGCGTTCCACTTTCCCTACGCGCGGCGCCTCGCTGCGCCTGTATTTTGTGCTCTCGACAGCCGCGATCGGCATATAAACGCCAGGCAGAGCCCCTTCTACGCATTTATTTCGCTATGGTTGCGTAAGAATCGCCTTCCATCTGGTAAAACGCAAGCACTACCTATACAATGGGTCGGGTGCTCTAGGGGCCACGTGCCCTACAGGACTATTAATAAGGAAAAGAGGTTACGATGGCAGTTGTTGCATATTGCGTTAAGTGCAAGGAAAAGAAGGAAATGGTAGACCCTCAGGAAGGCGTCACCAAGAACGGCCGCGTTATCACCAAGGGCACCTGTCCCGATTGCGGTACCAAGATGTCTCTCATCGGTGGCGTTGCTAAGAAATAGCTCTCTGCTTCGTTTTCGCAAGCAGACATTTTGCACCTAAGCCCGCTCGGCTCATGCCAGCGGGCTTTTTTGTTTGTTCGGGTGGCCCATGCCGAGCGGGCTTTTGTTTGCCCGATCGGTTTGCTCGGGTCGGCGCCTGCTCAGCTTTGAGCGGACCGTTGTTAGATCTTAATAGACGAAAATGGCAAGTGAGCGAACCAGTCGTAAGCTACTGACCTGGGAAAACAGATATAGCTCAGGTAATCTTCAACAGGAAGGTTACAAAACTTGACAATGATGCACTTAGATTTTATTATTCCAATTGTCGAAAAGGTCCACGCGAGTGGGCCTTACTGGTATCCGTGAAAGCCCACGAGGCCGCAAGGCATCGAAGGCGATCTGCAAGCCCGCAAAGGCGAAACGAATATCTCGGCTCTAACTTAGGTAAGAACAGAATGGCCGCATCGCACAACTCGGCAACAGCGTGCGGTCGCAACTGAAAGGACATAGTAAGATGGCAAAGATCATTGGCATCGACTTGGGCACCACCAATTCGGCAATGGCAGTGATGGAGGGCTCAGAGCCTGAAATTTTGGTTAACGCAGAAGGCGACCGCACCACGCCTTCCGTTGTTGGCTTTGGCAAGGACGGCGAGCGCACGGTAGGCAAGGCCGCAAAGAACAAGGCCGTTACCAATCCTGAAAACACCATCGCATCGGTAAAGCGTTTCATCGGTCGTTCTTATGCTGAGACCGGCGAAGAGCAGAAGACCGTTGCTTACATGGTAAAGAATGGCAATGGTGGCCGTGCTGTTGTGGACATTGACGGCAAGGACTACATGCCTGAAGAGATTTCCGCAATGGTTCTGCAGAAGATCAAGTCCGACGCTGAGAAGCGCGTAGGCGAGCCCATCACTCAGGCAGTTATCACTGTTCCTGCTTACTTCAACGACGCTCAGCGTCAGGCAACCAAGGACGCAGGCAAGATCGCTGGTCTCGAGGTTATGCGTATCATCAATGAGCCTACGGCAGCGGCTCTTGCTTACGGTCTCGACAAAACCAACAAGGATGAAAAGGTTTTGGTCTTCGACCTTGGCGGCGGTACGTTCGATGTTTCCGTTCTTGAGCTGGGCGACGGCGTATTTGAGGTTTGCTCTACCGCTGGCGACAACCACCTGGGCGGCGACGACTGGGATCAGCGCGTAATCGACTGGATAGCCGATAAATTCCAGGCTGAAAATGGAATCGATCTTCGTGCCGATAAGATGGCTCTACAGCGTCTGAAGGAAGCAGCCGAAAAGGCAAAGATGGAGCTTTCCTCCACCACCCAGACCAACATCAATCTGCCCTTCATCTCCGCTGGTGCAGCTGGCCCGCTCCATCTGGACTATACCCTTTCCCGTGCCGAGTTCGAGCGCATCACCAAGGATCTACTCGACCGCTGCAAGAAGCCTGTTGAGCAGGCTCTGCGCGACGCTGGCCTTTCCACGGGCGATGTTAACGAGGTAATCCTCGTTGGCGGTTCCACCCGTATGCCTGCTGTTCAGGAGCTGGTGAAGAACATGACGGGCAAGCAGCCCAACATGTCGGTTAACCCCGATGAGGTTGTTGCAATGGGCGCAGCTGTTCAGGGCGGCGTTCTTGCTGGCGACGTTGAGGGCATCCTTCTTCTTGACGTTACCCCGCTTTCCCTTGGCGTTGAAACCATGGGCGGCGTAATGACCAAGATGATCGACCGCAACACCACCATTCCTACCCGCAAGACGGAAATCTATTCCACCGCAGCCGACAACCAGACTTCGGTAGAGATCCACGTTCTGCAGGGCGAGCGTCAGATGGCCCAGGACAACAAGACCTTGGGCAAGTTCCAGCTCACCGGTATTCCTGCTGCACGTCGTGGCGTTCCTCAAATCGAGGTTACCTTCGACATCGACGCAAATGGCATCGTGAACGTTTCCGCTAAGGATCTGGGCACCGGTAAGCAGCAGCAGATCACCATTTCCGGTTCTACCGCCCTTACCGACGACGAAGTTGATCGCATGGTTAAGGACGCCGAGGCTCACGCCGAGGAAGACAAGGTGCGTAAGGAAGAGGTTGAGGTTCGCAACAACTGCGACTCTCTGATCAACGCAACCGAAACCACCTTGGGCGAAGTTGGCGACAAGGTAAGCGCCGAGGTTAAGCAGCAGGCAGAAAGCGCTGTTGCTCAGGGCAAGGCTGCACTTGAGGGCAACGACATCGAAGCTATCAAGGCGGCTATCGAGGCAATGCAGCAGGCAGGCTACAAGCTGGCTGAGGTTGTATACGGCAACCAGGATGCAGCTCAGGCAGCCGCTGGTGCCGCTGGTGCTCAGCAGCCCGCTGATGACGACACCATCGAGGCAGACTTCGAGGTTGTCGACGACGACGAGAAGAAGGACAGGTAATCATGACCGCGCCTGAAAAAGACGAGGCACGCGAGGATCAGGAAGCAGCCGAGGCCAAGCCCGAGGCTGCTGCCCCCGAAGAGGTCGAAGCGGATGTCATCGAAGATGACGCCGAGAGCGAAGAGCCCGAGGAAGATCCGGTGGAAGCAGCTAAGGCCGAGGCGGATGCCTGGAGGGACAAGTACTTCAGGCTCCATGCCGAGTGGAACACCTATCGCCGTCGTATGAACGAGCAGCGTGAAGAGGAAAAACTTCGCGCCACCGAAAAGCTGGTTGAAAGCTTGATCCCCGTGATTGACGACTTTGAACGTAGCATCGCTTATGCGGAGGGCAATGGCGAAGAGGGTCTGCTCGGTGGCATCAAAGCCGTTCACAACAAGATCGGCGAGGTGCTGAAGAAGGAAGGCGTTGAGATCATCAATCCTGAAGGTGAAGCGTTTGATGCCCTTGAGGCTCAGGCGGTAGCCACGGTTGACGATCCTTCGGTTCCCGATGAAACGGTTGCCCAGGTTTACCAGAAGGGCTATCGCATGGGTAACAAGGTTATCCGTGCTGCAATGGTAACGGTTACCGTGGGCGGTCCGAAGCGCGAGACCAAGTCAGAAGAAGACGAATAGCAAACGCAAGGGCGGGCTCGCAAGTCCGCCCTTGTTGTAAGCAGCTCGAGGGAATTGGGCAAGAATGCCCTGTCAGTCAAAGTTGGGCATACGGGCGGGTTTCTTTCGGGCTGATCAATAAGAAGAGAAAACAGGGGTAGTGAAGCAGGTTACATTTCCGTCGCAACGGCTGATGCCGAAAGGCTTTTGGCTTTTCGATCGTGCCGAGGCGAACAGGTCGCTCAGCTGGAAAAGCAACTGCATTACTATCCCGTCTGAATAGGAAAGGTGGGGCGAATGGCAACTCCCGACTACTACAAAACGCTAGGCGTTCCACGTGACGCCGATGCTGATGCCATCAAGAAGGCATTTCGCAAACTGGCCCGCAAGCACCACCCTGATGCGGGCGGCGACGAGGCGAAGTTCAAGGAAATCAACGAGGCGTACGAGGTCCTTTCCGACGAAAAGAAACGTAAGCTCTACGACCAGTATGGCACCGCCAACGAAAACCAGATTCCCTATGGCGGGGCATGGCAAGGTCAGGGCGGCAACCCCTTTGCCGGCGCGGGCTTTGGCGGAGCATCTGGTTTCGGTAGCTGGGCAGATATTCTCGAGAGCATCCGCAACGGTGAAGGCGTTTTCGGCGGCAACTGGGATTTCGGCGGAGCGGGTAGCTATGCTCAGCCTCGGCCGCAGAAGGGCGCCGATAAAGAAGTGTCCATGACGGTAACCTTCGACGAAGCCTTTAATGGATGCGAAAAGCGCATCCGCATTGGTCGCTCGGGAACAGGCGAAAAGGAAACGCTCACCATAAAGATTCCCGCTGGCGCCATCGACGGCGGCCGTGTTCGCTTAAAGGGCAAAGGCGGCCAGGGAGCAAATGGCGGCCCCGCAGGCGACTTACTGGTGAACATCAAGATAGGCGCTCATCCGCTCTATCGGCGCGACAAGGCGGACGTTTTGATGGACCTGCCCGTAACGTTTGCCGAAGCGGCTCTTGGTGCTCAAGTGGTGGTTCCCACTCCCGATGGTACGAAAGTGCGCTTGAAGGTACCTGCTGGGTGTCAGGACGGAACGGTTCTTACGGTGCGTGGCAAAGGCGCCCCCAGGTTGGGCAAGGGCTCAACGGGCAACGGCGATTTGCGCGTGGCCATCAAGATAGCGGTTCCGAAGACGTTGAACGATGAACAGAAGAAGGCCCTGGAAGCATTCCAGGAAGCTACTAAGGAAGAGGTGAGGGCATGGTAATGGAAGACAAAGACAGACCGCTGTATATGATCAGTGTTGCTGCCGAACTTGCTGGCGTTCACCCGCAAACTCTGCGCATCTATGAACAAAAGGGCCTGGTTTCCCCCCAGCGCACACGGGGCAACACGCGCATGTATTCGCAGGCCGATATTGAGCGTTTGCAGTTGATCAATGACCTTACCGATGAAGGCATCAATCTTGCGGGCGTTATTCGCATCCTCGACCTTAAAGGGCGCCTGGATGAGCGTGATGACGAGCTCGATGCCCTGCATCGTCGTGTACGCAAGCTTGCCGACCGTGTACACGAACTCGAAACCAGGGAAAGCGTCAATTCTTTGGTGACCGATACTAACGCAATTGTATTGCGCAGGTTGATGTAAAACACTAGCCATTTCTTTTGCTGCAAGTAGAAGAAAGGAGACTTATATGTGGATTGAAAAATTAGCAGTGACTGCCCAAGAGGCGTTTAAATCTGCAATGGACATTGCGTCTAAGCATGAAGCAGCCACCACAGAGCCGCTTCATCTGCTAGATGCCATCCTTTCTGCGGACGAGAATAACCTGAAGGCCATCATTACGCGTATTGGCGCCGACCCTGCCGTCTTGAAGCAGCGCGTCGATGCGGAGGTGGAGCATCAGCCGAAGGTAAGCGGTCAAACCTTTATGGGCATGGTGGCCCCTTCAAGGGAATTCGATGCCCTGATGAACAACGCCGAGAAAATCGCCGGAAAGTTGGACGACAACTACATCACCACCGAGCATCTGCTCATTGCCCTTTCTGAAGATAAGGGGCAGGCGGGTCGCATCCTGAACGATGCTGGTGTTACACGTGAAACAGTCGAGGCGGCTTATCAAGATCTTCGCGGCGACACTCGCGTAACCGATGCGGAGTCGAAAACTGAGTTCGAGGTGCTGGAGCAGTATGGCCAGAACCTTACTCAGCAGGCACGTGATGGCAAACTCGATCCGGTAATCGGTCGTTCCGAGGAAATTCGTCGTACCGTTCAGGTTCTTTCCCGTCGTACGAAGAACAACCCTGTGCTTATTGGCGAGCCTGGCGTGGGCAAAACGGCAATCGTTGAAGGCTTGGCCCAGCGCATCGTTGCGGGCGACGTTCCCTCCAGCCTGAAAGACCGTGAGCTTATTGCGCTTGACCTTCCTGCGATGCTCGCTGGCGCTAAGTATCGTGGTGAATTCGAAGATCGTCTGAAGGCTGTTCTTCGCGAAGTGAAGCAGTCTGACGGGCAGATTATCCTGTTCATCGATGAGTTGCACACCATTGTGGGCGCCGGCTCCACGGGCGATAGCTCCATGGACGCGGGCAATATGCTGAAGCCCGCTTTGGCTCGTGGTGAGCTTCATGCCATCGGTGCTACTACGCTCGACGAATACCGCAAGTACATCGAAAAGGATGCTGCGCTTGAGCGTCGTTTCCAGCCGGTGCTGGTGGGCGAGCCAACAGTCGAAGACACCATTGCGATTCTGCGTGGCCTGAAGGAAAAGTACGAGATCCATCATGGCGTCCGCATCAAGGACTCCGCGCTGGTTGCTGCAGCCGAACTCTCCAACCGCTACATCACCGATCGTTTCCTGCCTGACAAGGCAATCGACCTGATGGACGAGGCGGCAAGTCGTTTACGTATCGAAATCGACAGCATGCCCGAAGAGGTCGATCTGGCTGAGCGCAAGCTCACTCAGATGCAGATCGAAGAGCAGGCTCTGATGAAGGAAACGGATGAGCCGAGCCGCGAGCGCTTGGAGGCTCTCCGCAAGGAGATTTCTGCCGCCCGCGAAGCGCTGGATTCGCAGAAGGCGCTTTGGAAAAACGAAAAGGACGTCATTGTCAGCGTTCAGAACCTGAAGGCTGATATTGAGGCTGCCCAGATCGAAGAAGAGCAGGCCACCCGCGAAGGCGACCTGGCTCGTGCTTCCGAGCTGCGCTATGGTACCATTCCTGCGCTGCAGCAGAAACTTGCTCAGGCTGAAGAGGTTCTGGAAAATCGCCAGCAGGACGGCGCGATCCTCAAGGAAGAGGTTGGCGAAGACGAGATCGCCGAGGTTGTATCCACGTGGACGGGCATTCCCGTTACCAAGATGATGCAGGGTGAAATGGCCAAGCTGGTTGACCTGGAAGACAAGCTTCGCGAACGCGTGGTTGGTCAGGATAAAGCCGTGGCTGCTGTGGCAGGCGCAATTCGTCGTAACCGTGCAGGCCTTTCCGATCCGAACCGTCCCATTGGCAGCTTCCTGTTCTTGGGTCCCACCGGTGTTGGCAAAACGGAACTGGCCAAGGCTCTTGCCGAGTATCTGTTTGACACCGAGCGCGCTATGGTTCGTATCGATATGTCCGAGTATATGGAAAAGCACTCGGTTGCTCGTTTGGTCGGAGCGCCTCCGGGATATGTGGGCTACGACGAGGGCGGTCAGCTTACTGAAGCGGTACGCCGTAAGCCGTACAGCGTGATTTTGCTGGACGAGGTTGAAAAGGCTCATCCCGATGTGTTCAATATCCTGCTTCAGGTTTTGGACGATGGTCGTCTCACCGATGGCCAGGGCCGCGTGGTCAGCTTCAAGAACGCCATTATCATCATGACGTCCAACATCGGTTCGCAGTCGATTCGCGAATTCGCAGGCGAAGATCAGAATCAGGGGTCTGGCAATTCCATGGGCAAGGTCATGGAAGACCTTATGACCGCAGATGTTGAGGTTGCGGCAAAGCGCCTGGCTGAGCTGAACAACAAGATCAACGATGCTCTGCGTAATACTTTCCGCCCCGAGTTCCTGAACCGCATCGATGAGGTAATCACCTTCAATCCGCTTTCCATTGCCGCAATGGAGCCTATCGTCGGTTTGCAGTTGGCCGACGTGCGCGAGCGTCTTGCCGATCGTCGTATCGACTTGGTGGTTACTCCTGCCGCTATGGAGCATCTTGCGATTGACGGTTACGATCCCGTCTACGGAGCACGTCCGCTGCGTCGCTTGATTCAGCGTGAGGTAACCGACCGCGTTGCCACCGAAATCATCAACGGCACCGTTCACGATGGTGCAACGGTAACGGTTGATATCGATGGCGAAGGCCAGTATTGCTCTAAGGTCGAAAACCGCCATGAGCTGAATGCCGGCGACGACATCGTTGCCCAGGCCGAGCGATTCTTGGGTGGCCAAGAATAGGGCATAACCTGATTGCTTCAAGGGCGCCTTCTCTTTTAAGGGAAGGCGCCCTTTCTTTTTGCCTTTGGTGTAGCTGTGAGTTAGTTTGCGGCCCCGCTCGTCGAGGATGAACGGCGTATGAATGCCGTTCATCGTCCGTGGGCGGCGATTTTGCCCAGTTTTTCCCGTTGTGTAACAAAGAAGTAACGCAGGATTGCGACTATTCAAAATCGTTTTCCCCCTGACGTGGGAGTGAGCCGCTCTGTGTAGGCGCATGCCGCAGGCTTTCATTCCCCCTGAAGCAGCGGCTTCGTTATCTCGCGCAGATAGCGAAGCCGCCACTTCGCAAGTTTGCTGAACTAACGGGCGCACTTCCTATCCACGTCAAACGAGTAGAAAGGAAGTAGCCATGGAGGCATTTATCGAATCCTTCTCGGCTGGCGTCGATGCAGTCGATAGCTTTGTGTGGGGTTGGGCCCTTATCTGGTTGCTGTTGGGCACTCATCTTTTCATGACTATCAGGACTGGCTTTATCCAGAGGAAGATCCCTACGGCGATTAAACTCTCGGTCTCTAAAAATGACCCCTATGCCGAAGGCGATATCTCACAGTTCGGTGCCCTTACCACAGCGCTTGCCGCAACCATCGGAACGGGAAACATTGTCGGCGTTGCTACGGGTCTTTTGTGCGGCGGTCCGGGCGCTATCTTCTGGATGTGGCTTACCGGCGTTTTCGGTATTGCGACCAAGTATTCCGAAACCTATATATCCATGAAATACCGCGTGAAGGACGCCAACGGCCGAATGCTTGGTGGCGCTATGTATGCGTTGGAGCGCGGCTTCAAGCACAAGGGATTGGGCAAGTTCCTTGCTGTGCTGTTTGCTCTGTTCACCGCCATCGCTTCCTTCGGCATTGGCGCTTCGGTTCAGTCGAATTCCCTGGCGGGCGCTCTTACCTCTTCAAGCTTGATTCCTGGCGCTTCCGAAATCCCCACGTGGCTTATTGGCATTGTGGTTACCGTTTTAGTTGCCATCGTTATCATCGGTGGCTTGAAGAAGGTTTCCAAGGTGTGCGAGAAGCTGGTCCCCATCATGGCTATCTTCTACGTTGCCTGCTGCCTTGTGATCATTGGCATGAACGGTGCTTATTTGTGGGACGCAATCGTAACCATCATTACCTGCGCATTTACCGGTCAGGCCGCTTTTGGTGGTGCAGTTGGTTCGGGCATCATGCTGGCGCTTCAGTACGGCTTTAAGCGAGGCCTGTTCTCCAACGAATCTGGCTTGGGTTCTGCTCCCCTGGTTGCCGCTTCTGCAATCTCTAAGAATCCCGCTCGCCAGGCGCTGGTTTCCATGTCCGGTACGTTCTGGGACACGGTGGTTATCTGCCTGATTACTGGCTTGATGCTGGTAACCTCGCTGCTCGCTAACCCCGATCTTGCCGTTATCTACAACAACACCATGCTGGCAAGCAATGATCTTTCCATCGATACTGCTGTTGGAATCTTCTCTGGTGGCGCCGCTTTGGCGACGGCTTGCTTCGAGAGCATTCCGGTGCTGGGCCCCTTGGTACTGGTAGTTGGCCTTTTGTGCTTCACCTATTCCACCATGCTCGGTTGGTCTCAGTACGGCGATCGTGCTATTACGTACCTGTTTGGCACCAAGGGCATCCGCCCTTATCAGGTGGTGTTCTTGCTCTTTGTATTCTGGGGTTGCATCGGCGGCGGCGACTTGGTGTGGAACCTCTCCGATATCTCCAACGCTCTTATGGCTGTTCCGAACTGCATAGCGGTTTTGGTTCTTTCCGGCGTGATTGCCAAGGGAACCAAGTACTGGATCTATGAGGGTCGTTTGGAAGAGGAGGACACCACGCCAATTCCCACGGTTGGCACGGTCGATCACCCCAACGTTTAACGAGGGCTCGCCCTTGTCTCAATGCTCGCTGCGGAAAAGCGGGGGGGATAGTCGCCCAGAACGCTGCTTTGCTGAAAGGGGTGTTGCCGGGTACTGTCGGCAAGTGACGCCACCGACCCGTACCAGTCACTTGGCAGCGGCGACATTGCCGGGCGTTATCGGCAAGCGAACTTTCCCCTAGCTGTGGTTCCGGACCGATGGGGGCAAGGCGGTGCACGTAGGGATCAGAACCCCCCTAGTCACGGTCCTGGAATGGGAGCATTCTGGGACCGCTTTTGCTAGCGGGATGATGGCGCGGGGGCTAGCGCGAATCGCCGATCCTTGTTGTGCCCTGTAAACATACGGCTGGAAACTCCCATAAGTGGTAGGGTGGGAAAGCGTGACGCGAATGCTTTTATTGACAAAGCGTGAGCTTGGTCTTGTGATCGCCTACTAATTAATGAAGGAGTTTCCAACGTGGAAAACTTGGGCTACTACAACGGGAAATTCGGCCCCTTGAATGAAATGAGCATCCCAATGAACGATCGCGTTCATTGGTTTGGCGATGGCGTGTACGACGCTGGTCCAGCGCGCAACTATAAGATATTTGCGATCGACGAGCATATTGATCGTTTCTTCAACAGCGCTGAGCTTCTAGAAATTGAAATGCCCTGCACCAAACAGGAATTGAAAGATCTTCTGAACAAATTGGTGAAAGAGGTAGATACGGGTAGCCAGTTTGTCTATTACCAAGTAACGCGTGGCACGGGCATCCGCGACCATGCGTTCACGGAGGGCCCCGGCAACTTGTGGGTGATGTTGAAGCCGGCCACCATCTCCGATGGCATTGAGCCTATTAAGCTGATCACTGAGCCCGATACGCGCTTCTTCCATTGCAATATCAAGACGCTCAACCTTATTCCTTCGGTTATGGCATCGGAGAAGGCCAAGCGTGCCGGCTGTCAGGAGACGGTGTTCTATCGCGAAGGTGGCCGCGTTACCGAATGTGCGCACAGCAATGTGCACATCGTCAAGGATGGCGCGCTGTATACAGCGCCGCTCGACAACCTCATTTTGCCGGGCATTGCGCGCAAGCACCTCATTCAGGCGTGTGATCGCCTGGGCATTGCTGTGCATGAGGAGCCGTATTACTTGGAGGATCTGTTTGCCGCCGAAGAGGTATTGGTCACCAGCTCCAGCAATCTGTGCTTGCATGCTCACGAGATTGACGGCAAGCCCGTCGGGGGAAAGCAGACTGAACTGATAGAAGCGCTGCGCAAGGAAGTAATTGGCGAATTCCTTAGCGCAACCGAAGCCGATTAAGCGCTATTTGCTGCGTTCTGGGCTCGTTGCGAATGCGAGCACGGGGCGTTCTGCATGCGTTCGCCATTGACCGCGCCTGGATGCCTTTCGTCAGGGATGTGCGTTGCCTCCCTTTCGTGGAAGTGCGATGAGCGCTAGTGTCAACGCGGTAAACCAGTATTATCCAACGTCCACAGGAGCGAAAAGTTAGCATGACTGAGTACAACGAACTCACTCCCGAATTGATCAGCCAGCTCCAGGCTATCGTCGGCGAGGAAGATTGCCACGTTGGCGAAAACATCAGCGAGGATTACTCTCACGATGAAATGCCCATCTACGGCACTAAGATGCCCGAGGCCGTTTGCTTCCCCAGCAACACCGAAGAGGTTGCTGCCATCATGAAGCTGTGCAACGAGAACAAGATTCCCGTTACGGTTCGCGGTGCGGGCACTGGCCTGGTTGGCGGTAGCACCCCGCTGCAGGGCGGCGTCGTATTGTGTACCATGCACATGAATGAAATCCTCGAGTACGACATGAACAACCTGTTCGTCCGCGTTCAGCCCGGTGTTCGCCTGTGCGATCTGGCCGCAGACGCCCTCGAGCATGATCTTATGTATCCCCCTGATCCTGGCGAGAAAACCGGTTCTTTGGGCGGTAACGTAAGCACCAACGCTGGCGGCATGCGCGCTGTTAAGTACGGCACCACGCGTGATTACGTGCTGGCAATGACCGTGGTTCTCCCCACGGGCGAAATCATGGAAATCGGTCGTGCGGTTTCCAAGACCAGCTCTGGCTACAGCCTTCTTCACCTGATGATCGGATCCGAGGGCACGCTGGGCGTTATCACCGAACTCACCCTTAAGCTTATCCCCGTTCCGAAGGAAGACATCAGCTTCATCCTCCCCTTCGAGGATCTCGAAACCGCCATTAGCGCTGTTCCGAAGATCAAGCTCGCTGGTCTCGATCCGCAGTCCATCGAATTCATGGAGCGCGACATCGTCGACTCTTCCGCTGACTACACCGGCAACAAGATCATTCCTACCAACGTAGATGGCCATGAAGTTGGTGCGTATATCCTGGTAACCCTTGATGGCAACGACCAGGACGAAATCTTCCAGCGTGCGGAAACGCTGGCAGAAATCGGCGACGAGCTTGGCGCATTCAACACGCTGGTTCTTTCCCATCCTGACGACAAGCGTGCCGTATGGGCTGCCCGCAGCGCATTCCTTACGGTAATCGAGGCCGACACCGAGCATCTCGACGAAATGGACGTGGTTGTTCCCGTAGACAAGGTTGCTGAATTCCTGGAGCACGTGCATCAGATCGGCGAAAAGTACGGCGTTGGCATTCGTTCCTTCGGTCATGCTGGCGACGGCAACCTTCATATTTACGCTTCCGCAAACGGCGTAGATCAGGACGTGTTCTTGGAGAAGTCCCAGAAGGTTATGAAGGAAAGCTACGAAAAGTGCACCGAGCTCAATGGCCAGGTATCCGGCGAGCATGGCATTGGTCACGCAAAGAAGGAATACTTGCATGATTCCGTAGGCGACACGGCTATTGGTCTCATGGCGGGCATTAAGCGCGTGTTCGACCCGAACTACATCCTGAACCCGGGCAAGGTTTGCAACTAAATACCAACCTATATATAGGTATTAAGGGAGTCGCAATAATGCGGCTCCCTTTCTATATATATAGACGTTGCATGTGTGGCCCGACAGGGAAGTAGAGAAATGCGTCGAGAGTTCGTCCTCTAACGAATCGCCCCATCATTCGCGCAAAACTGAAGAGAAGGAGCCCGGTAATTTGATGACCTTATGGAGGCTAAAAGCAAAAGACGCCTGAAAAAGGAGTTGCCGAGCTATGGGCAAGATGTTTGAACGCTCAAAAAGTAAGCAATATCCCTGAATAAGCAAAGAATGGGGCTAATTACCAAAGGATTGAATAGGGGGAATTCGAAGCTAAAAGAATGTTTAAGAAAGGCGCTTAAATTCATTGAGGAAGCCCAATTGCCAACAATGTGAAGAAATTGAGAACGCCCGAAACGCCCTGACCTGGGGTTATTCAAAACAGTTGCCTTGCAATCGAAAAAAGTCGGGGAAAACGCTTGCAAAGCGGCCAGGGCGGGGTATTATAGCTAAGCCTTCTGACGAGGGGGCGCCCGCAAAGGGCGGCACC
>JAUNWY010000015.1 GCA_030540085.1 Eggerthella sp.
AAGTGGGAATCTGGTACCTGTCCCTGTTTTCCCTCCTTCACGGTTTCTGCACGTGTATTTATGCTGTGTGATAGAATCTGTTCTTACGATTGCACAATACTGTTTAAGGACGATTAATGTCTTTCCTTGATTTCATACAGAACGCCACCTCGTCGTCTTCGTACGACATGGCTATCGACCTTGGCACTGCCAATACTCTCGTAGCCATCACGGGGCAGGGCATCGTTATCAACGAGCCTTCTGTTGTTGCCATCGAGCGCAGCACCCACCGCGTTCTTGCCGTTGGTCATGAAGCAAAGAACATGATCAACCATACGCCAGACACCTTTTCCGCAGAGCATCCTCTGCACGATGGCGTTATCGCAGACTATGACGTGACGGAGGCTATGATCTCCGCATTCATCAACAAAGCAGCTCCGCGTCGTTACCCTTGGCAGCCAAAGCCGCGTATCGTGGTATGCATTCCTTGCGGTGCCACTTCTGTAGAGAAGCGCGCTGTTTTCGAGGCTACCATTCAGGCAGGCGCTCGCCAGGCGTACCTTATCGAAGAGCCTATGGCTGCTGCCATGGGTGCCGATCTGCCCGTAACCGAGCCTACCGGTTCGATGGTTGTCGACATCGGCGGTGGCACCACCGAAGTTGCCGTCATTTCTTTGGGCGGTATCGTAACCTCTTCTTCTCTGCGTCTTGCCGGCAATCGTCTTGATGAAGCTATTGCGGTTCATTTGCGTGATCTTCTTGGAATCAAGATCGGTGAACGCACAGCAGAGGTTATCAAGATTAAGATTGGATCCATTCTGCCCTTTGAAGACGGTCGTGAACGCGACATGATCATCTCTGGTCAGGACGTGCTTACCGAGCAGCCCAAGGAAGTTACCATTCAGTCGGAAGATGTGCGTGATGCGCTGCAGGCTCCTATCGACGAAATGGTTGTGCATATCAAGGAAACGTTTAAGAAGACCAACCCCGACTTGGCCTCTGATATCATTTCCAACGGTATTCTGCTTACGGGCGGCGGCGGTTTGCTCGCCGGTCTGGATCGCTATCTTTCGCAGCAGCTTGAGATTCCGGTCTGGACCAGCGAAACGGCGCTCACCAATGTTGTTTCGGGTTGCTTGAAGGTTCTTGAAACCCCTACGGCACTCAAGCAGATTCTTATGAGATCGAAATAGGAGATCCTTTTACGATATGGCCCTGAATTTGAACGAAAAAAAGATCCCATTCGGCGGCCAACTTGAAGGGACGGGGTTGCTGATCATCTTGCTGGTGGTCTCTCTCGTCCTTGTCATCGTCTATTCCCGTGAGGGAGACGAAGGCGCTCTGCATTCTCTGCAAAATACCACATCAGCGGTTTCTTCGCCCCTGTCTTCTGCAGGGACGGCCGCTGGCTCGCTTGCCGCCTCTGCTTCAGCTTCGTTGGAAGACCTTACGGCCGATGGCCAAACCATGAGCCAGCTGAAGGAAAGCAACGCGCAGCTTTCCCAGATGGTGGTCGAGCTTGAAGAATATCGCCAGGAAGCCTCGCGCCTCGAAGCGCTTATCGGCATTCATGATGTGTACGGATTCTCTTCGGTTGCCGCCCATGTAACGGGCTATTCTTCTGATTCCTACAATCGTATTATCACCATCGACGTCGGTACTGCATCTGGCGTGAAGCCAGGATTGCCCGTCATGGGATCTACGGGAGTGGTTGGCCAGGTGGTTTCCTGCTCAACCTATACATCTGAAGTACGATTGCTCAACGATGCCCAAAGCGGCGTTGCTGTGATGCTGCAGAGCTCTCGCGCCGAAGGCATTCTTTCTGGATCGGTGGAAGGCGTGTTGTATCTTCAGGGCGTTGATGAGAGCACCGAGGTAAAAGAAGGCGAGGCGGTTATTACCACGGGTCTTGGCGGAGGCTATTTCCGTGGGTTGGTTGTAGGCGTGGTCTCCAAGGTCGAGCAGCGACAGGGCGACGCAACCCGCACCATTGTTATTTCGCCTAACTCATCGTTTAGCAATATCAGTGAAGTTCTGGTCGTTTTGGGTATGAGCAATGATGGTGCCGCTTCTAGCGATACCAATGCCGCCAACGCCATAGTTCAAGCGGTTGGCCCTGATGCCCTTTTGGGCAAAAGCTCAAGCAGCGATGCAAATGCCAGCTCGAGCTCCGATGACTCTTCGAAGTCGGGCGATTCTTCTAGCTCCGATTCCAAGAAGAAATCTTCTTCTAACTCTTCTTCCGAGGATGGTGAATAACGCCCATGCGTGATTGGATGCTTCCTCTTATCTTTTCTGCGGTTATCGTAGTAATCCAGGTGGTATTCGCACCGATTCTTACGGTGTTTTCTACGGTGCCGAGTTTTATCGTTTCGTTCGTTTTGGTGCTCTCCATCATGCGCCGACCCGATACCACGTATGTTTATGCGTTCGTGCTTGGCCTTATCGCCGACCTTCTTACCCATACGCCAGTAGGTCTTACGCCGTTGCTTTTGCTTATTGCGGTGTTCTGCCTTTCGCGTGTGTTCGAGGTGCTGGACGATACTTCTTTGGCTATGCCTCTTATCGCCCTGGCGGCAACGCTCCTGGTATTCGAACTACTATTCGCTATTGCCCTCTTGATTTTTGGCTATCAAGGGTCGTTCTTCGAGATCTTCGCTCAGCGCGTGATCCCTGCTACAATCTTGAACTCTTTGATCGCGGCTTTGCTCTTTGTTATCATGCGCCGCTTGCCATTTGCCCAGCCTTCCAATGAAGCATGGCAGGTTCCTACCTCGGGCCGATTCCGCTAAGGATAGGGGGAACACGTGCTTTCCGCTATTCTCACTACTTTTGCCGCCCTTGTTGTATTGGGCGTTATCCTCGCTGTCGTGTTCCGTGTGCGTGCCAATTCTGCTCATTCGAGGGCTGCCGACCGTATGCGAGTGCGCTCGGTAACGTCGGTTGGCATTGCCGCAGAAACACCAAAGACCACGCATAGCGCTGCGCCGAGCGGCCCCTCTATGGGCAGCGGTGTTGCTGCGGGCGAGGGCTTGCGTAATCGCTTCACTGCGGTTGGCGTCATTGCATTGGGCATTTTTGGTGCGCTCACCGCTAAGCTTTTCGGCTTGCAGATCATTGAGGCTGCCAGTTATAGCGAAGAGGCAGATGCTAACCTCTACACTACGGTAAATACGCCGGCTCCCCGTGGCGTCATCTACGATGCAAATGGCATTGCTATGGTTGCAAACCGCCAGGTACAAACCGTTCTTGCCGATGCGGATGTTGCAAAGAACCCTGATGTGATCTTGCGCCTCTCTTCACTTCTGGGAATTCCCTACGAAGTGGTGCGTTCTCGTATTCTTGATTCTTCTTCGGGCGCTCAAAGCCAACGAGTGGTGGCAAGTGATGTGAAGCTGCGCGATATCGCGTATATTTCCGAACATCGCGATGCCTTTCCCGGCGTCAGCACACAGATTCGCACCACTCGAACCTATCCCTATGGGGCGATGGCAGCGCATGCCTTGGGTTATACGGGTACCGCTTCCGAAGACGACTTGAAGAATGCCGCCGAGGGCCGTGATATCCAGTCTGGTGATGCCGTAGGCAAAAGCGGTATCGAACAAACCTACGATTCGCTGCTTGCCGGTGACCATGGTCAGCGTGTTTTGGTAACAAATGCCGCTGGTGTGGTTCAGCAGGTGGTAGGAGAAACCGCCCCGAGCAAGGGCAACGATGTATACCTGACCATCGACGCCAAGGTTCAGCACGTGGCTGACCGTGTGCTTCAGGATGCGGTGCGCCATGGAACCGGTACTGCGGCATCATGCGTTGTGATGGATGTGAATACGGGCGGCATCGTGGCGCTTTCGAACTATCCAACCTATGCACCGGAGCATTTTATTGGCGGCATTTCCCAAGACATGTGGGACGCCTACCAAACCGAGGAGTCCCATTATCCGTTGATGAATCGCGTTATCGCAGGTACATACCCTGCGGCATCGTGTTTCAAGGCTTTTACCAGCCTGGCTGGTTTGACCTATGGATTTGCGGATACATCTCGCGTCTGGGACTGTCAGGGCACCTGGACGGGTTTTGGCGACAGCTTCCCGCAGAAGTGTTGGCAGAAGTCGGGTCATGGATGGCTGGGCCTGCGCGAAGGTATCGTTGTTTCCTGCGACGTCGTGTTCTACGAAATCGCAAAGAGCTTCTATGATGCCCGTGCTTCCATCGGTGATGAGGCAATGCAGGATTTCGTTAAGGAATTCGGCTATTCGGCTGCTACAAAGATCGACCTTTCCGGTGAAGCGGAGGGCCGTATCCCTACGCCTGCATGGAAAAAGGAATATTTCAAAGACGTCCCCGAAGAGGCTCAGTGGCTGCCTGGCGATATGTCGAACATGGTTATCGGCCAGGGCTATGTTCTGGTTACGCCCATTCAGGTGGTTCGTGCTTATGGTGCGGTTGCAACGGGAAAGCTTTTACGTCCGCATCTGCTGAAGGAGGCGCGCAATTCGCTGGGCGATACGGTGCTCTCCTATGACACGATAGAAGATACGGCGCCCCAGGTAACAGAGGCAAATCTTAATATTGTGCGCGATGCTTTGCGTGGTGTGGCTACGGAAAACGAAACCGTTTCTGCCGAATTCAATAAGTATTCTTGGTCTGCAGCGGCAAAGACCGGTACTGCCGAGGTTGCTGGCAAGGAAGATATGGCGTGGTTCTCCTGCTATGCTCCTTACGACAATCCGCAGTTTGCAATGTGCGTGTGCCTCGAGGAAGGCGGCTCGGGCGGTTCTGTTGCTGCTCCTTTGGCGGGCCAAATCATGGATGCCGCAATTCAGTCTGCGGCGGGTACTTTGGAAGAAGATATGAACACAATTGCAGCAACGGAGGTGAGCGTTGGTGGCTCAAATTAACGAGATCAGCTCTTTGCGCATGCAGGATCCTGCAGTGGCTCGCGCTACGCGCCCTCGTAGGTTCAAGTATGTAAACCCTTCGTTCTGCCTGTTTGCTCTTTTACTGGTTGGATATGGCCTTATCGTTCAGTTTTCGGCTACATCTGCCGATGCCGACTACAGCTTTGCCCGTCAGCTTTCAGGCGTTGCGGTGGGTATGGTCTTGTTTGTGCTTATCACGCGCATGGATTACCACGCCCTTTCCGGCTATACCACGTTGTTTCTGATCATCAATGTTGTCTTGCTCCTTTCGCCTCATTTGCCAGGTATTGGCGTAGAAGTTAACGGTGGTCGCTCCTGGATCAACATAGGTACTCAGATTCAGCCAGGCGAATTCGCGAAGATCACTATGGTGTTGTTGGCTGCTTCAGTTATGGCGCGCTACGGTGGTCGCCTTAACGACCTGCGTGAGTATCTGAAGGCGCTTGGCATCATGGCGGTGCCCTTCGTTTGCGTAATGACTCAGCCCGACTTCGGCACAGGCTTGGTGTATTTGGTTATTGCCGCCTTTGCTCTGATTATCGGTGGTGCCGATTGGCGCTTTCTAGTGGGAACGGTTCTTGCCGTTATTCCCCTATGCGCTGCAATCTTGATCATCGACCCCATTGCCGACCAAATCGCTGGTCACGATGTGCTTCTGAAGGACTACCAAAAGTCGCGTTTGATGGTGTTCTCCGACTCTACGTACGACACTTCGGGCGATGGCTATAATTCGCAGCAGGCGAAGATTGCTATTGGCAGCGGCGGACTGTTGGGCAAGGGCTTTATGCAAGCAACCCAATCGTCCATGGGCTTTTTGCCCGAGGCGCCAACCGACTTCGTCTTCTGCATCTTGGCTGAAGAGTTTGGTTTTGTGGGCGCGCTCGTTTTGCTCGCATTCTATATCGGCCTGATTGTCACCTCGGTACACGTTGCACGTGGTGCCAGCGATCTTTTCGGCACCATCATCGTTATATGCATTGTTGGCATGTGGCTCTTTCAGATCCTTGAAAATATCGGCATGGACTGCGGTCTCATGCCTATTACGGGTATTCCGTTGCCGTTCATCAGTTACGGCTCATCGTTTATGGTTGTGAACTTCGTGATGCTGGGTTTGATAAACTCTGTTTGGGTTCATAGCGGACGCTAACGCGAAAGGGGATCGCATGAAACTTCCAATTGATATTCCCGCTTTGTTGACGGCAGCAATCGATATCGATAAAGCGTGCTCTGTTTCGGTTTCCGCAAATATCCTTATCGACGAGTCGGCAACGCCGGAATTTCAAGTGTTCGTTCGATCGGGCTTCAATAGCGAATTTGCGAATTCTCGCGTTATGGTGAGCTATTTCCCCACCCAAACACCCGATGTGCGTGTTGCGAGTGACATTGCGGTTATCGCTGCAGGCTCGAACCCTGATGTCGGGAGGATCGCAGCTGGGTTCCGCGAGCAGGGAACGCCCGTTCTGGTTGTTGCCGAAAACGCAGAAGTGGTTCGTAGCGCTGCGATGAAGGCCGGATATGCTATTCCCGACGAAGATCTGATTTCGCTTGATGGAGGCGAAGCCCTAAGCGATGAGCTTCGCGGAACGCTTGCCGATGAAATCGGCACATGGATTGTTCGCGCCGATTCAGAAAAGCGCTTGGCCTTCTCTATTGCCTATCCGTTCGTACGCCGCCCCTTGGCATATGAATCGATTCGCACTACTTCTCTGCAGAATGCTGGTGTTGGGGTCGTTGTCTTCGTTCCTGGCGCTGATATGCCCATCATGACCGCAAACCAAGCAAAGATGGTATTGCAGATCGCAGCTGCCTACGGACATCCCTTGAGTGCCGATAGGGTGAAGGAGATTGCTGGCGTTATTGCTGGGGGCTTTGTATTCCGTGGGGTTTCCCGTCAGCTTGCGGGTGCCATCCCGGCGCTTGGCTGGGCGGTAAAGGGAACCATGGGCTATGTGGGCACCCAAGCCATCGGTCATGCGGCAATCGAGTATTTCGAAGGCGGCGGCGATGTTGCTGGTTTGGCTGCGCTAGTTGGAAAAACCACTTCCGTGGCCGCTGAAGCCGCGGAAACCGTTGCCAGCAAACCAGCGGTGAAAACGGTTGTTGCCGCCGTGGCGCCAAAGGCGAAGAAAGCAGCCGTGGTTGCTCTGGATGCCGCCGCGCCCGTTGCCAAGTCGGCAGCTAAAGTTGCATGGAAATCTCTAAAACCAGGTCGCAGGAACAAGGGCAAGCGCCTGTAACACTGTTTATCCGTCGGCTAGCCTTTGATTCGTTTTGGCTGTTTCGTATAGGACGTTACAGAGGGATTGGCTTTTCTTGGACGGCGTAAGTTCATGAGGGACGATTTGTTTTCTTATTTGAGAAAACTTTTTTAAAAAGGTTCTTGCGCGATGATTCCGTTCCTGTATACTATCTATCGCTGTCGCACATGGGGTGTTAGCTCAGTTGGTTAGAGCGCCGGCCTGTCACGTCGGAGGTCGCGGGTTCGAGTCCCGTACATCCCGCCAGCTTATGTATTAAAGGTTCGCCAATGGCGAACCTTTTTTGTTAATGACTTCAGTCTGGCGCGCGCGTAGCCGCGCCAAGTAAACCGCCCGCTACG
>JAUNWY010000005.1 GCA_030540085.1 Eggerthella sp.
TTCCCCGACAAATCGGGGTTTTGCGGTACAGACCAACCGACGACGCAGCCGTCTTCCTCAAGCCGAACTCGGAGCGGCAATTGGCGGGTTGCCTGGAGCGATATGGCTTGGGCTCGGTGGGTTGTCAAGGAAGAGGCGGTCTGCACGCCCACTGTAGATATGATTCTTCAAAACAAAGGGCCAGCGTTCCGATTTACCGTTTGCCGTGTTATACTGCCGAAGCCATCATCCCCATGTCGTGGCTATAAAAGGGAGCCTGTAAAATGGCTCCCTTTTGTTTTTTTGCGCTCGGTTTCAGCTGTTCCGCGGAATACCCTGGGAACTATTTTGTACACCTGGAAATTGCGAATTCCGTATCGTTGTCGTTAATAAAACGAAGCATAAACGCACAACGGAAGGAAACGATAGCCATGGTTACCATCATTATTCTTGCCCTGCTGATATACGGCATTTTCCAGTTCACGAAGTATTTGATGAGCTCCACGGTAAATCATGCCCAATCGCATATTGCGGGAAGCTGGGGGTGGCAAAACCCTAACCCCGAGCCGAACGACGACCTTATCACCTTCACCAAATCAGTTACGGCATTCGTGCTTGCTCTGCTGCTATTTTCGATCTTCTTTTCGTAATCCCGTTATTCCCGTGCCGCTGTGTTCGGCCTCGAAAATCCCCGATCTTGGAATGTACCTCGGGAATAGCAGCTTGGCAATTGCTGCAAGGTTGGGGCAACCACTGCGAGCAACACAGGCTCAAATGCGTCTTTGCTCGGGGAATCGACGATGCATTGGATTGTCCAGCGTTGGTGCCTATTGTCTGAAATGGCCAGGCATCCTGGCTGCCCTCCGAGGCGCAGCGGAATAATCTAGCGATAAAACAGCAATGCCGTAGCGAAATAGAAAACGCTACGGCATTGCTTGTGTTGGTTCCTGGCCTTAAGGGGCTGGAATTGCCCAGGCGCCTTAACGGCAGCGACGCTTTGCGGCTGCTGCAATCAAGCAGGCGCTTGCGCCGGCAATCGCAAGAGCGGCAACCCCAATCGCAAACGTGGAATCGCCTGTCTTGGCAGAAACGCTTGCCTGCTCAGGTTTATCTGCCTTTGCCTCATCGGTGGTGGCGGAAGGGTTCTCGTCGCTAGGTTCCGGAGTTGGCTCGGGGGCGTTAACGGTGTAGGTAACCTCAGGAACTGGGAAGCTGCTTGCTTCGCCCTTGGTGCCGTTGCCATCAACAGGGTACAGGGTTGCGCTTTCGTTGACCTTTAGGCTGTGGGTGCCAGCTTCGGTGGGTACATTAACTAAACGTTCGCTGTACTCGAACACAACGGGCTTGCTGGGCGTTGCTGCTTCGTTCAGCGTGAGGGTGAGCGTCTCGGATTCGGCATTTTTGTAGCTCAAAGTGAAGCGGTACGTTCCATCCGCTTTCTTGCCAAAGCCGTACGTGGTGTCGTCAATCTTTTCGGCAGCAAGCTTTTCGTCGTTGACGGTCAGGCTGATCTTGGCAGGGTCGTTAATGAAGTCAAAGTTGCTTCCAACGGTGTCCACAACGGTCGAGCCAGCAGCAACCTTGTCCACGAGCTTAGCCTTGAGTTTGTCGAAGTCCGTATCGAGCTCGCCGCTATTCGTATTCCTGGCGAGATATTTCAGGAAGTTCGAGCCATCGAAGTCGGCCTCGTTCTTGAAGTAGACGTTCATGTCGTAGCCGGCGTTTGCCATTGCCTGGAAGGTACCGTCTGCGTTGATGTACGCGATATCGTTATTGCACGGCGCATTCACATCGAGGGGGATGGGGTTCGTGGTTCCATTATTTGCGGCTTCGGTAGTGTACTCATAGTCGTACTGAGCCCAGTTTTTGTCAGAATTCTGGTACTGGTTCTTGTAGTAGGCAAGGTACTCAGCCAGCTTCTGAGGGCTGGTCATGGCCTGAGAGAAAATGAAGTTGGAGCCATCGGAGAATTTCTTCCAGGCGTTATCGGTGTGGTATTCGCGGGACTGCCACTCCCAAACACCGCCCAACATATCCCTGCCGCCATCTACTTTGCCAAATGACCTGGTGTACGGAGTGGTATAGTCGCCGTTCTTGCAGAAGAGGTAGGTTGCACCGTCGCTGATCAGGATTACGTGCTTGTTTTCAGCCTTAACGGCGGTATCCGCGTCGAGAATGCTCTTAGCGGCAAGAAGACCAGCATCCATGTTGGTGCCGGAGTGAACGCTGGAGTTCATTGCAGTAAGAATGTTGTCATAGCCTGTAACGACGTCGGTCAACGGCTGCTGCACGTTGCCCATCTTGTTGAAGAGGACCACGCCGACTTTGATATCCAGGCCATCGGCCTGGGCCTTCTGGCTAATTTGCCCCAAGAATTCTTTGGCCTGGTTGTAAATATCCATTTGCGCGGAAGCGCCCGACTTATCAAGAACGAACACAACATCAGCCGGCTCCGCCTCGCGCTTGCCGGGGAACGAAAGGGTAACGTTCGTTTCGAGGTTTTCGTCAAGTTCTGTTGCGGTTTTGGTGTTTTGCTGCAGTGCGGATGCCTGGTCCGTTTCGGCGGTAGGTTCAGCTGCGAATGCGGTAGACGTAGGAAGGCATATGCCCAACGCCAACGCCGCGACGGCGCATAGCGCTACTGCGCGCGTGATGCTGCTCCTAAGTTTTTCTAGTGCCATGTTTCTTTTCCTCCTTTTTAAAGAACGGCGAGCCCGAGGTGCTCCAGTTTCCCCTTCTGGAGTTCACCGTATGTAGTGGTAACGATTTGATTCCTGGATATGTATGCGCTATGCGCTGATTACGGGCATTATGTACCCTATAAATATAAAGGGTTTATCTCCTCATTAGTCCCTTTACCTTATTTTTTATTGGTGCGAAGCAGAACCGTCCGTGGGCGGAATGCTGCCTATCTGGGCGCAGAGCGGCGAGCGCCTTTGCCCTGTTTGTTGCAGGCGATTGAGTTTATCGCAGTCCGTTTTATTGGCAATGGCAATCAACCTGATAAAAGACCTTTCTATGCAATGTATCTTGGTGTTTAGTAAGATGAGCAAATTAAGCAAACGTCTTTCGTATGCCTTTCCTGTATATAGATGGCAGCTTCGGTTGCGCAGGTTTTATAGGTCCCATTGGAAAGGAAACCACCGTGGAGAAGTTCCTGAATGAATTCAAAGAGTTCATCAACCGCGGTAACGTTATGGATCTGGCTGTTGCCGTTATCATTGGTGGCGCATTCACGTCTATTGTCACGGCGCTTACCACAAACATCATCAACCCACTCATTTCTGTTGTCGCAGGTGGCGGTGCAGATGCTGTTTCTGGCCTGGTTGTACCTGGTACCGAAATCGACTTCGGTGCATTTATCAGCGCCTGCATCAACTTCCTTATTGTTGCCTTCGTCGTATTCCTGCTCGTAAAAGCAGTGAACAAGGCGCAGGATCTTGGCGACAAGATTGCCAAGAAGGAAAAGGAAGAAGAAAAGCCTGCTCCTGCTTGCCCGTTTTGCTTGGAGGAAGTCAAGGAGGGTGCCACACGTTGCCCTCATTGCGCAGGCGCGTTCGGCAGTCCGGCAAAGCCCGAATAGCGGTTCAATCTAAGCAGCGGGTTTGGACCGCTGCTTTTTTATTAGGAGGAAACCATGGCTCGCAGTCAAAGCGAATTGGCGCAGTCAATTGCGCTTGCGGCCCATAAAGGCCAGGTGGACAAAGCGGGAAAGCCCTACATAGAGCATCCTGCTCATGTTGCATCTGTCGTGCAAGGCGATGCCGCGAAAGCTGTAGCGTGGTTGCATGATGTGGTCGAAGACACCCCGCTTACGTTTGCCGATCTTCGGGGAAGGGGCGTAGCACCCGAAGTTGTCGAGGCACTGAAACTGCTTACCCACGATGAATCGGTGCCGTACCTCGAATATGTTCGCTCCCTTAAGCCGAATCCGCTTGCTCGTGCGGTGAAGCTTGCCGATTTGCGCCACAACAGCGACCTGTCCAGGCTTCCGCGCATTACCGAAAAAGACCAACGTCGCGCAGAGAAATACGCAAAGGCTATTGCCATCCTTGAAGGGGAGGGGCCAGAAGGCGGGGAACAATAGGCGGAAGGCGGCACACCGTGTTCCGTAACACCATTTCAATGGGACAATTCCGCTGATTAGACCCCTCATTTTACAGGCTGGCTGGGCGTACAATTGCTACATGAAACTCCCGAGCGAACATATTGAAGATTTAGACGTAAAGCATCACGGCATCCATCTTGAGGGCATGCGAGCGCGCTCGGCGGAACGCGCTGCGGAGCGGGCGCTTGCCCATAATCCTTTGCTGGTGGTTTCGGCGGTGGCGGCTCTGGTAACGATGTTCTTCGTTCCTCCCTCTATTGCGTATCTTGATTATTTCAACTGGCATACCCTGGCCTGCCTATTCAGCATTCTTGCAGTAATTGCCGCCATCGATTCTTCAGGGCTGCTTGAATTCGTTGCCCATTCCTTGGTGCAGCATGTAACCAGCACGCGAACCTTGGTAATTGCCTTGGTGCTGATTACGCTCGGCTGTTCGATGATTTTGTCTAACGACATGACACTGATTGCTGTCTTACCCCTTGCTTTGGTGCTTCTGAAATCGGTTAACCGCGAATCGGAGATCCCGTTCGCTTTCATCGCCATCACCCTTACCGCCAATTTTGGCGGAATGCTGCTGCCATTCAGCAAGCCCCACAATTTGTATCTGTACACAGTGTTCGGGGTTAGCTTCGGTGATTTCGTTGCGGCTATGACTCCTCCGCTTGTTTTGTCAGTGGCGCTCATTCTTGTTTGTTGCTGCTTTGTGAAGAAGGCGGAGTTCCATTACCGAAAACCCGAAAGCATTCAGGTGTCTAAGCCGCGCGTTGCAATATACGTTGTTTTGTTTGCACTCTGCATAGCAATGACGGTTGGTGCGGCGCCGTTTTTGATGGGCATGACCGTTATCATCGTTGTTCTTGCCATTACCGACAGAAGGGTATTCGCAAAGACCGATTACGCCTTGGTGATGACATTTGTCTGCTTCTTCATTTTTAGCGGGAACATTGCTCAGATCCCCGCCATTTCCGACTTCTTTAGCACCGTTTTGGATGCTTGTGGCGCATTCGCGACCTCGCTTGTCAGCAGCCAGATTATCAGCAATGTGCCCAGTGCAATTCTGATCAGCCATTTCTCGAACGACTGGGCGGGCATTGCCCTTGGCACCAACGTGGGCGCAGTAGGTACGCCCATTTCCTCCTTGGCAACGCTCATTACCCTTCGGCAGTATCAGAAGTCGGGGCTGGGTAGCAACGGCAAGTTTATCGCTCGCTTTGAGGCATATAACTTCGCCTTCCTGGTAGTTGTTTCCCTGTTCGAGCTTTTCGTTATGGGAATCCGTTAGCCTGCATGGCCTTTTGCCCCTTCGGAAGGTTGGCTGTTTTCCTTGTTCCCTTGTATGCGCCGCTAGCTTCCAAGGGTGCGCAAATCCTGGATAAGCTCCGTATAATACGGGCATAGAGGGCGGTTTCTTGCTGCCTTTCGCTCAGTTTTTGCTGATTAGACAGCCTTAAAGAAGCGACGAAAGGACGTTCCATGAACGATTTCGAGTTTTACTCTCCAACCCGATTCGTGTTCGGGCGTGGTGTCACCGATGCGGTGGGGCAGCACGTTGCTGAGCTCGGTTACAAGCGTGCTCTGCTTGTGTATGGTGGCGGATCGGTGGTGCGCACGGGAACCTTGGCGCGCGTAAAGGAATCGCTTGCAAAGGCGGGCATCGAATTCGTTGAGCTTTCGGGTGTGCGTCCCAACCCCGAAGTGGCCTCTGTACGTGAGGGCATTGCTGTAGCTCGAGAAAATGATGTCGACCTGGTGCTTCCCGTTGGTGGTGGCAGCACGATCGACTGTGCGAAGGCTATTGCGTTCGGCGTGTTCCATGATGGTGACGTGTGGGATTTCTTCGCCAAGAAGGCAGTCATCGAGCAGGCATTGCCGCTTATGTGCGTGCTTACCATTCCCGCTGCGGGTTCGGAGGGTTCCAGCTCGTGCGTTATTTCGAACGATAGCATCGACGCGAAATTCGGCGTGAATTCCGATCTTATCCGTCCTAAGGTTTCGTTCCTGGATCCCGAGCTTACTTTTACCCTGCCCGCCTACCAGACGGCAGCGGGCGTAACCGACATGATTGCCCATATATGCGAGCGCTTCTTCAGCGGCACAGGGTCTTCCGAGGTTACCGATAACATTGCTACGGGCATTATCCGTACGCTTATCAACCAGGCTCCGGTGGCAATTGCCGAACCCGAGAATTACGAGGCTCGTGCCAACATCATGTGGTCGGGTACGCTTGCTCACAACGATCTTGCGGGCTGCGGTCTTAACGCCGTGCCTACGAGCCGTGCCGGCGGGTGGGAAAGCCATGCCCTGGAGCATCAGCTGTCCGCATTCGACACCTCGATTACCCACGGTGCTGGTTTGGCTGTTATGATGCCGGCGTGGATGCGTTTCGTGTGGCGCGAAGACCCCAATCGTTTCCTCGCGTTTGCCGATTTGGTATTTGGCATTGAACCGGTAGACGAAACAGAAGAAGCTGTGGAAGATGCAGTCACGGCTGCCATCGATGAGCTGCAAGCGTTCTTTGCTGAATTGGGTATGCCTACCAAGCTGGGCGAATTCGGCTTGAAGCCTGAAAACATTGATTCGTTTTTGGCAACTTTGAAGGCAAACAAGGGCGAAGTGTTTGGCGGCTTTAAGAAGATCACCTTGGAAGACGCGCGCGTTATCTACGAGTCTGCATTCTAAAGAGACGGCTGGCTTTCATTCTATCTAGCGCCAACTTGTTCGGCCTGCTGTGCGCATATCGCAGCTATTCGCGAGCGTACGGTGTCGATGTAGCCGCTGGCGCAGTGACCCTTTCGGAGGCTGCGCATGAATTGAGCTCGTATTCGTTGGCGGGCTTGGCACATTGGGCTGCCCTTTCGTCAACGCCTTGGAACCATCGGCGCGTTACCTGTATGGGTAGCGCGCCTTTCTTATACAATGCCTTTTGAGAAAGAAAAAAGTTAGTAGGTATTGTTATGAGTGCGCGCATCAATCTTGCTGCGGCCAATTTGGCTGTGGCGTCGCGCCTTGCAGCCGAATTGGATCTGCCGCAGTTTATTGCCGCTACGCTGGTGGCGCGTGGGTTCGACACGGTTGAAAAGGCTCAGGAGTTCTTGAATCCCTCGCTTGAAAGGGATTGGGCGAATCCTTATGAAATAGAAAACATGGAAGCTGCGGTGAATCGCATCGAGGCTGCCATTAAAAATGAAGAGCACATTTTGGTGTTCGGCGATTTCGACCTTGATGGTGTTTCGGCAACCACCATCATGACGCGTGGTCTGCGTGAATGCGGCGCGCGTGTTACCCCATTTATCCCGTTGCGTTTCGAAGAGGGCTACGGCCTCTCGAAAGCCGCCATCGACAGGGCGTCTGCCTGCAATCCGAACCTGGTGGTTACGGTAGACAATGGTATTGCCGCCAAGAATGAAGTGGAAATCCTCAAAGAGCGTGGCATCGATGTGGTCATCACCGACCATCACGAGCCTGCCGATTTGGTTCCCGAAGGCGTGCCGGTGGTCGATCCTAAATGCGACGACAATCCCAGCTCCATTCTTGCGGGCGCCGGTGTGGCGTTGAAAGTAGTGCAGGCAGTTGGTTCGCGCTTCGGCAAGCCCAACCTCTGGCGTGAGCTTATCGACTTGGCAACGTTGGGCACCGTGGCCGACCTTATGCCCATGCGCAGTCAGAATCGCGCCATGGTGGGTGCTGGCGTGCGCATGATCAACGAAAACCCGCGTCCTTGCATTGCGGCGCTTTTGGGAGAATCAGGTTTCGCCGATAACCCCGTTTCTTCTTCGAGCTTGAGCTTTACCATCATTCCCCGCTTGAACGCGGCCGGACGCATGGGCAATGCCCAGTTGGCGCTCGACTTGCTGATGTGCGACGATTTCGCTGAAGCGTGCCACCTTTCCGCCGAATTGGAAAACGTGAACACCCAGCGCCGCACTATCGAAGCGGAGCTTGCTGAAGTTGCTTCTGAACAGGCAGAACGCATCTTCAAAGGCCAGCGTGCCTTGGTGGTTGCTGGCGAGGGCTGGCATGAGGGCGTTAAGGGCATTGTGGCCTCGCGCCTCACCAACCGTTATGGCGTTCCTTCCATTTTGTTCACCATCGAAGGGGACGAAGCTCACGGTTCTGGCCGTAGCGTCGGTGACGTCAACCTGTTCGAAGCGGTTTCATCGTGCCAGGACATCCTTACGCGTTTCGGCGGACACCATGCTGCCGTGGGCGTTACGCTGCCCGCTTCTAAGCTCCCCGAGTTTTCGGAGCGCTTATGTGCCTACATGGACAAGCTTCCTCCCGAAGAATTCATTCCTCGTATTGAAGTGGACGCCAGTTTGGATCTTTCCGAGCTTACGCTGGAAAACGTGGCAAAGCTCGATTTGCTCGCTCCGTTTGGGCAGGAAAACCCCAGCCCTCATTTTCTGGCGCATGGCGTGGTTATTTCCGGGGGCAGGGCAGTGGGTGCCGATAAAACGCACCTTTCCTGTACGCTCACCGACGGTGTGAACTCTCTTTCCAGCATCATGTTCCATTGCCCGGATATCTCTGGGCTGCTGGGCTGCGGATGCGCGCTCGACGCGGTGTTCGAGCTGCAGATAGACAGCTGGCGTGGGCGCCGTTCGGTCAAGGCGGTTATCTCTTCGCTCAAGCCCCTTACGCCCTGCAGCGCGCTTGAAACGTGCTTGGGCGAAGACAAGGAATTCGTTTCAGGCTTGGTTGCCGCTGAAGAAGACGAAGCCCAAGGCGAAGATGCAACCAGCCTTATCGCTCCAGAATCTGATCGCCATATGTGGCAGGAATACGCCAAGGCCGATCCTTCTGGTTTTCGTGCCGCATTGGTAGGTGCGTTTTTGGACGAAGCCCAGCTGCACGATTCGCAGCAGCGCACCTTGGATGTTCTCGATGCAGGCAATTCCGCCTTTGCCATCATGGGCACGGGGCGCGGCAAATCGCTCATTTTCCATATCCATGCCGTTGAGCAGGCCCTTGCTCGCGGTAAGGCAAGCTTGTTCGTGTACCCCTTGCGTGCTCTTGTTGCTGACCAGTCGTTCCATCTGGACAGAACGCTCGGTTCGTTTGGCATTCGGTCTGAAGTGCTTACGGGCGCTTCTACGCCGGAAGAGCGTGCGGCGGTTATGGCGGGTCTTGCCGCTCATGAAGTCGACATCGTGCTCACCACGCCCGAATACCTGGCCTTCCATGCGGCCGATTTTGCTGCTACCGGGTCTATTGGTTTTGCGG
The DNA here is from genome assembly GCA_030540085.1 of Eggerthella sp. Classification (GTDB taxonomy): domain Bacteria; phylum Actinomycetota; class Coriobacteriia; order Coriobacteriales; family Eggerthellaceae; genus Anaerotardibacter. The sequence continues at coordinate 9,311 of JAUNWY010000005.1, forward strand.
TAATCGACGAAGCCCATCACGTGGGAACCTCGAAGGCGGGCTTTCGTCCCTTCTACGCTCGATTGGGCGAATCCATTGCGGCATTGGGGTCGCCCCAGGTGCTTGCGGTAACCGCCACGGCAAACGGCGAAGTGGAACAGTGCATTCGCGAAGCATTCCGCATACCACCCGAATGCGTGGTGGTAGATGAGCACGAGCGCGCCAACCTTGCAGTGGTCGATCAGCGCAACATGAAGAAGCGTGAGCGCTATTTGGTTAACCTGGTAGCGCAGGGCGAAAAGACTCTGATCTACGTTAATTCACGCATGGAAACCATTGCGCTAACCCGAAGCCTTCGCAAGCAGGAACCCCATATTGCCTCGCTGATTGGCTTTTATAACGCTGGTCTTTCTCGCTCCGAGCGCGAACGTGTTGAATCGTTGTTCCGCGAAGGCGGCTTGCAGGTGCTGGTGGCAACTTCTGCCTTTGGTGAAGGGGTTGATATCCCAGGCGTTCGCCATGTGGTCCTGTACCACCTGCCTTTTAGCGAGGTTGAGTTCAACCAGATGGCGGGTCGTGCTGGTCGCGATGGCCAGCCAGCGCAGATCCATTTGCTGTTCGGCAGGGGCGATGCGCAGCTCAACGCCGGCATCTTGGACGATGCTGCTCCTACCCATGATGGAATGGCGCAAATTTATCGAGGGCTCCGTACCCTTCAGCGTCAGCACGGGCAAGGCTTCTTTTCCCTCGATGTGGAAGGTGCGGCGAAGAGCTCCTCCCGTTTGTTGGGTGCCGTTATCACCGCTTCGCAAGTGGAATGTGGCATTTCGGTGTTCGAGGAATTAGGGCTTATCAAAACTCAAGGTTGCGCAGGGGTTTCGGGTAAAGAACGAAGCATCAATGTCGTAGACTATAAGGGTAAGGTCGAGCTGGACGATAGCGTGCGCTATCGCGAAGGCATGGACGAGCGCGAATCGTTCGCGACCTTCAAGGATTGGGTGCTTTCCAGCTCTGCGGAAGAACTGCAGAGCCGCATAAGGCGCCCTTTGCTTCCCACTACGAGTCCCCAGGAGGAACGATAGCCATGTCAGATGCCAACGAACTTCATCCGGTTGGATTAGTGGCTTCGACTGTTGATCCAACCATCAAATCAGCCACTTCGGCGCCAGTTGGCTCCGACCCGAAGGAGCGCTTCAAGGCGCTTGAGGGCTTGGCTTCCACCTATTTGGACAAAGACGAATTGGCTTTGCTGGAAAAGGCCTTCCGCTTTGCCGAGGAAATGCATGCTGGCCAGAAACGTAAATCGGGCGAAGCATTCGTAATCCATCCCGTGGAGGTTGCCATTATCTTGGCCGACCTTCACATGGACGTGGAAACGCTTATTGCCGCCCTGCTGCACGACACGGTGGAGGATACGGTTGCCACCAAGCAGCAGGTGGCCGATATGTTCGGCGATTCGGTTGCCGAATTGGTTGACGGCGTAACCAAGATCACCAAAATCGAGGTGGAAACGCTTTCCGACGAGCAGGCTGAAACGTTTCGCAAGATGCTTGTTGCCATGAGCAAGGACATCCGCGTCATCGTTATCAAGCTCGCCGACCGCTTGCATAATATGCGCACGCTTTCGGCCCTTCGCGAAGATAGGCGTATTTTCAAGGCGCGCGAAACGTTGGAAATCTATGCCCCCATTGCACATCGCTTGGGCATCAGCTCCATCAAATGGGAATTGGAAGACTTGGCGTTCTTCTATTTGGAGCCCGCTAAGTTCAAGCAGGTGTCCCGCATGGTTGCCGAAACGCGCCGCGAACGCGAGGAGTATTTGGAAAAGGTTATTTCCATCCTTCACGGCGAAATGGACAAAATCGGCGTGGGATCTCAGATCATGGGACGCCCAAAGCACCTGTATTCCATCTATCAAAAGATGTCGAAGAAGGGCAAAGGCTTTTCCGAGATCTACGACCTTATTGCCGTGCGCATCATCACCACTTCGGTGAAAGATTGCTATTCGGCGTTGGGCGCAGTTCACAGTTTGTGGCACCCGATGCCCGGGCGCTTCAAAGACTACATTGCCATGCCGAAGTTCAACATGTACCAGAGCTTGCACACTACGGTTATCGGTCCGGCTGGTAGGCCCCTTGAAGTGCAGATCCGCACCGAGGAAATGCACCGCATGAGCGAATACGGTGTTGCCGCGCACTGGCGTTACAAGGAAAAGGGCGGCAAGGGTGCCGAATCGGCTTTCGATAAGCAGATTGCCTGGCTGCGCGAAATGGTTGACTGGCAGGACGAAACCAAAGACTCGCGCGAATTCCTGAAATCGCTCAAGACTGACCTCGACCCGAAAGAGGTGTATGTCTTTACGCCTAAGGGCAAAGCCATGAGCTTGCGCTTTGGTTCAACTCCGGTCGATTTCGCTTTCGCCATTCATACGGAAGTGGGCTACCACTGCGTTGGCGCGAAGGTCAATGGCTCCATTGTGCCGCTTTCCTATAAGCTGCAGATGGGCGACCGTGTGGAAATCCTGACCCAGAAAAGCGCTACGCCTTCCCGCGACTGGCTGAACATCGTGAAGACGCCTTCGGCTCGTTCGAAAATCCGTTCTTTCTTTGCCAAGATCAGTCGCTCCGATGACTTGCAAGAAGGTCGCGACATCCTTATGCGTGAAATGCGCAAGCATGGCTTTGGCATTTCAAGCGCTCAGAGCATGCGTGCAATGCGCGAAGTTGCCGAAGCTATGGGCTACAAAGACGCCGACGATATGTTGGTGAACATCGGCACTGGTAAAGAAGCGCCGATGCATGTGGCCAACCGTATGCTGAAGCTGTTGGTAGACAACGGCACCGAAGACGCTTCGAAGCCCCTTATGGGAGCATCGGCTTCGTCTACGGGCAAGATGCCGCCTATGCTCACGAGCGTTAAGCGTCCGAAGAAGCACGAAACCCATTCCTCGAACGGTGTGGTGGTTCGTGGTATCGACGATGTTCTGGTACGTCTTTCCCGTTGCTGTAACCCCGTTCCCGGCGATAAGATCGTGGGCTTTGTTACCCGCGGCCGCGGCGTTTCGGTCCATCGCGACGATTGCCCCAATGCTGCTGCGCTCAAACAGCACCCCGAGCGCATCATCGAAGTGTTCTGGGAAGAAGATGGCCCCTCGGGCGACACTTCGTTCAATGTGCAGATTTTCGTTGAGGCACTTGATCGCTTGAATCTTCTCATGGACGTTGCCTCGGTGCTGTCCGAGCACGGTGCCAACGTTCTTTCCGTTAATACGAATACGCATCGCGACGGTATGGTTGAAATGCGTTTCTTGTTCCAGGTTTCCGATACGGCGGTTATCGAACGCATTCTTTCGAAGCTTCGTGCGGTGGATGGTGTGTTTGATGCCCATCGTATGATGCCTGGCACAGCATCTTCCAAGTAACTGTTTTAGAAAGGTTTTGGCAATGAAGCTTTCAGTAAAAAGAGACGGACGTACGTTCCGCGTAACGGGCGCTGCCGTTGATATCAAGTATCTGGTGCTGGGCCCCATTGAAAACAACACTTTCATTATTTCCGACGACACAACCACCTTCGTGGTAGATCCGTCCGATAACGCTTCCGCCATCGTTGCGGCATTGGGCGGCAAAAAGCTCGACGCCATCGTGGTAACGCACCATCATGCCGACCATACCAGCGCCCTTGCTGATTTGAAGGCTATGACGAACGCTCCTGTGTATGCTTCGGCAATTGATGCTCCTGTTATCGAGAATCAGCCAGCAGGGGAGTTCCCTCCCACCAAGTCATGCAAGGTTGACCATCTTTTGAAGGATGGCGATAAGCTGCGTTTGGGCAACATGGTATGGCGTGTTATCGCCACGCCTGGCCATACGCCGGGCGGAATCTGCCTGTTCCTTGAATCAGATTCGGGCAAGTACCTTGATGGCGCTAATGTTCTTATTGCGGGAGACACGTTGTTCTGCGCCTCTATCGGTCGAACCGATTTCCCGGGCGGTAATGCTAAGCAGATGCGCGCATCGTTGCGCAAGCTTTCGCAGCTGCCTGATGAAACGCTGGTTCTGACGGGTCATAACTCTTTGACAACAATTGGCGATGAACAGAGGCGCGTGTTTGCCTACTACTGTTAAACTTGCGCTGCGCGCTTTTGGCGCATAAGCATACAGCGGATGGGACTGCTGCGGCTTTCCGCGGCATTGGACCTTGGAGGGGTCATGGCCGGAATCGGTAAAAAAAGGAAAAAGAAGAAGTTCGATTATTACGATGCATTTGAGGCTCAGGCGGCTTTATGCGTTAAAGAAGCGAAGCTGCTAAAGGAAATCGTGCATGATTTCGAGTCGGCAGCAGAGCTTGAAAAGGAACTGCCTCGCGCTCATGCTATCGAACGCGAAGCCGACGGCGTGTGCCATAGCGTATTCGAAGCATTGCTTCCCGATTTCGTGACGCCGCTCGACCGTGAAGATATCATTGCCATGACGGAAAGCCTTGACGAGATCATCGATATGACTGAAGAGGTTATCCAGAACTTCTATATGTTCGATGTTCACTTCATGCATGAAGATGCCAAGAAATTCTCTAAGCTCATCGTTCGTGCCTGTGAAGCGTTAAGCGAAGCTATGGTCGACTTCCGCAACTGCAAGAAGGCATCTGAGAAGCTTAATTCCTTGCTGGTTCGCGTGAACGATATCGAAGACGAAGCCGATGCGCTGTTCCTGAGCATCATTCGCGAACTGTACGTCAAGGAACGCGACAATCCGTTGCGCGTTTCCGTATGGACACGCTTGTTCGAGGCAATGGAAGATTGCGTCGACCAGTGTGAAGCGGTTGCCAACAAGATGAGCATGATCATGGTGAAGTACGCCTAGCGCTAACTCAAGGCTTATGAGCATTTAGGCAAAGCCCTTCGGTTCGTAGATGAATCGAAGGGCTTTGTTCATTTTGGGCGCGGCGTTTGTTTGGCTTGGGGCTTGGTCAATTGCTGAATCGTCCCGCCTCATTCTCCCGGATCGTAGTGGTGGTTCGGGGGTCTGCTTTCAATGTCTCGTTCGGAGCGAATTGAGTGCTTTAGCGGGTGCCGACCGCCGTTTCCCGAGCATGCGTGCCGTTTTGTTTCCTGTTTGCTTCTAATCTTTTGTGACAGGGTTTCCCGCTAGGTGCTTTTGGTAATATGTAAGAGTTATCCCATACGAGGAAAGAAGACGATGGCACTTATAGTTTCAAAGTTTGGCGGCACTTCGGTTGCCTCCCCAGAACGAATCAAAAATGTGGCAAAGCGTCTTATTGCCATGAAGCAGGAAGGCAACGACGTTGTTGCCGTAGTTTCTGCAATGGGCAAAACCACCGATGAACTGGTGGGTCTTGCCGCTGCATTGAACGATCATCCTTCCAAACGCGAAATGGATATGTTGCTCTCCACGGGCGAGCAGGTAAGCATGTCGCTTTTGGCCATGGCTATTCAGGCACTGGGCTACAATTCAATCAGCTTCACCGGATGGCAGGCCGGCATTACTACTGACGATGTTTTCTCAAGCGCGAAAATCGAAGACATCAATGCTGACCGAATTCGCGGTGCTCTTGATACGGGCGCAATTGTGGTTGTTGCCGGCTTCCAGGGCATTTCAACCGAAGGCGATATCACTACGCTTGGCCGCGGCGGTTCTGACACCACGGCAGTTGCCCTTGCCTGTGGCATTGGTGCCGATGTGTGCGAGATTTATTCCGATGTAGAAGGCATTTACACAGCCGATCCGCGCGTTTGCCCCCGCGCCAAGAAACTCAACCGTATTTCATACGACGATATGCTTGAGCTTTCCAGCGGCGGTGCTGGTGTTCTGCAGTCGCGCGCTGTGGAATTCGCTCGTAAATACCATGTTGTAATCCATTCCCGCTCTGCTTTCTCTGATGCAGAGGGAACGCTTATCGAGGAGGTTGTTCCTTCCATGGAACAGGCAGTAATTTCCGGCATTGCACACGATACGTCCGAAATGAAGATCACGCTGCGTGGCCTTCCCGATGAAGTTGGCATGGCAGCCCAGCTGTTCTCTATCCTTGCGGGCAACAATGTTTCGGTTGACATGATCATCCAGAACACCACAAGCGATGGTAAGGCGAACATTTCCTTCACCTTCCCTGGCTCTCAGAAAGAACAAGCTCTGGAAGCTGTTGATACCCTGGTTAAGAAGTTCGGCGCTACCGCTCTGATGGACGAAAACATCGCCAAGGTTTCCCTGGTGGGCACGGGTATGAAGTCTGCCCCCGGTGTTGCCGCTAAGGCGTTCGGCGCGTTGGCTGAAAATCACATCAACATCCTGATGATCTCCACCAGCCCCATCCGTATCTCCATCGTGGTTGAAGGCAGCCAGGTAGATGCAGCAGTGCGTTGCCTGCATACTGCATTTGGCTTGGACTCCGATACCATCTTCGAGGAAACCCAGCTTTCCCCCGAGGAAATCGCCGCAAAGATGGCGAAGGGCCGATAGCCCGGTAGGGGCGGGTCCCGTTTTCCCACCTAGCTATAGGGCACAGAAGCATGGCCTCGCTTGCGCGTTTTGCTGCAAGCGAGGCCTTTTTTCTTAGGCGGGAAACCGGGACCTGTCCCTATATTCCCACTAAAAGCAACGAGCCCCATCCGTTTGGATGGGGCTCGTTTAGTTTGCGGCTAAGTGTTTGTTTACTTGTCATCCTTGTTGGAGATAAGGAGCAGGATGCCGCCAATGATGTTAACAAAGATCAGGGTGCATACACCAAAGGCAGTGGTGTTGGGCTTGGTGCCCTTGTAGATACCCCAGCTGTGCACAGTCATGGGGATTGTCCATGCCAGCGGAATAACCGCCCAGCAAATGGCGATACAGCTCAGGATGCACAAAATGAAGTTGATCAAACGGAGGGTTTCATCCTGCTTGGTCATAGGGTAGGTTGCTGCCTGAGCGGGAACAGGCTGAGGCTGAACAGGTACTGCAGGCTGCTGATATACAGGCTGCTGAGGCTGTTGGGGCTGCTGGCTAGGTGCGGGCGGCGGAACGGGAGCGCTTGCCGTTTGCTGCTGAGGCTGAGCGGCGGGGGCTGCGTCAGCCTGCTTTAGGGCATTGCCACACTGAACGCAGAACTGTGCTCCGTCAACATTTTCTTTACCGCATTGAGGGCAGAACATTATAGATCCTCTCGATTGGGGGTAACAGTTTTTGGACAAATACATTGTAATGTATAAATTCGCTATAAGCTTATCATCAGCGGTTTTTTTGCCGATAGGGAAGACGAAAGCCCCGTTTTGCGTGAGGCTCACGACTATTTTGATTACTAACCGTTCTTGAGCTGGACCGCAATTCGCTCCCTGCAACCCGTTCAAGGCAACATTTTGCGCCAAATGTTAAGTTTATGCAGTGCAACTATAGGTGAGTAGTATCATGGTTCCCCAAGTACACGATGCAAAGGAGCTTCAATGACTTGGACGAAGGAAATCCCCGCAAATCCGGTTGTTGCTGTAGCGGGCGCCACGGGCGCTGTTGGCAACGAATTCCTCGAGGTTCTTCATGATCTCGATTTTCCCGCAAGTGAGATTCGTGCACTTGCCTCAAAGCGTTCTGCGGGTAAGAAGCTTCCTTTTAAGGGCTGCGGCCAGGTTCCTGCAGGTGAACTTACTGTTCAGGAAATGACCCCCGAATCTTTCCAGGGCGTTGACATCGCGCTATTCAGCGCAGGTGCAGGCGTTTCCAAGGAAATGCGTCAGGCTGTCGTAGACGCTGGTGCTGTAATGATCGACAATTCCAGCGCTTTCCGCATGGACGAAGACGTGCCGTTGGTTGTTCCCGAGGTTAACCCCCAAGACGTTGCTTGGCATAACGGCGTTATCGCCAACCCCAACTGCTCCACCATTCAGATGGTTGCAGCCTTGAAGCCGCTCTATGATATTTCTCCCATCAAGCGCGTGGTTGTTTCCACCTATCAGGCTGCATCGGGCGCAGGTGCTAAGGCAATGCAGGAGCTGTATGCGCAGACTCAGCAGTTCTTGAACGGCGAAGAGCTTACCGTCGATGCTTTTGCTCACCAGATCGCCTTCAACTGCATTCCCCATATCGACAAGTTCCTGGAAGATGATTCCACCAAGGAAGAGTGGAAGATGGTCGTCGAAACCAAGAAAATCATGGGTGATGACGGTATCCAGGTTGCTGCAACTTGCGTTCGCGTCCCTGTTCTTCGTTGCCATGGCGAATCCATCAACGTTGAGTTCGAGGGTCCGGTAACGGTGGAAGAGGCTCGTGCTGCACTCGAGGCTGCTCCGGGCATTACCGTAATGGACGATCCCGCTAACAGCGTATATCCCATGCCTGGTCTTCTTGCTGGCACCAACGGTGCGTTCGTTGGCCGTTTGCGCAAGGATCCTTCCGTTGAAAACGGCTTGGCATTCTGGAACGTTGCCGACCAGATTCGCAAGGGCGCGGCACTCAATGCCGTCCAGATTGCTCAGCTGCTGCTTCCGTAACGCTGATTATCTGCATATATGTGTAGACGGGCGGGAGAATGAAAACTCCCGCCCGTCTTATTTTGGGATCCATGCAACGTAGGGTATCCTTGAAAAGATTGTTGAGCCTCGCCCATGGCGGGGATTTTTTATGTGTGGCGTCCGGTGCTTTTCTGCATATGCGGCGCTGAAGAATGGAAATGTGATTTATGACTGCAAACGCAACGCAGGAAAAGCAAGATATGGCTCAAGAAGCTGAATGCACGAGCTTTGATGCTCTTGGGCTTAACCAAGAGATTATGGGAGCGGTAGAAGAACTGGGCTACACGGCTCCAACGCCCGTTCAGGCGGGGGCAATTCCCCAAGTGCTTGAAGGCCGTGACGTGCTTGCTGCTGCACAAACGGGTACGGGCAAAACGGCAGCATTCCTTTTGCCAACTATGAACAATCTGGCCCATGGTGAAAAGCGCCGTGTCCGTGGCCGTAGCTTGGGGTGCGGTCCGTACCTTCTGGTGGTTACGCCCACCCGCGAGCTTGCGCAGCAGATCGAATCGGTCTGTCGTACCGTTGCCAAGCATACGGGTCATTCTTCGGTCACGGTTGTGGGTGGCTTGGGATATGGCCCTCAGCGCAACGCCCTGAAGCAAGGCTGCGATATCCTTATCGCCACTCCCGGCCGCTTGATCGACTTGATGGAGCAGGGTGCCTGTTCGCTTGACCAGGTTCAGGTTCTTGTTCTTGACGAAGCAGACCGCATGCTCGATATGGGCTTTTTGCCCGCCATTCGCACCATTGTGGCTGCAACTCCCGAACAGCGTCAGACGCTGTTGTTCTCTGCGACTCTCGACGAGAGCAAGGTTGGCTCCATCACCGATTTGGTGAAAACGCCCGCTCGTATCGAGGTTGCGCCGGTTACTTCTACGGCAGACACTGTAGAGCAGTACGCACTTCCTGTTTCCTTGGAGGCGAAGAATGCGCTATTGGCTCAAGTGCTGAAAAAGGCAGGATCCGAGCGCGTAATCGTTTTCACGCGCACCAAGCATCGCGCCGATGCTTGCCGTCGTCGTTTGGTAAAGGCGAACATCACCTGTGCGGTTATCCATGGTGACCGAACCCAGAACCAACGTGAGCGTGCTCTGCGTTCGTTCAGTGCCGGTGAAGTGGATGTTCTGGTTGCAACTGATGTGCTGGCTCGCGGAATCGACATCGCCGATGTTAACTACGTCGTCAACTTCGACGTGCCTGAAGATCCTGTCGACTACATCCATCGTATTGGCCGTACGGGCCGCGGTGGCGATGTTGGCTGGTCGCTCACGTTTGTTACCGAACAAGACTTCGATGAGTTCAACGACATTGAGGCCTTGATGGGCAAAACGGTGGATCTCTACGACACTGAAGGCCTTGAACTGGGCGAAAACCCTGTATTCATTGATCCTGATCGAGTTCCCGCTTCGAAGGTGCCTGGCAAAAAGGCCAAGAAGAAGCGTCGCAAGGCTCGTGAGAAGAAGGCGGCATCGAGGCAGACGCAGGCAAGCAGCGAAGCAAGCCAGGATAGGTCCGGGGAAGTATCTGAGGGCAACGAAAAGTCTTCTCGCTCCTCTTCGGCTGGTCGCGGTCGTAACGGTAAGCGCAATCAGGGTGCTGGCCGTAGCCAGGACAAGAAGCAGCAGGCGAAGTCTTCGCGCAAGAATGCCATTCGCTCTTCCGACCGAAATCGTTCGAATGGCGGCAATGGCAAGCGACGCAATTCCGAGCGGAGCACCGAAGAAGTGCCAGCAGCGTTTAGGCCCGGCGTGCGTTCTTCTGGTGTTCGCCAAACGTCTAAGCCCGGAAAGCGTAAGCGTTCCCAGGGAGCGAAAAACCACCGCGGAAGGCGCAACAACCAATAATGCCGCTTATCCCATTTCGGGAAGTGGGCATGGATGCGCATACGGGCGCGTGCCTTTCTCAGGCGATGCCGTTATGGCAGAAAAGCCATTGGGAGCAACTAGTATGTGCGAATAACAAAGCCCTCTGATTCGTAATGAATCAGAGGGCTTTCGCGTTCTAGGAAGATGAATCTAGAAGAGATTCATCTTCGCCTGTTCCCTGGCTTTGCTGCTAGTCAAGCTTACCCGTAAACAGGAATTTAATGCGCTGCCACAGACTGGGCTTCTTCGGCACCAGCTGGATAGCTGCCTTATCTGCTGCTTCTTCGACTTTCTTTTCCAGGGAAGGAGAAAGCTCGATGGGTGTGGCGTCGACCTTTTGGGCATTTACCCTGGCGGCCTTGGTGGCGGGTCCTGCAACACCGGGCTCGATTTCCTCGAGGCCGCGAGGAATGTTGATTTCGGCTTGCTCTGCGGCCTTTTCGGCGGCCACTCGCTGAGCCTCGGCTTCTTGCTGTGCTTTTTTCAGGGCAGCAAGTTCTGCTTCTGCCTCAGCTCTTGCCTTTGCCTCTGCCTCAGCCTTCGCTTTCAGTGCGGCTGCCTCGGCTTCTTCCTGGGCCTTCTTCAAGGCTGCAAGCTCAGCCTCTGCCTCAGCCTTCGCCTTTGCCTCTGCCTCGGCCTTCGCTTTCAGCTCCGCAGCTTCTGCTGCAGCTTTTCTGCATGCCTCCTCAGCGGCTTCCTTTGCTTCGGCTTCCTCGCGGGCTTTGCGTTCCTCTTCCTCGGCTGCCTTCATGCGCTCGATTCGTGCGAGCTCGGCTTGGCGTGCCTCTTCTTCTTCGCGCAGTTCGCTGGCGCGGCGATAGTCATCGCGTGCCTTTTGGATAAGGTAAGCCTGAGAATCAAACGATTCGGTGCTGCCATCGGCGTTTTCGCTGCAGAAGAATTCGAGCGGGGTGTATTCCAGGTCGTTCTTCAGCATGCGCAGTTTGGCGGTGTCGGAAAGCGAGATATCCAGATACTCGTTAACGCGTTCCTTCAACTCGGGATCGTAGATGGGCCAAGCGATTTCTACACGCTTTTCCATGTTGCGCGTCATCAGGTCGGCGCTGGAAAGGTAGAGCTCGCGATTGTCGCGCGGACCGAATCCGTAGATGCGGCTATGCTCCAGCAGGCGACCGACTATGGAAACAACCTCAACGTTTTCGGTGTAGCCCTCAACGCCGGGAACCAGACACGAAATGCCGCGTACGAACAGCGTGGTTTTAACGCCAGCCTGAGAAGCTTCGGCGATCTTGTCGATGATGTCCTTGTCGGTGATGGAATTGGTTTTGAACGACAGGCCATTGGGCTTGCCGCTTTTAGCAAGCGCGATCTGCTCATCGATCTTATGAAGGATCATCGGCTTGATCTGCAGCGGAGCAACCGAAAGCTTCTGGTATCCGTCGGAAGCGTTTTCCAGGCTCATGTTGCGGAAGAACTCTGCGGCATCCTTGCCGATTCCTTCATCGGTGGTGATGAAACTGAAGTCGGTGTAGAGTCTCGAGGTTTTCTCGTTGTAGTTGCCCGTGCCCAGCTGGGTAATGTACTGGATGCCGTTTTCGGTATGGCGTGCGATGGTGCAGATCTTCGAGTGAACCTTGAAGTCGTGGAAGCCGTAGATGACGTTGGCGCCAGCCTGCTCAAAGCGCTGCGACCATTCGATGTTATTGGACTCGTCGAAGCGGGCGCGCAGCTCGAACAGCGCGGTAACTTCCTTACCGTTTTCTGCTGCAGTTACCAAGGCTTCTGCCAGATGGGACTGGCTGGCAAGGCGGTACAGCGTGATCTTGATCGAGAACACCGAAGGGTCGTTTGCCGCTTCGCGGAGCAGGTTGATGAATGGATCCATGCTTTCATAGGGATACATAAGCAGAGCATCGCGCTCGGCTACCTGTTCCATGATGGGTCGCTTCTTGTCGAAGCATGCTGGCCATTGCGGCGTGAACGGTTCGTTGGTGATGTCGCGAGCAAGCTCGGAATCGATCATGCCGGAAAGACCCCAGGCGTAGCTCATGTCGAGTGGGACGCTGGTGACATAGCTCTGGCAGGGCTTCAGGTTCAGACGCTTCAGAAGGAACTTTTCCGTAGCGGAGGAAAGGGGCGTATCGGTTTCCAGGCGGACAGGAGCCAGACGTGCGCGCTTCTTCAGCATGCGCTTCATGTGCTCACGATAGTCGTAATCCAAATCTTCTTCGGTGCCATCGTTCGGATCGATGTCGGCGTTGCGCGTTACGCAGATAACGCTTGCGCGCTTGGTGGTGTACATAGAGAACACTTCATCGACAATGGTTTTGATGGCGTTTTCCAGAAGGATGTACTGAGTGCCTTCGCCGGGCAGCTTAATTACGCGCTTTGCCTGATGGGGCAGCGGAATAAGGCCGAACGTAGCATCGTCGGCGCCAATGTTCTTGCCCTTTTTCTTGCCCTTGCTTTCAGCTGATTTGGACTTTTCGCCCGCTTCTTCGTCGCTTACCAGGCGCGCAAGAACGTACAGTGCGCCATTTTCCAGGTGAGGGAAGGGGTGACGTGAATTGATGATCTGCGGCGAAAGGTAGGGAACAACGCGCTCTTTCAGGTGTTTGCGAAGGTACTCCGCCTGTTCAGGCGAAAGGTCTTCGGGCTGAAGCTGGCGAATGCCGCATTCGGCCAATTGGCCCATGATCTTGTTGTAGATGCGTTCTTCTTCTGGGTACAGCTCGTGGCAGCGCTCATAGATTGCCTGGAGTTGTTCGTTGGGCGTCATCTGCGTTTTGTTGTCGCGCAGGTCTTTGTTTACCAAAGAAAGATCGGTAAGGCTGCCAACGCGCACCATGAAGAACTCCTGCAGGTTACTGCAGAAGATGGACACGAAGGTGAGGCGTTCGAGCAGGGGAACGTTGTGATCTTCGCCTTGATCGAGTACGCGCTTGTTGAATTCGAGCCAAGAAAGCTCGCGGTTTTGCATATAGGGCAGAACGTGATGGCTCTTATGCTTGGGATGTGTTTCCGTGGTAGCAGATACACCAACACTGGAATTCTGTTTTGCTTCCATGATTTCCCCTCTATTCTTTTCCCCAGGTTAATGGCACATGCGCCAGTATTCTCTAGGGATTATTGTAATCGTTAATAGTGGTTTTTCGCAGGTAAGATGGCCTTTTATCGCGCAACGAATCGCAATATCTTGTGGTTTTCCTCCGCGATGATGGTGTTTTTAGGCGAAACTGACGGGTTTTACTAGAACACGTTCAGCCAAATAGCCCTCGCGCACGCCATACTTGCAGATGTCTAAACGCTCGCCACCGCACAGCTTGAAGGCTTCGCGGATGATGACGCAGCCGGGAATAAGCGTATGGATGCGGTCGGGAAGAGTGCGCAAAGCCTCATGGGCAAAGGCATTGGGGTCTTCTGCGTAGCGGTTCAGGATGGCATCGATGTGTTCGGGCAACAAGTAATTGAAGCGGTTGCCGTTGTTGCACAGATCGCCATAGAGCTTTGCGGCAGATCGGATGGAGCCGCCAATGCCGTAAAGCTGGGTGCAGTGGTATACGTCCGCCTCTTCCTTGTCTGCAAGTTCGCGGAATGCCTGCGTTATGGCATTGACTTCCTTCTGAGTGGGCATCAGCCCAGCAACGTAGTTCGCGAAGGACGAAAGCGAACCCTGTGGAATGCTGGTCTTTGCAAGATCGAAGCCACCTTTGATGCTGGTGAGCTCGGTGGAACCGCCGCCGATATCGACCATGGTGCCCGCTTCGAGGTCTTGGTCGAGCTTTGCACCCAAATAGCCAAGATGTGCCTCTTCTTCGTTGGAGAGGATGCAGATGCGCTGCCCAATGCCTTCTTCGATTGCGGCCGTTGCCTTGTGCGAATTGGAGCAGTTTCGCAGTACGGCAGTCGCGAAAATGTCAATGCGGTCGCAATTGAAGTGCGAAGCGCGGCGCAGGTGCGTATTGATGGTTTTAATGGCGCGCTTTATGCCTTCTTCGGTCATGGCGCCCTCTTCGACGTGTGAAGCGAGGCCTGCCATCACTTTGTAGTTCAGCAGGGTGTCGATATCCTTCTTCCGTAGGGGTTCATGCGCGGCGCAACACACCTCGTAAATGCAGAGTCGGATGGTGTTAGAACCTAGATCGATAATGCCATAGCGGGACATTTCATAGCTCCTTGTTGTTAAATCTGGTGCTTTCGAACACATCATTTGATTTAACTATATTCGTGCATCGGGAAGTGGGGTAGCATCGCTTATAACGTGTTATTTAACATTTTTCTGTCATTTGCCAGGGGCGTTGCGTGCCGTGCAGGCAAGCAATGGCGCAGTGGGGGCTGGCGCGGCATGGAGTAGAGGGGAGTTATGCGATGCTTGATACGGTTCGTTTGGGTTCTCAGAAGGTATCCAAAAAGGAATATAAAGTTCGCTTCAAAGAATTGATCAATAAGTTGGTTGTGCTTCAGCAGGAAGCGAAGCGCCAGGAACTTGGCGTGGTAGTGCTGTTCGAGGGATGGAAAGGTGCCGGGAAGGGCAGTCGAATCTCCGATTTGCTGTATCACCTGGATGCGCGTGACACTTCCGTGTACGTTACGGAAGATTTCGAAGGCGAAGAAGCCGAAAACGTATTGAACGAAGAGTTCGGCGCCACGGGCTATTTCCCTGTTATGCAGCAGTTTTGGAAGGCGCTCGGTCAGCGTGGAAGTATGACGTTCTACGACCGCGGTTGGTATTCAGTAGCGGCGCAGCATGTGATCAATATGCTCCCAAAGAAGGGAAAGCTTTCCAAGAAAGAACGCGCTGCGGTTGAGGCTCATACGGCGCGCATGCTTCCCTCAATCGAAGACTTCGAAACGCAGCTGCGCAACGATGGCTACCTGGTAATCAAATTCTTCTTGCACATATCTGAGCAAACCCAGCGCGAGCGTTTGGTGGGCTTGTACAGCGATCCCGCCACCAAGTGGCGTGTGACGCAGAGTGACCTTGAACAGCTCGAGCACTATAGCCAGTCTTACCGTGTTTACGACGAGATGCTGAAGCGCTCCAACTTCAAGGCCGCTCCCTGGATCCTGCTTGATGCCTCCGATCATCGCCGGGTAAACCTGAGCGTTGCCCAGACGTTGGTAACCGTCCTGGAACGGGAGCTCTCCAGGCCGAAGAACAGTGCTGCCCTGGAGGCGGAAGCAAAAGCGAAGGAGAACTCCGCTGCTGCTGTTGCTGGTTCGGTAGCGGGAGACGAACGCGAGCGCACCGATGAGGAGAATCAGCTTCTGCGCTTGCAGGCAGAGCATGAGGCTGCGGCGATGAGCGCCCATGCGCCCACGATGACGCGCTTCATTCCCAGTGCGCATATACCTTCGCTCGACGAGGTGGATCATTCGCTTGCGCTTACGCACGACGAATACAAACTTCAGTTGAAAGCCGAACAAGAGCGCCTACGTCGTATCGAGTTGGAAATGTACATTAGGCGCGTACCCATGATGATCATGTATGAAGGCTGGGATGCAGCCGGAAAGGGTGGCAGCATCAAGCGTGTTGCGCAGGCACTGGATGCGCGTTCCTACACCATTTTCCCCAGTCCGGCACCTACGAAGCCTGAACTGCTGCATCCTCATCTGTGGCGCTATTGGACGCGCTTGCCGAAGGCGGGCCACGTAGGTATTTACGACCGCAGTTGGTACGGACGTGTGTTGGTTGAGCGCGTGGAGGGTTTTGCCAGCACCGACCAGTGGAGCCGTGCATACGAGGAAATCAACGAGTTTGAGCGTGACATGGTCGACTGGGGTGCCATCTTGCTCAAGTTCTGGGTGGACATTTCCCCCGAAACGCAGCTTCAGCGTTTTGAGGCGCGCGAAAACAATCCTGCGAAAAGCTGGAAGATCACCGCAGAGGATTGGCGCAACCGCGACAAGTATCCCCAGTATCGTGCAGCGGTAGACGACATGTTCCGCCTTACCTCCACGCACAACGCACCTTGGATTATCTTGGAAAGCGACGATAAGTATTACGCTCGCGTGAAGGCGTTGCGTATCATCAACGAGGCCATCGAAAAGCGCCTTGGGCTGTTTTAGCTTCGCCTCGAGTCGCGCTTGCTGCCGCGATTCCGCTTTGGCATGGGGTCGGCTTCGGCATTGTGCGGCGTTTTGGCGAAGTGGATGAGCTTGGTATGTTGCGAGCTGCTTCTTCGGGTTGGTCTTAGGCCCGCTCACTTGCTTTTCTTCGCCTGTTGGCAGAACGTATGAAATCCCTTCCTCAAATTTAGGTGGAGGGGATTTCTTTTTGTTACTATGGATTAGTTGCATCGTTGCGTTACATGCTGCGATGGCAGTTCGTTTCAGAACCAAATGTGTGAAGGTGGTTCATGCCAAAAGGCGCAAACAGACGCGGTCCATCGCAGGGGTCCCATGCTGTCCCGCAACGCCCCCAGGGCACTCTGCCCGCCACGTATCGCTCCCAAGGGGCTACTGCCAACCAGGACATTTCCCAGTACAGCCGTGATTCCTATGGTTCAGCTGCGCGTGCAGGCCAAAGCAAAAAGGGCGGCATATGGCGCGTGGTGTTCATCGTTTCCATTGTAGTGTTCGTGGGTGCTTTAGCAGCTTTGGGCGCTATCGGTTATCAGTATTGGGCGCAGCAAAATGCTTACAACGGTCTGGAAGAATATGCAGAGGTGGACGATAACGCCAACCTTGCCCTTTCCGACCTGAAGGTTGATTGGGATGGTTTGCGTGCTATCAACCCCGATATCGTAGCGTGGGTATACGTGCCTGGTACGCCTATCAATTATCCCGTGGTTCAGGGGTCCGATAATCAGGAGTACCTGCATAAGGCCTTTGACGGATCTACTGGGTGGCTTGCTTCGGCTGGCACCATTTTTCTGGATGCCTCCAATGCCAGCGATTTGTCCGATCAGAACAATGCACTATACGGCCACCATATGAACGATGGTTCGATGTTTGCTTCTTTGGCCGATTTCGAAGATCAGGATACGTTCGATTCGCATCGTGATATCTACGTGCTAACCCCACAGGGCAATTATCGTCTTAAAACGTTTGCTTTGGTAAAGACAACGGGCAGCGACGCTATCGTTCAGACGTCGTTTGCCAACGATGCAAGCTATCAGGCATACGTGCAGGACAAGCTTAACCGCAGCGTGGTAAGCCAGAAGGGGGACACGCTGACCGCTACCGATATCAAGCAGTCAGTGCTGTTTTCTACCTGTGAATATTCGCAAAACGACGGCCGTGCGGTGCTGTTTGCCGCTGTAGTGGAAACCACGGCAGCAAACGACCCTTACCTGAGCTCGAGCACCTCGGGAACAACCGGTCTTTCGTCAAGTCAGGACGCGGTCATGGATCGCAAATATGAGGAGGCTGCATAGATGAGCATGTCGGTGTTTCCCGGAGAGCGCCCCGACAGAATGGAAGAAGAGTGCGGTGTTTTCGGCATTTACGCACCTGGTGAAGATGTGGCGCGCATGACCTGCTTCGGTCTGCAGGCGCTGCAGCACCGTGGCCAGGAATCTGCTGGCATTGCCGTTGGCGATGGTGCCACCATTATGGCTTCCAAGGATTTGGGTTTGGTAACCCAGGCATTTACTGAAGGCGACCTTTCTGCGTTGAAGGGCGATTTGGCCATTGGCCATGTTCGTTACTCTACGAGTGGCGGTGTCGATTCATGGGAAGCGGCACAGCCCCATATCTCGGCAATTGACGAAGTACTTATTGCGCTTGCTCACAACGGAACGCTGGTGAACACCAACTATCTGAAGGCGAAAATCATCGACTACGGTGTTCACCTGCGTGCAGGTACCGACTCGGAAGCGGCAGCGAAGATCATTGGCGAGGTAACCAAAACCACGAATTCCCTTCGTGCAGGCATTCGCATGGCCATGAAAATGATCAAGGGCGCTTACGCCATGTTGCTGGCAAGCCCCGACCATCTTTATGCCTTCCGTGACCCCAATGGCATTCGCCCCCTCGTTGTAGGCAAGTTGCCTAACAATCGTGGATGGGTTGTTTCCTCCGAAACCTGCGGTCTTGATATTGTGGGTGCGGAGCTTATGCGTGAAGTTGCCCCTGGTGAGATTATCCGCTTCGGCAAAGATGGCATGATCTCCGAGATGGGTGTCGAGCCCAAGAAGCGCGCTAGCTGTATTTTCGAATACGTGTATTTCGCTCGTCCTGACTCCGTTATGGACGGCCAGAGCGTATACGTTGCCCGCCGCCAGATGGGTCGCATCCTTGCGCGCGAGGCTCCGATTGATGCCGACCTTGTTGTGGGCGTTCCCGATTCTGGTTTGCCTTCTGCTATGGGCTACGCTTTGGAGAGCGGTATCCCTTATTGCAACGGCATCGTTAAAAACCGCTATGTCGGTCGTACGTTCATTCAGCCTACCGACGAGATGCGCCAGCTCGGCATTCGCTTGAAGCTGAATCCGCTTCCGTCTGTGATTTCGGGTCAGCGCTTGGTGGTTATCGACGACTCTATCGTTCGTGGCAACACCTCCAAGAAGCTGGTTGATATGCTGCGAAGCGCAGGTGCCAAGGAAGTCCATCTGCGTATTGTCTCGCCTGAAACCCGTTGGCCTTGCTTCTATGGTATTGATACCGACACTCAGGATCAGCTTATCGCTGCAAACATGACCAATCAGGAAATGTGTGATTTCATCGGCTGCGATTCGCTTGCGTTTATTTCGGTCGAGGGCCTCCACGAGGCAGTTCAATGCGAACATCCCGGTTTCTGCGACGCTTGCTTTACCGGCGAATACCCTGTGGATATTCCTGATACCATGAAAGCCAAGAGCTTTCTTCCCGAGGGGAAGGCAGTGCTCGATTAGCGGCCAGCCCGAAGGCATGCCATAGTGCCTGAATTATGGCAATACGTTGTTTGTAAGCCCCCGAACAGGGGATTTGAGTTCCAGGAGATGCTATGACTGATCGCATTAAGGTCAACGCGATGGATAACGATGAAACTAAGTGGCCCAGCTGGACGGCTCAGGGTGCTACCACCTATGCCGAAGCAGGAGTAGATACGGCGGAAGGCGCCCGTGCGGTAGACGCCATCAAGGATGCGGTTCATCGCACGTACCGCGATGAGGTTCGCGGCGATATCGGCGGCTTCGGCGGCTTGTTCTCCATCAACGTGGCGAAGAACATGGCAGATCCGATTTTGGTTTCCGGTACCGACGGCGTTGGCACTAAGATCCAGCTGGCTAAGCTCGCTGGCAAGCATGACACCGTGGGTATCGACCTGGTTGCCATGTGCGTGAACGACATCCTCGCAACAGGCGCCGAACCCCTGTTCTTCCTTGACTACATCGCCATCGGAAAGCTTAAGAGCGAAGCAGTTGCCGAAATCGTTTCCGGCATTGCCGATGGTTGCCAGATGTCGGGCGCTGCCCTCATCGGTGGCGAAATGGCCGAGCACCCTGGTGTCATGGATCCCAATGAGTATGACCTTTCAGGTTTCTGCGTAGGCGTGGTAGATCGCCCCGAAATGCTCGATCCTGCCAAGGTTCAGGAAGGCGATGTGCTTATCGGCCTGGCTTCCTCCGGCATCCACTCTAACGGCTATTCTTTGGTTCGCAAGGTGGTTACCGACGGCAAGACACTCTATGAGCTGCGTATGCCTCAGGAGTCTTTGGGTGGTCAGAGTGTGCTTGACGCGCTGCTTGAGCCCACTCGCATCTACGTGAAGCCTGTTCGTTCCGTTCTGCGCCAGCTTCCTGGTGCCGTTCGCTCCCTGGCTCATATTACGGGTGGCGGCATTACCGAGAACCTGAATCGTGCGCTTCCCGAAAACATGGACGCAGAGCTCCATGTGGGAACTTGGAGCATGCCTCCGGTTATCCCGTTCGTGTGCCGTGCAGCTCATCTTGATGAGCACGAAGCTCTGAAGACCTTCAATATGGGCTTGGGTATGGTGCTCGTTGTAGATCCTTCCAAGGTTGACCAGGTTATGGATATCCTGGAAGCCGAGGGCGAAACGCCTACCGTTGTCGGTCGCATCATTCCTGGTTCGGGCGAGGTTGCCTATGTTGACCAGGAAAAGCTCTTTGCCGACAATCCGTCTGCTGAAGAGTAGGTAATTATCATGCGCGATTGGTTCAAACGGCCAATCGCGCTTTATGTTGATGCTGGTCGATGTGCGTCGAAGGATACTCTTTCAACTTCGGGCATCGATTAGCTTGTTCATTGCGGCAGCGAGAGATAAAGGCGCCTTTTAGGCACCTTGCGTAGCAACGAAAGGAAGGGCATGACTGCTCAAGTGCAAGAACCGTTGAACATCGGCGTTTTGATCAGCGGTAGTGGCTCTAACCTCCAATCGCTTATCGACCATATCGAAGAAGGCACGCTCAGTGCGAAAATCAGCTTGGTTGTTTCTTCTCGCCCTGATGCTTATGGCATCGAGCGTGCCAAAAAGGCAGGCATTCCCGTCTTGGTGATGAATCGCGAGGCATATGCCGACACTTCGGCGGCTAACCAGCGTATCGCTGACGCCCTGAAGGTGGCTGGTGCCGAATATGTGGTTATGGCCGGTTACATGCGTATGGTTACCGCGGAAATCCTCAACGCTTTTCCCGATAGGGTAGTAAACCTTCATCCTGCGCTCCTTCCTTCTTTCAAAGGTGCGCACGCCATTGAGGATGCATACAATTTCGGCGTGAAGGTAACCGGCGTTACGGTCCATTTCGCTAATGCCGATTATGATAAGGGCCCCATTATCGCTCAGCAGCCTGTTGAGGTTCGTGAAGGTGAACCCATCGAGGCTCTTGAGGAGCGTATTCATTCGGCTGAGCATGAGCTGTATCCTCATGTGATTCAGCTTCTTGCCGAAGGACGGGTAAGCGTTTGCCCCGAAACGCGTAAGGTACGTATTTCAAACTAACTAACAGCACCGCCCGCTGGGCGGGCATTTTCACTTTCGAAGGTTCGCGTTTGGCTGGCGCTGCTATGCTGAACGTAACGAATATCAATAGCCAGGCAATTCGGAAAGGCGGTACCAGGTGGCAGATCCTAAGGTAAAGCGTGTTCTTATGTCGGTAACGGACAAGACGGGCGTGGTTGAATTCGCTCGTGCTCTGTCCGAAGAGTTCGGTGCGCAGATCATCTCTACGGGTGGCACGGCTCGCGTCATTGCGGAGGCGGGCATTCCCGTTACCCCCATCGATGAGGTAACCCAATTCCCGGAGATGATGGATGGTCGTGTGAAGACGCTTCACCCGGCAGTTCATGGTGGTCTTCTTGCTAAGCGCGATAACCCCGAGCATATGGCTCAGGCCGCTGAGCACGGCATCGAGATGATCGACATGGTGGTCGTGAACCTCTATGCATTCGAGAAAACGGTAGAGTCCGGAGCCGATTTCGGTACCTGCATTGAAAACATCGACATCGGTGGCCCTTCTATGCTGCGTTCTGCTGCTAAGAATTTTGCAAGTGTTGCCGTTGTCACCGATCCTGCAAGCTACGGAAACATTCTTGCTGAAATGCGCGCAAACGATGGCGCAACCACGCTTGCAACGCGTACCCAGCTTGCTCTTCGTGTGTTCCAGACCACCAATGCTTACGACGGCGCTATCGCTGCATGGCTTGGCAACCAGCTGGGTGAGGCAGACGAGCAGTTCCCCGAGGCGCTTTCTGTTGACCTTGTTAAGCAGCAGGGTCTTCGCTATGGCGAGAACCCGCACCAGAGCGCTGCGTTCTATCGCGTCCCCGAGTTTGCTACGCCGCATTCTTTGGTTAACGCCAAGCAGCTCAACGGCAAGGAGCTCTCTTACAACAACATCCTTGACACCGACGCATGCTGGACGCTCGCTCGCGAGTTTGACGAGCCCGCCGTTGTGATCTTGAAGCATCAGAATCCCTGCGGTTCTGCAGCCGCCGCTGATGTTGCCACGGCTTACGACAAGGCATTTGCTTGCGACCCGAAGAGCGCTTTTGGCGGTATCATTGCCGTCAATGCAGAGGTTACCCTCGAATTGGTTGAGCATATCAATGAGAACAAACAGTTTGTAGAGGTCCTCATCGCTCCTTCATATGAGCCAGCTGCTCTTGAGCTGCTTCAGCAGAAGAAGAACCTGCGCGTTCTGGAGACTGGCGGGGTAGATGCTCCTGCTGCAATTGAATTCCGTTCTGTAGATGGTGGTATGCTCGCTCAGCAGGTAGACCGCGTGGATGAGGATCCTGCGGAGTTCACGGTGCCTACCAAGAAGAAGCCTACCGAAGACGAATTGCATGAAATGCTCTTTGCTTGGAAGGTTTGCAAGGGCGTTAAGTCTAACGCGATTTTGGTCTCGAAGGATCATGCTGGTATTGGCATGGGCCCTGGTCAGCCTAACCGTGTTGACTCTGCAAAGCTCGCTTGCGAGCGTGCGCACGAGGCGTGCGAGCGCATGGGCGTTCCGGCAGAAGGCCTGGTATGCGCATCTGACGCATTCTTCCCGTTCCGCGATAACGTTGATACGTTGGCGGGCTATGGCGTTAAGGCTATTATCCAGCCTGGCGGTTCCATCCGCGACGAAGAGGTTATCGAGGCTTGCGATGAGCACGGCATTGCCATGGTGTTCACCGGTCATCGTCACTTCCGTCACTAACTAGGTTGTGCCGTTCTGCCGAACGGCACAAGACGCACGAAACGCGATGACGCTGCGCGAGCCCCTGACGGCACAGCTGTCGGTCCAAGAGGGCTGGACGTGCGAAGCACGCCTGGCAATCCTGCTCAGCAAAGCTGCGCAGGATGCACCTGCTCGGGTGCATAGTTTGGAACCGAACATGCCACTGGCATGTTCGCCCCGCCATCTGCACTCGTCAGGGGCTCGCTCGCTGTTTCGTCCGAGAATGAGAGCTTTGATATTTTCGCTCGTTGACTCATTGCGTCAACGAGCGAATCTCTAAACGCCCTTCGGGGCGTTTCTTTTGTTTACGGCAAGAGCATTTGAGCTGCCTTGCCCGTTCGTTTTATGACGGTTAGGGCATCGGGTTTGGTGTCTGATATACTCAAAAACTATCTTCCTACTGATACATAGAAAAAAGGTCCTCCCAGCAGTGAAGTTCAATATTCGAAATCTTATGGGCGGCTTGGTCATCATCGTCGTGCTAGCCTTCGTCTTCCTCCGTGGCGATCAGATCAATGAACTGGCAGCCACTATGGCGCAGGGTGCTATGATCCCCCTGGTCATTGCTATTCTTACGCAGCTTTGCAAGTACATTTCTCAGAGCTTTGCGTACAGTTTTTCTTTCCAAGCCGTGAACGAAACCATGCATCCAAAGCATACGTTGCCTCTGGTATTTGGCACGTTCTTCCTTAACACGGTGGTTCCTTCGCTGAACCTTGCTGGTACTACCTTGGTGGTCGATGATGCTCGAAGGCGTGGCATCGAACCAGGCAAGGCAACTTCTGCAGCATTGCTTATGCAGATTACGGTAGATTCCGCTTTTGCCACCATTATGATTATCGGGTTTTCCATCCTTGCGCTAACCGTAGGGCTATCTCCTATCTGGTTGCTGTTCGGTTTGGTGGTGATCGTTTTGGTGGGAGCCATGATCTCCGTCATGGTTTTGGGTCATAAGAATCCCGATTTGGTTGTTCGGATTCTTATTCCCATTGCTCGTTTCATCAACAAGGTCTTGGTTCGTTTCCACAAAGAACCAATGGCTCCTTGGGTGGAAAAAACGGTGAAGTCGTTTTCCAGTGCGGCGAAGCTCATCGTGCAGAATCCTAAAACCACATTGAAGGCGTGGGGTTGCTCTCTTATTGCAAGCTGTTGCGAGCTTTCTGCGTTTTGCTTGGTTGGCTATGCGTTTGGTGTTGCCGTTCCCGAGTCGTTGGTGTGCGGCTATGTGGTTGCAACCTTGTTTGCCATGGTTTCGTTTACGCCGCAGGGTGTTGGTGTTGTTGAGGCGGCGGTCACTGTTGCCTTTACTGCTTTCGGTGCTTCGGCAACCGCCGGCATGGCAATTGGTTTGGTCTATCGCGGCATCGTGTTCTGGATGCCCTTCCTTATTGGTGCAATTCTTATCCAGACCACGAAAACCTTCCGGCCTAAAAAGGAAAAGAAGGAAAAGCTTCCCGATAACAACTTCAACCGTCAGCGCGTTCGTGCGGAGTTGGGGCGTGAAGCCGCCGAGCACAAGGCCCAACGTGATGCGCTTCGCCCCAGCGCCGTAAGGGAAAGCAACGGCAAAGAAGATTTGCAGTCGGGCAAGGGGGAGCATGCTTCTTCGCCCGATGAGCCTGAACTTGAAGAAGCGTAATGTAAGCTGTCATCTATGAATTGAGAGGAAATCCATGCCCAGCTTTATCGAGCATCTTTCGCATACTACCCGTAGCTACCGTAGGTTCCGCAGCATTTACCGTGTGCCCGAAGGTCACATGAAGAAGTGGATCGACAACACACGCTACACCGCCAGTGCCAAGAACTTGCAGCCTTTGCGCTATCGCATTGTTTCTGATCGGGAAATGTGCGCGAAGGTGTACGACACGCTTGCATGGGCTGGCTACCTTACCGACTGGGAGGGTCCTGAAGAAAAGGAGCGCCCAACTGGCTACATTGTAATGGCAGTCGACACCAAGGTCTCTTCGGTTCAGGCCTCCCAAATTGACATGGGCATCTGCGCGCAAACCATCATGCTTGGTTCTACAGAAGAAGGTTTTGGCGGTTGCATGATTATGTCCTTCAAGAAGCAAGAACTCAAAGAAATCCTGGAGATGCCTGAAAACCTTGAACCGGTGCTGGTGCTTGCTTTGGGTAAGCCGTGCGAAGAAGTACGCATCGTTGATATGGAAAATGACGATGTGAAGTACTACCGTGATGAAGACCAGGTGCACTATGTACCTAAGCGTTCGCTCGATAGCATCATGTTCTAGCCATGAAGAAATCAGAGGCACTTAATACCCTTGGTCTTACGCAGGGCGCATCGGAAGAAGATATCAAGAAAGCGTATCGAAAGCTGATCATTGAGAACCATCCCGACAAGTTTGGGCAGGATGAGCAGGCGCGAGCTAAGGCTGAAGAAAAAACGAAACTCATCAACGAGGCGCGCGATGTGCTTCTGAACCATTCATGGGATCCTGAGTACAGCACCTCGGGAACTCCTTATGGGGCGCCGTTTTCCTATAACCCCTCTACGGGTCGTCCTCAGAATGGCCAAGGCAACCCATTTGAGGGCTGGCCGTTTGCGGAAACGTTTGTATGGACCACTTGGGATGAAAACGGAAACAAAACCACGTACACCAGCACAGGGGGCAATCCCTTTCAAGGGAATCCGTTCGACGCGAACCCGTTTTCGTGGGCCGATCCATTCGACATGGGTGGTGTGCATGCGGGCAATTCTGGTTCCAACGGGGCAGGGGGACGTTCCTACCAAGACAGCCAGCGGGGTGGCAACCCGTTTGCTGGTTCGTCGAATCCTTTTAAGGGAACAGTGTTCGATTTCAGTTCGTTCTTTTCGAATGCCCCTACGACAGAGGAGCTGCTCCAAGAGGCAAAAGCCGATTTGCGGCTGGATATTGAGCTTATTGCCGCGAAACTTGTTATTTTGGCGCTGTCATTTTTGCTGAGCGCTCCAGCAACAGGCTTGTATCTGTACACCATCATCTCCATTGGCCAGGGCATTTGGAAGCGTCTGAATTTCCTTTCCCTTGTCCTACTCGTGCCTTTCGTTATGTTGGCTCTGGTATTCACGCCAGGGGGAGACGCAACCATCGGGATAATTGCTCTGATTCTGTTCGCTTGTGCGGTGGGCTTCGATATATCGAATGTGTATCGTCATGTGAAAACGATCCATACCCTAAAGAGGAGTTAGGGTCAAGTTAAAGGTTGGTTAAGATCACGCGAGGCTCGCTTTGGCGGGCCTCGTTCTGTAAATAGGGGTGCTATAATCTGAAAACTTAGCAGTAGGTATTGATGAAGGAGAGCGTATGCCACGTCCTATGACCATGGCAGAGAAGATCCTTGCAGCCCATGCAGGGCTCGAGGAAGTGGTTCCCGGCCAATTGATCGAGTGCAACCTTGACCTCGTTCTTTCCAACGACGTTACCGCACCCATCGCCATTAAGGAATTCAAGAAGATCGGTGTAGAAAAGGTTTTCGATCCTACCAAGATCGCTTTGGTTCCCGACCACTATGTACCCAACAAGGACATTAAGAGCGCCGAACAAGCCAAGATGACGCGCGATTTTGCCCGTGAGCAGGGTATTACCCATTACTACGAAGTGGGTTGCATGGGTGTAGAGCACGCACTCCTACCCGAGCAGGGTGTTGTAGGCGCTGGCGATCTTATCATTGGTGCCGATAGCCATACCTGCACCTATGGTGCGTTGGGCGCATTTTCCACTGGCGTTGGTTCTACCGATGCTGCTGTGGGCTACGCTACCGGCAAGGCATGGTTCAAGGTTCCCGAAAGCTTGCTGTTCAACGTTGAAGGCGAGCTTCGCCCCGGTGTTACCGGCAAGGACATCATCCTTCATATTATTGGCATGATCGGCGTAGATGGCGCGCTGTACCAGGCAATGGAATTCCGTGGAAGTGCTATTGAGGGCCTTACCATGGACGAGCGCCTTTCCATTTCTAACATGGCAATCGAGGCAGGCGGCAAAGCTGGCCTTATCCCTGTTGACGATGTTACCCGCGAGTACATGGATGGCCGCACCGAGCGCCCTTATACCGAGTACCACTCTGACCCCGATGCGGTATACGCAAAGGTGTACAACATCGACGCGCAGGATATCGTTCCCACGGTTGCTTTCCCGCACCTGCCCTCTAACACGCGTCCCGCGTCTGAGGCTCGCGATATCGTTATCCAGCAGTCCGTTATCGGCTCTTGCACTAACGGTCGCATCGAAGATATGCGTCAGGCTGCCGCTGTGCTCAAGGGTCATAAAGTTCATCGTGATGTTCGTTGCATCATCATTCCCGCAACGCAGCAGGTGTACCGTCAGTGCATCAAGGAAGGCCTGATGGATATCTTCCTGGATGCCAACTGCGCAGTTTCTACCCCCACATGCGGTCCTTGCCTGGGTGGCTACATGGGTATTCTTGCCGCTGGCGAGCGTTCTATCGCGACCACCAACCGCAACTTCGTAGGCCGCATGGGCGATCCTACCAGCGAGGTGTACCTCTCTTCGCCGGCAGTTGCTGCTGCCAGCGCCGTGTTGGGTCATATCGGTCTTCCTGAAGATCTTGATTAATTAGGAGAAGCGCAATGCAATTCAAGGGAACAGTTCATCGCTACGGTCGCGATATTGATACCGACGTTATCATCCCGGCTCGCTACCTCACTACTTCTGAGCCTTCCGAACTTGCCAAGCACTGCTTGGAGGATTTGGATGTCGAGTTCGTCAACAACGTAAAGCCCGGTGACATCATTGTTGCCGAAGAAAACTTCGGTTGCGGCTCTTCGCGCGAGCATGCGCCCATCGCCATCAAGGCTGCGGGTGTGGATGCTGTTATTGCCAAGAGCTTTGCTCGCATCTTCTATCGCAACTCTATCAACACGGGGCTTGCTATTCTTGAATGCCCCGAAGCGGTAGATGCCATTAAGAATGGTGATGTGGTGAGCGTTGATACCGAAACCGGCACCATCACCGACGAAACCACGGGTGAAAGCTTTACGGCTCAGCCTTTCCCGCCTTTCATTGCTGACATTATCGAGCAAGGCGGCTTGCTGAACCGCACGCGCCATGTGCTGGGGCTTGCCTAAGCGTTCGTTTCGAACGTATTTTCTTGAAACGCCTTTCGGGGCGTTTCTTTCTTTGCGGTAATATCATTTGCGAACTGTTTTTCGCTGAAAGAGGATTTCACTATGACCAAGACGTACAAGATCTGCACGTTGCCCGGCGACGGCATCGGCCCCGAGATCATGGCCGAAGGCGTTAAAGTGCTGAAGGCATTGGGCGAAAAGTATGACGTCGATTTCGCTTGCGAAGATGCATTGATCGGCGGTTGCGCTATTGATGCTACGGGCGAAGCGCTTCCTCAGGCAACGCTTGATGCTGCCAATGCATCGGATGCGGTGCTGCTCGCTGCAGTAGGCGGTCCGAAGTGGGACACCACCGATCCTTCGAAGCCTCGTCCTGAGCAGGGTTTGCTCGGCATTCGTAAGGCGCTGGGTCTGTACACCAATCTGCGCCCCGTTCAGATTTTCAACGCATTGGCCGAGGCCTCTACGCTGAAGCCTGAGGTTATCGATGGCGTAGATATGATGATTGTTCGTGAGCTTACTGGTGGCCTGTATTTTGGCAAGCGCGAGCGTTTCTATGATGAAGAAGGTGCTGGCACCGACGGCAAGCCCGGTCAGCGCGCATACGATACGCTTGAGTATCGCGAATATGAAATTGAGCGTATTGCCCGTCAGGCATTTGAAGCTGCCCGTAAGCGTGGTAAGAAAGTTACCAGCGTCGACAAGGCAAACGTTTTGGAGACCAGCCGTATGTGGCGCGAAATCGTTCATCGTATTGGTGCGGAAGAGTATCCCGATGTTCGGCTCGAAGATTTGCTGGTGGACAACACGGCAATGCAACTTATCAGCCGTCCTGCTGATTTCGATGTAGTGGTTACCGAAAACATGTTTGGTGATATTTTGTCCGACGAGGCTGCTCAGATCACTGGCTCGCTGGGCATGCTTGCAAGCGCTTCTTTGGGCGATGGCGTTGCTCTGTATGAGCCGAGCCATGGCAGTGCGCCCGATATCGCGGGCCAGGGCATCGCGAATCCCTTGGCTCAGATCATGTCGGTTGGCATGATGCTGCGTTACAGCTTTGATATGGGTCAAGCAGCAGATGACATCCAGCGCGCTATCACCGAAGTGCTTGACGAGGGTTGGCGCACGGGCGACCTGAAGGACGCCTCCACTCCCGCCGATAAGGTTGTTGGCACCGTTGCTATGGGCGATCTGATCGTTCAGCACCTTTAAGCCTAGAAGTGTTTTTGCGGCCTCTGTCTTTCATGGCAGAGGCCGTTTTTTGTCTGTGGGAAATGGGGCAGGTTCCAGATTCCCGCTTTTCGTGGGAATCTGGTTCTCGTCCCCATTTTCCCACCTGTGTTCCTTTTTTGTGTGCTAAAGCAGCGCTATAATAGTGCGGTTACAGGCACAGGAGTGCCTAAGTTGAGTTTTGAAAGAGAGCAGCACAGAGCATATGGCAGTGAAAGCACCTGAGGGAACCTTCGATCTTCTTCCTGATGATGTGCGGTTTTGGGATCATTTTCGCCAAACCGCATTCGAGATTTTCGGTCGTTGCGGCTATCAGCCCATTGAAACCCCGCTGTTTGAGCAGACGGATCTGTTCGTGCGCGGTATTGGTCAGTCCACCGATGTTGTTTCTAAAGAAATGTTCACGGTTGTTTCTGGTGGCAACATGGAAAAGCTTCTTGCTGGCGAATCGCTGAAGGCAAAAAGCCGCCTTTCCCTTCGCCCAGAGGGAACGGCGGGTACCGTTCGTGCCGTGGTACAGCATGACATGGTTCCGCAGGGCGGTGCTCCCGCAAAGCTCATGTATGCTGGGCCGATGTTCCGTGCCGAGCGCCCTCAGAAGGGCCGCTTGCGTCAGTTCCGCCAGGTGGGCGTTGAGTGCCTGGGTGCCGATGAGCCAACGGTGGATGCCGAAGCAATCATCATGTTGATGCGTTTCTACGAAGCCATCGGCATTCCCGCTTCGGAAACTCGCCTGCTCTTGAACTCTATGGGCTGCGAGAAGTGCCGTCCGGCTTACCGTGAAATGGTACGCGAGCACATCCACCAGCATTCGGAAGAGCTGTGCGAAGAGTGCAACCATCGTGCCGATCTGAACCCACTTCGTGCATTCGATTGCAAAAACGAGCATTGCCATGAGGTGATGGAGGGCGCTCCCAAGATCACCGATCACCTGTGTGACGATTGCCGTGCCCATTACGAGGCAGTAAAGGGCTATTTGGATGCTGCGGGTATTGCGTATGTCGAGGATTCCCGTCTGGTTCGTGGCTTGGACTATTACACGCGTACGGTGTTTGAGATCCAGGTTGATACGGGCATGGGCAGCCAGAACGCCATCGGTGGCGGTGGTCGCTACGACAAGCTCGCTAAAGAGGTCGGCGGCCGCGATACTCCGGGCTTGGGCTTTGCGCTGGGCTATGAGCGTTGCGTGTTGGCGTTGGAGGCACTCGGTGCCAAAGCATCGAGCGAAGTTGCGCCTGCTGCATTTATCGCTTGTGTCGATGATTCTACCCGTGCAACCGCTTTCAACTTGGCGCAGGAGCTTCGTGCCCAGGGGCTTTATATCGAAGTGGACCACCAGAAGCGCAGCCTGAAGAGCCAGTTCAAATTGGCCGACAAGCTTTCCGCTCGTAAGGTTATCGTGCTCGGTCCCGATGAGGTTGCCGAAGGCGTTGCCAAGATTCGCGATATGGAAACCCACGAAGAGCAGGCAGTAAAGCTCGATGCCGTTGCAGAGGCCTTGGCGTAGGGAATAGACATTTCGCCTGAATTTGATTACCGCACCGAGTTGCGCATGTGCGCTTCCCTGGTGAAGAGATACGTAGTAAACAGTAGCTGCTTTGCAAAGCAGCTGGTAGCGATAGGAAAGAGGAGCAAGCACTACCATGACCGATTATCTGAACGAATACTGCATGCACTCCCACACGTGTGGGCAGCTGCGCCGCAGCGACGTTGACGCAGAGGTTACCCTGACCGGTTGGGTATGGCACAACCGCGACCATGGCGGTCTTATCTTCGTTGACCTGCGCGATCGCGAGGGTTACACCCAGGTTGTCGTTGACCCTGATTGCGTAAGCGAAGAGGACTTCCACGTAGCTGAGCATCTGGGCCGCGAATATGCCCTGGAAGTTACCGGTAAGGTACGCGCCCGTTTGGACGAGGCTGTCAACCCGAATATGGCAACTGGCGAAATCGAGGTTCTGGCAAGCTCCGTCAAAGTGCTGAACACCTCCGTTACTCCTCCGTTCTCTATTGAAGACGGCATCGAAACTGACGAAACCACCCGTATGAAGTGGCGCTATCTCGACCTCCGTCGTCCCGAGATGTATGCAAACCTGAAACTTCGTCATGTTGTTGCTCAGGCGATGCGCTCGGCTCTTAACAAGCGTGGCTTCCTTGAGGTTGAGACCCCTATCTTGGCAAACTCCACCCCCGAAGGCGCACGTGACTACATCGTTCCTTCCCGTCCCAACCCTGGCAAGTTCTATGCATTGCCCCAGAGCCCTCAGCAGTTCAAGCAGATGCTGATGGTAGGCGGCATTGAGCGCTATTACCAGATTGCACGTTGCTTCCGCGATGAGGACCTTCGCGCTGATCGTCAGCCTGAGTTCACCCAGGTCGATATCGAGATGTCTTTCGTTAAGGAAAACGACGTAATCGACATGATGGAAGGCGTTTTCCAAGAAGTTCTGGAAGCAGCTGGCGTAGAGCATGAGTTCCCGCTGCAGCGCATGCCCTGGAAAGAGGCAATGGATCGTTTCGGTTGCGACCGTCCCGACATTCGCTTCGGCATGGAGCTCGTTGAGCTTACCGATATCGTTCGCGGTTGCGGTTTTGGCGTATTCTCCAAGGCGGTAGAAGCCGGCAACATCGTTAAGGCTATCAACTGCAAGGGCGCTGGCGACTGGAGCCGTGGCGAGATCGAGAAGCTGGGCAACATCGCTTCCGAAAACGGCGCTAAGGGTATGGCTTGGATTGCTTACACCACCGACGGCAAGGAAAAGAGCCCTATCATCAAGTTCTTGGGTGATGAAGTTCATGCCAAGATTAAGGAAGCTATGAACGTAGAAGCGGGCGACCTGGTTCTATTTGCTGCGGATACCTTCGATATCGCAAACGCTGTTCTTTCTGCTCTGCGTTTGCACATGGCTGATGCGTTGGACATCCCTCGTCCCGGTCATAAGCTGCTTTGGGTTGTTGACTTCCCGATGTTCAAGTTCGATGAGGAAACCAACAAGTATGCAGCAGAGCATCATCCCTTCACGATGATTCCCGAGGCTGACTGGGATAAGATCGAAACCGATCCTCTGGCTTGCGGCAGCTACAGCTACGATATCGTTATGGACGGTTTCGAAGCTGGCGGCGGCTCCATCCGTATTCACAACGCCGAGCTGCAGAAGCGCGTTCTTGCTCGTTGCGGCGTAGATGAAGAGGATATGGAAGTGAAGTTCGGCCATCTTATCCATGCTCTTGAGCTTGGTGCGCCCCCTCATGGCGGCATTGCTATCGGCCTTGATCGTCTGGTTATGCTCTTGGCTGGCAAGCAGTCCATTCGCGACGTCATTGCCTTCCCGAAGACGAGCTCTGCTTCCGACCCCATGACGGGTGCTCCGAATGCGGTTACCACAAAGCAGCTGAAGGAAGTAGCCCTCAGGACGCTTTAAGTGGGAACAGAGGGACAGGTACCGTTTTCCCGCTTTGTCCCAATCGTGGGATGTCAAAGATTTCCTTTGACGTAGAGCGGGCATGTTCCTTTCTCGCTTTAGCAAGTACAGCTATATGCCCGTTGGTTCCTTGGCGAACCAACGGGCATTTTATTGTTGGCGTATTCCTAAAAATGGTCTGTCGCTATTTGTTCGTGTGGGGTAGGATTGCCCTTGGTTCTTTGTTCGGTGGAAAGGAATTGCGATGGGGAGCAGGAAGTATTTCTTCTTTGATTACGATGGCACGCTGGCAGTGCCGCGCACCCGTTCAATTCCTCAAAGCGCCCTCGAAGCTCTTGACGAATTGCGAGCGCAGGGGCATTTCATCGCTTTGGCCACTGGGCGATTGCAGGTAAATGCGGTCGATTACATCGATTCAGCTGGTATTACCAACATTGTTGCCGATGGAGGTTATTCGGTTACATTGAATGGCGAGCTGAAGTGGATGGAGGGACTTCCGCTTGCTCCAGTGAAGAAATGCCTGCATATCCTAGAGGATCAGGGCATCCCTTGGGCTGTTAGCACTACCAATGAGTTGGTTCGCTATTCTCCACGGGAAGACTTTGCCGAGATAGCAGGGGATTACTATGTTCCCACCGAGTACGACCCCAATCTGCGCATCGATGATTTGAACTGCATCTATAAAGCCTATATACCTTGTTCGATCAAGGACGAGGATATGGTGTTTGCCACGGGAGCTCTCGACGAGGTTCCCCATGTGCGCTATGACTCCGACACCATCTTTATTGAGCCGATGGATAAACAACGGGGCATTAAGCGAATGATGAATTTGCTCAATGCGCCTTACGAAGATGTCGTGGTGTTCGGTGACGGCTTCAACGACGTTTCCATGTTTATTCCCGAGTGGACCTCGATTGCCATGGGAAACGCTCGGCAGGTTTTGAAAGAGCGAGCAAATTTCGTTACTACGAACTGCGATGATGATGGAATCATGAATGCTTGCAAGCACTATGGATGGATTCGAGGTTAGCATGGGGCGTTTTAAAAATGCATGGCAGCATTTCTGCACCATCTCACATCATAAGGTTTTGGTTTGCCAGCATTGCTTCAAGGTCGGTTTGTATCGCCAGGGCATCATGCATGATTTGTCTAAGTACTCTCTGACGGAGTTCAGGGTAGGCGTTAATTACTATCAGGGCGATAGGAGTCCTAATACGGCTGAGCGTTCTGATTTGGGCTACTCCACGGCTTGGCTACACCATAAGGGCCGCAACCGTCATCATTACGAGTATTGGATCGATATGAAGGGCAATCGCGACGCAACGCTTGAAGGCAAACCCATGCCTACGCGCTATGTGGTGGAGATGTTCTGCGACCGTATGGCAGCTAGCAAGGTGTACCAAGGCAGTGCCTATACCGATGCAAGCTCATTGGAATACTTGAGGCTTGAGCAGAGCGCCAAGGGCGAGCTGCTGATGCATCCCGACACAAAGGCGCTTCTAGAGCGCATGCTTACTTGGCTTGCGGAAGATGGCGAGGAGATTGCCCTTCGTCGTGTTCGTAATGAGATAGTGAAGCCGCGTCATCGCGAGCCAAATACCCCAAAGTTTTAGCGGGAATAAGGGCAGGTCCCACATTCCCGCCCCACGAGAAGAGCCTCGCTTGCGACATATCGCGCAAGCGAGGCTCTTCCTTTGTGTGCCATATCTAAGTGGAAAATGGGACTTGCCCCTACATTCCCGCTATTCGGTTTCTTCGGGCTTTTTCTTGGGTTGGCGGACATTTACCTTCAGACTTGCCAGGCTTACGCGCGAATGTGCCGGAATGGACTCGGTAACAAAAGCGCCGCCTGCGATGACCGTGTCTTCGCCGACGATGGTCTCTCCGCCCAGGACACTAGCATTTGAGTAAATAGTCACATTGTCTTCGATGGTGGGGTGGCGCTTCACGCCGGCAAGCTTTTGCCCCGCGCGAGTGGAAAGAGCGCCAAGCGTTACGCCTTGGTAGATCTTCACATGGTTGCCGATAACGGTGGTTTCGCCGATAACGACACCCGTTGCATGGTCGATAAAGAAGTATTCGCCGATGGTTGCGCCTGCATTGATGTCAACACCAGTGCCGCTATGAGCGTATTCGGTCATGATGCGGGGGATAAGCGGCACATTCTGCGTGTACAGTTCGTGGGCGATGCGGTATACGAAGATGGCAAAGAAGCCCGGATAGGAAAAAATAATCTCTTCCTTGCTTTGCGCGGCTGGGTCGCCATCGAAGGCGGCCTGAACATCGGTAAGCAGCACGCGCTGGATTTCGGGCAGCTTCTCGAAGAAATTCTTGCAGATCTCGTTTACACGTGCTTCAACTTCCTCTTCGCTGATGTCTTCGGCTCCCTTGAACAGCAGCGCTTCTTTGAGCTGACGGCGCAGGGAATCTTCAATACGGATCAGCGTTTCGCCGATGAAATATTCGGGGTTGGTGCCGGTGGGGGTTTCATCGCCGAAATAGCGAGGGAACATCACGCGGCGCAGATCCTTGATGATGTTGATGATGGCTCTCTTGTTGGGAAAGTGCTTGTCGGGGTCGGTGAAGAAGATCTCGGTGGCGCTGTAGTTTTTTGCGATACCGGCAACGATTGAGTCGAGGTTTTCGTTGAACATGCGGTCCTCTTTCGGTTGATGATGCGCTTTAGGTTGATGAGCGCGTTTTTGTTTTTCCTATCGTAGCGTGAAGCGATGCGTACTCCAATACACGAACCGTTAATTCCGACCATTTTTGTAGGTTTTTGGCAGGGAAGCGTTGACCGGGTATGATTGCTAGCTTGCTGTATCTGTGCAGCCAGGGAAGTTGGTGGAAGGGGTTGGGGGCGGGAATTGCCCGCAAGGCTGCATCTGCATAACTAGGGAAGATGGGGTGTTTCGGGTATTGGTAGAGCGGGCGTCCGCCAGATCGAGGGTCCAAGGCGAGAGCCAAATGCTGAGGCGAGCAGCTATTGGATAAAAGATATGTGGGGAAATAGTTAGATAAACTAAGTAATTTACAAAGTGCGCTACAGTTACTTCTTGCAGTTATTGGACAAAACATGCATTTATGAAGAGAACTTAGCGCACTGCATACAACAGCAGTGGTGCGCATAGAGCCGCGCGGGGTTTCTCGTGGCATTGAGGAGATCGAATTGATTCGCATCATCGTTGACTCGGGATCTGACCTGTTACCGGAGGTCGCCCGTGAGCACAACATTCAGGTTTTGCCGCTTCTCGCCAATGTGGATGGGGTCGAGTATCGCGATGGGATCGATTTGAAGCGCGATGATTTTTATACGTTGCTCGAAGAAACGGGCGCGTTTCCTAAGACCTCCCAAGTGTCACCCCATGTGTTTGCCGAGGCATTCAGAGAAGCGCACGATTCAGGTGATCAGGTTATCGCTATTACCCTTTCTTCCGCGTTGAGCGGTACGTATCAAAGCGCCAAACTTGCGCAGGCCATGGTGGGGGAAGAGGGCGTTTATGTCGTTGACTCCCTGTCTGCATCGTATGCCATCGCCATGATTGCGGAATATGCCTGTGCGCTGCGCGACGAAGGCTTGTCGGCAAAGCAGATTGTTGCTGAAATCGAACGATTCAAAGGCCGAGTGAAGCTGGTTGCCGTGCTTGACACGCTGGAGTACCTGCAGCGCGGCGGGCGCTTGCCCAAAGCTGCCGCCCGCTTGGGTGAGGCTGCGAAGCTGAAGCCCGTTGTGGTGATTAGCGAAGAGGGCGAAGTGGGTCTTAGCACGGCTGTGCTTGGACGAAAACGAGCCCTTGATACGCTATTAAAGAAAGTTGCTAAATATTCGGTCGATGCTTCTTTCCCTGCTATTCCGATTTACTCCTTTGGCACAAAAACATGCGCAAAGATGGAGGACGAGATGGCAGGCGCTGGTATGAATTTGTCTGACAGACATCAAATCGGGTTCGTGATCGGCTCCCATATTGGTCCAGGTGCTTACGGTGTTGTCTTCGTAGAGCAGGAGTAGCTGCACCGAAGCCCCCGTCTGTCCGTTGAAAGTTTACTATGGCTAATTCCTGACGATATTCTTTATGCTTGCGGGTATCATGGACATCGATAAAGAATGCCCTTTGCGCAATGCAAAAGGGTCGTATTGCAAGAATCGAGGGTCCATATGCGTTTTCTCGGCGAGGATATTACGGTATTGGCAGGGCACGGCTTTGATGAAAAGGGGCCGTATCTTCTCATCAACGATATAAGCAAAGCGGCGCAGTATTGTTTTAGCGTGAGAGGCAGGGCGTTTACTTTGAAGCGACTGCCCGAACGGTATTGTGTTGGCAGGTTTGATTTGCTTACGCACCAGAAGAGCGTGTGTCCTTTGCAAGTGAAACTGTTGCCTTCGGAGCAGGACAACATGTGTCCTGCCTGTAGGGAAGCAACGGGATTCAACCCATCTTTTTATTACGCTGAAACAATATCGCCGCAGCAGCGCGCCTACAATGAAACGCCCCATTACGTTTACCTGGCCTATTTCTCTAAACAGCATATTAAAGCGGGTATCTCATCGGAAACGCGAGGCATAGAACGCTTGCTGGAGCAAGGAGCCCGTGCCGCCTGCGTTGTTGGGCGCTTCCCTGATGCGTATGAAGCTCGCATTTTGGAGGCTGCATTGTGTGCTCAGCCTCAGATATTGGAAACTATGCGTGCATCGGTAAAAGCGCGGTTGCTTGCGGAAGAGCCCTATAAAGCCGTGGAGGCTTGCGAGGCGCTCGAGGCTAGGGCGAGCGCCTTGGCGCAGATCGATGAAGTGGCCCGCGCGGGGTTTTCGTTGAGGGAAGGCGCCCAGGATCTTTCGCAATATTATTTTGGCGGACCTTCACCTGATGTCAGTGAGTTGCAGTTGCCGAATGGCCATGAAACCGAATGCGCGGGAGAATGCCTCGGGATGGTCGGGGATAAGCTGGTTATGAGACAGGGTAGTTTTGGGTATGTGGTTTCCCTCAAAGAATGGGTTGCTCATGCGATCGATCTTTTTGAGGGAGAGGTTCACTTCGAATACGAGTCGGCACCGCAGCAGATCTCTTTGTTCTAGCTCCGAGTGCCTTGGGCTTTCCAAAGGCTTTGCTGTAAGCGCCGTTCCGGTTCCGGGCGGCGTTTTCTATTTTCGTAGGGACGCTTCTCCAGAAACGAGGCTTTTGGATAGTTCGGCTAAACGCTTTGCCGAAAGATGCTTTCCTTCCTTAACCCACTGTCGATAGAGAGTTAGTGCTGTATTGCAGCTAAACATAAGAACAAGGGAGATTTCAGCAGCGGAAAGGCGCCCAAACTTTCGAGTGTTGATGCGCTGAAGCTCGGTTAGTCGGGCGATGAGCGTACTGCTGATGCTTTCTGAGCTGGTACCGCAAACCAAGCATTCGTAAACGGGATTCTGGTTTCCTTCATCGCAGAGATGGAGGATCAATTCAGCGACGAATTGCTCGTTGTTTTCAGGCAGATTCAGACCTTCGGTTTTGTCGAGAAACGACCCCAGGAAAACATCGAGGTATTCCTGGGCAAGGTTTTCAAGTGCGGGGTAGTGACGGTAGAACGTCTTTTTGCCGATGCGCGCTTGGCGACATAGTTCAGCAACGGTAATGGATTCGAGTGCTTGTTTGCTGGCAAGCTCTTCAAAGGATCCGTGGATGGCCTCAAGGGTCTTTACGATGCGAAGATCGGTGGTGCTGGCCATTCGTTTCTCCTTGTTGCTATTTGGTGTTTGTCTGCCTGTTTGACTCATAGTACCCAATAACACTGCAGGATTGGATCATTGTGACGAATAACACATGGGTATATTAAGCTATATAAGTAGCATAACTATGCATAATCCCAGGTAAAAATGATGATACTAGAGTGTTATCGGTGTAGGTTTTGGCATAAAAAAGGGCAGCTGTTTTGCTGCCCTCGATTCAATAATGGGTTAACCCGAAACGTTTACGTGGTTTATTTTCCGGAAGCTTTTTCCAGGGCTTCAGACAAAAGCGCTTCAACCTCTGCCCCGATTACGTCTAAGCCTGCTGCGCTTACGCATTCGCATTTGCCGATGCCGTATGCTCGGGCGAGCATTGCGATGTTTTGGTAGCCGCAATCGGCCTCGTCGGGGAGCATGCCGCCGCGGGTGGTTACGTATACCAGCTTGTCGGCGTTGCAGAGCCCAACGGGGCCGCGCTCGCCGTAGCGATACAGGATGCCCACCACATCGATGTCCTCGATGTACGCCTTAAGCGAAGCGGGGTAGCTCGAAGCCCAGAACGGTGCAGCGATAACAATGCGGTCGGCATCGCGGAACTGACGAGCGCGGGCGAATGCTGCATCATCGAGTCCGCCTTCTTCTGCCAGCTTCTGGCGGGCATTCAACGTTTCTGAGGTAAGGGGCGCAATCTTTTCCTCCTCAAGCACCACTTCGTTTACCTCGAAGGGCTCTTCAGCCTGCATTGCCTCGATAACTCCCCGGGCGAGCTTCAAAGAACGGGAGGTTTCGCGGTTCACACATGCGTTTACGAACAGTAGTTTCTTCATGGGTTCGTTTCCTTTCGAGCTTGCGCTTTTGGTCGG
Source organism: Eggerthella sp. (assembly GCA_030540085.1). Taxonomy (GTDB): domain Bacteria; phylum Actinomycetota; class Coriobacteriia; order Coriobacteriales; family Eggerthellaceae; genus Anaerotardibacter. Next base: position 48,538 of record JAUNWY010000005.1, read on the forward strand.
TGCACGGGAGGGGGCTTGCTCTGCAACATTTGCTACCATTTCCCAGAAGCTCCGTAAGCGATAAATGAAAGCCCCTTTAGCGTAACGCTAAAGGGGCTTTCATGATTTGATTTATTGCGTTTAGGATCGGGTGATCATTCGACAGTTATGCCTGTCGATAGTGGCGCAGGAAGTCGTCCAGGTTGGTCATGCATTCACTGAGCACTTCGATGCGCGGCAGATATACCACGCGGAAATGGTCGGGCTGTTGCCAGTTGAAGCCTTTGCCTGGTACCAGCAGGATCTTCTTTTCATGCAGCAAATCGAGAGCGAATTGCTCATCATTGGTGATATTGAATTTCTTCGCGTCAATTTTTGGGAAGATGTAGAAGCCGCCCTTGGGTTTTACCGCAGTAATGCCGTCAATGCTGTTGAGGGCGTTGTACACGTATTCGCGCTGTTCGTATACGCGTCCTCCGGGAACCACATAGCTTTCTACGCTTTGGTGTCCCCAGAGCGCTGTTTGAACGATGCTTTGCGCGGGAACGTTGGAGCACAGGCGCATGTTTGAGAGCATATCGATTCCCAGGATGAAGTCACGAGCGCAGTCGCGATTGCCGGAAAGCACCATCCAGCCAATGCGATAGCCGGCAATCATGTGACTCTTCGAGAGGCCGCTGAAGGTGACGCAGAACAGGTCGGGAGCCATGCTGGCGATAGACACATGCTCTTCACCGTCGAACACCAGACGGTCATAAATCTCATCGGAGAAGATCATGAGCTGGTGCTTGCGGGCCACATCGACTATCTCCTGCAGCACTTCGCGCGGGTACAGTGCGCCCGTGGGATTGTTGGGGTTGATGATAACGATGGCCTTGGTGCGCGGTGTGATTTTGCTTTCGATGTCCTGAATGTCGGGGTACCACTCTGCCTGCTCGTCGCAAATGTAGTGAACGGGATTGCCTCCGGCAAGAGTTGCGCAAGCCGTCCAAAGCGGGTAGTCGGGGCTCGGGATAAGGATCTCGTCGCCGTTATCGAGAAGAGCTTGCATGCACAGATTGATAAGCTCGCTCACGCCGTTACCGGTGTAAATGCTGTCCATGTCCACGTTGGGCAGGCCTTTGATCTGAGAGTATTGCATGATGGCCTTGCGAGCGCTGAAGAGCCCCTTCGAGTCGCTGTAGCCTTCGCAGTCGGGCAGCTGGTGACGCATGTCCTGCACAACTTCATCTGGAGTGCGAAAACCGAAGGGGGCGGGGTTGCCGATGTTGAGCTTCAGAATGCGCATGCCTTGGCGTTCCATGCGTGCCGCTTCGTCTACAACCGGGCCTCGAACGTCATACAGGACGTTGTCGAGCTTGGAGGATTTCTTGAACTGACGCATGGGCGCACTTCCTTCTGTGATGGTTGCAGCGGTACCGCTTGCTTGTTCGCTGCTGGCTCCTGTGGTGTTGCTTTTGGCGGTTGCAGTGGTTGCCGAGGTGGTTTGGGCGGGTTTGCTCTCGTGGGTTTCGCCTTCGGCGAGCCACGATGTAGGAACGTTTAGTGTTTGGGCTAGCACCGCCATGACGTCGGGGCGCGGAATTGTTTTTCCGCTTGCATATTGGCTTACCTGGCTTTTGCCTAGCTTGAATCCAAGGGCTTCAGCGGCATGGATGAGGTCGGTTTGCTTCATGTTCGCGCTGCACATGGCAGCTTTAAGCCGATCGGAAAACGATTGCTGCGCCACGTTGTCTCCTTAAGTTCAAACTAATTTTGAACTTTTCTTGGCACTGAAGTGAAAAGTTCAATTTATATGAGGATAGCATGTCATTAAATTGAACTAAAGAGAATATCGGTAAAGTAAATTGAACTATTGCTACAAAAAAAGCGAACGGCAACGTGCCGTTCGCTTGAAAGAGCTAGGGGTTGCTCCCCGCTCGCATTGTGCTAAGTGCAAATAGTGGGAAAATGGGACCTGTCCCTATATTCCCACTATTCCTGCAGGCCCTCGATGTAGTTGATCAGGTCGCCTACGGTTTCCAGGTCTTCGGGCTCGCCGAACTCGATGCCGCATTCGTCTTCCAGATCGCAGATGAGTTCAACCATGTCAAGGGAATCGATACCCAGAGAATCGAAGGTGGAGTCTTCGGTGACCTGCTCGGGCTCGATGTCGAGATTGTTGTTGAGAAGGGTGGTAATGGTGTTCATGATATCCATGATGAAAGTCCTTTCGTTGTGCGATAAAACGCGAGGACATTGTACCCGATTACGCCGCATCGACCAGCGAAAGCGCGAGATCCTAACGAATTAGCACCGAGAGAAATTGCAAAGTGGAAATGGCGGAGACGTGTGCGAATCGAACACACCTGAGACGTTCTGCGCGCCTCTCAGCGGCTTTGAAGGCCGTGGGGCCCACCAGGACCCATCCGTCTCCCTAAAGAAACCGTGCTCATATTACCTTTTCAGACGCGAAAAACCAGACTTTTCCCGCTTAATTCGGCGATCGGCAAAAAGCTGGACAGGCGGCCCTTTATCTGTTTAGCGGATAGAGGGCCGCCTGCATATTTACGCTAAGCTTCTTTCGTCTCCCGATCGTTTCGTGATGCGCTTTTCGTCAAAGTATTCAAGAAGGGGAATGGCGTACTTGCGGCTTGTGCCCATCGCATCTTTGAGCTCGGTTGCCGTGGCGCTTCCTTTTTCCTGGAGACATGCAACAGTTGCCTCCCGCAGTTGCTGCAGTGACTCTGCGGTAAAGCAGTAGGTTTTGTTCACACGCAATGCCCGCCCTTGTTTCTCAAGTGCTAAGAGCGCTTTTCGGCCTTGCGCTGCATCAAGCCCTGCTTCCTCAAAGACATCATCAACAGGAGGTGGGGTAGTGCCATGTGAATGAAGCGCGGCGTAGAGGGAATCGGCTGCCTGTTTTTCCAAATTGCGGGCTCCGGCTCCTGCCTTTGGATGGCTAATCTCGTTTTTCTCAAGGACAAGCTTTCCTGTTGCTATGGCTTCTTCCAGCAATGCCTTGAAGCATTCGTCTGGCAGATGGCGTGGGTAGCGCTGCTTAAGGGCGTTGATTGCCATGCCAGTAGCAGCTGGCTCGTTTGCATGGAAAGCCACCAGGATATTCTCCATGGCCATGATGTGTCGTTGAACCGTGGTGCGCTTGGCCCAGAGCCCATGGTTTGCGCCCAATGAAGTGTATTCAGGTCGTTTGGCGTTTTTGGCTTCTGACCCTAGCAATTTGGCAATGCGTTCCACGGGGAGGTTGGCAATACGGGAAATCTCCTTTATCGAAATGGGGATATCGCATGAATCGATAATCGCATGGCAGATGGCAAGATCGTCGCTTTCCATCAAAGCGGCTAGAAGCGAGCGGTCCGTATCCTTCAAGTTTGTTCGGTGGTGCGGGGTGCTGTTAAGAACGGTGCCGCCGCCAATGACGCGAACTGGCGAAAACGATCGAACGATAAAGCGGTCACTGCGTGAAATGGGCAAGGGCACGTCGAGGCGTATTTGCGCGAAGGCGGTTTGCCCTGGGGCAAGTTCGTTGAGACCATCCATCAAAAGAAGGCGCCCCGTTACTTCTCGGGTGCCATGGGCAATGTGTACGGTTGATCCGCTTTCAAGCGGCTTTGCTTGCGCGTTGGTTGCAGGCAGGTAGGTAAACTGGGCATCGAAGCGGTTGCTTGCCTCCAAGGTGCCTGGCGTTATCAGGAAATCACCAGGATCGAGGTCTTCTTTTTTAACGCCCACCAAATTCAGTGCGGTTCGGTTGCCGGCAAGGCTTTCTTGAACCTCGGATCCATGAACCTGCACTGACCTTACACGCGTGAGGATGCCCGAAGGAACCACCTCAAGCTCCATGTCGGGCACGACAGACCCTTGCCATAGGGTTCCCGTTACAACCGTGCCTGCGCCCTTGATGGTGAAAACGCGATCGATGGGAAGGCGGACGGGGCCTTCCTTGGAGGTGCTTCTTAGTTTCTGGGCCTGATCTGCAAGAACACTCTTTAGCTCATCGAGCTCCTGTCCTGTTCGTGCGGAAACGGGAACAAGCGGAGCATCTGCAAAGGGTGTTCCTTCTAAGCCTGCCCGCACTTCCTCGCTGACCAGCTCAATCCATTCTTCATCTACAAGATCGCATTTGGTGAGGGCGATAACACAGTTGGTGATGCCGAGCAGCTGAAGGACTGCGGTGTGCTCGCGTGTTTGGGGCATGATCCCGTCATCTGCCGCTATGCACAAAAGGGCAAGGTCAATGCCGGAAGCGCCGGCGATCATTTGCCGGACAAAGCGCTCGTGGCCCGGCACGTCCACCACACCAAGAGACGTTCCGTCGGGAAGGGGGAGGCGGGCGAATCCCAGTTCAATGGTGATTCCTCTGCGCTTTTCTTCGGCAAGGCGGTCTGGGTCGGTGCCGGTAAGCGCTTCGATCAGCGTTGATTTGCCGTGATCGATATGGCCGGCAGTGCCGACGATAAGAGGGCTTTCGCTTTTATGGTGTGCCATGGGGAACTCCAAACTAATGAGAGCGAGCAAGGAAGCTTGCGAGTGCTGCGGCGATTTCTTCGACCTCTTCGTCGCTCATGAGGGTTCGTGCGTCGAAGAGCAGTTTCTCTCGGTTGATACGGGCGATGATGGGGGTGCGACGGTTTTGGGCAAGGTAGGCGGCGCACTCTTGCGCGTTCCAGCCCAAGGGCTCGATTTCAACCGTATAGGAGGGGACGTCATACATGGGAAGAGAGCCGCCTCCTGCACGCGCGATGCTCGTCACAACGGAGACCACGCACGATCCTTCGGGGACCGAAGCAGAAACTGCTTTGCGTAGCGATTCTGCCTGCGCTTCCACTGTTTCGGCTGGTGCGGTGAGCATGTGCAAGGTGGGTATGCTCTCGTGTGCCTTTTCGGGGTCGAGGTACAGGCGAAGGGTGGCTTCGAGTGCGGCGATGGTCATTTTGTCGAGGCGCAAAGCACGTGCTAACGGATTCTTCTTCAGGCGATCTATCAGGCATTTGTTGCCGACAATGATGCCTGCTTGTGGGCCGCCGAGCAGTTTGTCTCCAGAGAAGGAAACCAGATCGCAGCCTTCAAGCGCTTCAGTTACCGTGGGTTCTCCGTAGCCTTCGAGGCCTCGCAGTGGAAGGAGCATGCCGGAGCCAAGATCCTCATATACCAGAAGGCTATCTTCGCCGGTGCCGCTTCTGCGCTCGTTTTCACGAGCGGCAATCGCCTTCAATTCTTTTGCCTCTACCGATTCAGTAAAACCGATAAGGCGATAGTTGGAGGTATGAACCTTCAGCAGCATGGCGGTATCGGGTGTGATAGCGCGCTCGTAATCGGAGGGGTGGGTTTTGTTGGTTGTTCCCACTTCAATCATGTGCGCATTGGAGAAGTCCATGATATCGGGGATGCGGAACGAGCCGCCTATTTCGATGAGTTCGCCACGGGAGATGACCGCTTGACGGTTGCGGGCGAATTCGTTGAGTACCATCATCACTGCAGCGGCATTGTTGTTGACCGCAATTGCTGCTTCTGCTCCAGTCAGGGTACAGATCAGCTCTTCGCAGTGGGAATGCCTGCTGCCGCGCTGCATGGTGGCGAGGTCGTATTCCAGCGTGGAGTAGCCCTTTGCGGCGTTTTTGACTGCCGTTACCGCTTGCGGTGCGAGGGCGCTTCGTCCCAGATTTGTATGGAGTATCACGCCTGTGGCGTTGATTACCTGCTTGAGTGAGGGCTCGGCTTGTGCCTGCAGGCGACGGAGCGTTCCGTTTGCTATCTCTTCTTCCGTGGGCGCCGAACTACCTTCAAGGATCATAGTGCGGGCTGCTTCAACTTCCTTGCGAATGCAATCGACTACCAGTTCGTGGGGAAAGGCTTCCATTGAAATAGACCGAGAAAGCGTGGTGAGCACTTCGTCTACGGCGGGAAGGGCTCGCAGGGCTTTGAGCTGGAGTTCTGTTGGCATAGTTTGCAACCTCTTCTGTGTCTGATCGGTTCAAACCCAAGTGTCGGGAGTGTATTCAAGCGCACATTATAAGAAGCTCCGTAATTGACGGGCTTGTTTTTCCCATTAGTGGGCAATTTGAGGCACCGAAGTGAAAAGTTAGTGTGACAATCGCACGTCAATGGGTATAATCAGCGCGGCAAAAGCATGATGTTCAGCTGTTTTCTGCCTATGAGCTGGCCACGATGTGTTTGCCGTCGTTGCCCGATCGGGCCTTTGCTGCGCTTGATTCTGCCCCAAGCGCCATCTTTTCTGCATCCCCGCCCGTGTGGTGGGTTTCCTGTTGTGTCGGGCAAACTGCGCCATCCCCCCAGTGCGGCATTAGCAGCTTTGCCCCTTCCCCCTCAATGAAGGAGACTTGCGTGAATTCTGAGACTAAAGAACGAGTGATTCTCGTTGCATGCGGCGTTGTTGCTGCTGCCGTTGCTATCATGCTCGCATCGAACGGCAATCCGGGCAACATGGCAATTTGCATCGCCTGTTTTGTTCGTGATACCGCTGGCGCCATGAAGCTGCAGACCAACGAAACGGTGCAGTACCTGCGCCCCGAAATCATTGGCATCATTGTTGGCGCTTGCGTTATGGCATTTGCGAACAAGGAATTCAAGGCAACAGCTGGTTCTTCCCCCTTTACCCGCTTTGTCCTTGGCTTTGTAATGATGATTGGCTGCCTGATCTTCCTGGGTTGCCCGCTGCGTATGGTATTGCGTATGGCGGGTGGCGATCTTAACGCCTGGGTTGCCCTTATTGGTTTTGCTGCCGGTATCGGTGTTGGCGTCCTGTTCTTGAAAAAGGGCTTTTCGCTGGGTCGTGCTGAAGCGGTAAAGAAAGCAGAAGGCCTTATTCTTCCTATTATTGTTGTTGCCGTGTTCATCCTGAGCATTACCACCACTGTGTTTGCCGTTTCCCAGTCGGGTCCTGGCAGCATGCATGCCCCAGTTGTTCTTTCCATCATCGGCGGTATTGCTTTTGGCGTTATCGCTCAGCGCACGCGTCTTTGCTTCGCCGGCGGCCTGCGTGACACCTTCCTGGTACGTGATGGTTGGGGTTTGGTTGTAATCGGTATCCTGTTTGCCGGCGTGCTCATTTACAACCTTGCTTCTGGGCATTTCAACCTTAGCTTCGCCGATCAGCCCATCGCTCATACCGATGCCCTTTGGAACATTTTGGGTATGTTTGTTGTGGGTTTCAGCGCTACGCTTTTGGGCGGCTGTCCTCTGCGTCAGATGGTATTGGCTGGCTCTGGTTCCGGCGATTCCGCTGTAACGTTTATCGGACTTCTGGTTGGAGCAGCATTTGCTCACAATTTCGGCATTGCCTCAAGCCCCAAGGGCGTAACCGAGGCTGGTCAGATTGCCACCGTAGTTTGCATCGTCGTATTGTTCGTCATTGCCGCTGTTAACCTTAAGCGTGCACGTTCATAAAGGAGCTCAATATGGTTACCGTAGACGCAAAGGGTTTGTTTTGCCCCGAACCATTAATGATGACCCAGGATGCCCTTAAAAAGAATCCTGGCGAACAGGTGGTTGTAGAGGTTGATAGCGCATCTCCGCGCGATAATATCCTGCGCCTTGCCCGTCGCAAGAAGCTGAATGCCACTGTTGATGAAAAAGATGGTGTGTTCACCATTACTATCGGCTAACGTTTCGTAGCTTTGTTTGCCCCGATCAGCACCTTGTTTCCAAGGAGAGTCTGGTCGGGGCTTTTTTATGCAAATGAAAACGGATTTAGGCCAAGCGTATTGCAGCGCGTTTGTCGTTTTGGGCGTACCGTAGGCTGTTTTTGCCCAGGGGAAATCGGCCTATTGAGCTATAGTTTCAGACATCGAGGGCAACCGATTGTCTGTGGCCGATTCTGCGCTTTGCCATCCTAACCGTTCCGATTGCCCGTTTATTTCACCCTATGCTAAACAAAGGGTGGCGTTCGCGTGTCTGCGACGCGTTCGCGCTTCTGCACCATTGAGTGGCGGTCGCAATGTGTGCCCATGTTCAGCTTTGCCCGAAGCCATGCTCGCATGTTCGCTGCTCACGTTCACACCGAAAGAAAGAGCGAGGAAGCCGACAGCCCGAAAGAGATCTGGCGGTATTTTCCCTCGCGCGAAGGGAGAAACTGATGGCAGATAATCATGAAATGTGGAAGAACCTGGGTATGGATCTCGAAACACACGATCAGCTCTGTGCTGTTCTTCCCACCGCATTTGGCGATGTGTATTTGAGCCAGGAAAATCGTCCGGAGGGAATGGCATTTTACGATTTCGTCGTTTCCGACATTCACGGTATTCGACCTGCAGAGCTTATAGAGCTTCAAAAGGCGGGTGGCAAGGTGTTCGGCACCTTTTGCGTGTATGTCCCCGATGAGGTGGTAATTGCATGCGGCGGCGCTGTCACTGGTTTGTGCGGTGGCTCGCAGTTCTGGGTTCCCGAGGGTGAAAAGGTGTTGCCTGCTGATACCTGCCCGCTGGTCAAGGCTTCATTGGGTGCACATTTTGGCAAGACCTGCCCCTATTTCAGCGTTGCCGATATGTATGTGGGTGAAACCACCTGTGATGCTAAGAAGAAGGCGTATGAAATCCTAGGCGCCGACAAGCAGACTTACGTTATGGACATGCCCCAGATGAAGCGCGCCAAGGACATTGAGAAATGGACGGGTGAAATTGCTGAGTTTGCTCGTGAGGTTGAACGCGTGACCGGCAATGAGCTTACCGCTGAAAAACTTGCCGAGGCCATCAAGGTTATCAACGCCAAGCGTCGTGCTCTGGCGCGTGTTTTTGCGGCTACCAAGAACAAGGACTGCATTCCTATTTCCGGTAAGGACCGCCTGCTCATGACCCAGATCGCGTTCTTCGACGATCCGGAGCGCTGTGCTCAGAAGGCAAACGAGCTTGCCGACGAGCTCGAGCAGCGCATTGCCGATGGGGTAAGCGTATTCCCCGAGGGTACCAAGCGCATTCTGATCACCGGCACGCCCATGGCTATTCCCAATTGGAAGCTCCATCATGTTATTGAGACCAGCGGTGCAGCTGTGGTTTGCGAGGAAATGTGTACGGGAACGCGCTACTTCGAGCATTTGGTCGACGAAACCCAAACCACTATCGAGGGTCAGTTCCAGGCTATTTCTGAGCGCTATATGAAGAACAACTGCGCCTGCTTCACGCCCAATACCGGTCGAATCGACGACATTATCCGCCTGGCGCGTGAGTACCAGGTTGATGGTGTTATCGATGCCAACCTGAAGTTCTGCACCACCTACAATGTGGAGAAGTCCTCGGTCGCTGCTGCTCTCGAGGCAGAAGGCATTCCTTGCCTTGATTTGGAAACCGACTATACCGATAACGATGCTGAACAGCTGCGTACGCGCATCCAAGCATTTGTCGAGATGCTTGGCTAGTTAAGTCCTTGCCGGGTGGGGTCTCGTGCCCACCCGGCTTTTATTTGAGCAGAAAGGGAGATCATGCTGGGGATTGGAATCGACATCGGCTCAACGGCAACGAAGGTTGCCGCCGTAGACGAGCGGGGTGCCGTTGTCGACTCGTGGATGAACCCGACTGGTTTCAGCAGTGTTGAGGCAGCCAATGCCGCTAGGGCGCACCTCGAAGAAGCGGGCTTGCTTGCCCAAGATCATTCCGTGGTTGCCACAGGGTACGGCCGTAACGCTGTTTCTTATGCCGACAAGGTGGTAACTGAAATCACGTGCCACGGAAAAGGTGCTGCGTGTCTGTTCGGTCCCGATGGAGCGGTGATAGACGTTGGCGGCCAAGACACAAAGGTTATTTGGCTATCCGATGGCGTGGTGAAGAAGTTCCTGATGAATGATAAATGCGCTGCGGGGACGGGCCGTTTCTTGGAGATCATGGCCGATAGGCTTGCGGTAAGTCAGCTTGAATTGGCCGATTTGGCACGTTTCGGCAAGCCCACTACGATTTCAAGCATGTGCACGGTGTTCGCTGAGAGCGAAGTTATTTCCCTTGTTGGAAGGGGGGAGCCCCGCGAGAACATTGCTCGTGGAGTAATCGATTCCGTTGTTGGCCGTGTTGCCGCTATGGCATCGGGCACGAAAGGGATGCCCGTTTACCTTACCGGCGGTCTTTGTGCTAATGAGTTTATTATCGAGTGCCTCTCTTCTGCCCTCGACACCACGGTGAAAACCTGCCCCGAAGCGCGCTATGCCGGTGCTATTGGGGCTGCTCGTATTGCGGCTGGTGTTGCGTAATGCCAGCGAAGGATGCGTGTTACGTGCTTGTGCGCACGAGTACCGAGGCTTTTGATCTATACGAACGCATAAGGGATGCAGGCGTGCCTGCGCGGGTGGCCCCTGCCCCTCATGGTATGCAGGCATGCTGCGGAACTTCCGTGATGCTTGAGCCTGCCGATGTGGATCGTGCACGTGCCGTTATTGATGAGGCACCGTATCCCATTGAACGTATTGTTCGTGTTGCGGGTGCGGTCGACCCCTCACGTGACAAGTTCTGTTAAGGGGTGCCTATCGATGCCGCTGATGTTCTCACCGTTTCCTGGGCGGAACTTACCGCTTTGAACGGTTAGGGTGATGTCTTGTGGGGTAGGGTTGTTTTCATGATTATTGTTGCTTTCCATACCACGGCTGACGCATTCGGGTTTGAAGAAATAGCCAAGCGCTACGGCCTTGAAGGTCGTTTGGGCACTATCCCGCGGAGCATTTCGGCTGGTTGCGGTTTTGCCTGGCTTGTCGAACAGGGCTCTAGGGAAATTCTTCAGCGATTCATCATCCAGCAGGGACTTGAGTGCGAAGGGATATACGAACAATGAGGATTCTGAATATTACCGCCCAAAAGCCCGATAGTACGGGCAGCGGTGTGTACCTGGCTGAAATGGTGCGTTGCGAGGTTGCCGCCGGTCATAGTGCCGCGGTTATTTGCGGAATCGCCCCCGATGATCCGCTGCCGTTTCCTTCTTGCGTAAGCGCGTACCCGGTTCACTTCGAAACGGATGAGGTGCCGTTTCCCGTATGCGGTATGTCGGACGAAATGCCCTACCGGGCAACTCGGTATCGCGACATGGACAATAAGATGGTTTCTTGTTTTCGCGCTGCTTTCGCGAAGAGAATTGAGCGGGCGGTAGAGGAATTTTGCCCCGATGTAGTGATATGCCATCACTTGTACCTGCTTACCGCTTTGGTGCGAAGCATGGTTTCCGACATCCCAGTGTTTGCCATTTGCCATTCCACCGATCTTCGCCAAATGCGTACGCACAGCCTTGAGCGCGATACCATTATTGAAGGCGTCCGTACTCTGACGGGCATTTTTGCCCTCCATGGTGAGCAACGCGGCGAGATCATCGATCTGTACGGATGCGAGTCCTATAGCGTTCAGGTACTGGGTACTGGGTACAACTCCTCAGTGTTTAAGGCTTCATCCCCGCAGTCGCAGGAGGAAAGTGAGCTTTCGCTTCTGTACGTTGGCAAGATTTGGGAAAAGAAGGGCGTTGGGTGCTTGCTTGATGCCGTTGACCAGGTTCGGGTCCCTGGGAAACAGCTGAATCTTTGCCTGGTAGGTGGGCACAACGACGCTGCCGAATATCAGCGCTTTACCCAGCAGGCGGCTGCATGCAGCGCTGCTGTTGAGTTTGCGGGCCGCCTTGAAACGCATGAACTGGTGCGCGCCTATCAGAATGCCGACATTTTCGTACTCCCGTCCTTTTTTGAGGGGTTGCCCCTGGTTGTTGTCGAGGCGCTTGCCTGTGGTTGTCGTGTTGTGGTGAGCGATTTGCCTGGTATTCGCCCATGGCTCGAGGGGCACGTCCCTGATGCGCCTGTGGTGTTTGTGCGCCCGCCTCGTATGCGTACGGCAAACGACCCTTATCCCGAAGAGCTGGGTCCTTTCTCCGAGCGTATTGCTTGCGCTATTGGTGAAGCGGCGCATTTGGCTCCATTTGAGGGCGATATGCATTCGCTTACGTGGGAAGGTCTTACGGCTCGTTTTGTTTCTTTCGTTCGCCCATTCTGTAAGGGGTGATCTTCTTGATCTATTTCGATAACGCCGCTACTACGCTTATGAAGCCGTCTGGGGTTGCCGCTGCTGTAGTGCGCGGTATCTCGTCTTTCGGCGGCGTGGGGCGCGGGGTACATCCAGCATCCCTTGAAGCGGGCAGGGCCGTGTTTGAGACTCGTCGCAGTGTGGCGCGTTTGCTTGGTGCGCCATCGCCCTCATGCGTCTCGTTTGCTCTCAATGCCACTATGGCATTGAACATTGCCCTTCAGGGCATGGCGGTTCCTGGCTGCACGATCGTTACCACAGCGGCTTCGCACAATTCCGTGCTGCGCCCCTTGAACCGTCTTCGCGATGAATCGGGGTGTACGGTAAAAGTTGCCTCGATTAAGCCCGATGGTAGCCTTGATTTCGACGAATACGAGCGCCTGCTTTCGGAAGGTGACGTTCGCTATGTTGCTGCAACCCATGCATCGAACCTTACGGGCGATGTGTATAACGTTGCTCGTATGGCTCAGATTGCCCATAAGTATGGTGCCCTGTTCATTCTTGATGCCGCTCAAACCGCCGGTGCTCTTCCTTTGTCCCAAGAAGAACTCGGCGCCGATGTGGTGTGCTTTACGGGGCACAAGAGCTTGTTTGGCCCGCAGGGCACGGGAGGCCTTTGCGTTATGCCCGACCTCGACATAGCCCCTCTGGTGGAAGGCGGGTCGGGGACCCATACGTTCGATGAGCGTCATCCGCGGTTCATGCCGGAAGCGCTTGAAGCGGGTACGGTAAATGCCCATGGATTGGCTGGCTTGGCAGCTGGCGTGCGTTATATTGAAGAAATGGGTGTCGACGCAATCCATGAGAAGGTATCTCGTCTAACGTCCCAGTTCGAGGAGGGCGTTTGTGGTATCGCGGGCGTTTCCGTCTTGGGCGGTCATGGGGGCATTGATCGAAGCGGGGTTGTTGCCATCGATGTCGAGGGTGTCGACTCTTCGCTGCTGGGAGATGCTCTAGCGCGTGATTGGGGCATTTGTACCCGTGCTGGTGCTCACTGTGCGCCTTTGATGCACAGGGCGCTGGGTACCGAACAGCGCGGGGCGGTGCGATTCAGTTTCTCTTGCTTCAATACCGAAGAAGAGATAGCCAAGGGCATCGAAGCGCTCAAAGAAAGCGTGAACGCACTCAGGTAATCAATGGTGCTGCGTCTGTGGCGCCTTGCAGGAAAGGAAACGTATATGAAGGAAATCGACGCACGCGGGCTGCAGTGCCCCAAGCCTCTGATGATGGCGAAGAAGGAACTTGATGGTGGCTGTGATTCGTTGTTGGTGAAGGTTAGCAACGAAGCTGCTGTCTCGAATCTTCAGCATTTGGCGGCTCGTATGGCACGTCCGGTTTCGGTTGAGCAGGAAGATGATTTCTGGAATGTTCGGATTGGCGGTATTGACGGGGGAGAGGCTGACACTCAAGTCGCTTCTTGCGAATGCGCTGAGTTGGAGCCCTATGCCGTATTTGTCGGTAAGGATTTTGTGGGTGATGGCGACGAAACATTGGGTAAGAGCTTGATGAAAATGGCGCTGTACACCCTTTCGGAATCGGGCAATCCTCCCGCGCATTTGCTGTTCATGAACAGCGGCGTAAAGTTGGTTGCCGGCGGTGAGCAGGCAGTTGTCGACAGTGTTAGTTCTCTCATTGCTCAAGGCACAGAAGTCCTGGTATGCGGAACCTGTCTCGATTTCTACGGGCTGAAAGAGCAGCTTGCTGTAGGTGAGGTTTCCAACATGTATGACATTTTGGGACGCATGCAGGAAGCTTCAAAAACCATCACCTTGTAATCATGGCGGAATATCTGGTCGCCTTTGGTTCGACCCACGCGGCACTCTCGTTCGAGGCCGCGTTTGGGCCTGAAGGCTCATTGGTCCCTGTGCCGCCCAAGGTGCGTGCAGGCTGCGGAATGGGACTCTTGTTTCGCTGCCCCGATGACGGCAAGGCGGTAAAGCGGGCGCGCAACGTAGCTTGTGAGCTGGGTGTTGAAGATCAGATCGATGGCTTGTTCGCGAAGGAGTCGGGATCCTATCGTTCCGTTCCTTTGGTAGAAGAAGGGCCTTGTTGATGGGTCGAGCCTCGATTGCCTAATGGGCGGTAGGACTTCTGTATGGGTTGATCCAAAGCAACCGATCTATATCGTGGTTCTTGATCCACATTTCGTATTTTGCATCCGTATAGTAGGGCAGGCCGGAAGAGTGCTCTTCCGGCCTGCCTTTTTACTGTTCCCGCAACGCCATTCGTTCGTTGGCCTTTTTGTCAACTTCGGTTCCGTGGGGAATAGCTTTGTAACACGAGCGGTAGTGGCATGGGCTTCGTTAGTGGTTGCGATGTCTTGCTGCGGCGGCGCTCTGTTCCGTTGGAAGGCGAGCAGTTGCGCTCGCGCTGGGTTTGCTGCGCAACGTGTTTCCTATTCATAGGGGACTCCTTGGTCGTAGGTGGTATTAATGCAACCACCGTGCACTTGATTGACCAACCTGCCAAGGTGCGTACATGTGCATCCCTCTTATGAACTGCGGTTCTGTGCCTTAATGGCATTGTTTGTCTGTTGGCAGCAAAGATCAAAGGTGGGAACAATTCGCATGTTGTCGTGCGATCAAAAGGGTCCTGAATATAGAATGACCTGGAACGATTTTCCATTCCAGGTCCAAAATGAGGTTTGCTATTCGTCGAAGTTCGCTCCCTTGTAAGGGGCTAACAAGCGTGGGCGGTATCAGCTGTCGATGAAAGTAAGATGGCCCGTGTTTCCTTCTGTTATGTATCCGATTCGTGCAGGCTTGCGACCGGAAAGCTCTTCGAACGTTTGCTCGAAGAGTGCTGAATTCTCAGCAGGGATGGCTGCCAGCATACCGCCTGAAGTTTGTGGGTCGCAGATGACCCCTAGGCGATTATCGAATTCTTCTTCCTCAATATTCCCTTGGTCGATGTAGCCCTCAAGATCATCCATGATGGAGAAGGTGCGGCCGGGACGGCAGTAATCGCAGGAAAGCTGCCAAACTTGTTCGAATAGGGGGAGCGACGCGAAATCGATAACGGCGCTGCAATTGCTCGATTCGAGCATTTCATGCAAGTGGCCGGCCAATCCGAAGCCCGTTACATCGGTGGCGGCATGTACGCCTGCGGCTCGCATGGCCGCACCGCCTGCCGCATTCAATTCCATCATCGAATCGATTACGGGCCTCATTTCCGCTTCGGTGATCTGGTCGATCTTTACCGCAGCGCTCATAATGCCGGTGCCCAAGGGCTTGGTGAGATACAGTACGTCACCAGGGCATGCGCCTTCGTTACGCACGATAGCATCGGGGGTAACCGTTCCGAACACCGAGAGACCATACTTTGGTTCCGTGTCGTCGATGGTGTGACCGCCGGAAACGAAGGCTCCTGCTTCAGCTACAGCATCCGCTCCGCCTTGGAGGATAGCCGCTGCGACATCGGTCCCGAGTGAGCAATCGAGCGCCAGTAAGTTCAGCGCAACATGAGGTTGAGCGCCCATGGCGAATACATCCGAGAGGGCATTGGCTGCCGCCACACGTCCGAATTCGTAAGGATCGTCTACCACGGGAGTGAAGAAGTCGACAGTGAGCACAGCAGCTAAATTGTCGTTGAGCTGCCAAACAGCGCAATCGTCGCTTGTTTCGTATCCAAGCAATAGGTTGCTAGCTACGGGTGGTGCACCTGCAGGATGAAGGGAAGAAAGTATTTCCTTGAGATCGCCCGGACCCCACTTTGCAGCTCAACCGCCTTTCGAGGTAAGTTGCGTAAGGCGTATGCGCTCTTCTTTCTCGCTCATGTTTTCTCCTTACAACGGTATTTCAGTATATCAGTTCAAGCGATTCAGGCTTATTCTTCTACGCCTCAAACATTGGCTTTTACCTGGTATTTTGAGTTATTTCTAGTTGAGAATCATTTAAAAAAAACGACCGTTTATCGATATTTTGCAGAATGGCGTCTTTTTTCGAGATGGTCGATCCCAAGGGCTCCGATACGATACGCCTGTAGAGCTCTGCCCATAATGGCAGGGAAGGATAGCAATCGAAAGGAGTGGGAAATGGAGCTGTCGCGCAGAAGCTTCTTCAAGGCTGCCGGTGCCGCATTCGCAACCAGCATGGCCTTCGAGTTTATGCAGCCCTCACCGGCTTTGGCAGTGGAATCCTCCTCCGAGTGGAAGCTCGTCAACACCGAAGAGTACACGAACATCTGCTGCTATTGCGCAGGTGGTTGTGGCTCGCTTTGCTCGGTACGTGATGGTGAGCTTATCAACTTGGAAGGCGATCCCGATCATCCCATCAATCAGGGTGGTTTGTGCCCCAAGGGTGCAACGATGTTCCAGTTGCGTAACGTCGTAAACCCCGAAACCCATGAAATCGAAAAGAGCAAGGTTCGTCAGACCAAGCCATTGGTTCGCCGTCCCTTCTCAAAGAAGTGGGAGCCCATCACGTGGGAGCAGGCAATTCAGGAAATTGCCCGCAAAACCAAGGAAACCCGTGATGCCGGTTTCGTTGAAACCGAAGAAGTTAAGGGCAAGACCCTTACCGTGAACCGCTGCGAAAGCATTGCCAGCTTGGGTGGTTCTCAGCAGAACTCCGAAGAAGAATACCTCATCCTCAAGATGATGAGAGCGCTTGGTATCGTGGCAATCGATAACCAAGCCCGTGTTTGACACGGCCCCACCGTCGCCGGTCTGGCGGCATCATTCGGTCGCGGCTCAATGACTACTCATTGGTGCGACATGCAAAACACCGATGTCATCATGAACATCGGCTCCAACTCTGTTGAAAACCACCCCGTTAGCGCCAAGTGGCTGCATAAGGCTCACGACAAGGGCGCCAAGTGGATGGTTGTCGACCCCCGCTATACCCGTACTGCAGAGCAGGCAGACATCTATTGCCCCATCCGCAGCGGCACGGATATCGCGTTCTATGGTGGTCTGTACAAGTACATCATCGACAACTTGATCGAGCCTGGCTTGGCAGAATACACCCGCACGGGCAAGAACCCCGATAACTACAACTTCGAATACCTGATCAACTACACCAACGCTTCCTACATTCTCATGGAGGAATTCGACTTTGATCCCGAAACGGGTCTGTTCAGCGGTTGGGATGCTGAAAAGGAAACCTACGACGCTCATTCTTGGCATTATGAAACCGATCATGAAGAGCCTTGGGACACCTCTGAATCCGGCACCTATGCCTGGTCGGTGAAGCCGGGCGTTCCTGCTTTCGACAAGCCGGTCCTTACTGTTCCCAAGAAGGATGCAACCCTGCAGCATGAGCGCTGCGTATACCAGAAGTTCAAGGAACATTACTCCCGCTACGACATGGATACCGTTTGCCGTGTTTGCGGCATGGACAAGGAAGACCTCGAGTTGGTGTACTCCACTTGGGCTACCTCTTGTGCTCCTGGCAAGGCGGGCACCATTCTGTATGCACTGGGCCAGACCCAGCATACGTATGGCGCTCAGAATACTCGTTCTATGTCGGTTCTCCAGCTGCTCTCTGGCAATATTGGTGTTCCTGGCGGCGGCGTTTGCGCATTGCGCGGCGAGCCCAACGTTCAGGGTGCAACCGACATGGGCATGCTGGTAAACGAGCAGCCTGCATACTTGAAGTGGTCGAACACTACCGACCGCGACACCTTGGCTCACTGGCTTTCCAGCCAGACCTATTCCGATGGCTATTACACGAATAAGCCTAAATTCATGATCAGCCAGCTCAAGGAATGGTACGGCGAAAACGCTACCGTCGAAAACGATTACGGTTACGACTGGTGGCCAAAGGTTCCCAGCCATGATGGTTCCGACTGGTCCGAGATGTCCTCCTTCGAGAAGATGAAGGAAGGCACCATGAAGGGCTACTACGCATGGGGCATGAACCCCTGCCACAGTGCGCCCAACTCTGGTAATGTTCGTCGCTCGATGGCCAACTGCGACTGGGTTGTAGTTGTAGACCAGGTCATCACTGAAACCGCTTCCTTCTGGGATGCGCCCGACATGAACGCCGAGGAAATCGGCACTACGTGCTACTTCCTGCCTTGCGCTCTTATTTACGAAAAGCCAGGCACCATTTTGAATTCTGGCCGCTGGATCCAGTGGCGCCAGCAGGCAGTTGAGCCTTGGGATGAGGCAAAGCCCGACTACGAGATCTGCGATCTTCTGTGGAAGGAAATCTGCCGTCTGTACAAGGAAGAGGGCGGTGCTAACCCCGATCCAATTCTGAAGATGAAGTGGGATTACTACGTCGATGGCAAGATCGATCCTCGTCCTGTTGCTTGGGCGCTGAATGGCTACAAGCTGGAGGGTTCCGATTGGTCTCAGGGCTTCGAGTCAAACGCAGACGGCGCAACGCTCGCAAAGGGCAGCATCAACCTGCTCCCTGGTTACGCGAAGCTGGAAGCCGATGGCTCTACTGCATGCGGCATGTGGATCTACTCCGGCTTCTATGCCAACAACGATGCTCCGCTTTCCGCTGAAAGCCAGCCCGTGTACAAGCGCAACAACGTGGATACTTCGGGCTTGGGTCTGTACTCCGACTGGGCCTACGCTTGGCCGAACAACCGCCGCGTCATCTACAACCGCGCTTCTGCCGACCTTCAGGGTCAGCCTTGGGCGGAAGACAAGGCATTGGTCAAGTGGGACTTGAACGAAAAGAAGTGGGTAACTGGCTATAAGGCCGGCATGGATATCCCCGACTTTGCGGCCACCAAGGCTTTGCCTGATGGCACCACCCAGCAGATCGAGCCCAATAACAAAGCGTTCTTCATGTTGTGGGAGCAGAATGGTCGACTGGAAAGCTACGGCATGGTTGATGGCCCGCTGCCCGAGCACTACGAGCCCTTCGAAACCCCGCTTTCCGAGAACTTGCTCAACGGCCGTTTGAACAGCCCCTGCTATCTGGGTCGTCCCGATGACGAGGGCAAGAAGGGCCTTGGAACCAAGTACTCCGACGAGTCCACTCGCCGCGCGACGGCTGACGAGTTCCCCTATGTTGCCACTACGTACTCTGTAACGGAGCATTGGCAGACGGGCGCCCAGACGCGTGCTTGCCCAGCACTTGTTGAGGCCATGCCTGGCGATATGATCGAGCTTTCGCCTGCTTTGGCGAAGGAGAAGGGTATCCAGACCGGCGACAAGATCCGCGTTTGGAACCGTCGTGCCTCTGTTGTAGTCACGGCAGTAGTTACGCCCCGTATTCGTCCGCTTACCGTTAACGGCAAGACCCAGCATTTGGTTGGCATGACCCATCACTACAGCTGGAGCAAGCTCTTCGGCCTTACCACGCATGGCGCGGTAAACGATCTGACGCCGAACGTCGGCGACCCGAACAGCCAGACGCCTGAATACAAAGCGTTCCTGGTCAACATCGAGAAGACTACGGTTTAGGAGGAGGTGACCCTAGATGACTGAAATGGCTATTTTGTTCGATTCGTCTCGCTGCACTGGCTGCAGGGGTTGCCAGGTTGCTTGCAAGTGCTGGAACGACTTGCCTAGTGAACCTACCGCGGAAAATCCTTACGATTCCGTGAACTGGGACGGCAAGTTCACTCATCCTGCCGACCTGAACTCCTGCACCCGTCTGATTATGACGTTCGAAGACTTCGAGGATGAGAGATCCCAGAAGCGCGTTGGCTGGGCCTTTGGCCGCCGCGCTTGTCAGCATTGCACCAACGCGGGCTGCGTAAACATGTGTCCTGCAGGCGCTCTGTATAAGGACGAGGAGACCGGTATGGTCACCTACGACCAGGACAAGTGCATTGGCTGCCAGAACTGCTCGGCTGCTTGCCCATATGACGTTCCTCGCTATGAGGATCGTGGCGGCAAGACCGTTATCAACAAATGCTCGGGCTGCGTTGATCGTATCGCCCAGGGCATGATGCCGGCATGTGTTACCACTTGCCAGCCTGGCGCCCTGCAGTTCGGCACGCGCGAGGAAATGATTGCGCTTGCAAACGAGCGCTTGCAGCTGCTGCGTGACCGTGGATATGAGGATGCTTGCATCTACGGCGAAAACGAGATGGACGGCTTGCATGTAATTCAGGTCCTGAAGCACGGCATGAAGCCTCATGGCGCAGTCGAGAATCCCCAGATTCCTCCTGCAGCCTTCCTTTCGGGCATCATGAAGCCTGTTACCGCTGTTGGCGCTGGTGCTACGGTTCTTGGCCTTGCTGCGATGTTTGGTCTTGCTGCTGGCTACAAGCGCGATACGTTGGTTTACAACGACGGCAACGGCGATACCATCAGCCTGGAAACGGGCGAGGTAACCAAGCAGGGCAATGGTCCTGACGAACGTACCGTGATGGAGGCTATTACCGAGAACCTTCCCATTGGCAAGAAAGGGGGCGATGACCATGAGTAAGCATGCTGAGTTCAACATCACGCCTGAAGAGCAGGCTGAAAATGAAGCGTTCCTGCGCGGACGCGAAGTTGCTGGCGAGCGCTATATCAAGCGTCACTCCAAGCAGGCTCGTTGGACGCATGGCATCACCGTTAGCTGCTGCATGTGGTTGATGTTCTCTGGCGCTTTCGTGTTTGTGCCTCCTCTGGCCGCCATGGTGGGTCCGGATGTGGTCTTCGCATTCCGTATGAGCCATCGTATCCTTGGCGTCGTGTTTGTATTGGTTCCCATCATCAGTGCCATCATGGCACCGGCTGGTGTGAAGCACATTATCCACAACAACATTTGCCATTGGACCGAAGACGACAAGAAATGGATGATCCTGTTCCTGCCGTACCTGTTCCTGGCCAAGTGGATTCACATGCCCGACCAGGACGAGCAGAAGTCTGGCCAGCGTGTGGCTGACGGTGCTCTGTGGATTTCCGGCATCATCATGGGTATTACGGGCGTTCTGCTCCTCCTGAACTCCACGATCTTGCCTATGGGCACGGGAGCTCATTCGTGGCTGTTGTTCTTCCACGACCTGTTCTTCTGCATCATGCTCATCTTCGCCCTTGCGCATATCTTCTTAGGCGCAGGCATCTTCCAGCCGTATCGCGGCATGTGGAAGGTAATGTGGAAAGACGGTCTGATCTCCGAATCCGACGCGTTGTACCACTGGGGCCACTGGGCACGTGATGTCCTTAAGACCGACAACGGCGTTATCCGCAAAAAGGACGACGAAAAATAGCGGTCGTACAAGGCCAATTAAAGATGCCGTTCCCCCTTTTGGTGGAGCGGCATCTTTCTGCCTTGCTGTACCATTCAGGAGCAATTTCTTGTTCCGTGTGCAGCGGAGATAGAGGCAAATATCTATCCGGAAGCAACAAGGGGATGTGGAATGAACCTTAAGTTTATTGATCGTGTAATCAAGGCGAACGAGGATACTTTTTCTGAGGAAGACGTCAATCGTCTAAAGTACTTTTATGGCTTATGGGACGATATGGATCGCTGGTCGAAAGGCCCAACTACCGCTGAAAAGCACTATGCGGTTCCGTCGGGCGAGGAGTTGGAAGAAGCCTGGATGGCTGATCGCCCCGTGCTCTCGTTTGCCCCTCCGAAAATCCAGAAAAGTCGTTTTGCGGCGATATGCTATAGCCTTCGCGAATACGTTTGCGACGAGGGGGGATTGAGCGAAGAAGACGCCAAGGCGCTTCGTGAAGTTAACTTTCGTTCGCTGGTTGAACAAGAGGATATGGAGCTTGCGGCAAGCGACCCTGAGGCATTTATTGGGGGATTGCTTTCTAATGCTTACGAGCAGGAAATTCCTTCTGCCGCAGCTCACATGGTCGCTATGGTTGGCATGATGGCCTTGCGTGTTGACTTGGAACTCGTGGCAAAAGCTGTGGTAAAAGAACAGCGCAAGATCAACAAAATGAACCATAATCCGCTTTCTTGCCCCGTGTGCGGAAGCACACCCGCATTGGCTAAAGTAGGTGGCGAAAGCCCTACTGATGGTCGTGGTCGAACACTGTATTGTCAGCAATGTGGAACCGAATGGGCATTCGAGCGCATTCGCTGTGCACGTTGTGGTTCACAGAACCCTCAGCATCTTCACTACTTCAACGTTGAGGGCGATGATGCTCATCGCATTCACAAGTGCGATGAATGCAACGGCTATATTCGCACGGTGTTCATCGAGGATGCTTTGCGCCCGTTCTCTTACGAGGTAGAGGAAGTGGTAACCGCAAAGCTTGATGCTATTGCCCGTGACCCAAAGTTCCAGACGCAAGAGTAGTATTGAAGCATAGACTTGAAGGCGACCATGAAGGTCGCCTTTTTTTATTTGTCGGTAGTTGGAGGACTGTGTTGATCAACCTGGCCGAAGAGTGGCGAAGGCTCGATGGGCGCCGTCGCAAGCCTGACTCCCAAGAGCATTGGGACGAGCGCGCGAAATCGTTTTCATTCAAAGACACCCCTGATGCTTACCTGCAATCTTTTATTTCCAAAGCGGACATTACCGGCAAAGAATCCGTGCTTGACATGGGCTGCGGAACAGGCTCGCTTGCCGTTGCCCTTGCCGCTTTGGGCTGTTCGGTTGTTGCTGCCGATTTCAGCAAAGGGATGCTTGATCGCCTGTGTTCGAAAGCAGCAGAGCGGGGGATGCTTTGGGAAAGGGGAACGTCTGGATTTGGTTCGGGCGGCTTTCCTGCTGGCGATTTTGAAGCATGTCCCTCTGAGGTTCAGGCGGGGAAGATTCTCCCTCTTCTCATGAGCTGGGAAGACGACTGGGCGAACTATGGTTTGGAGCAAGGTTCGGTCGATGTGGCTGTCGCATCGCGTTCGGTGATCACCCACGATTTGGAGGATTCGCTGCAGAAGCTTTCCGCGGTTGCTCGCGAAAGAGTATGCGTAACCGTCGGCACAGGCGTTTCCCCTCGTGTCGATATGCGCGTTGCTCGTGCGATGGGTTTAGAGCTTGAGCGACACAATGATGCCTTATTCGTGTTTGGTATTGCTTCCAACTTAGGATATGAGCCCACCGTTTCTTACATCCATTCGCCCAGAAGCAAGTCATATATTTCACCTGATGAGGCATATTATTCTTTGTTGAAAACAAGAGACTATCTTGCTGATACGGCCGATCAGATAAGCGTCGAGGAAAGTGCTTGTCGTTTACGTAATTTCCTCGCTGACCATTTGGTTGAAATCGAGGAAGACGACACTAAGCGGTGGACGCTTGATCAGCCACGAGTTGTTCCCTGGGCATTTATCAGTTGGGATGTGAGCAGTTGATTTCACTTGTAGCTGTTGCTTCGGTGGGATCCCGACTCCTCTTATTCTGGGTGCGATGAGTTATTTGCTCTGAATTGGTTAATGTTATTTGGCTGTATCGGCAATGAAACGCAGAAAGGATACTGCATGAGGTCGTTTGAGGAAGATCTGAGCCGCGCGATTACCTTCCATGGTCATCTGTGCGGTGGTCAAATAACGGGTGTGCGTATGGCGCGTTATGCGTTGAAGTATTTCGGCATTGAGGACCCTGATCATTACCGTGATCTGATTGTTTATGTAGAATGTGATCGTTGTCTTACGGATGCGATTATGGTGGTTACCGGTTGTCATCCTGGTAAACGCCGCATGAAATGCTTGGATTTTGGCAAGCAGGCGGCGACGTTTTTTGACTTGAATCGCAATGAGGCAATTCGATTGGTGAACGTGAGCGAAAAGTGCCCAAAGGGCGAGGATACGAAAGCGTGGTTTGCTGCTCGTAGCGACGAGGATTTGTTCAGCGTTCAGAAAGTAGCTGTTAATTACACCGACCTTGATGCTCCGGGAAAGCCTCATTCCCATGTGATTTGCGCAGTTTGCGGTGAAGAGGTTACTGATGGCCGAGAAGTGAAAACGGGCTGCGGAAAGGCTATCTGCAGAAGTTGCGCCGGACAGGCATATTACGAAGTGCTGCAGCCTTAGGGGAATGGACCGTTCTGCGTTCCCCAGCGCAGGGCTGCGACAACCGTAAGCTGTTGTGGCTAGAGGTCCCCCCTCATTTCCTTTTGAAATCCCCCAACGAAAGGATTCTTATGAACCCCAATGAAATGATGAGCGTTGAAGAAGCGCTTGATTGTGTGCTTTCTCATGTTGCGCCCCTTGAGGTCGAAACCGTTTCGCTGCTCGATGCGGTTGGACGCGTTGTTGCCGAAGATTTGATAAGCGATTGCGATATCACCCCGTTTGACCATGCGGCAATGGATGGTTTTGCGGTTCGTGTAGCCGATCTGGCGAACGCATCCGAGGACTCGCCTGTTTCTTTGCAGGTGGTGGGGGAAGTGCCTGCTGGGTCTGTCTTCAACGGAGAAATTGGCTTCGGCGAAGCTGTGCGCATTATGACGGGCGCTCCTGTGCCGGATGGCGCAGATGCGGTCGTGAAATACGAAATCGTCGATTACCTTGGCGGTGACGGAAGACAGGGGAGTGCCGTTTCGTTTTCTCAGCCAGCAGCTCCTTTTGAAAACATCCGCGCTAAAGGTGAAGAGATAGCGCAGGGGGAGGTTGCTATCCATGCGGGTGAGGTGGTAAGTGCTGCTGGTGTCGGGTTCTTAGCAAGTTGCGGCGTTACGACAGTTCCGGTACATCGTCGTCCGCGCGTTGCTATTATCCCTATCGGCTCCGAGTTGTTGACCCCGAAAGAGCCATTCCGCCCTGGGTGTATTCGCGATAGCAATTCGTATGCTATGGCGGCATGTGTTGCCCAAACTGGGGGTATTCCCGCTCAGCTGATGATTGTCCCCGATAAAGAAGAGTGTTTGGCGCGCTCCATCAAACTTGCTGCAGAAGATTACGATTTCATTATCACTACTGGCGGGGCTTCTAATGGCGATTACGATTTCATCAAACCCGTAGTTGAGGATTTGGGTGAGCTCTACATGACATTGGTGAACATGCGCCCTGGTAAGGCGCAGACTTTCGGCATGGTGGATGGTACTCCGGTTTTCGGCTTGCCGGGAAATCCTGCGGCAGCTTACTGCGGTTTTGAGGTTTTGATCCGCCAGGCGTTGCGCAAGATGCAGGGTTATTCTTCTGTTGGCCGTCCGTTGGTTAAGGCTCGTTTGGTAGGCGATCGTAAAAAACGCGATCCGCGTCGCATTTACCTGCGTGCCTCGCTTTCTCGAAACGAGGAAGGCGTTCTTTGTGTGGTGCCCGCAAAGAACCAGAGTTCGGGTTTGTTCAGCACTCTCCATCGGGCAAACTGCCTGGCAATACTCCCAGAGGGTACCGACCAGAACCCTGTTCCCGATGGCACCCTTATCGATTGCCTATTGCTTGATGTTGAAGAAGGAACGGTGCTGTAGATGATCACGTTTGCTGTTATTACCTGCTCTGATACGCGTAGTGAAAAGGAAGATACCGCCGGCGCGCTGCTTCGAGAGCTTATTGCCGATCAAGGGTGGCAATGCGCTGCGTATGACGTGGTAAAAGACGAGCGCCCTGAAATAGCAGCCGCCATTGTTCGGGCCGCAGATGAGAGCAAGGTTGATGTGGTGCTCACGTGTGGTGGCACGGGTTTGAGCCTGAGGGATGTGACGCCTGAGGCGACGCGTGATGTGTGCGAGCGAGAAGTGCCTGGCATTGCCGAGGGCATGAGGGCGCACAGCCTTTCCATTACGCCGCGGGCAATGCTCTCGCGCGCATTGTCCATGCAACGTGGCACAACATTGGTAATTAATTTGCCGGGAAGTAAAAAAGCCGCCCAGGAGAACTGGGACGGCATTGTTGAGGTTTTGCCCCATGCCGTTTCTATGATGCATGGGGGCGGGCATTAATCAGTTCTAAGCTCTGTTCCATGTGCCGGTTTTTCCGCCTTCTTTATGAAGTAGGCGAACCGCATCGATTTCCATTCCGCGATCGATTGCTTTGCACATGTCGTATACGGTTAGCCCCGTTACGCTTACTGCGGTTAGCGCCTCCATTTCCACACCGGTTTTACCGACGAGCGAACAGGTTGCTGTTAGGTGGATGCCACAGCGACCGTCTTCGCGCTCCTCGGCATGCTGCGGCGTGCACTTTACCTCAACTTTGGTAAGAGCCAACGGATGGCAGAGGGGTATAAGGTTGCTGGTTTGTTTGGCTGCCATTATGCCGGCTATACGTGCGGCTGCCAGCACATCACCCTTTTTCGCGCTGCCGCTTTCGATGACCGCGAGGGTTTCGGGCTGCATGGCAACGAAGCCTTCTGCGATGGCGGTTCGCTTGGTTTCTACCTTTTCTGAGACATCGACCATACGGGCGTCGCCTTCGGCATCGATATGGGTAAGTTGTTGGGTCATATGATTCTCCTTGAGTGGGAAAATAGGGACAGGTACCAGATTCCCGTTAAAGTGGGAATCTGGTACCTGTCCCTATTTTCCCTTTTAGCCGCCGACTTGGCTCATCATGCGGCGGGTTCCTACGCGATGTTCATGGCCGCTTGGCTTATGGGACAGCGCTGCCTTGAATACTGAAAGCACCTCTTCTTCGCTGCCTTTCCGAAGCGCACTGCGAATATCGTACTCGGTGTCGCTGAATAAGCAGGGTTTTATCTTGCCATCGGCGGTAAGGCGCAAGCGGTTGCAGCTTGCGCAGAAGTGGTTTGAGATTGCCGATATCACGCCGATGGTTCCTTGGGCGCCGGGAAGTCGATAGTACTGCGCCGGACCCCAGCCGTCGGGTGTGGCCACAGTGGGCTGAAGCTTTCCCAATCCTATGGACTGCGCTTGGATGTTGATGGTTTCGATAATCTCCTTTGCGGGGACAACATCGTCTGGCCCCCATCCGCAACCACCGCAGTCTTCTCCACTTCCGATAGGCATGTATTCGATAAAGCGAACATGCAAGGGGGCATCAACCGTTAGACGGGCAAAAGAAAGAAGATCCTGGTTTAAGCTGCGGACGACAACCGTATTGAGTTTGACGGGGGAAAGGCCCGCCGAGAGGGCCGCTTCTATACCTTTAAGGGCATCATTCAGGTTACCAAGCCTGGTAATGAAGCGGTATTGTTCCGCGTCTAGCGTGTCCAGCGATATGTTTACGCGGGAAAGGCCCGCAGCTTTCAAATCAGCTGCCATCTCGGGCAGGAGTATTGCATTGGTGGTCAGTGCGACGCTTTCGATGCCAGGGGTTTGCGCGGTTCGCTCAATGAGGCCCGAAAGCCCCTTGCGAACGGTTGGCTCTCCGCCGGTGAAGCGGATGTGCCTAATCCCGAGCTGTGATGCGCATTCGATTGCTTTATGGACTTCCTCGAGGGTTAGTATGCTTTCGTGGGGAATGCTCTTAACGCCATGCTCGGGCATGCAGTAGATGCAGCGCAAGTTGCAGCGGTCGGTTAGCGATATGCGCAGATAGTCGATTTGTCTTCCCTGACCATCTTTCATGGCGTCTCCTTTCGGGTGATAGTGGTATGTGGTTGAGCTGTTGGACGTAGCCGTGTTGGTACGGCTATTTGGATACGAGGTAAACCTTATCGGAAGGGATGCGGATCAGAAGTACTTCATCTTTGACTGGTAGCTTTTCTTCGGGCACCTTCAATTTGTCGACGCGCCAGAATAAGTGCTGTTCAAGGTATTTCATCTCATTTTCAGTTTGCTCAACTACAGGGTCTGAGCCTGGCGTACGGTCCAGGAATTCCAGCAGTACTGAACGATCAAAACGCGAGTCGCTCGTGCGGACAACCCGAACACGATAGGTGTTCCGCCCTGGCTCTTCCGCGCGTTCCAGAAAGAATGCTCGAACTCCCATGTAAGTTAGGTTCTCCGGTGCGGGCTTATCGGTTTCCACTTCGATGCCCCAGGCGGGTAGGAATATTCGATGGGCGTCAACCTGATGGGCAAAGGTTGTGTTCTTGCAGCCAGAGAGTCTGATGCTTGCTGCTGATTGGGGGTTGTTGACCAAATTGCTGCCCGTGCTCACCTCCATGACGTGCCCTTTTTCGATTACGGCAATACGGTCGCAAAAACGCAGTGCCTCATCGATGTCGTGGCTAACGTACAGAATTGTTCCGTGGAAGGTTTCGAACAGTCCAGCCAGGTTCTGCTCCAATACGCCTTTTAAATGCGCATCGAGGGCAGAGAAAGGCTCATCAAGCATAAGGATGTCAGGTTTTGCTGCAAGCATGCGGGCCAAGGCAACGCGCTGTTGTTGCCCTCCAGAAAGTTGCGAGGGGTATCGTTTGCCGAATCCGTCTAAGCCAAAGCGCTTCAGCTCAGCGTTTACTTGAGCGTTGCGTTCTTCCTTGGGCAGTTTTCGGTCAATACCCGCCGCCACATTTTCTGCCACGGTTAAGTTGGGGAACAGCATATAGTTTTGGAACAGCAGAGCGGTTTTGCGTTCTTGAGGGGAAAGGTTCACTGTGGGGCGTTTCCCGGCTTCCCGCTCAAAGAACGTTTTTCCGTTCACCACGATCTTTCCCTCATCAGGGGTTTCGATGCCGGCAATACATCTCATGGTAAGGCTTTTTCCACAACCCGATTCGCCCAGCCAGCCTATGGTTTCGTTTCCTGCTTCAATATCTACGTCAAGGGTAAATGCGGGGAAGCTCTTTTTTATGGATACGGAAAGGCTCATTGCTTAGCTCCCTTACGGTATTTGGTAGTGCGGTTGCTCCACAAGTTGATGAACAAAATCACGATGAAGCTGAATCCAATAACGATCGCGGTCCAGAACCAGGCAACACCATCATTTCCATTCATCCATTCGAAGTAAATTGCGATGGGGATAGTGCGGGTGATGCCCAGATAGTTGCCCGCCAAGAACAACGTTGCGCCGAATTCACCGAGCGCACGTGCAAATGCGAGCACGGTTCCGGCGGCAATGCTGCTCCAGGAAAGGGGGAGCATCAATTTCAGGAAGATGCGTGTATTGCTCCATCCCAAGGTGCGAGCTGCATCGAGCATATTGGTATCGAGGTTTTCAAAAGCACCCAGGGCGCTTCGATACATCAAGGGGAATGCAACCACTACCGCGGCGATAACCGTTGCGGGCCAGCTGAAGATAAGGGGGAATCCGATATCGATAAAGAAGCTGCCGAAGGCGGTATTCCTGCCACAGAGATACAGCAGGATAAAGCCGCATACGGTTGGGGGAAGCACCATGGGGATGGTGAATATGCTGTCGGCGATGTTCTTCGCTTTTTGCGAAAGGTGAAGACACCAATAAGCAGCCAGCAAGCCAAGAATGAAGATGAAAACGATGGCAACGCCAGTGGTTTTAAGGGTTACCCACAGAGGGCTCCAGTCGAGCTCGGAGAGGAATTTGCCCGCTGCGGCAATTCCTGTGGCCCCTTCGTTCACGGTAACCTCATTTGCGGGGGCCAGTCGACCAAAATCGGCAAAGGAGGGTTTGAAGTAGTTTGGGTTGTCACTGTCGGTAAGATCGGACCCGTCGATGCCTATAACGCTGGCATACACATTTCCATTTATTTCGTGATCGAATGCGAAACGGATATTGCCCATCTCGTAGGTTGGGTTGCTTGTGAAGTACCAAGTGCTGATTCGGGAAAGAGGAATAGAGCCTGCTGCCGTTTCACCGTCGAGCGCACAGAAATAGTTTTTAAGCAGGGCTTTATCGTTCTCGTCATCGATATCGATACCAAGAGTCTGTGCTGCTTGGGCGGGAACGTAAGCAACTGCATAGGATTCAGAGGCAATAAGCTGAAAGAATTCGCCCGCTTTATTCCCTACCAAATACGAATAACCGTAATACGTTCCATCGATAGCGCGATTCGACCCTTTTTGGGCATGTGAGAAATCGCAAATTGCGTAAGAGGAGCCCTCAATCGCTGCGCTGGTTGCATCTTCCGATACGCTAACTTTTGCCGATTCTTCGTTCTCGGGGGAAGGAGTCTGGGAATTGGTGGTTTTAGGGGTTTGGGGAGTATCAACATCGCCCAAAGCCTCATCGGCATATGCCTTGCAGGGGAGCAACGCTGTCATCAAACCCAGTATCAGCATGAATAAGCAGGTGGTGTGCATTATGCATCGTTTTGCATTCATGGGGGATCCTCATCTGAAAAGGTAGCGTATCGAAAAATGGGAGATGGGCGTTACTGCACGCCCATCTCCAGGAAAAGGTGAAGTTGAAGTGGCGTTTGCAGCTTATGCTAGCTCAAAGCCCCACTTCTGCCAGATTGCCTGAGCTTTTTCGCTGTTCATGCACCAGTCAAGGAATTCCTTGGTGGCGTCAACGTTCTCGCAATCCTTGGTGATAGCGCCAGGGTATACGATGTTCTTGTGGGTGTCGCCAGGTACGGTGCCAACGATCTCTACGCCACCAAAACGGTATACGTCGGAGGTATATACGAAGGCAATATCAACATCGCCAGACTGAGCATGCTTGCAAACGTTGCCAACGGAGGTGTCGGTTACAACCTTGTAGTCGGAGCCGTAAGAGCCGCCTTTACCGGAGATTTCCTTGTCGGTTTTGCCTGCGTCGTCGCCAGCGGGTGTGTAAACGCCAACGGTGGAAAGAGACTGTGCTGCATAGTTGCCTGCGGGAACAGAGTCGTCACCAACGCAGATGGAGTACTTGCCGGCGGCAATGTCCTCAAGTGTTACGTCGGAGAGGCCAGAGCCTTCCTTGGAAACCATAACCAGATCATTCTTGAACAGGTCTACGCGGGTTCCCTCGTCAACGTAACCTTCCTTGACGGCGGTATCCATGGAGCCCTTGGATGCAGAAATCAAAAGATCGGCATAGGATCCTGCTCCGAGCATCTCGTTCAGCTCGCCTGAAGCCTTGTACTGGGTGTCGGCGAAGGATACGTTGCTATGGCCATCTTCGATATACGCCTGCTGGGCTTCTTCCATTGCTTTCGAAAGAGAGTTGGCGGCAAATACCTGGAGCTGAACGTCTTCTTTCTTTTCCTCCTGTTGGCAACCGGTAAGAGCTA
The DNA here is from genome assembly GCA_030540085.1 of Eggerthella sp. Classification (GTDB taxonomy): domain Bacteria; phylum Actinomycetota; class Coriobacteriia; order Coriobacteriales; family Eggerthellaceae; genus Anaerotardibacter. The sequence continues at coordinate 79,290 of JAUNWY010000005.1, forward strand.
CGGCGACCAACGCGCAGCAAGCGAAAGCTGCAAACGCGGTGGCGAGTTTTTTCGCCTTTTGGGTGGCAGTCATGGGGGGAGTCCTTTCAATTCGGGGCGTGGTTTTGTCCTTTCGCGAGAATAAATCGAAAAACCCTCGTTTGGTTTGGGAAAATAAGCGAAACGATTGTGAAGTGTCGATTCCGAGAGGTAAACGGTATGCGCAGCGATGAAGTTTCGGCAGACATCAAAGTATTCATAAGCTCAAAGAGCCAAGCGCACCATAGTCCTGGGCTCGGCCTTGGCGTCGTGGAATTGTGCGAGCGGGTTGAACGGTTGGGCTCGCTGAACAAAGCTGCGGCAGATATGGGCATGGCTTATAGTAAGGCATGGCGCATTATCAAGCAGGCGGAAGAAGGCCTTGACGTGGCTTTATTTCTTCGTCAAGGAGCCCGTGGCTCTTGCTTGACCGAAGAAGCCAAAGCGCTAATCGAGTTGTTCCGTAAAGTGGAGCGCGAAACGAACGCATGCGCCAATCGGGTGCTTCGTGAATCTTTGGACGATTTGGTCGACAAGGGAATCCTTTCCCATGCTTCGGCCCCTGATTTGGAAAAGAAAGCCACACCCGAACTTATTGCGCAGGTTCGTGCGTTGGGGCTCTAGGTGTCCCTCTTCATTGTTCATTTCGCTGATAGTTTGATACGGTGAAATATCCAGGTAACCGTTTACCGCTTACCACCTACCGTTTACTGAGGGTGTTTTCGGTAAGCGGATAGACCATCTCTCCGCCGCTTTTTGAACCGGTTTTAAAGGCGGTTCCTAACCATACATGCGGTATAGGACCTCTGCTTGAGCAAGCTCTTGCGGCGTATTCACGTTGGCAAAGGGGTCAATCGATCCAGGCTTGCGCATGAGCTCGGCGTTGAATCGGGTGCAGTCGATCGAATCGATCAAATCCCGCATGCGCTTTGACCCTTGTGAAGTAATGCGCTCCAGAATAGGTTGGCATGTACTTTTGCGATACACCGCTGCAAAAGGTTCGTAATTTCCTTTATTGAATGGCACCACTGCGTCACTTCCGCTTGCTTGCAGCGCAAGAGCTTCGCGGGTAAGGATTTGTGGCGAAAAGGCAATCATGTCGCAAGCAACAACCCCAACGGCATCGTTGGAGCTTGCTTTAATTGCGGTAAGCAGTCCGGGCAGGGCACCGCGTTCTTCCATGACATCGCCGACAAGGTGGAGCTCGGGATACCGCTCAAGGAGATAACGCAGCTCCGGCTCTTCGTTGGTTGTAACGATGAGCTCGTCGGCAAATGAGACAACTACTTCCAGCATGTGCTCAATTAGGGGGCGCCCCAAAAAGGGTGTTAATGCCTTCGATTGTCCCATTCGCTTTGATTCGCCGCCTGCCTGAATGGCAATAGTGAGTGGTGCGCGCGTGTATCGTTTGCGCAGAAACGCAGCAATAGCTCCAATGTCCTCGAAACCGAAAACCTCGATAGCGGCTTCGCGGGCAATTTGCTTAACAGCTGGCATGTCGGTAACGATGGCGGCTGGCTTTGCGGGACGGTCGGGCGTTTCGTCGTCCGAATAGGAGGGCGCTGCGCCAGACAAGCAATCGATGAGCGCTTCTGCAGCAATTTGATCTTTTGGGTTTTCTGCTCGAAGGAGTTCGATGGTTGGCAATCCTACGCCGCGGAATCCTTCCACGAGTATCAAATCGTAGTTCGGCATAAGCTCCAATGCTTCGGAGCAGGAAACCTCTTGGGCTAGATCGCATGTGAACGCCAAGCGTTTGCTTGAAAGGATTGCGGTGGCTTTTGATCCGGCGGCACGATGACGGTATGAATCTTTCCCCGGAATGTCGATTTCAAAATCAGGGTGTCCATGGTGTTTCAAGGTGCCAATAGCAAGTCCCTGACGGGTAAGCTCGGCTATGATTTTTTCCAACAGGGTTGTTTTCCCTGAATTCTGCCTTCCCACAAAAGAAACGGCAGGGCTTGGCCGATAGGGTTTATGGGGTAGAGGTTCGTAGATCATGCCAAATCCTTGTGTTTGTTATAGGCTGCTCGGCATGGCAAGTGTAGGGCATCATGTGGGTTTTCGGCATCCGCATTATACGAATGGTTCGGGTGGGGGCGTGTAGGCAAGTTCTTTTCGCCGTGAATAGCCATCCGTTAGCCCTGTTGATTCTGCCGAAGGAAGGTTGAGCGGCATGCTTATTGCACGGTCCTCACTACTATTGGAGCGTTACTTATTGGCATTCGAGGAGGTATTCATGGCTCATATTGCATCTATTAACCTTTCTGAGCGCAAAGGAGTTCGGAAAATGCCTGTTGGTGATGCTCCTCAAGTTGTCCTTGTTGATGATGGGCTGGAAAACGATGCTCATGCAGGAAAGTGGCACCGCCAGGTTTCGTTTTTGGCAGAAGCATCCATCGCAAAAGCTCGTGATATGGGCTTAGAGGTTGGCCCTGGCGATTTTGCTGAAAACTTTACAACCGAAGGAATCGATCTGCTTGATTTGCCTTTGGGCACGCAACTCCGTTTGGGAAAAGATGTGCTGGTGGAAATCAGTCAGATCGGCAAAGTGTGCCATACCCGTTGTGCCATTTACCATTTGGCGGGCGACTGCATCTTTCCCCGCGAGGGCATTTTCGGCGTGGTGCTGCGTGGTGGCGTTGTGTCGGCAGGTGACGCCATCGAGGTGGTAAAGCGTGGTGACGGCACGTGCACGCATACTCCGCCTGAGGCATTGGCCGAAGTGGAGGCAGCACGAAAGGCAGGCACCCTGTGAGCAGTGAAACGCAAGACCGCTCTGTAAACAAGGAGAAGCAAAGCTCCTATCGCGAAGCCTACCTGGACAATGCTGCCACAACCAAACCGCGCCCTGAGGTGGTGCAGGTTATGATGCGGGAGCTTCAGAATTACGGCAACGCATCTTCCGTACATGCGCTGGGCAAGAAGGCAAAGCGCGTGTTGGAAGACAGTCGTGCTGTTGTCGCAACTGCTTTGGGGGCTGAGCCCGATGAAATTTTTTTCACATCGGGCGGAACCGAGTCGAACAACCTTGCCATTCGCGGTTCGGTTATGGCTCGCGGAATCGGCGCAGGCCGAATCATAACTTCTGCTTTGGAGCACCCTTCGGTAACGCGATCGGTGCGCGGTCTTAAGCGAGAGGGAGATTGCTGCGTTTCTTACGTTGAAGCCGTACATGGCAATTTTGACCTGGAAGCATGCGCGCGCTTCCTCCAGGAATCAACCACATTGGTAACGGTAATGTCGGTTCAGAACGAGCTTGGTTATCGGCTTCCTATCCCTGAAATCGTCAAGCTGCGCAACGAATATGCTCCCAACGCAGTGGTACACACCGATGCTGTTCAGGCTTTCGGCAAGATCGATGTCCCCGTACATGAGTGGGGTGTTGATCTAGCATCCCTTTCTGCTCATAAGATCGGGGGACCGAAGGGTATCGGCGCTTTGTTTGTAAAGCGTGGGACCGATATGTTCACCACGGCGTTCGGGGGTGGACAAGAACGCGGTCTTCGTTCAGGAACCGAGCCCGTTTACCTCGCCGCTGGTTTTGCCGAAGCGGTACGCTGTGCATTTTCCGACAGGCAGGCCGAAGAAAAGCGCGTTCGCGGATTGTGGGACCGTTTGCGCACTCGGGTTAACGCAGAGATTCCTGATGCGGTAATCAATTCGCGTGAGGACGGATCGCCTTACCTGTTCAATTTCAGCGTTCCTGGAATGAAAAACCAGGCGGCCCTCCGCTATTTGAGCGACCACGGCGTCTATGTTTCCAAGGCATCTGCGTGTGAGTCAAACATCAATACCGTCCCGGTTGGCACATGGCGTCATAAGCATCCGCTTTCGCTTCAGGCGGCTGGCATTCCCCTTGCAATGGGCAAGCGCACGCTGCGCGTCAGCTTCGGTTACGATTCCCATGAAGATGATGTCGATCGATTCGTGGATACCCTGAAAGCGTATCTGGCTAGCTGCTAAAGCAATCCCACTTCGCCCAAATTGAAGGCGTTCAATGTTAGCTGTTTCTTACGCTTTGCGTTGTTAACCTGCGGTAACCAGATTCGGTGCTAAGGTGTGGGGAATCGCTCACGTAGGTGGGCGATTCTTTTTGCTTTTAAGCGCCGAACTATGAGTGGCGTTATTCGATGAAAGAAGTTGAGCGTTATGAACAGTGGGTCTTATCAGACATCGAGAATGGCGGATGTGCGTCGTGTTCTGTGGATCGTTCTTTTGCTTAATCTGCTGGTTGCGCTTGCAAAGTTCTTCTATGGCTTGGCCACCAATTCTCACTCTATGCAGGCTGACGGTATCCATTCGGTGTTTGACTCCATGGGCAATGTAGTTGGCTTGGTTGGGATCACGCTCGCCCTCCGACCCGCAGATGAAGGCCACCCTTACGGGCACTTCAAATTCGAGACATATGCGAGCATGGTTATCGGTATTCTGCTCATAGCTGCTGCGTTCGAGGTTGGATCAAGCGCTATCGGCGCCCTAATTTCAGGCGACCACAATGCTTCCGTTACGGTGGTTTCCTATGTGGTCATGGTGGGCACGCTGTGCATCAACATTGGCGTAACAACGTATGAGCGAAAGGCCGGTAAGCGTTTGAACAGCGATATCTTGCTGGCAGATGCAAGTCATACGCTTTCTGATGCTATGGTTTCCATTGGTGTCATTGTTGGTCTTGTGCTGATTCAGCTCGGCTTCGCCATTGCCGACTCCGTTATGGCCTTGGTTGTCATGGTTGCCATTTTGTATACCGCATTCGATGTGTTCCGCTCGGCTTTTCAGACTCTTTCCGATAAGGCGCGAATCCCCGAAGAGGAAGTTCGCAAAGTCGTGGAAGGTATCGCGGGTGTTCGGAATGCGCATCGTATTCGCACGCGCGGCACCCAGGGCGATGTATATGCTGATTTGCATGTGCTGGTTGATCCGGGCATGACCGTTGCTGCTTCGCATGAGCTTGCCGATCGTATCGAATCTGAGATCGTCCATAAGTTTCCGCAAGTAAAGGACATCCTTGTCCATATTGAGCCTGATGATGCCTATCATCGGGCAGAGAGCCATTCCGAATAGTGGTCCTGTTTCTGAAAAAAACGAATCAAGACGGTTGACGCAAAGTGCTGTTCTGGTAATATACAAGCTCGCTGAAGCAGTTCGGCATTTTCGGGCGATTAGCTCAGGGGGAGAGCGCCACCTTGACACGGTGGAGGTCACTGGTTCGATCCCAGTATCGCCCACCACTTGCACACAGGCCAGAGGCTTAAAGCCCTGGCCTGTTTTCGTTTGCACAGCTCTTACTGGGGAAGGGAAGAAGCATGCACACCAACATATCGCTCCAACAGCTTCGTTACATTATTGAAGTCGCCGAATGCGGCTCCATCAACGCAGCTAGCCAGCAGCTGTATGTTTCCCAGCCCACGCTTTCAACCACCATTAAAGACACTGAACAGGAACTGGGGATTTCCATCTTCAACCGCACAAACCGTGGCATTACCCTTACGAACGAGGGTACTGAGTTCATCGGTTACGCTCGGCAGATCCTGCAGCAGTTTGATCTGTTTGAGGCGCGTTATTCCAATTCGAACAGCGTCGCCAAGGGCAGGCTTTGCGTTTCTTCCCAACATTACGCCTTTTGCGTTCATGCATTTGTCGATTTGGCTGAGGAGTGCGACGAAGAGGAGTATAACTTCTCCTTGCGTGAGACGCGTACGGCGGAAGTGATTGATGACGTTAAAGAATTCCGTAGCGAAATCGGTGTTTTGTACCTGAGCGAGTTCAATCGTAAGGTGTTGACCAAGGCTTTTACCGATGCCGGGTTGACGTTTACGCCGCTGTTTGAGGCTCACCCGCATGTGTTCGTCGGCTCTAACCATCCTCTTGCTAGTCGATCAAGCCTGAAGCCCGAAGACTTGGAAGAGTATCCTCGTTATTCGTTCGAGCAGGGCAGCAACAATTCCTTCTTCTTTGCCGAAGAGCCGTTGAGCCATCTGCCCCACAGCCAGAACATTACCTACTATGACCGCGGCACCTTGACCATTCTCCTTAATCGCCACAACGGCTATACCATTTCAACGGGCGTTCTTTCTGGTGAAATGGGGCAGAGCATCTGCTCCATCCCCCTTGAGGTTGATGAAACCATGACGGTTGGCTATCTGTATCATGCCGAGCGTCCATTCTCCCCTTTGGCGCAACGCTACATTGATAAGCTTCGTGCCTATATTGAAGACAACCCCACGGTAACCACGTACTATCCAGTCGATTGATAGGTTTTTCCCTCTTTGCGCGGTTAATGGCCCGGACTTTCTGCTGGGCGGCTGGTAGGGTCCACTGTTTCACAAGGATTGAATAATTACTCCTTTCGCCGATAAATAGATGCCGTTGCCGTCGAATGGCATCGAAAACAAGTAGAGTGTTCGCAAGTGCCTTCCCCTCGGGGAGGGCGTTTTTGCTTGCTGGATGTTGAGCTATTTGGTGCGGTTATCGCTTGTAGGCTGTTGCTTCTATTCGTAGGAGCTTTATGCGTTGAAGTTCGCGATGCCGTGCAGGGAAGGGGGATGCGTGTCCGCGCTATCTATTGAGCCCAAGACGGCTGCTGATGCGAAGGTGGAATCATATTTAAAGAGATTTGAGCGAAGGGTCGAGGCTGCACCTCCTGGTCAGTGTCCGCTGACCACCGTTGCATCTTTTCTTGAAACTGGCGCAAACCAAACGTGCGGGAAATGCGTTCCGTGCCGTGATGGTCTGCCGAAACTTTCTGAGCTGATGCGGGAACTGGCAAACTGCCAGGCGAACAACGAAACACTGGGAACCATGTGTGCGCTCGCCCAGATGATTCGCGATGCATCGGATTGCGCGGTAGGGTACGAGGCTGCCCAGGCAACGCTCGATGCGCTCGATACTTTTTCCGAAGAGGTTGAAGCTCATCTGGTTGGGCATAGCTGCACCCAAGGCATGGGCCAAAGTGTTCCCTGCGAAACCCTGTGCCCGGCTCACGTTAACGTGCCAGGGTACATTGCCCTTGTTGGCGAGGGGCGCTATGCCGACGCTATCAAGCTTATCCGTAAAGATAACCCGTTCCCCACGGCATGTGCGCTGGTGTGTGAACATCCGTGCGAAAAGCGCTGTCGCCGCATCCTTATCGATGCGCCGCTGAACATTCGTGGCATCAAAAAAATGGCAGTTGACCAGGTTGCTGCCGATTCCGTTGCCACTCCTGAGCGTTTGCCTGATTCTGGTAAACGGATTGCAGTTGTTGGTGGCGGCCCTTCCGGTCTTACCTGCGCCTATTATGCGGCGCTGATGGGGCATTCCGTAACGGTGTTTGAGGCGAATCACTCACTGGGCGGCATGATGCGCTATGGCATTCCCGCATATCGTTTTCCGCGCGAACGCTTAGATGAAGATATTCGCGCCATTCTTTCTGTGGGCAACATCGAAGTGAAGTGCGACACGCGCATAGATGCCGTCGCTATGGCGAAAATCAACGATGAGTTCGATGCGGTGTATGTTGCCATCGGCGCTCAGTTGGGAAAAACGCTGAAACTCGAAAACGGCGATGCCGAAGGCGTCGTGTCCGCGGTTGACTTGCTCCAGAAAATTGGCGATGGAGATTATCCCGATTTCTCCGGCAAGAAGGTTGTCGTGGTTGGCGGTGGCAACGTTGCCATGGACTGCGCGCGAACCTCGGTTCGTGCTGGCGCATCGGAGGTCACGGTTGCGTATCGCCGTAGGCAATCGGATATGACAGCTTTGGTTGAAGAGGTGGAAGCCGCTGTTGTCGAAGGCGTTGAGATGGCTGTGCTTGAAGCCCCCGCTCGTGTCGAGGTTGACGAATCGGGTCACTGCTCCGCCCTTATCACGCAGCCGCAGATGATCGGTGCGGTAAAGCGGGGCCGTCCTGCACCCGTTGCTGCCAAAAAACCCGAACGTCGCATCGAAGCCGACGTAATTCTTATTGCGGTTGGTCAGGACATCGATGTTGATCCTTTTGTTGATTTCGGTATGCACGCAGAGCGTGGCAGCTTTATTGCCAATGGGCAGCTTGAATCTCCTGATTTGCCTGGAGTCTATGTAGGCGGCGATTGCCAAAGTGGCCCTGCTACGGTGATCAAGGCTATCGGCGCGGGCAAGGTTGCTGCCCGCAATATCGATGAGTATTTGGGCTATCACCATACCCTTTCTTGCGATGTTGCGCTTCCCGAGCCCAAACAGAACGATCGAATGCCAAAAGGACGTGTCGAAATTGCTGAGCGCCCCGCTCGTGAGCGCAAGAATGATTTCCTGGGGGTTGAATACGGAATGAGCTTGGAGGAGGCAGAGCAGGAGTGCGGACGCTGCCTGCGTTGCGATTGCTTTGGTGCTGGTTGCCAGGTTGACGGGAGGTTCCAGTATGTCTAATGTATGCGCAAACTCTTCTCTGATTGCCGATGAGCAGGCTATTTCACTCGTTGTTGACGGCGTTTCGGTGTCGGTGCCTAAGGGCGCGACGATTCTTGATGCTGCCGAAAAGGCAGGCGCCCACGTTCCCACACTCTGTTTCTTAAAAGAACGCAGTGCTATTTCTTCGTGTCGCATTTGCATGGTTGAGGTTGAGGGGGAAGATGCCCCTGTTCCTGCCTGCTCCACCGTTGCAAAAGAGGGCATGGTAATAACTACTGCCTCGGAGCGCTTGGTTGCTTATCGTAAGTTGGCTATGGACCTGATTCTTTCCGATCATGGACTCGATTCCACCAATTATTGCTTCAGCTGTAAAAAGAACGGTGCATGCGAGCTGCAGGCGGTTGCTCGAGAGGTTGGGGTGCAGCATCCTTCGTTTGGGGGAGCTGAAAAACGCAAGCCGGTGTTCGACTCGAACCCCTTCATTTCGTTCGATCCTAATCTTTGCATTCGCTGCCAACGTTGTGTGGGCGCATGCAATAACGCTGCGGGCAATCATTCGCTCCATACCGCAAAGCGCGGTTTGCGGACGTCGATTGAGGCGCCTTTTGGTCCCAACTGGAAAACCTCGGGATGCGAATCGTGTGGCAACTGCGTGCAGGCATGCCCGACGGGCGCCCTTACTATGAAGCGTCGTGAGGAATACCGCGAATGGGAAGTTGAACGCGTGCTTACTACATGCCCCCATTGCGCTACAGGATGCCAATACAATCTCATCGTGAAAAACGGCAAGATCGTTGATACGGAAGCGGTTGATGGACCCTCTAATCATGGTTTGCTATGCGTGAAGGGTCGCAGCGGCAGCTTCGATTTCGTTCATTCGGAGGAGCGCCTCACTACGCCCCTTATCCGTAACAGCGAAACGGGTCAGCTTGAGCCCGCTACATGGGATGAGGCCCTTGACCTTGTTGCGGCTAAGATGGGTTCACTGCGCGATGAGTTTGGCGGTCACGCCCTTGCTGCGTTTGCGTGTGCTCGCTCTGCCAATGAAGACATCTACATGCTTCAGAAAATGGCACGTACGGTGTTCAAAACGAACAACATCGATAACTGCGCTCGCGTTTGCCATGGCCCTTCGGTTGCTGGTTTGGCTCAAACCCTTGGTTCTGGCGCTATGACCAATCCTATTACCGACATCGCTCGTAACGCCGATGTGATCATGCTGGTTGGCTCGAACCCAGAGGAAGCCCATCCGGTTATCGGCATGCAGATCCGCCACGCGGTCGAAACGGGAACAAAACTTATCGTGGTCGATCCGCGCAATATTGGCCTTTCCGCTAAAGCCGATATTCATCTGAAATTGCATCCTGGCACCAATGTTGCGTTTGCCAATGGTGTTGCAAGGGTGCTTATTCACGAGGGTCTTATCGATGAGGCGTTTATCGCAGAACGCTCTGAAGGTTTTGAAGACTTCAAGGCGATGGTGGAAAAGTACACACCTGAATACGTGGCAGAAATCTGCGGCATCGATGCTTGCGATTTGGTTGCTGCGGCAAAGCTGTATGGGGAAGCGGGTGCCGCTGCTATCGTGTACTGCCTTGGTGTTACCGAGCATACTAGTGGCACTGAAGGCGTAATGGCGTTGTCGAACTTGGCTATGATCACAGGCAACTTCGGAAAGCCAGGGACGGGCGTCAACCCCATCCGTGGACAGAACAATGTGCAGGGCGCCTGTGATATGGGTGCAACCCCTGGCGATTTCCCTGGCTATCAAAAACTCGCCAATGCTGAAGTGATGAAGCGCTTCGAGGACCATTGGGGAGTTGAGATCCCCAAGTGGAGGGGCACCTATGCAACTGAGTGTTTCCCCAAGATGATATCGGGCGATATTAAGGGCTTGTTCATCTTTGGTGAGGATCCGGTTCGCACCGATCCCGACACCAGCCATGTTGTTAAGGCGCTTGAGGCACTCGATTTCCTGGTAGTCGATGATCTGTTCTTAACTGAAACAGCCAAGTTCGCCGATGTTGTTCTTCCTGGTCGTAGTTACGCGGAAAAAGAGGGTACATTCAGCAATACCGAACGTCGTGTTCAGCGAATACGCACGGCAGTCACCATTCCTGGCACACGCCTTGATACCGACATCTTCATCGATTTGATGAATCGCATGGGGTATGCTCAGCCACAGCTTACAAGCGCCCAGATCATGGATGAAATCGCGGAGCTTACTCCAAGCTTCCATGGCATTAGTCACGAACGTCTTGACTCGGAAGAAGTTGCAGGTCGGGGTCTGCAGTGGCCTTGCCTTGACAAGGACCATCCAGGTACGCCGATTATGCACGTGGGCGCCTTTACTCGCGGTTTGGGCATCTACTCACTGGCTGACTACATTCCTTCAGCAGAGCTCCCGGATGAAGAGTTTCCGCTTATGCTTACCACGGGTCGTATTCTGTATCACTACAACGCAACAGCTATGACGGATAAAACTCCTGGCTTGAACGAGATTTGCGGCCATTCGTTTATTGAGGTCAACTCGGTCGATGCCGAACGATTGGGCATCTCGGATGGTGGTAGAGTTCGCGTTGAAAGTCGTCGAGGAAGCATCGAATCGGTGGCACGCGTTTCGGACAAGACCAATCCTGGAGAAACATGGATGCCGTTCCACTTCCAGGATGGCAACGCCAACTGGCTTACCGATGCAGCGCTCGATCGTATTTGCTCTACGCCTGAATACAAGGTGTGCGCGGTGCGGGTTTCTGCATTGTAGCGCTGGCCAATAACTGTTCTTCGCCCCGTCGGCTTATGAGCTGCATCTCCGAATTTGGATCGAGATACCAAGGTCCAAAGTTCGGGAGGTGCAGTTCGGAGCTGGCGGGGCTTTTTTGGTGGGTGCTCACTCGCTTAAGGGTGATGGCGGGGCTTTTCTTTTGGTGGGTGCCTGTTAGTTCGGGGGGGGGCGGTGGTAGATGCCTCTTCTCTCTCCAATGGGGATGTGAAAATAAATAACGTAGTGTTGTTTGTTTAGGTGAGGAGGAGGACAATCGGCAACGGAATATGGCAATTGAAGGGGAATGCGGCGTGGGCACTGCGGCGGAAAGCAAGAAAACCAATAGCATTGATATGCTTCATGGCCCCTTGGCTAAGAAGATCGTTCTATTTTCCATTCCCCTTGCTATTACCAGCATTTTGCAGCAGTTGCTGAACTCTACCGATGCGGTATTTGCTGGCCAGTGGCTCGGCAGTGATGCGCTAGCTGCTGTTGGTGGCGTTGCTCCAATTATCAGTTTATTTGTCGCGGTGTTCGTTGGGCTGTCAGTCGGCGTAAACGTGGTAATCGCGGTCCATATCGGGCACGACGACATCGATAAAATCAGGGGTGCGGTGCAAACCTCGGCCGCTGCTGCTGTGGTTTGCTCGCTTGTTTTGGCTGTTGCCGGTGTCCTTTCGACCGATTTTATTCTTGCTGCAGTGAATATGCCCGGTGAAGCGTGGGCTGAAGGAGCGCAGTACCTGCACGTTTACTTCATCGGCATCGTTTTCTTGGTTATATACAACTTTGGTTCTGCTGTGCTTCGAGCCAAGGGCGATACGTGGCGTCCTTTGTATGCCTTGGCAGTTGCCGCAGTGCTCAACATTGCATTTGATTACGTTGCGGTAGAGTTCCTTGGCTTGGGTGTATTTGGCATCGCGGTAGGTACGGTTATTGCCGATGCCGTGTGTGCAGCCGTTATTGTTTTCTTCCTTCTCACCGAAGAGGAATCCTACCGTCTGGAACTTAAGGATTTTAGGGTTGTGGGGATCGATCTTAAAACTCTTATGCATATAGGTCTTCCTGCCGCCTTGCAGGGAGCGGTATTCGCCCTTTCCAACATTATTATCCAAGGAGAGATCAATAGCTTTGGCGCAGATGCAACCGCAGGTTCGTCTGCTGCTATGAATTTCGAGTTCTACACCTACTTCTTCGTGAATGCCTTTTCCCAGGCCGCAGTTACCTTTATTGGCCAGAATTATGCGGCAGGCCAGTATGGGCGTTGCGACAAGGTCATGAAATTCTGCATGGCGGCATCGTTTGTTTCTACGCTGGCATTAAGCTTGCTTTTCACTTTTGGTGGCGATCTGTTCTTGGGCATCTTTACCGCTGAGGCGGGAGCGCTTTCGTTTGCTTATGCTCGCTTATGGCATGTGGAGTTGTTTGAGTTCATGCCGTGTTTGTATGAGGTTACGGCGAGCGGTATGCGTGGTATGGGTTGGTCGGTGCTGCCTACTATTGTGGTTATCGTAGGTTCATGCCTTTTGCGCATCGTGTTCGTTTTCACATTGTTCCCGCTTGTTCGCTCGTTCGAGAATCTGATGCTTATTTACCCTGTAACGTGGATCGTGACAGGAGCAACCATGATCGCGCTTTACTTTTATGCCAGGAAAAAATCCTACAGTAGGCAATGACGGTCGTGCGTGCCGACCGTGTCTTGCTATCGGTGTCGCGCGTTTATCCTGGCGCTCATTAGGGCAATGGAGGCAACAACCAGTGCGATGCCGAAGATGGCGGCAGGGGGCAAATGCTCGCCAAAGAACGCAACGCTTATGATGGCGGTCGCTATCATTTCCACAGAAGCGATGATGGGGACCTTGCTCGTTTCCCTTATCTTCAAAATACCCTTGTAGTAGAGCAGGTATGCCAGCGAAGTGGGAATCAGTGCCAGGAGAAATCCATAGCCTATGGTTGCGGTGTTGTACGATTCGGTGCAGGTCCATGGTTGGAAGAGAATCAGAACAGAAATAGTGGCGAATAGGTAGCTGTAAGCACTCATGACGTAGGTATTGGTGGAGCTTCCCGCAATGCGCGTGATTATCGCTGCCATTCCGTAGGTGAATCCTGATGCAATGCCACAGCTAACTCCAAGAACCGATAGTGTTTCCAGGTCAAGCTGGCCTCCCGTTGCGGCAAGCGAGCAGCCCACCACATTGATGCAGAGGGCGATAACCTTTAAAAGGGAAATGCCTTCATGGAATATCAGCATTGAAAACACGGTGGTGAAAATAGGTGCGGTGTTTAGCAGTACTGCCGAAACGGCGATGCCGGCATTGGCGATGGCCATGGTGTAGAACATGTTGTAGATGCCGTTGGAAACAACACCAAGCACAGCGCAGGCGACAAGGGTTCGCTTGTCGATTATCAGCGCTTTCGGTCCGAATTTCATAGCGGTGAATGCGGTCATGATAAGAAAAGCAAAGAGCATCCTGATGAAGCTTGTGCTCGCTGCTGTCGAGCCGTGCAATTCCATCATCTTAACCAATGGTCCAACAAGCCCCCACAATATGCCTGCAGACAGAATTTGCAGGATTGCTAAGGTCTCTTTGCCAAGGGATGGCTGGCTCACTGGTTCCCTCATTCCGTGGTGGCGATGTTTGCTGCTTCGGGAGGCAGCTGTAGTGATTTGCTTTATTTGGATAAAGTGTAGCGGTAAAACGTGTTCAATCTTCTATACTCAAGTGCATTCTTTACCGTCGGTGCGTCGATTCGCTTGGATTTATGGGCGAATCGTCAGAAAGAGGGACTTTGATGGAAACCCCATCTTCTGTTGTGTCCACCCAGCTTCCATCTGCAGAATGCGCTTCTCGATGCGCGGGAAGTGCCGTTGATGGCCTTCCGTTGGCCGAAATCGATATCCCCGATAGCTTGCGGGGCGACCTGGCCCTGTTCCTTCGCCTGGAGCGAAAAGTGCTCGATGAGTACGATCCTGAAATCCGCGGTCTGTTCGATAGGCTTTTGCAGAGCGTGATTGCTGCCAACGAGGGCGACCCGGGAAGCGCTGCGAGCGATGAACCTGTTGATGAACAGGGGATTCCGCTCCCTTCAACTGAGGGAAATAAAGCATTTCGCGAAGCGGTTGATCTTCTTGACATGCTTCCCATTGAGCGCGCTCAGGTGGTGGTGCGAGCATTCACCTCGTTCTTTCATCTGGCTAATCTTTCCGAAGAAAACTATCGCGTTAAGACGCTGCGCGAACGCGGCCGTGAGCCCTTGCAGCAAATGGAAACCGACCCGACTAATGAGCTCACCGTTGCCTATCGTCAACTGGTAGATGAAATGGGCGTGGGTCGTGCCACTGAATTGTTGAACCGCTTGGAGTTCCACCCGGTGTTTACGGCTCATCCTACCGAGGCGCGCCGCAAAGCGGTTGAAGGAAAAATCCGTCGCATAGCATTGCTGCTAGCCGAACGACCTTATATGGGCGGTTCTGATCTAGCGGAAAACGAGCGCCATCTGCTTCAGGAGATCGATGCATTGGTGCGCACTTCACCTATTTCGGTGAAGAAGCCTACTCCCGTAGAAGAAGCGGACACCATTATCGACGTGTTCGACAACACGCTCTTTACCACTATTCCTAAGATTTACCGTCGATTCGATGACTGGGTTCTTGGTGAAAAGGCCGGTCGCGTTAAGCCGGTTTGTCCGCCTTTTTTCCGCTTGGGAAGTTGGATCGGGTCCGATCGCGACGGCAACCCGAATGTAACTGCGAAGGTGAGCCGTCAGGTAGCTGCAAAGTTTTCCGCCCATATGGTTTCCGCTTTGGCGGAGGCGTGCCGCACGGTGGGGCGTAACTTGACTCTAGAATCGGGCTACACCTCGCCTTCAGCTGAGCTTTTGAATCTTTGGAACCACCAGGTTGAAATGAGCGAGGTGCTAACCGGCCGGGCAGAGGTCATCTCCGCTTCGGAGCCGCATCGTGCGGTAATGCTCGTCATGGCGCCGCGTCTTGATGCCACGGTTACGCGTAATGCTGACACGATGTATCGTTGTGTTGAAGATTTCCTGGTTGACCTTCGGGTGGTGCAGCGTTCGCTTGTTGAGGCAGGCGCGGTGCGTGCGGCGTATGGTCCCGTGCAGACGCTTATGTGGCAGGCGGAGACGTTTGGTTTCCATATGGTGGAAATGGAGTTCCGTCAGCATTCAGTCGTTCATGAGCGTGCGCTGGCTGATATTCGCGAAAACGGAATCCATGGAAACTTGCAGCCTATGACCCGTGAGGTTCTCGATACGTTCCGCGCCATCGGCTCTATCCAACGTCGTTATGGCAAGAAGATGGCTCATCGTTACATTATTTCGTTCACGAAAAGCGCTCAGCATGTTGCCGATGTATACGAGCTGGCGCAGCTCGCTTTCGCTCATGCCGAAGATGTGCCGGATTTGGATGTTATTCCTTTGTTTGAGCAGCTGGAAGACTTGGAAGGTTGCGTCGAGGTCCTGGATAAGATGCTGGAGCTTCCTGCGGTGCAGCGCCGCCTGGCGCAAACCAATCGCAAGATGGAAGTGATGCTGGGGTATTCAGACTCGTCGAAAGACGCCGGTCCGACTACGGCGACGCTGGCATTGCATTCCGCTCAAGGGCGTATTGCCCAATGGGCGGAGCGCAATCGTATCGACCTCGTCATGATGCATGGCCGTGGTGGCGCGGTTGGTCGTGGTGGTGGGCCCGCTAACCGTGCGGTCTTGGCGCAGCCGAAGGGTTCGGTGAACTGCTGCTTTAAGGTTACCGAGCAAGGAGAGGTAATTTTTGCCCGCTACGGAAATCCTGTCCTTGCCCAGCGCCATGTGGAAAGCGTGGCGGCGGCAACGTTGTTAAGCTCGGCTCCTTCAATTGAGCATGCCAACACTCAGATGACCAGCGAATTCGCAAGCGTTGCTAAAGAACTGGATGAAGCGGCTCACAAGAGCTATCTCGATTTGTTGAATACGGATGATTTCACCCCGTGGTTCGCTACGGTGACACCCCTTGCCGAGGTTGGCTTGCTTCCTATTGGCAGCCGTCCAGCCAAGCGCGGTCTTGGCGCTAAATCCCTCGACGACTTACGTACCATTCCTTGGGTGTTCTCCTGGTCTCAAGCGCGCATCAATTTGGCTGCGTGGTATGGCTTCGGTACCGCCTGCGAAAAGCTGGACGACATCGAGCAGCTTCGTCGCGCCTATCGCGAGTGGCCTCTGTTTGCCACCTTTATCGACAACCTTGAGATGTCTATCGCTAAAACCGACCAGCGCATTGCGAAGATGTATTTGTGCTTAAGCGATAGGCGTGATCTTTCCGAAAAGGTATTCGATGAAATGCAGCTGACTCGCAAATGGGTTCTCTCTATTACTGGCAGCGAATGGCCCTTGGCCCAACGACGGGTATTGGGGCGCGCTGTTCGTGTGCGCAATCCCTATATTGACGTTCTTTCGCTTGCTCAGGTTCGTGCCCTGCGCGCCATTCGCGTTCGTGGCGAGGAAATGGCCGCTAAGGAAAAGGCTGATTACCTCGCGCTGATTTTATCTACCGTTACAGGAGTTTCTGCCGGTTTGCAGAATACCGGGTAAAGATCAGTCGCTTTTTCGCGGTGAAACGTTGCGAGACATCTGGGCAGTACAAAGCAAGAAACTAGCGGTAAGTGCTTTTTTCTGTCTTGTAAGAAGATAAGGAGTGAGTTATGCAGGTAGATTTCGATTCCATTCAACCTGAAACCTTTGAGCATTTTAAGGGCGGGGAAGGCTCTGTTACTACTCAGGCGTACGTTGACGGAAACAATCGGATCATGAAGGCAACGGTGCATCCGCACTCTTCCATTGGCTGGCATCAGCATAGTGGCAATTCCGAGATCGTGTACGTCTTATCCGGTGTTGGCAAGGTGGTTGTAGAGGGCGGCGAAGAGCCCTTGGTCCCTGGTATGTGCCATTACTGTGCGGAGGGCCAGTTCCATTCTGTGGTGAACCCTAATGAAGAAGACCTAGTCGTGTTTGCCGTGGTTCCTCAGCACGGTTCTCTGTAGCAATTGGCGTTATTTGGAGCGCTCTATTAATTTGCGATACACGTGCTCCACCATCCAGGGTTCGGTTGACGCGGCAAGGGCTTCCTCGAATGTGAGCCAACGCACCCCAGAGTTTTCTTCGGGTGCTATGCGCAATGCGTCTTCTTCGCTTGCCTCGAACAGGTAGGTTGCATTGAGGTGCAGGTGAGAGGGAACGTATGCCCCGCGTTTCCAGTGCCCATCAACGGTAAGCGTTTCGCAGGAAAGAAGGCCTGAGTGTGCCATTTTGGCGCTGCTCAGGCCTGTTTCTTCTTCGAGTTCTTTTGCGGCAACGAGCGATAGGTCATACATGCCATCAGCATGGCCCCCAATCCATGACCACGATTGATAGATGTTGTGATATATCATCAACGTTTTTGTGCGGAGGGGGTTTACGACCCAGGCTGATGCGGTAAAGTGTGCCGGCCAGGCACGGTTGTAGGCCTCTTCGCGATGAGCGGCTTCGAGCAGCAGTGCGTAGTCGGCCGCTTCCTCATCGTTTTTGGGCGTAAATGATTTTAGATCTTCAATCAAGGTAGCCATAATGGGTTCCTTCACGGGTGTTGGATTTGGAGTACGATTCTATTATCGCCTCTACTGCCGCTGTTTTTACGGAGCCTCGATCTTGAATTGTATATTGCGGGGCTCATTCAGCTGCGATTGGCCTTAATCGTTGTTTGGGCATTTGAGAAAGTTCAGATAGGTGTCACCTTTTGTTGATGCGTAAAGAAGGGGGCAATAGCGTGAATAGTCTGCAAAGTGCTTTCCGCTGAATACGATTCGGCGGATTAGGCGATCGGTAGGTTCAGTCAAAAAGTTTTTCAAAAAAGGGGTTGCGCGAAAAACTGGTTTCCGTATAATACTTTCTTGCGCGCGGACGTGGCTCAGCTGGTAGAGCACAACCTTGCCAAGGTTGGGGTCGCGGGTTCGAACCCCGTCGTCCGCTCCATTTGATTTCTCAAGCCGATTCGATTCTTTACGGTCGGCTTTTTTAATCGGCGACGTGGCCAAGTGGTAAGGCAGAGGCCTGCAAAGCCTTTACCCCCGGTTCGAATCCGGGCGTCGCCTCCATACGCACTCAAAAAGGATTGCACACTGTGCAATCCTTTTTTTGTTTCCCGTGGGGCGTGTTAACGCTATGGGCAGGTTATAAAAAAGTGCTTCCATTTTTGCAAGCTCGGTAGACAGGGTGGCGACGAGCCCTCGTTTCGACCGACCTGCTTTATGGGGAGTTGCGCTCGAATTATTTGCTCGACATAAATGGCGTGCTGTCATCGCATCACTTGATACAGTGCGTTTCGGGCATAAAAGAAGCCGCACGTGGCGGCTTCTTTGGTGGGTTGTGTCCTTGACTGCTTACGCTGCTGCTTTGGCGGCTTGGCGGGTTTCCTTGCGGTTCTCCAGGGCGTTGACGCATACAGCGGCGGACTGGTCACCGGTGATGTTTACCACGGTACGCATCATGTCCAGAACGCGGTCTACGCCAGCTACGAGGGCGATGCCTTCAACGGGCAGGCCAACAGACTGGAGTACCATAGCGAGCATGATCATGCCGGAGCCGGGGACGCCGGCAGTACCGATGGACGAAAGCACGGCAGTGGCCACAATAACGCATTGCTGGCCAATGGTGAGGTCGATGCCGAATACCTGGGCAATAAAGATGGCGCAAACGCCTTGGTAAATAGCGGTGCCGTCCATGTTGATGGTAGCGCCAAGGGGCAGCACGAAGCTGGAAACTTCGCTGCGAACGCCCAGCTTTTTAGAGCATTCCATATTGATAGGCAGCGTGCCGACAGAAGATGCGGAAGCAAACGCAAATGCCATTGCACGCATCTGACCTTTGAAGAAGGTAAGCGGGCCCATTTTCGCAATGGTTTTAACAGCGCCGGAGTATACGACAACCATATGCAGAATCATGGCCAGGTAAGCGATGAGAATAAGCTTCAGCAGCGGCAGCAAGATGTCGGGACCATTGGTAGCCACGACGGGGGTGATCAATCCGAATACGCCGAATGGAGCGATGGAGATGATCATGTGCATGATCTTGATGCAGACCTCGCTCATGCCGTTTACGAAGTCGGCAACGGGCTGAGCCTTTTTGCCTGCTGCGAGGATGCCGAAACCGAAGAAGAGGGCGATGACGATGATCTGCAGCATGCTTGCGTCAGACATGGGCTGGACAAAGTTGCTGGGGAAAATGTTCACGATGGTATCGATGAACGAGGGGGCTTCTTTTGCCTCATAGCTCAGTTCATCGGTAGAAAGGGTGTAGCCTGCTCCAACGTTGAGGGCGTTGGCAATTACTAAGCCGATTACGATAGCGCATGCGGTGGTGCACAGGTAGTAGGCGATGGTTTTACCGCCGATAGCACCTACTCGTTTAATATCGGAAAGGCTGATGACGCCAGCAACCATAGAAAAGATAACCAGCGGAACAACGATCATCTTAATAAGGTTCAAGAAGATGGTGCCAAGCGGTTTGATATACGTGGTTGCAATGTCGGGAGTGCCTTGCAGAGCCAAGCCAGCTACAACGCCCAATGCGAGTGCGATGAAGATCCAGGTGGTAAGCGAAAGGCGCTTAAACCAAGGCTTGTTCGCCTTTTCGGCCGCGGTTGCTTCCTGAGCCTCCTTGATATCGGCTTTTGCCTCTTTTTCGAAGTCGGTTAATTCGGACATGGATGACCTTTCTTGCTCGATGTCCTTTTGCGATTAAGCGCCTGCTGGTATGTCGTAGACGGCAGACGCAGACGTAACGATATATTTTACTCCATGGTGAGGTGTAGGGCTTCGTGTGGCACACGAAAAACGCCATGGAACTAAAATGCGAGCCAGGCGGCACATAGGCTAGTCTGACTCGCATTTGTTTCCGCATTCGCGAATGGAGGGTGGGGCAGTGGTTCAATTATTGGTTATTGCCCGATTGCGCTATCGAGTGCGTCTTCCAGGAACTCCCATTCCTCTTTTGTCGTTATGGGAAGAAGCTCGGTTTCTCTTAGTGGCATAGCATTTGGAGCTTCGGCATTTATTCTGTACATAGAGGCGAATACCGTTAGAGAACCGTCATTACTGATGCTGTTATCGGTGTAGACCAGGTAATTCTTGGTACCGCAGCCGCTTTCCACGAGGAGAAGCGCTTCGCATTCTGCGACCTTGCCATCTTCCATGATTAAGGGAAAGCGATTTTCTTTCATTCGGATGGAGTGCATTGGTACTCCTGTCAATAAATGCCCGTTAAACAGGTATTTCGATGGATGCTAAAGATAGATTTCAAGAAGTGCTTTTTTTACGATCTTACGAGCGTCTTCGTTGAAAACGTTGTGCAATACCCTGAGTTCATTCAGGGTGATAGTTCCCGGGTTGGCCTCTTTTTGGGCGAAGGCGCCGCGGGAGAGGAATAACGCTGAAGCACAGTCTTCCAAAGACAGCCCGGAGGCTTCGCGCGCTTGTTGAACCCAGTTTTTCATTCTAATCCTCCGCACTTGATCATTACCAGATTAACGGGTAAAAAACTGCTGTCAATCTGGGAATACAACCTTATTTGATAGCATGATTCGCGTGGATGGGAGGACCGATGGAGAACTATATTGGCGACAACATTCATGCAATTCGTGGCAACTTCGGGTTGTCGCAAGAGCAGCTTGCAGTGATAGCGGAAGTGAGCCAGACTTCCGTCTCCGCGTGGGAATGCGGGCAGACTATCCCGCGTTTTTCCAATGCTGTGAAGATCGTTGAATCTTTGCCTGGCCTGACTATGGACGATGTGTATAGCCGAGTACTTGGGTACGCGCGCAGGGTATTGCAGCAGGCGCATCCGGAGTCTGGCTCTTCGTTCGGGTTTGTTCCCTTGTATGGATCCATTGCTGCAGGGGCCCCTATTGAAATGCTGCAGATCGAGGAAATCCACCCCGTGCCTAACACGCTTCTGCTTCGTTATCCGAAAGCTTTCTACTTGAGGGTTAAGGGTGAATCCATGAATAGAGTCCTTCCGAATGGTAGCTATGCGTTGGTGTGTCCCACTTCGGAAGTTCTGGATGGATCCGTGTATGCGGTAAGCGTTGGTTCATCGGATGCGACGGTGAAGCGGGTGCGAAAACTAAATAATGGAGTTGCCTTAGAACCTGATTCGAATGACCCCACCTATAAATCTCAGGTATTTGATTACGGGGATGGGGAGCGTGAAACCTTGTCCGTTATTGGCAGAGTGGTGTGGTTCTGCGTGCCTTACGACTATAAAATTTAGTCCGCTGAATTTTTTTCAAAAAAGGGGTTGCGCGAAAAACTGGTTTCCGTATAATACTTTCTTGCGCGCGGACGTGGCTCAGCTGGTAGAGCACAACCTTGCCAAGGTTGGGGTCGCGGGTTCGAACCCCGTCGTCCGCTCCATTGAAACATCGAAGCCCTTGCAGTTAGCTGCAAGGGCTTCTTTCATTTCAGGTACAATAGCGTTGTTTTTCAAGAGGGGAAGGGGACGCGCATGGCGCATGAAGAGGAGAACAATCCAGAAGAAGGAAATGCTGGATCGCAAAGTATTTCCGAGGGCGTAGCCGCCGCCCGTGCTGAAATTGCTCGAAGGGCAGAAATACGTTCTGGAGTGAAAAAGCCTGTGGCGAAGGAAAGCACAAATGGCATTCCAGGCGGGCAGACCTTGAAGATGTTTCTGCTGAAGCTGGTCTTCGGTTTGGTGCTGCTTGTATTGATCGGGTATTTCTTCCTGCAAGCGCTTGCAGGTACGATCAATGTTGGCATTAACTCTGCTAACGCGGACCTGAATGGCAAGGAAGTTTCGGTTGCTTTGTACAACGGCGATGTAGCCAACCTCTTAACCGATGGTGATCCTTCAAACGATCCCGAACCTGCAGAAGTTCATAAGTGTACCGTTGGGCAGCGAACCACTTTCAACCTTCATGATTTCGGCAGCCATACGCTTATGGCAACCTTGGCTAACGAAGATGACGGTCCTGCATCGTGCGATCCGTATGTAGTTACCGCATGGGGTTTGGACATGGGTACAACGTTATACATGAATTAGCACTTTATGAAGGCGTCCTGGGCGCCTTCTTTTTTGACTCTAATGAGCTTTGTCTATCTTTAAGCTTATGTATCGATTGGATGGCATGACCCAACCGTGATGATTTTCTGTTGCGTCACAACGTTGAGCTTGAAGCCCATCTTCGTGATAAGATAGCAGCACCCTGTGGGGGAGTAGTTGGCATAATATATATGTGGCCCGTCAACAAGCATGGCTTGCATTCGCTGCAAGTCTGGCGTGTCTTCAATAACGAGACTCACGGTACCTAGAAGCATTCGTTCAGCTTCTAGGTACCGTGAGTTTTTTTATGGTCGGGCTAAGGACAAAGAAAGGCAGCGTTAAATGGATCTTTCGATCTTCGCCACGCCAGAGGCATGGATCAGCTTGGTTACGCTGATGTTTTTGGAAATTGTGCTTGGTGTAGACAACTTGGTGTTCATCGTTCTTACCAGCGATCGACTTCCTCCTGAAAAGCAGCATATCGGTCGCAAGCTTGGTTTGCTCGGTGCACTGGTTTCTCGCTGCATCTTCCTGTGTTTTGCGTCCTTCCTTGTCCATATGACCGACAAGCTGTTTACAATCCCCGGCCTCTATATCAACGGTGCTGAATTTGGGCTTTCGGTTCGAGACCTTGTGCTTTTCTTGGGCGGCTTGTACTTGATCTATAAGGGCGTTGTGGAGCTCCGTGATGTGCTCAAGCTTTCAGAGGAAAAGGAAAGCCAGGGCGATGCGGACAAACCCCGCAAAACTATCGGACTTGCCGGTGCCGTGGCCACCATTATGGTCATGGATATCGTATTCTCCATCGACTCCGTAATCACTGCTGTTGGCTTGGCGAACCACCTTATCGTTATGATCATCGCGGTTATGCTCGCGGTGTTCCTTATGATGGTGTTTATCGACCCTATTTCCGACTTCATCAACACTCATACCGAAATGAAGATTTTGGCCTTGGTGTTCATCACCGTCATCGGTGTTCTGCTGGTGCTCGATGGCTTGGGCATCAACTCTGGTATCGAGGTGCTCGATATGCATGCGGAGAAGCTCATGGTGTACTTCGCTATGGTCTTTGCCATTGTGCTTGAGGTTATACAGATGCGCTACAACAAGAACTATCAGGAGTGGACGATGCGCAAGAACCTCGAAATCATGCGTGCACGCGGCTATGACCCTCAGAACACCGACACTATTCAGCTGGCAAACGCTTTGATAGAAGCTGAGAATTTGAAAAAGGATCCCAACAACAATGAAGCCATATAGTGCGTAAGTTCTAGTGCCACTCTTTTGGCTTGTTCTTCCCCTTAACTATGAAACAGCCCTTGGTTCGTATGAGCCAAGGGCTGTTTGTTTATAGAGGTATCGGATTCGATTTTGCTGGAAGGCTTATTGATCGTGGCTGAAATGCTTGTAGCATTCATCGGACACCACAAAACGCACTGACCTGGGAAGGGATCGAGCGATGATGGGCGTTGTGACCTCAGTGGGTTCGCCGTCATATTCGATTCGCATTGCAGGTTCTGCGTCGATGCGGATTTCGCTGCCGCGGTAAATCTCAAGACCGCCGACCTTTTTCGCGAGTGATCCTGTATGGTCGAATACTTTTGCCATAAGCGTAGGAATGAGCTGTATAGCGTTTTCCGTTTTCAGCACAACCACATCGAGTTTTCCGTCGCGGGGAAGGTTTTCGTCTGCTACCTGAAGGTCGAACTGTATCTTCGAGAAATTTGCCAACACAACACCGATGCCTGACACTTCCACGGTTTCGCTGTCGATAGTGAGGGTGAAGGTGGAAACTTGCGGTTTAGGGTTGGAGAAGGCGGCTTCGAAATACGCCATATCACCCAAAAGGTGCTTATTGCCAGTGGCGTTGCGCATGATCAGCTCGTCGTAGCCGCAACCTGCCATGATGGTGAAGCCAAGCTTCGTGCCATCGGCTGCTTCGATTTCACCCATGTCGAAGTCGAGCGTAAGCGCTTCGTCTACCAGCTTGCACAGTGCGTGCGATTCATTGGGTTCGAACAGGTTGAGCGCTAAGAGGTTCGCGGTACCAGCGGGGAAGGGAAGGATGGGAATCCCTGTGTTGCGAAGCTCGTAGCTCACCGATGCGATGGTTCCGTCGCCGCCGCTCGCTACTACGAAGTCGTATTCGGCAGCGTCCTCGAGCAGCGGCGCAAGTTCAGTATCCGGTCCGAAAGAGCGGATGGTAACGGAGTCGCCCTGCTCGGCGTAACTGCGCATGAAGTCATATACCGCGCCGTTGCGGAGGCCAGAGCGTAGATTATGTATGACGAGTACTTTCACGGTCACCCCTTTTGTTACCATGCAATGGTACATGATATGACCGCTTGCGGAGCGAAACGCCCATGGGCTGAGCATAACCGCGGGTGTTGTTCGATAAAACGACATGAAGGGTGTTCAATGCTCGTCGAAACCGACGCTGCTTTACGGGATTTTATGGCGCGCTGCGCCAAGAGTCCCTACATGGCTATAGATACCGAGTTTTTGCGCGAGAAAACGTATTATGCAAAGCTCTGTTTGGTGCAGATCGCTATTGAAGGTGAAGTTGCCATTATCGATCCGCTGGGAATTCGCGACCTGTCGGTGATGGCCCCAGCGCTTTCCGATCCGAATATCATGAAGATATTCCACGCTTCTTCTCAGGACATTGAGATTCTTTATCACGAAACTGGTGTTGTTCCCACGCCAGTGTTCGATACGCAAGTTGCCGCTGCATTGTTGGGCAAAACCCAGCAAGCATCGTATGCCTCGCTGGTCCATACCTTCTGTGGGGTTACTCTGCCGAAAAAGGATTCGTTCACCGATTGGTCGCGTAGGCCGCTTTCTGCCTCGCAGGTGGAATACGCTGCAGACGATGTAACCTATCTGCCGAAGATCTATCGCGATATGGTTAGCCGTTTGAAGGAAAAGGGGCGTCTTTCCTGGTTGGATGATGCGTTTGCAGAAATATCCAATCCCAAAAAATACGAAATCGATCCACGTGCGCGATGGCGCAAGCTGCGTCGCGTGAACCAACTCACTCCTCGTCAAATTGCTGCAGCGCGGGAATTTGCTGCTTGGCGCGAAGAGCGCGCCCAGAAAGCAAACATCCCTCGAAAATGGGTTGTTTCTGATGAGCAAATCGTAGAAGCGTGCCGTCGCGAAGCTCGGACCTTAGATGAGTTGTACATGGTGCGTGGCATGCGTGAAAGCTTGCGTCCTGCCGAAGGTCGCATTGTGCTGAAGTGCATCAAATGCGGGTTGGAGTGCGCTGAAGAGGATCTTCCTGTAGTCCAGAAAGCTCACAAGAGCGAGGCCAACGTCGACATTGCGGTAGACCTGATGAACGCCATCGTTCATTTGCGTGCTCGCCAAAATCGTATTGCCCCGCAAACGTTGGCTCCGCAAAATGAGCTCATGAAGCTTGCGCGTGGCCATGAGGAAGATTGCGAATTGCTTACCGGTTGGCGTTACCGCGTGGTAGGCAAGGAGCTTTCCGCTTTCCTGAACGGTGAGTTTTCTTTACGACTCGATGACGGAAATTTGGTTATCGATCGTCCTTGCAAATCAGCGGAATAAAACCGTTATCCTGTTTTGAATCTAACTGTAAGAATTTGACCTAATTGGGAGACCATCCAATGCATATGAGTTATTTGCTGATCCTGGTTGTTACTGTTGCGATTGGCGCGTTTGCCACCTGGTATGTTAACCATCAGATTAAGAAGTACTCGCATGTGCCCAATTCCAGTCACATGACGGGCTATCAGGTTGCCGTTGGCATGCTGAACTATTACGGCATTGAAGGCGTGCAGGTGTATCGTGGTGGTTCCGATCAGAATTTCTTTAACCCTAAAGACAATTCGGTAACGCTCTCTTACGATGTTTTTGATGGCTCTTCTATCACCGCTACTGCTACAGCGTGCCACGAGGTAGGTCATGCGTGTCAGTATGCAATGGGTTATGCGCCCATGAAAGCGCGCGGCGCTCTTGTTCCTGTGGTTGAGTTTGCCACCAATACGTGGTTTATTTTGCTTCTGGTAGGCATCTTCCTGAATATGGCCGGGTTGGTAACCTTGGCAATTGTGTTCTATGCTTTTGCGGTTCTGTTCCAGATCGTTACGCTGCCTGTGGAATTCAATGCTAGTCGCCGTGCGTTGTCCTATATGGCCGAAACGGGTATTCCTGGTGGCGAACAGGCCGGTGCTTGGAACGTGCTTCGTGCATGCGCCTTTACCTATGTGGCAGCTGCCCTCGTTTCGATTCTGCAGCTGCTCTATTATCTCTCTGCGTTTAATAACGAGAATTAACCCATGGCGCGTGACAACACGCCAGATATGAGCGGATTTGGCTATATAGATTCGCCCCGAGGTGGACAGGCTGCCCCAACCCACGACGATGTGGTTGCGGCTGCCAAGAGCGCTGCAGCGCGTGCGGCAACGTATCGTTCTGCCGACCCTGGGTTTGCTGCGAGTGCGGCAGGGAGCGCTTCTTCTCCAAAGAAAGAATCGGATATTCTTTCCGTTACCGAAGTTACCAATATTGCAAATTCCATCCTGAAGAACCATACCTTCCATGTAATGGGTGAAGTCAGCGAGCTTTCCGATAAGCCTGGCTACAAGGCCGTGTATTTCACGGTCAAAGATGAGGGTGCGGTTATGACGTGCCTGATGTGGAAGAATCGCTATCAAGCCAGCGGCGTGAAGTTGTTCATTGGCGCCAAGGTCGAGTTAACAGGCAAGTTCAACATATTCGCTCGCTCCGGCAAGCTTGACTTCAACGTTTACGGTATCAAGCTTGCTGGCGAGGGAGCTCTTCGCCAGCAGGTGGCCCAGTTGGCCGAAAAGCTTAAGGCCGAAGGGCTCATGGACACATCTCGTAAGCGCCTCATTCCGCGTATTCCCCTTACCGTGGGCATTGTCACCTCTCCAAATGGTGCAGTAGTGCACGATGCCCTGCGAACTTTTCGCCGTCGTTTTCCTTTGGCGCGCATGGTTGTTGCTGGTGTGCCCGTTGAAGGGCCTACCGCGGCGCGCGATATGACTGATGCCCTGCAGCTGGTCTGCGATGCCGGTGTCGAGGTTATCCTGCTCTTGCGAGGCGGCGGTTCGTTCGAAAGCTTTATGCCTTTCAATGACGAAGGTCTTGCTCGCGCTATTGCCGCTTGTCCTGTTCCTGTGGTTACGGGCATTGGTCATGAGCCCGACACTACCATTGCCGACATGGTTTCCGACTACCGAGCGTCTACGCCAACTCAGGCGGCCCTTGCTGTGTCGCCCGATTCTGCCGAGTTGAACTCATTGGTGGATACGTTGCTTTCTCGTATGGATAAAAGCTTGGTAAATCGTCTCAATCGTTCGGTTGAATATTTGGACGCGATGGCTTCCCGGCCTGTTTTGCGTGATCCCGCTTCAATGTACGAAGCTGACGCTCGCATGCTTGATCTTTACCAAGACCGTATGGAGCGCGCCGCTGGGCTGCAGGTCAGCGGTTCTGCAGATGCCTTAAATCAACTAACAAGCCGCTTAGACCGACTGGGCCCGCATATTGCCTTGCCTCAGCAGGAGCGCCTCAAGTCGTATGCGGCGCGCTTGCAGGCATCCCTACCGTTTTCTTTGCAAATGGCAGAAAACGAACTTATGCGAGCTTCTGCATCGTTGAAGGCTTGCGGAGAGGTCTTGTTGGCTAAACCAATGCATGAAGTGGATTTGGGGGCTGAATCGCTTTCGCGCTTGGGAAAAACGCTGCTCGATCCTTATTATTCGGAGGCTACTATTGCTGCCTCGCGCCTGAACGATCTTTCTCCATTGCATATTTTGGAGCGCGGTTGGTCTATTGCGCGCAACGAAGAGGGAACTGTTTTGCGCAGCGTAACCGAGGTTCAGCCAGACGATTTGGTCGAGGTTCAGTTATTAGACGGTGCCCTTTCCTGTCGTGTTGAGGGGGAAGCGGCTTCCGGTTTGTCAGAATTACTTTCATTGGAGGATTCCCATGAGTGAAGAACAAAGTGTCGATCTAACGTTCCGTGAGGCAATTACCGAGCTTGGCCAGATTGTGGAGGCTCTGGAAAGCAACAAACTCGAACTTGAAGAAAGCCTTGTCAAATACGAGCGCGGAATCGTGCTTATTCGCTTTTTGCGCGGTCGCTTGGAAAACGCCCAGCAGCGTGTTGATGTGTTGAAGGGCGAACTTGGCATGCCGGTAAATGATGATGTGGTAGACACTACGCTGCAGAAGGCGTAAACCTGATATGTCCATTCCGTGCGCCGCTGCGCATGGCTATTCGAAAGGAACCGACCATGGCCGATTGCCTGTTTTGCAACATTATCGAAGGAGCTATTCCTTCTACGAAGGTGTACGAGGACGATGTTTGCTATGCATTCGACGACATAGCCCCCGAAGCGCCCGTTCATACGCTTATCGTTCCCAAGCAACATTTCGCTTCACTCAATGACGATGTTCCGGCAGATCTTCTGGGTCAGTTGATGGCTCGCGTGCCTGAAATTGCCAAGATCAAAGGCATCGACGAATCTGGCTACCGTGTTGTGGTAAATACGGGCGCAGATGCTGGCCAGACGGTTTTCCATCTTCATGTACATGTTTTGGGTGGAAAGAGCTTGGGAGAGCATGTTCTGTAGCGTTTCTCGCATTTAGGGCAACGAAATACGTGGAGGATATTTGACGGCGACTATCCTATGTATGCCGTTCGTCTGTGTATATGCCCCTTTTGAAGCGCTATTTCTGCCGTTCACCAGTCACCGTAAAATCGCTTGCAGCGGAATACGGCGCGGGTCGTTTTTGCGTAAAATAGTTTCTGCTATCGACCACTCTAGGAGGGGATTGGTTTTGAACATTCTTGTCGTTAACGCAGGCTCATCTTCGTTGAAATACCAGTTGGTTAATATCGCCAACAACAAGGTGCTAGCGAAGGGCTTGTGCGAGCGCGTTGGCAGCGAGCAGTCCCTCCATAAGCACGGCATCGATGAAAACGAATTCGTGTACAAATTACCTTTGCCGGACCATACTGCTGCTATGCGTGTGGTTCTGGATATCCTGAGCACGGGCCCCAATGCCGTCATTAAGGATATGAACGACATTGCGGCTGTTGGCCATCGTATTGTTCATGGTGGCGAGTTCTTCAAAGAGTCCGCGCTCATCGATGATGATGTAATTTCCAAGATCGACGATCTGGCAGAGCTTGCGCCGCTTCATAACAAAGCTGCACTTGCGGGCATCAATGCATGTCGTGCCCTGATGCCCGATACGCCGATGGTTGCCGTGTTTGACACCTCGTTCTTCCAGACGCTCCCGCAGTATTCGTACATGTATCCTATCCCTTACGAGTACTACGAAAAGTATGGTATCCGCAAGTACGGTTTCCACGGCACCTCACATCGCTATCTGTGTGAGCGTGCGGCGGCTATTTTGGGCGAAGATCTCAACGAAATCCGTCTTATTACTTGCCATTTGGGTAACGGCTGCTCTATTACGGCGGTAGACCATGGCAGGCCAATCGACACCACCATGGGCTTCACTCCGCTTGATGGCTTGATGATGGGCACGCGTTCTGGTTCTATCGATCCCGCTATCGTTACGTTCCTGATGGATCATGAGGGGTATACCCCTGAAGAAATGAATACCATCCTGAACAAGGAGTCGGGCCTGCTTGGCATTTCCGGCATCAGCAACGACTTGCGTAGCGTTCGGGAGGCTTCCGATGCGGGCGATCCCCGTGCGATCCTTGCCTATGAAATGTACTCTACGCGTGTTAAGAAGTACATCGGCCAATGTTTGGCTCTTATGTCTGGCACTGATGCTATCGTTCTTTCTGCTGGTGTGGGTGAAAACTGTGACAAAATGCGCCGCATGATCTTTGCAGGTTGGCAGCCGCTCGGCATTATCCTCGATCCCGAAAAGAACAAGCAGCGCGGCTTTGAGCGCATTATTTCATCCGACAAGTCGAAGGTTCCGATTATCGTTATCCCCACCGATGAGGAATACATGATTGCGCGCGACACTTACAATATCGTTCACAATCGTAGTCAGATTGTTCCTGCCTCCCATTACGGTACGAAATAACTGGTTCGTTCGGCGCGCCGTTTCATAATCCAAAAGCCCATGATGCTGCTCGAAGGTTCTGCATCATGGGCTTTTCTTATCTGCCTTATCGCTGATTCCAGTCGTTTTGGCTGCAGTACTAAGAAGGTGCTCTTGGGCTGTCTATCGCTATTGCTCCTAGCTTTACCAAATAGAACGTGCTCCATCGACGTAGAGCGGAAATCCATTTACCATGTCAGAACAATCGCATGCTAAGAACAGCGCTGTTGCCGCGATGTCCATCGGGTCACCGACCTTTCGATTGTGCGGTATGGGGTGGGTGATTGCTTCGTAGGCTTTTTCTTTATTGAGCGTGCTTTGAGTCATATTGGTATCGATGTACCCAGGGCATATGCAATTTGCACGGATATTGAAACGTGACCATTCGAACGCCATGCAGCGGGTCATCTGAACAACAGCTGCCTTTGCTGCCGCATAAGCCGCCATACGCGTAGATGCCACTCGAGCAACGACTGATGCAAGGTTGATGATGTTGCCTTGCTCCTGTTCGATCATGATCTTTGCTACGCGCTTGCAGAGGAAAAACACTGCTTTGAAATCGGTATCTACTACTCGATCGAATTCATCTTCGTCGGTGTCAACTATTAGCTGGTCGTTACTGAGAACCACGCCTGCGTCATTGACGAGGATATCAATGCGTCCAAAGCTCTCCATTGCTACCTTTACCAGGTTTTCTTGATCTTCACTATTGCATACATCGCAGCGCACAGGCACGACTCGTCTACCAGATTCTTTGGAGATTTCCTCTGCGCGTTCTTTAATCTTCTCTTCATCAATATCGGCAATCACTAAATCCGCTCCATACCAGGCATACGTACGTGCTATGGCACGACCGATTCCTATTTCGCTGCCAACGCCGGTGATTAACGCGATTTTCCCCGTTAAATCGAATTTCGGGATACCGATATTTCCCGTGGTAAGTGTGGTGTGGGAGCTCCCTTTCATAACCGCCTCCTCAGTTGGTCGCTTTGATTCAAAGCGAGTTTCCCCTCGGTGTTTATGATATAGAGCTTGTTGGTTGGCGACTTATTATCTTGATTAATAGTTCTAATTTAATGGTCGAATCTTAATAAAGTAAAGCTCGGAAGAGAAGCGGTGACCCATTCGCGATTGGCTCATTCCTTATCATGTGAATCTGCGGGGAATACCGAAAGGTCATCAGCAGTCTCTTGTTTCATGGCATTGGAAAATACCCACTAGTCTTCCCGGTTTCACTCATTTGCATTGCATTTACCTGGGATTATTTTCTGACCTCATAGATTGTTCGACTATTTATTATCAGTTCGCATTGGTAGGAGCATTCTTCGAAAAATAGAATCAAATTATGAACGCGTTTAGCGTTTACGGAGGGTATTTATATTTAGGGGGAACAATGGATTTTGAACTAACACCTGATCAGGAACTCTTTATCGCAAGTGCTAAAGAGTATGCCGAAAAGTACTTCACGCCCGAAGCTATCAAGCAGGCCTATGAGGTCGACCATCATATCAGCTTAGAAGCAGCCATGGCTTTCCGCGAGCTTGGCTTCATGCATCTTGGCCTTCCTGAAGAGGTTGGCGGTATTCCTTGCGACAAGCTTACGCTGGTTCTGCTTATGGAAAAGCTGCATGAGTACACCACCTGCGTTTTGCCTTTCCAGACCGATTTCAACTCCATCATGGACGTTATTGAATTCGGCAACGAAGAGCAACAGAAGAAGATCATGGATGTCGTGAATAACGTTCCAAGCACGAGCGTTGCGGTAACGGCGATTTCTGAGCCTGGTGCTGGTTCCGATAACAATGCTATGACATGCGTTACCGTAAAGCAGCCGGATGGCACGTACTTGCTCAATGGCCAAAAGACCTGGGTTACCATTGGTCATCTGGCGGTATACACCATTTTGGTAGCCAAGGATGAGGATCCATCGTACGAAAACGATAAGTATTCACTGTGGATGATCCCTAACGACATCGAGGGTTATACCTTCGGTGGTCTGGAAAAAATCGGTCAGCAGATTGTTCCGTTTGTGGACTGCTTCTTCGACAATGTGGTTCTTACTGAAGATATGCGTCTTGGCAAGCCTGGTGAAGGTTGGAAGAATCTGATGAAGAAGCTTGAGTTTGAGCGCTGCCTGGTAATTGCTCAGGCGCTTGGCCAGGCTCAGGCTGTTATGAATGAGGCAGGTGCCTATTGCTCGGAGCGTATCTGCTTCCAGAAGCCCATCGGTCATATCAGCGCTATTCAGCAGCATCTTGTTGAGATGGAAACCATCTTGGACAATGTGCGTACGCGCCTCTACAAGGTAACCACCATGCTTGATAAGGGGCAGTCCACGCGCCTTGAGTCGGCGTTGCTAAAGTCCTACGCATGCCAGAATCTCACCAAGGTTGCTGAGCATGCACTTTCCATTTATGCCGGTATCGGATATACGAAGGAAATCAATGCGGGTCGTATTTGGAACGACTTGAAGGGTTACGAGTTCGCAGGCGGCACCACGGAAATCATGAACTATATTTCCGGTCGTCAGCTGGTTAAGAAGTACAAGAAGCAATAGTGCGCCATAAGCGTTTTCCTGTGTGATGGAGGAAGAGCCCCGTAGGGGGCTCTTCCTCTTTTTTGCTCATTGCAATACGTGCAAATTCTTGCAAAACCGACAAATTTGTTGCGGTTGGCAAGAATAGACGAACTGAAAAGGGCATGACCGGCGGCTTGCCCGGTCATGCCCTTTGTTTTAATAGATTTGACGCGAAGCCCTAGCTTTTAGCGCTTTGGCAATGTTTCCTGTTAGAGCGTTTGAGCCTGAACGCAGGTGATGGCAATAACGCCAACTACGTCCTCTGCCGTGCAGCCTCGGGAAAGATCGTTAACTGGTGCAGCAATGCCCTGAAGGATGGGACCGTATGCCTCGGCCTTCGCAAGACGCTGAACAAGCTTGTAGCCGATGTTGGCAGCATCGAGGTCGGGGAAAATAAGGGTATTTGCCTTGCCGGCAACTGCTGAGCCAGGGGCCTTAGAGGCGCCAACTTCAGGGATGATAGCGGCATCGAGCTGCAGTTCGCCGTCGGCATTCAAGTCGGGGTAGTTTTCCTTGATGTATGCCATAGCGTCTACGACCTTCTGGGCGTCATCGTTCTTGGCGCTGCCATGCGAGGAGTGGGAGAGCAAAGCGATACGTGCCTCTTTGCCCAGCAGGCGCTTGAAGGATTCATTGGTGAGGTTTGCGATATGTGCCAGCTTTTCGGCGGTGGGCTGAATCTCAAGTGCGCAGTCGGCGAAGGCAAAGATGCCGTTTTCGCCCAGGTCGCAATTGGGAACTTCCATCAGGAAAAGGGAGCTTACCATAGGCGCGCCTGGGGCGGTCTTCAAGACCTTCAGGGCAGGGGAGAGGATCTTTACGGTTGCACAGCTTGCGCCGCCTACCAAACCGTCGCACTGACCGGTTTTCACCATCATTGTTGCGAAGTAGATGTTGTCTTTCGTTACCAGCTCATGAGCTTCCTCTTCGGTCATGCCCTTCTTCTTGCGCAGCTCGAAGAGGAGGCTTGCGAATTCCTCGACCTTATCGGAGGTTGCGGGATTGATGATTTCGGCACCTTCAAGGTTGTAGCCCTTTGCGTTGATCTCTTCTGCGTTGCCAAGGATTACCAGATTCGCAATGCCCTGCTTCAGGGTTTCTTCTGCGGCGGCCAGAATGCGATCGTCGTGGCCTTCGGGCAAAACGATAGTCTTTTTGTCGGCTTTGGCGCGTTCAACCATCGAATCGATGAGCGTGGTCATAAACATTCCTTTCGTGGGTGATGTTTCTCTCGTGCTCCATTTTAGCGCGCAGGGCACTAGGTGGGTATAATGTGCCCTTGAGGTTAATCTCTGAAGGCGTGAACGGAAAGGTTAGGTGTGCCGCTTCATGAAAACGATCTCCTTTGCGGTGCCGTGCTATAACTCGGCTAACTATATGGAGAAGTGCGTTGATTCCCTGCTGCCCTGTGGTGACGATATCGAGATCATTCTGGTCAACGATGGTTCCACTCGTGACAATACGGCTGAAATTGCCGATCGTCTGGCAGAAGAGCACCCCGGCATTGTTCGTGCCATCCACAAAGAAAATGGCGGTCATGGTTCTGCGGTTAATGCGGGCTTGGCTGCTGCTCAGGGCTACTACTACAAAGTGGTTGATTCTGATGACTGGCTTGATAAGAAAGCCATGGACGTCATCATGCCGTATCTGCGTG
Organism: Eggerthella sp.; assembly: GCA_030540085.1. Lineage (GTDB taxonomy): Bacteria > Actinomycetota > Coriobacteriia > Coriobacteriales > Eggerthellaceae > Anaerotardibacter. Next base: position 113,850 of record JAUNWY010000005.1, read on the forward strand.
AGCAGAAGAGCCGTGCCGAAGAGCTTGGCGGCAATGCCGTAGGCACCGATATGGTTATCGGCAACTACGTGTATGAAAAGGTATTCGAGAACTCTCGTACTGTTATGCGCTATACCAATGTGTTTCCGACTGACAAAGAGTTTGGCTGGTCTGACGTGGGGCATTTCCGCTCCTCGCAGTATCTGCTTATGCACTCGGTAATCTATCGTACTCAGTTGCTGCGCGATATGGGCTTGAAGCTTCCGGAGCACTGTTTCTACGTGGATAACGTGTTTGTGTATGTGCCGCTGCCGCATGTTCAAACTATGCGTTACTTCGACGTTGATATGTATCGCTACTTTATCGGTCGCGATGATCAGTCGGTCAACGAAAAGGTTATGCTTTCGCGTATCGATCAGCAGATTCGTGTCACCAAAACCATGATCGATGCAGTGGACTTGAATACGGTTGAAAACTCGCACCTGCGCAAATATATGCACAACTATCTGTCCATGATGATGTGCATCTGCTCGGTGTTCCTGCGTATGGAGCAGACCCCTGAAAACGAGGAAAAGCGCGCAGATGTATGGGCGTACCTGAAGGCAAAGGATGCGAAACTGTATAGTCAGTTGAAGCATACGTTGCTGAATGCCGGCACCAACATCCCCACACCGCTGGGTCGTCAGTTCGGTCTGACGGCATATCATGTCGCTCAGAAAATCTTCAAGTTCAATTAATACTGCATATTCCCCTCATGTTTGCCCAGGTCAAGCGCTTATCTATGTTCACGCTGGCTTGATTCTGGAAGAACTCTGGAAGAATCGTCCTAGAGCAGCTTCGCCGCATCGTCCAGAGCAGCGTCGTTCACGGCGGCATACACGTCCATGGTGACGCTGAAGGTGGAATGGCGGGCGAGCCTCTGCACCACCTTCGGGTTGATGTCGAGCATGCAGCAGCGGGCGACGAACGCGTGGCGCAGGTCGTGGAACCTGATGCCGGGGAAGCCGAGGCCGTCCCTGTGCTGGAGCCACCACACTGTCAGGGAATCGCTCGGCATGCGCTGGAAGGTCGGGTTTGTGACTATGGGCATCGACCTGTCCCACGGCAGCCCGAGGGCTATCATGTCTCCGCTTTGGCGCTCCATCCATTCTCCCAGGGCATCTTGGAGTGCCTGCGATATTGGCACGGTTGCTGTTGACGCCTTGGTCTTGGTCCCGTTCACGTGCAGCTTCCCGCCCTGCCAGTCCTGCCATGTGAGCGAGCAGCATTCACCGAGCCTGAGCCCAGCGAGAAGGGCAAGCAGAACACCCATCCTGTAGCCGTCTCGGACTGGGCGCATCAACGATGCAAGCTCCTGGTACCGCTCCTCTTCGAGCACCACCTGCTGGCGCGGCTTCACCGATGGGGTGGAGACGCCCTCGAACGGGTTTACCGATGCGTACCCCATCGGGATCGCGTACTTCCGGTACATGGTCTTGCCCGCTATCCACAGCATCTTTATGTACTGGCTCCCCGCTGGCTTGCCAGACGGCGTGTCTCCGTCCATCATCGCCAAGAGGGCTTCCTGCACATGTTCGCTCGTCAGCTTGTCTGTTCGAACTCGGCCTATGAGCCTTGAGAGTATGTTGAGGCGCGTCTTGTACCCCTTGATCGAGGTTTCGGCGACCTCCTTGGTTTTGCGCCTGTGCTCAAGCCATTCCTCTGCGCACTCCTCGAAGGTCGGGACCTTCCCGCTTTTCACCATCGTCTGCCCCGAAAGCTCGGCTATGAAGTCGGGCAGGGCGCGCTTCGCTTCCGTGTACGTGCCGCTGATCGTGCGGGTGCGCTGGCGGTACTTGCCAGTGCGGGGGTCGATCCCCACGCTCACGCGCAGCTGCCATTTGCGGCACTTGCCCTTGGGCTTGTCCTTCTCCAGCTGCACTATGGAGCCTGTGCCCTTGGTTTCCATGGTAGTATTCACCTGTGCCTTTCGTTCCCTGGAAGGCTTCCTTCGGGCGCTTGCGATCCGTCAAGATTGCGCAAGCGCCCCTTTTCTTTGTAAAATCGTTCTCGATAGAGCCAGGGGTTGCCGCGCATGCGTTGGCGTAAATCCCCTTGCCGGTTATTTCTTCAGTTGTTGCAAATTCTGCACATACTGCCCGACCTACCATTTTGCTAGCGTCAGCAAAATGGTCTTGAACTGACTTTTCTTATCAGTTGTCATAATCTCTTTGACAACTGTGTCGCTATAATCGGCTCGTATCCTAAGCAATGAGAGGCGGAAGCCATGGACATTTACGACAAGGGCAGCGGCGCCAAAATCTCTATCTTGGATTGCCTTCGTTCGGACGAGCGCGGCGATCTTGTGCAAGTCGTTGGGCTGGGCGAGAAGGTTCGGCACAATCGGCTGCTCCCGCTTGTTCAGCTGCAACAGGTTGGAAACCCGTTGTCTCTTTATGATGCGACCACCCACATCGATGAGAACGGCAGATGGATTATCGCCGGCTACGAGAAAGACGCTGTTTAGCCGAACATCGAAGCCACTCCTCCTATTGCGGCGGCTATCTTAGGCACCAGCCCAGCCGCCTTGTCTGCCAATTCAAGGGCATCTTTGGCGTTCTCCTTGAAACCATGCTCGTCCCCGTCTTGGGCGCTGTCCTCCATCCTTCGAATAAGCAGCTCTAGATCCTTTTTGCTTTGCTCGTCCAGTCCTTCGTACGACGCTACCGCTCTTATTGTCGCTTTGACCTTCAGGCGGGCTTCTGCGTTTGCGCTCGCGCTCACGTTTACCGTCGCGGCAGAAGCCTCAAGCTCGCGCAGCCTAATCTCCCTTTCTTCGACCGCAAGAAGTGCGGCATCTACAATCGTCCTTACGTCGGCAATCTGCTGGCTTTCCGTGTACGCTGGCTGTCCGTTTATCCTTTGCCTGTGCATGTTCAGGTTCGAGCAGAGTTTGCCGTTGTCCTTCGCCAGGAGCGCTTCGCCGCGTTTCACGAAGCTGCGTGCATCGTCGGTGTTTCGCTCCTCGATTATTCTTTCGCCTTCCTTGGCGAGATCATCCAATACTCCCATTGCCTTTTCCTCTCTAGAACTCCCAGTCGAA
>JAUNWY010000002.1 GCA_030540085.1 Eggerthella sp.
GCGGCGTTTCCGAGAGCGGTACCGAGGTTGCAAGCCTCATGACCAAGAAGCCGAGTCGATTTGCACCTGCTAATGCGTATGCGGACATGAAGGCCCGGGTACTCGAGAAGATCAAAGGCTTCTTCGATAGGTTCAATGGGTTGGGAGGGTAATTGCCCATGCGCATTCCAGAATGGGATTGGAGCCTCATTTGCAGCGTCGCCTCCGCAGTTGCGGCTGTGGTTTCCGCAATTGTGGCTATTGCTGCAGTGATTCTCTCGGTGCGCGTAGCTTACAAGCAAAGGGAGGCAGCAAAGGAACAGACACGGCTTGCAGAAGAGCAGAAGAGAATTGCCGAGAGACAGGCGGCGTTCGAGCTAGAAATCAATCAACGCGAAGAACGAAGACGCACAAATTGGGTTGATGCAGAGGTCTGCGCCTTCCTTCAAAAGCACAGTACGGAAAGGTGGCTCATGCCGCTCTGCTTCGTGGCTGCCACTTTTGATAAGACACAGCCTTACTGCCGTGAGCTGTATCGAGACTTCTGTTGCCTGACTAATGAGGTTCAGTGCGCGTTATTTGAGCATGAAGGGATTTCTCTTCGAGTGGGCGAATGGGATTGCAGTAAGTCGCTTTTTTCTTCGTGCGTCGGCGCCCTTAAGGAGCTGTCAGCTCGTTCTTTCCCTGACGATCATTCAAGTGTCCTGTACGACAATGGCAAGTATCTCAGGCGCTGTCTTGTACATGGTGAGATGCGCGTTGATGTTGCTGCAAGAGATGCATGCTCCTCGCGGCCTTTTGGCCGATTATATGAACAGCGGATTGTTGATGTGCTGTCTGATGCCTATGACGGTACGGGGGATTATTGCCATGAGCCTATCTCGCTTCTAAAGAAGGAGTATTCAATCGCAGGATCTGATGAAACTCAAGCTTGCTTTTTTGTAGCCGAGTTATGCATGTATTTGGCCATATTGGGAACATCTTCAAAGGAATCCGAACATGAATACGGCTCAATATACGACTACTTTGCCTCTGGCGATTGCACTATGGAGGACCTGTTTCTTCGCGTCTTATTTGAAGTCTACGTTCGTTTGCTTAGAAACCGCTAATCGGCTTGCAATCTGTTCCAGCAAGGCCGCTCAGCGGCAGTCGCGAAGCTCGATTATGACGTCGACCTCCAGCCCGTCCGAGTCAATCAGAATCCGCATCATGGTTTTGACCTATATTCTTCTTGAAAGGAAAGCATTTGAAAGGCGAAGAACGATATTTATTGAATCTTCTCGAGGGCACAAAGACCAGGTTCGTAATCCCCGTCTATCAGCGCAACTACGACTGGAAGATTGAAAACTGCAAGCAATTGTTTGACGACCTTGAGGATGTTATTTCCGAAGACGTAGAGAGTCATTTCTTTGGCAGCATTGTCTCCAAGGCAAATGGTCCCGACACACGTATCGTCATCGACGGGCAACAAAGGATCACCACGTCTTACCTCCTTCTCCTTGCGCTTGTGAGCAAGCTGAGATCTGGAGCAATTTCTTCTGAAGACGACAACTTGGCCGACATGATCAACGAGGAATATCTCATTGACAAATGGCATAAGTCCGAACGAAAGCTGAAGCTGAAGCTCATCAAGGACGACCAGGCTGCCTTTGAGGCAATCTACTCCGCCGACGCAGAGAAGTTCATCCAGGACTCCAACGTCACCCAAAATTTCATCTATTTCTGCGGCCGAATCGACAAGACAAAGCTGACAGCCGACCAGCTGCGCGACGCCATCGAGCGCCTGATGATCATCGACATCAAGCTCGGCAAAGAGGACGACGCCCAGCGCATCTTCGAAAGCCTCAACTCGACAGGCCTCGACCTGAACGAGGGCGACAAGATCCGCAACTTCATCCTTATGGGCCTCGATGCCCAAATGCAGGAAGAATATTACGAGCGGTACTGGAACGAGATCGAGAAGAACACCGGCTACGACGTAAGCTCCTTTGCTCGTGATTGGCTTGCTGCCGTCCGCAGGAAGACCCCCGCAATCAAGAAGGTCTATTCCGTGTTCAAGGACTATGTAAAAGCGGAAGCATTCGATACGAAAGTCCTGCTTGAGGAACTTCTCAAGTACTCAAAGCATTACAAGGCGATTATCGCCGCCGACTCCGGAAACCATAGACTTGATGCAATTTTGAGGCGGCTCATTCTACTGGACATGAGCGTCATGAACCCGTTCACCCTGAATCTACTCGAATACAGACGCTGCGGAGAAATCAGCGACCAGCAGGTGATCGACGCGCTCAAATCCGTCGAGACCTACCTTTTCAGGCGCTGGGTCTGCAAGGTTCCCACAAATGCGCTCAACAAGGTCTTCGAGACCCTTCACAGCGAGGTCCTGAGAGGCGTCAAGGACGGCGGTTCATACCCTGACGTATTGAACAAGGTTCTTCTCTCCAAGGAGGGCAGCGGCCACTTCCCTGACGACACCGAGTTCATTCAGGCATTCGAAGAGAGGGACTTCTACAGGATCGCAAGCTACAAGTACTATCTCTTCGATCGACTTGAAAATGGAGACAGCCTCGAAAGGGTTAACGTTGTTGACAACCTTCGCGATGAGTCTTTCAGCGTCGAGCACATCATGCCCCAGACGCTTTCGACAAGCTGGCAGCAGGATTTGGGCGACGACTTCGCAGAAATCCATGCAAAGTGGCTCAACAGCATGGCGAACCTGACGCTTACCGCATACAACTCCAAATACAGCAATAGGCGCTTTGTCGAGAAGCGAGACATGGAGAACGGATTCAAGCAGTCTGGCTTCAGGATCAACGGCTTCGTCTGCCAGCAGGAAGCCTGGGGCGAGGAGCAGCTGAAGGCTCGCAACAAACTCATGAAGAAGAAGTTCCTGGAGCTTTGGCCATCCATCGAGTCCGACTTCGAGTGGAGCAACGACGCCTACGAGGAGCATGCCCTTGACGATGACTTCTCGTTCACCGGCAGGCAGATTGCCGCATACAGCTTCATGGGATCTCGCTTCACGGCGAAGACCTGGGTTGACATGATCTGCGGCGTGCTTTCCATGGTTTACGAGCTTGATCCAGTCGTCTTCCATAAATTCGTCCCAGAGGGCTCGGACTTCCCGGGAAGGTATTTCTCATGGAAGGAAAGCGACTATTGCTTCAAAGTTGGTGAGGGAATCTACTTCAATCCCGGAAGCTCAACTTCGGTGAAAATCGAAACGCTGAAGATCGTTTTCGAGGCAGCGGGCATTGACTGCTCGGAGCTTTTGATTGAGCTGTACAAGTCGAAGATTGAGGATCCATTGTAGCTACAGAAGAGGGTTTACAGAGACTACTCTACCCTGCTCTTCCTTGACATGTAATGTCCATGCGGCCAATAGTTGCTGCTCGCAGTTTGCCGTGACCCACCATGACCCGCAAAATTACCTCGGATGGCCCGAAAAAGCGTGACCATGCCTTCGAATTTTGATTCCAGCAAAGCGAGCTGCTAAACTCATCGCAGCTCGCCTAGAGCGGGCGTGTTTTATCCAGAGTCGGAGCAAAATGCTCACGAGTTCCTCGATACCTGCCAAGATGCCGTCAGCTTTGTCAACCTTCCCTGTTGGAACGAGCACGATTACCAGCTGCTTTGCGCGATGCGTAAAATAGCCGCTCTTTAATCATGAACTAACGGTCGAATAGGACGTTCCGCAACCACATACGAGGAGCAAACGCCTAATCCGCATTCGTCTTTAACCAAAAACGAAGAGCAACGCTGCCGCGCGCACAGCAACAACTTGCACCCACACCTTCTGCTCAAGAACGCCATGCAATACCTGATACATTTAAGACAGCATGAAAGGAGCGAAGGCAGCCATGATCAAAGACATCGTAGAGAAGCTCCCTTTCTGGGAACGGCTTTCACCAGAGCAGAAGGCACTTGTGGCTGAGCGTTCTTCGCTACGCTCGTTCGAAGCCAATCAGGTAATTGCCAACACCGACAACACCTGCACCGGCATAGTGTTTATCGAACGCGGGGGTATTCGCGCCAGCCTTCTCTCGGATGAAGGCAAAGAAGTTACCTTATTCCGACTCAGTAATGGCGAGTGCTGCGTTACCACGGCTTCCTGCGTCATAGAGCAGATCTCCTTCAACACGCTGGTAACCACAACGGAGCAATCCATGCTCCTCGTGGTGCCTGCTGGCGTGTGCGAACATCTTGTCGCCACCAATATCCATGTAAAAGCTTTCATGCTCGAAGTCGAAGCAGAACGTTATTCACAGGTAATACGCGTACTGCAACAAATGCTATTCAAGCGCCTTGACCAACGAGTTGCTGCGTATCTGCTCGCACGAAGCGCAGCTGTCCATTCGGCAGAGTCGAAGCTCACCCAGGACGAGCTCGCGCGCGATATCAATTCCGCACATGAAGCGGTAACGCGTGTCCTTCATCGCCTGGCAAACGACGGTCTTATCGAAGTCAAACGTGGCCGAATACTGATACTTGATGCAGGAAGATTAAGCCAGATGACCTAGCGCAGACCATGAAACGAGGCCAATGCCCAACCCAAACTCCTTCGGTGCTCCTTAGGCCATCTTCGCCCCCAATGCTGCCCCTTCAGCCCGTCTGAAAGAAAAACCCCCGAAGGTGACTTAGTCACGGAACCAGCACCAAGGCACTTGGCATACTTGCATCATCCAATACAACAAAGGAGTTCGCCATGGGACTATTCAGCCTTTTCACTGGAACCGATATCAACAAAGGCGTGGAGGAATGGCAAAGCACTGAAAATGCGGTATTGCTTGACGTGCGAAGCCCATCCGAATACCAGCAGGGTCACATCCCTGGCAGCATAAATATCCCCCTCGACAGCATTCAGCAGGTAATGAAGAAGTACCCAAAGAAAGAAACTCCACTCTTCGTTCATTGCTTAAGCGGCGGCCGTAGCGGCAAGGCGGTGAGTTTCCTGAAGCACGAGGGATACACCAACGTGAAAAACATCGGCGGCATCAACGGCTATACGGGAAAGGTGGAGCGATAGCTATGAAGGTTGTAATCGTAGGCGGCGTAGCTGGTGGCGCAACAGCCGCAGCACGCCTACGCAGGCTCGATGAGCAAGCGGAAATCATCATTTTTGAAAGAACCGGATTCGTTTCATACGCAAACTGCGGCCTTCCCTACTTCATTGGTGGCGTAATCGAAGAGGAAAGCGCGCTGACGCTGCAAAGCCCCAAAGGCTTTTGGGATCGGTTTTGCATTGAAGTGAAGACGAACCACGAAGTAACCGCCATTCACCCTGATGCGCACACCGTAGAGGTGCACAATCTGGAAACCGGCAAACAGTTCGTTGAAACATACGACAAGCTCATTCTTTCGCCAGGGGCTCACCCTATTCGCCCCGAGCTACCTGGCATCGACTCAAAGAAGCTATTCAGCTTGCGAACCGTTGAAGACACGCTGCGCATCCACGGCTATGTGCAGGAACACAAGCCAACCAGCGCCATTGTAGTGGGCGGCGGCTATATCGGCATCGAAACCGCCGAGAACCTACGCGAACTGGGATTGGAAGTTACGCTGCTTCAACGACCAAAGCAGCTGATGAACAACCTGGATTTCGACATGGCGACGCTCATCCACGCGAAAATGCGCGATTCAGGCATCAGCTTGCACTTGGGCGCCAACGTGACGGGATTCGAGGAAGTGGGCGGCCGCATAGTTGCTCATATCGAGAACGAAGCATCCATCACAGCTGATCTAGCACTGCTTGCCATTGGCGTCATGCCTGAAAGCCACCTGGCAAAAGCCGCAGGACTCGAACTGGGTATAAAGGGATCCATTGTGGTGAACGAACGAATGGAAACATCTGCGCCTGATGTGTATGCAGTGGGCGATGCTGTGCAGGTGAAGCACCAGGTTACTAACGAAAACGCCGTGATTTCCCTTGCTGGCCCCGCCAACAAACAAGGCCGCGTTGTCGCCGATGTTATTGCTGGGATGAACAGCAGCTATAAAGGCTCGCTAGGATCTTCAGTGATAAAGGTGTTCGACCTGACGGTTGCCAACACAGGTCTTTCCGAAAAAGCAGCAGTTGCAGCGGGCTTCAACTATGACTGCGTTGTTCTTTCCCCTGGATCCCACGCTGGCTACTACCCTGGCGCCACACCGATGACCATGAAAGTGGTATTCGAAAAAGAATCGCTACGCTTGCTGGGAGCCCAAATCGTTGGCGGCGATGGCGTCGACAAGCGCATAGACGTGCTGGCCACTGCCATCCAGGCTGGCATTCGCGCTGACCGGCTAAAGGATTTGGACTTAGCGTACGCTCCCCCGTATTCTTCGGCAAAAGACCCCGTAAACATGGCCGGCTTCATGATCGAGAATCTGAACAACGGCGTAGTAAAACAGTGGCATTGGAACGAAGAACCCGAATTGCCTCGCGACGGCAGCGTGCAATTGCTGGATGTTCGTACGGTTGGCGAATACCAGCGCGGGCACATCGAAGGCTTCAGAAACATTCCCGTTGACGAATTGAGAAGCCGTCTGAATGAGCTCGATACTAATAAGCCCTTGTACGTTATTTGCCAAAGCGGCGTACGGAGCTATATTGCTTGCCGCATTCTGACACAGCACGGATTCAACAGCTTCAACTTCTCGGGAGGTTACCGCTTCTATTCAGCAGTAACCGAGGAGCGACTCGGCAGCAACAACATCATGCCCTGCGGTATGGAACGGTAACGGTTTCTGAATTCAAGGAAACTCCCCAACGAACAGGGGCAGCCCCTATTGGGCTGCCCCTTAAAGTTAAAAGCGATGCTCATCTGGGTCGAGACCAGCGTCTTCCAGTGCCTCACATTGTTCCCTGAAGGTCATCGACTCGAATTCATCGAGGTCAATTCCGGCGTCCTCAAGCGCTTCGGCAACCTCGTTGCCATCCTCGAAATCGTCGTCATCTTCGTAGTCGTCGATATCATCGTCATTGGATACGTCGAAATCGTCCAAACGATCATCGTCGTCGAAATACGATTCCGACGAACGCTTGCGACTGGCTCCATCATCGTCATCGTCGGTTGCCCAATAATTGAACACCGAAAAGTCCATCATGTGCTCGGCAGCACTCAGCTTGCCATCATGATTCAGGTCGAACTTGTCCCCGAATAAGTCGTACATGGCAACCCCTCTTAGCGTGTATCCTTGAAACTGCACATTGGCAAAAGCAAAAATACCCGTTTACCTGGATTTATCTAGCCAATATGGCAATTATACTCATTAAAAAAGCTCAACCTGTACCGCACAATGGACAGCATCTTGAACCGCCATCGAGCAGCTAAAACCGACGAAAACCTTACTGTTTTCAGATGGTTGTAATGACTGCGCTATTCAGCAAGTTCATTGGCCAAAGCGGCAATCTGAGCACGAGCCGCATCGTCAACAGAACCGCGCACGGTTACAACCGTTTCAGCGAACTGTATATCCGCCATCTGTTCCATCTGCGCACGCATTGCCTTGGCGGCAGCTGGCGCCCATGTGCCCGACTCGATAAAGGCTACCTTTCGATTCTGATAAGCATGCTCAGCAAGGGTATGGATAAACGTATTCATGAACGGGAACATGCCACCTGTATACGTAATGCTTGCAAGCACTAAGCGATCGTAGCGGAATGCATCCTCCACGGCCTCAGCCATGTCATCGCGTGCCAGGTCGAACAGCGAAACGGATTCACCCTTTTCCCGAAGAGCACCAGCTAGCTCTTCTGCAGCCTGCTTGGTGTGGCCATATACGCTCGCGTACGCGATGGTTACGCCATGATCCTCAGGTTCGTAATTAGACCAGGTGGTATAGGTGCCCAAATAATAGGGCAGGTTTTCGGAAAGCACCGGACCATGAAGGGGGCAAATGCACTCAACGTCAAGCGAAGCAACCTTCTTCAGCACCGCTTGAACATTCTTGCCAAACTTGCCCACAATTCCAAAATAATAGCGACGCGCCTCGCAAGCCCAGCCTTCGGGGTCTTCGATGTCGTTCGCGCCGAATTTGCCGAATGCATCCGCAGAGAACAGTACTTTGTCTTGCGAATCGTACGAGAACATAACCTCGGGCCAGTGCACATTAGCTGCGCCGATGAAGCTTAGCGTGCGACCGCCAAGATCGAGCTCAAAACCTTCCTTGCACACAATCTGGCGATCGGCAAAGTCGGTACCGAAATAGGCGTTCATCATCTTGAAAGCCATTTTTGAAGCCACAACCTGCGCCTCGGGATAGCGATCCATAAACGCAACAATACCCGCCGAATGATCAGGCTCCATATGATGCACCACAAGATAATCGGGTGTGCGGCCAGCAAGCGCAGCTTCAACATTGCCAAGCCATTCCTCAACGAAATGGGCATCAACAGTATCGGCAACTGCAACCTTATTGCCCAGCACGACATAACTGTTGTATGCCATGCCGTTTTCACGGACGTCGTACTGCCCTTCAAACAAATCGATATCGTGATCGTTTACGCCTACATACTTGATAGTTTCGGTTACCTGCATGGATATCTCCGATCCCCGATGGTTGAAACCGCCTTGCTAACCGCAGGCGACCTAATTGCGATGTCCGCACTGCCAATGGACTCATTCTAGAACGCCAAATGGGTTCTTTTCGAAATGTTAATAACACGATACGCGAATAAGCCATTCTGCCCTATTGGCTCAGGTTGAATGGTCGGTTTGCCCAGTCATGGCACCAATTAACCCATAAGAAAAGGGAGCGGATTAAACCGCTCCCTAAGCCATAAAGCTTATTGGTTTTTCATTGTAAGTTGCTGTTGCTGCAGAATGGAAAAACGAGTAAGACTAGGCTTCGCATTCGATTTCGGTGACGCATTCGTTTTTAATGATTTCCACCAAGGCCTGGAGTGCATCGACAACATTCGGACGAATGTCTCCGCCAATAAGCACGAACATGATGTCGTCTCCCATTGCTAGCTGACCATCAGCCAACCAAACACGCACGTATTTGATGCCAGGCATCGCATGCGCGTCCTCGATAGCGGCTTTTACCTTTGCGACATCGTAGCCGAAAATCATGCCGCCCACTTTTTTGCCAGGTTCCACCCCATCGGTTTCGACGCCGCGCGCTTCCGCTTTCGGTGTAGCACGCACCACACCGTTATGCGTCAAGTACATGCCGCATTCTGCGGCAGAAGGGTCGGCCTTCGCCTGGCGCAGCCAAGCATCAACAGAGGGAGCCGTCTTACTGGTATCGAACATTAGTTTCTCCTTAAGCATCCACAAGCAATATGCGGTCAAAGCCTTAGTCGATGTTTTTCGCCTTAGCCTTCTTCGATTTCTTCATGCCAGGCTTAAATACCGAAAGCGCAAATAGCGCGATAACGCACACAAGCATTGCGCCCACCGTTGCCGTCGAAAATGGTAGCAACGCAAAGCCAACAATAACAACAACGCTCAGAATCCACTTCGCCAACAACCAGCCGTGCTTGGCAAAACCCCATGATGTCAGAACGCCATATAGCACTGCTGTCGCCATAAGAAACGGGATGCATGGCACGATGAATTGCGAACGAAACGCATCAATGACAACAGGCGCATCGAGGTTTGTTAACCCTAACGCCGCGCCGTCGCCAAAGGTCAGAACAAATAGGACGGCAAACCCACCAAGCCAGATAGATGCCGCAAAAAGATGGACAAGATCAATCGTTCTTTTTGTCATTCGATTTGCTTTAGGGAATTGCATGATAACCGATCGTCTCCCATTTCATCATCGGAGCCCAATAGCTCCTGGTCGGCGGCACTGACAGCCACAAAAAGGAGCCGCACTTTTCGTGCGACAAGGGTTTGGTCATTCTATCATGCACCAAAGCTCGCCAGCGTTTGCCGCAGAGGTTCGGGAGCGCGTTTCATGCGCAGCACCTTACCGTTTTGCTCAGAACCCCCGTGAAGCCTCGAGGCAAAGAACAGCGTTGGAAACGGCTAGGTTCCCACGCGTTCCACTTAGAAGCCTACGATCAGACCACCACGTTCGGCATAGTAGCTACAAAGGCCCCTGGTGGGAATAATCTCAATCTCGGAATTACCCCACAGCTGCAAGATGTTTTCCTTCAAGGTATGCGCAACGGCGAGGTTATCGCAATGGCTGATGGCAACACGCCCACCGGCGAATCCCCGTTCCTTCATGCGGTTGATAATTTCGCGAATAGTCTTTTTCGTTCCCCTGGCTTTACCTTCGACCACAATCGTGCCTTCTTCGCTTGCGGTGCCAATCCCCCACATGCCCAATGCCCTTGCAAGGAAACCGGTCATTTTGCCCATGCGGCCGCTTTTAATGAGATTGTCGAAAGAAGAAAGCGCAAAAAGGATCTTGGTTCTTTCAAGGAAGGTGTTGGCACGGGCAACCGCCTCGTCGAAATCAACGCCCTCCCGAGCGAGCCTTTCAAGTTCATGCACGCAAAGAACAAGCTCTGGGCCCGTCGACTTTGAATCCAAGACAGCAATCTTCTTTTCTGGGTGTTCCTCCAACGCCATATCCATGGCGGTAAGGGCACTGTTCATGCTTCCTGAAACTTGAGATGAAATCGTAATGGCAAACGTGTAGCTTGCCTTTTCGAAATGCTGCAACCACGTTCCAGGAGCAGGACACGCGGTGTGGCTGGCTTCCTTTTCCTCTTCCATATCGTGGAGCATTTTCTGCAGATCAAGATCTTCGTCGTCGACGAAATGCTGATCACCAACAGTGATCACAAATGGCACGCTGGAAAGCTCGATAACGTCAGATTGGTAACTTGATGGTAGAAGATCGCAACTCGAATCCGTAACAACATTCCACTTCATGCCGCTCGTCCTTTCTGGCGCGCAAAAGCGCCCGACACGGTCGGGCGCTTAGGCCTGAGTTTGTTACCTCTGTTGTCTAACAGTGCAAAGCGATGGTTACCCATGCTCGAAAATCCGCTGCTGTTAATAAATTATTCTACAGAATGGACAATTTTGTAACGAACCAGGAACCGAAAGTTCGATAAGTGGTGTTAAATGCAGCACTACGGTGCTGGTATCTCATCCCGCAACTTAATCAGTTTGCATCCGATTTCTTTACAGATCGCCAAAGCACTATCAAAGCCGCTACAATCATTCGATCAAACAAGTGAAAGAAAGACAAAAAAGGAACGCCCCTAGATGTTGATCTACTTTTCCGCAACTGGGAACACCGAACATGTTGTAGACGAAATTAAGCTTAAAGACGAAACGATTATCTCCATCGAAGAAGCCACCAAAAGCAGTACGTACCAATTCCAACTGAGAGAAAGCAGGCTAGGCATCATAACACCAACCTACGATTTCGTACTACCAAGCATCGTCGAAGAATTCCTTCAAAAGCTCGATGTCCGCTTCGACAGTAAGCCTTACACCTTCTATGTGGGAACCTACGGCACCACCACAGGAGCAGCTTCAGCTATTACAGACGCAATAATGAAGCCAAAAGGTCTTGCATTAGACGCCAAATTCGATATTCGCATGCCAGACACCTGGACGGTGTTGTTTGATCTTTCCGACAAAAAGAAGGTCGCCGAAACTATTACCAAGGCAGAAGCCGAAATCGACGAGCTGAAAAAGCAATTATTCGCCAGAGTAACGGGAAAACACATGGGTCCCACCGCTCCTAGATGCGCTGGAGCCATTGGCAAACTGATCTACGACAATAAAGTTCGAAAGACCAAAAAGCTTTCAGTGTCTGAAACATGTAGCGGCTGCGCTTTATGCGCCAAGAAGTGCCCGGTTCAGGCAATTGAAATGAGGAGCAAAAGGCCTGTATGGGTAAAGCGAAAATGTGCTATGTGTCTGGGCTGCTTACATAGGTGCCCAAACTATTCGATTCACTACGGGAATGGCAAAGCCACCAATGCTCACGGCCAATACACCTACCGCAAAGCTGCCTCAAAGATGAAATAGTTTTCAGCTGAAATTGGCTGTCTTAGCTTCTGAGGCCCCAAGCAGGCAATCCCCACTTTCCATTTGCACCACAGGAACTCATCAACACCGCAATTAGTAAAACCTTTTCCGATTAGAGCGAATACCGCACTGGGACGCTGGATTTACCGCGAAGAACACCGGAATCGCAGTTTCCTAATGAGTCGCACGATGTAGGATACATTCCGCTGCAACACTAACAGCGATTTCCTCGGGTGTTTCCGCCTTAATATCCAAGCCAATGGGCATATGAACCGTGTCCAACAGTTCCTCGGACACACCCGCATCCATCAAACGCTGCCGCGCTACTGCGATTTTTCGTCTAGAGCCCATGAAGCCCACATATGTCAACGGCTGACGAAGCGCTTGCTCGAGGATGGCATAATCGAACGCATGGCTATACGTCATAATGAAAACGTAATCGCGCTCATCGAATGACATGGACGAAGCAATGTCTTCGTAATCACCCAAGATAATCTGTTCTGCATCAGGAAAATCTTCGGACCGGGCAAACTCAGGACGACACTCGAAAAGCGTGCAAGCGAAGCCCACCTGCGCAAGGGCCGCAATGGTAGCACGACCCACATGACCGCCCCCAAACACAATGGCACGCACGGGGATAGAGACAGGCATTGCGAAGCATCCGTCAATGACACACTTCCGCTTCAAGCCAACAAGCTGCTCACCCGACACACCGCAATCTCCCGCCACAAGCGCGCCTCGCTCATCGAACAGAGCAACGGTGCCCTTAAATGGCGAGCCACCCTCACGGCACTCCAATGCAAGATACGCTGGGGTGCGCCGTTCAAAGCACTTCAACAACTGGCTTGCCACCTGAGCCCAAGCGTCATCTTCCGCGCATATGGGAACATACAAAAGAACGGCATCGCCACCGCAAACCATGCCAATGCTGTTTTCGGCTTGAGGCCTGAGGGCTAGGTCTTCCACAAAACAAGTGTCCTCACCAACCATGGTGCGCACTTTTGCAATGGCATGACCCTCAATGGCGCCGCCACCGATAGTGCCGCAAATCAGCCCCGCTTCAGATACCAGCATCTGGGACCCCGCGTTTCGCGGCGTGGAGCCCTTGCTCTCCACCACGGTAACCAATACGACGTTACGCCCCGTACTCAAAGATTCTGATATATGCTCAGCGATATCGCGCATGATCCACCTTGCCATTATTGTCGATTATCGAATATGCCACTTAGGTGCAGAATAGCTTCCAATACGCCACCCGCCACCGACAAGCCTTTGTCAGAAACCAGTTGGCAATAACGGGCCTCGCCACGTGGATCCACATCACCGCACTTCAAACCTTCAGGAACACAAACACCATCGGCCAGCAAGCCCCGTAAAACTCCCGTAAGCATAGCCACCACAGGAGCGTCTCCAACATAAGCAACGGCTTGGCCCTCTTCAACATGATCACCAATCGAACAAACGCCACGAAACAGGCCATCGGCAGGCGCACGCAAAACGCGCTCGCCCGCAAAGCCACCCACAAGACCAGGCACTGCAGTATTTGGAAGCGCTGAACCCTGGTAATATGCACGTCCTAGAGTATGACCGCGCATGGTTTCTACCACCGCATGGCAGTCTTCGCCCGCAGTGAAGCCAGGGCCCACGCCCACCACAACGGGAGCCATGTCCATAGAAGTGCCTAAATTTCGTTTCGCCAAAATGGCATCAACTACCACATCGGGCTTAAGCTCAATGCAACGGCACTCAGGATCGATCAAAACAGGAATGGCGTGTTTTCGTTCGAGCACTTCCCTTGCCTGGCGAACATCCTGCACGCATATAGCCAAAACGCCCTCCACCTGCACCTGCCCCAAACGCACCGCTTCGCTGAAAGCAACGGTACGACGTACAGTAAGTGGCTGCTCGATTTCAGTCATAACAACCGAAATGCCACTCCGCCACAGCCGAAGGGCAATGGCGGTAGCGATATCGCCCGCTCCACGAATTATCGCAAGCATCGGAACTCCCCATTCTTAAGACTTCCGGCAACGACTGGCGTATTGCACAGGAAGGCAATTCTCTCGACCATCCGCCATTGAGCGGGAGCCTCCACCTTGTTTATGAGCAACACGTCGTGAAGGGCTTCAGCATTCAGCACTGCCGCAACCGCTTCGGGCGTTACCTGGCATTCTTGCGAAATGCCCGCCAACTTCGCATAGTGTTCAGGACGATGACATGTCTCCGAAACAGGCAAACCCACGCCATCTATACCAGCCACGCATACCACCAAGCTCGCACAATCGGGAATGACCGGCTCATATTCAGCATGCGCCTTCAGGGGAAGCATCTTCGCACCGTCAGCTTCCACCAGTACATAGTCAGCCAAACTTACCAGATCGGAAAAAGCCAAGGAAGATTGGGTCATCTTTCCCGTTTCCTCTTGAATTGAGCCAACGCATACCACGGGACTGCCTGAAAGAGCCTCTTGCACTTCACCGAAGGAAGGATCAATCAAGGACGGACACCACTCCGGCGTCATCATCTTCGTGCTAGTAGCGACAATCACGCTACCACGCGCAGACAGCGCATTTGCAAGCACGCGCAAAAGCGTTGTTTTACCACCGCCGCCAATAATAGCCGTAAGGCCTGGTCGAATATGCAGATAATCGCAAAGGATGGCTATTCCTCCGGTTTCGCAAGCAGAATATGCTCTGGCAAAATCGGTAATTCGCGATGCCAAACACCTGTTGCTCGATAAATTGCCTGAGTCAGTGCAGGGGCAGGCGTATTGATAACGATTTCGCCAATGGACTTCGCGCCGAACGGCCCGGTGGGCTCATACGAATTCTCAAATTCCACGTTGATGCGCCCTGTGTCCAAACGGGTAGGCAAACGATACGTGAACAAACTCGATTCGCGAATTTTACCTGTTGCGGTCCGGGTTACGTCTTCCATAAGCGTATGGCCGATACCCTGAACAATGCCGCCTTCAACCTGGATACGCGCCAAGGCAGGGTTGATAGGAATACCGCAATCAACCACAGCGGCGTAGTTAAGCACTTCCACCACACCGGTTTCGCGATCCAGCTCGATTTCTGCCATGCCCACCATAAACGGCGGCGGAGAAACGGGCGAAGAATGCATAGCGGTAGCCTCGGGAGCCTCGCGGTTGCTGCACTGGCTCTTAACGGCAATCTCCTGCAATGAAACCTTCTGGCCTGTGCTTTCTCGCAATACGCATCCGTCTTCAAACTGCAGCTCTTCGGGCTTGCATTCGAGGACATCAGCGGCAATAGCGCACAGCTTTTCCTTCAGCTGAGTGCATGCCTTTTCAACCGCCATACCCGTAACGTAGGTGGTTGAAGAAGCATACGAACCAGAATCGTACGGGGAAGCATCGGTATCGGCGCCAAACACGGAAACATTTTCAACGGAGCACTCCATATGCTCAGCGACCATCTGAGCAAGGATGGTATCGCAGCCCGTGCCCATATCGGCGGCGCCAATGAGCATCATGAACGAGCCGTCGTCGTTCAGCTTGACGGTAACCGAGCCAACATCGATGCCGGAAATGCCGGAGCCCTGCATGGACATGCCCACGCCAGCAGCGCGTACTTTGCCATTGCCCATTTCGCGTACAGGGTACTTCGCTTTCCAATCAAACAGTTCAGCGCAACGCTCCATACAGCGATCGAGCGCGCAAGAATTGGTAACCTCGCCATAGTAAGCAGGCATGGCCATACCCTCGCGAACCATGTTCTGCTCGCGAATGACGATAGGATCTATGCCCAGCTTTTCGGCAAGCTCATTCACGATGGTTTCAACAGCAAATTGACCCTGCGTCGCGCCAAAGCCACGATATGCGCCAGAAGGTTGCATATTCGTGTACACCACATCGGCGGTGAATTTGAAAGCTTCGAGCGACCCCGTATACAGCGGAATGGATTTGTGACCAGTTAAGCCAACCGTAGCCCAACCGTGTTCGCCATAGGCGCCCGAATTGGAAAGCGTGTTGACAGCCAAAGCGCGAATGCGCCCATCGTTGTTGGCACCCAGACGCACGGAGATTTCCATTTCGTGGCGCGGGGAACCACAGGTCTGCGCTTCCTTGCGCGAAAAAATGCACATTGCAGGGCGCCCTGTTTTCATGGTGACAAACGCAGGGTACACCTCACAGACCGCAGTCTGCTTTGCGCCAAAGCCGCCACCGATACGCGGCTTTTCTACGCGGATGCGGCTTTTCGAAATGCCCAATGCGTTGGACAGAATACGACGCACGTGAAATACGATCTGCGTTGAGGAAATAACATGCAAGCGGCCATAACGATCAAGTTGAGTAAAGGTGCGGAACGTTTCCATCATGGCCTGGTTGTAGGCTTTCGTATGGTAAGTGCGCTCCAGCACAATATCGCAATCCGCAAGCACCGCTTCCACGTCTCCATCGCTGTCGGCGGTACCGCCTACCAAGTTACGGGTGTTGTCTCCACCCAGGTCGCACAGCATATGCCAGTTGTCTTCAGGGTGCACCAATACAGGGTTGTCTTTAGCGGCGCGGAAATCCAACACCGGCTCCAACACGTTGTACGTAACTTTGATGCGCCCAAGGGCTTTTTCGGCGGCCTCTTCGGTTTCAGCGGCAACGATAGCAACCACGTCACCCACAAAACGCACATGACGATCAATAATCAGGCGGTCGTAAGGACTGGTTTCTGGGTACGTCTGACCAGCATTCGAAAAACGCTCGTTCGGCACATCTTCCCACGTGTACACATCAACCACGCCAGGAAGTTTCTTGGCCTTTGAGGTATCGATGGTTTCAACGATGGCATTGGCGTGAGGGCTTCGAAGCAATTTCACCACCAGCGCATCGGGGACAATGTCATCGGTGTAAACCGGCTTGCCCAGCAACAGCTGCAGCGAGTCCTTTTTGCGAACGGACTTGCCCACAGATTGGTAATCGGGTCTATTCACGTTCAGCCTCCTGCGCTTTCCTGCTGTTCAAGAAGTTGCGAATACCACGCTGCTGACCCACATAACCCGAGCAGCGGCACAGATTTCCGCTGAGATATGCCAGGATTTCCTCATCCGTAGGGTCGGGATTTTCACGCAGCAAGGCAATGGTATTCATGACAAAACCGGGATTGCAGAAACCGCACTGCTCAGCGCCTTGGTCGGCAATGAAGCCTACGAATTCGGACGCTTCTTCCTGCAACCCCTCCAAGGTGTACACGCTGTGACCATTCGCACGAGCCGCCAACGTCGAACAGGACAAAACAGGCTGGTCATCAAGCAGCACTGTACACAAACCACAGCTCGAAGTTTCGCATCCACGCTTAACGCTAAAGCAATTATGGGCACGAACGAAATCAATCAGCAGCATATCGGCCGGGATGTCGTCGGAAACCATCTTTCCATTCAGCTTGATTTTGATTTCCATTACAGCACCTCCCCCAATGCCATTAGGGTGCGGCGTGTAAGCACGGGGACCAACGCCTTACGATACTCGGCGCTACCCCACATATTTCCCGATACGGGAACAGTGCTCGCCGCATACTCGGCAAAAGAGGCGGCGCTTTCTTCCGTAATGCCATTAGCCAGGATGCCTTGCTCGTCGCGAAGCATCATGGCACGCGCAGGACGGGAGCCCACTACCACACGGTACTCATTGCCCAGCTTCGCCGCAGCGCAGTTAAGCGAAGGCAAATCAGTACGCTGCTTACGTACCGCCTGATAGGCAAACGCGCCAGGCTGCTTTTTTACAATGAGCCGTACCAGAAGATCCTTGTCGTACTTCATGTTCACGAACTCTTCCAGGGGAACTACGCCGCCCTCAAAAAGCTCGACGTAGCTGTCCATAGCCATAAAAAGAGCAACGATGTCAGAGAAACCCATGCGGCGCCATAAGCTTCCGCCCAACGTGGCACCATTGCGGAACTGCACGCCCACAATATCCTTGAACGCAGCCTCAACCGCACCGCAAGAATAGGCAGCCAAACCAGGATGCTTTTCCATTTGTCGCAGCGTAACCATAGCGCCAATACGGAACTCGTTTTCGGTTTCTTCAATTTCGCCCAAGCCCAAATCGCACAAGTCGATAGCAGTACCGAAAGAGTGCTTGCCCATTTTCAGCCACATCATGCCAGCAACGATGCGATGACGCTTTTTCTGGTTCAATTCCCAGGCCTCTTCCAGGCTCTGCGGACGCACATATTTCTGGAAGGTGATAATGACACTCACCCCATTACTAGAACTTTACATAGATACTGACATTATACTTTGAACCGATAGCTATCCGCTTAGAGGACAAATCCAACCACCGAATTCGCAAAGGGAACTATCGCCATGCCACACCTTGCCAAACAAATAACGATGAAGCACGGATGCATCATCATGGCATCGGGTATGGGCACGCGATTTGGGGGCAATAAGCTCATTGTCAAGCTAAATGGCACGCCGCTTATTCAATACGTAATTCAGGCCACCGAAAAGCACTTCGAAAAACGCGTGGTAGTTACCCGCCACGATGAAGTGGCAGCACTGTGTCACGCGTTAGGTGCTGAAGTGGTACTTCACGGCAAGCCCCATCGGAATGATACGGTGCGCTTGGGTATGGACGCCATAGGCGAATGCGACACCGTTACCTTCTTCCAGGCAGACCAACCGCTTATCAGTCCAAACACGATTGCCGCCCTTTTACACGCCGCAGAAAACACCCCTGGGTGCATTTGGCGCACCAGCTTTAAAGGCACGCCAGGCGCCCCCGTGCTATTCCCCTCATGGGCATTCGACGAACTTAAAACGCTCCCATCGGGCAAAGGCGGCGGCCACGTTGCCAAAGCGCACGAAAAGCTCGTTAGAACCATCGAGGTTTCAAACAGATGGGAACTCTTCGATGTTGATACGCCTGAAGATCTGAACCTTTTGCAGAAGCACCTAAACTTCTAACGGACGCAAAATCGTACCAGGACGATGGCCGCATCTTGCTTGGTTGCGCTCGCAAACAGGACACGGCCAAAGGCAAGGCTCAGCGTAGAGCTGCATACTCAATGAAGCGCCCCCCATAACAACGAGCGGGCACGCGCTCTGAAGGCATCACGAGCACCCGTGCGAGAGCGCCCTAAACTAACCGCGCTTATCGCAAAAAACGCCCAGTTGGATAAGTCATCCAACTGGGCGCAGAGTAAACCCGAACAGCCAATACCTAGTTGTTCGAATCTTTTTTAAGAAGGGCCGAATCCTTCGGCAGCACAATGTTCAAAAGGATAGCTACCGCAGCTGCAGCAACAATACCGGAGCCACCGAAAATAAGGCTTACCATCTCGGGCGCACCAGCCAGAACGGCAGGGTTTGCGCCAATGCCGTAGCCCAGGCCAAGAGCAACCGAAACGATGCTCAGGTTGCGCGAGGTGAGCGGATCACGCGTAATGAGCTGGATGCCGCTTACCACGATAGAAGCGAACATGATAACGGCAGCGCCACCAAGAACGGACTGGGGCATGATGGAAATCACCGCAGCCAGCTTCGGGCACAAGCCACACAGGATCAGGAAGAGGGCACCGCATGCCAGTGCCTTGCGGTTGACCATCTTGGTCATGGCAACCAAGCCGACATTCTGACTGAAAGACGTATTGGGCAAAACGCCGAACAAAGCAGCGAACGTCGAGCCAATACCGTCGCAAACAACGCCACCGGAAAGCTCCTTGTCGGTTGCTTCGCGATCCATACCGCCCTGGGTTACACCCGAGATGTCGCCAACCGTTTCAACGGCCGTAACAACGAACATAACCAGCACAGGAGCAATAGCGCGCATATCAAACACAGGAGCAACGGGCATCAAAGCCGGAACAGCGAACCAGGACGCTTCGGCAACTTTATCCCAATTCAGAACCCAAGCTTTGGTGTACTCAACGCCTTCGGCAGTAACACCCGTCGTAGGCAGAACCAAGCCCATGATGCCTGCAACGATATAACCCACAATAATGCCGGCCAAAATCGAAGAAGCACTCACAAAACCCGTGGTGGCGTGCTTGACAGCCAGGATGACAATCAAAACAACCAACGCTAAACAGAGGTTCTCGAGAGAGCCAAAATCAACTGCGCTGTTGCCACCGCCAAAAGCATTAACGCCAACGCTAATTAGGCTCAAGCCGATTGAAAGCACAACGGTGCCCGTAACGATAGACGGGAAAAATCTGCGAAGCGGCTTTAAGAAGAAGCCCAGAACAGCTTCGAACAGACCACCAATAAGCGAAGCGCCCATGATGGCGCCATAGGCAACAAGACCTCCGCCCATAGATGCGGCAACGGAATTGAATACGCCGATAAATCCGGATGACGTGCCCATGATAATTGGAACCCTGCCACCTACAGGACCGATACCGAACAACTGAACTAGCGTTACCACGCCGGCGATAAGCATGGCGTTCTGCAGCAGCGCCAACTGAATTTCCGCGAATTCAGCAGTGGCCAAGCCACAAACGCCCGTCACAATAAGCAACGGCGTTAGATTGCCAACAAACATCGCTAACACATGCTGCAGACCCAGCGGAACCGCCTGAGTAAGCGGAATATCGCCTTCAAACGAGAAAACACCCAGCGACCTACCATTGCCGGTGGTTTCTTCCGAAGAACCTTCCGTACGCACTTCTTCCTTTGCGTGAGGCTGATCCTCCTGTTTTTCTTCGACCACTCATATCCCCCTTCCAAAAGGATAGTAATGGCAAAAAAATATCACCCAATTGTTACGTTTAAAAGCGCGGCCAAAAATTTCCTCCACAAAAGTCGATCCGCACAACCGAAAAACAGTGCCGTCCTTTCGGAATGCTTACCGACCGCAGCTTCCAATACCGCCACCGACGCTTACCAAACGAACGAGTTCGTTACGCGTCTTGGTTGTCTAAAATCCTTTCAACCGACCAGAACTGCTTTAGAAACAGCTATCGATCCCATCTTCATTCCACCTAAATGAACTTTCCCGTAACGCTTACGGGACAGTTCCGAATATCCCCCTGCGTACCGCAGGCAACAATTTGGCCACCTTCTTCACCGCCACCGGGTCCCATATCAATAATGCAATCGGCGGCGCGGATGACATCAAGGTCATGCTCGATCACGACAACTGTTGCCCCCTTGGCAATCAATGCATCGAACACCCGCAACAATGTCTCGACATCCCTAGGATGAAGGCCAACGGTAGGCTCGTCGAAAACGAAAACAGAATCGGTCTGTTCCCTACCCATTTCACTTGCCAATTTCAGTCGCTGCGCTTCACCACCGGATAACGAGGGAGTTTCTTCGCCAAGCGTAAGATATCCCAACCCCAAATCCCGAAGGGTTTCGAGCTTCGGCCGTACGGAATTGAGGTTCTGGCAAAAGGCTACCGCCTCATTGACATCCATATTCATAAGCTCGGGTAAAGAACGCTCCTCACCCTGCTTATTTGCATAACGAACCTGATTTGCCTGTTTCCGATATCTCGACCCACGGCATTCGGGACAAGGGATATCGACATCTGGCAGGAACTGAACATCGAGCGAAATAGTTCCGGTGCCATCGCAAACGGGACACCTGAGGCTCCCCGTGTTATAGGAAAAATCGCCCGCTTTAAGTCCAAGCTCCTTCGCATCGGCTGTTCTTGCGTACGTCCTTCGCAACACATCATGCACGTTGGCATAGGTGGCAACGGTTGAACGTACGTTAGCGCCAATGGGCGTTGCATCGATCAACTTCACATGGTTGATGCCTTCCGCCTGGATGGAAGAGACGTGGTCTGGCATGGGCTTACCGTAGCATAGCGCCTCCAGACCAGGTATAAGGCTCTCCAGCACCATGGTAGTTTTGCCCGAGCCAGAAACCCCCGTAATAACCGTTAGCTGATGCTTGGGTATGCGCACCGAAAGCGGCTTTACGGTATGAATCGAATCGGTCTCCATGCTTATAGCGCCATCAGGATTAGCGGCAATCTGCTTAGGGCATCCATCGGCCGCCGTCACACCGGAAAGGTAAGGACCCATCACGGAATTTGGGTTGCCTTCGATACTCCTCACGGTACCTTGGGCAATAACCATTCCGCCTTCGGCGCCTGCGCCCGGACCCATTTCGATAAGCCAGTCCGATTCCTTAAGAATCTGGGTGTCGTGGTCTACGAGCAAAACGGAATTTCCATCCCGCACAAGATCATGCATTACACCGTTCAAACCAACGATGTTGGCGGGATGCAACCCGATAGAAGGTTCATCAAGAACGTATAACACGCCTGTCGTACGATTACGCACCGCTCGTGCCAACTGCATGCGTTGACGCTCGCCCGTGGAAAGTGTGGACGAAGCCCTATCGAGCGTTAGGTACCCCAAGCCCAATTCCATAAGCCGAGCGGCAACTTCCTCATACGACTCGCAGATGCTCTGAGCCATAGCGCGCATTTCGTACGGCATAGCCTCGGGCACGCGTTTAACCCACGCAACGGAATCCTTCAATGTCATCCGACAAGCATCAGCTAGCGATATGCCCATCAATCGCGGTGCTCGAGCTTCTTCGGAAAGCCTTGTACCGTGGCATTCTGGACACATCTCTTCTTTCAGAAACTTCTCAACGCGTTTCATGCCCTTGTCATCCTTAACCTTGTTGAGGGCGTTGAGCACTGTTGCGGTTGCGCTGTAGTAAGTCATGTTCAGCTCGCCAGCCGAAGCGCTGTCTTTGGTTTTTGGGACGTAAAAGATATGCCGTTTTTCCATTGGGCCGTCATAGACGATTTCCTTTTCCCTATCGGAAAGCTCGCAGAACGGGATATCGGTACGTACGCCCATTTCCCGACAGACATCAGTCATCAACGACCACATAAGGGAATTCCAAGGTGCAACAGCACCCTCGTCTATGGTTTTGCTTTCATCGGGGATAAGCGTCGATCGATCGACGGTTCGAACCATTCCCGTACCGCCACAATGCTTGCAAGCTCCTGCGGAATTGAAAGCAAGGTCCTCTGCCCCCGGTGCGAAAAAATGCTCGCCACATTCCGGGCACACCAGCTCACCGTTCATAGCGGCCACGTTGATACTGGGCTCAACATAGTGACCGTTAGGACAACGGTGGCTGGAAAGGCGCGAGAACATCAGCCTCAAACTATTCAGCAGTTCCGTTCCTGTGCCGAAGGTGGAACGAATACCGGGGACTGAGGGTCTTTGATGCAAAGCCAAAGCCGCCGGTACATAGAGAACCTCATCGACATCGGCACGAGCCGCCTGCGTCATCCTTCTTCTGGTGTACGTGGATAGCGATTCGAGATAGCGACGCGAACCTTCAGCGTACAGAACCCCCAAAGCCAACGAGCTCTTTCCCGATCCAGATACGCCCGCAATACCAACGATGCCGCCCAATGGAATATCGACATCGACATTTTTCAGGTTATGAACCCGAGCTCCCCTAACCTTTATGCAAGTTGGCCTCTGTTCAGCATTCATCCGACTGTCCTCATCCATAGTCTTTCGCCCATATCCGATATACCGCAGCGCTTTCGCCGTTTGGCTCCTTTTCAGGCTCGGCATAGCGAGCACATTGCTGCACCCCTGCTCAAACACAACATTGCCTATATCCACCGCGTTGAAATGCGAAGGTCTTCAACACCTAGACTCTGCTTCTTCGCATAAGCTTACCAACTTCCCACCGAGGCGAACGATTGGCTTATCTCTGCTGAAAACAAATAAGGCTGGCGACATTTCCGTCAGCCAGCCCCGCGTTCCTTAGAGCAAAAGCATTAATTGCCGTGGCCACCGTGGCAACATGCACCGTGTTCGTGGCTGTGCCCCTGACACTCACCATGAACTTGTGCGTGACCCTGACATTCCCCATGCGCATGCTGGTGGCCATGATGGCATCCCCCATGGCTATGCCCATGATGATCGCAAACTGGCATAGTGCTCTTCTCAAGAATACCGGCCAGCAGACACGATACGGCATCGTCCGCCAATCCAGACAGCCCGCCATACAGTTCGATGCCTTGAGCTGCAAGCGCGCTTTGTGCGCCACCACCAATGCCGCCGCACAGAAGGACATCGACATCATTTCCCTTAAGGAAGCCCGCCAAAGCCCCATGGCCAGAACCCTGAGTGTCGACTACCTGCATTGCCACGACCTGACCGTCTTCAATGTCATATAGCTTGAACGCCTGAGTTCTTCCAAAATGTTGAAATATTTCGCCATTTTCATACGTTACCGCAACCCTCATAAGAGCCTCCTTCTTCTTGGGATTGCTTACAAATTTAAAATCGGCGCTACCGCATGGAGGAAACGCAACGTTACCGCCCTCAATGCACAGCCGTTTACCATTCACCAAACTGTCGGCAACTTTTGAACGAGCCCGTTCGTATATACCCGTTACCGTGGTTCGCGAAACGCCCATATGAGCCGCCGCTTCTTCCTGGCTCATTTTTTCTAAATCGAGAAGGCGTATTACCTCAAGTTCGTCATAGGCAAGCTCTACGGTGTCCCCTGTGGGGATGCCGTCAGGCACGAAACCAACGAATTCGGGCACGATGCCCACGAACCGAGTCCTTTCTTTTCGTCCTGCCATAGCATTTCCTTTTCTGACATATGTCACTATTTAGTTTAGAAGGGCAGCCATACCGGTCAATCCCATTTTCGACATATGTCAACTTTAATCCGCAAACGGCGAATTGGGTAAATATGAACCGCGTTGCAAGGAATGAGGCAGTCGCACCTTCAACGAAGCAATCATGGGATTACAATGTTCGCCAAACATCATCTGCAGAAAGCAGGACACCATGACCCAATCCCACTACTCAATTTTATTCAGCAGCAGCACCGGAAACACTAAGCTGCTCGCTGAAGCCATCCGTGAAGCATTACCCGCAGAGCGCTGCGACTATTTTGGCGATTGCATGGGAAACGAACCCAAGTCGGACATGATCTACGTAGGCTTCTGGACCAATAAAGGCATTGCCGACGACAACGCCTTGAATCTCTTGAAAACGCTACGAAACAAGGAAATATTCCTGTTCGGAACAGCAGGATTCGGAGGCAGCGAATCCTATTTCAGGGGGATCTTAGATAAGACGAAGGAATCCCTTGATGCAAGCAATACTGTTGTCGGGGAGTACATGTGCCAAGGCAAGATGTCCCAATCCGTACGAGAGCGCTACGAGAAGGTGAAACAACAGCCCGATCATATGCCCAACATCGATGCGATGATCGAAAACTTCGACAGAGCGTTAAGCCATCCTGATGAAGACGACTTGAATGCGCTCAAAGAGCTTGTAGCCAATATCGCGCAGCAATAAGCACGAAAAACAAGCAAGCATCAGCGGCAGCTAACGGGTTTTCCCTTTAGCTGCCGCTCTGTTTTTTCAGAACTATTCGCGCACGGCTAATTCGAGTCGTTGCAAAAATTCCTCGCAGGCACGAGAACGCAAGCGGTACTTCTTCCAAATGACAAATGAGGCGATTTCCAAAGACGGCTCTAGGGGAATAAAGCGCAAATCGGAAGCATCATCGACTTGAAGCAGATGGTCGATGCCCATTGCGCAGGCAACGCCCGAACGCACAAGATGTGATGCGTTGCCAATAAGGTCAAAGCTCCCAACCACATCAAGCTCATCGAAGCTGAACGCTCCACCAGACCAGGAAACAAGATCGACTGCCTTGTTCGACGTGCGCGAGCTTATCAAGAGCGGCATCTTCGCAACATCAGCGGGGGTCGCCACCTCGAGCGCGCCCCAAGGCCCATCGGCAGAAACCGCCAACCCTACCCGATTTGCATTGGGCATACGAATCCACTCGTATTTCTCTAGGTTTACAGGCTCGATAACAAGCGCAAAATCCAATAAACCGCGCTCTAGGCGCTCTTCCACAGCATCGGCGTTTCCCGTGTAAAGTTCGCAAGTAACACCTGGATAATCGCGTCGAACATCAGCAAAAGCGCCTAGCACCACCTGCATGGCGCGGGTTTCACCAGCGCCAATGCGGATGTTCCCGGCAATTCCAAGCTCTCGGTCGGCAAGCTCTCCTTCGGTTTGCTCGACAAGCGAAATAATCTCTTCGGCGCGCTGACGCAAACGCATGCCATCGCTTGTAAGCATGCAAGAACGATTGGTTCGCTCAAACAGCTCAACGCCCAACTCGCGTTCAAGGTCAGCGATTTGCCTTGAGAGCGTGGGCTGCGTTACGTGCAGCACATTGGCTGCCTCGGTCATATTCTCTTCGCGCGCCACGGCCAAAAAATAACGAAGGGTTCGAAGCTCCATGTCCATCCCCTACTGAAATTTACAATCTTGCAGAATCACTATACATACTTCGTATGCCTAGGAAGTTGTTATAGGCAATATACATCTTCATCAGAGAAACCTACCTTTAAGAAAAGGCACTTTAAAGAAAGGATGCAGATGAAATACATCACCCTTAACAATAAAGTTGAGATTCCCCAGTTGGGTCTCGGAACCTATCTTCTTAAACCTGACGATGCCCAAGCAGCGGTATCCTCAGCGCTCGGAATGGGCTACGAGCTCATCGACACCGCCAATGCCTATGTCAATGAACGCGCCGTGGGTCGCGGCATGCGCGATTCGAAGCTTGAGCGCGAAAGCATTTTCCTCGAAACAAAACTATGGCCTTGCTTCTACAACAGCGAAACCGCCATTGACGAAACACTCGAACGACTAAACGCTTCCTACATCGATCTTATGATCCTGCACCAGCCGGCAGGTGATTTCTTGGCAGGCTATGCAAAGCTAGAAAACGCTTACAAAGCGGGAAAGCTTCGTTCGATTGGTATCTCTAACTTCAACGAGGAAGAAATAGAGCACTTGCTCGCACATTGCGAAATCGTTCCCTCGCTAATTCAGGTTGAATGTCATCCGTACTATCCGCAAACCCATCTAAAGGAAATGCTTGCAAAGCACGACATAGCATTGCAGGCGTGGTACCCACTTGGCGGACGCGACAACGGATGCATCATGGATGAGCCCATCGTGAAACAGCTTGCTACAAAACATGGTAAAAAACCTGCTCAAATTATTATGCGCTGGCACATTCAGCAGGGAAATATCGTGATCCCAGGTTCGAAGACCCCTTCTCATATCGCCGAAAATATCGACATCTTCGACTTCGAGTTTTCTGATGAGGACATGGCAGCCTTGTCAACACTCGATCACGGCAAGCCCTTCTATGAGCGCACGCCCGAAAAAATGGATATGTACGCTACCTGGCATCCCAACGTTGAAGACCAGAAGTAAGGAAGCACCATGGAATACACAACCCTCGGCCATTCGGGCATCGAAATTTCAAAGCTCTGCCTTGGCGGCATGAGTTTCGGCGAAGCAAGCCCCAACTTTCACCAGTGGACCATTGGTCCTGACGAAACCCAAGCGGTAATCAAGAGAGCACTTGATGCGGGCATCAACTTCATCGACACCGCCAACTGCTACAGCTTCGGCACAAGCGAAGAGTATATCGGAGCGGCTCTACGCAAACTGGGCATCGCCCGCCAAAACATCGTGCTTGCAAGCAAGGTGCACTTCAACGAAGGCGGCCTTTCTGCTGCGGCCATCAAGCACGAAATAGAAGGATCGCTCAAACGCTTGGGCACCGATTACTTGGATCTCTACATCATCCACCGCTTCGACTACGACGTTCCCATGGAGGAAACCATGGAAGCTCTTAACGAATTGGTGCGCGAAGGAAAAGTTCGCGCGCTCGGAGCGAGCGCAATGTATGCATACCAGCTGCACAACCTGCAAGACATCGCCATCGCAAATAATTGGGCCACATTCACCAGTATGCAATGCCACTACAATCTGCTCTACCGCGAAGACGAACGCGAGATGATCCCTGTATGTCGCCAGTTCGACATGGCAATTACCCCTTACAGTCCCCTTGCTTCCGGTCACCTCTGCCGTCCCACCTGGGAAAGTCAAAGCACTCGCAGCACCACCGACAAAACCATGGTGAACAAATACGACCATGACCGAGCTATCGACATGCCCATCATCGAACGCGTTGCAAAAGTTGCTGCCCGCCACAATGTGCCCATGTCGCAAATCGCCCTTGCTTGGCACTGGGCGCGTGGCGTTGAAGCTCCTATTGTGGGCTGCTCGAAATCAGAGCGCGTAGACGACGCCGTGGCTGCACTCGATACTAAGCTCTCTACCGAAGAGATCAACTTCCTCGAAGAACTCTATCAACCCCACGCACTTGTAGGGCCCAAGGGCAGACCCGGAGAAAAACCACTTGCTGGCACCACAAAGGTTATGACCACGAGGTAGATCGTGGACGACAGAACTTTAGCAAACCTTCAGGATGCGGGGTGCGACGAAGCATTTGTTGCCGAATTCGACAAGGCGGCAAGCGAATGTGCTCGCATCTGCCTTCTGAAAGGGTATCGGCGTGAACTGCTTAACGGCATCCACGCAGAGCAGAAGAAGCTCGAATACCTTGACTTCCTGATACATCAACTGCAAACAGCCGATGCTGGCGATTGTGCATGCGAATGCAAGCGAGAGGAGTAATCCATGACCACAAAACAAACCGCGGGACATGATGCACTGGGGGAATTCGCCCCCGAATTCGCGCATATTAACGACGACATTCTCTTCGGAGAAATCTGGAGCCGCGAAGACAAGCTGCCGCTGAAATTGCGCAGCATAGTGACAATAAGCGCTCTCATCGGCAAAGGAATTACCGACAGCTCCCTTGCCTATCACCTAGCAAGCGCACGAAAAAACGGGGTCACGCAACAGGAAATGGCCGAAATCCTTACGCATCTCGCCTTTTATGCTGGGTGGCCAAATGCATGGGCGGCATTCAATATGGCAAAGGATGTATACGCAGAAGACGGAGACAGCACCGTGACGAACGGCGCCGAATCCCATGGTGGCTTTTTCGGGTTGGGCAAGCCAAACGACGGTTTTGCGCAGTACTTCAGCGGTCGTTCTTGGCTCAATCCCGTAAACGAAGAAGGCAGCTACCTCCCTATCTTCAATGTGACCTTCGAGCCGGAATGTCGCAATAACTGGCATGTGCACCACGCAAGCAGCGGCGGTGGACAAGTGCTTATCTGCGTAGACGGCGAGGGCTGGTACCAAGAGGAAGGGAAGGCAGCTCAACGTTTACAGCCAGGTGATGTGGTTGAGATTCCCGCCAACGTCAAGCATTGGCATGGCGCAGCAGCTGATTCCTGGTTCAGCCATCTAGCGTTCGAATATCCAGGCGAAAACGCAAGCAATGAATGGCTCGAACCCGTAGACGACGAACAATACAACACGCTGACTGCGTAACCGCTTGAAGAGCCCAGGAGGGCTTGACCCCCCAACGATTCACCACTCTTGCGAATTAAGCGAACAACGGTTCACAAAGCCTTCACAATTGAGGGGACATATTTAAGGAATTGTTTAAAAGAGTTGGCACTTCTGCAAAAGCCCAGCTCAATTATTAATTGAATCGTGATAGCTAATCGATTTGATTAAATTTATTAATAACACGTTCAAAACATGTTCATTTTTTATTAGGGAACACTTATTTTAAATGTGTTCCCTAATTCATTTTTCTTAAACGATTTTATAGATGAACGCTTATTAATTCCCTCAAACAAAGAACGGGTTTTTATCCGTTCAACTATCCATAATGGCTCCAGGCCAAATGCTTCTACTTTGTTCGAAGCACCATGGTCCACCAATCGTTCTTCCGCGAAAAAAGCTCACGGATTTTTAAAAGCCCAGTTCAAGGGCTTTACTTCGTGCACCTTTTTTCTCGTAAACACAGATTGGGCAAAGGAGGGGGCCCAGTTTTTTGGGCGCAAAGAAGGAGAGGGGTTTGAATGGCTCTTAAACGTGAATACGGTGGTATTCAGCCATGCATCCGCCTGGGAATGTTCAGAATCCGCATTCCCTTCATCCACTTCAAGATCTCCGGACCTGAAGTGGTTACCGGCCTCATGAACGCATGCACTTCGTACGGTGCTCTTGCTGTTCTGACGGCAACACTAGGTCTTGATCCTGATGTAGCCTATGCGCTGGTTCTGTTCGAAACCGCATGTTATACGCTCAATTGGCTGTTGGGCGAAAGCTCCATTTGCGGTTGGATCACCGCTGCGATGGCAATCATCGTCCTTTACTTGGAAACGCTGCCTGAAGGCGTGGCCCGACTACAAGCGTTAACTACCATTCAACTAGAACTAGGGTTGCTGTTCATCATATTGGGCGCAACAGGCTTATCGAAAAAGCTCAATACGTTAATGCCTGCAGCCCTTAAAGGCGGCATCGTTCTTGGCGCGGGCATCAACTCCGTTGCAGCCCGCCTGAAGGAAGGCGGAGCGGTCGATACCGCAACCATCGGCTGCCTTGTTGGACTTACCGTTGTATGCCTGTTCATGTTCAGCCAGCGCATCCGCGAGCACATGGCAACCAATAAGTTCCTGAGCCTTCTTGGCAATTACAGCTTCCTTTGGGCAGTCCTTATTCTCTTCGTGGTTGGCGGCCTTACCGGCGACTTCGACTACCAGTTCTCGGGGAAAATAATCGTTATCCCCGACTTCGCCACGATGTTCGCCACGGTGTCACCGTTCTGTATCGGCTTTGCGCCTGACCCAACCACCTGGATCACAGCAATACCCTATGCGATTACCGCATGGATCATTGCATACGGCGACTTCATCACCGTCCAGGAGCTTGGCTTCGCCGCCGTTCGCGAAGATGAGCACATCGAATTCGACGCGAACCGCACCAATGTCATCTGCGGCATCCGTAACGTTATCCTTTCGCTGTGCGCTCCCTACCCCGCACTCGCTGGCCCG
The DNA here is from genome assembly GCA_030540085.1 of Eggerthella sp. Lineage (GTDB taxonomy): Bacteria > Actinomycetota > Coriobacteriia > Coriobacteriales > Eggerthellaceae > Anaerotardibacter. The sequence goes on from JAUNWY010000002.1 coordinate 30,688, forward strand.
CTGAGCCCTCCGTACTGCATCGCGACCTACGCTCGTTACCATCAGGGCGGACGCGAGGCAATGGATTCCATCTACGATGGCTCTGCAACGAACTTGATCTTCACGGTTCTTGGCCTGTTCATTTACCCGCTGTACGAAGCTTCGCTTGCAGCATCAGGAGCGCTTCTCGTAGTTATCATGGTTATCCAGGGCTTCGTTTGCGCACAGATCGCCTGCAACATGCTGCGAGACGATATGGACAAGGGTCTTGCCGGTATGGGCGCGGGTCTGGTTGTTGCCCGTGGCGCCGCAGTTGCCTTGCCCGCTTCAATCATCCTGTACCTGCTCTTGTGCAACAACAAGAAGATCAAAGAAGACTACCGTCTGAATAAGGAGATCCAACGCCAAGAAGACGAGGAAACTGAACGCCAGCTGGCAATCCTCGAAGCAAGAATGCGTGGCGGCAAAGCCGAAGACGGCATGCCAGTTGAACCCACAAAGAGAGAATGAGCCAACCGTCGAAAAGACAAGTCCGATCATGAAGGGCTACCCCTATAAATACTGGGGTGGCCCTTTCTTTGCTCCCCATGCAAAAAGAAGAGCACGTTTCGCCCTGCCCCATCTCGCGTCACCGCATCTCGGCACGCTCCCCTAACGTTCAAAAGCCATCGCGAAAATCGAATCAAAGGGTTAAGTTACAAGGCAATCAAATGGAATACGATCACGCGTCGCCGTGGTTGGATAGGATAGGCGATACGTAATCCACTTCGTGCATTCAATGATTATCTACGCCTCTTGCCGAAAGGAATGCAATGGCTGAACCAACATCCCGTGATACCCTTCTTAATCACGCATACGACATCGCGGACAAATACGGTCTTGCAGCCCTTTCGGTAAGGGGACTCGCATCAGACTGCAACGTGAGCGTTGGAACCATCTACAATCATTTCGCTTCGAAGGGCGAACTCACCACAGCAACCACAGCGCTGTATTTCAAACGCGCATTCTACACCGATTTCTGTCACCCCACGAAAGGTGAACGTTATCTGGATTTCTGCAAGCGCATGTTCAACAGCATGGAAAAAACCATCCGTCATTTCAGGGAACACTGGCTTAAAGATTCCGAGGCACTGCCCATGGCAGAGAAGACTATCGCGCGATTCCGCGAAGAAAAGCAGTTTGACCATATTTGCGAGGGCATGATTATCATCTTAGAAAACGACCCTTCTATCAGGCACGATCTTCCTAATCACGTCACCGCAGAAGCCGTTTCCAAGTTCACACTGCGCAACATCATCACCGAATTGCGGAGCGAACAACCCGATTGCTCCCTCCTGTTTACCATGCTCGAACGAACCCTCTACGAACAATAGGGCCAAAGCGAAATATGCCACCTGAACATTAGCCCGTAGATGTTCAGGTGGCACGCCTTCAAGATTGTTCTTGCCAAAAGCAAAGCTATCAGCTGCAAAGCGCAATCTTGAAAGGAGCAAAAGATCATGGGAATCCAAGGTACCCCCAACATGGGAATGGTGATCTTTGCCGCAATTATCATTTCGCTCGCACTCGTCTTCTACACCATCGGTGTATTTGCCGAGCGCCGCTCGGGCACTTTAAGGCCAAAGCACCTGGCTTTCTTCTGGACCGGCTTCGTGTTTGACACCGCGGGAACCACCATCATGTCTATAGTTGCAGGCGAAACCGGCGGCGCAGGTTCTCCTCTCCATGCAATCACAGGCGTACTCGCACTTTCGCTTATGCTCTTCCACGCGGTCTGGGCAACCGTCGTCGTCCTTCGCGGCAATGAGCGCTCCAGGGCCAACTTCCATCGACTGAGCATCGGCGTGTGGCTGTTCTGGCTTGTTCCCTACGGCGTTGGCGTGATGCTCGGAGCACCGATGTTTCCGTTCTCCGATTCGATGGCGCTCACCATTACCGCATCCTTTGTTCTGGTTCTAGGCGTCTTCTTCTGCATCAAGGCAAACAAGGCGCGTCTGCATCGATAACGCACATCGCACCACCCCGAAGACGGCTGCAGGTTTCCCAGCGACCGTCTTTTCATTTCACCGCAACCCCAAAGCTCAAGCATTCCGAAGAGCACGAAGCCGTATGCGCTTCCCAAGCAGACCCCGCCCCTGAAAGCAACGAAACTAGGAATCCCCTTTCCTCTCAGCGAAGAGGCTTCCCTTCCTGCACGCTCAAAACGCGATAAAGCTCACCCGCGGAAAGACCCCCTAGCGATGGAAACAATGCAAATATAGTCGTATTCCATTTGATCGCTATCTCAATTAACTTAAGCTAACAACTGAGAACGCAACGGTTTCGCACTTTCAGTGACGGAACAACGAATAAGGAGCTTGCTATGTACGACAACGGCCCAAAGCCCGGACGCAACGATGAGTGCTGGTGCGGAAGCGGAAAGAAATATAAGAAGTGCCACGGCCCCATTGATAGCCGCCTCGAAAGTTTTTATCTCGACGGATACGAAGTGGTGCCCCGTTCGCTTCTTAAAAGCCACGAAGAAATCGAGGGCATTAAGCGCTCTGCCGCTATCAATATCGGGGTGCTCGATTATGTTGCCGAGCATATCAAGCCAGGCGTTACCACCGCTGAAATAGACAAGTGGATCTATGACTACACGGTTGAGCATGGAGGCATCCCCGCCGATCTTAACTTCGAGGGCTACCCCAACAGCGTTTGCACCTCCATCAACAGCGTGGTATGTCATGGCATCCCCAGCGACGACGATGTGCTCAAAGAAGGCGATATCGTCAACGTGGACTGCTCTACCATTTTGGACGGATATTACTCCGACTCTTCGCGCATGTTCTGCATCGGCGAAGTGAGCCCCGAGCGCAAAAAACTTGTCGACGTAACCTATGAAGCTGTTCAGCGCGGCCTAGCCGCAGTAAAACCCTGGGCAACCGTAGGCGACATCGCCCATGCCGTGCAAACATATGTCGAAGAAAACGGCTTTAGTGTGGTGCGCGAATTCGGAGGGCACGGCATCGGAAACGACTTCCATGAAGACCCCTTCGTCTTCTTCGTGGGCGAACCTGGAGAAGGCGCGGTTCTAGCACCGGGCATGTGCTTCACCATTGAGCCTATGATCAACGCAGGCGGTCCCGAACTGAATATGGAAGATCCCAACGGCTGGACCGTCCGTACTAAAGATGGCTCGGATTCCGCCCAGTGGGAAGTGCAGCTCGTTGTAACCGAAGACGGATACGAGCTTATTTCCTGGTAAAACGACACAACGCCAAAGAGGTTTGCGTTCACCTTATTTTGGTTCTCCTGTGGGCAAAATGCTCCAACACAATCGATACTGATAAACACGCAACCGTCCTTATTCGGCTGTCAGATAGATCATTCTGGCAGCCGAATTTTATCCCTGCCGGAAGAAACCCAAATAACCCGCCAAAACCAACTGGGTTCCATACAACAGAAAAGGCCTGACGAAGAACCGTCTTCGTCAGGCCTCACAAACTCGGTTGGCTACCCCCTATATCAGGCCAGAGACATCAATGCCCAATTCGCCGTGCATGGCTTTTTCGACCGTCTCGAACGCCAATGCATGATCCTCATGGCTTGCCATTCCCGAAATGGTCAAGGTGCCCACCATGCCCGCGCCCTTAATGCACAAGGGGAAGCAACCGCCTGCTGGCGCATAATCTTCATACGACATGCCGCGCCATTCGAATGGGTGAAGCCCCTGTTCACACCAGCACTCCCAAAAATATGAGCTTTGGTTGGTAGCGTAAGCAAGATTTTCTTTACGGCGAAGCCAGTTATCGCTTTCGGGTTTTGTTCCTGCCATCGAAAGCGAGAACAATGTACGACGATTCAGCGTGATACGCGTTGCAACAGGCTTGCCCATTTCACGTGCGCGACGAACCACATAGAAGCCCATCTGAAGCGCAAGCTCTTCGTCGATTCGATCGAATTCGTACATGGTTTCTTGTTCTTTGATGCGTTCCATCAGTGCTTCGATATTGTCTGTTTGTTCCATAGCGACCCCCTAGTATCTCCCAAACCTATACTGCAAATTTTCCCAGAAACGAAACAGTCACACCAGAGATCAGAAAGCTCAAAAATGCACTTGGGTTCCAGGGCATCGCACCGCATAGCGAAACCGATATCACCATGAACCAGCTGCAACAAGCCGAATGGCCAGAGTCGCGGCAAACAAAAGCACTCTCTCTCCTTTGCGGTAGAATTGCAATCATGAAACCAATCGCTCACATCCACACCGACATGCCGCAGAAATTCGGCATTCCCCGAAACAGCTTCCTTGCACCGCACTTGCAGGGAACCATCGTCTTCGAACCGGAGTTCGCCCTGAACTCAGCAGTTGAGGGAATGGAAGGCTTTACGTACCTATGGCTCATCTGGGAGTTCGAGAATGGAACCCCTGGAGGCACCGCCGCCGATATAGCCAACGATGTACAAACCGAAAACAAACGAGGTACCTCAGAAAAATGGTATCCGACCGTTAGGCCGCCACGACTAGGGGGCGCCAAGCGCATGGGGGTGTTTGCCACCCGCAGTCCCTTCCGCCCTAACCCCATCGGGCTTACCTGCGTAAAGTCAGAGCGCATAGAGCTCACTGAAAACGGCCCGATTATTCATGTTTCGGGCGCCGATCTACGCGATGGTACGCCTATTTTCGATATAAAGCCCTACATTCCCTTTGCCGATTGCCACCCCGACGCGCAAGGCGGCTTCATCGACGAAACACCTTGGCAAGAGCTCACCGTTCACTGCCCCGCTAAACTGCTGCAGGCCATTCCCGAAGAAAAGCGCAAAGGTCTCCTTGAAGTGCTAAGCCAAGACCCACGTCGCGCAGGCAGCAAGCATGAACCCAAGCGTACGTATCATCTTGCCTATGCAGGGTTCGATATTGCCTTTACCGTTGATAATACAAATCTTCACGTTCAAAGGATCGAACCCGCCATCGCTTAAGGCGTGAACCTACCCCCCCCAACAAATAGAGGGAATGCGAAGTTTCGCATTCCCTCTAACTTTTTAGCAATTCGCTGATTGGCTATTGCGTTACAGCATATGAGCGCGCAGCTCTTCGCCAGACTTCGCAGAAAGATAAGCCGGCGCAATGTCGAATACCGTTTTGCAGCCATGGCTACCCTCAGCAGAAAGACGGGCAATGGCACGAGCATAGCAAGCCAGCACACAAGCAGTAAACTCGGGGTTGGACTCAAGATCAAGCGAATACTCGATCTTGCAGTTCTTGTCACCAGCGGTTTTGCCGGTGCGAATAACCATGCCCCCGTGAGGAAGACCAGCATGATCGCGATCGAGCTCTTCTTGGCTGATGAAGTTCACGGTAACGTCGTATTCGTCGAAGTAGTTTGGCATTTCCACGATCTGCTTGGTTACCTCAGCAGGATCAGCGCCCTCTTCCAAAACAACCCAGCACTCACGCGTATGCTTTTCGCGCGTGATGAGCTCAGGGTTAGAGCCCGAACGAACCGCTTCCAGTGCCTCAGAAACGGGAATGGTGTATTGACGAGCATCAGCGACGCCAGGAATACGACGGAGCGCATCGGAATGCCCCTGGGAAACGCCACGACCCCAGAAGGTGTAGTCGGCACCTTCCGGCAGGATGCAGTTTGCGTACAAACGGTTCAAGGAGAACAGGCCGGGATCCCAGCCGCATGAGATCAGGGCAGTTTTGCCAGCACCCTTAGCTGCCTCATCAACCTTGGCAAAATGAGTAGGGATTTTCGCATGGGTATCGAAGGAATCTACCACATTGTACAGAGCAGCGTACTTCGGCGTCTGTTCAGGCAGATCGGTTGCGCTGCCGCCGCACAGGATCAAAACATCGATATCCTCGTTGCCCGTTTCAAGGTCTGAAACCGAGCGGACGGGAACGCCAGGAGTAGCGATAGTTACGGTTTCGGGATTACGGCGCGTATATACAGCCGCCAGATCCATATCATCGTTTTGACGAACGGCAAGCTCAACACCCTTGCCAAGATTTCCGTAGCCCAAGATACCGACTCGAATCATGTGGCTTCCTTTCTAATCAAGCCCCAGTTTCTAAAACGGAGCAAACTCTCACGCTAGTGATTGTACGCTGCAAGCATTCAAGAAATGTTTTGAACGTATTAATACTACGGAAAACGAAACGAAATGGTTAACCGCTAGCAAGCAGCTTCGAATAGATACGCGCATCTTCGTCAAGGAAAACGTTAAAGACCACATTGAGCGGACAGCTATCGGCTTCAATCAAATCGGAAACAGTAGCGATAGCAATTTCCGCCGCCTGCTTCTGGGGAAAACCGAACACTCCCGTACTAATGCAGCAGAAGGCTATTGATTTCAAACCCTGGTTCTTGGCCAGGTCATAACAGCTGCGATAGCAGGCAGCTAATTGGTCACGGTGCGCGGCGGTTGGGGATCCATTCGCAATAGGTCCCACTGTATGGATAACGTATTTACAGGGTAGGTTATAGGATTTGGTTATTTTTGCCGACCCCGTTGGCTCGGGGCAACCCTGAGCTTCCATAAGGCGATCGCACTCATACCGAAGCTGTACCCCGGCAAACGTATGAATACAATTATCTATACAAAGATGATTTGGCGCCCAGCAACCCGTCATCTGGCTATTCGCCGCATTGACGATAGCATCGCACGCAAGCGCAGTTATATCGCCTTGCCACAGAAAAATATGGGGCCTTATCTGCATAAGCGAATCCAAATGAACAATGCCTCTTTCGGCATTGCGCTCCCTCAGATACTCGTCTTGCACACGGAGAATCTCAGCACTCGGCAATCCTGCAGCACGGATGTTTATGAGTCCACGAAGCAACTTGCGCTGCTCATCCGGCTTTTCCGGTATTTGGACAGAAGCACCATCTGGAAGCTCGTCTAAAAACGCCTTGATAAGAAAAAGCCTTCGTTCGGCCTGATTCATTGCACCTTTTCCTCCCTCAGCTCAAGCAACGATGAAACCACTTGGGCAATATCGCCATCAATAACTATACTGCGATGCTCGATGGTCGGATGGCAAATAGCCTCTCCACTATTCACTGTAGCAAATAACGCCTTGCTGTTCCTGCTGGTCATCTGCCAGAACGGATATTTAATGATGCCAGGGGTATTGAAGCCTACGCCCAATTCAAGAAAAAGGACCTTCAGCCCCTTGTGGCGTCGGAGAAAATCCGAATAGCGGTCAGACGCTTGGTACCACCCCTCGTCCTGAACAAAGGTGCCATCGCACCGAAGATTGGTAGTAAGCGGACCGCCGCAATGGGGGCACAAAGGAATAAGTTCGCTCGAAATTGCCGTGTCCTCGATACTTGAGTGCATTGCACGCACCATCTGCTCATTATCGTATGTTTCTTGGCAACAAGGCTTGCTGCACTGGAATAGGCCGTAATCACCTTGCGTATAGAATAGACGCTTCTTGTCAAAACCAGCACGTTGGAATTGATGATCGACGTTAGTGGTCAGGACAAAATAATCCTTCCCTTCCAGCAACGCCCTCAGCTGCACGTACACTTCCCCTACGCCGCATTCGTAACGGTTGGCAAGAATCGAAGCACTCCAAAGACCCCAAAATTCCTCAAGCGTCGAAAAAGGATAAAAACCGGCAGAATAAAAATCGTGCACGTCATATTTCTTTTCCCATGGCTCACACCATCGAGTGAAACGTTGACCGCTATAGCCAAATCCCGCAGATGCGGAAAGGCCCGCGCCAGCCCCCACCACCACTGCATCGGCATCCTGAAGGGCCTCAGCAAGCTTTTGAATGCTTTTGGATTTCTGCACCATTGCCTCCATCACGCCTCCACAATCATTCAAACCATTACCCTTCGACTATCCTCACGCGGCCTTTGCGGCGGGGTTTTGCCTGAGGGTATGGCCCATCGCAATACCCCAACGCAAGGAATGCTCGGCAGATATATCCCTCTGGAACCTGCCATTCGCTTAATAGCGCTTTTCCTTCTTCGCTTTCAAACGTCGTTTCAGCGCGGCTTACAATACAGCTTGCTATGCCAATGCTATGAGCTTCAAACGCCATAGCCTGAGCGATGATGAACGCGTCGGCAACACCGAAGACGAAATCCTTCTGGCAGAAAACGCACATTACCGTTGGCGCGCCGTAAAACCCGTTCTTAATGCTGGGATCATCGATAACGCTTGGCTGCTCCTTGCTAACATACGAACCTATCAGGCCACCGCGATTGAACTTTGCCATGTTAAGCTTGCCGATTTTTTTGGCGAGATCTGCATTATTCACGGCGACAACCATGCTCCGTTGAGCACCACCCGCATTAGCGGAATAAATACCTGCTTCGATGATTTTGGCGAGATCTGCTCGGGAAACCTGTTGCTGGGTATATTTACGCACCGAACGACAGCCCTTGATGGTTTCAAGCATGTCCATATTTACATATCCTTCCAACACTGCGGGTCGGCATCGTACATATTCCCGGTGTAGCCATACGTCACCGCAGGACACCCACGGCACCAGCCGAAGAGCTCGCATTTCGAGCATTTGGAAAACTCTTTAAACTTGCGCTTCTCTTCCATGGCATCGGAGTAAAACAAATCAAACAGAGTGCTTTCCGCGATAGATCCCACTTTGCTATCCATGCGACGGCAGGCATATACCTCACCCGTGGGGAGAATAGTCATATGGCCGGTTCCGCAATGGCAGCCGTCATATACCATTCCCGGTTTTGCATCTTCTGGGATAGAGAAGCGTCCCTGCTCCCAACGAAGCAACGTCCATAAGTGGTCTTTAAGCTGGAAAAATGTCTTGCAGCCGTTTGACTCATGGAAATCAATTCGTTCTTGACAGTCCAGCAAAAGCTGACGGTACTGAAGCGGTTCAATATGAAACTCGTCGCGCTTCTGCCCTGAAGTGGGGCAATATCTGCCAAACGCAAATACATCAACTTCCAAACCTGCCGCCAAATCGATAAGCTGCGGCAGTTCGCTGGCATTCACGCTGGATACCGTATTCATTACGGCAACCCATATACCTGCTTTTTGCAAACAAGAAATGGCTCGCATGGTTTCTTTGAACGACCCGGGCTTGCGAAACCTATCGTGCGTTTCTTCCAAACCATCAAGAGACAGCTGGTACTTTCGGCAGCCAAGGCTTTTCAATCGAACGCAAACCTCATCGGTAAGGTGGAAGGGATTGCCCATCACGCACCACATAAAGCTTTTGTCATGCAAAAGCTCTGCTAAATCCCAAAAGCGAGGATGGAGAATAGGATCGCCACCAGTAACGTAGAAGTACGGCTGACGGCCTAACTGCTTGCACATATCCTCTGCTTGCTGAACCACTGTTTTCATTTGATCCCAGGACATGCGATCAAATCCAGCGCATTCGCCGTTAGCAAATATATAGCAATGCTCACAACGCTGGTCGCATTCATCGGTGATGTGCCATTGGAAGGCAAATGAAGGAAGTGTTTTCATTGATATCAGGGCTCCTTACAGGCGCTCAGCCGCACCAACAGGACAGTTTTCAGCACACGCCCCACAATGAAGGCAATGCTCTTGCTGGATTTCGTAAATATCACCAGGCGTAATGCACCCTTGGGGGCATACCGACAAACAGGTACCGCAACCGATGCAATCCTCCGTGATATGAAAGCCCTTTTGACAAACAGGCGCATTACCAAGTGGGTATCTGCCACGCTCAATAGGCCTTACTCCAAGATTGAAATAGTCGAGAACGATTTCGGTCACTTTAAAAACAATGCCAATGGAACGCGTCTCACCTGGATACACATTGGCAAGATAGGGCTGTTCATCGAAGATCGCGTCTATCCACATTCGCTGCTCTGCAGCGGACACTGGCACAGCCACACCACTCATGCGAATCATCTCGTTGAAACGGGTATGCACCATAGTCTGCAAACGACCATTGCGCATAAGCTGCTGCGCCATTTCCTTGCCTCGTGCCGTGAAAAAGTACACCGCATCAGGCTCGTAATGGACAGCGCTCACACAGCGAATCTGAGGGCAACCGCACTCATCTACCGTGGCCAGTGCCAATGTGCCGACTAGTTTCATTTTCTGCAAACATGTTTGCGCGTCCATTGCGAGCCTCCCTGTTCCGCTCGAAAGCCTACTGAGCGTCTGCCGTACCGCAAGCCGGGGCTGCGGGGTCAGCCGTGCCGCAAGCGGGAGCAGGATCGGAAGCACCGCAAGATGCAAATGCTGCCACGTTGTTCAGATTCTCAGACATGAGATCTCCTTTCATGGTGGTTACGTTCATAACCGCTTTTACCGAGGCGCCCTCTACGCCCCGAAAGCATGATCTCTAACCGCCCGCCTACGCAAAAGAAGGCACTAAACTATCAGCCAGTTACCTAAAGGTAAGTGGCTCAACAAGTGGGAAGTAGATGCCATAATGAAACCGTCGAAGGAGGCCCCATGCTCACCAAGGAAGAACTTCCCCCATGTCCTGTAGCTACCTGCTTCCAGCTTTTTGGAAACAAGTGGAAGATCTACATCATCCAACAGCTCATCGAACAGCCCTACGGCTTCAATGCCCTGCAACGAGCCATTCCCGGCATCAGCCAAAAGGTGCTTTCCTCGAATCTGAAGGAAATGGAATCAGCCGGCCTGATTACTCGTACGGTAATCCCCGAAACGCCCATCCGAACGGAATATGCCTTAAGCGATTTAGGAAACTCTCTCATGCCCATCATCGATTCGATGGTTGAATGGGGCACCGACTATCAAGAGCTTGTTAATAAGGCCTGAAAACCCACGCTCGTCTTCTTTGCTAGAATAGTCAGCCTGATAAACCAAAAGCGTGGACTTTTCCAGACGCCCTTCGTCTCCTTTTCGCCACGCAACCGCAAAGCTGCATTCACTTTTGCGATGCAGCGAAACGATTGCCCGAAGGAGTTCACGTTGTCTCAGAATGCTCCCAAGCATAAGCCATTTGCCACCGCCGCAGCCGATGCGGGCACTCGAACCAAGGCTGCTATCTTGGTGTTCTTCGGTGGCGCCTGCTACGGTTTCAACGCCACCTGCTACAAGCTTTCCTACGCATGGGGGTTCAGCTCTGCACAAATTGCCGCCGCGCAAATGTGGGCGGGCTTCGCATTGTTTGCCGTATTCCTTCTTTTTAATCGCGCCCGAGGAAAACGATGGGCAAAACTTGGCTGCGCCAACACCATGAAGCTCTTAGGCATCGGCGCTGTAACCTGCATTACATCCATCTTCTACACCTACGCCATGAGCGTGTTGCCCGTTGCCTTGGCCCTAACCCTCCTATTCCAATTCACCTGGATAGGCACGGTGATTCAAGTAATAATGACGCGCAGGCCACCCGCACTTAGCCAGGTGATATCGGCGGCAATCATCGTATTCGGAACGGTGTTTGCGAGCGGGCTCTACGCCACCGATCTTTCGAGCTGCAACCCGTGGGGCATCGCAGCCGGACTCCTTGCCGCCGTAAGCTGCGCTTCGTTCTTGGCCCTGTCTGGTCAGGTGCAGCCAAAATGCTCGCAAGCTCAGCGAGGTTTGATTGTCTGCGGCGGCGCGGTGATTATGTCGCACCTCATCTGCCCTAATTTCATCGTTTCAGGCGTGCTCTTACAGGGCATTGCCCCTCTGGGCTTAATTGCCGGAGCCTGCGGGTTCTTCCTGCCAATTCTGCTATTAAGCATGGGAACGCCATATTTGCCCGCTGGACTATCTTCGGTGCTGGCCGCGTCGGAACTGCCGGCTGGATTGTTTGTGGCCATGATCGTGCTCGAGTCACCAATCGACACCGTCGAATGGCTGGGCGTTGCCGTCATCTTGCTTGGCATCTGCGTTTCACAGCTTCAGCTCTTCCCCGGCAAAACGCCACGCTAAACGAATCTTTCCTGAAAGATATCCACATCACTTCCCGGGTTCAAACGAATGCACCAACAAGGAGCCAGCGAGCATCGCTTCGTTTCAATGCGATAGAATAGAACGACTCAATTCAATGGCTTAAACCATCGATTAAAGGACAACCATGAGCATCAAAGAATTCACCACCGACGAGGCGCTGCTCAGCACGCCCTGCGAAAAAGCAACCGCCGAAGACGCTGCCGTGGCGCAGGATCTGCTTGACACCTTGGCTTCACTCGAAGGCGCAGCATGCGTGCATGCGAATCAAATCGGGGTAACCAAGAGCTTGTTCGCCTACCTTGACGAAAACGACAACCCCCACGTTATGTACAACCCCACCATTCTTATCGGATTGGTGCCCAAGAAGGAAACCGAAAGCTGCTTCACCCACGAAGAGCCCACCGTTAATACTCGTTATGAAAAGGTGAAGGTCTCTTACCAAGAGCTGGTTGACGGTAAGCTCGTTTCTCGAAAGAAAGACTTCCAAGGCTGGGTCGCTCAGCTTATCCAACACATGGCAGACCACAGCAAGGGCAAGCTCGTTTAGGCGTAGCTCAAGCATTGTAAAACGGCGTTGGAATCATCCAACGCCGTTTTTTATTGGAAGGGGAACCAACGAACAGGCGGTAGCAAAAATCCGATATTATGAAGCCATGGAACAAACAGTAGAAATAGCTGGGCAAACGATATCGATCCACTCCAGTGGCAACACACTGGTATCTTACGATCCTGTGGTGTATCTACATAGCCTCAAAGGAAACGGCAGTGAAGTTTGGGGGCAGTGCCAATCGCTGCATTGCCCACCCTTTACCCTAATATCTATTCTGACCCCCAACTGGAACGATTCTCTAACACCTTGGAGATGCGAAGGCCTTTTCGCGGAGGATAAGCCTTTCGAAGGAAGCGCCCGACAGCACCTTATTCAGCTTGAGACGATAGTCGCTCAAACCGAGCAGCATCTCGGAATAACGCCACAGCATCGCTGCATTGCCGGCTATTCCCTGGCAGGGCTATTCGCCACTTGGACGCCGTTCAACACCACCCTCTTCGATGCTCTCGCAAGCGCATCGGGTTCGTTATGGTATCCCAACTTCAGTGAATACGTATCAACGAATACCTTTGCAAAGAAACCTTTGTGCGCCTATTTTTCCCTTGGCTCGAAAGAAGCAAAAACACCCAGCCGCCTTCTGCGCACGGTTGCCCAGGGAACAAAAAGCGTGGTTTCATCCTTCCAGGAAAAGGGCGTAACGACCTTCTTTGAGTCTAATCCTGGGAACCACTTCAAAGAACCCGATCTGCGCATGGCAAAAGGCATCTGTTGGATGCTTCAACAATTTGCCTGATGGATTGAAACCCTAAACCTATTCATGAAATTGATGCTATAACACCAGATAAACCTATAATATTTATGATTTTCATATAAAGTGGCAGGTGAAGCGGTTTCTTGCGACATCAAAAACGCTATGTTCATACCTGTAAAGCTCTTAGCGAAAGGCCCGTCATGGAATTTAAAGAAGTAGTTGAAGATCGTTACTCTTGCAAGAAGTTCAACGGCGAGCCCGTTGCCGAAAAGGCCCTGAAAGCTATCCTGGAAGCAGGCCGCGTAGCACCCACCGCAAAAAACCTGCAAGAACAGCATGTTTATGTGGTGCAATCGTCCGAGAAGCTTACCCTTGTCGATGAGCTAACTCCTTGTCGCTACGGCGCCACCACGGTACTTGTTGTCGCCTTCAACAAGGAGAACGTTTTCACCTATCCTGGCGGAACGCGCGATTCCGGCATCGAAGACGCCACCATCGTGGCAACGCACATGGTGCTCGCCGCAAAGAATGCCGGCGTAGACAGCTGCTGGGTAAACTTCTTCAACCCAGAGGAAGTGGCAGAAAAACTGGAGCTTCCCGAAAACGAAGAAGTGCTGATGATGCTCGACTTGGGCTACGCCGCAGAAGACGGAAAGCCGCTGCCGAACCATGCCAGCCGCAAGCCCCTTAGCGACACCGTAACCTACCTCTAAGCATCCCTATCACTGGGTACGTTCACGCAATAAGACTCGAATGCAACTCAAAGAGGCCCTCTTTCAGCAAAGAAAGAGGGCCTCTCATAGTATCGCGATGACTTTGGCTCTTTTCTATCGATTGAATCGCTCAAGCATGGACAGGGAGTCCCGCAGATCAAACAACGGGCGAACACTGACCCACATCTAAGAAGCTAGCGCTTCGATCCCTGCCTACGGATGCCTCCCTTGCTTCCAGCTGCCTTGTTCGGCCCACGGCCCTGCGGTTTAAACGAACCCCTCGAAGGACTTACCTTGCCCTTGTCAAAGTGGGCATCCCTGTGCGAACGGGCACGTCCACCTAAAGCGTTCCGAGAACTGCTACCATTCGCCTTTCCGCCGGAAAGTGAAACCTCGCTTTTCCCAGCATGCTTTTCGCGCTGCGAAGACGCACCATTGCCGTACCGGCTCTTTCCCTTAGGATTTCCCGCAGCAGCAGTCCCTTTTGAGTGAGACCTCGCATCAGAGCTGCTCCCCTGTCGCTTGCCGCGCTGGCCCTTGGCCCCTTTAGCATGATTATTCGCTTTACGTGCCCCGCCCTTATCCGGACGCACCAGGCATTTCTCGTCGTACCCAATAAGGTCTTCCCTGCCAGCCGCCTTCAGAGCCTCGATAACCAGCCTGCGATTCTTTGGATTTCGGTATTGGATGAGCGCACGCTGCATCGCCTTTTCATGGGGTGTGCATGGGCAATAAACTTCTTGCATAGTGCGCGGGTCGACCCCCGTGAAATAGATACACGTGGAAATGGTGCTAGGCGTGGGGTAAAAATCCTGTACTTGTTCGGGGTTAAAGCCCATATCGCGGCAGAACTCCGCAAGCTCAATGGCTTCTTTTAGAGTAGAACCGGGATGCGAACTCATAAGATACGGAACTACGAATTGCTTGAGCCCAAGTTTCTTGTTAGCTGCCTCAAAGCGCCGCACAAATTCCTGGTAGGTGTCGTTGTTCGGCTTCCCCATCACCCTAAGCACCTCATCGCTCACGTGCTCCGGCGCCAAACGAAGTTGCCCCGAAACATGATACTGAGATAACTCGTCGATGAATTCATTTGCGTGCTTATCAAGAAGCACATAGTCAAAACGCAGGCCACTGCGCACGAACACTTTCTTGACGCCAGGCAAGCTGCGCAACTCGCGCAGCACATTCAGATAATCGCGATTGTCCACCTGCAAACTTCTACAAGGCTTCGGCGCCAAGCAACGCTTCCCACGACACGCGCCTTTGTCGAGCTGCTTGGGACAAGCGGGTTTGCGGAAGTTCGCCGTCGGACCGCCCACGTCGTTGATGTACCCCTTGAAATCAGGATCTTGCGTGATGGCTTTCGCTTCCTCAACCAGGCTTTCTTTGCTGCGACTTTGAATAATACGGCCCTGATGGAACGCTAAGGAACAGAATGAGCACTCGCCAATACAGCCTCGGTTGCTGGTTAAGCTGAATTTCACTTCGCTGATTGCGGGAATGCCACCAGCCGCTTCGTACATGGGGTGGTAAGTTCGCTCATATGGCAAACGATACACCGCATCGAATTCCGAAGTAGAAAGCGGAGTGCTCGGTGGATTCTGGACAACGTACAGGTTGTCCTGCTCGTAAGGCTCAACCAAACATTTGCCGCTAAATGGATCAAGGTTGCGGTATTGCAAACGAAAGCTTTCGGCATACTTCAGCTTATCCGCGCGCATGCTTTCGAAGGAAGGCAGCGAAACGTACCCTTCCATTACCCCCTCAAGATTATGGGAGCGGAACGCTGTACCCTCAATCCAGGTGATTTGACCGACAGGGATCCCCGCATTCAGGGCATCGGCGATAGCAACGATCGATTTTTCGCCCATCCCGTAGCTGATCATATCTGCTCCGCTGTCGAGCAACACCGATCGCTTCAGCTTGTCGGACCAGTAGTCATAATGAGCCAGCCGGCGCAGCGAGGCTTCCACGCCGCCCATGATAATCGGGGCATCTTTATAAGTGCGCCGAATTAGATTGCCGTAGACCACTGATGCATGGTCGGGACGCAAGCCCATCTTCCCACCAGGAGAATAAAAATCGCGATTGCGATGCTTCTTTGCAACGGTGTAGTGACACACCATAGAATCCATGTTTCCTGCGCTGACCAGAAACGCCAAGCGAGGCTCGCCGAACACATCGATGCTGGCAGGGTCATTCCAATCAGGCTGTGCAACAATACCTACTTTGTAGCCATTCGCCTCAAGCAAGCGCGTGATGATAGCCATGCCAAAGGAGGAATGATCCACGTACGCGTCGCCGCAGACGTACACAAAATCGCACTGGTCCCATCCACGCTCTTCCATCTCTTTACGTGTTACTGGCAAAAAGGCCACGACGTTCCTCCTCTAGTCTATACAGGCGATTTCATTTTATCGGAAGCGCTGCAAAGCGTGACCGGAAGGGCGCATGAGCAACGGCATGCGTTTGGCTGCTGGCGCAACAGCAAGCGCTTACGTATTGGCGTATATCACCAAATATTTTTTTGGGAGTACACTGCGCTACCCATCCTAGTCATCTATGAAGTGATATGCTAAGGATGCACCCGGGGGCTTAGGCCCATTTTTTAAAGTCGCATTTAACGGGCACGTCGGCCCATCCGCACTTCAGCGGCATTTCGCGACTCATACATCTTTTCACAATCGAATACGCAGAAAAATTATGCATCCGCCAAGGGAGTCGTGCGTCTTCTTTCGCTCGTTGTAGGCGTGTTCCATTTTTGGTTACCACCAGCAAAGCGACAGAGCCTCACCCAAGGGCTTAGCTTCATGCGCTTTAATGCGCATCAGCTCCAAGCCTGCTCTATCCCAGGTGGTTCGCAGCAGCCCCATGGCTGCATATTTCTGCACACGCATGGCTTGCCATGCCCCTTGAAAGGACCAAAAAATGGACAACACCTCGGTATATGCACCCCTTGTTATGCAGGAAACCTGCGAAGGCCTGCGCCTCTATGACATTCGCGACGAAATGCTCGCCTCTCGAGAAATCGAACTTACCGGCCCCGTCGATGCCAGCTCGGTTGCCACCGCCGTTCGCTCTATGCTTCATCTTCAAAAAGAAGATCCCCATGCACCCATCACCCTTTTCATCAACAGCCCTGGCGGTGAAGTTCAATCAGGGCTGGCGTTATACGATGTGATGCAAGCCATCAGCTGCCCCGTGCACACCGTATGCCTCGGCATGGCCGCCAGCATGGCAGCGCTACTGTTTATAGCGGGCAGCGATCGTGGAATGCTGCCACATAGCCGCGTCATGATTCACGACCCCCTCATCGGCGGAGGCATTGGCGGAAGCGCACTTTCAGTCAAAGCACGAGCAGACGATCTGATGCGCATTCGCGACATCACCGCCCAGGTTCTATCCCAGCACACCGGAATGAGCCTCGACAAAGTGTTTGAGCTCACCGCCCAAGATACCTATTTCGAGGCAGAGCAAGCTATAGAGGCGGGCTTGGCCGACCGCATCATCACGAGCCTGTAATTACCAGATAGCACATGGAGTCTGCTGGCAAGCCTGCAGACTGAGCACATCAACCAAGGAGAACACATGAACACGAACAATTTCGCTGAAAACAACGCCCGTGAAGCATACCAAGGCACCATCATCTTCACCGAACGCCACAGCGCAGATGCCGACAGCTGGAAAACGGGAATGAACAACAACATCTTAGTGCTGGGATGCTCCGGAAGCGGTAAAACCCGAAACCACCTCAAGCCAAACCTCATGCAATGCAACGGTTCGTATATCGTGCTGGACACCAAGGGGAGCCTTTACGACGAAATGGGCGCTTTTCTTGCGCTGCAAGGTTACCAAGTAGATCAGCTGAACTTCACCACCATGGGCGGAACTTGCGGCTACGACCCGTTACACCAAGTCCGCTTCCAAGACGGCAGGCCCAACCAGCAAGACATCATCGCTATTGCAAGCGCGATCTGCCCCCGGGAAGCGCAAAAATCCGATCCGTTTTGGGGGCTTGCCGCAGCCAACTATCTTTCAAGCTATATTGCCTTCGTATTCGAGGCGCTTCCCGAAGACGAGTGGAGCATGGCTTCCGTTATCAAGCTCTTCGAAAAGGGAGGCCGCGGAATCCAGAATCTATTCGGTGACCTAGAGAAGAACAATCCCAACAGCTACGCTGTCTCCCTCTACAACCGCTCAAAAGCCACGTGCGTCGCAGAGAAAATGCACTCAAGCATTATGGGCATCATCGCTGCGCATCTTCTGCCTTTCGGCTTCCAGGGTGCATTGGATTCGTACAGCAATCCCAATCGCATTGATTTCAGCTCATTCGGACGCGAGAAGCGAGCCCTATTCGTTACCGTCGATGACCTTGATCACAGCCTCGAAGGGCTAACAAGCCTCTTTGTCCAGCAAGCCTTCACTCATTTATGCGCCAGCGCCGATCACGATTACGCCGACCATAAGCTCCCCGTTCCCGTTCGCTTTATCTTGGACGATTTCGCGAATTTGAACCTTCCCCATATCGACGATGTGCTTGCGGTTATCCGAAGCCGCGAAATCAGCGCCACCATCATCTGCCAAACCGTGAGCCAGCTCGAGGCGAGATACGACATGGCTACCGCAAACTCCATTATCGGCAATTGCGATCGCCACCTGCTTCTAGCGGTCCAAGACGAAGCAACCGCCCGTTACTTCAGCCCCAGGGCCAACAAGCCGGCGTTCGCCCTGCTCGAAACGCCCGCTGATTCCTGGTGGTATTTCGAACGAGGCAAACGCGGCGTGCGCGACAACGCCTACCGTCTCGAGGAACACCCCGAGTACCCCTTTCTTCAGGCTATTTTCGAATGCAAGCATCAAATAAGCCAGGATGGCCAATTCAAGCTCCGCTTTGAAGAGGAGGTTGCCCTGACCGACGAAGGCATCACCGATGCCGACCCCGCCATAAACACCGATTTCTTCGCCGCTTAAGGAGGCACCTATGAACCCGAATCAGAACAAGTGCACTCTTGATCAGCTTCTTGAACATGCAGAATCTCAAGCCCTCGAAGACCGGCAAACAAGGTTTCGCGCCGAGCGCTTAAACGAGTTCAAAGGATCAGATATCTATCTGGACAACGCAAGCTCCATGATCGAACTCGTTGAACCCTTGCGGCAGCTGCTGCCCACCAAAGAAGAGTTCGATTCCTACGCAAATGGCAAACCCCTTTCGCAAGGCAACGATAGAACGCTTGAAGGCATACGAAGGATCAAAAACCCTGCCATCGTCATGGTCGACGAAGCCCATCGCTGCGAAAAGGACGATTTCCACTCTTGGAGCAGCATGAGCGATGACTGCTGGGAAGGGCTGCTTGAGAGCGTTGATTTCATCAAGGACTTCTGGGAAGTAAACGAGTCGGCAAACACGCTCGAACTCGCAAAGGCCATTATCGTTCATACCGTTCTCTACGACGACGGGTTGAAAGATGAAGTATTCCATAAGGCTTCCGAAATGGTACGCATTATGACAATTCCCGCCAGCGACTTAAAAGCCTGGAAGGACAACCTTCCCAAATAGACAGACTAGCCCCGCCCTGCGCATAATGCCCACCCTGGCAACAACCAAGGCCGAAACAGGCACCAAACGAAACGGGGCTTTTGCCGTAAAGGAAGTGCGTCAGCGGACGCACTTCCTTTCGCATGCAATGACGCTTCAAAGAAGAGCTCATCGGATACGTAAAAGACCAGATGGCGCACTATTCAGAATAGGTTCGCCGAGCCAGTCCTATTCAGTACCGATCCTCACAACATCAAGGAACTCAGGCAACGCATTTGCCCCTGGAGCTACCGCAGCAATGCCGTCTGGCGTAAAACGCTGCCCCAGAGCCCACGACGACTGCTGCAAGCTCTCCAAATAATACGATTGAGTCCTCCCACACAGTAGCCACAAAGCATCCACCGAGGCACCATTACTGCCGCATGTTTCCAGTTTGTATTTGCGCAGACACTCCAGCATGCAACTCTTGGCGTCGTTTTCCGAGCCGTCGAACTTCACCGCTGATACCTTGCGGAACTTGGCGTCGAGCACCAGCGTCCTTGCGCCTTCGTGGGATTCGTGAACCATGAGGTAATCAGGCGTCCAATAAGAGTCGAAACCCGCAGAGGTCAACGTGGTTCGATGCAACGAAATGCCATGCTCCTCGCGCTCGTCACCATAAATAACCGGCTGGTAATACAGCGTTATACGCTCATCGCCACGAACCAGGCGAAAGACCGTTGCGACCTGGGTTTCATTTTGAAAAAACCGCGAGTCAAGGCTATAGTGCGCCTGTTCGATAGGGTTAGCATCCAATGAACTGTTAGGCGAAAACCCTCTACCATGCAAAGCGGATAGCAGTTCGTAGAGCACATAATATTCGTAGAGCTTGTCCATCTTCCAGGTGTGCAGAACCATGCCATCACGCTGCATTTGAAATTCGCCAAACGTATCCCATGCTCGCATGAGAGCATGGATTTCGGCATACGCAGGAATTTCCTGGAATGTCTTGGTTCGCTTCGGCAGGCGATAGCGAATGCAACGTACATCGGGCAACGCACGATCAAGCGCCTTGGCTATACTGCGCATTCTTTTACGGAGGGCAATTGCTTTGCGCAAAAGAGGTTGTTCTCGCTCAAAACACGTCCTCAGCATCAAGAGCACCGGGATCAGACCCTCGCCGTCATTAAGCCCTTCCAAGCGACTGATCATGGCTTCGATATGGGCAATATCATCCTGTGCTCCCTCGATGATGCGGCCAAGCGCCGCAGCAATCTCTTCGGCATAGGACAAAAGCGCTCGATTCTCCTTGGTGTCAAACGTCTTCCTGGGGCGCTTGGTACGCATACGGGCGGGAACAACATACCTGCCATTAATACGTAAGGGCGTTTTCGCATCCGTCGCGTGAAGCACATCAGGATTACTCGCCAACCAGAGCAATTCCTCGCGCCCCAAACGGCGCATTTGAAGAGGAGAAACCATGACATCAGTCTTCACGGTACGACAATGAGCATGGGTGCAGAAATAATTGAGGTTTGCCTCGTATCCGCGAACCGCCCTTTCGCAAAGAGCAAGAAACGAGGAAAGCGATTCAGAGGAATCGGAAACCGTGCCCGACTCCACCAAGGCATATCTGCTTTCTCGAGCTTGGCCCTCGCCGAACATCCACCGAACTGCCTCGTCATCACTTCCCGAGATCAGGGTGTCAACCATACCCAGCACGGAAGCCTCTTGGTCATCCTTATCGCAGGCGCAAGCGATGTCCTTAGTTGAGAGAACCCACAGACCTTCCCCAGCCAGACCCACCTGAAGGGAGACCGATGCGAAACCGTAGGTCATAGAAAAAGGAAACCACTCATCTCCCTTCTCAAAATGCAGCTGGTAAAGATGCAGCTGGGAGCCCTGGAATTCTTCGATATGGTTAGCAACCACGCGAGCGCATAAGGCTATAGGCTCCTCTCCGTTGACCGACCATAAGATGCTCTCCTCTTCGGAAGAACCGAGAGGAGCATCGGTAGCCAATAGAGCACGATACCTATGCGATTCATGGACGATGCCTTCTGCGGCAAGATCTAAGGAAGCGGGTGCATAGTTTTCGAGCAGAGGAAAATCAACGCGGTCGCTGCTCGATGCATCCACCAAACGCAGCACCCAATTGTAAGAGCCGTTACGCAAAGTACTGGTAATAGCCACTGTCTTCGCCAGCCTCAAGCATGTGATCGACACGAGCCTTGGTCAACGGAAGATTGCTTACCAAGGAAAGTTCTTCGAGCAGAGCCCCTAAGCGCTCTTCGGTGCCCGAAAGAACCGGAAGCACTTTTTGCGCAATGGCGTAATCAACGGGAGCATATTGGGTTTGCGCAGACGAGCAATCCATAACACTCGCCGCTGTGCAAGCATATGAAAGCATCATTTTCTGGCTACGCGGACTTACGGGGTAGCGATGACGAGCACATAGCTCGACCACTTCCTTCAGCTTCGCCTCAAGCTCAACACTTAACAAGGCATTGCTCCTTGGGCCGAAAGCCGCCTGAAGAGCCTGATACGAATAGACACTCGCGTCCTTGTAGTTGAAGGGAACCAAGGGATCGCCAAGGTCATCCAAATCCAAAGCTTGCGGATCGAGGGTAACCACCCAGCTGCGATCCAAGAAACGAGGCGACAACTCCTCGGTTGTATGGTCGAAGTTTACGGTCGCGATAAAACGCAAGTAGCTCGGAACCTTGAAGGAATGGTTTCCGCCCAAAGAAAGCTCGAACGAACCACCACGGAAGGAATCGCAGGCGCGCAAAAACGGCGACCAATAGTGCTCGATAGAGCTGAGGTTCGCCTCGTCAAGTAGGAACAAATATGGTGCCGCATCGCTATCCGCAACCCCCTGTTCACATTCGGAATTCAAAAGTGAGAGCGCATCGAATGCAACGGGGTTGGACTTTTCGAGCGACTCGCTAAAGGGATTGTAGTAGCCGATAAAGTCTTTGTAGGAAGTCCAGCCTTTTTCAACCGGCACCTCAACAAAGCGCTTCGAAGCGGCATTTTTCAAGCCAAGAACCTCAGCGAGGATATTCACGAGAGACGTTTTGCCGGTACCGGGCAAACCGGCAAGAGTTGTAATGTAGCCCTGAGTAAGGCAAATGAGCACATTGGCAAGATCGTTTTTGGGAATATCACGGCCGTACGACGCGCCGATAAGGTCATCGAGCTTCGAAAGCAAAGCCCCAGCATCAGACCCATCCTCCTCGGAAAGCAATGGCTCAACGGAGGGAGCAGCGTAGAGGCGCTCCCCGCCATCACCCACATGCTCAGATCCCGACATTCCACCTACCGTAGAAACAACCTGCTTCAATGCCGCGTTCTCAAGTACTCGGCCCATCAAAACTTCTTCATTTGAAAAGGAAGACACCAGTTCGTCGATTTGACGCTGCACCGATTCCTTGCCACGTTCCAAGCTGTCTTTTTGCTCTTTAAGGGCATGGACCTCTTCAACTAGTTTGTCTCGCTCCCCCTGGACGATCTTGACATGCGACGACATTTCTTCTTCGAAACGCTTACGACGCAGGTCGAGTTCGTCGTCAAATCGCTTGAGCTCATCTTGCACGTGGCTCAGCGATTCCTGAGCCTGTTTTGCAGCAGCCTGAGCCTCCGCGGCTTCCGCGGCATATTGCGCCTTTTCCTTTTCAACCCGTTGACGCACCTGGTCACTTTCAAGGACCTTATCGTAGAACGACCTGAAATGCTCATTAGAGAGCACATATTCAGCCAGCTGCTGAGGGTCGGCATTCTCGATGGCAGAATCCCTTACCGATTCAGGAAGCGTCGACCAGCTTTCGTAGGTGTCAAGAAGGCCCAACATACGCTCGCGGCGCTCGGGAGTTAGGGCAATTTTCGCATCTTCATCGAGACAGGCGGCAATCTCGCTTTTCAAAGCGCGCATTTGACCCTTCGTTAAGGGTGTTTCGCCCGAACGAGAAATCCTGCCCAAGGCATCGAGGAGATCTTTATCGGTGATCCAATCAAAAAGGCTGTCGGAGGCAGCTACATGGGCATCAAGCTCTTCTGCACTGACGTATTGAGCAACCATATTGCCCAGATCGTCAACAAGATCAATGGAGAAGACAAATTCGCTCTCATCGAAAACACCAATACGTAAATCGCAGGAATTGCTGGCCTGCAGCTGGACAGCAGTCCCTTCAACACAGGTTGCCTCAAAAGGTCCGTAGTACTTGCGTTCGCCCAACTTGCCTTGGGAAACCACGACAAGCTTTGTTTGCGGAAGAGACGCAACCGAGCGGACGTGAACCGGCTGTGCCTGGGCATGGGTTAAATCGACGATTTCCTGAACATCAAGCACCTGCACCAATGAACCGGAAAGGGAATGCCGAGAAAGGGGCATGAATTCAACCGACGAAGCACCCTTGGCAAAGTAAGGATCAATGATGCTGTTGAAGCGTGATGTTTCGCTCTCTGGGTAATTGCGATTGCGGCCAGGATGCTCGTCGTTCACCCTCATGACAACAACATTGCCAAACATATCAAGCAACTCATGGGGAGTAGTACGACTCGTAACCATGGGAAGGCAACCATTGTCGGGGAAGGCGCTGTCCTCAAGGAGCGTAAGCGTCTCGTCATCTACCAAAAACTGGGGGTATGCAAAGCATCGAGTAGCACCCTTAAAAGAGGGGTAGCTAACATACGTGAGCAAATCACGGCGAACGCATTCCTGAAAAGTGCCAATTTCGCCTTCGGAGAGAACCATACCCATAGTTTCGCTTTCTTCCCGTCAACAATCGATGAGGTCGTAAACCCTCTAAAAGGTACCGCAAAATGCCCACTTTCAACGCTAGATCGCTGAATGATTTCGGGATGTCCAATGAGTTTCCCATGCAAAAAAACGAAGCAGGGCGCTTCGGCAAAGACAAATAAAGCATTCCGGAAAGCAACAGTGACAAGAATCCGTAAAGGCTGTATAAAACAGCGGTTCTTCCTGTGAGCAGACGGCATCTTGCATTAATCTAAAGGATCGCAACTATATCACTGCCAAAAGGGTTTTCCATAGCAAACAGAAGGAACCACATGTCAAGCATGCAAGAAGAAATCGCCTCAAGGCGCACTTTTGCCATCATCTCCCATCCTGACGCCGGCAAAACAACTCTCACCGAAAAGCTGCTTTTGTACACCGGCAGCATCCAAACTGCCGGTTCGGTTAAGGGAAAAAGCAGCTCCAAGCACGCCGTTTCCGACTGGATGGATATCGAAAAGGAACGCGGCATTTCCGTAACCTCTTCGGTTCTGCAGTTTAACTACGATGGTTGCTGCGTAAACATCCTGGATACCCCTGGACACCAAGACTTTTCCGAAGATACCTATCGCACCCTCATGGCCGCTGATGCCGCCGTTATGGTAATCGATGCCGCAAAGGGCGTAGAGGCCCAGACCAAGAAGCTCTTCAAGGTTTGCACCTTGCGCCATATTCCCATCTTCACATTCGTGAACAAGCTTGACCGCGAAGCCCGCGATCCATTTGAGCTTATGGAAGAAATCGAAACGGTGCTGGGCATTGGCACGTATCCCATGAACTGGCCCATCGGCTGCGGTCGCAACTTCCGTGGCGTGTTCGATCGTCGCACGCGTCACGTCATCGCCTTTGACGGCGAAGGACGCGGCAATTCTTCGAAGAAGGTTCAGGAAATCGAAGCCGAACTGGGCGATTCAGCCCTTGACGATCTTATCGGCGAAGACAACCACAACAACCTGATGGACGATATCGAGCTTCTCGACGGCGCAGGCGACGAACTCGACCTGGAAGCCGTACGCAACGGCAAACTTTCGCCAGTATTCTTCGGTTCGGCCCTAACCAACTTCGGCGTAGAGCCCTTCCTGAAAGGGTTCCTGGAGCTGGCGCCCACACCGCGCGCCTACAACGACTGCCTTACCGACACGCCAGTTGATCCTATGACGGAATCCTTCTCGGGCTTCGTGTTCAAAATCCAGGCGAACATGGACAAGAACCATCGCGACCGCATTGCCTTCGTACGCATCTGCTCGGGCAAGTTCGAGCGAGGCATGGAAGCCTACCATATGCAGGGAAAGAAGAAGCTGAAGCTTGCTACCGGCACTTCGCTCATGGCCGACGACCGCGCTATTGTCGATGAAGCCTACGCAGGCGATATCGTGGGCTTGTTCGATCCGGGCATCTTCTCTATCGGTGACACCGTGTGCGCTGCAAAGAACAAGGTGCAGTTCCCCGCTATTCCTATGTTCGCGCCTGAAATCTTCGCTAAGGTCTCGCAGGTAAACACGCTTAAACGCAAGCAATTTGTAAAGGGCATGGAACAGCTTGCTCAAGAAGGCGCCATCCAGATTTTCCGCGAGCTTGGTGCTGGTATGGAAAGCGTTATCGTAGGTGCTGTAGGTGTTCTTCAATTCGAGGTTTTGGAACAGCGCTTGAAAAACGAATACAATGTCGAGGTTCGAAGGCAGGGGCTGCCCTACTCGATTATCCGTTGGGTAGCAAATCCCGAAGAAGTTGATGTTCCGAAGCTGAACCTTACTCACGACACCTATCGTGTAGAAAACATGCGTGGCGAAAAGTTGCTGTTGTTTACCAGCGAATGGAACTTGCGTTACGGCATCGAGCACAATCCGAACTTAAAGCTTTCTGAGTTTGGTAACGTTTCCTTCAAATAGCGCATTTGCAGGCGGCCTTCGGGCCGCCTTTTTTACGCAAAGCCTAACGCTCAAGCAAGCGCTTCTGCAGCCTGGAGCAAACAACCACCAGCACAACACCCACTAATGCCAGCACACCGGCAATAGTGAATGCTGGAGCATAGCTGCCCACCGCTTCGAAGGCCGATGCCGCCGCCATGGGACCAACAAAAGAAGCGACCGTATATCCGGGGTATACAAACGAGTAGTTCTGCCCAAAGTTCACCGATCCGAAGGCATCACCAACAATGGCAGGAACGATGCTCATGGTACCGCCAAAACACGCGCCAACCGCAGCAACGGCAACAAGGAAGGTTACGAATGTGGTGGCAGCATGGATGCAGAACAGCATCACTACCGCGTTGGCCGCAAGGGAAAGAGCCAACGCTTTATAGCGTCCAATGTTGTCAGACAAAGCTCCGAAGCCAAAGCGGCCCAAGCAGCTGCCCAGAGCAAGGGCGGCAACCATCACGGCGCCCTCCGAAGCCGTAAGGCCGGCAAGTTCCTGCCCGATATTCGAAGCATGAGCAGTGATCATAAGGCCGCTGGTGGAAGCCACCATCATCACCAGGAACAATACGTAATACAACGGCTGCCGAAACATCTGCGTCGCGGAAAGATTCAGCTCCTGGCATGGCTTTTCCTCGGTTTGCTCTTCCCTCTTTTCCGTGATGATTCCAGGCTGCCACTCAGCTGGGGGAACCAGCAGCAACCATGACACAGTAAGGTAAATCACCAACCAGATTACTCCCACAATATGGAACGCCATCTGAACGCTGAATGACTCAATAAGGAAATTGCCCAGAGGCGCAAAGAACACCGGCCCAAGCCCGATTGCCCCGATGCATATGCCATTGGCAAAACCACGTTTATCGGGGAACCACTTCATCACAACGGCAACAATGGTGTTGTACAGAAGCCCGTTGCCCGCACCCGCAAATCCACCAAAAAAGAGATAGAGCATTACCAAATTGCTCGCAAAGCCGGAAAGGAACCAGCCCATTCCGAACAAAACGCCCGAGCACACCACGATGTACCGAGGCTGGATGCGTTGCTGCAACCAGCCAGCCAGCATGCTCGAAAAGCAGGTGGTCAGCAAGAACAGGGAATACGCCATGGAAACCTCTGAGGCACTGAACCCATAGGTTGCCATGAGCGGCTTATTGAAAATGCTCCACATGTAGATGCAGCTTGTGCCCATCGCAGCAAGCGTGCCTGCCGCCAAAATGACATTGCGCTGCGGTTGAGTTCCCCTCATTGCAATCCCCCTTGCGCCTCCAAGCACCGAGCCCCACGCACGAGCTTGTGGTCCTTTCCCTTGTTTTTCGTGTTCGGCGAGCTTTGCCCTTCCGCCCAACACTCAACAAACCATGAGCAAATCCCATCGTTGCTCTACGTCAATTAATAACCAAGTTGCCGCACCATCAAGACCAGAATTTCATTGCATCTTTTCGTCATTCTATAAAGAACGACAATGGAAAACCGTTCAACCAGGTCACGAACGCGTTCACTTGAATTTCCTATGCGGAATCGAAGAAAAGCAAACGAGAGCGATAGAATAAAGCGCTTTCGCATTAATCGCGCAACGTGAAAGCACGTGCGTTCCACTCTTTGAGTGGAACGTTTCTTTTACAGGCAAATTCGAACACGATAGTCAGGAGCACGAAAACCCCGTCATGCAACACGATAAGATCAAACCGATTCTATTCAGCGTCATCAAGCACAGCAGCAAAGAAGAACTCAAAAAGCAGCTTCCTAAAGACATCGTGTCAGGCATCGTGGTTGCCGTTGTAGCCCTGCCACTTTCCATCGCACTTGCCATTGCTTCAGGCGTCGGGCCCGAAGCTGGCTTATATACCGCCATCGTTGCAGGCTTTCTCATTGCCTTTTTGGGAGGCAGCCGCGTTCAGATCTCGGGCCCTACTGCCGCCTTTGCCACCATCGTTGCCGGCATCGTGGCAACCGATGGCCTCGATGGACTGTTTGCCGCCACCATTATCGCGGGCGTCGTTCTCATCCTCATGGGCGCATTCAAACTTGGTGCGCTTATTCGCTTCGTTCCCTACACCATTACCACTGGCTTTACCGCCGGCATCGCGGTAACCATCGTTATCGGTCAGATCAAAGACCTGCTGGGGCTTACCTACCCCGCAGGCACCCCTACCGTAGAAACCACCGACAAAATTCAAGCGGTTGTTCAGAACATCGCCACCATTAATACCGAATCGGTGCTGGTTGGTCTGGTTTGCCTAGTAGTACTGTTCCTGTGGCCTAAATTTAACAGGAAGATCCCCAGCTCGCTTATTGCCATTTTTGTAGGTATCGGCATGGTGAACCTGCTGGGCATGAACGTAAACACCATTGGCGATCTCTACACCATTAGCAGCGCCCTTCCCGAACTGCACATTCCCCAACTCAGTACCGAACTCTTCCGCGAAGAGCTTGCCAACGGCTTCACCATCGCCATGCTGGCAGCCATCGAATCGCTGCTTTCCTGCGTTGTTGCCGACAGTATGATCAGCTCGCATCACCGCTGCAACATGGAGCTTGTTGCGCAGGGTGTGGGTAATATCGGTTCTATCTTGTTTGGCGGCATCCCTGCCACAGGAGCTATTGCCCGCACCGCCGCAAACGTCGACAACGGTGGGCGTACCCCCATCTCCGGCATGGTTCATGCCGTTGTCCTGCTACTTATGCTGGTATTCCTTATGCCCTATGCAGCATTGATTCCCATGCCTACCATTGCAGCAATCCTGCTGCAGGTTGCCTACAACATGTCGGGCTGGCGCAACTTCGCGCACCTCTGCAAAACCGCATCAAAGGGCGCCGTGGCAACTCTTTTGCTCACCTTCACCCTAACCATCGTATTCGACCTGGTTACCGCTATCGGCATTGGCATGATCATCACCATCGTACTGTTCATGAAGATGGTCAGCGAAGAAACCGAAGTTAAAGGCTGGAAGTACTACTGCGATGCAAACTCCGAGGTTACTCACTTGCGTGAATTGCCCAAGAGCGTACGCGTTTACGAAATCAACGGCCCCATGTTCTTTGGCATGACCGACCGCATTACCGATATTTCGGTAAAGTCGTTCACCAAGTACCTGATCATCCGCATGCGCGGCGTTCCATCGCTTGATGCATCTGGAATGAATGCCCTGGAAAACCTCTACGACTACTGTACCGAAAACGGCGTAAAGCTGATCTTCAGTCATGCGAACGAACAGCCCATGAAGACCATGCGTCGCGCTGGCTTTGTTGAGCTGGTAGGCGAAGAACACTTCCGAGCCAACATCGATGACGCTATCGAGCATGCACGCGAACTCATCGAACAAGAAGAGTGCAAACTCTCTGCCTAGACACTTCGCAACAGCCAGCAACAACGCCCCCGATTTCCCCTACAAGCACCCCCGTTTCTTGAACACCGAGAAACGGGATACGCTTAGAACGGAATCGGGGGCGCTTTGTTAAACCATGGACATCATCAAACAACAAATTGCTTCAGTGACACAGGCGCTAGTCGTGCATATCGCTATTCGCCCACATAAGGAAATGCCTTCAGCACCAATTTCACTATAAGCCTGAAGGTAAGTTCGGGCTACACCCTATAGTCTGCCTGTTCGGGCTGAAACGCTCTGGGAAGCGGAATAGCCGCCCCGATCACCGCTGCCACAAGCATCACAACAACACCCTTCAGGGGAAAACACAACATCAGCAGCAGCGCTGCCATAATAGGCTGGCGCATAACCGACCCCATCAAAGCTGATGTACAAGCAGCAACGCAGAACGCAGGAGCTGCTCCAGTAAGCAAGGCAAAACCATAGCCCAAGCTAACGCCAGAAAAGATCACGGGAAAGAAATGGCCACCGCGCCAGCCCAGATTCAAGCATGTTGGCGTAAGAGCGCATTTCACAAAGCCAGTAGCAATAAGGACAGCCGCAGGAAGCGCCGAATACCCCACCATCAGATAATGCGCCTGCGATTCGCCAGCAAACATGGTATACGGCAATGCCATGCCGCATACAGCCAAAAGAACACCAGCAAGCACTGCTTTCGCCACCGGACGATCCCCCATCGCCTTCGAAAGGAGCACCGTGCCCTTATTGGCGGCATGGAATACCCAACCACAGGCCATACCCGCCAAAGCCAGTGGCAACAAGAGTGCCAGTTCGCGCGAGCCAACTTCCACCGCATCGAATCTCGGCAAACCAGAGTTTTCCCCAACCAGTTGGCCCAAAACCAAGAACGCACCCAATGCTCCCGCAATAGCGCAAAGATACACCACGGTTTTCTGAGCTTTCGGAAGAGTGATGTTCTCTTCCCCGTGTGCACCATCAGCCGTCCCGGAAAGCGGAGCCACAAAACCATAGAGCGGAGCAGTGAACACCGCGGTGAGCGCCGCCTGGGTACCAGCAATGGCAAGGGCACGAAAGTCGGCGCCAAACTTGCGCATCCTATCGCCCACCCACGTACATAGACCCGCAATAACACCTGTTAGGCCAGCTTCAGGCCCCACGCTTCCTCCAAACAACAACGGAAGCAACGCAGCCAATGAAAGCTTGCCGATATGGCTGTAGTCATAACGACCATCTTGCTTGACCTTTGCCATCACGCCATTAAGCTCTTCAGGCTCAACACCCGTATGTTTGGCATACAGCCCGATTACCAACCCGCCTAGCACACAGACAATCAAGGGGAAGGGCACGAATCCAAAAGGGCCTTGGGATAGAACAGGGAGCGGTTCTGCAGTAGCGGAGCCTATCCAACCAGGCAGCGTCCGCCACAAAAAAGTAATGCCCTTATCCATGAGAAAAAAGAACAGCCAAACAAAGGCACCGGCTAAGGAGCCAGTTACAAAAACGCACAGCAAAAAGAAAACGCGATTAAAGGGTTTTGCAAAGCTACCCATTAGCAAACACTTTGCCACGAAATCGGGTTCTCACCATAATGCGCAAGTAAAGTGTTCGCACTGGAAAAGGGCCGTGACCCAATGAATGCACGCAATTCCCCGCCCTGTTTATTTGCGGAAAGAGGCGAAGGATGGGTCGATTGGAGAATATGTTTGTTATCCAAGCCCGCAGAACCCTGGTCAGCGGCCTTCGTGCGCGCATCTTCAACAAGAGCTACCGCATGTCTGCCCCAAGCCAAAAACACAATAGGCTGCGGCAACATGAAGCACCGTTCAATCACATAATTGGTTAGCACCTGCCATCCCAGTTTTGCATGTGAATTTGCGGCATGCTCTCGTACGGTAAGCGTCGTGTTCAACAGAAGAACACCCTGCTGAGCCCAAGAGGCCAAGTCCCCGCTTTCAGGCATGGAACACCCTATATCAGAAACCATTTCTTTATAGATGTTACGCAGGCTCGGCGGCAGTTTTTCGTCTTTTGGAACCGAAAACGAAAGCCCCATGGCTTGATTGGGACCATGGTAGGGGTCTTGTCCCAGAATAACCACCCGTACATCTTCAGGAGCCGTAAAAGCCAATGCATTCAAGATTTTCTCTTGGGCAGGATAGATGGTTTCCGTTTTTCGAAGCTCTTCCACTGCCCCCATAAGCCGTGAAGTGGTTTCAACGACCTCTTGCGAAGCGCCACTCAACCAAGCATCGATGTTCTGTTCGTTATTCACTTCCACTCCAAAGAATAAGCAAGGGCCCGGACGGCCCTTGCATTATTAGCGGCTAATACCTGTATACGGCAGCCTATTCACCAAGCAAATTCGCAACGGTGCGAGCAATGCCTTTGGCATCAATGCCCAAATCAGCAAATAGCTGATCCACTTTACCCTGAGCAACAAAACTGTCAGGCAAGCCCAAAACCTCAACTTTTGAGGTGGAGCCCATGAGCGCCAAGGCTTCTGCTACACCTTCGCCAGCTCCACCAATACGAACGCCATCTTCAACCGTTACCACGACCCCGGTTTCTGCGGCTGCCGCAATTGCCTCAAGGTCGAGAGGCTTTACCCAACGCATATCAACAACACGCACCGAAAGGCCTTGCTCCGAAAGAAGCTCAGCGGCATCAACGGCATAGTTGACCATACGGCCGAATGCCAGAATTGCAGCCTGTGTGCCTCCACGAACCTCACGCGACTTACCAGGTTTCATCATAAGGGCATCGTCCGGCATAGAGACACCCGGTGCTTCACCACGGGGATAACGCAGGGCAACAGGCCCATCAAGTTTCAAAGCGGTATGCAATGCATGGGCAAGCTCAGCTTCATTTGAGGGTGCCAAGATCTTCATATTTGGCACACACCGCAGAAGCGCCATATCGAACATGCCGTGATGCGTGGGGCCGTCGTCACCCACCAAACCCGCACGATCGAGAGCAAACACAACATTGAGCTTTTCGAGCGCCACGTTGATAATGGCCTGATCGATTGCACGCTGGAAAAAAGTGGAATACAAGGCCACTACCGGTTTACGGCCACCTAACGCCAAACCGCTTGCCATGCCCACCGCATGACCTTCTGCTATTCCGACATCGAAGCACCTATCGGGATGAGAATTCGCAAAGGGGCGCAATCCCGTTCCGTCAACCATAGCGGCAGAAATAGCGCAGATGGAGTTATCCAGCTGAGCTTCTTTCTCAAATGCCTTAGTAAATGCTTGCGTATAAGTAAGGGCCTTGGGGGCACCCTTCAGCGAGGCACCTGTAGCAATATCATAAGGTCCCGTACCGTGGAATCGGGATGGATCGGCCTCAGCCGGCCCATAGCCCGCACCCTTTTTGGTAACCACATGCACCAGAACAGGAACATCGGATTCCAACGCATGGCCGATAGTCCGTTTCAGTGCAGGAATATCGTGACCATCAACAGGCGGTGTGCATACAATGCCCAATTGCTCGAAAAGCATAGTGTCAGGCATGACAAACTGCTTCAACGACTCTTTTGCCGTTTTACCCAGTTTCACCATGGCCTTACCTGCAGGACCAAGAGAGTTCTCCATAAAATCCTGCATGTTATCGCGGTTCTTGCGGTAATTGCTCGTAACGCGCAGCGCGCCCAAGTGCATAGCCATTGCACCGACATTGCGCGCAATGCTCATTTCGTTGTCGTTCAAAATGATAACGAGCGGGGTCTGCGCTTGGCCGATATCGTTGAGTGCCTCGAAGGCCATGCCGCCAGCAAGCGAAGCATCGCCAATAAGAGCCACGATCTTTTGATTGTCACCGCGCAAATCGCGCGCACGCGCCAATCCGCATGCTACAGAAAGCGAGTCGGAAGCATGACCAGAAGGATGCACATCATGAGGGTTGCTGTGAGGTTTCGGAAAACCCGATAGCCCCTTGTATTGGCGAAGTGTGGGGAATTCACTTAAACGCCCCGTGATAAGCATATGGGCATACGACTGGTGCCCAACATCGAACAAAAAACGGTCATGGGGCGAATCAATGAGCGAATGAACCGCCAAAATAATTTCAACCGCCCCAAGGCTCGATGCGACATGACCGCCCGTCTTGGAAGTGACGTTAATGATCTCCTCGCGAATTTCCTGCGCCAATATGGAAAGCTCCTCATCAGTGAGGAGCTTCAACTTGTCTGGGGAATCGATGGAGTCAAGTATGCGGGCCATACGGCACCTCCTCCTATTCGTCCGAGGACGAAATATCCGAATCCGACGAGGCCTGAGCCTCGGCGGATTCGGCTTCCTTAGCGGCAATCCCCTCTTCCATGATGCGAGAAGCGGTAAGGCCAATACCCACCGCTTCCTCGTACAGGCTCAAAGCCTCATCAAGAGGAAGCTCCTCATCGCTGACGGCAGCCACGATTTCGTCAAGGCGTGCCTTAATGTCCTCGAACGTCTGAGGAACCTGTGATTCCATTATGCCTACTCGCTTTCAAGCTGGGTAGCGATACGGCCCAAAATTCCGTTAATGAATCTCGGGGAATCGTCGCCGCCAAACTCTTTGGCAAGGTTAACGGCTTCGTTGATGGATACCGAAACAGGCACATCGTCAACGTAGCGCATTTCATACGTAGTAAGGCGAAGCAACGAACGGTCAACTACAGGCATGCGGTCGAGCGTCCAGTTGTCGCTTGCAGATTCGATAAGCTCATCGATTGCTTCAAGGTTTTCCTTGGCGCCGTCAAGAAGCATCAGAGCATACTCGCCCAAGCCCTGCGTTTCGGGAACGAGCTGGCCATTATCAATAAGCTCATGTGGAGTTTTTTCCAGAATTTCACCCTGATACATAAGCTGCAGTGCATGCTTACGAGCAAGGGTGCGTTCTTCGTGCTGAGAAAAAGCCTTAGACACAAGCACCACTAATCCTGGAATACGATGCCATCAACGCGGATATCCACGCGTGCCACCGTAAGGCCAACCTGTGAAAGAACAGCATCAGCCACAGACTTGCGAACATTATCGGCAATTTCGTTCAAAGAGCGGCCCGACTGAACACGGAGGGAAACCGCAACGTCTACCGTGTTGTCATGAGAAACGTTGACGGACACGCCCTGTGCGGACTGCTTGAACGAAAGAAGGGAACGGATCCCGGAAGGTGCAGCACCAACCGATGCCACGCCGGCAACATCGCGAACAGCGAGGGTAACAATCGTTTCCACAACGCCTGGCGCGATTGCCATGCTTTCGGTATTGATATCTGACATATTATTCATCCCCCATTTCGGTTTCGATGAAATCGGTATACACCCTTCCATCAATGAAGGCTTCCTTTTCAAGAACCTCCAAATGGAAGGGGATCGTGGTTTTGATGCCTTCGATGCAGAACTCGCTCAGGGCACGTTTGCCTCGAGCGATGCACTCATCGCGGTCAATGCCCCATACGATCAATTTGGCAACCATGGAATCATAATACGGAGAGATGCGGTCGCCTTGCTTGATGTAGGTTTCCACACGAACACCAGGACCACCGGGAACCTCAAAGCGCGTGATATTGCCAGGGCACGGACGGAAATCATGCTCAGGGTCCTCAGCGTTGATACGGAACTCCATAGCATGACCAAAGGGCGTAAAGGGTGCGCGCTCGATACAAGAGATAGGCTCCCCTGAAGCAATGCGCAGCTGTTCCTTAATGATGTCGGTGCCCGTAATCTGCTCCGAAACCGGGTGCTCTACCTGGACACGAGTGTTCATTTCCATGAAGTAGAACTTGCCGTCCGTATCGAGCAGGAATTCGATAGTGCCCGCATTCTCGTAACCCGTTGCACGCACCGCTTTAACGGCAGCAACGCCCATAGCACGGCGAATTTCCTCGGTCAGAGCCGGCGAAGGAGCTTCCTCGAGCAACTTCTGATGACGACGCTGCAGCGAGCAGTCGCGTTCGCACAAGGAAATACGATTACCATGCTTGTCAGCAAGGATCTGCACCTCGACATGACGCGGACGAAGGACAAGCTTCTCCAGATATACGTCACCGTTGCCAAACGCTGCAAGAGCCTCGTTCTTAGCAGCCATGAACTGAGATTCCAGATCGGCAGGGTCATGCACTTCGCGCATGCCTTTACCACCGCCGCCAGCAGATGCCTTGATGAGTACCGGATAGCCCACTTCTTCAGCGAACTTACGGGCCTCTTCAACCGTTTCGACAACACCGTCAGAGCCGGGCACCGTAGGAACGCCGCAGGCCTTCATGGTGTCACGGGCGGCAGCCTTGTTGCCCATAGCATCGATGCACTCGGGCGAAGGGCCGATGAACACCAGATCATTGTCGGCGCAGGCACGAGCGAAATCGGAATTCTCAGCCAAGAAGCCATAACCCGGATGGATAGCCTGACAGCCTGTGTTCACCGCTGCAGCGATGATAGAAGGCATTACCAGATAACTTTTATTGGCAGGAGCAGGACCGATGCATACCTTTTCGTCCGCGTAGCGAACGGGGTACGTATCGGCATCCTCCGTTGAATATACCGCCACGGTTTTGATGCCCAGCTCCTTGCAGGCACGCATGATGCGCAGGGCAACCTCTCCGCGGTTGGCAATTAGCACTTTGTCAAACATTTATGCACTCTCCGGACCAACAGCGTCATGGCTCGTGTGGGGCTCAATGTAGAACAGCGGGGTGCCGAACTCTACTGGAGTTGCATCCTCTACGCATACCTCACGTACCGTGCCCATTTCCTCGGCGCCGATTTCATTCATGAGCTTCATAGCTTCAACAATGCACAGCGTCTGGTTTGCGGCAACCTCGTCGCCAACCTGAACAAAAGCAGGCTCGCCAGGAGCGGGAGCTGCATAGAAGGTACCTACCATCGGGGAGGTTACGCAGTACCAATTTGCAGGGCGAGAAGCGGCTGCAGCGGGAGCTGCGGCGGGAGCAGCAGGTGCAGCAGCTGCAGGAGCTGCAGCGGCAACAGGGGCAGCAGGTGCAGCTGCGACGGCGCCGGGCATACGGACGGCGATACGAGCGCCCTCTTCCTCGACTACGATTTCGCCAACGCCGCTTTCCTCGGCAACGCGAACGAGCTCTCGAATCTGATTGATATCCACGTAATCGTCCTCCTTGGTGTTGCTCGATTCCTCTTCAAGAAGGAAATCGACCTTTTCAGATGTACGGTGCTTGCTCAAATACGTACGAGCCTCATTCGGGAAAAGCGCGTACATCAAAACGTCTTCTTCAGTTTTTGCCAGATCGCCGATCTCTTCTTCAAGCTCGGCGAACGTGGTAGTTACCAGCGAACCAGGAGCAACATCAGGATCAAGCATGATGTCAGATTCGCCCACAACACGGTTTACCACCTCTGGGCTCATGGGACCAGGAGCCTTTCCGTAGTAACCGCAGATATAATCTTTCATTTCCTTGGAAACAACGCTCCAGCGCTTACCCGTCAGAACGTTGAACACGGCCTGCGTGCCTACGATCTGGGAAAGAGGCGTTACCAACGGCGGGTAGCCCACCTCAGCACGAACGCGAGGAATTTCTTCCATAACGTCGTCGAGGCGGTCTATTGCATTCTGGATCTCCAACTGCGACATAAGGTTCGACATCATACCGCCAGGAACCTGATGAGAATAGACCTTCATATGGGTAAGAGAGGAAACGCCGCGCTTATAATGGCCGCGCTTGCGAACCTCTTCCCAATACTCGGAAATCTCAAAAAGCAGACCCAGGTCAAGCCCAGTGTCGTAACGGCTTTCCTGCAAAGCGGCAACAAGCATTTCAACCGCAGGCTGAGAGTTGCCGAATGCCAAAGGTGCGGCAGCGGTATCGACAATAGCGGCACCAGCTTCAGCAGCCTTCAGGTAGTTGGCAGGAGCCATACCGCCAACATAGTGGCAATGAACGTGAATCGGCAGACCGATTTCGGCATTGAATGCCTTGACGATGCGCTCAGTGCGATACGGGGTAAGCATGCCTGCCATATCCTTGATGGCAATGGAGTCAGCGCCAAGATCCTTAAGTTGCTGACCATACTCGAGGAAGCTATCGAGCGTATGAACCGGAGAAAGCGTATAGGAAATAGCGCCTTCGAAGTGGCCGCCGCATGCCTTAATGGCCTCGGCGTTATCTACCACGTTACGAATATCGTTCAGCGCGTCGAACACGCGGAATACGTCAATGCCATTGCGATGAGCAGCAGCGATGAAGCGGTTAACGACATCCTTGGAATAGTGCTTGTAGCCCACCAGATTCTGTCCGCGGGACAGCATGGAAAGACGCGTATTGGGGGTCTTCGACTTGATAGAGCGCAAGCGATCCCAAGGATTTTCGTCGAGGAAACGCAGGCAGGTGTCGAACGTAGCACCGCCCCAAGCCTCGATAGCCCAATAACCTACGCGATCCATCTTAGGCAAGATCGGGAGCATATCGCCAATAGGCATACGAGTTGCCCAGAGGCT
Organism: Eggerthella sp.; assembly: GCA_030540085.1. GTDB lineage: Bacteria > Actinomycetota > Coriobacteriia > Coriobacteriales > Eggerthellaceae > Anaerotardibacter. The sequence goes on from JAUNWY010000002.1 coordinate 68,590, forward strand.
CTGCTGGCCGTCGCGAATGGTGGTGTCCATAATCTGAAGCTTTCCCAAGTGTTTCGCACCTCCTCTTCGAAACGCGTTGCGCGCACTATACGCACGTTAAAAACGAAAATTAAGTATAAAGCACGAGGCGCCGTAGCGCCCCGTTGCCAGTAGAGTTTTCAGTTAAGACACATAGAACTAGACGCGCTTAACAAAGCGGCCGTCGCGGCTGTCGATCTGAAGAACGTCACCAATCTCAACAAAGGTGGGAACCTGAATGGTTACGCCGGTTTCGAGCGTTGCAGGCTTGGTGGTGTTGGTAGCAGTGTCACCCTTGAAGCCAGGCTCGGTTTCGGTAACCTCAAGCTCAACGAACATGGGAGGCTCGATGCTGATGAGTTCGTCGCCAGCGTACATGAGAGTTGCCTCGTCGTTTTCCTTCAGCCAGTTTGCTGCAGAACCTACAGTTTCAGCAGGAATGGAGAGCTGCTCGAAGGAAGACATATCCATGAAGTTGAAATCGGTGCCGTCGCTGTAGAGGAACTGCATCTTCTTGGTTTCAAGACGAACGGAGTCGAACTTGGTGCCAGCGTTGAAGGTGTAGTCAACTACGCGACCAGTTTTGATGTCGCGGAGCTTGGTGCGAACGAATGCACCGCCCTTGCCAGGCTTAACATGTTGGAATTCAACGATCGTGCAGAGCTTGTTGTTGTACTCGATGCACATGCCATTACGAAAATCGGCGGTAGAGATTGCCACGTTATGCTCCTTCAAAAATGAACCATTGCAAAAATAACCTAAACATTATACCCAGAATGCTACGAGATAATAATCATCTCATGGGTACTTTGCGTAAACACCTCATACGAAGTGTCGCGAACTACGCCATAATCCTCTAGGCGCATACCGAATTTGCCCGTTAGATAAATCCCTGGCTCAACCGTAACAACATTGCCCGCGCAAAGCGCTTTCGGGTTCCTAGGCGAAAGGTTGGGCGCCTCATGGATATCGATTCCCACACTGTGGCCAAGAGAATGGCCCATGGCGCCACCGAAGCCCTCTTCTTCTAGAATCGCTTCAGCATATTGATGGACTTCAGCACCGGAAAGCCCAGCGCGCAGCATAGTCTCGCATTCCTCGTTGGCACGGCGGATGGCCCCATAGGCGCGGCGGACTTCATCACTCGGCTCCCCCACAAACACCGTACGAGTCATGTCCGAGCAATATCCTGCATAGCGCGCGCCGAAATCCATCACCACGGCATCGCCGAATGCCAGTTTCGCTTCACCGGGAATCGCATGAGGGGATGCAGCATGGGCACCCGTTGCCACAATGGTGCCAAACGCCAGCCCCTCAGCTCCCCCTTCATACATGTAGCGATCCAACTGCAATTGAACCTCACGCTCAGTCATACCGGGCTTCATGAACGCGATGATTTTGGCAAAAGCCGCATCGGTGATGCTTTGCGCCTTTCGCATTGCCGTTATCTCGGATTCATCTTTAACTTGACGAAGCTCTTCCACAAAGCCAGAAAGCTCCACCAAATCGACTGCCCTGCCCTCAAACGTACGCTGCAAGGCGCGATATTCCGCCAAAGGCATCGAATCCTCGATGCCAATACGAACGCTATCGCGATCGACGCCATCTGCCACCTTGGCAAGTACGGCGCTATGAGCCATGCGGCTATTGTCCACTTCAATATCGGTATCGGCAGCAGCAGACTCCATTGCATCAAAGTAACGGGAGTCCGTATGCAGCACACAGTTGCAATCAGAGACGACAAGGGCGTGGGCCGGCTCATCGTCGAAAACACGCTCAAAGCCCGTAGTCCATGAGACGTTCGAGAGCCCACGGATGTAGAGCACGTCTATCCCCTGTTCGCTCATTACGGCGCGAAGGCGGGAAAGACGTTCGGGATTATGTGCCATTATGATCTCCTTCATAGACGTTATTGCTTTGTGCGTAGCCCCATAAAAGAACAGGGCCCAAGGCCCTGTCGATAAGCTACGAGATGCTACGTTGCCATGCTTGAAGGTATTCCAGCACGAACTCATCTTCGAGTTCGCACACCTCCCACTCACCGCAAGCGCGCGGAAGCACAAAGCGGAGCTTGCCAGAGCGCACCTTCTTATCGCCCTTCATAAGATGAAGGAGACGTTCAGGTTCGGCTTTCAGCTGAAGCTCGGGCAAGCCAAGGGCATCAAGCAAGGCATCCTGAGTCTGCACGAATTCCATCGATGCCCCCAGATGCGCTACTGCCAATCGGGAGGCAAAGCGCATGCCCTGCGCAACGGCATGACCATGGGAATACACACCGTAGCCCGCCTCTGTTTCAATGGCATGAGCAAGCGTGTGCCCATAGTTAAGGCACTCACGCACACCTTTGGTTTCCTCCTGATCGCGCGCTACCACCGACGCTTTGAACACGATGCAACGCTGCACCGCTTCCTTGACCGTTTCCGGTTCGCGGGCGGCCAGTTGGTCGGTATGGCCGTACAGCCAAAAGAAGAAATCCTCTGAATCAATAACGGCAGACTTGGCTATTTCACCGCACCCACAAGCCCATTCCCTTTCGGGAAGCGTGGCAAGCGTGGCGACATCGGCACAAACCAACGACGGCTGGCAAAAGGTACCTACCAAATTCTTGCCCGACTCGAGGTTGATGGCCGTTTTTCCGCCCACAGAAGAATCAACCATGGAAAGCAAGGTGGTAGGAACCTGGACAATGCGCAGACCGCGCATGAACGTAGAACCAGTAAAACCAGCCAAATCGCCCACAACGCCGCCGCCCAAAGCAACTACCACAGAATCGCGATTCAAGCCGCATTCGACCATGGCATGCCAAATCTCAGAAGCACACTCAACCGATTTAGCCGACTCCCCCGCCGGCACCGTGATAACGGAAACCTGATAACCAACCTGCTTCAGGGACGCTTTAGCGGGATCAAGGTAGCGCGCAGCTACTTCTGTGTCGGTGACGATAAGCGCTTTCTGATTGCCATCGAAGGCACGCATCTCGGCGCCGAGTCGATCGATCTGTCCCGCCGAAACAACCACATCATAGGCACGTTCACCGGGTATTTCCACAACAATGCGCGCCATGCACTAATCCCTCTTCACCAACACACCGGCATCAAGCAGAAGCTCAACTACCTCGTCTGCAACTTCACGAATAGTGCGGCCTTCAGTGTCCACAGAAACATCGGCGGCGGCTTCATACTGGGGCTCTCGTTCGACAATGGTTTTGCGGGCGGTTTCAAGGTTCTTAAACATAGGGCGGGAATCGGTGTTGGGGATACGGGCAGCGGCTCCGTCAGCGGAAACCTTCAGGTACACCACATAGCCCGCCTCTTTCATGATCTGGGCGTTAACGGGACGTTTGGTAACAACACCGCCGCCGCACCCGATAAGACGCGGGGAACGCTTTGCCAGGTCGCGCAAAACATCAGTTTCGATATCGCGGAATGCCTCTTCGCCATCTTCAGCAAAGATGTCGGCAACGATACGGTCTTCGCGAAGCTCAAGATATTCATCGGCATCGATGGATGCAACGCCGCACGTTACTGCGATCTGTTGAGAAATACTGGTCTTACCCGCTCCCATGAAGCCGATGAAGAACACCGGCTTAGTGAGATAGAACTTGCCTGCATGCGTAGGGTGGTTTGTGGTCATGAAATAAGCTCCTCGTAATTCGTGGCGTTTTAACGAGACATCATTTTAATACGCTCTTTGTACGAAGCGATGTTCTGTTTGATATCGGTCATATTGTCACAGCCGAACTTCTTCAGGTAAGCATCGGCAAGCACCATTGCCACCTCGGATTCCGCAACAACAGCAGCAGCTGGAACAGCACACGTATCGCTACGTTCCTTCGACGCTTCAGCCACTTCAAGCGTATCGAGGTTCACGGTATTGAGAGGTGTGGTAAGCGTAGCGATTGGTTTCATCCCCACCGTAGCCACCAACGGCATACCGGTGGTCATTCCGCCCTCCAGGCCACCTGCATTGTTAGATGCACGCACAAACCCTTCCGCTTCGTCGAGAAGGATCTCGTCGTGTACCTGACTGCCCGGGCGGCGCGTAGTCTCAAAGCCGATACCGAATTCGACGCCCTTGATGGCGGGAATGGAGAACAATGCGCCACCAAGCTTTGAGGTAAGGCGATCGGTTGGCGTTTCATATCCACCAACAGCAGGGAGAAGACCGGTTACCACAACACGGAACACACCCCCCAAGGTGTCTCCCGCCTCCTTAGCCTTGTCGATAGCATCCATCATGCGCTCAGAAGCTTCGGTGCTGGGGCAACGAACCTCACTCATCTCGATGTCGAGCGGAGTGTAAGCAGTAGCAGCGGCCATGGGGTCTTCTTCCTCCATGACTTCATCGCCAATAGACACAACATAGGAATAGATCTCAACACCAAGTTCAGCCAGAAACTCACGCGCAATACCGGCAGCGGCAACACGCATGGTGGTTTCGCGGGCACTGGAACGCTCGAGGATATTGCGGCAATCATCCATGTCGTTCTTTAAAACGCCCAGCAAATCGGCATGTCCAGGACGAGGGGTTACCTCACGAACCAGATCTTGGGGCGGCTCGCCAAACACGGACATACGCTCAGTCCAATTCGACCAATCGCGATTCGCAACAGACAACGTTACCGGCGACCCAATAGTGTGGCCAAAACGAACACCAGAGGTAACCGAAACCTTATCCTTTTCGATTGCCTGCCTACCGCCGCGGCCATAACCGCTCTGCCTGCGAGCAAGATCGGAGTTAATAGCCTTTTCGGAGATGGTCAATCCTGCAGGAACGCCCGAAACTATGGCCGTGAGAACAGGACCGTGGCTTTCACCTGCTGTTATGTATTCCATGCTGCATTCCTTATTCGATGTTAGATAAATCAAACATGATTTTAGCAAAACCGCCGTTACTCCATCGAAATAAAGTGCTAAAGATTTCGAACGTGTTACAGCTCGGCACGACCGAATTCTACGAGCAGCTCTGCGCATTCCGTGCCCCACGCCGCCATAACCGATGACGTTGCCAAATAATCACAGCCAGCGGCAGTTGCCGCATCGTTATAGCAGGCACTTTCACCACAAAGGTCACACACGATATGACCAGGCTCGAAGGCAATACCAACCCGACTAAAATCTTCGGTGCAGAAAACAAGATCAGCTGCAGCAATTCGAGAAGCTGCCGCAACAGTCCCAAAGAGGAACGAGGCGTTGTCGTAGGCACGAGTTGCAGAAAGGTGACCAACGCGCTTCTGCTCAGTATCGATGATCTGGGTTCGTTCCTTGCCAAACGCCTCCAAGAAGGCAAGCAGGTTGTTACGCGTACGTTCTTTTTCCGCCCCCAGCAAGGTGATCTCGCTCACACCTGCTCGCGCACATTCGTAGACCACGTCAAGAGCCGAACTGCCCGACCCCAAAACAACAGCCTTCGCACCGTACAAGGGAAGGAAGAGCCGCTCCATTTCATCGATAGCAACACGAGCATATTGGCTAAGCGCAAGCGTGTTCTTTCCGCCACGATAGAGAATATCGGCGCCTTGAGCCAAACGCGCTGATGCCCCTTGGACCTCGCCAGCCTCAAACACTACCTGGCGAAACGGCGCAGAAACTACAAACGCATGGCTCTTCCGAGCAGAAAGCAAAGCAGCAGCTTCGCCACGTGTGCGGCATTCTTCGATTACAACACTCCATGAAGCAGTCTTTTCCATGAAGGAACGACGGAATGAACCAGCGGCGGGCTTTGCAGCAGGCGCAGCTAGGAATGTAAGGTTTCGCATGCGCTGGCCCCCTCTGGCTCCTTGTCAGAGATGAATGCACGCTCAATCGAACGCACGAACATCGTATGCTTAAGGTCCTCTTCAGCCAACGGGCATACCAAATACGCCTTCATGCCCGCAAGATGCGCCCCTACAACATCGGTTGAAAGCTGATCGCCGATCATCAAAGTGTTTTTACGAGTGCCCCCAATCTTGTTGCGTGCCATGACGAATCCGTGAGGAAGAGGCTTGAGGGCCTTGGCCACAATAGGAAGATCGAGCTCGCGAGCAAGGTCGAATACATTACCGTGAAAATTATTCGAAAGAAAGCACATCTTCACGCCAGCAGCGCGAACGCGCGCCAGCCACTGACGCACATCGGCGGGTACCTGATGATCGGCACGAGAAAGAATGGTGTTATCGATATCAAGCAGCACGTGCGTAAAGCCTTTGCCGACGATATCCCATTCAACGTTGATGGCACTCGTTCGCGAAAAATAGCGGTCGGGTTGGATAAGAGACATCGCTACCTCAATAATGCCTAAGAATGATCGGCGATGGTCTTCTGGTGCTCTTCGTAAGTTTTATCGAAGAAGTAATCGACCCCACCTTGATCGTTGTTCCAGAACGAGAAGAAATAATAGTCACCGAAGTTACGCTCAGGCGAAAGAACCGCACGCAGCGAATCGATGCTCGGGCTACAAATCGGTGTAGGAGGCAAGCCCTTGGTTACACGGGTGTTGTACGGACTCTTAGTTGACCAGTCGTACGTATCGAGATTGTCCCCCACCTCATAAGCTGTGGTTGCATCGCTGCCCAATGTACCGTACGACGGATCACCGGAATTGCCCAAGCGATTGTAGAAAACGGCAGCAACCTTGGTGCGCGTGTCGTTAGTGGCTTCCTTTTCCACGATGGAAGCAAGGATCAACGCGTCGTAGTTAGACATATCCTTACTGCGCGGATAAGAAAAATCGAGAGACGTCACCTCAGAGCGATATTGATCGAGCATCTGACGCACCACATCTTCAGCAGATGCGTTAACAATCAGCTCATACGTTTTAGGGAACAGGAATCCTTCGAGCGAGTTCTTGCCGGCATCGGTTAAGAACGTGTACTCCTTTGCGTACTTGGAAGCATCCGAAGCTGCAGTTTTAAATTGGTCTGCGGTAATAGAACCGTTATAGGCCTTTTCCACTGCGGTAGCTATTGAATCGAGTGTGGCTCCTTCAGGAACCACCAAATTAGTTATGTTAGCAGTGGGGCCGGCAACAAGCGCATCCACTAAATCTTCGTTGCTCATACCGCCCTCGAAAGAATAGACTCCTGGTTTGAGCGAAGAGGCAGCGCCCTTGGCATTGGCAACAGCGGTAAATTCGCCCTTACGAATGACAAGGCCCGCATCGTAGAGGTTGTCTGCGATAACGGGCAATGTAGAACCTTCGGCAATCTGTACTGTAACCTGCTGTCCATCGGGAGCCAGATGATCGTTAGCAGCTTCTGCACAGCTGGTGTTCACGAAGAGCGCCACTATGATAACTACCACAACCGCAACAGCGGCGATTAAGGCTATGAGCGGCGCTTTCGACTTCTTCGGGCGAATTGCCGAAGTGTCGTATGTACGAAATTCCTTTTCGCCACGTGCGTGAGCAGCTCGGGCCGCATGCGTGGACTTGCGGGAATACGTAACCTTCCTAGGACTCATTTGCCTCACCTTTCAAAGAACCGGCCATGCGCTTGTCAAGCCATGACTGGAGGAACAACGATGCAGCGATCATATCAACCTTACCGCGCATTTCCTTTTCAGAAAAGCCTTGCTCGCGCAAAGAGCGTTTTGCCTCCGAAGAACTGAGCCTTTCATCGGAAAACTCCAATGGAAGACCAAGCTTGGAGGCAACTTGTTGGGCAACCTCACGAATAGACTGCGCTTGCGGACCCTTGGCCCCACCCATAGTTAGAGGAAGGCCAGACACGATCAGCTCCGGTTCCCAATCTTCGCACACGCGGCGAAAACTTGGTGCGTTGGCACGCACTTCTTCGGTGGGAAGAACGCACAGCGGAGTGGCGATCTTTTCTTGCGGGTCGCTGATGGCAATGCCGCAGCGAACCTTGCCAATGTCAAGAGCCATGATTCTCATGTGTGCGCTCCTCCCTTCCGTTACGTGTTTTATGCGAACAGCTTGCGTGCGGCATCAAGCGCAGCATCAATGCCAGAAGCATCCTTGCCGCCAGCTTGTGCCATGGTGGGCTTACCGCCACCGCCGCCCTTGATCTCACGGGAAATCTGCTTGATTACTGCACCAGCATTGAAGCCCTTTTCAACTGCTTCATCGGTACCTGCAGCAAGCAAGATAGGCGTGCCCTGATTGTCGGAAGCCAATACGCAAGCGCCTGCTTCGGGAAGGCGAGAACGTACGATATCCCAGAAATTACGCATACCGCCGGCATCGATGCCATCCTTGCGATAGATGAATACCGGATAGTCGGAACCAACAGTGAACTGGTCGAGAGCTTCGGGAAGCTCGCCCGTTGCCGCAGCTGCCTTATTCGCCTTACGCTTGGCATTGAGGTCGCGCAGCTGCTTGATATTGGCCTCAACGCGAGCCTGGACATCGGACGTAGGCACGCGCAAAGTAGCAGAAAGCTCCTTCATCTGATGTTCAAAGCCATTGAGGTAAGCCAAAGCATCGTAGGAAGTGAAAGCCTCGATACGACGGAGGTTTGCACCGACGCTGCTTTCAGAGACGATCTTCACCAAGCCGATTTCGGCAGTGTTGGCAACATGGCAACCACCGCACAACTCGCTGGAGAAATCGCCCACCTTAACAACGCGAACCACATCGCCATACTTCTCGCCGAACAGAGCAGTAACGCCCTCTTCGCGAGCCTTGGCAAGCGAAGTTTCGAAGATATTCGTTGCGGTTGCGGACATGATGACGTTGTTGGCGAGTTCTTCGACCTGCTTCAGCTGCTCAGGCGTAACCGACTCGAAGTGAGTGAAGTCAAAACGAAGACGGTCGGGACCAACATAGCTACCAGCCTGCTTGACGTGAGCGCCAAGAACCTGACGAAGGGCAGCATGCAGAATATGGGTGCACGTATGGTTGCGCGCGATGCAAGCGCGACGCTTAGCGTCAACCTGTGCAGAAACGGCCATGCCAACCGTGAGCACCCCAGAAGCAACGGTTGCAACATGGCATACCAAGCCCTTTTCGGGTGCTTTGGTATCAGTTACCTGAAGCTCCACGCCATCAGCGGTGATGGTGCCCGTATCGCCAACTTCGCCGCCCATTTCAGCGTAGAACGGAGTAACGTCAAGCACGACTTCACCCTGTTCACCAGCGGCAAGAGAGTCAACGCGCTCGCCATTGCGCACAATCGCGCATACCTTAGCATCGGCAGAAAGGCGCTCATAGCCAACAAACTCGGTTGCGCCAAGCTCCTTCAAGAGGTCGGCATGAACGCCACCATAGGTGCTCCATGCAGCTTCGGCATCCTTGACGTTTGCGGCACGAGCGCGATTGCGCTGCTCTTCCATGCAACGAGCAAATTCCTCTTCGTCAATGGAGTAACCACGCTCTTCGCAGATTTCCGTAGTTACCTCGACAGGGAAACCGTAGGTGTCATGCAGGACAAAGGCAGTAGAACCAGAAAGAACAGTGCCTTCCATCTTGGAAAGGGCATCGTCAAGATAAGCCTGGCCCTGACGAAGCGTTGCGCCAAAGCGCTCTTCTTCGGAGAGAACAACGCGCTTGATAAGCTCTTCGTTTTCAACGAGTTCGGGATACACACTGCCCATAAGCTCGATGATCTTGTTCACGTAGCTGGTAAGGAAGGCGCCTTCGATACCCAGAGAATGGCCCTTCATGACCGCGCGACGGAGCAAACGGCGCAGAACATAGCCACGACCTTCGTTGGAGGGAAGAATGCCATCGGCAATCATGAACGTGATCGAACGGCTGTGGTCAGCGATAATGCGGAGACAAACATCGGTTTCCACTTCCTGGCGGTATTTCTTGCCGGAAAGCTCTTCGCCAACACCAACCAAGCTGCGAAGAATGTCGGTATCGTAGTTATTGGTTACGCCCTGCATGATTGCAGCAATACGCTCAAGACCCATGCCGGTATCAATGTTCTTCGTCTGGAGAGGGGCAAGGGTGCCGTCCTCTTGCCCATCGTACTGGGTGAACACGCAGTTCCAGAACTCAAGGTAGCGATCGCAGTCGCAGCCAGGCTTGCAGTCGGGGCTGCCACAACCTACATCGGGACCCTGATCGAAATAAATTTCAGAACAGGGACCGCAGGGGCCGGTGGGACCAGCGCGCCAGAAGTTATCTTCTTCACCCAGCTTGGAAATATGATCCTCTGGAACGCCAAGGCTCTTCCAGATCTCGATGGTCTCGTCGTCGTTTTCGAAAACGGTAAAGTAGAGCTTTTCAGCAGGAAGCCCCAATACCTCGGTAGAGAATTCGTATGCCCATGCACACATTTCGTTTTTGAAGTACTTGCCAAAGCTAAAGTTGCCCAGCATCTCAAAGAAGCTTAGGTGGCGAGCATCGCCGATATTGTCGATGTCGTTGGTGCGTACGCACTTCTGAACGGTGGTGGTGCCAATGTACTGGCTATCAAGCTCCTTCTGATGAAGGAAGTAGGGCTTGAACTGAACCATGCCAGCGCTGGTAAGCAGCAGCGATGGATCATCGGGGATCAGGGAAGAAGAAGGCATGCGCTTGCAGCCCTTTTCCTCGAAGAACGCCAGGTACTTCTCGCGAATTTCGGCGGTAGTCATATAGTTCATACGATATTGTTCCTCTTCGAAGTATTCATCGTTTAGTAATTTGCCAAATGCAGATTCTATCATTTTCCGTGCTTTGCCCCGCGCGAAGTAACCTGAGTCGCAGAAAACTCACCAGTAGCATCGGCAACAGGATTTGCCTCTTCGCCCGAAGGCTCCCCCTTGAAGATAACGCCATCAGGCGAAACGATAACGCGGCCCGTGCGCTTCTCGAAGTAGTACACGAAAAGCGATTTAATGGCAGCAACCGCAGGAATGGAAGCGAGCATGCCCACAATGTTTCCAACAAATCCGCCAACGGCAAAGCCTAAAGCGGAACCCACCATCAAAGCCATAATGACCAACGCGGGATGGATGTCCACCGAATTGCCCATGATCTTCGGCGAGATGAAGGTGTAGATGAATTGCTGCACAGCGATGGTGTAGACCAAAGCGATAACGGCAATAAGCGGACTCGAGAAAACACCCACGATTGCCGCCATGCCGCCGCCCAACCACGGGCCGACAACGGGAATGATGTTCAGCAGACCAGTAATGACACCCAAAGCCGCTGCGCTGGGGATGCCCATAACGGCAAAACCAATACCGCAGCAAACGCCGATAAGCAAGCATTGGACCAACGTGCCCTTGATATAGCCACCCATAACGCGGGTACCCGTGAGATAGATTATGTCTAGATCCTCCTGGAAGCGAGGGCCGAACACGCGCTTGATTTCAGCGCCCAATGCAGGCAGTTCCATAAGGACCCAAAACGCTACCACCAGTGAAAAACCAATAACCATGGCAGAGATAGCAACGCCGGAGCCAACCGAAACCATGCCCTCCGCACTGGCGGAGGCCATGCCAGAAAACCAGGTTCCCACCGACGAGAAAGCATCATTCATCCAATTGGAGATGCGCTCGTCTTGCAGGATGTAGGCGTACTGCGAATAGACGTCATTCCAGACATTGCGCACCTGAGAAATCTGGTCAGCAAAGGTTTGAAGCAACGCAGTGAACTGTTCGCCCACGCCGGACATAGGCGAAAAGAGCATCCAGCTGAGAGCCGTTACCACCACGCCCATAAGGATATAAGCCACGCATGTTCCCCACAGGCGGCCAATGCCTTTACTTTCCAGATAGTTAACGGGGCCCCTCAAACAGAAAACGATGATGGTCGTCCACACAACAATGGCCACGGGAGTGGCCAAAATGTTGAGCGCCTGCCCAAGCAAATACAAAAGAGCAAACAACACGATAATGAAGGTGCTCGTGTACAAGCGGCGGCGTGATTTTACCGTTTTCAATTCCTCTTTGCGAAACTCGCTATCCGTGAGATGAGTATCGCCATTAGTCATAACTGGTTAAGCACTCCTATTAGTTTTGAGCGGATTCGGAATCGCGAGAGATTTGAACAGAGAAAGCGTCCTTCAGGCTGGAGGACATCTCGTTTGTCTGAGCCTGCGCCTCTTCGCGAGCGGCAACGGCTTCAGCTGCCTCGGCGCGCTTTACATCGGCACGAGCCTGAGCGCCGGAAACGCACGCCTCAACGCTGTCGAGCTTCTGGTCGACCACCTGCGCAACAGCACCAACGCGAGAGTCTTCTGCCTTAGCGCCCAGCGGAGCGATGCGGCTGCGAAGACGGCTGGTCACGTTGGAGAGCGCGTCCAAAGGGAGCGATGTGATGTTGTCGAGGGATTCGGTTGCCTTGGAAACATTACCCGTGATGGTGTTCACGTCTTCCAAGATCTGATCTACCCGCATGATCTCTAAATTTGCAGCATCAACGGTAAGGGTAATGCGCTCCATCAACGGATCGATGCGCTCAAGAGCGGGCTTTGCCGTGTCGAGCGCCTCCTTAGCCTCCACAACCAAAGGATCAACTTTTTCAAACGTTTCCTTCATGGATTTCGTAAGGGTGATGAAAAGGTACGCCATGGCACCCAGCGCAACAACGCCGGCGATGCACAGCAGCACGATTCCCACAGGAATCAGCGATTCGAAGACTTCCATCTTTCCTCCTCTGGTCAGGAACCTAAAATTCGCATGTGCAGATTACATTCTATCGGATAGAGGGGCGTCAACGCGATACCTCTCCCAACCTCGTTCCCCAGGCGTGAAAAACGCCCCACGCTCCAAGCCTTCGGGGAGATACCGCTGCTTAACATAGCCCTCAGCATAACTATGGGGGTACAGGTACTCGCCGTATTCTTCGGACCCTGGACGATGGCGGTCGCGCAGGTAATCAGGCACGGGGCGAAGCGGGCCGTTACGCACTTCGTCCAACGCTTTGCCGATGCCAGCATACGCAGAACAAGATTTTGGAGCCAAAGCCATGTACACTGCCGCCTGAGCCAGATTGATACGGCATTCGGGCATGCCAATAACCTCAACAGCCTTAAAACATGCCTCGGCGACCAAGAGCGCTTGCGGATCGGCGTTGCCAATGTCCTCAGATGCCGAAATAAAGATACGGCGCGCAATGAACTTAGGGTCTTCCCCGCCGTCGATCATCCGAGCAAGCCAGTACAAGGCTGCATCGGGGTCTGATCCGCGCATCGACTTGATGAACGCCGATATCACGTCATAGTGCATATCCTGCTTCTTGTCGTAAGGAAGAGTGCGATGGGGAACCGCCGTACGCACCATTTCCTCGGTGATGGTCTCTGCCTTTTGGGCGCGGGCCAAGTCGGAGGCAAGCGATAAGGTATTCAAGCAACTGCGCGCATCGCCACCCGCCAAAAGCAGCAACGCCTTACGAGCATCTTCGTCGAGCGAGTAATCGCCCTTCAAGCCTCGGCTGCTTTCCAGGGCATGATCCAAAATCGACGAAAGGGCGTCGTCGCTGAGCCTATGGAGCTCAACGATACGCGATCGGGATATCAATGCCGAATTCACTTCAAAAAAGGGATTTTCCGTGGTAGCCCCAATCAAAACCACCACGCCATCTTCAACCGCATGAAGCAAAGCATCTTGCTGTGCGCGATTGAAGCGATGGATCTCATCGACGAATAAAATGGTGCGAATGCCCCGGTTTATCAGGCGCTTGTCAGCATCTGAAATCTCGCGGCGTAAATCGGCGACCGTGCCACCGATAGCCGAGACCTCAACAAAATGGGCATGGGTGGTCTCAGCAATAACATGAGCAATGGACGTTTTCCCTGTTCCCGCAGGACCGTACAGGATAACGGAAGAAAGTGTGTCGGCTTCGATAGCGCTACGCAGCCATGTTCCTTCCCCTAGCGCATCCTCTTGGCCGATAAGATCGTCGAGCGTTTGCGGACGCATACGCACTGCCAAGGGGGCATTTGCCGCGCGCTTGCTGTTTTCTATGTCTGTGAAGAGTGTATCCATGAGTTGACCTTAACACGGGCGCCGACAGAACCATACCCAGCGCGCCAAACCCCATACCGATCACGCAGAAAGGCTTTGCGCATAGGCGGAAAGAACAGCCTGCTCCAGCACTTCCCTGTCCTCTTCCGTGAAGGAATATTCCACCGTTTGCGGCTGAGACGCATCTACGATACTTTCCTGCTCCACACGTACAAACGTTGCTGTCACGCGTGGGCTCCCCTGAGCCATAAGCGCCAACGCATAGCATTGAGCCTGAAGGAGATGCTTGCCAAACACCCGCGCAGCGGATTCATCGGGCGAGCCCCCCGTCTTGTAATCAACCAAGAACGCAGAACCGTCCCCACCAAACGAAACCGCATCGATTTCGCCTTCCAGATACACCGCATTCGAAGCCACGCCCAGACAAACCATGAACGGCACTTCGGCCTGAGGAGCGCCCTTAGCCACCAAAGCGCGAGCGACATCGCTTGCAAACCATCTATCGAGCGCCGCACTCAGCCGCACCTCTTGCGAGGGGGTTAGTCCCTGAGCGCGAACCTGAGCAACAACGGCTTCATTCGCGGGGCGCTTGAGCGCAGACCCGTCAAATTGCGCAATAGCGCGCTGTGCCAAACGATGAAATGCCGTACCCAGCGCAGTGGCGTTTTCCTCGAAGAAGTCCCGATCGACATCGAACAAGGACGACTCCGCTTCTTCCTCGGGCTCTGGGGTCTGATGGGCAGCATCACCGATTGAAGAGTACGAAAACACCTCTTCACGAGAAGCGTGATAAGGCTCGCAATAGGGCGCAGGGGGCAAGGGGGCCGCTGGGATGGTAAAGGGTTTTCCCTCTTCTGCAACACGTTCTAGCTGCTCGGCAGGGGTATCGAGCACCGTGAGCTCAAAATCCATCGGCGCGCTTCCACCGTAGTCGAGCTTCTGCATCGGGGCGTTCGCCGAAGCTTCCCACTGAAGCGCCTCGTGCAAATCGTCAAGGATACCCTTGCCTTCATATGAAAAGTTTTTATTGCCCGAATGCGCCACACCGATGAACAGCGACTTGCTAGCACGAGTCAAGGCAACGTACAGCAAGCGACGAGCCTCGGACAGCTCTTGTGTGGCAACATACCCCTTCAAAGAAAGCATCAAATCCTGATAGGTCGATGCCTGCATGATATCGGTACCCGGCTCATCGCCCTGTTCAATAAACTCATGAAGGCCCTGAATGGTTTTGCGAACGGAGCGCAGAACAGGCGAATCGAGCGCGACATAGGTTGATGCCGCGATGTTTTCGGCAACTAAACTTTCAGCCTTTCCCGAAAGACGCAGATCAGCCAAGGCAACATGAGGAAACTCAAGGCCCTTGCTTGCATGAACCGTCATTATGCGCACAAAATTCGAGCTGCTAGCAGATAGCGTTCCAGGGGTAAGTTTCAACGTTGCCAAGTCGCTCTCGAAGCGATCTGCCGTACGAGCAAGGCCCAATCCCAATTTTCCAACGTCTTCCAGCATTCGCAGCGCCTTGCCGAGATTGCCCACGATAGCCTGGCCCTGAGCCTGCTCGCCTTCCAAGCGAATGAGCCAACCGCTCGAACGCAGCAAGGTACGGACCCCCGCTGCCATGCCGAAGCGACGGACCGAATCGAATGCCGCGTCGAGGCAGATATGAGCGAAGTCTATTTGGTCCTCCTGCTCAGGGGCAAGGCCCGTAAGGCCCTTTTCATCCTTCCAGGCCGCAAATCCGTCGGATAGAGCCCTGCGAAACCTACGACCCTGACGGCTGGTGCCTGTAGCCAAATATAGCAGGGCGTCATCACCTAAAGCGAACAAGGGAGAAGTGAGCACCGCATAAAGCGCCTCATTATCGGCGCAACTCGAGAACAGGCGCACCATCGAGACAACCAATTGAACTTCCGGGGAATCCGAGAAGGTAGAGCCTCCAGC
This sequence comes from Eggerthella sp., assembly GCA_030540085.1. Taxonomy (GTDB): domain Bacteria; phylum Actinomycetota; class Coriobacteriia; order Coriobacteriales; family Eggerthellaceae; genus Anaerotardibacter. The sequence goes on from JAUNWY010000002.1 coordinate 84,396, forward strand.
GACCAGGCAGTCGAAGCCGGCATCGCGCAAAGCTTGAGCATAGATATCGACATTCGACATATTTCCCAAAAGCAAAACCATGTCAGAAGGCGATGCTGGATTGCTTGCGTCATCGCGCAAGCTAGCAAAATGCTTGGCAATGCGACGAGCACACGCGAGACGCCCAGCCCCTAGGCCAGGACCCCCCACCTTGCAATCGAATAGAGACATGGAAACACGGGGGCGCATCTCGAAGAGCGGATCGTCTTGATTATTCACCGCCCCCTTAGGCGCCAACGAAAGAAATCGATCACCGAATACCTGCGGCTGCGAAAAAACCTTGTCCACAAAGGAAAGCACGTCGGCATGACTTCTAAAATTGTCGGGAAGGCTCACAAACTGAGCCTCAGGGCATTCCGCTTCAAGGCTTTCGCGATAACCGAAAAAGACATTCACATCGGCGCCACGGAAACGGTAGATGCTCTGCTGGGCATCACCAACCGTGCATACGTTGGAAAGGCCCGGCTGCGCAAGCGCTCGAACCAGAGCAACCTGAAGCTCGTCGGTGTCCTGGAACTCATCGATCATGATGATCTTGAACTGGCTTCGATAAGCATCGGCAATTTCAGGGTGATCGGTCAACGCATGAAATGCCATACGGAGCAGGTCAACGTTGTCGATGCCGGCAGCGCCCTTCAAGCATTGGTATTCTTCATCAACAGCACGAGCTATGCGCAGCAAAGCTTGGACATCGCGTGCTGAAAACGCCGCTTCAACCTGCCCCGCGGCAGATGCGTAGGCATCACGGTACTCGGCGAAAAACGTAGGATCGCTTTCCTTCACATGGTATTTGGGGCTGGTTTTAGGGAACGAGAAAAAGGCCTCAACAAAGCGAGCCGTTTCGAAGCTTGGATCCTCAAACGAGGTACAGCCGCCGTACTCCAAGAGGTATTCGTTTGCCGCCTCCAAGGCTATTGTTGCCGCTTCGTGATTCTTGACGTCGGTCTTCCCCAGCTTGGGCAATCCCTCAAGGCAGGAGATGAACGTCTCCCCCAACTCAACCATTTGACGCATAAGCGCTGAAGGATCCCCCTCCACTTCGGGAACCACAACAGCATCAAACCCCTCTGGCAAAGCGAGGGCACTCGAAGTTATCTTGCGAACCCACGTTTCGATACTCGGTGAAGCAGGACCTTGGGAATAAACATCGAGAGAGCCAACGAAGCTCTTCAGCGCTGCATCATCGCTTTCCTGGATTCGCTTAATTACGGAATCAAACGCCTCATCGTAATAACGCTTGGATTCCGTTTCAGAGATCACCGAAAATGCAGGGTCTATACCCAACTCAAGAGCATGTTCACGAAGTACTCGAGAGCACATGCCGTGGATGGTGGAAATCCACGCATCATCGACCTTCAGCGCCTCTTCGACCAAGCCCATGCCCGCAAGCTGGCGCTTAATGCGCGACTTCAATTCCGCTGCAGCCTTCTTGGTAAACGTAATAGCCATGATCTGGCTGATGCTCTGCACGGGTCGAGCATCAGGTGTGTCCTCCGAAAGCGCATAGGCAATGCGCTGGGTAAGCGTAAAGGTTTTGCCGCTGCCTGCACCGGCAGAAACCATAAGCGGCTTATTCAGGGTCGTGATGATCTGGCGCTGGCCAGGGGTGCAGGTATCAAGATTCACGAGAGCCTCTTTTCGCAGTAACGGACCGGGCAATACGTACATGAAGATTCGCAGAGAGGATTGGGGGCAATATCGCCCTCCAAAAGATCGGCAACGCGCTTGCCCACTTCCAGTTCAACCATATCCAAATACGATTCGAAATTCATATTTACGCCGGCAGCGCTTCGCGCAAACCCCGTAACATCAAGCATGGACGAATCGAATGAGCCAGCAAGTGATCTAGCTGGCTCTTTGGCCCTATAGCTTAAATAGAGAGCCCCGACAGGACGCGCGGATTCAACAACACGACGCAGCGCCTGCGCATAAATAAGCGCCTGGATCTTGGATGGAATGCGGAAGTCTTCCTGTTCATCGGGGTCAAACCCCGCATCATGCCCCGCAATGCCACCCTTGTAGTCAATCACCACGTAATGACCGTGCTCGGCATCGATATCAACCCTGTCAACGCGACCCATAAGGCGCGCACCCGCATAATCGATGCCTTGACCAGGCTCGATGGACAGCTCGAACTGCTGAGGCGTAAAGCGGGGCAACATGCGAGCCTGAACATTTAGATTGTCAACCAACGTCTGCTTCAAGCGATTTGCCTGAGCACGTTCCGTAAACGAAAGAGGAAGGTAGCGCACGCCTTCAACCTGCGCTTGCTTAGCAAGCTCCGCATCGAATACGCGGCTCAAGCAGAGCTGAGCCTGATCCAGATTTCCGAGAGTAACGCGCTTAGAGGAAATTTCCTGCTCCAAGCAACGGTAGAACGATTCCCAAACAGCATGCACGAAAACACCCTGCTCCAAAGGCCCGAACAATTCATCAGGAGCTTCGGGGCGCAAGCGCCTTGCCGTATACCAACGATATGGGCAATTCACATACTCTTCTATTGCAGAAGGAGAAAGCACAATGATGCCTGGATTATCAGGAGCTCGGAACAAGGAAAGGAGCGGCTTGGAGGATTCGCCAACGATGCCTGGCGCAAAACCAGGTATCACAATAGAGTCGGGGTTTTCCCCGCCTGCCTGATAATTTGCCGCATAGGTGTCACGCAAACCACCCTCATCGCGTGTGGCGACAAAATCATGCAAGTGCCGAGGCACTCCAAAACCATCAAGCTCTTCGTCTCCTTCTCGCAAGCATTCGCAGAACTCATCGAGCACAAAAGAAGGATATACATCTTCGTCGCCACCAGCATTCAGAACGCGCTCGCACGCAAAGTACTTTATTGCGCACCTCTTCACGCGCTCAAAAGCGAGACGCGCATCCTGCAGAGCATGACGAGGCACCTGAATGCCAAGCTTGTCTTCAAGCGTAACCAACGCATTATGCGATTCGCTAGCAGAAACGTAACGTGCGTCCAAATCGCAATGAACAACAACGTCAAAGCGACTCTGCGCGGAAAGCGAAGAGGCTTGCAATGCATCTAGCACCACAACCCTATTGGAGCCAGACCCACACGTACGTGAAACGTCGACAGAAAGCGAAGACAGTGCAAACGTGAACGCCCCGGGCCCCACCCCCCAACGACGGGCAGCCTCGTACACACCACGCAATGCCATAATGGCAATCTGCTGCTCGAAAACAGAAGCAGCATCAAGCCCACGCAGTTCTTCAGACAGATCGATAAACCTATCAAGCAAAAGCGATGCATCGGCATCGGAAACCAATTCCTCAAACAGATCATAAGTTTCGGTGACCAAATGCATCATGGCCTGAAGCTCTTCAAAGGAAAGGGCTCTATCTCCACGAACCGAAGCGTCGATTTTGGCAGCAGCCTGAACGGAAATGCCAGAAAAAGGAGATGACGCAAAATCCATCAAGGCTCGCGGATCATGACGATCATCAAGAATGAACTCGCGGATTGCCATGTAGGCGCGACCAAAATGCGTCTCTACAAAAGGCTTTCGAGCTTGAAGCACGCATTCGCATCCGCGGACGGAAAGCGATTCGGACAGCGTTGCATACACGGAATGGGGGCGCGAGGTAACCACCAAAACACTCCCCGCCCTTCCCTTGGAGGACAGAGCTTCGCAGGCCTGGCGCACATAGCTGGATATAAGTGCATTTTCCGCAGAGGGGCCTGAAGCGAAAAGGAACTGGGGCAGCACGCCTTCTGGCAAACCGGTAATGCATTCAGTCCCGCCGCCAAGAATGGAGCAAGGTATTCCCGCCTTTTCGGCGAACTGGGCAAAGCATGGGGGCAATTCCACCCCTTCAGCCAGCGTAAAGGAAATGTCCCACTTTACGCCCAAGAGCGCATTGAGGGCATCACCCTCTTCAACGAAGCCGCGCTGCAAAAGGACGGCACGATACGGCTCCACCAAGCCAAGGATTTCACGCTCTTGAGCCGAAAGCGAAGCCGGAGGACTGTCAACGGCAGCTTCAAGAGCATCAAGACCAATTGCCTCGGAAAAGAAACGGCACACAAGAGCAATGCCACCGTCCGTAAGCTCGAGAGACCCAGCTCCGGAAGAATGCTCAAGCAGAAAGCGAACGGCGAAAGAACGATCAAGCGAAGAGATCAGCCCGCGACCATCACCATACAATTCCCAAGCATCAGCAAGCCATGCGGCGAATGTGGTTGCGGTAACGCCGAAACAAGCGCCAGAACCCTTGGCGGCGAGCTGCTTTCTATATGAAAGAGCCTGATCGTGGGAGCTGAATATAACTACATTCCTTGTCACTGAACATTCCTCTGATTTTGGTGGCCATTGCGGGCTTCTAAACATTGCAACACGTTGTGTGTCAAGACTTTTTCTTTTGCACGATATACCTATACTGAAGTTAGCCGATCCCGTGTCTGCGATGGACCGATGACATTTAATTGGGAGCCTCAGATTGCGTGCGGAATGGAGATTCGTATCTGTTGATGCGAAAGCCAGGAACCAAGCTGCGGGCACCCACCTAGCTAGGTGGGTTCATCCAATTAGCGGGGTCGGTTTTTCTATGCCAAAATTCGCTGCCTTCGCCAGCATTTGCTCCGAAAACCCCGCTTCTTCCAGAAACGCGAAACCCCGAGGCCAACCTTTGCTCACAGATCAACCTCGGGGCGAATGCCTAATGAACCGCGCCGTACACGTAACCCCATCCGTGAGAAGAGAGCGACGAATTGATCTGGCTGCAAAGACGATCTCGGGTATACAGACCAGGAGGCAGAAGGTTAAGAACCTCCATGAGCTCGCCATTAAGCCCGTACGCCTCACCCTCCAACACTACTTCCAGCCTCATATAATCTTCGCGACCGTCAAAGAGTCTGTCGATAAACTCCTGAAGCACGCCATAGTCGGGGCTTTTTTCTCGTGCCACGCTTTCCTCTTTCTATAGCAGTTACGCAGACGCGGAGACGCTACTGCGGCACCACAACATCGCTGCCACCAACCGTTGCAAGCAAGGCACCCGTGTAAGCTGGGGTAGCAGCACCCGATGCTCGAAGGAATTGAACCCCCTGGGCACGAAGGCGCACCGCAAGCTCCACTATTGCATCGGCAGTGGGGTACGGATTTTCATCAGTGGGCTCAAACTGGCGCCTATCTTTGCGGCGGACCGAAACGTCAACGAGCAGAGGCTTGTCGGTAACCGAAGCCATTTCTTTGGCGAAGCCAACCAAAATACGCGCAGGAGCATCAGAAACCACACCGATAACGTCAGCACCATACTCATCGCACAAGGCAACGCCCTCAGACAGCGTACGCCCACCAGGAAACATGCCTTCCCCATTTGGCACCAGGCTGATCAGCAAAGGACCATCGTATACCGCTCGAGCGCCCATAAGCGCACACCGAGCATCATCGAGGCTCTTGAATCCCGTGAAATATAGAGCATCAAAAGGATGCTCTATCAACGCTAGAACGGCATCGTGATACTGCTTCTTCGACTGCTTAAGCGAAACAGCAGAAGTTGAGTCGAGTGGCAAGCCGGTAGGACCGATTGCCGCAATAAGATGCTGCGGGGAAAACTGAGCCGAAGCTTCATAGGCAATACGCGCCATCTCTTCAGAGCGCCCCTCGAAACGAGCATATGCGAGACGAGCTTCAGTGATTCCCTCTGTTGGAGTAACGAAACAGGGCACATCAATAGATTTTTCGAGCTTAAAAGCCTCTTCAATGAGTTCGGGCTCACACAAAACCACATATTCGCGATCGGAGGGATCGAAGCCCTGAGAAGCAAGTTGGTAATCAAGCGGGGTAGAAAGGACAAGCATATCCTTGTTGAAACGCATTTGAATATCAGGCATAGCATCCCTTTCATTGCAACCGTGGTAAAGTATTCAACTCATTATATAGGGTTATGACAAGCGCCGTGACCAACCAAGTACCCACTAACGCGTTTGCCCCTCAATGATTCCGCAGACACACAGATTTCTGTATTTGTATGAAACCATATGCATCCACTTCTGCGATTCGCCTATTTCATTTCAATAATTCCTCCTCTTTATTCAATAAAATGAACAAAATGAGGAGAAAATAGCGTTTGAACCCGTTCAAGGTGCCTTTTTTGTACGTTCACCGTGGAAATCATTCACAAAGGGTTGGCAATTTAGGTGAGAGATCCTATTATTCTAACCAGCAAATGTGGTCCCCTCCCAATTTGCAACTGCTTTTCCCCAAAAAGCAGTCGGTGCTAGATCCCCAAATAATAGGCACCGAAACTCCCTCCTTGTGGGCCTGACGAGATCCCCTCTCGCAGGCCCCTCCTCTTTTCTGGGGCTTTTTATTACTTCGCCCGCTTATTATTCCACCCGTCTCCAAACTATTTGTATAGCTAGGCAATTAAGGATTTGCTTAACGTCGTTACTAGGGCCTGCATATTTTTTGCGGGGTCTGCCCCGTTGCGGGGACCAACTCGCTACAACAGAACAGCCTATTGTGGTAGATCCGCTTGTCGCAACAACAAAAAACTCGCCTCCTCTGCAACTTTTTTTCGATTAGGGACTCTCTTCCGTCACCGCAAAGCGAAATAAGGTCGCCAAACAGCAGATTATCTGCGCTTTCGCACCTCAATCAGCGATTGAGGAGGCTTGCAACAATCCGCAATCGCAAAAAAGTTGCAAAAAGAGCGAGATTTTTGTTTTTGGCTTCTCGGAACAGCTTCTAGACGGTGCTATGGGTGCGATTGCTCGGTTGCGACACACACAGCATCAGGAAAAACCCAGTAATAATGCACCGTTGAGCGACATCGGGCCAGACCAGCAAGTCAACACCGTGAAGCAGCATCGAACCAGGCCAGAAACGCTACCATGGCGACATAGGGCCAGCACTGTGGATGGGATACCTAAGATGCTGCGTTGCACGGAACACGGCCCTATAGATCAAATAAACCCGAGGCACACTTTTGGTCTCTATTGCTATTCCTTCTAAAACAGAAAGGCCGCCCGAAGGCGGCCTCTCAGCAAATGCATCTACTGGGTTTATCCGTGCAGCTTTTTGTACAGACGATTGTTGGTATCAAGCCAACTTTCGATGGTACCCGTGTCGTAGCCATCTTCTGGGTCAATTACCAATGCATACATCTCTTCTTCTTTGAGCACTGCATCAAGCGCATCGGTAAGCTGAATCTCTCCACCAGCACCAGGCTTGACTTCTGCCAGCAGCTCCATAACACGCGGCGAAAGAAGATAGCGGCCAAACACAGCCAAATTGGAGGGAGCTTCCTCAACTGCTGGCTTTTCGACGAGAGAAGATACTTTCCACACGTCATCGCTCAATGCCTCTCCCGCAATAACGCCAAAACGATCGACCTCTTCCTTGGCAACAGGAAGAACGGCAATAACACTTGCGCCGTTGTGGGCGTCAGAGACTTCCTTCATCTTAATGAGCATCTGATTGTCGGGAACAAGTACATCGCCCAAAAGCACGAAGAAAGGCTCACCCTCAATACGATCAGCTGCGCAGTGAACCGCATGGCCCAAGCCCAAGGGCTCGTCCTGGTAGACGTAACTTACGTTCAGATTGCCCGCATGAGCCACCTTGTCTGCGTACTTGTCCTTGCCACGGCTGCGAAGCTCCGCCTCGAGGGCAGGATTGGGTGTGAAGTGCTCTTCAATAGACTTCTTGTCATGACTGTTGATGATGATTACCTCGTCGGCTGCGGAAGCCAAACCCTCTTCAACAACGTATTGGATAACCGGACGGTCTACCACAAGAAGCATTTCCTTGGGTTGAGCCTTCGTTGCGGGCAGAAAGCGGCTGCCCAAGCCAGCAGCAGGAATGAGTGCTTTCATGAATCCTCCTGATCGATGTTCAAACGTTTAGATTTTAGCAAATGAAAACAAAGATGGCTGGACAGTTACCTATCCAGCCAAATTGAGGAAAAGAGGGCTATTTGAAAGAGGCTCAACTATGCCAATATCATCGCCATAGTGGGAATGGTTCCCATCGACATAATGGTGGTAAGGAAGGTGCCTTGACTCATGCTCTCAACATCACCATCAGCGTCAATGCACATCATGGTGCCGCTTGATGCCGCAGGCATAGCCGTAATGAGCACGATGGTCCCAAGCAGAAGCTGGTCGTCAAGGAAGAAACCGAACACGAAATAGCAAGCAAGCGGCATGACCACCAAACGCGCAACACTTGCAATTAGCGCACGCCAGTTCTTAAACGCCTCGAGAATAGGGCTTTTGGCAATAGCGGAGCCCAGAACGAACATTGCACCCGGAAGCGTGAACTGCCCGATAGTAGTAAGGGTATGCGCCGGAACACCAGAATCCGTAATATTGCAAAGCACCAGCACAACCGAAACCAAGCAGGAAATCATGCAAGGGCTTATCAGGGAAATGCCCAACTTCTTCAAGCGTGCCTTGAGCGAAACTACTTCCCCATCCTTCTTGTTGGCAAGCAGCATTACACCGATGGTCCACGTGGCAAGAGTAGAGGGAATGTTGAAGATGGCGCCATACACCACCGCTTCGGGGCCGAAAATAACATTCAGCAAAGGAAAGCCAATTACCGATACGTTGCTGAACACCATCAGATACTCAAGCGTGCCACGCGTGCGATCGTCGGAAGAAACAAAATGCCCGATCACAATCGCAATCAGCGTTACAAATAAATAGGTGATGGAACCCCATTCAATAATCTCCAAGACCATATCAAGACTGGGGAACGAGGTGCTGTTGAGCACTGCAGCCACGATCATGCAAGGCATGGTAACGTTCAGAACCAGGAAGGAAAGCTTGGCGTCAAACTCGTCGTTCATTACGCCCTTCTTGCGACAGCCGAAACCAACTGCAATCATCGCAAAAAGAAGCGCCATCTGAGCAGCTGCTGTTTCGAATATTTCCATCATGCTATCCTTGCTGTTCTATGCATGCCCATTTGAGGGCCCAACCGTTAATGCGTAAAGAACTATAGGAATCCAAGGCGCAACCCTCAATTGATTTAAGCCCAATTCAGGGTTATTGCAGGTATGGTTTTGCATGGTTTAGACTATTTATCATGCAAGATTCGAATAATTGAGCTGAGGTATTCCGATGAACCTTTCCCATCTGCAGTATTTCAGGGAGTTGGCGCAGGTGCAGCACTACACCAAAGCGGCCCATAACCTGTTTATCTCACAACCAACGCTCTCCCACTCAATTGCAGCCTTGGAAGACGAACTTGACGTGAAGCTCTTCGAGAAAAACGGGCGGACGGTCAAGCTTACCGATGATGGCGCGCTGTTCGCTCAGTACGTCGAGCGATCGCTTAATGCTCTAGAGGACGGAATCGGCGAACTCGAAAAACGTAAGGGGCGCCTTTCTGGAACTGTGCGTCTTGGAGCAATCCATTCGGTCCGTTCGGCTTTCCTCCCCGAAGCGGTATTGGCTTATCGTCGCACCCACGGCAATCTTGTTGAATTGAAGATCGATCAAGGTTCCACAAAAGAATTGCTCGACTACCTTCACACCGGCGAAAACGATCTTGCTATCACTTCGGAGGTCAAAGCCGACGGCTTCGCGTTCACGCCGCTCTTCCGCCAGAGGCTGGTCGTCATTGTCCATGAAGGCCACCCGTTTGCCTCCCGTAGCAGCATCAGTGTTAGCGAGCTTGCCGATATGCCGGTCTACACCTATCGAGAAGACATCATCGTCGGTACCGAAGTAAGCGAATTCTTAGAAAGCCATGGACTCGATCTTGCCAAGATGAACCTAAACCGAGATTCCGACGATGAGGTTATTCTAGGCGGTATCGTTTCACGCGCTCCGGTGGTAGGCCTAGCGCTTGACTCTTCCGGGTTGTACCCATTTCGCAATTTGAAGCTCATCCCACTCGAAGAGCCAGAAGCCCAGGCAATCCACCCTATTGGCGTGTTGAGACTTGCAGGCAAGCGGTTCAATCCCGCAACCAACGATTTCATCGAATTCCTGTTCGGCTTTGCGCATAATTTCTACCATTACGACGACCCCGAAAACGCCAACTTGACATCGCCCGTTGTCTGCTGTTAAATCAATATCCGCTGGGGATGTAGCTCAGTTGGGAGAGCGCAACGTTCGCAATGTTGAGGTCGTGGGTTCGATCCCCATCATCTCCACCAGCAAAACATCAAGCCGCAAAGCGTATCAGCTCTGCGGCTTTTTAATTTCCAGAAGCAGTATTGCCGCTTCAGGGGCAATGCGGAGCAAACTGCAGAGCCGCACACCGCAAAACTCGATCACGGCTCCAATGCCATCTGTGCCCCTTGCATGCGAACCACTTAGTTCATTGACCCAACCTCGCACCCAACGAGCTGAGGGCCAAATGCAATTCGGCAATGCTAGATACAACAAGCAGCTGAAAGCAGTGCCATAAAACAGCAAAGCCCGTTCAGATAACTGAGCGGGCTTTGCATTCTTGCTTGGTTTTCGAGGCTTATTCTTCGGCGTCTGCCTCAACTACTACAGGCTCTTCGGTAGCTTCTTCCTCAATAAAGCTGCCGAACAGAGGCTGGCCATCCTGGCTGAGCTCGACCATGCCAGTAAGAACATCTACATACTGGTAGGACTGACGAGCAGAAGCACCGCGCTTGCGCTTTACTTCCATGATAAACAGCTGCGGATGCACCTGCATGAGCACGCCTTCGCTCTCAACGATTTTCGAACGTCCCATGTTTGCGCGAACGCGAAGCTTTTGGCCTACATACTGGCTAAGCGTGTCATGGATGTTGCCGATAATCTGTGCTTGCTTTGCGAGATCCATATAAGGTTGTTCTTTCCACTTTGGACACAATAAAACTCAACTAGTATATCATTTATTACTTTGCTACGGGACAATCTCCATCTTGTAACCATAGAGGCATTATTCCAGATAAGCTCCCGTTTGACGGCTCCACAGATGGGCATATTCCCCACCCCGGGAAACCAATTCATCATGGGGGCCATCTTCGACGATTTTGCCGCCATCAAGCACCACGATCCTGTCCAGACTTGCCACCGTGGATAGGCGATGCGCAACCACAATGCACGTACGACCTTCCATAAGAGTAGCCAAAGCATCTTGCACCAGCTTTTCGCTTTCAGAATCGAGCGCACTTGTTGCTTCATCAAGCACCAGCACCGGGCAGTCGGCCAAGAGCGCACGCGCAATAGCGATACGTTGACGCTGGCCGCCGGAAAGCTTGACGCCACGTTCTCCCGTGATGGTGTCGAACCCCTGAGGAAGCTTCTCGATAAACTCAAGAGCATTAGCCTGCTTAGCAGCTCTTCGAATTTGCTCCATGCTGGCATCGGGTTTGCCATACGAGATATTCTCGGCAATGGAGCGATGGAACAGCAGGGCCTCTTGCGGCACATAGGCAATTTGACGGCGCAGTGATTGCTGGGTGGTATCGGCGATGTTCTGCCCGTCAATAAGAATCTGCCCTTCCTGAATGTCAGAAAGACGAAGCAAAAGCTTTGTGAGCGTTGTTTTTCCTGCCCCACTCATGCCAACCAAGCCAACACGCTGGCCTGCGGGAATATGAAGCTCAAACTTATCGAACACCTGTGTCTTCACATTGCCGTCGGTATAGAAGAAGTCGATATCTTGAAAATCGATAGCGCCACGGCTCACCTTCAAATCAGGCGCACCAGGTTTGTCTGCCACCAAACGAGGTTCATCGAGAATGGCAGTCATGCCGCTTGCATCGCCAAATGCGCGATTGAAGCGCTGGAGACCGTTGTTGATGAAATTGAACTGGTTGGTAACGGTGTAGGTATAGGTGAACATAACAACCAACGTGCCCGGAGTAATGCCATACCATGCATTGCCCCCTGCAATAAAGACGGTCACCACTGACATGATTACCACCGTAATACAGGCCGTAATGATGCCACGCGTAAGCGATGCCCACATGCGTTTCGAATCGCGTGCCACCACTTCCCTGTTCGCGTTATCGAACAATCCACGCTCATAGTCTTCGCGGCCATACGTTTTTACCGCCAGAATATTCGCCACCGAATCCGACAGCTCGCCCGAAAGCTGGTTCTGCGCACTAGCGGCTTTTTCATTCAGAGAAAGAATGCGCTTATATAAGTAGTAGGAAATGCTTGCATAAACAGCCAGCAGCACCATCAGAATGGCGACGTACAGAGGAACGCGCGGAAGAAGAATTCCGCAGGTGAATATCACCGAACAGATTACCGGCAGGAAAGGGAACATGATGGTTTCGATTAGCTGCTGGTATGCGCTCATAAACTTCGTGGTTTGACTGACGAGCGTTCCGCCAAATCGATTCGAATGAAACGACATGCTCTGATTGCACAGGGCGTCAAAGCTCATGGTTGCTAAATCGTACGAGGCGGCAATTTCCAGCTTGTACATGGTGTAATCCTGCAATTTGCTGGCAGCTTGGCCAAATACGTTAATCAAAATTAGAGCCGTAATATAAGGCCCAAACACAGTAAACACTTGATCCGCCTCAACGGGCTGAGCGCTAACCTGGTCGACAATCAGGCTCATCACATACGGATTGCCATAGCTCAACAAAGCAACAAAGGCAAACGTGGACACCATCAGCGCCGCAAACAACGCCTTGTGCCTGCGCGTCACCTGCCAGTAGTAATGAAGCGTCCTGCGCGTCAAAGAAGTCTTGGCGTTAGCCATCAGGTTCCTTTCTTGAATTCAAAGTTGTGGCAACGTCGGAATCGGCAGATTGCATAACGATTCCAGCCCGCTAGAAGAGCACCGAGAAAAAACAACGGAAGGGCACGAGATGCAACATCTCGTGCCCTTTACGCTATTCGTGCATTGCCAAGTAAGCACAACCCAATTCTATAAAGGTTTCGCGTTCAAGCGATTCACCGCGGGCCTTTGCAGAAACGCCCGCTCGTTCGAGCGTTTCGGGAATGGAGGCCAACATGCGCTCATCGTAGGTTTGCGGATTCGAGAAGTACATCTTCAGGGAGTTCGCAATGGTTTTGCGACGGTTGGCGAAAGAAGCGTCTGCCATCACCATGGCGGCGTGACGCAATTCCTCAGGCAGCTGCTCTGCCCTGCGATCGAAGCGGATAACAGCACTTTTTACACGCGGAGGCGGGAAGAAATTACCCTCGGAAACGGCGAAGCGGCCATGATACTCAGCCAAAAGGCCTAACTTCACCGTATAAGCACCGTAGTTCTTCGTGCCGATTTTGGCACACATGCGATCGGCAACCTCCGCTTGAACCATTACCGTTTGACTCTGTAACGACTCATAGCGTTCAAAGAAATCGAGCACGATAGTAGCGGCCACCGCATAGGGCAGGTTCGCCGCAAGCTTAGTAGGAGCAAAGGGAACCTGATCGGGGCTTACCGCCAATGCATCACCTTGGATCAGGGTAAACCTGTCGGCCCATTCAGCGCAGGTTTCCGCCAAAACAGCTGGTAAGTCGGTATCCATTTCGATGGAGGCAACCTGACCTGCACGCTGCAGCAGGGCAACCGTTAGCGTTCCGATGCCGGGACCGACTTCCAAGACCTTGTCTTCAGGACCCAATTCAGCCAAATCGCAAATATGCTGCACGATGCCATCGTTGATAAGGAAATGCTGTCCCAACGCCTTTTTCGTCATAAGGCCATGAGCTTCAAGGACAGCGCGCGTTTCTGCCACGCTTGCCAAATATGAAAGCTTGCCCATCAGGCAACACCCCACTTTCCCAAGTGTTCACGCTTGAGGCGATCAACCCCAATGAGCGGAACCGTTTCTTCAATAGCAAAACCCGCAAGGGCCATAGACGAGCGGACGCTAGCAACCAAAGGCTCGTAACCATGCGGATCGCCGCCATCGCCCACCACAAACAACGACAACGGACGCTTTGCCGGCAGGGACTCCCCCTTCTTCCGTCGCTCAAGATAGGGCCAGAAAAACGGTTGCAGCCTGTCCAGCACGGCTTTTAACTGAGAGGGAGCACCCGCAAAGTAGATGGGTGACACCAAAAACACTCGCTCCGCCGCATCCAGATCGTTAATAAGCCGGGTCATGTCGTCTTCAATAATGCACTCATCGTTCGTCTTGCAGAATTCACAGCCATTGCAGCCAGAAACATCCAGGCGACCAACCTCATATTCGACAAGGTTCACTTCTGGATAACTCTGCTCAATTGACATTTTCAGCATGCGAATAATGCGTGCGCATTTGCCGTTCAGACGAGGAGAGCCGTTTATCACAACCCACGTGCCCATTTAGGCCCCCACAAGCAAATCGGCATTTTCACGTTGCCATTGCGTAGGCTGACGATCGAGTAAACCGAGCGCATTGCCATACATCTGACTCAAGAGCTCTTCCCGTTCCATCTGCGTTTCCGCACCCAAAACCTCGAGCAGCTTTTCGGCCGTGAACACCACGTGGGCAGGACCGCAGTCGATACCACGCATGGGCTCAGGAGTCATATAAGGGCTGTCGGTTTCGGTGAGAAGAAGATTACGAGCAACCTTAGTTGCGGCAGAACGCACCTCATCGGCCTTTTTGAAGGTGATAGGGCCACCGTACGCAATGTAGCAACCGTGCTCCGCCCATGGGGCAAGCGCTTTTTCGTCCAAATTGAAGCAATGAAGCAGTACCCCGTCCTTCGGGAATCCTTCATCCTCCAGGATGGCCAGGCCCTCTTCATGGGCTTCACGCATATGCAGGATAAGCGGAAGGCCGGCAGTTTTGGCAAGCTGAACTTGACGACGGAATACGCCGCGCTGCACGGCACGAGGAGAAAGGTCGTAATGGTAATCAAGGCCCACTTCGCCCAAGGCGCAGACGCGAGGATCTGCCAAGCGCTGCATCAACGTGCGCTCCATGCGCACATCCCACATCTTGGCGTTATGAGGATGAACGCCCATAGCAATACGCAGATGCGGAATGGCTTCCTTGCAGGAACCCAAACCAGCTTCTTCAAGAATGCCTTGAGCATCTTGCTGCCACGCTTCCAAATTGTCGAAAGTGGTGTGGCTGTCTTCGGCAGGATCGCACATGGCGCACACGAAACGTACGTTATGATATGCGCATTTAGCCAGTTCAGCAGCTGGATTCTTAAGCATTTCCAGATGTGCGTGCGTGTCGGCAACCGAACCCGGCAAAACAGGCGCAGCTACCTCACGGTACTTGTGGTGCTTACGTTTCTGAAAAAAGGAAACGCTGAACGCCCCCTCTTCAACAAAAGCGGCGTTCAGCGATTGCGTTTCCTCGGTCATGATAACGGCCGTTTCCTACTATTCGATGGAAAGATCGATGGCGTCAGCATCCAGACGAGGATAAAGCGGATCGCCCACAGCAACGGCAGAGCCTGCCTCAAGCTGACCCCATACCGTAGCGGCTTCAATATCGGTGATTGCGAAGATATCACCCAGACCCAGACGGTTGAACACCTCAGCGGAGGTGTTGGGCATGAACGGAGCCATGTACAACGCAATGATACGGATAGCCTCAAGCGCGTTGTAGATTACCGCAGCGAGCTCATCGGCAGTTTCTTCGCTCTTTGCCAGATTCCACGGTGCGGAATCCTCGACATACAGATTTACGCGGCTAGCCAACTTCTGAACAGCAGCGGCAGCATTGGTGAAATCAACCTGACCCATGCACTTGTCGTATTCGGCGTACAGCTCGTCAGCGATTTCACGCAGCGGGTTTTCCTCGGCGCCAGCAGGTGCCGCGGGAACCTTACCCTCGAAATACTTCTTGGTCATGTTGAACACGCGGCTGCACAGATTGCCCCAGGTGTTGGCAAGATCAGCGTTGTATACCTGAACCATGCGTTCGATGGAAATGGAACCGTCATGACCAAACTGAACGTCAGAAAGGAAATAGTAACGGTACGCGTCAACGCCGAACACCTTTACCAAGTCGGCAGGCTTGAGCGCATTGCCCTTGGACTTCGACATCTTTTCACCCTTGGTAAGCAGGAAGCCGTGACCGAATACCGTATGGGCAACCGGCAAACCAGCAGCCATCAGCATTGCAGGCCAGATAACGCAATGGAAGCGCGTGATATCTTTGCCTACGAAGTGATACTGCATGGGCCAACGCTGCTCGAATTCGCCTGCGCGCTCTTCGCTGCCGTAGCCGATACCGGTGAAATACGCCAGCAAAGCATCAGCCCAAACATAGGCAACATGGCCCTCATCAAAAGGCAGCGGAACGCCCCAATCGAAGGTAGAACGGGAGATGGAAAGGTCTTTCAAGCCGCTCTTAACGAAGGATACGATTTCGTTTTTACGGGTTTCGGGACGAATGAAATCGGGGTTTTCCTCGTAGAACTTCAGCAACGGCTCCTGGAATTCGGAAAGCTTGAAGAACCAATTTTCTTCGCCGCCAGCTTTCTGAACAGGACGCTTGCAATCGGGGCACACGAATTCGCCTTCGTCGTTCTTCAGAAGGTCGCTTTCGTTGTAATAGGTTTCCTCATGAACGCAATACCAACCCTCATAGGAACCTTTGTAGCAATAGCCCTTGTCGTACAAATCCTGCCAGAATTTCTTAACCGTTTCAGCGTGGCGAGGCTCGGTGGTGCGAACAAAGTCGGTGTAGGTGATATCGAGCATGTCCCAGCAATCACGGAATGCGGGCTCCATGGAATCGCACCAATCCTGAGGCGTCATGCCCTTGGCCGCTGCCGTGTCGGCAACCTTTTGGCCATGCTCATCCATGCCGGTTACGAAGGCGACGTCATAGCCATTCATGCGCTGGTAACGCGCAACTGCGTCGGCAGCGATGGTGGTATAAGCGGTGCCCAGGTGCGGTGCCGCGTTAACGTAGTAAATGGGAGTGGTGAAGGAATAGGTTCCCTTGCTCATGCTCATGCTCTCTTTCTTGGCGGAAACGGCTGATGATGCCGCCCGCCGCTTCAGATTACTTGCTTGTTCTGCGCCCTTTTGGCACAGCGTATAATTGAATTATTTTAGCACGAGAAAAAGCTGTGGTACTTATGCGTACCCGAGAGATTGCTTACCGCGGATTCAAGATGCGTTCGCGCTGCTTCCAATCGGGCATCACTTTGGTCATGAGGGCCTTGAAGCCAGCACCGTGATTTGGCTCCAGCATATGGCACAGCTCGTGAACCACTACATACTCAAGGCATTCCGGAGGGTAGAGTGCAAGGCGAATGTTGATGCACACTCGCCCCGTTTCCGGCTGACAGCTCCCCCACCTGCTTTTCATGTTGCGATAATCAAGCTTCTGCACGCGCACGCCCAGAATGCGCTCCCACTCGGCAACCAGCGGCGGAACGCACGCCTTCACCACTTCACGCCATTGCTCGATTTCTTCCCTCGATGCCCGTTCGGCACGAGCGGCTGGAGAGTCTACCTGTTTTGCTTGCTGGGCCCGAATCCAATCAGCTTTCGACCGAACGAATTCACTTATACGGGCTTTGCTGGTACCGAGTGGCGCCGACAACGTTACTTCACCCGTCGGCTTCACATGCAAGCGAATGCTCTTCATGCGCTTTAGCGTGACATGAACGTTGCTGCCATTAACTTGCAGGGTGTATGTCGTCGCAGACGAGGACATGCGTATCTTCCTTGAGGATCGGGTGGGAAAATAGGGACAGGTACCATTTTCCCAGTTTTCCCGATTGGGGATGCCAAGATAAAAAGCGGGAAAATGGTACCTGTCCCTATTTTCCCAAAGAGGAAACCTCTAGCGCTTAACGCGCATGCAGCGCATAGCGTTGAGGATGGCGAGGATGGCCACTCCCACATCGGCGAACACTGCAAGCCACATGGTAGCCAAACCAACAGCAGCCAATACCAACACTGCAAACTTCACGCCAAGCGCAAAGACGATGTTCTGCCATACGATGCGCATGGTTTTGCGGGCTATGCGAATTGCGGAGGCGATCTTAGAGGGCTTATCGTCCATCAGAACAATGTCTGCTGCTTCGATTGCCGCATCGGACCCCATTGCACCCATGGCAATACCTATATCAGCACGAGTAAGCACCGGCGCATCGTTGATGCCGTCGCCAACAAAAGCAAGCTTTCCCTTTTCGGACGTTTCGACAAGCAGGCGTTCCACCTGGTTAACCTTGTCTTCCGGCAGAAGCTGACCATGATATTCGTCGAGTCCGAGCTTTTCGGCAACGGCCTTTGCAACCTCGGCGCGATCGCCCGTGAGCATGACTGTCTTGCCAACGCCAGCAGCATGTAAACGCTTGATGCATTCGGCGGCGTCTTCCTTAACCACATCGGCAATAATGATATGACCTGCATATTTACCGTCAATTGAAACATGAAGGATAGTGCCGGTAAGCTCACAGTCGTGGTAAGCGATGCCTTCTTCGCGCATCAGCTTATCGTTGCCCACCAAAACCACGCGCTCATCAACCACTGCACGTACGCCATGGCCGCCTTCCTCGCGAACATCGGCAATGCGGCTCTGATCGATTTCGCCGGTGAAAGCTTCCTTGACGGAAACGGCAATGGGGTGGTCGGAATACGCCTCGGCATGGGCGGCAATGGAAAGGATAAGATCGGGGTCAACCTCTGCTGCAGCATCGGGATGCACGGCAACCACGTTGAAGCTGCCATTGGTAAGCGTGCCCGTCTTATCGAACACCACCGTTTCGGTATGGGCGAGCGCTTCCAGGTAGTTACCACCCTTCACCAGGATGCCCAAGCGAGAAGCGCCACCAATGCCGCCGAAGAACGAAAGGGGAACCGAGATAACAAGGGCGCACGGGCACGAAACAACCAAGAAGGTCAAGCCGCGCTCGATCCAATCGGACCAACTTTGGCCGAACAGCAACGGCGGCAACACAGCCAGCACCAGTGCGCCAATGGTAACGATGGGCGTATAGTAGCGCGCAAAACGCGTAATGAAGTTTTCGGTTTGGGCCTTCTTTTCGCTAGCGCTTTCCACCAGCTCAAGGATGCGCGAGACCGTGGACTGCTCGAAGGGCTTGCTCACTTTCACCGTGATCTTGCCCGTCATGTTCACGCAGCCCGAAATAACTTCGGCGCCCTCTTCCACGTGACGAGGAACAGATTCTCCAGTAAGTGCAGCGGTGTCGAGCTGAGTAGAACCCTCCACAATGGTGCCGTCAAGCGGAACACGCTCGCCGGGCTTCACCACAATTTCATCGCCTACGCCAATTTCGTACGGATCGACCTGAACAAGCTTGCCATCACGCATAACATTGGCAAAATCGGGAGCAATGTCCATCATGTCGGCGATAGACTGACGCGACTTGCCCACGGCGTAGCCCTGGAATAGCTCACCCACCTGATAGAAGAGCATTACCGCTGCACCTTCAGCCATATGAGGCTGAGAATCAGGGAACAGAACCAGGGCAAATGCGCCCACCGTGGCAATGGTCATTAAAAAGTTCTCGTCGAACACCTGGCCGTTGCCGATGTTGCGCGCTGCCTTCAGCAGCACATCGTAGCCTGCAATAAGATACGGGATAAGGAACAGGACGAACTCAAGGTACAGCGCGTTCGTTTCCCCGCCAACGTACTGCGCAAGCGGAACAAACTCCGTAACCGCGAATACCGCAGCAAAAATGGCGAGCGCCGAAACAATACGGTTTCGCGTCTTTTTCTGCTTTTTATTCATGCAGATCCCCTTCGTAGCGTATGCAGGCGCATCGGATCTTTGCTGGTCGGATGCCCCGCGTTCGGTTTTATAGAAAGTCACAGAATTGGCAACAAAAGCGAGCGGGACGCTGATGAGTGCAGATGGGTTGAAAGAGGAAGGGGCTGGCCTTCGTGCCGCCCCGACCGATTGAAGCCCAGCTGCGCCATCAGCGTCCCGCGCAGCGTCATCGCGTCTCCCCGAGAACGTCCGTTAGCTGACAAGCTAACGGACAATCACCATGTCAGGTTCGATCTTGTGGCAGATCTTTTCAGCTTCATCCAAAATCCCGTCGAGCTTTTCGGGGTCAGCGTCGATTACCAGCTTCTGAGTCATGAAGCTCATCGATGCTGTGTTTACGCCGTCGATCTTCTTGATAGCGTCTTCCATCTTTGCGGCGCAGTTAGCGCAATCAAGATCCTGCAGTTTGAATACCTTACGCATGGCTATTTCCTTTCCTGAAAAGATTCCCCTTTGGGCAGACAGCCCGCACGGTGGTCTGTCTATTCGCAGATATGCGTCATTCCCTGAGCGAGCATCGTGTGAACATGATCGTCAGAAAGCGAGTAGATCACGTTCTTCCCGTCGCGCTTCG
The DNA here is from genome assembly GCA_030540085.1 of Eggerthella sp. GTDB lineage: Bacteria > Actinomycetota > Coriobacteriia > Coriobacteriales > Eggerthellaceae > Anaerotardibacter. The sequence continues at coordinate 104,617 of JAUNWY010000002.1, forward strand.
CACGAACCAAGCGGCTTTGCTTCAAGGTTCGCAACTGATGAGAAACGGCGCTTTGCGTCGCACCGATCTCCTCCGCTAAATCGGCAACACAGCGGTCCTTCGTCATAAGGGAGTAAAGAATTTTGATGCGCGTGGTGTCGCCAAATACCTTGAACAAGTCGGCCAAATCGTAGAGCAATTCTTCGTCGGGCATCATGTCGACAGCTTCATCGGCAGCATCGCAGCCGCAGCCACAAGCGCTTTCGATTCCTGAAGAGACGCTGCGATGAGCTTGCTTTGCTTCGTTCGGTTCCTCTTCAGCCATCTTTGATCCTTTCATATGTGAATAACTGTTCATATGATAAACCGTAAATTAGTCCTCGTAAAGAGCGCAAAGCGCTGTTTCGAAAAGAAAAAGACGCCGGACAGAAACGCCGGGGATACTCTTATGTAAAAAGAGAAAGGCCGCAACTCGTAGTGACCCGCATCTTTCGAACTAGGTTTTCCATTTCTTAGCCCAAATTCGAAAGCACGGTTCACGCAGAAGTTGCGGCCTGCCGAAAATCTAAAATGAAGGGTTTAATCGCCCTTTATATAAGATCTACTCCCCTTTTCGCACCTTGCGGGCAATTTTGTCAGCAACGGAAAGTGCCTCGCGGCGATCCTCGCCCCAGAAGGAGATAGACACCATGCCGGCACCAACATGACTGCCGATGGTAGCACCGATGTTGTGCTTGATAACCGTGATGGAATCGTCTTGTTTGGCGAGCAGCTCGCAAACCCTGTCGGCGTCTTTTTCCGAATCAGCGTGGCCAATAAGAGCGAAGTTGCTGTTTTCGGCATGGGCCTTCTCGTAGAAGGAAGCCAGTTGCTTCAGGCCTTTCTTGCGACCATGAGATGCACCTGCCAGAGAAAGCTTGCCATTGGTATCGAAATTCAGCAGCGGCTTCAAGTCGAGCTTGGAGCCTGCGAAAGCAACCGAAGCGGGGATGCGACCGCCACGATGAAGAGCGTCGAGGTCGTCAACCATGAACAGGGTCTGCACGAAATAGCGTGCTTCTTCCGCCCAGGCAACCATTTCTTCGGCGGTAAGTCCGCTTTCGCGCTGACGCAAAGCTTCCAGCACCAACAGGCCTTCAGGGGTAGAGCCGATAAGAAGATCTACGATATAGATAGGCGCTTCGGGGTGCTCGGCTTTCAGCTGGCTCCAAATGGCATAAGCCGTACTGTAGTTGCTGGAAAGGCCGCTGGAAAAGCAGAGGTATACCGTGGGAACGCCCGATTCAATAGCATTACGGAAAGCGGCTTCCGTTTCGGCGGGTGCAACCTGCGAGGTGCTTGGAGTAGCGCCGTTTCGGATGTTGTCGTAGAACTCCTTGGGCGTTACGGACTGATAGAAATCGTCCTTGAACGTTTTATCGTCAATGATGTAGTTGAAATCGATCAGCTGAACGCCCTCTCGTTGGACGAGTTCCAATGGGAGGTCGCAGCAAGAGTCGATGATGAGATTGCACTGAGCGGGCACAATATCCCCTTTCAAACAAGCGCACTACCTGCGCTTTGATAGTTAGCATATCGAAGCACCATTGTAGCGGAACGCGAGACAAATCAGCAGGAAGCCAGAAGACGGCAGGGGCATCACCTATCAGTAAGTAAAAACGCCATATACAGTGGCAAGGTCAAAATCGTGTCGGTTCGACCAACGTTCAAATCGGCGAGTTTTACGGCCGAAACAACATGATACTTCTCGGGATGCTTCAGCACCGTCTTCAAACTTTTGACGTTGCCATCATTCGCTTTTACCTCCACGGGCACGCAACGCCCCTTGTAGCGAATCACGAAATCCAGTTCGAGCCCCGAATCCTTGCGGAAATAGTAAAGCTCACGCCCCATCTTTGAGAAAACATCTGCTATAAGGTTCTCGGAAATAGCGCCCTTATATCCGAAAAGGTTGCCATTTAAAACATCAAACTGCGTTCCGTCTTCCAGCATGCTTATGAACAAACCAGTGTCTGCCATGTACACCTTGAATTGATCGTCAATCGCATTCCCATCCAAGGGAAGCTCGGTAATGGAAAGATTACGGCAACGCACTGTTATGCCCGCATCTTCAACCCACTGAAGGCTGCCCGCGAATCGGGCTGAGGTCGACCCCTTCTTAACAAGGGAATACTGAAACTTTTTGTTTTCCTTAGCCAACTGGCGCGGAATAGACTGAAAACACTGCCTGATAAGCGGTCTGTCCGCCGAAGGCGCATATTTAACCATGTCGTCTTCGTACGCACGGACAATATCACGCTGAATCTGGAGAACCTTGGACATATCGTGGTTTTCAACGAATGACTGAACCGCATCGGGCATGCCGCCAACCACCGCGTAGTCGAGAAACAAACTCCTCATACGAGAATGGATTGCCAGAGGGACAGGAGACTCGAGCTCCAAGCAACCGTGCAGCAGCTCAACCACCGATTCGTTTATGCCATTTGCCCAGCAGAATTCCTCGAAATCAAGCGGGTGCATATCGATAACGGTTTCGTAGCCAACCGGCACCGAAGCGGGCATCTCGCCATAACCGGCCACACCCAGAAGAGAGCCCGTTCCGATAACATCGTAACGACCGTCAAGACAGAAGAACTTAAGGGCGGTGCGAGCCTGGGGGCACTCCTGGATTTCGTCAAATACCAACACCGTTTTTCCCGGAACAAAATTTGCTGACGGGGTTAAATACGCCGATGCCATCATAACGATGTGGTCGACCTCCAAAGAACCTGCGAAGATGTCCTTGGCGCCAGGGTTTTCGAAGAAGTTTATATAGATAACGTTCTCGTAATTTTCCGAGGCAAAATGCAGTGCGGCAAACGTTTTACCGCACTGCCTGCAGCCCTTGAGAATTATGGGTTTATGGTTAGAATCGGCTTTCCAATCTGAAAGTTGGTCAATGATTTTTCGCTTTAGCATAAGCACCCCATTTACCAGCCAAAACAATATTTTTCAAACGACTTTTTCTAGAATTGTAAACTTTTCAAAGGGACTTTTTGCCGTTTGCTCAACTTTTTCAAACGACTTTTTCAGAAATCTGCAACTTTTTCAAGGGACTTTAACGTGCTAAGGGAAGACTACGCCCTGCTTTTTATACAAAATCTTGATGAACGCAAACCTTTTCAACGCCAAAAAAAATGCGACTGCCGTTTTCAACAGTCGCATTAAAAGAATCCGTTTTATCGTTTGCAGCGTCTTGCTCTTCCGCCCATAATCCTCGAAAAGACAGCGCTGGCACCGCTAAGGAAAACAAGCGCAATCAGAAACATAAAAGTATCGCTATCCCCGGTTTGAGAATCGGCATCCGTCAATGAACCCTCATCACTAGCTTGCGGTTCTTCAGACTCTGATTTTTTACCTACGTCGACTTGTCCCGCATCGTCATCTCCCGCTTTCTTTTCAAGCGCATCAATAGCATCTTCAATCGCCTTCGCCATAGCGTCAACAGAATCTTGTTCAGTGATGTTCTTGCCCCGAACAACTGATGCTACAGCTAGCTCAACCGTCGAAAAATCCTTGTACTCAGCCTTATTCAGCGCACCTGCTTTAGCGATAGCCTCATCAACTTTGGAATAATCCGCATCCTTATACTCCAATGCAGCCATTGCGTCGTCGATAGCTTTCGCCATAGCGTCAACTTCCGCCTGCTCCCTAATGGTCTTGCTTCGATCAATTGCGCCTATTGCGGCGGAAACCGGAGAGAAGTCTTTATACAAATCAGCATCAAGGGCTTGCGCCTTTGTCACCAATGCATCGACTGCTGCATAGTCGGCACCACGCAAGGTCAAAGCGCTAATCGCATCGTTGATAGCCGCCACATAAGCATCAACTTCAACTTGTTCGGCATAGGACTTGCCATACACAACGGCGCTTACTGCATTTGTCACAGGAGAGAAATCAACATACTCTTCGGCGTTCAGCGCAGTTGCCTTATTAATCGCCTCGGTTACTGCACCATAATCGGCTTTCTGCAGCTCCTGCTGTTCATACTCGGAATATACCAAAGCGATATTCGAGCGATCGCCAACTGGCCCCTTGGCCCACAACGAAGCCAATCGGCCCGACGATGAAAGAATGATGGATGGCTCCGTAGGAAACGCGATGCCATCTTCACCGCGCATACCAAGCGGCAACAAGGTCATCCCGCTTGATGAGCCATCGCGATAATACAGGCGAATATCTTGTTGGGCCGGATCGTATGCTGCAATATAGAGCTCAGATCCATCTTTCGAAATGATTTCGTATCGTACGCTTCCCGTTCTAGACACGTCAGCGATTTTACTTGTTGAAAAGCCCTCAGCCCCGCTAGAGAAACCACTGATTTTCGAGATAGTCCCCGAACTGTAGAAAGCTAATTCAGGCAAATCGGATTCAACAACAGAAGGATTCGAATTTGCCAAAGCAACGGTTCGAGCAACACCATCGGCAGCTGAAACAAGCTTTAGCTGCTTCGTTTTAACCGCTTCATCGCCTCTTGGGGAAAGACCACCGTATACTGCGTTGCGAAGAACATCGGAGAATTGCGTCCCGTCGGTAGCCTCCTCGAAAAGAATGGCTACAGAGCCGTTTATCTCAGCAACAGAATACGAAGGGATGTACTTATCGTCTTCCACAAAAACCGCCGGTTTCGGATTCCCGTTTGCGTCAACCGAACCGTCGATTGACTGAAATCCGTCAGTTTCGGGATCATAATATAGCCCCTCGATCCTATACGTCCTACCGACATCCTCACTATTGGTGCAAGCAACCCAGGTAACAAGAAGTTTGCTACCGCTTTTTGCAACACGAGAGCCGAAATAGAAGGTATCCTCCAATCCGCCTCCCATAAAGCTATGCGATTTCACGCTACCGTTCGAATCAACGATGGCAATAGACAAGCCCATGGAACTAACCATGGCATCCGTTGTCGTGTTTTCGTCGAAGCCTTTATTTGCGTCCGTCCAAGTAACAACCGCCACATTTCCGTCAACATACACAAACGGTTGCATATCCCAAGTTCCGTCATCCTTTAAGGCTTTCGGCACTGCGAATGAATCCCCGTCGCTTGAAAAACTGCAGTAAAGCCTGCCAGCCGACCATTCGTTAGCTGCGCTATCATCGTCGGTAAACACGAGGATCTTCTTCGTCGAATTCGGAAACTCAACTAGTTTGACCTCACTATACGAGGCTACGCCTTCTTTCAAAACATTGTCCTTCGCCGCTTCCGCCGCAAAAGCTGTACCCGAGACGAGTCCCACAATCAGAAGCGAAAGTAACACAACAAGCGTAGTTTTCGTTTTTGCGATAAACCCATTTTTGACCATGAAAAACCTCTTTCTTGCTTGAGACGCCCCAGAAACTCAAGCACAAAAGCAGTCTGTAAAGCTAAATTGTCCCTATAATCGAAAATATGCAATATCAGCTCGAACAATGTCCAAACACGCAAATTTTACCGCATGCAAAAAGGAATGAGTCGATCAAAGAAACGGAGTCCCTTATTGCAACCACAAACTTGCGGAAATGTACTCCTGGATGTTCGGCTGTCTAGATGAGCTCTTCGCCACTGGCTTCTAACGACGAAGATTGTCATATACCCCACGCTTGAACATCCCCGCTCCTTAGTTGGAAAGAAAGTCTTCTTCAGCTAGGCGTTGACGCAGCAACTTGCAACGACTGTCGAAATCGCGTTGAGCGCGAGCAGTACGGGAATGCTGCGCAACGATGTTTTGCGCAGCATTGTCTTGCTTCGAGGCGGGCACTTAGCACACCCCGCTTTCGCCGAATGCGGGCAGTAGACGCACATCGCCGTTAGCGATGATGCACTCTTTTACTTCTTCGCTTAAGAGTGGGCATTGGAGCCTTGTTGAAGTGCGTTTTTCCAAATAGCCCGCCTGCGCTAAGCAATTGGCGAGCGTGCTTTTGATGCGCTTTTCGGTGGCTTCCGTCCAAGCGGCGGCTTTCGCGTCTTCAACCTGAAGGCGCGTGAAGAATGCATTGATGTCTTGACGAGTAAGCTCGGCTTCGCCTTGTTGCAAGCGCTCGGCAACCACTTCCGTCATGAACTTGCCCACCAGCGGATACGTCAGCATAAGCGCATACATATTCGTCTGGGACGCCTGTTCGGGCAAACCGTTTGCAACGAGACAAGTGAGCTTTTCGGCAACGTCAGGAACGCCAACCTCGAGCGCATCGAGCCGACACAGGCACGTACGCGCAATACGGCGAAGGTTAGTGGCACTGGGATATTGGAACAGATTCCCTTCTACCGCGCGGGCCGTTATCTCCGCGTCGGTTAAACCCTGCAGCCGCAGGGCGGCGACTATGCGTATTTCACGAAGGAGAAACTGCTCTCGAGTTAAGCTGCCCCCCCCCGAGTTTTTCTGGCTTTAACCATGTACAACTCCTGGGAGGTTCCGCCGCATAATGGGCGGTTACGTGCTTTAGCTAGCTATATTAGCGCAGCACACGTGCCGAATTTTGAGAAAGAGCTAACGGGTTTCCGTTTGGAAGAAACAGTGTCCTTCCGCTTTTTGTCGCCGAGTGAAGCTTACCGTATCAGCTTTTCACGTTTCAAGTGTCCACCGCGCAGTACACGTAGCGTTTTTCTTGGTGATACCGTTGCTAGAACTAATGCTCGCATCAAAGTATGACGAGCCAGCATTACGACAGCAAACCGCATAAGCGTCTGGGCCAGGGTCGGCGACCAACAACGGGAGGTGGGAATATAGGACCTGTCCCTATATTCCCAGTCGACCGTTGAGCAAACTCTCCCTTGACTATAAGTTAGCCTATGCTAACTTGCTTTTTGAAACCAATGGCGCGGCCGACCAAAAGTTAGTAACCCCGTCGGCCCAAAAACAAGGAGCAACTCATGAGCAACGTAGCAATCGTATATTGGAGCGGTACTGGCAACACCGAAGCCATGGCCGACTTCGTGGCTGAAGGCGTAGGGACCAAAGGTGGCACCGCAACTATCATCCAAGCAGCCGACTTCGGCGTTGAGCGTGTAGCCGAATTCGATGCCTTCGCCTTCGGATGCCCCGCCATGGGCGACGAAGAGCTGGAAGACACCGAGTTCCTTCCCATGTATGATGAGGTTGAACCCCTGATGGCCGGTGAGAAAGTTGGATTCTTCGGATCATACGACTGGAACAACGGCGAATGGATGGACTACTGGGTGCAGCGCGCTGAAGAAGCTGGCGTACAACCCGTTGAAACCGTAATTGCCAAAGACTACCCCGACGATGAAGCAGCCGATGCGTGCCGCCATCTGGGAGAGCTCCTAGCCTAAGCACACTCGTATCCGAAATAATGCAATGGGGAGCTCGGAATGAAACCGAGCTCCCCTTCTTACTTCAATGCTACTTCTTACGCAACACCACCATGATGGTATTGAGATACGCTAGCGCACCAGCCTTCACTGCCGAAGCATCGCATTGTGCATACTCGTTGTCGCATAAAAGCCAATCGGCCCACGCTTCCACTGTGCACTGCATTTCCCGCATTCCCAAGATGTCGGCATTTTCCGATTGCTCAAAAATAGCCTTCCACCAGGGAATATCGTGAATAAAATCCAGCTGATCGGGAGTCCACGACGCGGTCAAGCACGCTGGCGGGTTAACGTGGCAATCGCGCTTCATGCCGGGAAAGCACAGCGCGACGATCCCTCCCTGCTTCACATACGGCAGAAGCTTTGTGTCCAGATATTCCACGTTGCGGCCGAAATAGTTATACGAGTCAACGCTTACTACCACGTCGAAGAACTCTTCCGCAAAGGGCAAACCTTCCGACGCATCGGCTTTGACAGGGATAATTTGCCGATTGGTCAATCCGAGACTTTCGAAAAAACGCATGTTCTCGGTCGGGTTGCTCCAAAGGTCAGCAGCATAAGCCACACATCCGAATTCTCGAGCTAACAATGCCGTGGTGATTCCGGTGCCACTACCTAAATCCAGCACGACGGAACTCGATGAAACAGTCTCGGTGCCAACAATTTCATTAGTGGTTAGCAGCATCTCCTCGCACAGTTTAAGTGGGTTGGGTCCCATTATTTTGGACAAAACAATATCTTGCGAGAAGCTGTTCGCTTTTGGGAACTGCATGGTTATTTCCTTTTCTATAAAGAACGTATTGGCGAATCAAAAAACAGACCAAGAGAATCGCGCAACGAAAACGCAGCACCGCATAAGCCGCATCCGCTTGATATCTATAGGAAATAGCCCCATAGAAAGGAAACAGGCCGCAAAAAGAAAGGCCAATTACGGAACGCTTACTTTGATCCGTATCGGTATCGGCGTACACAAAAATGGAGTACGAGCGTTTTATTCGGTTGCGCGTTCTTTATAGAACAATGACCAAAAAGACATCCCCTTTTAGGATTTCATAAAGGCACAATAAGCCTTTGCCTGGAAACAGTATGGCACGATAGCCCTAACGCTTCAATGAGCATAGTTGGCAGAGATCAGGGGGGGTTCGCCAGAATCGCCCTATCTGGCACCCTGGTGGGAAAATGGGACCTGTCCCTATTTTCCCAAATCGTTTTTGCACCATAGATTGGGTCTATAGCTAGATGAAAGTAATTACTATTTTGAGCAGAATCTATTCTGGAGCATACTAAACACCATCAAAACGCACTCGGTGCAACCCTCCTGAGGCAAGAAGCCCCAGCCCGCATCCGCAAACTCATGCAGGCTGGGGCATTGTTGCGTAGTAAGGCACTTCTGCGCATGCTGCAGACAATGCCCTTCAAGTGGGAAATGGGACCTGTCCCTATATTCCCAGGCAGAACTGAGTTAGGTCGGCTTCGCGGAGGAAGGCTCGCTCGGTTTCGCTGCTTTCTTCGGTTTCTAGGAAAATGAAGCCTAGAGCGCCCGTTTCCCGAGGATCGAAACGGTGGAATGTCTGAAGGCCCCCGAAGCGTGAGAGGAAGCCATCGTAGTCGAAGGCGCACTTCCCTGCCGCCAATTCTTCAGGAGCAGGAAGATAACCCATGCAGTACAGCTTGCCTTCCTTGCCTTTCAGCAGTCCGTTCCAATTGGGTTTTATATCACGCAAGAAATAATCGTACGTATGGAAACCATAAGCATGATAGGCAACCTCTGTGCCGCAGATGCCCGCAAAACGAAGCGGGTTGAACTCGATAGGCGTAATCACACCGTTGTTCATGCGAGCTTCTACATGAACAGGAAAGTTCTTAGCGCCAACATACCCGTTCACTTCCGTGAGCCACGAAGCAAAATCCGAAGCATACGCATTGATCACCGAAGCGCCCGTTATGTAACAGCGATCGCTCGTGTCGGCGGCATTGGCAAATTCATGACGAAGCACATCGAGCACCACCGCTTCGCCGTTTCCATCGAAGAAGGCATCGATCGCGAATTCGGCACCCTCCAAATACGACTCGATGAGAAAAGAGCCTTCGCCCAAAGCACTTTCGGCGTACCGAGAACGCCAAACTGCCAAGTTTTCATCGATATCGGCAAGAGCGGCGTCCCACTGTTGGCGCGATTCGACAACATACACTCCCACACTGCAATAGCCCACGTTGGGCTTCAACACGAAAGGCATGCTCAAGTCTTCAAAGGGTATTTCCCTGAGCTGCGTCGTAGGGATTTCCCGATACTCAAGGTTTGGGTACATGGGGGCCAGCAATTTACGCATACGCGCTTTGTCCTTAAATATGGCAATGGCACCCGTTACAGTTTTGTCTTCAATGTGCCGAGCAACCCAACCAAAAGCATTTTCCGAGGTGCAAATAAATCGCTCACCTGCATTTACGCGCGCAGCGAATTCTTCGTCCCCCAGCGTTTCGATGCTATGGCGCTCAAGGATTTTGTCAGCCATGCCGTTCGCCAGTACCGGCTCTCGGCTGCCCTCCAGATATTCGATAAGCTCAGGAGCCGCAAACGGCTCATCGATGATCATCATAAGAAGATCCTTTCATCAAAACCGGTTGAGCGCTGCATGCACCGCACCAACCAACAGCCATCTCCTCTACACACCACTAACCCGTCGGGGCACTCATGAGATAATTCGCTGCTCCTTTAGACACAGGCCTCTTATCTGCTGCTCGAAGGCATCGTTCAGGCGGTCTGCCAACTCGCCGGCAGTTGTCGGCAAAACCTCATTTCCCGTAACCACGTCTAGCATCAAGAATACGCTGGCATACTGGCAGTATTCGAGGGCAAATGCCAAATCTTGCTCAGAAACGCTAATGCCCAATTCAGCAACAAGCTCACGGCCGCGTTTCTCGAACATGCCATTCACTTTTCCGTAAAACACCTCACGCAAAGGAATCCTGCCCATGTGTTCAAGCAACGGCAGAAGGAGATCCTTGCTCTCAACCACAAAATCAACCGCCGCATGGAACATCTGACGGAGTTCGGTGGGTCCCGATGCTTTTTCCACCAACCGCGAAACCAATCGCTCGCTCACAAAATGCACCAGTTCGTCCATCGTTTCGAAATGATAGTAGAACGTCTGTCGGTCAACACCCGCGCGTTTAGCCACTGCACCCACCGTAATCTTGCGGATGGGACTCTCCTGCGCCAAAGCCACTAGAGCATCCGCCAAAGCCACTTTCGTGCGAGCTGATTTACTGCCCTTTCCCATATGTCTGCCTTTTCATACATCTGTATAAAAATTGTCTATATCCCGCATTTTATTACAACTGTATGGTTATAAAGTTCACAGGAACGCGAATGGACAAGGGGCCCCATGCTCGACATTCTGAAAGACGCCTTCAAGACAGCATTCAACAAACCTTTAACCTATGCGGCGCTTATTGCCATCCCCCTGATCGTGGCATGCTTTGCTCTGCTGTACTTCGGCACTTTCATGGACCCATACGAGCGCATGAAGGAACTTCCCATTGCCGTCATCAACCAAGATGCTGGCGCCACGTTGAACGGAGAAGAACGCAACTTAGGCGATGAATTGGTCGAGAACATCACCAACAACGATGATGCAAAATGGACCATCGAGGACGAAAGCCTACTTGATCAGAGCTTGGAAAACACCGATTACAATCTTGCCGTTGTGATTCCTGAGGATTTCTCGAAGCATGTAGCCGCAGGTGAGATCAAGGAACCCGAGCAAGCGAACGTAGTATTTTTCAAAAATGCCCGGAAGAATTACATGCTCACCTCTCTTTCTAGCCGCATCGAAAGCGCGCTGGAAGAAAAGATCAATCAGAGCATTACCGATCAATACTCGAAAGCCTACCTCGACGGCCTCGTGAACGCCAAGGATGGCCTAGCCGACGCAGCCGACGGATCACAGCAGCTTGGCAATGGCATCGATTCAGCCGCCGAAGGCAGTAGCGCCATAACCGACAATCTAGAGACTCTGAAAAGCGGGTCCGAGGCACTGGAAGACGGGCTGGGGCAGCTGAACTCGGGGCTTTCTCAGATGGAAGATTCCGGCGATAAACTGGTTTCTGGATCCGCCTCCATTGCCAGCGGCATCGAGACGTTGGCACAAGGTTCCAGCGCTTACCGAAGCGGCCTCGAAGACAAAGTCAACAGCATTTCCGCAACATACGGAGGCGATCCAGCCAGTGCAATCCCTCAGCTGAAGCAAAACTACGCCCTGGCGCTACAGGAATACACCACCCAAGTAATTGCCGCAACCAAACAAGGGCAGGATCCCTCTCAAATTAATGCCGCGCAAGTTTCCGCTGCAGCGGAAAAACTTGCTGCCGCGAGCTCGCAGGCAGGGGCATATCAGGCACTCACCTCCGCAGTTAGCGGTTATAAGCAAGTCGACAGCGGCATCGATTCGTTGAGCAGCCAGTACCAAACACTGGATACCGGCATAAACCAATACACTCAAGCAGTAAGCGAGCTTTCCGTCGGCGCCCAGAACGCACAAAACGGCGCCGCGAGCCTGACCAGCGGCGCTGGCGAACTTCAGAACGGCAGCCAAAAGCTTACCAGCGGGCTGCTGATCGCAAGCGACGGCGCCAGTGAGCTAACCAACAGCCTACGAGACGGATCGCAGACCATAGGCAACTCCCTCACGGACAGCACGGACAGCCTTGCGAGCTACACTGCTAATCCGGCAATAGTTGAAGATGATGTCTATGGCAACTTGGATAAATTCGGATACGGCTTCGCACCGCTGTTCCTGGTGATGGGACTTTGGCTCGGCTCGCTTATGATCTTTTTCGTCTTCAGCGCCTTCCCTTCAAAAAAAGAACTTGCTGAGCGCCGATTTGCTGCCGTCATCGGACGTTGGCCGCTGTACCTGATCCTTTCGGTTTTTGAAGTTGCAGTCGTTTTCTTCGGTGCGCAGGCATTGGGCCTTCCGACCACCAATATGGGCATGATGGCGCTATCGCTGCTGGTCATCAGCGTGTCATTCATGCTCATCATGCAGTTTTTCAATCTGTTCGACATCATCGGAAAAGCATTCTCGATACTGCTGGTTGCCGTGCAACTGGTATTTTGCTCAGGCACAATGCCCGCCCAACTAGGCAGCAACGTGGCAGTTGCCGCCGGACCGTTCCTGCCGTTCTATTACGCAATCGACGGCCTGCGCGAGGTTATGAGCGGAGGCAATGTTGGCGTACTAATGAGCAACATGGACATGTTGCTCCTGTTCGCCACAGGTGCTGTAGCACTGTCCCTACTTCTATGCCCCATTGCATTGAAAATCAAAACGAAAAAAGACAGTGCTGCCCTTTCTGAATACCTGAAGGAAGAAGCACACGCAGCGAAAGCGATGAGCTGATCACCGAATAGAGCTAAGCAAACACAAACCCATTGAACACCTCGCAACCACAACCAGTCCGCTGAAGACGCCCTGGGGAAATAGGGATGGGTCCGCTTTTTCCCACTTTTGCGTAGGCGTAAAGAAAGGGCACCGCTTGCGAATTCCGTCGCATGCGATGCCCTTCTTTTGGGTGGGAAAATGAGACCTGTCCCTATTTCCCCAAAATCGTAATCGTGAAGAGGATGCGATCTCCTTGTGAGCTGGCTTTGGCGCTGCCGCCGTGGGCTTCCGCAACGGAACGCACCACCGAAAGCCCCACACCCGAACCGCCAGTCTGCGAACTGCGCGACGAATCGTCGCGGTAGAAGCGCTCAAACAGGCGATCAAGATCCCCTTCGGGCATGCGGTCAACCTCATTCGAGACCACAAGCTGCGCTTTTCGCCCCCGCTTATGCAAGCTGAGCTCGATCTGCGATCCTTCCTTCGCATACCGCGTTGCGTTATCAAGCAGCAACTCCACTACTTGAGCAAGCGCCGGGGAGTCGCCCTGCACCCGTACCTCGGGATCGATTTCGAGCGAAAGCGATTTGCCGCGTTGTTCGGCAACCTGTTTGAAGGGATCGGCAGCCTCGGCAACGACGGAAGAAAAATCTACATCCCCCTTCGAAAAGCCCGCGGCGCCCTCATCCATGCGCGCAAGCTGCACCAACTGCTCTGTTAAGGCGCTCAGCCTCCTAACCTGCTCGGCAATACTGCGACTCCACTCGGTTTCGCCCTGCTCCATTTCCTGCACTTCATTTGCTGCCGAGATTACCGCCAAAGGCGTTTTGATCTCATGGCTAGCGTCGGTAATAAACTCCTTCTGCTTTTGGTAGCTTTCCATCACTGGGCGGATCGCAATGCGCGACAACGCAAACACCAACGCAAAAACCAGCACCAACCCAGCCAGACTGATAACGATGCTCGCCGTTAAAAACGAAGCAAAGTTACCCAAATCACGCGAGCAATCAAGGAAAATGCACCACACGGTTCCGTCTTCTTGCTGGACCGCCTGGTAACGATAAGCGCCCACAAAACCCGTGCTGCCAGCCTTCACGCCCTGAGCCATTTGGGCAGCCTCGTCAGTCGATATCGCCGCAACCTTTTCGGTATTCACCGAAGCAACGCTGCCATCCGATGCAAGCTGAACCGTAAAGTAGCGGGACTCGAAAGGCACTTCCGCAACGTTGCCTCGAGGGGTTATTGCCGGCTGGCCCACACCGCTTGAACCTGGCGCGCTTTTTAGATCGGGGTCGTTCGAGCCATCGCCTTCGGGGGAAGAGCCTTGCGACGGGTTGCCTGTGCCGCCCGCACCGACAAAGCCCCCACTCCCGACACCTTGCCGATCCGCCCCATCGGAATCAACACCTGCATCGGAAGAATTGCCAACCGGGCTTTGTCCTCCTGCAGTCTCGGCGGAAGAACGATCCGCTTCCCCATCTGCCTCAGTGCTTTCGCCAGAACCTCCCGAGCCTGCATTGTCCGGATCTTGCTGTTGCTCATTTTCCAAGGCGCCGCTGTCTTGCTGTATGAGAAGCAACCTGGCATCGGCCTGATTGCATACATCGCAGTAATTCACCACATTGATGGCAGCAATGATGCCCGCAAGCACCACCACCACCGACGCCATAGCGACCAGAATGAACTTGCGACGAAGGCGCTTGCTCATATCCATCAGCAAGCCCTACCTTCACCGAGTGTATCGGAAACAGACTCATCGCATACCAGCGAATACCCTTGGTTGCGAGACGTTTTGATTCGAACATCAGCACCCACTTGCCCAAGCTTTTTGCGAAGGTACGAAATGTACACCCAGGCAACATTGGCATCTTCGGGAGCATCGGTGCCCCACACGCAATCGAGCAATCGCCCCATGGAAAGAAGCTCACCAGGATGTTCCATAAACAGCTCCATAAGCTGGTATTCACGGTTGGGCAAATGTTCTTCGCCCGTAGGGCCTGAAAGCGTACATGTTGAACGATTGAGCATAACGTTGCCCACAGAAAGAGGCGTCGCGTCAAACGCATTTGCGGGACGGGTAAGCGCCCGCAAACGTGCCATAAGCTCTTTGGCCGAAAAGGGCTTTACCAAATAATCATTCGCGCCCGCATCGAGCCCTTCAACCCTGTCGTCGATCGTTCCTTTGGCAGTAAGCATGATAACTGGCGTACGGACGCCCTGAGCGCGCGCAAATCGCAGCACTTCTAAGCCATTCATATTCGGCATCATTATGTCCAACACGGCTACATCGTATTCATTTCCCAGCAGGCAATCCAGCGCGGAGGACCCATCGTATACGGCTTCCACCTCATACGAATTGCGTTCAAGAATAGTAGTGAGCGCATGCGAAAGCGCTCGCTCATCTTCTGCAAACAAAACCCTCATAGTTCCCTTGCTTTCCTCTGCAAACGACGCTCCGAAAAAGAACGCACGAACGGTTTTCTCTGGCCTGAATAATACCGCAGCAGCCTTAACCAAACCTTAAAGGAAACCGGCACTTAACCATAAATCCCCAGGTGAAACCTTAGTCCTTCTTTAATGTTGCCATTTCAGGACAAGGTAGGCCCGCTCAGGCGGTACAACAAACCCAGAACACACCGCATTTCGCCGAAAGGCAAAGGCTGCCAAAGCTGGAACTCGGCGGGAAGAGCCGTTCATGCCAGAAGAAGGAAGGTGCGCTGGAAGCAAAACCGCCTCCGCAAACGTCACCCAAGGGCATAACCGCTCAACCCGACAGCTAAGCCGCCAACGGTCCTTTTTGCAGAACACACCGAAAGGAGCATCCCATGGATGAAAGAAACATCACTCAGCAGCGCGACGACAGGCAAACGTATATCGCTGAGCCCCAATCGCAAAGCAACCCCAACGCAAGCAGCGAGGGAGGATGTGGCTACGTCCCGCCCTCACAGGCCGCGCATGCAAACAGCTATGGCACGCAACAGCAAGGGGCACCCAACAGCAATGGTTCGTTTTCCTCAAAGACGAAAAAGCAACTTGTTGGCCTAACCTGCGCCCTTTCCCTTGTCTGCGGGATATTGGGCGGCGTAATAGGAGGCGGCCTATCCACTGCGCTCAACGGATCTTCGCAAACGGGAGGAATGCAGCAAAACAGCATGCAGCAACCTGGCGGGCAAGATGGCGGCGGATCCAACCAAAACGTCCCAGGAGCTTCAGGCAATGGCGGAGCGGCGGATTCCTCTGGGGGAGCTGTCCCCAGCGCGCCCAACAGCACTACCGAGCCCGATGGCACCGGCAGCCAAAGCGACAGCAGCTCATCAAATACCAGCTCCACCAACAGTTCCGCAACCGCAGCTGGAAGCAATGCTGCTTCTTTAAGCATTTAGAGGCAAACGTCCGACGGCTATCTTCCTCGCGAAAGGATCCCCAATGAACGTCCCCGAATACCCCACCGTGCATCATATTCCCCTCCAAGAGAACGCCGCTCCTACCCAAGTGCTATTTGCTGGCGATCCGCAAGAGCTCGACGCCGACATAGTTGTTCCCGTTTACAACGAGGAAGTTGAGTTGGGTTCTTCCATCATGATTCTGGTAGAGCAACTCAAAGTGCTGGAAAACCTGCCCGAGCCCATATCGGCTCAGGTGGTTATCGCCGACAACGCCAGCAGCGACCGAACCTGGTCTTTGGCCTGCAGCCTAACCGAAACATTCCCTGGCTACGTACGCGCCGTCCGCATCCCCGAGAAGGGCCGCGGACGTGCACTGAAAGTTGCTTGGCTCAGCTCGCAGGCGCACGCACTTGCCTACACTGACGTGGATTTATCTACCGACATCATGCAGATCCCCGACCTGATACGTCCCATCCTGAACGGCACAGCTGATATCTCGTTTGGGTCGCGCCTGATGCCGCAGTCAAACGTACGGCGTTGCCCCAAACGAGAATTCATTTCCCGCACCTACAATCGCATGCTCCAAACCTACCTTGGCGTCAGTTTCCACGATGCCCAGTGCGGGTTCAAGGCGATCAGCAACGAAGCCGCTCGAGCCCTGTTGCCCTTGGTGAAAGACAATGAGTGGTTTTTCGACACCGAGCTTTTAGTGCTAGGCGAACGCATGAATATTGCCATGAATGAATTTCCTGTGCGCTGGGAAGAAGACCCCAATTCCACTGTGAATATCGCCGACACGGTGCGCAAAGATCTAGCGGGCATGCGCCGCTTGAGGGAAGCAGTCACCGCAGCCCCTTACGTTGGAAGCACATCGCGCGTTCCCCTTTCCGAAGACGATAACGCTACCGCCCCGGAAGGCTCACCCCACAACCCGCACTCAAGGCATCAGCAGAAGGCGGTCGAGGGCTGATGAAGCATTTTTCTTTCTCGAACCGTCACGGTCGGAGCATAGATTCGCCTAGAAATGCTACTCCGGTAACCTACGACACTCAAAGCGCCTACGGCAAGAGCGCAAAGACCCATCAAAGAAACAAGGCATATGCAAACCCCCGTTGCATAGACGAAAGCAGCCCTTTGCAAACGCAGCTAGTCCAAAAACGCACCCGCGCAGACTGGATCGCACTCGCCCTACTGCTGATCACTTCCAGCTTCATCTTCCTATGGAACCTCGACGCCTCGGGCTACGCCAATGAGTTCTACAGCGCTGCCGCGCAGGCAGGAGCTCAAAACTGGGAGGCGTTTCTCTGGGGTTCGCTCGATGCCGGTAACGCCATCACAGTAGACAAGCCACCCGCCGCTATTTGGCTCATGGCTCTTTCGGTTCGTATTTTGGGACTCAGCTCGTTTGCCATCTTGCTGCCCCAAGCGCTCATGGGCATTGGCTGCACGTACCTGTGCTACGCCATCACCCGACGCTATTGGGGCAACTGGGCTGGCATTACAGCAGGTTTGCTGTTCGCATTCGCCCCGGTTGCAGCCTTGATGTTTCGCTTCAACAATCCTGATGCCTTGCTGGTTTTGCTCATGCTGGGCGCCTCGGGCTGCCTTATGCGCGGCCTCGAATTCGACACCGAACGCACCGGCTCGAAGAAACGAAGCCTTTGGTTCGCCGCAGCAGGCATTCTCGTTGGCCTAGGCTTTCTTACCAAACAGCTTCAAGTCTTCCTTGTTTTGCCTGGATTCGCATTGGCGATGCTTGCTTGCTCCCCTGAGCCTATCCGCAGGCGCTTGCTTGATGCTGTCATCGCGCTCGGCTGCATGATTGTCTCCGCGGGATGGTGGGTACTGCTGACCGTCGTTGTCCCTTCTGGAGAACGGCCCTACATCGGCGGATCGCAGACTGATTCGTTCCTTGAACTCACCTTCAGCTATAACGGGCTTGGCCGTCTTACCGGCAATGAAACCGGTTCAGTAGTACCCGGCTCTACGGGAGGATCAGCTCAAGGCGGCATGTGGGGAGAAACTGGCATATTCCGCCTGTTCAGTAGCGGATTCAATGATCAAATAACTTGGCTTGCGTTGCTCGCCTTCGCCGGCATCGTCGTTGGGATCATAGCCGCATTAGCCTTGAAAAAGTGCCATCGCGAAAGCAGGGCAACTGTGACGGCAATGCCCTTCCATATGCCCCACAGCACCTTTGGGAGCAATCTCGATTACGCTTTCAGCCTAGAAAACGCTACCGAAGTATGTCGAATGCGCTTGGCCTTCATCGCCGTATTCGGCTCCTGGCTGGTGGTTACCTGGCTCGTCTTCAGTTTCATGGCAGGCATCTTCCACCAGTACTACACCGTGGCGCTGGCACCCGCAGTTGCAGTGTTGACCGCTGTTTGCCTGCAATCGCTCTGGGAGCAGCGACGCCACGCCGCCGCCAAAGCAACCTTCGCCATTCTGATTGCGATCAGCGCGGTATGGGCCTTTGCGCTGGTGCGACAATCTGGCTGGCAGACATGGCTTGCCTATGCGATCGTGATCGCTGGCACGGGTTCTGCGGCATTGGGTCTTATCTGCGCATTGCTCGGCCACGGTGAAAGCAATAACGCAAAGCTGGCGCGCGCATCCCGCAAAGGAATGCGTTTTACCGTTGCCGTAGCGCTCGTCGCTCTCATGACGGCGCCCATCGCATGGACGGGATGTACTATTGCGGAAGGCCACCACGGCAGCATCGTCACCGCAGGCCCAGGAAACACCCAAGGAATGGGCGGCGGAGCCCCTAGCGATAACGCCAACAGTCAGACAGACGCTAACGACCAACCAAACGAAGCTGATACTGCGCAAAGCAGCGAAAACGGCGACGTATCGGGCAACCAGGAAGATGCCGCCTCAAGCACAGGCAGCCCAACCACAGCCGGCAGCGGCCAACCGAGCGATATGAGCCAACCAGCGCAAAACGGCCCTGGAAACAACGGGGGTGGGCGTGGCGGCAACGGAGGCGGAAACCTGCTGGGGGACAACAGCTCCAACGAAGAGCTCACCGCATTGCTGAAGGAAAACGCCAGTGGGTATCGTTGGGCGGCAGCCACCACAGGTTCCCAGAACGCCGCCGGCTATCAGCTATCAAGCGAGCTTCCCGTAATGGCCATCGGTGGATTCAACGGATCCGACCCTGCACCGACGCTCGACGAATTCAAAAGCTTCGTTGAAGAAGGGCTTGTGCGCTACTACATTTCCAGCGAAGGAATGGGAGGCGGACAAATGGGAGGATCCAACGCCGCAGAGGAAATTGCGGAATGGGTTTCCGCAAATTTCGAAGCATTGACGATAGACGGCGTAACCGTGTACGACCTTTCAAGCGCCAGTACCTCGTAGCCACAGCACCCGTCGCCCAAGCTGGGAAAATAGAGACAGGGACCGTTTTCCCACTTTGGGGGCGGGGCCTCTTGCAAGCTATGGAGTTCGCAAGAGGCCCCGCCTTTTTACGTCGGCAGCCGTACCAACCCCATTCAGCAATCCCTTCCTATCCCGCAAGAAACCCCCACCCGAAAGAAAACCAAGCCCGCATCTATCGGCAAACATTACAGCTTGAAAACCGCCCCAAGCCCAAACAGCCACCACACCCTGATTTGGCGTTATACTGAGTTGCATCGTTTTCGTCAATGACAAAATGCGACCCTGGGGCAAAGGGGCATTGACCAATGCAACTGCACAATCGGAAATGTACCCAAGGGGAAGCGGGGGGACCATGAGCAGCACGTTAACTAAACGCGCCCTTGAGCAATCGTTGAAGCGTCTTCTGGCAACCAAACCGCTCGCCAAGATCACCATCGCCGACATCACCGAAGACTGCGGCACCAGCCGTATGACCTTTTACTACCACTTTAAAGATATCTACGACTTGGTTGAATGGTCGCTCGAAGAAGATGCCGCCTCCGTACTAAGCGGAACCCAAACCGTAGACACCTGGCAGGAAGGCTACCGAGCCGTCTTAGAAGAACTTAAGCAGAACAAAGCGTTCATCACGACTATCTATCGGGAAATGAGCCGCGAGCGCGTAGAGCGCTTCCTGTTCCCAGCAACCCGCAAGCTCATCCTAGGAGTTATTGAGGCTCAGCCCAACTTTGCTAAAGTCGGCGAACGAAGCCGCAACTTCATAGCTGACTTCTATGCCCAAGCGCTTGCCGGCGTAACTCTCGAATGGATTGGCAGCAACATGTCCACCACCCCACAAACGCTGGTAGACAACGTAGCATTGCTTCTGGAAGGCACGATAGATACCGCTATCGAGCGATTCGCCCGATAGGACAGCCCACCCAAAGCAGGCAACGCCCACGCGACCCCCCCAACAGGCCCATGCAATTCCCTCCTAAAACTCCCAAAGCGCATTGCGGGACATCTTCGTCTCTTGCTTAGCCTTACAATCCCATCTGAATGATAAAAAACTAAACATGACCCCTGACCTGCTTATAGCGCAGAAATAAGCACTCTTTCAAAATGCGGCTAAAGGGAGAAACGCAAAGGAAAAACGATGCGGCACAAAGCCACATCGCATTTCCCAGCCAATAAGCAAAGACACCGAACGAGGGTTGGCCTCTTCCTTCGGCTATCTCGCAATCGGCACCAAGCTAATTTCTCCTTCCACCATCCGCACGCAATGAGAGGGGACCTCATGTATTACTCCAGCGGAAACTACGAAGCCTTCGCACGCCCGAAGAAGCCTGAAGGAATTGAGCACAAAAGCGCCTATATCGTGGGCACCGGTCTTGCCGCACTAAGCGCCGCATGCTACCTGGTCCGCGATGCACAAATGCCGCCCACCCACATTCATATCCTTGAAAAGGACGCACTCCCGGGAGGCGCCTGCGATGGCGCCCACATCCCCGGCACAGGCTACGTGATGCGCGGCGGCCGCGAAATGGACAACCACTTCGAAGTAATGTGGGATTTGCTCCGTTCGATTCCCTCCATCGAAGATCCAAGCATTACCGTACTCGACGAGTACTATTGGCTGAACAAAGAAGATCCGAACTATTCCCTGTGTCGAGCCACCGAAAATCGCGGACAGGATGCCCATACCGATGGCAAATTCGGCCTCAGCGACAAAGCAGCCACTGAGATCATGAAGTTGTTCTTCACCCCCGATGAAGAACTCTACGATCGACCAATCACCGACTTCTTTGATGATGAAGTGCTCAACTCGAATTTCTGGCTGTACTGGCGAACCATGTTCGCTTTTGAGAACTGGCATAGCGCCCTGGAAATGAAACTCTATATCAAGCGTTACATCCATCACATTGCCGGACTACCCGATTTCAGTGCCCTGCGCTTTACCCGCTATAACCAATACGAGTCAATGATCCTGCCAATGGTTGAGTATCTGCAAAGAGCGGGCGTCCAATTTCACCTGAATACCAAAGTTGAAGATATACAGTTCGAGATATCCAACGAATCTGGTCCGATACGCGCAGTAACAGGCACGGGGCAAGACACCATCCAACGCATTCAGCAGGCACATTTCAAGCGCAACCCGTACAGCTCTAACAACAAGAAACAGGCAACCAGGATAACCACCAGCCATAACGGTGAAGTCTCCATCATCGACCTTACCGAAAACGACCTGGTATTCGTAACGAACGGCGGCTGCGTAGAAAGCTCCACCATGGGTTCGCAGACAAAAACCGCCGCCTGGAACCCGCTCATCGAGCCTGGCAACGGGTGGGATCTATGGCGCCGCATCGCCAAGCAAGACCCAAGCTTTGGGCACCCCGAGGTTTTCTGCGGAGAACCGCAGAAAAGCAAGTGGATGAGCGCCACCGTCACCACGCTCGACGAAACCATCCCTCCCTACATCGAGAAGATCTGCAAGCGCGACCCCTTCTCTGGCCACACGGTAACAGGCGGTATCGTAACGTGCCGCGATTCAAATTGGCTTATGAGCTGGACAATCAACCGCCAACAGCAATTCCGCACCCAACCCTCAAATCAGTTATGCATATGGGTCTATGGCTTGTTCCCCGACGAAGAGGGCAACTACGTTAAGAAGCCTATGACCAAGTGCACCGGCGAAGAAATTTGTCAGGAATGGCTGTGGCAGATGGGCGTACCCGAAGACGAAATCGAGGAATTGGCACACAACCACGCAAACACCGTGCCCGTGATGATGCCCTACATCACCGCATTCTTTATGCCGCGCGCCGCTGGAGACCGACCCGACGTGGTACCCGATGGTGCCGTGAACTTCGCCTTCTTAGGACAGTTCGCCGAAACACCGCGCGATACCATTTTCACGACCGAATACTCCATGCGCACTGGTATGGAAGCTGTGTACACCTTGTGCGATGTCGACCGCGGAGTTCCTGAGGTTTGGGGCAGCACCTTCGATGTTCGCGATCTGCTTATGAGCAGCGTAAAGCTGCGCGACGGGAAGCCTATCACGGATATGGCCATGCCTTTTATGGAGAAAGCCGCACTCGACCTGATGCTGAAGAAGATTGGCAATACCGATTTAGGCAAGATCCTGCGCGAATACGACGCCATCCAGTAAGAAACCTGCAACCTGCAGATAGGTGGGAATGTAAGGACAGGTCCCGTTTTCCCGCTTTGGGGGCGGGGCAACTTGCAAGCTATGGAGTTCGCAAGCGGCCCCGCTCTTTTCGCTACGCATGATTGGGAAAACGGTACCTGTCCCTATTTTCCCAATCATGTCCAAACGCTCATGGCGAGCGTACCCGCCACAATAAGTGCCAAGCCTACGCCCGATTTCGGCGAAAGACGCTCCCCGAGCACAATCCAAGCAAATGCAATGGAAACAAGGATCGAAAGCTTATCTACCTGCACCACAACACTTACTTGACCTGCTGAAATCGCGTAATAGAAGAACAGCCAAGAAGCACCTGTAGCAATGCCCGATGCCACCAGGAAACCTAGCTCACGAACATCAACATGGCGCACTTGCGACAGCTTTCCCTTGCCTACCACAATTGCCCATGCCATCACTAGCACAAAACAAGTACGGATAGCGGTTGCCAAGTTCGATTCAACGCCCTCGATGCCCACCTTCGCCAACACCGAAGTGAGAGCGGCGAACACCGCCGCAAACAGCGCATGCACCAACCAGGCACGACCTTGTCGGCCCGAAGATCCCTGCTTCTTCTCGATCATCATGAAGGTGCCCACAGCAATCGCCGCGGTGCCGACAAGCTTCACTTCCAAGTGGCTCGTTTCGCCGAATAGCACGATTGCCAGCAACACCGCCATGACGGTGCTGGATTTATCAACGGGAACAACCTTGTTTACGTCGCTCAGGGAAAGCGCCTTGAAGTAGCAGATCCACGAACCGCCCGTTGCCAAGCCCGAAAGAGCGAGGAACAGCCAAGACCGCAGAGTTATCTGCGCAATGGCACCACCCGACCCCACCACGGCAACCATGATCCACGCAAACACCAGCACCACCAAAGTACGCAGTGCCGTGGCAACATCAGAATCGGTTTCGGAAAGGCCGCACTTGGCCAAAATCGAAGTTATGCCCGCAAAAAATGCCGAGGCAACGGCAGCCATCACCCAAGACATACAAACAAACACTTCCTTTGGGAAAATAGGGACAGGTACCGTTTTCCCACTTTGAGGGACAGCAATCATCGCATAACGCCAGGCTCCCATTGCAGAAAATGCTCCAACTAAGAAAGTGGGAAAACGGTACCTGTCCCTATTTTCCCAACCCAGCGTCTTTAACGCAGCGTGGCGGAATCGGCACCGCTTATTTGAATGTCGGCATCGTAGAAGGCCCGTAACGCACGAGTGGCAAGCATGACATCGCGTGCGCCGGCGGTTTCGTACGCCGAATGCATGGCAAGCTGGGCGCAGCCCACATCAACGCCATGCATGCTTGCCTGTATGTTGGACAGGTTGCCCAAGGTTGAGCCACCCGCCATGTCACTGCGATTCGCAAACCGTTGGAACGGTACATAGGCGTCATTGCACACCGCGCAGAACACGGCACTGCTAAACGCATCGGTGCAGTACTTCTGGTTCGCCGCTTCTTTGACCACGATGCCTCGATTCAGATAAGCGCGATTGCCCTCATCGCTCTTTTCGGGATGATTGGGGTGTACCGCATGGGCGTTGTCGCAGCTTATCAACAGGGAGCCTGCCAGTGCGCGGCGATACTCCTCGTCCGTGCCACCCAAAGCCCCATTCAAGCGCATCAGCGTATCAGGCAAGAATGTGGACATGGCGCCCTGCTTGGTGTTGGAACCCACCTCTTCGTTGTCGAAACAGCAGTACACCGAAACGCCGGATTCATTAGAACTCTGCAAAAACGCTTCAGCCGACGCGTAGGCGCACATAAGGTCATCGAGCCTGGGGGCTGAAATGAATTCGCCAGCCGCACCCCACACGCAAGGTGCCTGGCGATTCACCAAGAACAGATCATGGCCCACTATCTGATCGGGACGAAGGCCCAACTCATTGGCAAGAAACGATTGCAGCGTTTCTTTCTCCAGCGCTCCCGTGGAAACCACCGGGCACAGATCAATCCGTCGGTTCGGAGCAAAGCCGCTGTTCACGCCATGGTCCATATGAATAGCCAGGCTCGGAATAAGAGCCACATCCCTATCGAGCGATACCAACCTGCTCTCAATGCGATTCCCCACCTGAACCATAACGCGGCCCGCAAGGGAAAGTGGACGATCAAACCAGGTGTAATCGATCATCCCGCCATACGCCTCAACGTTTAAGCGTTTATACGAACCAGGTCCTTCCAAATCGGGCTGAGCCTTGATTTTGAACAGGGGCGAATCCGAATGCGAAGCGGTAATCTGAAAATGATAGCCTTCCGATACAGCACTACCCACCTTGAAGGCAATGATGCTCGAACCGTTGCGCACGGTGTAATAGCATCCCCCTGGCTTGCAGCTCCAGGTTTGCGCCTCGGGGAGAAAAACGAAACCCGCCTCATCCAATCGAGCACGCAGGGCAGACACCGCGTGAAATGCGGTGGGGCTTTCGCCAATAAAATTCAGCAAGCCTTCCGCTGCCTGAATTCCTTCATGCAACAAGCTTTTACCAGATTCCAGCAACATGCCAACCCGCTTTCTGCTCAAAACAACCAAGACGTTTTCCCAACTAGTCTAACAGCTAGCAATTCACTATTCGAAAGCAGCCACAATCGACGTGAAGCTCGGGGTCAAGAGGTGACGCGCAGTGCAAGCATCGGCAAAAACCGATCCATCGAAACCGGGACCAAATTCCACCACCAACGCCCAAGCGCCAAACTCAAAAGCGCACCCATTGGCCCGCCCCGCAACCGCAGCAGCGGGCTTCTCCTCTATACTTGGAAGCATCGAAACGAGGGAGATCATGGGGAACCCAGAACAGCATACGCAAAGCATCTCAAAACGTCGGGTCTTGATCGTTGCTGCCTGCATTGCCATAGCGACATTTGCCTTTCTCATTTGCGCCGAGATCTTTCTTCCCAGCAAACCGCCTTCGTTTTCCGGCCTCGGTTTCGGTCCCTCAAGTACAACGGGATTCATGGTGCTTCTGGGGCCGGCGCTTGCCGCATGGGCCTTCTCCATCTACGTACGCTGTCCTGACGCCACCATCCGTAACCAGCTTGTTACCATCGCCGCCCTCTTAGCGTTTTGGCTGCTCGACGTTATCGTGAAGTACCCCATGAAAAGTGACCTGGGTACCTCTATATGCTGGTACCTCTATTACGTACCTATGCTATTCGTTCCCGCGCTGGCCTTCACCTGCGCCCTTCGCGCCACCGATTTCGATACCACCAAGGCAGGAAAAACCGCACGCTCCATCGCTTTTGCAGGAAGCGCTCTACTTGCTCTGTTCGTGCTTACGAACAACCTCCACCATGCGGTATTTTCGTTCAGCTTCGACGATCCTGGCTGGAGCGGCAATTATCACTACGAGTGGGGCTATTGGCTCGTTGCTGTCTGGTTCGTCCTGCTTTACGAAGCATTCTTTGCCTTGCTGTTCCCTGCCGCAAGAAAGCAGCTACGTCCTTCTTTTGCCCCATTGGCGATTATCGCCGGCTTGGCAATTGCCTACAGCTTGCTCTACATCCTTCGGAACGCTCACTTCTTCAGCACCAACCCGGCACTCACCTACACCATCCTTATTGTCGTAGCGGTCGAAATCACTCTCGCAACAGGGATTCTTCCTTCTTATGCGTGGTATCGGGAAACCTTCTACAAGCTCCCTTTCGATCTGAAAGTGCTGACAAGGAATGGAAAACCCGCCTACTCAACCGCACAAGCAAAGCCCCTTTCGCCCGAAACAGCAGAAAAGATAACCGAGCTCGGCACGCTCAACGGCGCTGCTGTAGACTTCCGCGTTCCAAGCAACCCCCATACCCTCAAACGCGCCTACGGCATCAGCGGCGGCACCGCGTTGCTCTCCATCGATGTAAGTAAAAACGACGCCAGACGCACCGCTCTCAAACAGCGAAAAGAAGAGCTCGTCAATGCATCAGAGCTGTTGAAGCGAAGCACTGCCATTCGCCAAGGCCTCGCATTACAAGAAGCAGAACGTGCCTTATTCGAGCAAATCAATAACTCGTTGGCAGAGAAGACCTCTGAGATCAATCGTCTTATCGATGAGCTTCCCGAAGACGACTCGCCAGAAAGTGCAGCAATCAGACGCCAGAACTTGACCCGGGTTAAATTCCTTGTCGCCTACTGCAAGCGCAAAGGGAGCCTTATCGTTGCCGAACGCGAAGGAGTTTCCTTCACCCAAGCACAAGTTGAACTGGTATTTACCGAAGCCGCAGCCGATTTCCGTTCCATGGGCATCGAAAGTGCCGCGCTCTTTCGCTTGAACGAACCCCTATCGCCCGCAATCATGGCTCACCTCTACGATTGCGCATACGACTTCGCGTCGCTGGCATTTGAGATCAAAAAACCAACCCTGCTCCTATTTGGCGAAAACGATGAGCGCAACGCCTTGATAGTTCGCATCGTTTTGCAATGCGAAGAATGCCGAGAGCTTGAGCCTTCACTTCAGAACTTCTGCAATAGCCTGACGAAAACGGGCATCCGCAGCTGTCATCAAATTGAGGCAGACGAAATCGCCGTCAAAATCGAGCTGAAGGACAGCGCCCTATGAGCCATCTGTTCAACATAAAATCAGTGGTTCTTATTGCGCTTGTCATTCTGCTATTTGGACTTATGGTCGGGCAAATGATCCATGTGCTCTTTGTTGCCACACGGAAAGAAAACCGCAACCCTCGCGGGGCTGCCACCTATGAGGCACTTCTCCTTGCACATCTGCTTATAGCCTGCGCAACGGTATGCTCCGCTTACGCAAACCACGGTGCACTGCTGTTCCGTATGAAGATGATCTCGTTCCCCATCGAACCAATGATGTGGGTTAACGCCATTGCGCTTACACTGGGTCTCGTGCTCGCTTTCGCCCATCGCCGACCCATAATGATCCCCGAGCTCATAGTTCTTGCTACCTGCACGCCGCCCTTCATCGAAGCGGTTGGCATCAACAGCTGGTTCATTCCCATACTAGACGCTTCGTTCTTCCTTTTCCGCGTGTCGTCTGCGCTGACCATGGATATCAAGCACCGCAGTTCCGCGATTACGCAACTCTCTATCGGAGAGGCGGTAAAGAAGCTTCCCGAGGGCATTCTCTGCATCAATCGAAGCGGAGCGATTGTCCTTATGAACGAAAGCATGCGATCTTGCCTTCAAGCGCTCGGATTGGGCACCAGCCTCTCAGAGGGCTCTCTTATCTGGTCGGAGCTCACCAAACGCGCAACTGCAGGTAACCACACTCGTGATGCCCTGCTTCCCGAAGGAATACGCCTAACCATATCGCCAAACGAAACCAGGTTCTTCATACGCGACGAGGTGACATTGCATCGCACCTTATGCGAACGCATCATGGCCATTGATGTCACAGTTGAGGAAGACCTCAACGAACGCCTGCATCTTGCCAACATTGAACTGGAAGAATCGAACCGCAAACTGAAGCAAGCCCTGACGCAGCTAGAAGAAGCAGCCGCAGAAGAGGCATCGCTCGTCATGAAAACACGCGTCCACGACTCCATCGGCCAACGGATGACCATACTTCATCACTACCTAGAATCAGATATTGATAATCCGGAAATCACCCGAAGCGTTTCCCGTCTTATGCACAATATCACCGACGATCTTGCTCGCACCTCCCCAGAGGGAAAAGACGAGCTTGCCGCTCTTGCATCAGCCTTTGCTCTTGCAGGTACGAATATCCACATAGAGGGCACGCTGCCCGAAAACCCCAGCTTGGCAAATGCGCTAGTTGGGATAATTCGAGAAGCCTCAACCAACGCACTCAAGCACGGCAGCGCCAAAAACGTCTATGTCCGTATAACAGCCAAACCATCGGAGACCAACCTAACCATCTTCGATGACGGAGCCGGCGCTGCAGGCACGATCACCGATGGCTGCGGCATGCCCCAAATGCGTCGAGCGGCAGAAGCCCTCGGTGGCACCTTTGAGGTAAACGTACTGGCGCCCTTCACTGTATCGGCAACTATTCCCCATCAAGGAGCATCATCATGATCACCATCGTCATCGTTGAAGATCAGGGGATTCTCCGAGAATCACTCGCATGCACGCTCAACTTGCAGGAAGACATGCAGGTTGCCCGCACGCTTTCCGATGCGGCAGACGCACTCGACGTAGTACGCGAAACGAATGCCAATCTTGCGCTTTTGGATGTATGCACCGAAAACGGATCGAGCGGAATCGCCGCAGCGAAGCAGATACGCGAAGCCTGCCCCGATACGAAAATCGTGATTATGACAGGCATGCCGGAGATCACGTTCATCGAACAGGCGAAGCTCGCTGGAGCTGACAGTTTCGTATATAAGAACGTTGGAACTGAAGAACTGCTGGGAATTATTCGCTCAACCGCCAACGGCTACTCCACCTTCCCGAATGCAACCCAGAGCATTTTCTCGGATGCTTCGGCGCTCAATGAAACAGAAATCAGCATCCTGCGATTAGTCTGCGAAGCAAAAACGCGTAAGGAAATCGCAGCTGAGCTGTATTTGAGCGAAGGCACGGTAAAACGTCACATTTCTGAGATCTTGGCCAAAACAGGCTACGACAGCATTTTGCGCCTTGCCGTTCATGCGGTATCGCAGGGTCTTATCGTTCCGAAGATGGACAAATAGCTAAACGCTAGCCATGGGCATCGCGCCCTTCGTCACTCGCGGTTCGCCCGCCACTTTCAAGGTAAAACCAACCAGCAAAATCACCAGATCAATACCCTTGTTTTGTTTTTGAGACACATGGCTCAAAAACACTCTTTAACTGAGCCGCAGGTCACTTCTTCCAGCACTTCCTTCACGTCATCATGGAACCACGATGACAAACATAGCTAGCCGCAAAAGCGGCGAGGGAGTCTGAGAGGATGTGGTTGCAATGAAGGCAACGAAGAAAATCATCGCAGTTCTGGTATGCGCTTTTGCCCTGTGCTTCGCACTGGTGGGATGCGATTCTGGAGCCGAACAGTACAAGAAGAACTTCCAGGGCGACTGGGAGCTGGCAGGCCTGACCGAAGGCGATACCACCTATTCCGAGAGCGATATCGCCATGCTTAAGGCATGGGGCATGGAAGTAAAGCTGTCCCTCAATGAAGACGAAACCATGGTTCTCGAGTACTTCGGCGAAACTGCCGAGGGCAACTGGGAGCCCAAGGATGCTACCACGTTCAAGATGACAGCCATGGGTGATTCGATTGATGGCAAGCTGGCAGATGGGATGATATCCATCGAAGTCGAAGGTGCCGAAATGAAGTTCAAGAAGATGGAATAGCGGGGTGAATGACAATGAAGCTCAAGTTTCTAGGAATTGCAGCATGCGCACTTGCACTCTGCTTCACCCTTGTGGGATGTAACTCACAAAAAGTTACTGACTTTACCTGGTACCAGGCGGCAGTGCCCGATAAGTACGAACTGAACACCAGCCTTGGCAGCAATGCGGCAAAGGTGTCGTTCGCCAAGACCGATGAAGGCAAAGAGCTCCGCGTCAACTGGAACGGCGTAAAGGACGCTCAGGGAATCACCCAAGCATTCATGGAATGGGAAGGCACCGGCTCTGAGCAGCTGGACGACATGAAGATCGGCAACTACACCTGGAAGGTTGCTCAGAACACCGAAGCAAGCAAGCCAAAGATCCAGTTCTGCACCGACCTGCCCAATGGACTTGTTGGCATCGTTGACGCCCGCGGATTCAGCGACATCAACGACAAAGACCTGCAGAGCTTCGTTAAATCGGTAAAGTTCGCAGATGATGTGAGCGAAGCATACGACAAAGCCAAGGAAGTCAGCTCTGACGACCTGAAGATCCACTAACACCCTTGGGCGGAGCCGCAATCGAGTTCCGCCCGTTTTCGAAACAGACTGAAGAGGAGGACACCATCATGAAGAAAGCAGTTATCGCACTTCTTGCCCTCTGCATAAGCCTTGTTGCTGCACTTGCCTTAGTTGGTTGCGGAGGAAGCGGGCCTGCGGACAAGAAAGCGGATTTCATCTGGTTTAAGGTTGAGGTTCCCGAAGGCGTAAGCGTCAGCAACTCTGCCGGCGACAACGCAAACAAAGCCCAACTGACATTTTCCAACAACGATCGAATCATCCCGTTATGGGAAAAGAAAATGACAGCTGAAGAATATCTCGCTCAATACGAAGATCGTTACAGCGGGGCATTTAAATGGGAGACACATGACCCTGTAACCTATGGCGACAAAACGTGGTTGACCGGCGATTACAAACATTCGGGAGGAACCACCACCGCTTTCATCACTGGGGTAAATGAGGGGAGCGTATCTATAGACGTCGATAACTTCGATGATCATAAGGCTGAAGTTGAAACGGTGCTCAATACCATCGAGTTTGCCGATAACATGGGCGAAGCCATGAAGGAAGCTAAGGAAGTTAAGCTTACCGACATCGACCTGAAACGCTAACCATCCTGTCGTAAAGAAACCAGACTCCTTTGCGACACTCCAAGCTAAGAGAAGGACCGGCACTGCCGGTCCTTCTCTGTTTTGCGTAGTGAATTAGATTGATCACCTTTCGCCGTCAACGCTTCCTCGCAAGAGCAGGCATTTCCGCCAACAGCACTGCTCGCGACTTCGCTTCCACCTATAAGGGGCGCATTCGGCAAAACACCTATCATCGCCTTGGGAACACGAGCCTAAAGCACGACGCTCCGCCTTCGCCAGCTAGAACCACCCGGTATAGGTTTTCTGCAACACGGCGCCGGCAACCCAGTTTGCAAGCGTAATAAAGTCGAACACCGGCAAACCTGTCGCTTTCTGAATGGCCGCCGCGTAAGGAGGCAAGTCGCTGCACTCAAGCAAGATGGCCTTGATGTCGGGATGCTGCTGGCACAAGTCCTTCGCCAAGCCGCATAAATCGTCGGTGAGCTTGCCATTGTCAAGCTCGTGTCCGCCCCAACGAATAGGAGCGAAGCTTTCCATGTCGCCTACGTTCTGAATAATGAGCCTTTCGGTGTTGCTGCCAACCTGGGCAAGCAGATCATCGTTCAAGCTGGAGCCATCGGCGGCAAACACCGCAATAGAGCCCGCCTGAGCGAAACCCGCTTTGATAACTGGCAGCTGGCACAAGCTCGACATGAATACAGGGACGTCAACCGCCGCCGCAACATCTTTCTGGAAATGAGCGAAGAAACCGCATGCGCCGATAATTGCGCGCACACCCTGCGCCTCCAGCTTGATGGCGGCTTCGATGATCATCTGCTTGATGGCGGGATCGCCCGCAAACAGCTGCTCAATCTCGAAATCGACCACTTCGTAGCACACGGGATAGTTGAAGGTACACGCATTGGCGACGTTGCCTGGAAGCTTGGGGTAATCCAACTTCACAGCAATGATACCGAGCACCTGCCCCGAAAAACTACGGGGCGGAAGCCCGTGGGCGCCACGAACCTCCGCCTTCGTTTCAAGCGCACCGTATGCGCTTTTCCAATTGCTCATTTACTCGCCCTCAGGAGCCACGTATTCGCCCTCGCGCAGATAAGCTTGCATCTGGTCCTTCGTCATATGACCAATGCCCAGCTCATCCAAGGTGAGACCGGTCTCGAAGAAGTTGGTCTTGTTCATAACGCCGCCCAAAACGATCATGGAATCGATGATCG
Organism: Eggerthella sp.; assembly: GCA_030540085.1. Taxonomy (GTDB): domain Bacteria; phylum Actinomycetota; class Coriobacteriia; order Coriobacteriales; family Eggerthellaceae; genus Anaerotardibacter. The sequence continues at coordinate 136,877 of JAUNWY010000002.1, forward strand.
GCGTGGGGACACCAAACTTCTTGCCCAGCTCATGGTATACATGGCAACCAACGGGAACATCTTCAGTAACGTAGCGGTTCTTGATGGTGAAGGGACCGGTGGCAAAACCGACTTCCCACTGTTCCTCGAAGGGAACGTTGCAACCCTCGCCCATGTACTCTTCGCCCAGAACGCTGGTGCGCTGGTAGAACACTTCTTTCTTAAAGGGCTGGATACCAACACCCATAGCTTCCGCCAGAGCAATTTCCTCGTTATAGAACTGGTACTGAACCTCGGAAATAGAGGGGCAGAAGGAATGGGAGTAAATGGAGTAGTCGTGGATGTTCTTGTCCAGGACCGTGCCGAAGTTTTCCATCGTGGATACACCCAGAACCGTACCGGGAACATGGATAACCGGGTTCACGTTAGAAAAGCCGATGTCCATAACGGTATCGCCGCACACTGCGCCGTCACCTTCAGTGATGGCATCGAAGCAGCCCAGTGCCTTCGAGCTTTCTACGAAGTCTTCCGTGTCCTTCGCAGGAAGCGCAGCGCCACGCAACGTAATGGCGCGATATACCAACGAGCAAGTGGGCTTGGCAACGCCACCTTCGGTATCGACGCGCGTGCCATAGGGGGCGCTTGACCAACCACCGATGATAACGTTCTTGGTGCAGCCCATTTCGCGCATCATCTTGCGAAGCTTCAGGCTGCCGTAGTTATCGGGAATGATGTGAACGATCTGACCGTCTTCCAAAACGGGAATGAGCTCACGGAAGAAAACCTCATGTGCGATAGAAGGGATGCCCACAACAATGAGCTTGGCACCCTTAACCGCTTCGGCTACGGAATTGGTTGCCATAGCAAATTCGCCCTTGCCCATACGACGGAAACCGTACTTGGTCTGCGTTCCCGGCGCCTTGTCCTGCAAGGTGATACCCGTACGCATAACGGTGCCCAACGCATTGTCAAAGAACGGATCCAAGTCGCAAATACGAACTTCCTGGCCAGCCAATGCACAGTCGGCACCGCAAGTCTTGCCGACAGCGCCACCACCCAAGATGGCGATAGGGGCATGGCGCAACTCTTCTACGTCTACCAATTCAATAACCTCCTTAACGGACAGCCTTACGGCCATACTCCGAAAAAACGCATAGATTCATTGCGATGTGAACCCAAACGTTACCTTCATCACTACAGAAGAATACCACGCACAAAACCTCGAATCCGAGTGCGGGCACGGTTATTTCCTTATTACCCTATCGGAATTCTACCGACCCTTTTCCTACCTGCAGAAACAGATATCCCCTTTTAATTGAGGCTGCACTGTTCCATAAAAGCAACGCCCATAGCGAGTCGAGATTTCATGATTGATGGTTCGAAACCGCACTATTCAGCGCCGAAACTGCCTTGCATGAAAAAGCACAGCACCCACTACGCAAAGCGCATCTGATACCATCAGAGCAATCAAAATATAGGAGGACTCATGGAAAACGCACCGATGCATCGCCCAATGCGCCAAGCAAGCCGCCAAGTGCGCAACGTCGACCAGCTTCACGCTATTGTTGAAGCCTGCCACACCGTACGCATCGGCGCGTTCGACGAAGAAGGCATGTTTATCGTTCCCATGAGCTTCGGCTACGACTGGGCAGACCCTGAAAGCCCTGCCAACAATGCCCCTACTCCACGCCTGGCACTGTGGGTGCACTCGGCCTCCGAGGGGCGCAAGGCAGAGCTTTTCAATCGCGAGCCGCGCGTTGCCATTGAGATGGATATCGAGGACGGCGTGATAGAAGGCCCCTATGCTTGCGCCTATTCCTATGCCTATCGCAGCATCATGGGTACGGGTACCGTTCATCGAATCCAAGGCATCGAAGCAAAGCGTTACGGACTCACCCGAATCATGCACCATCTGGCTCCTGGAGCTAGCGCCGGATTCACCGACCAAGCGCTTGCTCGCACGAATATCTATTGCATCGACATAGATTCCTTCACTGGCAAACAGCGCGCCTAGGAAAACCGACAACAAAAAAACCGCCCTTCGTTTCCGCGTTAGCATGAAGCGAAGGGCGGTTCGCTATTTGAGGCAAGCGAAAGCCGCTACATCATCGAGCGTATTAGCAGACCAGTTTCGACTCTTCTACTTTTTCGATATACCAATTCAGGAATCTCATCAAAGGCTTGCGGAACACTAGCCCAAGCAACAAGAACGGCACAACGAACAGCAGCAGCAAGCCGATTTCTATCCAGAAATCATTCATGTACACGCCCATCATGGCTGCACGCATAGCGTTGATAACATGCGTTGCCGGCAGGAAGGGGCTGAGAACTTGGAAGAAATCGGGCAGCATTTGGAGCGGGAAGCTGCCTCCGCCAGAGGTTACCTGGATGATGAGGAGGAAGACGGCAATAGCCTTACCCAAGTTGGCAAACGATACCACCAACGAATAAATGATGAAGGTAAACACCAAACCCGCTAACCAGAAGCAAATAAGGTAAAGCAATGGATCGCTCACCTGTACCTGCAGGAACAACATGTTGCCCAAAGCCAAAACTGTGGTTTGACACAGGGAAACGAAGGCAAATACGCCAAAACGCCCCAAGAACAGCTGGTGCAGTTTTGGATACCCCAGCCTTATCTGAGCTTTGCGCGACACCTCCACCTTGATAGCAACTGCCAACAACAACGAGCCAACCCACAAAGCCAACGTGGTGTACAACGGAGCCATCTGAGAACCAAAATTGTCTGCCGGGAATACCGCATTGCGCTCAAGCTGCACAGGGGCCGCCAATGCCGAGGCAAGGGCGTCCGGATCGGAGTAAAGCACCGTGCGCAGCTGTTCGAGATCGCCCGAAGCAAGCGCCTCACGCATAGCGGTAGAAAGCGAAGTGAGCTTTTGCGCCGAATCGTCAAGATCGGATGCCGTGTCGAGCAACTTCTGCTTCGATGTTGCGATGCGGCCGGCAAGGGAATCAGCGCCGTTTTGCAAGTCGTCCCCCACTGAACCGAGGGTGGACGCGCTCGATGAAAGCGAGCTCGACATAGCAGAAACCTGATCCATCAGCGTATCGAGCTGGGGCTTAATAGTGTTGTTGTAATCGTCGGAAAGCTGACCAACGCTGCTCTTCGCCTGAGCCGCAAGAGCGCTCACCTTGTCATGCTCCGCCTGAGCCGAAGAAGCGTCAGATCTGATGGAGTCAGCAGCCGCACGCAAGCCGTCGGCCAACGCCTTTTGAGAATCGGCGGAAGCCTGCAGCTGCACAGCAAGCTGCGTGAGTGATTCCTTCAAACTGGGATCGCTCTGCGCATTTGCCAAACTCCTTACCTGGCTCGCCAACGATTCAAATTGCGAAGCCTGAGCATCGATCGAGGAGGCCTGGTTATCCAAGCTACTTGCAGAAGTGCCCGCAAGGGTATTGGCAGAGCTGAAAGCCTGATCTATCGCACTTGAAACGCCTTCATACCCCGCTGCGCTGTTGGAGATAGCCTCGCCCAAAGCGGCATTGGACGCCTTCAGGGCGTCGCCCATGGAAGAAACGGAATCTTTCGCTTGGTTGGCAGAATCCATTACCTGAGCCGCGGAATCACCTGCCTGGCACAAAAGCTCAGCCGAACCCGTCACCAAAGACTGAGAAGCATCGAGCACCTGAGCATAGGTCCTCAGCGTCTGCGACGCATCGGACATCTGAGCGCCCATGGTATCGACATGGTTCGCCAAATCACCCAATCGGCTATCGATATTGGCGTTATCCGAGTATTTCAGCAACGAGGAGGCGACGTTCATGCCCACTTCGGCGAGCGTTTTGGCAAATACCTGGTTCACCATATCAGACGCCTTGCTGGCACCTTGATCGGTAAGCTTCGGCGCAACCACGTTCTTCTTTTCGTTGCTGTAGTAAATCAGATCTGCATGATCTGAATCGCCCGAGTAGAACGTCATCATGTCTTTACTGAAGCTTTCAGGGATAACCACTGCCGCATAGTATTTACCTGATTTAGCGCCGTCGATAGCGTCGTCTTCGTCCGTAAACACCCAATCCATCTGCTCGTTGGCACGCAACGAGCTGGCAATCTGCTCGCCCATGTTCACTTTCATGGGAACCAGATCGCTCTGATAACCTTCATCGTTGTTTACCACCGCAACCTTCAGGTTGCCGGTGTTGTGGAACACATCCCAGCATGCCAACACGTTGTACCAACTGAAAATAGAGGGCAGCAACACCAAGCCCAAAATAATTAGGCCGGTAATCAAGTTACTGAAAATACGCTTCATGTCATCGATGAAAAGCTGGCGGATCACTCTCATTATTTCAACCCGCCTTTCAGGTCAACCGGCTGCGGAGCCGGAGAGTCGGAAACGCCATCACGAGCCCGGAACAGCTCACGCAACTCGTCGTCAGACAAGTCGTCGAGGGCAACTTCGTGAGCCAAACGATCACGAACGAACTCAATCACAACGAGGAAGATGATGATGGCCACCAACCAGATAAGCCAGCACGTGAGCATAATCACCTTCTCGAAGCCCAAGAGGGAAAGAAGCGGGGTGACGATGGCGGGCACCGCCAAACCGAAGAAGAAACCGCCTCGCCTTAAGCGGGGGTACAAACCCATAAAACGCTTGGCGCTTTCTGCTAGCTGGCTACGATACTCTTCCCTGTCAGCCAAAACACGGAACAGCTGGTCCATACGATAGCGGCGCGCAGGAAGCTTTGCTTCTTCACCATTCAAGATATCGCTCGCAGCAATCTGCTTGCTGAACATACGATTCACATTGGTGAGGTAAGGGCGCAGCAGGAAGCCGATAACGAAGAACACCAAGAAATAGAAGAGCAGCATGCCCACTTCGCCAAGCCATTGCAATCCGTAGAAACCGGCAATGGTTTCGCGCAGCGCGTTGATGCCATACGTGAACGGGAACACCGGGTACACAGCCTGGAAGAAATCGGGGGTCATCTCGATGGGATACAGACCCGTTGCGCCAGGGATCTGCACAAAGATGAGAATAATGCAGAGGCCCTTGCCAACATGCTGCAGCAGCACCGAAAGCGCATACTGAATGCACAGGTAGGTAAGGGATGCGAACATCGCCGTCAAGAAGAACAGGGGCACACTTGCCACCTGAACGCCTAGGAACAGGTTACCAGCGCAGCACACTATGGCCTGAAGGGAAACCAAAGGCGCCAAGAACAGCCACTTTCCCAAGTACCGTTCACGTGAGGAAAGGTTAGGAATGCCCTCATCGTCAACCTCTTGGCGCAGAATGACCAAAAGCATGAACACACCGATCCACAACGTCATGTTCATAAACAATGGCGCCATTGCAGACCCATAAGCATTGACCGAATACAGCTCTTCGGTCTGCAGCTCGGTCGGCGAAAGCATGAAGTCGGCAATCTTTTCAGGATTCAAGCCATCTTCGCCAAGCAAATCTCGCAAGCTGTTAGCGGTGCCCAAAGCAACGAGATCGGTTCTGACCGTATCGATATCGTCCTGGAAGCCAGCAAGCACGCCATCGGTTTGACCAAGCGCAGACGCCGTGGTTTGCAGCGCGGAATTAAGCTGATCGAGGGCCGTTATCGACTGATCGATGAGCAGCGACTGGTTAGACACCGCCGTCGAAAGACCCGAAAGCGCATTCGAGAGTTTCGTGGTGCTATCGCTCAGCGCCGGAAGTGTTTCGCTGGTTAACGTGCCACGATATTTATCGGTGTTTTCAAGTGTGCCCTGAAAAGCGGTATTCACTTTTTCAGATGCTGCAGCCATATCGTTCGAAGCCGACTTCAAAGCTGGATAGGTGTCCTTCACCCCAGCAACAGCAGACTGCAATGAGTTGTTCTGCGCCTCAAGGGTCTTGGCAGATTCCTCGATAGCCTGCTTCGTTTCATCGCTCAAACCAGGCGTTTCCTCAAGCGACCGCAGGGAAGCAATTATGGCAGTGTTCATCTTCACCGTTGCTTCGCCCTGGGCAACTGCAGCGTCAACCGTGCCCTCTGCGCCTGAAATAGATTCATTTACTTTGCCCACGGCAGCGTTTGCGTTAGTGGCAGCCTGAGAAGCGAGATTGGAGGACTGATCCAACACGCCCGTCATCTGAACTACAAAGGGACCCAACGCTTTTTGGGTTTCGGAAAGCAGGTTGGAAGCCTCCGATAGCTGCTGGCTCAAGTTAGCAATATCGCCTTTGGCTCCCTGAAGCTTTCCTTTTGCATCATTGGTCTTAGAAGATAGGTCGTTTGAGGCGGACGACAAATCGTTAACCGCGTTACGCGCATCTGACAACGAGGCATTTGCTTTATCCAGCTGCTTTTCGATGGAAGTTCGCGCATCGCCAATGTCGCCTTCGGCCTGCTTCAGACCTTCGTCGATCTCTTCAGCAACTACACCACTGACCGTAGAGACAAAAGTGGAATTGATGGTCTCGTCCAAGGTATTTGCGCCCGTGTCGGTAACCTTGGTCGAAACGCCACCAGCTTTTTCGTTTACGTAATACTCAAGCTTGGGTTGAGTGATATCGCCCGTTAGAAACGTAGTAACGTCATAGCTGAAATCCGAAGGGATGATAAACGCCGCATATGCTTTCCCCGATTTCACTTCTCCCATGGCGGTATCGCGGTCGGTGAAAGTCCAACCGAGTTGATCGTTGTCGTGCAACTGATCAACCACCTGGCTGCCCAGATCAAGGTCCCCCATTATGTCAGTTGAAGCGCCTTCATCTTCGTTAACCACGCACACGCGGATGTTTCCCGTATTGTCGTAAGGGCTCCAAAAACCTTCTACGTTGAACCAGGTGTAGAGGGAGGGCAACACCACCAGGACGAACACGACCACCAAAGCAGCGGGCGCCTTGAGTAAACGCAGGTAGTCACGCTTAAGAACGCGTAGGGCATTCTTCACGCTGGGGAACACCTCCTTGCATAGCAATCACGACTGCGCCTGAAATAACGGGAGCGCAGATACCGAACACATTGAACTTAGTAATTGTATCTTGCTGCCGCCAATAGCCCTTCGCCTATCAAGTCCTTTACAGAAACTCCCCATTTGTGGATTAATCGAACATTTTCAGACAACTGTCGGCTTAGACTGCATCGAAAACAGACCAGCAACCAAAGGCACTACTCCGCCGATCCCGCAAACGCCGCCCCCCAAAAAAACCAAAGCTCGAAGCGAAACACCGCTCCGAGCTCAATAAAAACCAGTTGTGAGATCTCGCCATACCCTCACATTGACGGTACGCGACTATTCAAAGCATTGATATATGACCAGATAACCTTTCCTCTTTCAATGCGCGCACTGTGCCATCTTCGAGAGAGCAATTCAATGCTTTTTCGGCAGAACAAAAGCTATTTTTCCGCCGTAACCTCCAACAGGATGCGGCGGAAGGAATCGACCACCTGCCAGCGTTCGGAGCGCGACGGAATGCCCAGTTCGATGGTGTAGCTCGACTGCGAGGAAAGGGGGATGCGCAGCAAATCAGGGCTCGCCATAGGAGAATAATCAAGCATATCAGTTGGGCAGAATACCGCTCCCAACCCTTCAGAGCACAGGGAAAGCAAGGTGGGCATATTGCCACTGGTAGCTACAACGTGGGGTTTGATGCCGGCATTGCGGAGTTCGGAATAGGCAACACGTCCCGAGATATCGTCAACCGATCCAAGGATGAAGGGACACTTCTTCAGTGCGCCAATGCCCTCCTCCTTCAAAATATCGATAGCCGATTCAGGGCTAGTGCCCATAGCCTTCGAAAGCACATCCGCTCGAACTGCCAAGACGATTTCTTCCTTATAAAAAGGTTCAACCTCCACGCCAGGGCACGTGCCCTCGAAACGCGCAATAGCGACATCAACCTCGCCACGCTCAGCACTGCGCAGGAGATTTCGGTTGGTATCTTCGATAAGCTTCACGCTGACCGCTGGCAACTCTTCGGAAAGACGATGAATCACCTTGGGCATAAGATAGCTGCCGCGTGTGTGGGAAATGCCCACCTTCAACACGCCGGCACCGCCACCAGCCACTTCACCGATCTGACGAATCATATCCTGCTGCGCCTGACGCTGCTCGCGCGCATACAGCAAGAACACCTTACCTGCCGAAGTAAGGGAAATAGGAGTTCCACGCACCACCAGTTTGGCGCCAAGATTGCGCTCAAGCGAAACGAGACGTGCGCTTAACGTCTGCTGCGAGATTTGAAGCTCATCGGCAGCTTTCGTGAAATTCTCATTTTCCGCAAGCTTTATAAACCAGTCCCAGCCTTCGAGCGCCATAACTGCCTTTCCTCACTACGTATCACGGGGCTATTAGTATAGGTGCGCACAAACAAACGCGCGCCCTTTCGCTTAGCGGGGTTGGATTACGAGCTGCCCCAAGGGCCAAACCCAACACGACAATAATGATTGTCGAACCAACCCGCCGAGCGTGTCACGGCATGCAAAACGCTACATACCGTTCATCGTTAACAGAATACCGCTATCCAACGAATTTTGTTGGATAACAAAATTAATCATGCTTTTACAAAAAATAAACGGTTGGTTCACGTAAAATTGTCAAACAACGAAATGCCGAACGCTCTCGGCGTTGGGTTTGCAAACGCAATCTTATATGAGATCGGGCAATCCCAACGCCGAGGCGTTCGACTTTCACTTTTAGCAAACGCAAAAGAAAGAGAGAAGGACATGAAGAAAAAGCTTCTGGCTATTGTCGTCGCAGCTTGCGCCGCGTGCATGGCACTCGCACTGGTTGGCTGCGGAAGCAACAGCTCATCGAGCGACAGCAAGAGCAGCAACGAACTGCGCTTCGTAACTGGCGGCGAATCTGGCACGTATTACGCTTACGGTAGCGTTCTTGCCCAGTACGCAACCAACAACGCTGGCATCACCGTAAACGCTCTTTCCAGCGAAGGCTCCAAGGCAAATATCCAGTCCCTCGAAAGCAACGAAGCAGAGCTCGCATTCTGCCAGACCGACGTTGCAACCTATGCCTTCAACGGTACCAACCTCTTCGACGGCGCAGCATACAAGGACTTCTCCGTTGTTGCAGCTCTGTACCCCGAGCAGGTTCAGATCGTTACCTGCAACGCTGACATTAAGTCCGTTGCCGACCTGAAGGGCAAGACCGTTTCCGTTGGCGCTGCCAACTCCGGTGTTTACTTCAACGCAGTAGACATCCTTGGTGCTTATGGCATCGATGTTGAAAAGGACATCTCCGCTGTATACCAGAACTTCGCTGACTCCGCCGACTCCCTGAAGAACGGCAAGGTTGACGCAGCATTTATCGTTGCTGGCGCTCCCACCACCGCTATCACCGACCTTTCCACCTCCAAACAGGCATACCTGGTATCCATGGACGCTGAGCACATCGCTAAGCTCCAGGAGACCTCTCCTTACTATGCAGCTGCAACCATTCCTGCTGGCACCTACAGCGGCATGGACGCTGACACCACCACCGTTTCCGTTCTCTCTGTTGTTCTTGCCAACAACTCCGTAAGCGAAGACGACGTCTACAACTTCACCAAGTCCCTGTTCGACGGTGCTCAGAACAACGCTGATGCACACGCCAAGTACAAGGAACTCGACCTTGAAACCGCTACTTCCATCACCTCCGTTCCCTATCACGCAGGTGCTGCCAAGTACTACAAGGAACAGAACGTAGAGGTTCCTACCGCTTAATTGCCTAACATGGCAAGCCGTTCCTTTAACGGCGCAGCACACAATCAGGGTCGCAGCGAATATCGTTGCGACCCTGCTTTAGTGCTCAGAGCTTTGTGCGCAAGGTGCGCTTTTGCCGCATACCGTTGCGAAAACGCACCTTGCACCCAAAGCATGTGCAAATCGTCCCCCTTAAGGAGAGCTATGAGCATATTTGGAACAGACAAGATGAACATCAGAAAGAAAAGCGACGTCAAGAAAGACGAAACCGTCGTACCTTCCAACGAGGACGTCAACGTCGACGAGGTCATGCGCAAATACGACCGCGAGTCGAACACGCGCATCTGGCAGGGCGTTCCGAAAGCCGTCATCACTTCGGTGATGGTTCTGTTTTCGGTCTACTGCCTACTTATGACGCTGTTCAGCGTCGAACAGGCCGAGACCCGCTTAGCCCGCTTCTTGGCATTCGTCATCATCATTGGCTATCTGATGTACCCCGTTAAGAAAACGGGCCACTCCCCCAACCACATCCCGTGGTACGACATCGTTCTCATGGTGGTAGGCGCCGGGTCATTTGTGTACTTCTCGGTTAATGCCGTCGACATCATGATGATGGGCACCCGTATCGGCACCCTTGAAGTGGTGCTGGGCATCTGCGGCATCGCTGTGCTCATCGAGCTCTGCCGCCGTTGCGTTGGCATCCCGATTATCGTAGTAGTTGGCTGCTTGCTGATTTACGCCTTCTATTGGCAGTTTAGCCATGGCGCCGACGCCTACCGCGCCCTAACCAACATCGTACAGAAGTTGTTCTACACCACCAGCGGCGTTATCGGTACCCCCACCAACGTGTGCTACACCTACATCGTGCTGTTTATCATCTTCGGCGCCTTCCTTGAGCGCACCGGCATTGCGAACTTCTTCATCAGCTTCGCAAACCGCCTGGCTGGTTGGTCGTCCGGCGGCCCGGCAAAGGTTGCCGTTATCTCCTCTGCACTGTGTGGCATGGTTTCCGGTTCTTCGGTTGGCAATACCGTTACCACCGGTTCGGTAACCATCCCCATGATGAAGAAGACTGGCTATCGTCCCGAATTCGCAGGCGCTGTTGAAGCAGCATCCTCCACGGGTGGCCAGATCATGCCTCCTATCATGGGCGCCGCAGCCTTCCTTATGGCTGAATACATGGGTATTCCCTACATTCAGGTTGCCACCATCGCCATCATTCCCGCGCTTCTGTACTTCGGCGGCATCTTCTGCACTGTGCATCTGGAAGCAAAGGCCCGCGGCCTGAAGGGCATTCCCTTCAACGAACTTCCCACCTGGATCTACCTGCTGAAGAACTGCTATCTCATCATTCCGCTTGTCGTTCTTGTCTGGATTGTATCGGCCGGCATTTACACCATGGCCGTATCTGCCGCCATCTCCATTTTCGTGGCATTTGTTATCGGCTTCATCCACTTCCTGCTTACCAACTGGGAAGAGCGCACCGAGGAAGACACCTTCGGCAGCGTTTTGCTCGAAACGTGCAAAACCGCCTTGTGGACCGCCGCCGATGCCTTCGCTGCAGGTGCCCGCAACTCCATTGCGGTTGCCGTAGCATGCGCGCTGGCTGGCATGATCGCTGGCTGCATCACCGTTACTGGTCTGGCCTCCATGCTCATCAACGCAATCGTTCTTGCTGCTGGCGACTTCCTTATCATCGGCCTGGTTCTTACCATGCTCTGCTGCATCGTTCTGGGCATGGGTGTTCCCACCACGGCGAACTACTGCATCATGGCTGCCACCTGCGCTCCCATCCTGATTCAGCTTGGTGTGCCGCTGGTATGCGCTCACTTCTTCGTGTTCTACTTCGGCATCCTGGCAGACATTACGCCACCTGTTGCTCTGGCAGCCTATGCAGGCAGTGCTATCGCAAAGTCGAAGCCGATGAAGACCGCCGTCACCGCATCGCGCTTGGGCATCGCAGCGTATATCGTTCCATTCGTGTTCGCGTTCTGCCCCGCCCTTATCATGCAAGTCCCCGTTGAGCCCTACATGGTTGTTCTCAATACAGCCATGGCTTTGTTCGGCCTGTTCGGCGTTGCCGCTGGTTTTCAGGGTTACCTGTTCGGCAAGATCAATCCTGTGCTGCGAGTACTCGCCATTGTCGCCGGCGTTGCCATCATGATTCCCATGTCCGAAGCAGACGGTATTGCCTCCCTCGGCATCAATGCCATCGGCTTTCTGTTCGTGTTCGGCGTGTTTGCTTACCAGAAGCTTGTCCATGGTAAGAAGAACAAGGAAACGAAAGCAGCCGCCTAAGCTTTACCGTTACGCCACATCAATCGACGATTTGGCGTTAAAATCACAGGGCTGGCGCTTATACGCCAGCCATTGCCCCACTTACAACGCACTTCTACGATAGGAACGATATGGATTACAAAGAAACCATTTGGGTCACTGGCTGCAAAGGCTTTCTGGGTCGCGAAATCGTCAAGCGCTTAAAGGCCACGTACAATTGCACCGTTGTTGGCACCGACAAGGAACTGATGGTTACCGACCCTGAACTCATCGATGCTTTTGCGCAAGATCTGCGTCCAGATGTTGTTATCAACTGCGCAGGCATTTCGCGCGCGGTAACCGGCCTGTCCAACCGCATCCATGCTTACGAAGTCAATGCTCTTGGTGCTCGCAACGTTGCGCTTGCCGCAAACAATGTTGGCGCACTTATGGTACAGATCTCGACAGACGACGTGTTCCCCGTGCGCATGGCGGAACCCGCCAATGAATTCGACACGCCCCACCCCGAAACGCCTTACGGCAAATCGAAGCGCGCAGGCGAGGTAATGGTGCGCGACACCACGCCCAATCACCTCATCATCCGCTCTTCCTGGGTATATAGCATCGATGGCGGACAGGTTAAGGACGCACTTGACGCTGCAGCTGCCGGCAAAACCCTTGTCGCACGAACCGACCAGCTTGCTTCGCCAACCTCGATTTCCACCTACGTTGACTTCCTGATCAAAGCCATCAACCGCAAGGCAACCGGCGTCCTTCACGTTACCAGCCGCGGCATGGCGAGCCGCTACGAGTTCCTCTCTCATGTTCTCAATACTTGCGGCTACGATGCCAACACCATTTTGGTGCCTGAATCCGATCTGGTTACCGCAGAGCAGGTTGAGCTCGAAAGCCTGATGTTGGAAATGTTTGGAGCCGAGCTTCCCACCTGGCAAGACGATGTTGAGTCTTACTTCAAGGAAGTTGGCCTGGCAAAATAGCGAAAACCCAAGAGGCTGCTTTTATGCTTTATAGCCCCTGGAGGAATCCAGGGGCTTTTTGCTGCACACAGGATTAACAGCAAAGAACCAACAGCACCTTGGCCGACTCGAATCACTCTTGATAAAACGCATATCGCCCCGTCACGAAAGGGGTATCGACATCAAAGCAACACGCCTACAACATCCCGCGGTTCAATTCGCCCTCCAAGGCTCCAACGCGACCTTCCCAGCTCTCCCCGCTGAGCGATCACTTCCTGAACGTGTTCTGCGTGATAAAATTTTGGACGTTTGGCATTAATCTGATTACAGGACTATCACCTATGACTAACAAAGCATTCGATACTGCGGCAAATGCCGCAAGCTCGCGTGAGCACTTTGCATCGCGCATTGGTTTCATTCTCATCGCCGCTGGTTGCGCTATCGGCATCGGCAACGTATGGCGCTTCCCCTATATCACCGGCGAATACGGCGGAGGGGCATTTGTACTCCTCTACTTGGTGTTTCTGGTCATCCTCGGACTGCCCGTTATGGTTATGGAGTTTGCGGTAGGTCGCGCCAGCCAAAAAAGCGCCGCGCAAGCCTTCGACATCCTGGAACCAAAACGTCGATTCCACTGGTTTTCGTGGTGGGGATATATCGGCTGCATGCTGCTGATGATGTTTTACACCACCGTTGCTGGCTGGATGCTTGCCTATATTCCCAAAATGGCAACAGGAACCTTCGACGGTGCCAGCACCGAAGTGGCAGGCAACGTGTTCAACGCGCTTCTTGCCAACCCAAGTGAGCTTATTGGCTGGATGATCGCTGCTATCGCTATTGGTTTTGCCGTATGCAGCCTAGGTCTCCAGAAAGGCGTAGAACGCATCACCAAATGGCTCATGGCCATCTTGTTTGTGGTAATGATCGTCCTATGCATCCGCACTACCACCCTACCCGGTGGTGCAGAGGGTATCGCGTTCTACCTTATTCCCGATTTCAGCCGTATGTTTGAAGGAGGTATAGCAACGTTCGGCGAAGCGGTTTATGCAGCTATGGGCCAAGCGTTCTTCTCGCTTTCTTTGGGTATTGCCGCCATGGAGATCTTCGGCTCGTACATCAATAAAGATCGACGTCTGATGAGCGAAGCGGTTTCGGTAACCGCCCTTAACACGGTAGTGGCCATCCTTGCAGGACTCATCATCTTCCCCGCATGCTTCGCTTACGGTGTAACACCCGATTCTGGTCCTTCGCTGGTGTTCGTAACGCTCCCCTTGGTATTTGCCCAAATGCCGCTTGGCAGCCTTTGGGGTGCGCTGTTCTTCATCTTCATGAGTTTTGCCGCACTTTCAACGGTTATTGCGGTATTCGAGAACCTCATCAGCTTCAGCATGGACAAATGGGAGATCAGCCGACGCCGCGCGGTTGCCATTAACGGTATTCTGGTGCTGGTACTGAGCCTTCCCTGCGCGCTGGGCTTCAACGTGCTCTCAGGGGTAACCATTCCCGCTATCGGCGATATCCAAAGCATTGAAGATTTCATTGTGTCCAACAACATGCTGCCTTTGGGCGCACTGGTGTTTGTGCTGTTCTGCACACGTCGTTACGGTTGGGGCTGGGATAACTTCCTGAAGGAAGCAGACACCGGCATCGGTGTCAAGTTCCCTGCCTGGTCTCGCATATGGGTTTCTTACGGCATTCCGGTGCTGATTGTGATCATCTTCATCATGGGATACGCTCCAAAAATTGCCCTCTGGCTAGGACTCAGCTAAGCTGGAGAACCAAAGCTTATCAGCGCAAACGGGGTTCGGCTGCTGCCGAACCCCGTTTATTTTTGCTCTCAAAAAGCCATCTTAAACCAGCCCATGTATGTCGGCGGACGCAAGAAACGCAGGCGCAACCTGAACAGGCTCCGCGACAACCCCTGATGTACCTAGATATCACACAGGCTCGTCTCATCCGCACCACCACATTGAGCGCTGCGCCTAGGATCCCCACCTCATAGCGCTGTATTCCGGCAGCCCCACCTCATAGCGCTGACTTGGGCTGATCCATCCCACAGGACCGCGTTCAGGCCGATCGACTCCGTAGGGCAGCGCTCAAACATCGGCCCCGCAGGGCTGCCCAAAAATCTTCCCGAAGGCTCAAAAACAGAATAGCCGCCCAAATTGCAACTTTTTTGCGATTGCGGATTGCCGCATGACGCCCAATCTCAAATCAAAGCACAAAAGCCCAGGTGGTCAGCCACAGGACGATCGATTTTCACCTCACAAAGGAGGATAAGGATCCGTAATCGCAAAAAAGTTGCAAATACGACAGTATTTTTGTTTTCAACGGGCGGATCACTACAGTAGGAGCAAATCTCACAAAAGACGTGCCAGAGTCTAGCGGCGGCAGCAAGGCAAATCCCGTTAAAGAAGGCATAGGCAAAAAAATAAGGCGGCTTGAACAGCCGCCTTATTTCTTACGCATATCCGCCGCGATACAGAACCTCGATCGGAATACCAGGATGCTCGGTAACGTATTTACCCTTGATGAGCATCTTCTTGTATTCAACCGCATAGTCCTTAGGGCCGATCATCCTGATTTCAGGTGCAGGATAGGCCTCCAGGAAGGATTCCATCTCGCGCATGAAATCAACGGGCTTGAACGTCTTCTCGGAAATTGCAGCGCCATCTTTATCCAAAGCTACCGCCATGAAGTCGGCGTTTGGAAACCCTGCAATAACGACGTATTGTGGCTCAGCCATAATTTTCTCCCTCTCTTAAATTGTGATCCCTGGCTTGTATTTTACGTTTATTCTCCACAAAAGAGAAGCACCCTAGCCAGATTTCCCAGCTAGGGTGCTTAGAACATGTTCGCTTATTGAAACGTTTGACACTAGAAGGCGCGGAAACGCTCGTAGCGCTGGTCGCGAAGCTCTTCGGGGCTCAAGCGATACAACTCCCGCAACGAGCGCGTCACGAATTCTTCCACATAGGCAGCAGCCTGTTCGGGATTTTCATGAGCGGGGCCATCCCCTTCGCTTACCACTTCTTCGATAATGCCCATATCGCACGCTTCTCGGGCGCTCATCTTCATGACGGCAGCTGCCTCGGCAGCACGGGTGCGATCCTTCCACAAAATCGAGGCAAAGCCTTCAGGCGAAAGAACCGAATACACCGCATGGTCTTGCATAGCAACGCGATTACCCATGGCAAGCGCCAATGCGCCGCCCGAGCCGCCTTCGCCCAAAACAATGCATACAACAGGAACAGTAAGGCCTGCCATGGCAACCAGATTGTCGGCAATGGCATTCCCCTGACCGCGCTCTTCTGCTTCCATGCCACAGAATGCGCCCTGGGTATCTACCAAGCAAACGATAGGGCGGCCGAATTTCTCTGCTTGCTGCATCAATCGAAGGCTCTTACGGTAACCTTCGGGCTGAGGGCAGCCGAAATTACGAGCAATACGCTGCTTCAGGTCGGCGCCTTTTTCTTCGGCAACCACCGTGACAGGCATGCCGTCAATCCAGCCAATGCCACCGATGATAGCCCCGTCATCGGCAAACATACGATCACCATGAAGCTCGAAGAACCCATCGACCATATGGTTGATGTAATACTGCGAAGTCGGACGATGAATGTTGCGAGCAATCATAACGCTTTCCCAAGCAGGGTTGTCTTCCTTCGAAGAAGCCTTCTTCAGGGGCATGACCGAAGGAGCATCCGCGACACCGCGTTTCTTGAGGGCGCGCTTCAACGAGAACGAGCCTTTGACGTTAATACGTTTCCCGACTTCCCCGGCAAGCCTGGAAAGAGCACCCTCCTCGACTTTGTCATCTTGGCGGACAGCAACAGCATCCTGTGCAGCGCGCAGCATCGCACGCACGGCACCGCCGCCAGGAACCACTCGGGCCACGTTCTGATCGAGCTCCACTTCCTTCGGGGCGCTATGCAACGCGAGGATACGCGATAGGCATTCCTTCAAATCACTGCGCTCAACGATGGCGTCGATGAGGCCATGCTCAAGCGCAAACTCCGCCGTCTGGAATCCTTCGGGTAGCGTCTGCTTGATGGTGTCCTGGATTACGCGGCGGCCAGCAAAACCGATAAGCGCATGGGGCTCGGAAATAATGATGTCGCCCTGCATGGCAAACGAAGCCGTTACACCGCCCGTAGTGGGATCGGTGATAACAGATACGTACAGCAAGCCCGCACGACCGTGACGCTCGATTGCGGCGCTGATCTTGCCCATCTGCATCAAGGACACAAGACCCTCCTGCATACGGGCACCACCAGATGCAGTGAAGATAAACAGAGGTAGGCCCTCATCGGTAGCCCGCTCGACCGCACGGGTTACTTTCTCGCCTACAACCGACCCCATCGAACCCATCATGAAAGTAGATTCCATGATGCAAAGCGCCACTTCGCGGCCATCGAGCTTAACTTTTCCGGTGCGCACGCCCTCATCGAAGCCGCTACGCGCACGTTGCTTTTCAATAAGCTCGTTGAACTGGGGGAACTCAAGCGGATCGCTTTCGTCCATAGAAGCGTCCCATTCCTCGAATGAGCCTTCGTCGAACAGCAGCGCAATGCGCTCGCTCGAAGTAAGACGGTACAGCTCACCGCAGGTGGGGCATACACCGCCTGTCGCCAAAACAGGCTGTTCGTCATGGTACATCTTGCATTTGGGGCAACGGCGCCAATTTGGCTCATGCTCAGCAAAAGCAGGATCAGGGTGGCATTCCACCCACAAACTATGAGAACGATCTTTTTCCATGGGAGAAAGCACGCAGATACCATTCTGGTGCGCCACCATACGCAAAAGAGGATCGGCTACGAAGTTGGTGTCGCACACAAGAAGCGCACCCGCACCGCACATCTTTGCCGCCTGGATAACCGCATACACGTTGGTGAACAAACGAGCATCGAACTTGTCGCCCAGCAAGGCAACGCGAGCAGATCCCGAGCAGGAAAAACCCTTTTCCTTGTCTTTGGTGCCCGTAACCCATATCTGGCTGCACTCGTTTTTCACGCAGGCCTTCACGCATGCTTTCATGGGAGAACCGTAACCAACCACCAGCAAGGGAGCATTGATTGCCTGCTCAAGCAGCGACAGCTGATATACGACCGTGCTATCCGCAACGGAAGCGTTGGGTTTAGCCATTATTGCTCCCCCTCTTCCTGCGCTTTCGCCATTACATATTTCTGCGTTGCCTGAGCGCAAACCTCACCTTCGACGCGTGCCACCACATCCGCAACGCACATCCGAGAAGAATTGCGCGTGATGGTAGCCTCGAGGGAAACGGTGTCGCCGGGAAGCACCGTTCGGCGGAATTTAGCCTTATCGATACCGGCAAGGTAGCCGATGCGCCCCGCCTGGCCGTTCTCCGAAAGCAGGCAGCAGCATGCAGCCTGAGCGAGCGCCTCCATCAGGATGACGCCGGGAAGAACGGGATGCCCCGGGAAATGACCCGCGAACAAAGGCAGCTCAGGGTCGACATCAAGCTCAGCCACGATAGACTCACCAGGTTTGCAGTTCACAATGCGGCTCACCCACACAAACGGATCGCGATGGGGCAGCAACGCCAACACGCCTTCGCGATCACAGGGGAAAGCGACCTCAAGCCCCATTACTCACTCACCTCCGTAAACGGAGATACCGCCAAAGAGGCATTATGCCCGCCGAAGCCTAACGAATTGGAAAGCGCAACCTTCTGAGGACGGTTCACCAGCGCACCAGACGGAACAAACACTGGGCATTCTGGATCTGCCTCGGCATAGCCTGCCGTAGGGGGAACGATACCGCGAGATACCGAGATGGCCGTTACAATGGCTTCGATAGCGCCTGCTGCGCCCAGCATGTGGCCCACCGTACCCTTTACCGAAGTTACAGGAACCTTAGAAGCAAGCTCGTCGCCAAGAAGACCGTGCCATGCAGCAGCTTCCACCATATCGTTTACATGCGTTGCCGTACCGTGGGCATTCAGATGACCTACTTCCTCGAGGGAAAAACCACCTTCGGCCAATGCCTGACGCATAGCGCGTACTGCACCTTCGCCACTCGGCTCCGGTGCAGTCATGTGGTACGCGTCGCCGGTAGAGCCAAAGCCCGTGATCTCGGCAATGATGTTGGCGCCACGTGCCTGAGCATGCTCAAGCGATTCCAGCACCAACGCGCCTGCTCCCTCGCCTGCAACAAAACCAGAACGACGAGCATCGAAAGGCAGGGCAGCCTTCTCAGGGTCGTCGGACTTGGTGATAGCACCCAAGTTGCCAAAACCAGCCAGCGACATATTGGTAACGCCCTCTTCGGTACCGCCAGCAAGTGCCGCATCCGCCAACCCAAAACGAATAAGGCGATAAGCTTCGCCCACACAATGGGTGCCGGTTGAGCATGCCGTAACGATATTCAGGCAATCGCCCTTCAAACCATAGCGAATGGCAAGATTACCTGCCGCCATGTTCGAGATCATGGTCGGAATAAACAGCGGACTTACGCGCTTTGCCCCTTTTTCGTGCAACACGATGGATTCGCGCTCAAAAACCTCCATGCCGCCAATACCAGATCCAAACACACACGCAAAGCGAGTGGCATCCTCTTGATCCATATCGATGCCAGCCTGCGCCATGGCTTCATCCGATGCCAAGATGGCATACTGAACGAAGGGAGCGAAACGACGCGATTCTTTCTTGGAGAAACCCGCTTTCAGGGGGTCGTAATCGGGAATAGCCCCAACAACACTCACATTAAGCTGCTCTCGCTTTTCTTCGGGAAGAAGGCTAAAGCAGCATTCACCAGATGCAACCTTGCTCCACAGAGCATCAACGCCAAAGCCTGCTGGAGAAATCGCGCCCATACCCGTAATGACTACGCGGTTGAATCCGTTGTTCTTCTCTTCGTTGCTCATAGCGACATTCCTCCATCAATCGCCAAAACCTGTCCTGTAATGTAGCGGGCCTCGTCGCTCGCTAAGAAACGAACCGCATTTGCCACATCCTGAGGTTCGCCGAATTCCTTCATCGCAATGCGACCGCGCACTGCCTCGATAGCCTTTTCGCCCATCGCCTTCGTCATCTCGGTTCCGATAAAGCCCGGCGCAACTGCGTTTGCCGTGATACCACGCGCAGCAAGCTCCTTCGCCACGCTTTTGGTGAGGCCAATGATGCCCGCCTTGGATGCCGAATAATTAACCTGGCCAGCATTGCCATAAAGGCCTACGACACTGGAAACGCTTACGATCCTTCCGTATCGTTGCTTCATCATGATGGGAGTCACATGGCGAACACAGTTGAAAGCGCCCTTTAGATTGACGTCGATCACGCGATCAAATGCCTCTTCGCTCATGCGCGCCAGCAAGCCGTCACGCGTAATGCCCGCGTTATTGACCAGAACATCGATACGGCCCCACATCGCCTGAACCTTTGCCACCATAGCTGCAACCTCCTGGAAGGAGGAAACATCGGCACAGACAGCCTTAGCCTCAACACCATGCTCCTGGGCAACTTCAGCCGCCAGGCCCTCTGCCACTATAAGGCTCTTTTCGCTTGAGCAATTGATAGCTACGGCATAGCCTGCCTCTGCAAGCGTGCGCACCACCGCTTCACCAATACCACGGCTTCCTCCCGTTACCAGGGCAACGGGGAACGCTGCTTTTTCGATCTTTGGCACGGTTTACTCCTCCCCAATGCCCGTCTGCTCGGAAACAAACGAATTCCACTCATCAAGCGTTCCAAGGCGAACGCGACCAGCACGTTTATCGATTCGGCGGACAAGGCCATTCAGGACGGCACCATAGCCAACCTCAACAAACTGGGCTGCACCCTGCCTGATCAATGCCTGTACGCTCTGTTCGAAATGAACGGGGCTTACGACCTGACGAGCCAAACGATCGGCGGCCTGACCGATATCGAAAACCTGCGCATCGGTATTGCAGATAACCGAAACCGCAGGCTGCTTCCAAGAAAGCTCGCCGCACTTCTCTCGCACCGCATTAGCCGCAGAAGCCATAAGCGGGCTATGGAATGCCCCAGCCGTATTCAAGCGGGCACCGCGCTTGCCCAAAGCCTGCCACGCCTTTTCAGCTCGCTCGATGGCGGCCACATCGCCAGATACCACTACCTGGCCTGGTGCGTTGTAGTTGGCGCATACCAGTATTTCTTCCTGGGCACAGGTATCGCAGATGTCCTGCGCATCTTCATGAGCGGCACCCAGCAGCGCATACATCGCGCCAGGGCGCTCCTTGCAGGCCTGAGCCATGGAGCGAGCTCGCACATCAAGTAAAGCGAAGCCGTCCTCATCGCTCAAAGCGCCACTGGCCATAAGGGCGCTGATTTGGCCCAGGGAAAACCCGAGCGCAGCTTCCGCATGAATCCCTCGTGCATCGAGCGCATGAGACAAACCAACAGATAGAGCCGCAGCCAGCACTTGGGCGTTATAGGCATCGTTTACCTGTTCGGCACTGCCCTCTCGTGCAAGCGCAGCAACATCAACGCCGCACACCTCACTCGCAATCGCAAAGGTTTGTGCAACCTCTGCAATCCCAAGAAGATCAGCACCCATCCCAGGCTTTTGGGCACCTTGTCCCGGAAACATGAATACCGTCATATTTAGCGCACCTCGGCATTCCATGCACGACAAGCGTTTGCATCCAACATGCGCTGAAGGCCCTCGCCTGCCCACGACTGCGCTTCAGCCACCAGGTCGTCGATAATTTGAGCAGCGCTTTTCTCGTCATTCACCAGACAGGCAACCTGACCAGCCATCAGCGAACCGTTATCCACATCGCCCGCAACGGCACGATGAAGGGAACCCGCCAACTCTGATTCAAGAAGGGCAGCGTTCGCAGGATCGGCCTCCAGTTTGCGAACGTTGCGCGCAAATTTGTTCTTGATACCGCGCACAGGATGACCGCCAGCACGCCCCGTAACAATAGTGTCGGAGTCTTTCGCACCCAAAACCTTCTGCTTGTAGGCGTTATCGATACCGCATTCCGTAGCGGTAAGGAAGCGCGTGCCAACCTGAACGCCTTCTGCGCCCAAGGCGACGGCAGCCGCAAAGCCACGGCCGTCTGCAATGCCTCCTGCGGCAATAACGGGAATGGAAACGGCATCGCACACCGCAGGGGTGAGCGCCATTGTGGTGAGCTCACCGATATGACCGCCCGCCTCACAGCCCTCAGCCACGACAGCGTCGGCACCACAGCGCTCCATGCGTCGAGCCAGGGCAGCGGAAGCCACAACAGGAATGACCTTGCATCCTGCTTCTTTCCACATATCGATGTAGTTTCCAGGATTACCAGCACCCGTGGTTACTACGCGAACCTTCATCTCCGCGGCAAGCTTAGCGAGTTCGGGAGCCTCGGGGTTCATCAGCATAATGTTCATGCCAAAAGGCTTATCCGTAAGACGGCGAGCTTCTTCGATCTGTTCGCGGACCCAAGAAACGGGAGCGGATCCACAAGCGATAATTCCCAAGCCGCCCGCTTCGCTTACGGCGGCTGCAAGTTTCGCATCGGCGATCCATGCCATACCGCCCTGGATGATGGGCTGTTCAATACCCAACAGCTCGGTAATACGTGTCTTCATATACGTATGCCTCATTTCACTTTGCGCACTTTGCCACACGGGCATTCCTGTCAAAGAAGGCGGCCTCTTTGCAAACACTTGAAAGAAGCCGCCTCCTTCGACAGAGCGAAGGAGGGAGGGGCTGCCAAGGGCAATGCCCCTCCCGAACGCAACCGCATGATATGCGGCAGCGTCGGCTACAGAGAATCGATGTACTCCACCAAAGCGCCAACAGTTTCCAGACCCTCGGGCTCACCGAACTCAATGTCGAGGCGCTCTTCGATATCGCAGATCAGTTCTGCCATATCCAGAGAATCGATACCGAGTTCGTCAAACGTTGCGCTTTCAACAACCTTTTCCGGTTCGATATCGAGGTTTTCGTTCAGGATTTCCTTCAGAGAATCAATAGTTGCCATGTTTATGTCCTTTCTTTATTCAGCAGCGCCCGTTTGAGGGAGGCTGCCATTCACCAACATCATGCTGTCCGCTTCGTTGTTAACCACATAAGCCAAATGCGACGAATTTGGACGCACTGAGCTACACCTGGATAAGGCGATAACTGAAAAATGTTTATAGAGAGTTATGCTTCCGCAGTATTCAGCTGCTTGCTCTCCTTGTCGAAGAAGTCTTTGATCTTGCCCAAAGCACTGACGAACAGCTCTTCTTCCTCTGGAGTGAGTACAGCCAGGGCACTATCAACCATCTTTTTATGGAAGGACTCGTGAGCACGGAAGGCCTTACGTCCCTTAGAGGTCAGCTGCACCAGAACCTGACGGCGATCCATTTCACTGCGAGAACGTTCCACAAAGCCCTTGCGCTCAAGCTTGTTCATGGCAGCCGTAAGGGTCGCCATAGTAACATCGAGACGCGAAGCCACTACTTTCATGGAGTTGATCTCATGCAGACCCACCGCAACAATGGTGTGCAACTCCGCAATGGAAAGCCCTTCGGTCAGACGATTCTTAAGAGAGCGCTCCTCGATACGAAGAATGGAATTAAACGTATCCGACAGCAACGTGTCGACAATCGCCTTGTCACCGCGTTCCTCATCGAGGTTGCCAACGTTTTCCATGTTCACTTCCTTATCAGATCGAGTGCCCGGCATTCCGAAGCGTTTCCATAATACGAGGTATGAAGAGCTGAATCACGCATTCCATCAGCAGTTCAGCCGCAAAAGGCAAATAGCCCAATTTGGACCCGCCTTAGGATTCAGCAGGCGCGAATGCGATGCCGAGAGCACCCAGACCCAAATGCGTTGCTACCGTGGCTCCGCAGGGAGAAGACCCCTCGTCAACATACTCCACGCCCGCTTCGTTAAGAGCAGACCTCAAGTCCTCAACACCCTGCTCGTTTGCAACGTGGCAGAAACGAATGCGCTGCTTACCCTGCTCTTCGGTACGCCTCTGAGCATTCTGAACATACTGTTTGATAACACCGCGCATGCCTTTAGCCTTGCCGAAAGCAACCAACACGCCCGTTTCGTTGAAGGTGAAGATGGGCTTGATGTTCAGCAAGCTTGCATTCTTCACTTGATCAGCCGAAAGACGACCGCCCTTCAGCAGGTTTTCCAGCGTATCGCAGGCAACAAGGAACTGAGTTTCCGGAATAAGGGCTTCGATGGCCGCCTGGGCTTCGTCAAGCGTTGCCCCAGCGTCACGAAGAGCACAGAGCTGCTTTACCTGCAAAGCTGCCTGAGCGGTACAGCAAGCAGAATCGATAACACGAACATCGATGTCTACCTGGCCAGCTGCCGCGCGAGCCGATTCAATCGTGCCGGAAAGCACCCCTGCAATATGGAGAGAGATGATGCCCTCATAACCCTCTTGCGCAAGGCGCTCGTATGTCTGCACAAAATCAAAAGGCGCTGGCTGGGCGGTTTTAGGAAGCTCAGCTGCCTCGCTCATGCGCTTATAGAATTCTTCGGAGCTGATTTCTACCTGGTCCTTGAATTCATCTTCGCCGACCAAAATATTAAGGGGAACCATGGTAATGTTCAGTGCTTGATACTCTTCCGCAGACATATCAAGTGTCGAGTCTACAACGACTGCAAATCCCACGTCCTTCTCCTTTCCTCAATGCGCATACCGAGTTCATTCATGCACATTTGCTTAGTTTGTCTAACTAATTTTGAAAGGATACGGATCTCCAGCAGGCACGGCAAGCGCATTCATAAGGTCACCACAGATTATCGAGATATGTTGCTTAACTTTTTCGGCCGCCGCCATACGAGCTTTTGCGGGCACCGAAAGCACTTCCCTTTCGGGCAGTTTTCTTCAATTCGCCTAAAACTGCCTCTTCGCTTTTACCTTCCATCTGTCCACGCAATTGAACGATTTGATCGCGGACCGAAGCAGCGCGCTCAAAATCCATCGCAGCAGAAGCCTCCATCATCTCGTCCTCCAGCGAGGCGATTACACGCAGGATTTCGCTGCGAGAATAACCTGCCAAATCGGCGTTGACCTCTTGTGCGCTTCGCTTCCCCTCTTCAGATTCGAGGTAATCGGTGATGTCACTTAAGCCCTTCTTAACGGTTTGGGGCACAATACCATGCTCTTCGTTGTACGCCATCTGAATACTGCGACGGCGACGCGTCTCCTTGATGGCTTGATCCATCGAATCGGTGATCTTGTCGGCATACATGATTACCCTGCCATTGGCATTTCGCGCCGCACGACCAATGGTCTGGATCAGAGAACGGTGGTTGCGAAGGAAACCTTCCTTGTCGGCATCAAGAATAGCCACCAGCGTCACTTCGGGCAGGTCTAGGCCCTCACGCAACAGATTGATGCCTACCAGGACATCAAACTCCCCCTTTCGCAGGTCGCGTAAGATTTCAACACGTTCCAGTGTGCCGATGTCGGAATGCATATAACGAGCGCGAATGCCCTGATCGAGCAAGTGTTCAGTAAGGTCTTCCGCCATGCGTTTAGTCAAGGTGGTAATGAGCACGCGCTCTTTGCGCTTAGCGCACTCCTGCGCTTCGTCGATGATGTCGTCGATCTGCGACATGATAGGACGAACGTCAATCTCGGGATCAAGCAAACCGGTCGGGCGAATAATCTGCTCAACCTTTGCCTCGCTAACACGTTCCTCATAATCGCCCGGAGTCGCGGAAACATACACGAATTGAGGGATTCGAGCTTCAAACTCATCGAAGCGCAAAGGGCGATTATCCAAGCACGATGGCAAACGGAAGCCGTGCTCAGTCAGCGTGATCTTGCGCGAACGGTCACCTTCATGCATGCCTCGAATTTGAGGGACGGTAACATGGCTTTCGTCAATGAAGCACAAAAAATCGGTTGGGAAATAATCGATGAGAGTATAAGGCGGCTCGCCTGGCTCACGCCCATCAAGATGGCGCGAGTAGTTTTCAATGCCCGAACAAAAACCCATGGTCTCAATCATCTCAAGATCATAGGAAGTTCGCATTTCCAAACGCTGCGCTTCAAGGAGTTTTCCCTCTTCATTGAATTGGGTAAGGCGATCTTGCAATTCATCCTGAATTGTCTTAACTGCGCGCTCCAAAGCAGGACGCGCAGCAACGTAATGAGAAGCAGGCCAAACAGGTAACGCTTCGAAGGTATTCAGCACTTCACCGGTGACATTGTCGATCTCCGAGATCTCCTCGATCTCATCACCCCAAAATTCCACGCGAATCGGGTTGTCCGCATAGGGAGGAAACACATCGAGCGCATCGCCACGCACACGGAACGTACCGCGCTTCAGCTCATAATCGTTACGGTCATACTGGATGTCGATGAGCCTGCGAATGAGCTCGTCGCGATCCTGTTCAACTTCCTTATCCAAGAACACCGCCATGCCTGCATAATCCATAGGCGAACCAATACCATAGATGCAGGAAACCGAGGCAACAACGATTACGTCACGACGGGAAAGAAGTTGAGCAGTAGCTGCATGACGCAACTTTTCCACTTCCTCATTAATGGAAGCATCCTTTTCGATGAAAGTATCCGTGGTAGGCACATACGCTTCTGGCTGATAGTAATCGTAGTAACTAACGAAATACACCACCGCGTTGTTGGGGAAAAACTCCTTCAGCTCAGCAGCCAACTGCGCCGCAAGCGTTTTATTGGGAGCCAACACAAGGGTTGGTTTTTGGACAGCCTCAATGGTTTTAGCCATGGTGTAGGTTTTGCCCGAACCCGTCACGCCCAGCAAAGTCTCATAACGCATACCAGATTCGATATTCCGGGCAAGCTGCTCAATGGCCTTAGGCTGGTCGCCCGCAGGCTCGTACGGAGAGACAACTTTAAATGGCTGCGTAGCAAGACGAGCAACGGGAAGCTTGCCCTCCATAACGTGACCCTCAAGATTGGAAAGATGGCTCACTGATGCCTCCTTACTGGCTAACCCGATTATTTGAAGAACAACCCGCTCAGCGTCTATCAGCACATAAGATTAAGTAAGACAGAAAGCAAGCTGATACCAGGCACCCGTCAAACGGACGCGCTTGTCACGCAAGACGCGGTGCAATTTCATGTTCCCACCATAAGGAAATCTGCGATTCGAATTCCTCAATAGAACCGTTATTGGTAAACACCACATCAGCAATCGACAGACGCTGCTCTTCAGGAACCTGATTCGCCAAACGATTGCGCGCATCCTCTTCGGAAAAACCGCGTGACTGCATCAACCGGGCAATGCGAACCTCTGGAGAGGTGGTAACCGCAATGACAATATCGGCTTTCTGGTAAAAGTCATCGCGCCCATCAAGAATAGCCATTTCGAGCACAACCACCTCATGGCTCTTTCCCAAATCACCAATATGGCGAAGACAGCCCTCATATAAACGCGGTTGAGTAATCGAATCCAGCAAAGCGGTATTCTGTGAGCTCGAGAAAGCGCAGGCGGCAAGTTCGGAACGAATAATCTCGCCCTCTGAATCGAAAATCTTATTTCCGAATGCTGCTCGAAGCTCGTCCTTCATAGCAGCGTTGTGCAAGTTTTCGTGACCAACCTCATCGGCGTATACCACGCCGGCCCCTTTAGCTTCGAAGAATCGCATTAGGGTCGATTTGCCCGATCCTATACCGCCAGTAACAAATATCGTAATCATGCTCATTCCCCTCACCCGAGCACTCATGGTGCTTACAATCGCCGCTCTTGCCAAATACGTACCGAGCAAACAAACAAAAAGCGGTGGGTGCAAAAGCAACCCACCGCTTCATTATCGCATGTTATGCAATGCTGTGTTATTCAGCAGCCTCGGGCTTGGGCTCGGGCTCTGCAACAGCGATCTCGATGCCCAGATCCTCAGCAGCAGCCTTCATGGACAGGGAGATGCGACGACGCTCAACGTTAACGTCCATAACCTTAACCTTCACAACATCGCCAACCTTGACAACCTGTGCAGGAGAATCGATGTGACGCATAGCCATCTCGGAGATGTGTACAAGACCCTCAACGTTTGCGCCGAGCTCGATGAATGCACCGAAGGGAACGATCTTGGTAACCTTGCCGTCAACGATGGTGCCAACGGGATAGGTCTCAACAAGCTTGGTCCAAGGATCCTCGGTGGTCTGCTTGAGACCCAGGGAGATGCGCTCGCGCTGAAGATCAACGTCGAGAACCTCAACCTCAACCTCTTCGCCAACCTTAACAACCTCGGAAGGATGGTTTACATGGCTCCAGGAGAGCTCGGAGATGTGGATCAGGCCGTCAATGCCGCCCAGATCAACGAATGCACCGAAGTCAACAATGGAGGAAACGGTGCCCTTCAGGCGCATGCCCTTAGAGAGCTTCTCGAGGATTTCAGCACGCTCGTTCTTGCGACCCTCTTCGAGGAGAACACGACGGGAAAGAACAACGTTGTTGCGGTTGCGATCCATCTCGATAACGCGAGCTTCGATTTCGGTGCCGAGGTATGCGGTGAGATCCTTAACACGACGAAGATCAACAAGAGAAGCAGGCAGGAAGCCACGGAGACCGATGTCGAGGATCAGGCCGCCTTTGACGACTTCGATAACCTCGCCGGTAACAACTTCGCCAGCCTTGAACTTTTCCTCAACCTGAATCCAAGCACGCTCGTACTCAGCACGCTTCTTGGAGAGGATGAGACGACCGTCCTTGTCCTCCTTCTGGAGAACCAAGGCCTCGAGCTTATCGCCCAAAGATACGACCTCAGAAGGATCAGCATCCTTGCGGATAGAAAGCTCGCGGGCAGGAATAACGCCCTCGCTCTTGAATCCGATGTCAACGAGTACCTCGTCATGCTCGATCTTTACAACAGTGCCGTCGATCAGATCGCCCTCGTCGAAGTCGGTCAGAGTGCCATCGATCATCTTGTTCATCTCTTCGTCAGAGATGTCCTGAAAATCAATGACGGACGTGTTCTTGATTTCGGTCAAAACGGACCCCTTTCAAAAAAGTATCGGGGACCCTTCGTACGTGTTTGCAGTCAAAACATTAACCATGTATGCCGCGCTTGCCGAACAAGCACCAACAACAAACATGTCTCGGGGGCCTATAATTTCTTGTCTGCCTTTTTACAGACTTGGAAAGTATAGCATAGGGAGCATCGCACAATACGATGCTCCCCCGCTGATTTAATATATTTTTCGCAGCTGGCACGTTTTGTCGATTATCGGCACGTCCAGCGGCATCTTGCGTCTTCGCTTTCCCTACTGATGGGATTCAGCAAATTCCTTCATGTACTCAACCAAAGCCTTTACGCCTTCGATCGGCATTGCGTTGTAGATGCTTGCGCGCATACCGCCTACGCTGCGATGGCCCTTGATGTTCTCGATGCCGCGCTCTTTGGCGCCAGCGACGAATTCGGCATCGAGTTCAGCTGAAGCGGTAACGAAGGGAACGTTCATGATGGAACGATCTTCCTTACGTGCGGTAGCCGTATAGAAGTCGGTGGAATCGAGGTAATCGTAGAGCAGTGCTGCCTTTTCCTCGTTGATCTTCTTCATGGCTTCAAGTCCGCCAAGGGACTTCAACCACTTGAAGACCTTACCGCAAATGTAGATGCCATAGCATGGAGGAGTATTCGACATGCTGCCGGCATCTGCCTGAGTTTTATAGCGCAGGATGGTGGGCGTATTGGGCAGCCATTCATCCTTGATAAGATCTTCGCGAATGATAACGATAACCACGCCAGCAGGACCGATATTCTTCTGAACGCCACCGTATACCAAACCATACTTCGAAACATCGATAGGCTCGGAAAGGAAGCACGAAGAAACATCGCTTACCAGCGGAACGTCGCCTGTTTCAGGAAGCTTATGGTAATGCGTTCCGTAGATGGTCTCGTTTTCGCAGATGTAAACGTAATCGGCATCCTCGCGGAACTCAAGCTCATCCACGTTGGGGATGTAGGAGAAGTTACCGTCTTCGCTCGAAGCAACACAACGAGCATCACCAAACAGCTGAGCTTCCTTGAACGCCTTCTTAGACCACGAACCGGAAACGATGTAATCGGCCTTGCCGTTCAGCATCAGGTTCATAGGGATAGCGGCAAACTGCTGAGTTGCGCCACCCTGCAAGAACAGCACTTTGTAGTTGTCGGGAATGTTCATAAGGTCGCGAAGATCGGCTTCAGCTTCCTCGATGATGCCCTTGAATGCAGCTGAGCGGTGACTCATCTCCATGACAGACATACCAGTGCCCTGATAATCGAGCATTTCCGCAGCGGCTTCACGGAGCACTTCTTCAGGAAGCACCGCCGGACCCGCAGAAAAGTTGTACACCCTTCCCATAGACACAAGTCCTTTCAAAACGCCCCGCCCACTAACGAGGCACACGAATAATGGAAGATACTTTACCAGAATAAAGTACGCACCAAACGACTATTTTGCAGAAGGCACATTTGCAATCCCCAACGAACCGATCCAAGCAGAGCAGCAACCGCCTCGTTTAAAGAGCGAAGCGAATATGAACCCCGCCCCAAAAGAGCCTCAGCGTTCGGAGAGCGAAGCGAATCCGAACCGAAATAACGGATCAAGCCCAACCGCAAGCCCTCAGCAGTTCGGGGAGCGAAGCGATCCCGAACCCAACGCTCAAAGAGCAAAGCGAATTTGAGCAAACGCCCAAAGGGCGTTAACCAAAGCCCGGGGCATGCGCCAGTAAATCAGCGAGCGGTGCCCTGGCGAGTGCAGCTGACTCGAAAGCGCGAAGCATAGGCCTTATGGCCATGCTGAGCGCTTGAAAGCCAGCTGTGCCGCCAGGGCGCCGCGCAGCGTCATCCCGTATGGAGCTTATGCAAAAGAAAAGGCACCCCAAAGGGTGCCTTTTCGAGTGCATAAGCGGACGCGCCAACTATTCTGCGGACTTAACCCAAGAGAACATTTCGCGGATCTTAGCACCAGTGGTCTCGATCTCGTGAGTGTTGATCTTCTCACGCTGCTCGAGGAGCCACTTGTGATCGTTCTCGCAGTCGGCAACGAATTCCTTGGCGAACTCGCCGTTCTGGATACGCTTGAGGATAAGCTTCATAGCCTCGCGGGACTGCTCGTTGATGACCTTGGGGCCAGCGTAGTACTCGCCGTACTCAGCAGTGTTGGAGATGGAGTAGTTCATGAAGTGGATACCGGATTCGTACATCAGGTCGACGATCATCTTCATCTCGTGATAGCACTCGAAGTATGCCAACTCAGGCGGATAGCCAGCCTCAGTCAAAGTCTCGAAACCAGCCTTTACCAGCTCTACGAGGCCGCCGCAAAGAACTGCCTGCTCGCCGAAGAGGTCTTCCTCGGTTTCCTCAGCGAAGGTTGCCTTAATGATGCCGGAACGAGCACCGCCAACACCCCAGCAGTAGGACATGATGATGTCCCAAGCGTTACCGGTTGCATCCTCGTAAACGCAAGCCAGATCAGGTACGCCAGAACCCTCGGTGAACTGACGGCGAACGATGTGGCCAGGACCCTTAGGAGCGCACATAACAACGTTAACGCCTTCGGGAGCCTTGATGTAGCCGTAGTGGATGTTGAAGCCGTGAGCGAAAGCAAGGGTCTTGCCAGGCTTGAGGTGCTTTTCAACGTGATCCTTGTAAACCTGGGGCTGCTTCTCGTCGGGAACGAGGATCATGATGAAGTCTGCTTCCTCGGCAGCCTGATCCATCGTGGTGACCTTCAGGCCAGCCTCTTCTGCGACAGCCCAGTTCTTGGAGCCTTCGCGAAGACCAACGCGAACGTCAACGCCGGAATCCTTCAGGTTCAGTGCGTGTGCATGGCCCTGAGAGCCGTAGCCGATGATAGCTACCTTCATGCCCTGGATTACCTTAGGATCGACATCCTCTTCGTAATAGATCGTTACAGCCATGATTCATCCCTTCTTCTAATGACTGACTGTTATTACTATATGGTGAATTGCGTCGCGCGACAGGTGGCTTAGCTCACCTTGGAGCCACGAGACATTGCAATTATACCCGTGCGAATAATCTCCTTGATGCCATAGGCACGCAGGAGGTCTTCAATGCCCGAGATCTTAGACTCGGTGCCAGTGACCTCGATGGTCAGCGACGACTTACCCACATCAACGATATTGGCGCGGAACACGTTGGCGATCTCGATGATCTCGCTTCGGCGCTCAGGGTTGGCGTGAACCTTGAACAGCACCAACTCGCGTTCGATCGCCTGCTCTTGAGTGAGGTCGGTGATCTTATGCACGCTGATAAGCTTATGCAGCTGCTTGGTGATCTGCTCATATGCAACATCGTCGGCGATCATGATGATCGTCAAACGGGAAAGCGTCTGGTCTTCGGTTGGGCCAACGGAAAGAGACTCGATGTTGAAACCGCGGCGGGAAACCAAACCGGTAACGCGAGAAAGCACGCCTGGCTTGTTTTCGACCAGTACCGAAAGGATATGCCTCTGCTGAGTGCTCATTATCGGCCTCCTTCATTGTTGGCGCTGTGCGCAGCCGCATTTGCCTCGGCAGCGTTCGCAAACGGCAGGTTCTCGAATCCCTCAAGCATGTTGGAGATAGGACCAACATTCACCGCTCCGATAATGTCATCGAGCGGAGCACCGGGAGCCACCATCGGGAATACGTTTTCATCACGATCGATGCGCATATCGAGCAGCGCAGGGCCATCGTAGTCAAGCATCCACTTCATGGCGTCTTCGAGCTCGGCAGGATCGGAAACGCGCTTGCCGCCCCAACCGTAAGCCTCGCACAGCTTCACGAAATCGGGATTGTCGGGCAACAGCGTTTCGCTGTAGCGCTCGTTGTAGAACAAGCCCTGCCACTGATGAACCATGCCCAACGCGGAATTATTCATAAGAAGAACCTTCACGTTGATGCCCTTGACGGCTGCGGTTGCCATTTCCTGAACATTCATCTGGAAAGAGCCATCGCCCGCAATGCACACTACTTGCTTTTCAGGGCAAGCAACCTTGGCACCGATAGCAGCCGGGAAGCCGAATCCCATGGTGCCCAAGCCGCCACTGGAAAGGAACGTGCGCGATACGTCACGGTCAATATGCTGAGCAGCCCACATCTGATGCTGCCCAACCTCAGTGGTCACAATGGAGTTCTCAGGATCGAGCAAGCTAGAAAGCAGGTCGAGAGAGCCTTCAGGCGAAATGGAGCCAGCGGGAGTGGATACGCCAGGGCTATAGAACGGATGACGGCTTCGCCATTCTTCGATTTGAGCCAACCATTCCTTGGTGCAGGGTTCGTAGCCTGTCTGCTCAAGCTGCTCGTTGATGCCGCCCAGAACAACTTTCGCGTCACCTACGATAGGAATCTGAGGAATGCGATTCTTGCCGATTTCAGCAGGGTCCACATCGATATGGATAACCTTCGCATCGGGCGCAAAGTCAGCAAGCTTACCAGTAACGCGGTCCGAGAAGCGTGCTCCTACCGCAATAAGCAAATCGGAATTAGTTACCGCATAGTTCGCAAACTTGGAGCCATGCATGCCCACAAGGCCCAGGTTGAGCGGGTTGGATGCAGGGAATGCGCCCTTGCCCATCAGCGTGGAGACCACAGGGATCTGCAACTTTTCCGCCACCGCAAGCAATTCCTCTTCGGAATGGGATGCAATGATACCGCCGCCGATGTAGAGGATAGGACGCTTTGCTTCCTTCATCATCTCGCATGCCTGGCGGATCTGGCGAATGTTGCCTTTAACCGTTGGCTTATACGAAGGAATCAGCACATCCTCAGGGTACTCGAACACCATTTCCGAGCCAGCGAGGTCGGAAGGAATATCGATGAGAACCGGACCGGGACGACCTGAGTTGGCGATATAGAATGCCTCACGGAAGGTCTTGGTCATATCGTCGCAGCTCTGAAGCAGGTAGCTGTGCTTTACGATAGGCATGGTGATGCCCACGATATCGGATTCCTGGAACGCATCGGTACCGATAACGCTGCGAGGAACCTGGCCGGTGATTACCACCATGGGAACGCTGTCCATATAAGCGGTGGCAATGCCAGTAACCGTGTTGGTAGCACCAGGGCCGGAAGTCACGATGACAACACCGGTTTTGCCCGTGGCGCGAGCGTAACCATCGGCTTCATGAGTCGCACCCTGCTCATGGCGAGCAAGAACATGGTTGATCTTCTTCGAATCGTACAGGGCGTCATAGATCTTGATAGCTTGACCACCTGGATAACCGAATACCGTGTCCACGCCTTCGGCTTCGAGCGAAGCGATGATGGCCTCTGCGCCCAACATCTTCTTACCTTGTTTTTCGGTATGAGGACCGAGGCCCATCTTGGCTTCGTATTCCTTATCGATCACGCTCATCCGAAATACGCCCCCTTGTCAGCGCTGGAAACGAGCTTTGCGTAACGAGCAAGAACGCCAACCTGGTACTTGGGTTCAGGCTTCACCCAAGCAGCACGACGAGCTTCGAGCTCTTCATCGGATACTTCAAGCGTAAGGGTGCCTTCATCGATGTCGATGTCGATGATGTCGCCCTCGTGGACCAAAGCAATAGGACCGCCCGCAGCAGCCTCAGGGCTTACATGGCCGATAGCAGGACCCTTGGTTGCGCCAGAGAAGCGACCATCAGTGATGAGAGCGACGGACTTGTCCAAGCCCATGCCACAGATAGCGCTGGTGGGCGTGAGCATTTCGCGCATACCAGGGCCACCTGCAGGACCCTCGTAACGAATAACCACAACGTCGCCGGCGTTGATCTTGCCGCCGAAGATAGCCTCGCAGGCCTCTTCCTCAGACTCGAAGACACGTGCCGGGCCGCGATGCTTGCGCATATCGTCGGAAACAGCAGACTGCTTCACAACGCCGCGATCGGGAGCAAGGTTGCCGTGCATAACGCGCAGACCGCCGTAAGGGCTGTAGGCATTTTCAACGGTACGAACAACTTCACCATCAACCTGCGGGCATTCCTTGATCCATTCAGCCATGGAACCGTGGCACGTCATGGCCTCGCCGTCGAGCAAGCCGTGACGACCAAGTTCGCCGATGATGGCAGGGATGCCGCCAACCGCATTCAGGTCCTCGATATGGAGCGGACCGGCAGGAGCAATGCGCGTAATGTTCGGAATCTGCTGGCAAACCTCATTCCAGTCGTCCATGGTAATGGGGCAGCCGGCTGCGTGGCTGATTGCGGTGAGGTGGAGCATGGTGTTGGTAGACCCACCAAAAGCCATATCAAGAGCCATACCGTTACGGATGGAATGCTCGTTGATGATGTCGAGCGCGGTGATGTCCTCCGCTACGAGCTCCATAACCTTCATACCCGCATGCTTTGCAAGGCGAATACGCTCAGAGTACACAGCAGGGATAGTGCCATTGCCGGGAAGGGCGATGCCCAGACCCTCAGACAGGCAGCAGATAGAGTTCGCGGTGAACATGCCCGAGCAGCTACCGCAAGTGGGACATGCGGTGTTCTCGAACCACTTGCACTCTTCTTCGGTCATAGTGCCAGCGGTTACCTGACCCACCGCATCAAACAAGGTGTTCAGGTCGGTTTCATTTCCGCACTTGTCGCGGCCGGCGAGCATAGGACCGCCGGAAACAAGAACCGTGGGGATGTTCAGACGACAAGCGGCAAGAAGCATGCCAGGAACAACCTTGTCACAAGAAGGAATGAGCACCATACCATCAAACTGGTGACCCTGCACAACGCACTCAACCGAGTCGGCGATAACCTCACGGCTAGTAAGGGAGAAATGCATACCCTCATGGTTCATGGCAATGCCGTCGCACACGCCGATAGTGGTTGCCTCCAAAGGCGTACCACCCGCCATGCGCACACCTGCTTTAACAGCTTCAGCGATCTTATCCAGGTGATTATGGCCGGGAATGATGTCATTGGTAGAAGAGATAACGGCGATGAGTGGGCGCTCGATCTCCTCATCGGTCAAACCGTCAGCCTTTAAAAGGCTTCGGTGCGGGGCACGCGCAAGGCCTTTCTTGATCGCGTCGCTTCGCATCTGATCACACCCCTTTCTCTATTGGGCTCATAAACTCATTGAGCGGGTTTCGGAAAACCCGAGCATAAAAAAATCCCGTGCAGCAGACTGCATCAGGACCACAAAGAGAAAGGGGAAACAATGTTCCCACGGACCGATTACGGGGTCACCGATTCAGCCTACTGACCAACCACCGAATCGGAGATCATCCGCTTCGAATGGAAGATGTTCAGGCAGAACAGCTCAGAGGCGCCTTTCAGACCGTCCAACCATTGGCTTTCAGCAACCGCCAACTCTCTGTGGGAAGGATTCGTCCCTACTTTTCCTCGTCTGCGCTTTTCAATGTTGTCACTATAACACCATCCAAAGCCAAGAGCGCAACTTTATTTCAATAGAGTGAATTATTTTGCAAAAGCGTCACAGAACGCCATAAAAGCCCCGGGGAATACAAAAAAGAAGCCCGCCAGACCTTCATCCCCCGAAAGTCTGGCGGGCTACCTTCACGCCGAAACAATGTGCTCGCCGACGATTTAAAACCCCTCCCGCATTATGCGGAAACTCGCCCTTATATCGAATCGCGTTCGCTCTTTCATTTTCAGGACTCCCCAGACCTGAATACGTTTTTCAAATGAACGCGTTCCAATCGAACAAGTCCATTTAACCACGAGTTCAGGTGAACATCAAACATCGATTTCAAATTAATTAACCGCTGTTTGATTATCACAAACTATGTATCTAACTATTATTTTGCGAGCAATCGACCTGCGTTTTCGACAATTCTTGCTATGCAAGGATTCCACGCAATCTGGTTTTTGCGAATCAGGCAACCCTAACAAAAAAGCCGCTGTTCCCCCACGGAACAGCGGCTTACTAAAGACAGAGAAGCAAATTAACGGGGTTTTCTTGCTATCAGCACACGTGGCCTTCCCGTCAAGTCTAGAGCGATTCGAGCCTGGTCAAACCCAGCAGCGCAGGCGCAATTGCGCGCTTGCTCAAGGTGCTCCTCGAACAATTCAACCGCCAGAACGCCACCAGGCTTCAAATACGAAAGGGCGTCGGGAAGAAAGCGCCTGAACAAATCAAGACCGTCCTCCCCGCCATCCAAAGCCAGACGCGGATCCCACTCGCTCACTTCGCGAGGAAGGCTATCACACACTTTTGTGGGTACATACGGCGGATTCGAGACGATAAGGTCGAAACTCCCCTTCTTGCCGGGATCGAGAGCGCTAAGGAGATCGCTTTCACAAACTTCGACACGATTCCCGAGCCCAAGCGCTTCAACGTTCTTTCCGGCAAGGGCCAAAGCCTCGGGGGCAATATCGAGCGCCACAACCTGCGCCGCTGGGTATTCCGAAGCGATCGAGCAGGCAATGCATCCCGAACCCGTGCATAAGTCCACAACACGGAGCTCGGGCAATTCAGGAGAAACAACCTCGTCGCCATTTTCACCAGCAGCAACATGATCGGCAACGCGCGGAAGCTTCAGTTCCGCAAACGCCTCGCTCACCAAAACCTCAGTCTCAGGACGAGGAATCAATACATTCGGAGCAACCAAGACGGTTATATAGCGAAAAGGAACCTTGCCGCTGATAAGCTGCAGTGGCTCCCCTTTACCGCGGCGGGCTACGAAATCACGCAGAACGGCTCGCTCGTCGAGCGTAAGAGGTCGCTCAAAGTTCACATACAGCTCAATACGACTCAAGCCTGTAGCTTCAGACATCAGCCATTCTGCCGAAAGGCGAGGATTTTCATCGCCCTTACGCTCAAGAAACCCTACTGTCCAATCAAGAGCTGCCTTTATGGTCCACATATCGTTATCAGCCACACTGGCCACCTTTCATTACCACACGGCGATCGCATGCCAAACCTGGTGCGCTCAACCTCGGTGCGAACAACGCACGCGCTCATTGCATTCGCCAAACGCATGTCGAAACGCAATACTCAAATAAAAAGGGCAGGACATCGACCCCAGGCCACGCCCTACCCTTTCAGATTCTCTTCGAATCAAAATCTCGCACAACGCTGCCAGGCACCGCAATGCAACGACAATGCTAAACAGCTTCCTCAAGCTTCTGGGCTCGATCAGCTGCCTGCAGCGCAGTAATAACATCCTCCAGCAGGTCGCCCATAAGCACACCGTTGTAGGTGGAGTTGAAACCGATTCGGTGGTCGGTCACGCGATCCTGAGGGGCGTTATAGGTGCGGATCTTCTCAGCACGGTCGCCCGAACCGATCTGAGCCAAACGCTTTGCGCCTTCAGCTGCTTGCTGCTCTGCAAGCATCTTCTCGTACAAACGAGCACGGAGAACGGCCATTGCAGCAATCTTGTTCTGCAGCTGGCTCTTCTGGTCCTGAGACTGAACCACCAAACCGGAAGGCAAGTGCGTGATTCGAACCGCCGAGTCGGTGGTGTTAACGCACTGACCACCCGGTCCACCAGCACGGAACACGTCAATGCGGAGATCGCTGTCTTTGATGTCGATATCGATTTCGTCCGCCTCGGGGAGGACGGCAACCGTTGCTGTCGAGGTATGGATGCGACCCTGGCTTTCCGTCTTAGGGATTCGCTGAACGCGGTGAACACCCGATTCGAATTTCATGACCGAGTACACTTTGTTACCCGTTACCTTGAACTGGATTTCCTTGTAGCCGCCCGCTTCGGAAGGAGAGACGTCCATGGCCTCCACCTTCCAACCATGATGGTCGGCAAAACGCAGGTACATCTTATACAGATCGCCAGCAAAAATTGCCGCTTCATCGCCGCCCGCAGCTGCACGAATTTCAACGATGATGTTCTTCTCATCGGCAGGATCGGAAGGGATAAGCATGAACTTGATATCTTCCTCAAGCTGAGGGAGCTCGCCTTCGATACGGGAAATCTCTTCCTGAGCGAATTCCTTCATATCGGCGTCAGAGAGCATTTCCTTGGCCTCTGCCAAATCGTTGAGATCCTGCACGTACTTGCGAGCAGCTACAACAAGCGGACCCTGGTCGGCATAGCTCTTTGCGAGCTTATTGTATTCGTGCTGGTCGGCAAGAATCTGAGGATCGCCCAGTTTCTGTTCCAGCTCTTCGTATGCATCGATGATCTTCTCAAGCTTTTCGCGCATGTTCTTCCTTTTCGCATTTCAATTGCCGGTTCCACCAACCAGCCCACGAGCATGTGCCTATGAACACAATACCCGGAAAATTCACAGCCATATATTCTAGCATGAAGCCAGAAAACTAGCAGCCGCCTCCGCAGCAAGAGCACCATCGGAGACCGCCGTTACAACCTGGCGCAAAGGCGTAGTGCGCACATCGCCTGCGGCGAATAAGCCTGGAACCGACGTTGCTCCGCCCTCATCGGCAACAATGTAACCCGACTCATCAAGCTCAACGATCCCACTCAGCCATTTCGTATCGGGACGTGTTCCGATGGCGACAAAGACCCCTTGGGCACGAATCGTGCTCGTTTCCCCTGTTAGGACGTTATTCAGCTGAACACCGCCCACGCGGCCCTCCTCCTGCAATACGTCCGACACAACACAGTTCCAATGTGTAACCAGGTTCCCTATACCCTCAAGCTGCCTGGCATACCACGGGCTTGCCTTCAACGCTTCGCGGCGATGCACTAAATGAACGCTTTGCGCAACACGAGATAGATACACCACATCGGCAACGGCGCTATCGCCACCGCCTACCACAATCACATCCTTGTTGCGAAAGAAATTGCCATCGCAGGTTGCGCAATACGATACGCCCTTCCCCACTAAGGCATCAGTCCCGTCAACAGGAAGGGGAACAGGTTTCGCCCCCGTAGCAATTATCACGCTCCGCGTAGAATAGGAATCCTGCATCCCTTGAACCACGAATCTGGAATCGCCGGAATTCCTTTCGTTCACCGAAATGCCTACGGCTTTTTCGCTTTCAATAACAGCGCCGAAACGCTCCGCCTGCGCCTGCAGCGAGTAAGCCACCTCGAATCCGTTGATTCCCTCGGCAAACCCTGGATAATTCTCAAGATTGTCGATGGAGAGCAACTGCCCTCCCACACCAAGCTCTTCGAGAATTACTGCGGAAAGGCCAGCACGTGCAGCGTAGATACCCGCCGCAAGCCCAGCGGGACCCGCACCCACAATCACGATATCAGTACGCTTTTTATCCATCATAGGAAGCACCTTCCTTCTTATCCCGGTATCGCAAGAGATTCATTGGGCAATACGAACACTCCACGGAGGCTTTGAGCGTACAATAGCACCACCCAAGCAGAAACGAGCCTCCATGAGCAAGCCCCGAAAGAAACAACCCCTTCGCTCCGCAAAACAGTCACTTGCGGTGCTCGCCAATGCTTTTAAGCAGATCGGAGGCCGCGGACTCTTCGCCGCCTACGGGGCATTCCTTTTGGTATGCTGCGCATTGTTCTGCATCCTTGAACCTGATACGTTCCCAGTTTTCGGCAACGCTGTTTGGTATTCCTTCCAAGCCATTACCACCATTGGATTTGGCGACATTGTTGCGCATACCACCATCTGTCGCGTTATCACGATTCTGATAGGGCTTTCTTCGCTCGTTGTTGTTGCCCTGATCACCGGAACCGTGGTCAATTACTACAACGAAATGATGAGGCTGCGGAAAAATGACAGCATCATGACCTTCGATGAGCAAATGAGAAAGCTCACCGAGCTTTCCCCCGATGAGCTTTCCGAGCTTGAACTAAAATATCGTGACTTCACCAAACGGCATCGTCAGTAACAGATTGCCTTTAATCCAAAGCTTTGAGCAACGTCTGCTCAGACTGGACGCCCACAAACTGTCGAGCGGCAGACCCGCCCTTGAATACGATAAGCGTCGGAACACTCATTACGCCAAAACGCTGGGCAAGCTCAGGCTCCTGGTCAACATCAACCTTGTAAACAGCAGCCTTACCCTGCTTGGCAAGGGCAACGCGATCAAGAACGGGAGCCATCATCTTGCATGGCCCGCACCAAGTGGCAAAGAAGTCAACCAATACGGGATATGAAACGTTCTCGACTTTTTCTGCGAATTCAGACTGAGTGATATGAGGCACCATAGTAAACTCCCTTCTGTTCCCATAAATGCAACTTAGTTAGTATCATTTGATTCAAACCATTGTAGCACGCTTTTGAGGAATGACGGATACCCTTCCATTATTTTGCCCCTCTATGTTGATGCATGCACTTCTCGTTTCATTATCGTCACCTGCCGAGACGCCGGAGCGCCAAGGGAACCAAACCGTGCGGTACAGCGATCGGGGCAAACTCGCGAGTCAAGAGGCGCCAAAGAAGGCGCGACGGCACAACACAACGGACGCAAAATGCAAGGATGACCAAGATGCAGCAACACGGTTTTCGTGCTCCATGGATATTTTGCCCTTCAGAGCATGCCCACCCCCGCCCAACAGGATGGCGCAAATAGAAAAGCCGCAAAGCAGCGGAACTGCTTTGCGGCTTATTTTCAAAAAGCTTAACTGAGATCAAGAAGGCTAAGCGCGGGTACGAATCTCTTCCTTGACCTTTGCACAGAATTCCTCAACGGTTGAAGGAACGGTCTCGTTGGAACGGTCGCGTACCGAGATATTGCCCTCAGCTGCTTCCTTTTCACCCAAGATCAGCATATAGGGAACACGGTCGATGCTACGCGCCTCGCGAATCTTGTAGCCAATTTTCTCATCACGGTTGTCAACCGTTACACGGATTCCAGCCGCTTCGATCTGCTCGGCAACCTTATGGGCATAGTCACGGCTCTTTTCAGAAACCGGCAAGATCTTTACCTGGGTCGGAGCAAGCCAAACAGGGAATTTGCCAGCATAATGCTCGATAAGAATGCCGATAAAGCGCTCAACGGAGCCGAAGCATACGCGATGCAGCATAACAGGACGCTTCTTGGAGCCATCGTGGTCGGTGTACTCCAAGTTGAAGTTCTGGGGCATCTGGAAGTCAAGCTGAACCGTACCGCATTGCCACGTACGTCCAATAGAGTCCTGCAGATGGAAGTCGATCTTTGGACCATAGAAAGCGCCATCGCCTTCATTGACCTCGTATTCCATGCCCAGCTGATCGAGAGCAGTCTTAAGACCTGCCTCAGCTGCTGCCCAATCCTCATCCGATCCCATCGAATCTTCGGGGCGCGTGGAAAG
Organism: Eggerthella sp.; assembly: GCA_030540085.1. Classification (GTDB taxonomy): domain Bacteria; phylum Actinomycetota; class Coriobacteriia; order Coriobacteriales; family Eggerthellaceae; genus Anaerotardibacter. Next base: position 178,771 of record JAUNWY010000002.1, read on the forward strand.
CTCCACGTGGTATTTGAAGCCAAACTGCTGATATACCGAGTCAATAAGCTTCACTACGCCCACGATTTCATCAGTGAGCTGATCAGGGCGCACGAACAGATGAGCATCGTCCTGGTTGAAGCAACGAACGCGGAACAAACCATGCAAGGCACCGCGGAGCTCATGGCGATGAACCGTACCGATTTCACCAGCACGAATGGGAAGATCGCGATAGCTGTGCGGCTTAGAGCCATACACCAGAACGCCACCAGGGCAGTTCATGGGCTTAACGCAGAACTCCTCCTCGTCGATAATCGTGGAGTACATGTTGTCCTTGTAATGATCCCAATGGCCAGACGTTTCCCACAGCTGCTTGCTCATGATAAGCGGCGTGGAGATCTCCACGTACCCCGCCTTATGGTGGATCTCGCGCCAGTAATCGAGCAGGGTGTTCTTCAGGATCATGCCGTTAGGAAGGAAAAAGGGGAAGCCCGGAGCCTCTTCGCGCATCATGAAGATATCCATTTCGCGACCGATACGACGATGATCGCGCTTTTCCGCCTCTTCGAGATTATGCAGATACTCGTCCAGATCGGCCTTCTTGAAGAACGCCGTGCCATAAAGGCGCTGCAGCTGTTCGCGGCTTGCGTCGCCTCGCCAGTATGCACCAGCGAGCTTCATCATCTTGAATGCGCCGATTTTGCCTGCAGAGGGAACATGAGGACCTGCGCACAGATCCACAAAAGAACCGTGGCGGTATACCGAAATCTCACCTTCGGTCAAGTCATCGATGTGCTCAAGCTTGAAACGCTGGTCAGCGAAAATTTCTTTCGCCTCTTCAACCGATACAACCTCGCGAACAAAAGGCTCGTTCCTCTTCACGATCTGAGCCATTTTCTTTTCGATAGCCGCAAAATCATCTGAAGAGATATTTTCGGGCAATTCGAAGTCGTAGAAATACCCGTTGTCGGTGGCTGGACCAAATGCAATCTGAGCACCAGGGAACAGCTCCTGAACAGCCTCAGCCATGATATGCGCACAGGAGTGGCGCATGATGGAAAGAGCCTCTGGGCTCTTGTTGGTGATGATTTCGATGGTTGCCCCGTCGGTTACCTGAGCAGTAACGTCCACCAGCTCACCGTTAACCTTGCCGGCAAGCGCAGCTTTAGCAAGACTGGTGCCGATAGATGCTGCCACATCGTAAACAGTGGCGCCTTCCTCGAGAATCTTCTTCGACCCATCTGGGAGAATGATTTCCACAATCGTTTCCTTTCTTGCATAGAGCGCATAAGCGCCCATACAACCATCAACGAACGAGCTATATTACCACACAGCTCGCCTTACCTTAGCACACCAGCCGACACAATCCTTGAGCCGCTGCCAAATACAGAAAGCCCAGCCGGTCCTTCCCTGCATAAAAGAGACAGGATCGGCTGAGCCCTCACGCTACTCTGTTGGCGAACAGGCAGCTACTTGATCTTAGTTGTGCAGTACGGGCATACAGTCCATGCGGGATCAAGCGCATGATGACAGGTAGGGCACAGGTTCTTCAAGCGCGTATGGCAATTCGGGCACAGCACGTAATCCGCTTCAACCGGATAGCCGCACTTGGCGCAATCGCCAAACTTCATAAGCTCACGCTGCTTCAGGGCAAGCTCGAGATCCTGCTCTTCACGATCTGCCTTAAGAAGCGGGGGGCGAATCATGCAATAAGCAACCAAACCAACGATAGGCACAACGGAAAGCAAACCCCATGCCCAGCCGAAACCACGAGCCCGGGCATCACGTGCAGCCCAGAAAATGGAGAGCAGATACAGAACTACGACAATGCCCAGCAGTGCAAACAGCACCGTCTGAACCTCACTCGTAAGGAACTGGGACATGATTTCGTTCATGGTTATCCTTCCTGGGAAATCTCAGCAAGCTCAGCACGCAAACGCGTAAGGCGGTCGGTGATATCGGCAAGCTTTGCACGGTCTTTCTCTACAACCTCAGGAGCCGCCTTGGAAAGGAAGCCAGGGTTGGAAAGCTTCTTGTCAAACTTGGTGAAATCCTTCTCCAGCTTGCCGATTTCCTTCTCCAAGCGAGCGCGCTCCTTGTTGAAGTCAACCAAGCCAGACAGAACCACATAGGCTTCCACCCCATCGGCGAGGCACACGCTGGACTCACTAGGACGTGCCGCGTCAACGGATACCGCAGAAACCTTGGTATTCGCCAACGTGGAAATCAACTGCACCTGGCTCTCGAAGAGGTTTGCCGCCGCATCGTTCTGGGCCTTAACCACTACTTCAAGCTCCGCACGAGGCGAGATTCCGTAGCGAGCACGAATGGAACGGATGCCGGAGACAACCTGGGTAACCATGGTGATAACCTGCTCGGCTTCGGGATCGATGTACTTTTCCAGCTTGTCGGCATCGGGCCACGATGCAACCATCAGATACGGTGCTTCTTTTTCGCCCGGAAGCTCCTGATAGATCTGCTCGGTTACAAAAGGCATTGCAGGATGAAGCAGACGCAAGGCAGTATCAAGAACGAACACCAGATTTCGCTGCATAACAGCGCGCTCTTCCCCGCCAGCGTTCAGGCGGGCCTTCGAGAGCTCAATATACCAGTCGCAGAATTCATTCCAGAAGAACGCGTACAGTTCTCGAGCAACATCAGCGAACTCAAAGCCGTCGTATGCGGTGTCGAGGGAACGAACCAAACGGGCCAGACGCGAGAACATCCAGCGATCCGCTTCCGTCTTAGGCTCAGGCTCGCCAGGAACGAAACCGTCCAGGTTCATATTCACAAAACGGGCAGCATTGCGAACCTTGTTGGCAAAGTTGCGGCTGCTAACCAGCTTATTCTCGTTGAACTTCAAATCCTGGGCACCGGTAACCTGCATAAGCAAACCGAAGCGCATGCCGTCGGCACCATAATCCTGCATCAATTTCAGGGGATCCACGCCATTGCCGCGGCTCTTCGACATCGGCTTGCCATCGGCAGCCATAACCGTGGGATGGATGATGACGTCCTTGAACGGGATCTGGTCGGTAAAGTAAAGCGAAGACATTACCATGCGCGCAACCCACAAGCCCATGATGTCACGGGCGGTAGACAGCATCTGCGTTGGATAGGTGGGCTTCAGCTCGTCAGGGTTTTCCGGCCAGCCCTGCGTGGCAAAAGGCCACAGCTGCGAGGAGAACCAAGTATCAAGAACGTCTTCGTCCTGATGAACATGACCGCCGCACTTTGGGCAAACGTCGGTGTCTTCCATGAGGGCGTCTTCCCAGCCACAGGAATCGCAATAGAACATCGGGATACGATGGCCCCACCAAAGCTGACGGGAAATGCACCAATCCTTCAGATTTTCCAGCCAATCAAGGTAAACCTGCTTCCAGCGTGCAGGATGGAATTGGATCTCACCGTTTTCCACCACTTCGGCAGCACGTTTCTTCAAGCGGTCAACCGCAACAAACCACTGTTCCGACAACCAAGGCTCGAGCTTGGTGTGACAGCGATAGCACGTCATAACGGAATGATCGTGGTCTTCCACATGATCAAGAAGGCCCAAAGCCTCGAATTCCGCAACGATAGCTTCACGTGCTTCATCGCGCGTCATACCGCTGAACTTGCCATAGCCCTCAACGACAACCGCATGCTCGTCGAAAACGTTGATCTGCTCAAGGTTGTTGCGCTGGCCCATGGCGTAGTCGTTCGGGTCGTGGGCGGGAGTGGTCTTCACGCAACCCGTACCGAACTCGGAATCGACATAGTAGTCGGCAAAAATCGGAATCTTACGGCCTACGATAGGCAGATCGATCGTCTTGCCAACAAGATGCTTGTATCGCTCGTCCTTGGGGCTTACCGCAACACCGGTATCGCCCAACATGGTTTCGGGACGGGTGGTGGCAACAACCACATATTCCATCCCGTCAACTGGCTCGGAAAGCGGGTAGCGCAGGTACCACAAATGGCCCTTTTCATCTACGTATTCAGCCTCATCGTCAGCAATAGCAGTAGTGCAGGAAGGGCACCAATTGACGATTCGACGACCCTTGTAAATGAGGTCATCGTGATACCAATCGCAGAACACCTTACGAACAGCATTGGCGTATTCGGGCGACATGGTGAACTTCTCGTCGTCGTAATCGCACGAGCATCCCATGCCAGCAATCTGCTTCACAATAGTGTTGCCATAGTCTTCACGCCAATCCCAGCACGCATCAATAAACTTCTCACGGCCGATTTCAAGGCGGGAGATGCCTTCTTCAGCAAGCTTTTTGTCCACCTTGGTTTGGGTGGCGATACCTGCATGGTCGGTGCCAAGGATCCAACGAGCCTGATAGCCCTGCATGCGAGCACGACGGATGCAGGTGTCTTGGATGGTGTCGTTCAAGGCATGGCCCATATGAAGCATGCCGGTTACGTTCGGCGGAGGAATAACGATGGTGTAAGTGTCTGCACCGTTCTTGCCGAAACCGGGCGTACGACCAAAGTACCCCTTCTCTTTCCAGGCGTCGAAAAGCGGCTTTTCCCAGTCTTGGTAAGACTGCTCTGCCTTTTTATCAGATGCCATGCCTTTTCCTTCCAAAATGTCAGATTGTGTTAGTTCCAGTAAACAGCCCAAAAGCCGCCGCATCAACCCCACTCGGGCAATGCGGCGGCAAAGGGAAAATTTATTCAGTATCCACCGCTTCGGCGCTTACCTGCTCAATAACAGGCTTAGTGGTTCCTTCGATGTCGCTGCGGCGAATAACGACACGAGTATGCCCTTCATATTCGGGGAGCTCGTACATAACGTCCATCAACGCCTTCTCGCAGATGCTGCGCAAACCGCGAGCACCCGTCTGATGCTCAATAGCGCGCTCAGCAATAGCGGTAAGTGCATCATCCTCAAACACCAGATCAGAATCTTCGTATTTGAACATCACGGTGTACTGCTTCACCAAAGCATTCTTAGGCTCGGTGAGCACACGTACCAGATCTTCCTCAGAAAGCTCCTTGAGAGCAGTGACGACGGGGATACGACCAACGAATTCAGGGATCATGCCAAACTTGTGTAAGTCTTCCGGCAGCACCTGGGTAAGCAGTTCCGCATCGGCGGCACGCTTCGATTCGGGCATGTCGGACCCAAAACCGATATTGGTCTTGCCAACACGCTCGGCGATGATGTCGGGCAAACCAACAAAAGCGCCGCCCAGAATGAACAGGATGTTGGTCGTGTCGATGTGAATAAGCTCTTGCTGGGGGTGCTTACGGCCGCCTTGAGGAGGAACCGATGCCTCGCAGCCTTCTACGATTTTCAGCAATGCTTGCTGAACGCCCTCACCCGACACGTCACGCGTGATGGAGAGGTTTTCGGCCTTACGGGCAACCTTATCGATTTCGTCGATATAAACGATACCGACTTCGGCGCGCGGGATGTCGAAATCAGCTGCCGTAATAAGCTTCAGCAGGATATTCTCAACGTCTTCGCCAACATAGCCCGCTTCCGTCAACGTAGTGGCGTCGGCAATAGCAAATGGCACCTTAAGCGTACGGGCGAGCGTCTGAGCCAGCAGTGTTTTACCGGAACCGGTAGGGCCAAGAAGCATGATGTTGCTCTTTGCGAGCTCAACATCACCGCTATCTGCAGCCTCTCCCAGGCTGACGCGCTTGTAATGGTTGTACACCGCAACAGAGAGAGCGCGCTTCGCCTCTTCCTGACCCACAACATGCTCCGAGAGCTGCTCGAAAAGCTCGCGGGGGGTAGGAAGATTCTCCAAAACAGGAACACCGCTATCAGAACGACCATCGTCATCGACATCTGCGGTAACCTGAAGCACATGATTCAGCGCATCCGATTCGAGCCCGCGCAGATTCAGATCGGCCATCATGGCCTCTGCGGAAAGAGAAATGCACTCATCGCAGATAAAAATGCCATCAGGGCCCGAGATCATGGCGTTAACCTGATCGGGCGTCTTTCCGCAGAACGTGCAACGGATATCTTCGCGTGCAGGGGGGACGGATCCCGTCTGATCGGTCATTCTAACTTACTCTGCTTTCTTTTCGTCAGAGGCGAAGCGAGACGCAACAACCTTGTCTACCAAGCCATAGGCACAAGCTTCTTCCGCCGTCATCCAATTGTCGCGCTCAGAATCAGCATGAACGCGCTCTACGGGCTGACCGCAGTGCTTGGCGATAATGCCCTCAAGGCGATCGCGGGTTTTCTTCATCTCGGTTGCCAAGATCTGAAAATCGGTCTGCTGAGTGCGCTCGCCAGAACCGCCCATGGGCTGATGGATCATTACCTGAGCGTTAGGCAGGATGATACGCTTGCCAGGTGCGCCAGCAGTAAGCAAAACAGAACCCATAGACGCTGCAAGCCCCATGCAGATGGTAGAAACATCGCACTTGATGTACTGCATGGTGTCATAGATAGCAAGGCCAGCGGATACCGAGCCTCCGGGAGAATTGATATAAAGCGAGATATCCTTATCGGGATCAACCGACTCCAAGTGCAGGAGCTGAGCAACTACCGTATTCGCAACGGCGTCGTCAATGGGCTCGCCCAGAAATACGATGCGTTCATTGAGCAAGCGGGAGTAAATGTCGTAGCTGCGCTCGCCGCGGGGCGACTGCTCCACAACGTACGGCACGAGAGCTGATTGAGTGGGGTTTATGAACATGGATACCTCTTTCACTCATTCATGTCGCTAATGCGACAGGGCTTTTATGGATCGAAGGGGCAACCATCGCCTAAGCGACAGCTGCCCCCGCGTTACTAAAGTATCAAGGACGAGCAGAAGCTCTGTTAGTCCTATTCGGCTTCCTTGGTTTCTTCAACCTCGGTAACCTTGGCCTGAGCGATAACATCGCGCAGTGCGTTTGCACGAACGATGCTCTCGCGGATCATGGGCAGACGGCCTTCCTTGCGCCATTCGTTCTCGATGAGCTCGGGATCGTCGAGGTCAGCCTGAGCAAACTCGTTATGAACGTCTTCCTCGGTTGCCTTCATGTCGAAGTGACGTGCCCAAGCATCAAGAGCGAGGTCCTGGCGTACCACGTCAGCAGCCTGCTTCTTGTTGTCTTCCTTGAACTGGTCAGCGGTGATATCCATAGCAGTGAGGTACTTGTCGAAAGTCAAGCCCATGCTGGAAAGCTGGCCATAGAAATTCTGGAGCAGGTTGGTCTCCTCGCGCTCGAGCATTGCCTCGGGGAGCTCGCCTTCGAGACGGCTGCCCAGAGCGATAAGGCACTCGTTCTCCTTGCGGCGAACCATGCTGGAACCCTTCTGGGTCTTGATGCTCTCGGCAATCTTGCTGCGCATATCTTCGAGGCCCTCGAAACCGAAGGTTTCCTTTGCCCATTCCTCGGTAACCTCGGGAACGATCTTCTTCTTGATAACGTCGATCTTGACGTCGAAGTGGAACATGCCCCTCTTCTCAAGGGAAGAAGCAACAGCAGAAGTGTCCTCGGAAAGATCAAGGTCGAAGGACTTCTCTGCACCCTTCTTCAGGCCAATGAGCTCTGCATCGAAGGACTCAGGGTATACGCCCTGGCCAAGCTCGTACAGGCGATGGTCGGCAGAAAGCGCAGGAACATCATTGCCCTCTGCATCGGTTGCGGAAAGGGTGAGTTCCACGAATTCGCCAGGCTTAACCTTGGTGTTGGCATTGGCATCTTTGAAGTCGTGGTAGTAGTTACGGAGTTCTTCGATCTGAGCGTCGATCTCTTCGTCGGTAGCCTCGGAAGTGGGAACCTCTACCTCAACGGGCTCGTAGCTGGAAAGCTCGTACTCGGGCTTAACCTGAACCGTTGCGGTGAAGTTGAAGGGCTTGTGGTCTTCAACAAGCTCAAGCTCATACTGATAGTCAGGACGCTGCAGAGGCACGATGTTGTTCTCTTCGAGTGCCTGAGGGTATACCTCGTTGACAAGATCCTCGGTAACGGTGGTGCGTACTGCATCAGCGCCCATGATGTTGTCGATAACGGGACGAGGAGCCTTGCCAGGGCGGAAGCCAGGGAAGCTGTAACGCTTGGCAACCTGACGATACGTACGCTTGATGCGTGCGTCTACATCGTCAGCGTCGACCTCGAAGCTGAACTTCACTTGGTTGTTCTCGAGAGCCTCTACTTTGATGTTCACGAATAAACTCCTTCTTGGGTACAACATTGAATCGCGTAAATGGTGCGGGTGAAAGGACTTGAACCTTCACGGGGGTTACCCACCAGAACCTAAACCTGGCGCGTCTGCCAATTCCGCCACACCCGCATTTTGGTACGCGACGTTTGCCACCCGTCCAGGGCGACAACTTCGCTATGATAACAAATCACTTTGCAGTTGTAACTCACAATGCAAAAAACGCAGAAAGGTGCACGAATCTTCTTTGATTTTCATTCGCTCAACGGTCGTCAGGCGCCCCGAACGGGAAATCAATGCGCTCTAAAGCGAGGAAACGTCCTTTGCTGTAATGGTTCGAGAAGGGGAAACCAACACGGTTCCCACCTGCCCCACCATGGCAGCATCGTCGTAGAATACGCCCTTCACCAAAGCGCCATGGGAGGAAAGGCCCTCATCTTGGCTTGATATGACGATGGTGGCACCTGCGTAATTGTCCAGAAGCGAAAGATCCTTTGTCACGCACACAACCATGTCGACACCAAGGTTCTTGTAGTCGGCAATACGCTTGGAAAAATAGCTCTGCTGCGCCGTTACCTCGTCGATAGAGAGGAAGCCGAACGTACGGCCGTCCGCACGGACAACCGTGCGCTCGTTATATCGACCCAAATCGACCACATCGACCACGATCACGCTTGCCTGCTTCTCCACATATGAGCAGCGCAGCGAAAAGAGCGAGAGCGAGTTTTCGCCTTCCCCCTCCTTGGCAACATCTGATGCCTGAGAAGCACTTAACTCATCGTTTTTTTCCACACTTTTCTGAATTGATTCTTTGTTAAGGGAGCGCGGCATCAATTTGCCGTCCTTCACGCCCGTAGTGTCAACCACCGTTTCGCGACGGCTTTCAGCTGTCCCCTCATACACCAACGCCGTATAACCATCAAGACTACCAGCAGCGTCATCGATGGAGCTTGCCGCTACATTCAAGGAATGGCCCAAGGTGCAGATGTAGGCGATAGCTACGGCAAGGACAGAAGACCCCAGCAAGAAGAACACAACCAGCGCCGCTTTTTCACGCGATACTTTCTTCATCGATAACCCAACCCCGCCACGCTAGCCACGACTGCCTTCGGCGCATTCACTCTGAGCAAAGATGCGAGCCAGGAAGCGACCCGTGTGGCTTTCGGGCACCGCAGCAACTTCCTCGGGCGTGCCGGACGCCACAATAGTGCCGCCGCGATCGCCCCCTTCAGGGCCAAGGTCAACCACATAATCGGCTGCCTTGATGATGTCGAGGTTATGTTCGATGACAAGCACGGTGTTCCCCGCGTCCACCAAACGCTGCAGCACCTCAAGTAACTGACGAACGTCATCGAAGTGGAGGCCCGTGGTGGGCTCATCGAGAATATAGAAGGTTTTGCCCGTTTGGCGACGTTGGAGTTCGCTTGCAAGCTTCACACGCTGAGCTTCACCGCCGGAAAGCGTGGTGGCGGGCTGCCCCAAGCGAATGTAGCCCAGCCCCACATCGTGCAGAGTGTCGAGCTTGCGCGCCAGCCCAGGGATCTTCGAAAAGAAACCGCGAGCCTCGTCGACCGTCATATCCAGAACGTCATACACGTTCTTGCCACGATACGTCACTTCCAGCGTTTCGCGATTGTACCTTTTGCCTTGGCACACCTCGCAATCGACGTATACGTCGGGCAGAAAATGCATCTCGATCTTTTTCTGGCCATCGCCCTTACATGCCTCGCAGCGACCGCCCGCCACGTTGAACGAGAAGCGGCCGGGAGCGTATCCGCGCACCTTCGCTTCTGGCGTAGAGGCGAACAGGGCACGGATATCGTCCCATAGGCCAATATAGGTTGCAGGGTTGGAGCGCGGTGTGCGCCCAATGGGACTCTGGTCTATATTGATAACCTTATCGATACGCTCAGCACCCAGAAGTCGACGATATTCGCCCGCTTTGCGGTGGGCGTGGTTCACGCGATTTGCGAGCGCTGGCGCCAAGGTATCGGTGATAAGCGAGCTTTTTCCCGAACCGGATACGCCCGTGATAAGCGTAAGCGTGCCGAGAGGCACCGTGAGATCGACCTTCTTCAGGTTGTTCTCGCACGCTCCCTTCAGCTGAATAGAGCCTCGGCGCGGATGGCGACGCTCAGACGGAATGGGGACGCACTTACGGCCGCTTAGATACTGCGCGGTAAGAGAATCCTGAACCTGCATAATCTCTTCAGGCGTGCCGGCAGCAACTACCTCACCACCCAACTCGCCTGCGCCAGGACCCATATCGATAACGTAATCAGCACTCCGAATGGTGTCTTCGTCATGTTCAACCACCACCACGGTATTGCCCAGATCGCGCAAATGCTCAAGCGTACCAATCAGGCGCTCGTTGTCGCGCTGGTGCAGGCCGATAGAGGGTTCGTCCAAGATATAGAGCACTCCCATCAAGCCTGCGCCAATCTGGGTGGCAAGGCGAATACGCTGCGCTTCACCACCCGAAAGCGTAGCCGTGGCACGTTCGAGCGTGAGGTAATCAAGCCCCACGTCAACCAAGAAGCGCAAGCGCGTCTTGATTTCCTTCACGATAGGCACTGCAATGACCGCCTGCGCATCGGAAAAGCTCAAGCCCTCAAAGAACGCGAGCGAATCACGGGACGACATCTCGCAAACCTCATGGATATTTTTACCAGCAACCGTTACCGCAAGGATTTGGGGGTTCAGGCGCTTACCGCCGCAGGTTGCACAGGGAATGATGGAAAAATACTGCTCGTATTTCTGGCGCTGACGATCAGAGGACGCTTCTTTGTAGCGATGCATCACCGCTTCGCAAATGCCCTCCCATTCGATGAACCAGTAGGTTTCGCGGCCATCGACGGTTACGTAGTCCACGCGAATCTTTTCGCCGGGCGCGCCTTCCATCATGATTTTCTGGACCTTCCTTGGGATATCCTCCCAAGGAGTATCGGGGCTCACGTTGTAATGCTCGAGTACCGCCCGCATAACCTGAGGGTAATAGTTGCCAGTCCTGAACGGCGCAACCGCGCCTTCGGAGAGCGAAAGCGACTTATCGGGAACCACCAAGCTTGGGTCAACCTCTTCGCGACTGCCAATGCCCAAGCAATCGGGACACGCACCGTATGGCGCGTTGAACGAGAAGTCACGTGGCTGGAGCTCGGTCATGGAGTAACCATGCTCGGGGCACGCCAACGCAAGCGAGAACAGGTGCTCGCCTTCCGCCAAACCACCCGTAGCGCCCGAAGAGGTTACCACGTCGGCAGCCTCTTCGCCCTTGTGCATCACCTTCACCAAAACGCGCCCCTCGGCAAGTTGGCAGGCCATTTCGACCGCCTGGGCAATGCGCGCGCGTGCGCTTTCCTTCAGGACGACGCGGTCAACCACCACATCGATGAAATGCTTGATCTTCTTGTTCAGAACAACAGGCTCTCCGCCGAGTTTCGTCACTTCCCCATCGATGCGAACGCGGGAGAAGCCCTCTTTCTGCAAATCCTGAAAGAGCTTGGTGAATTCACCCTTTCGGCCCGCAACAACCGGCGCCATGATAAGAGCACGCTCACCTTCGCCTAGGGCCAACACATCGTCGGTAACTTGATCAGTGGTTTGCGACTTGATCTCGCGACCGCACTCAGGACAATGAGGGACGCCCACGCGCGCGAAAAGAAGGCGTAGATAATCGTAGATTTCCGTAACAGTACCAACCGTGGATCGGGGGTTTTTGCTCGTTGTCTTCTGATCGATGGAAACCGCCGGGGAAAGGCCGTCGATGGAATCGAGGTCGGGCTTGCTCATCTGACCGAGGAATTGGCGGGCATAGCTGGAGAGGCTCTCCACGTAGCGACGTTGGCCTTCCGCATAAATGGTGTCGAAGGCCAAGGAGCTTTTCCCAGAGCCCGAGAGCCCGGTAATAACGACAAGCTTGTCGCGTGGGATCTCCACGTCGACGTTTTTGAGATTATGCTCTCGCGCACCTTTGATGACGATTGAGCTCTGCCCCATGTTTGGCCTCTTCCTCTTTTTTCGTAACAAAAGATTTTACCGCAGAACAAGGCGAAGCTCGCATGCTCCACAATTGCAACCCGCGCGGGTGAACCAAAAACGCACCGATGCGACAACCCGCGAGTCATCCTCGGGGGTGAGCTTTGTGATGGGCTTCCTGCAATCGCTCGGGGGTCATATGCGTGTAAATCTGCGTGGTGGAAAGGCTTGCATGGCCCAGCATCTCCTGTACGCTGCGAAGATCGGCTCCCCCAGCCAGCAAATCGGTGGCAAACGAATGACGCATGGCATGAGGCGTCAACGAAAGATCCAGGCCAGCTTTGCCCAGAGCACGCTTGAACACTGCGCGGATGGCATTGGTGCTCATGGGGTTCCCCTTAGAGGAAAGGAAAACATACGGGCTGGGCCCCTTCATCAAAGCGGGGCGTCCCTCGCTGAAATAACGGGCAAGCGCCAAACATGCCGTTTTGTGCAGTGGGACAATTCGCTCCTTCGACCCTTTGCCCATAACACGAAGCAGAGCTTCGTCCATGAACACCTGCGAGCACAGAAGCCCCGATGCCTCGGAAACACGCAGACCAGCCGCATACAGCAATTCAAGGAGAGCTTGATCGCGAAGGTCGATAGCGGAAATATCCTCCGGCCTTTTTCCTGCAAAAGTCGCTGAGAGCAACCGCTCCATATCGCTTTGCTTGATGACGCGCGGTAAGGGCTTGCCCTGTTTGGGACCCTGGATCACCTCAGCGGGGCTCGAGGGAACATGCCCAACCACAACGAGCCATCGATAAAACGACTTGATCGAACTCAGGTGGCGGTTCGCCGTGCGGCGCGCGTAACGAGCTTGATCGAGATAGACAAGATAGCGTCGTACATGACGATGGGTTGCCTCCAGCGGGGCAATCTCATACCGCTCGCACCAGCGAAGATAATCGCTCACGTCAGCCCGATAGGCACGAACGGTTTCCGCTGAAGCATTGAGTTCGGAAGAGAGCGAAAAGCAAAACGCATCGAGCAGCCCGGCGCAGGGCAGCTCCCCGCATATGCGGGTTTCCCCCTCCAAGGACACAGCATCCCTGCCGCTTGGCGCTTCCTTCGCCATGTCGGGCTGCTCGATAAAATCCATATTAGCCGATCAAGCCCTTCTTGTGCAGCGCCTCCACGTAGCCCTGCAGCGCTTCGTCTCCGCGGCTGGCATAGGCAGCATAGCGTTCGCGCTTGTTGCGAATCTTCTTTTCAAAGGGCTTCATGATGCCGAAGTTCACGTGCATCGGCTGATAGTCTTGCGTTTCAGGGCTAGTAGCGTAGGCGATGAGCGCACCGAAAGCAGTTTCATCGGGAAGCATAGGGGCGCTTTCGCCGTTCAGCTGGGCACTCACGCTCAGCGCAGCATACAACCCTGAAGCAATGGCCTCGCAATAACCCTCTGTGCCGCCGAATTGGCCCGCAACGAAAATCGGCACCGGCAAAGCATGCGCAGCTTCGGTATTCAGCTGAAGCGTTCGGCTGAGCATCTGAGGGGCATCGATAAACGAATTTCGATGCATTACGCCATATCGGGCAAACTCGGCATTCTCAAGGCCAGGAATCATTCGGAATACGCGCTTTTGCTCGGAAAACGTGAGGTTGGTCTGGAAGCCGACCAAATTGAAGCTCTGCCCGTGGGCATCTTCGGCGCGTAGTTGAACTACCGCCCAGGGACGGCGCCCTGTTGCCGGATCGGTGAGACCAACGGGCTTCAGCGGCCCAAAGCGAGGGGCATCGAAGCCGCGACGCGCGATCTCCTCAATAGGCTGACAGGCTTGGAATAGATCAGTTGTCTCAAACTCTCGCTTGATAACGCGATCGGCAGCGACGAGCTCCTCCATGAAGCGCTCGTATTCCTCTTTGCCGAAGGGGGCGTTCAGATAATCACCGCCACCATCTTCGTAGCGGCTCTGGCTGAACACCTTGGACCTATCCAGCGAATCGGCCATTACCACCGGAGCTGCCGCATCATAGAACGCAAGATGGCCCTGCCCGGTTAGCTTCTGCATATAGGCAGCCAACCTATCGGAGGTAAGCGGCCCCGAAGCAACGATGACAGCATCGGCAGGCGCGTACAGCGCAGCATCGGACCCATCGCCATTCGCCACGAGGACTTCGCCTTCCGCGCCCAAGCCAACTACCTCCGCATTCACACGCGTGATGAGAGGGTGCGCCTCAAGAGCGTCAGTTGCCAGCTGCGAGAACAGATCACGATCAACTGCGAGCGCCCCACCTGCTGCAACGCGTGTCTCATTCGCAAACGAGATAAGATACGATCCCAAGCAGGAAAGCTCATGCTTCAGCATTCCGGCAGCACTGTCGGGTTTGGTTGATTTCAGCGAGTTCGAGCACACCAATTCGGCGGCATTCCCGCTACGATGTACATCGGTTTGAACCAGCGGGCGCATCTCGAACAAACGAACCACAATACCACGCTGGGCAAGCTGAAGGGCAGCCTCGGTTCCTGCAAGGCCTGCCCCAATGATATCTACTGTGTTGTTTTCCATAAAAGGAACTATACCTGAGCAGATCTTTAACGCATGCTGAACTTTTCATTATCCAGGCTTTTCCCTAAAATCAGGCACGAGGGATTATTCGTCTCTCAATCAACTGCTAAGGAGACATTATGGCTATCAACTTCTGCCCCCGATGCGGCTCGAAGATCATGGCGGGCGCAAAGTTTTGCGGAACATGCGGCTCCCCTTTGCAGCGAACGAACAGCCAGCCAAGTCAGGCTTGCCCCTCCCAAACAACACCTGCGCCAACGGGCACCCAAGTCGCCTCAGCAACGTCAGCGGCCACCACTGCAACCACAAAGAGTCCTTTAACCTGGGTTATCGTGGCGGTTATAGCCGTCGTAACCATAGGAGCAAGCTGGTTCTTCTTTTTCAACAACGACATCACGGGAACATGGGTCGCCGAAGAGAGCGGAACAACGGTCGAGGTCGTCTTCGATCAAGGCGGCACAGGAACTATGACCTTGTACGACGCCGGCAAGTCAACCGATAACGTTGACTTCACCTACGAGATGAATGACGGCTACCTCCTCATCCAAACCAAAACAACTCTATACAAATTCGGCCGCACGGTCAGGGTTACTTGCGAGGTCCACGGGAACACGATGGTATGGGACCCCGATGGAGACAACATCACCTTCACCAGGCAGTAGCCCCCGCAAGCCAGCCAGTTCATATGGGAATATAGGGACAGATACCATTTTCCCGGCACATTCCCGCTTTATACCGTAGCTGGACCGTAACGACCGTCGGGGAATCGCTCAACCAGCCCGTCACGCTCAAAAGCCGCCAATTTCAGCATAATCCAGGTTAGTTTGTCGCCGACCTGGCCCTGCTCCCCTTCATTCCAGGGCAGTGTGAGCATCTGCTCTACACGCATGGGATTCGCGCAAAGCGCAGCAAGAAGTGGGTCAACCTCGTCTTCGGCCCCCTTTCCAGCCAAGGGGCCTCCCTCAACGCTCCCTCTTTCGGTCCTGCGCATATCCTCCCTGCGCAAACAACCGAATAAGCCGAACAACGCATCTTCGAATGTCACGGAATCGATGACAGGCGTTGCGCCCTGATAGATAAGGCGATTTGCACCTAACGAAGTGGGCGAGGTAATGGGGCCAGGCACCACCAGCACATCGCGATTGGCGGCCAATGCTTCATCGGCAGTCGAAAACGTTCCAGAGGGCAACCCCGCCTCTACGATAAGCGTGGCTCGTGCCAAACCGGCGATAATGCGGTTGCGCGCTCTGAACGTATACGGCAACGGAGGAAACTCCCAATCGTGCTCGGAGACCACCGCCCCGCCGCGATCGATTATTTCTTGGAACAGGGAAACATTACGAGCTGGATACGGTATATCGCAACCTCCACCTAGCACCGCCACGGTCTGCCCTCCAACAGAAAGCGCTCCCCGATGTGCGTGGGAATCGCAGCCGAGGGCGCCGCCAGAGATAATTGGAACCCCCTTTGCCGCAGCCAATCCGGCAAACTTTTCAGCGGCAGACATCCCGTACGGCGTTGCCTTGCGGGCCCCTACCACCGCCAAACCGTCACACAGGGCATTCAAGTTGCCAATCACGTACAACGTTTCTGGAGGATCGGGGACATTCATCAGAGAATCAGGGTACCCAGGCGCTCCCCTTTTCAAGGTATGACGAGCACCACGCATCTTGACCGCAGGAACACTCGAATAGCGAGTTTTGTGGATACGCTTCGCTTGTTCCGTCGTAGGCTCTCCTACCATTTCAATCCCCCTCCAAAACGTAGCCCAAAGGCTTCTGCTACATGAGCGTTCGATACCTGCTTCTGCTCCTCTATATCAGCGATGGTTCGCGCCAAAAGCAGCGTCTTAGCCAGTGCGCGAGCGCTGAGTTCCTTGCTTTCGGCAAGAGCAAGGAAGAACTCTTCCGTTTCAGCAGAAAAGCAACAGGCGTCCCTTAAATACCTCACGCTTTTCCCCGGCTTGCTGCCATTTCCTCCGAAGCATGCTCGTTTCTCTCTGAAAGCTCGCGCTCGCTCAACACCCTCCCGCAACTCAGAAGAGCTTTTTCCCGCTTCCTGTCCCAACAGCTCACGGCTATCGCTACGCCACACATCGATTCGAATATCGATACGGTCGAGCAAAGGACCGCCGATACGGTTCTGATACATCTGAACCGCAGCAGGAGAGCACTTGCACCGACCTGTAGGATCCCCGAAATAGCCGCATGGACAGGGATTGGTTGCCGCCAGAAGCTGAAAACGTGCAGGAAATGAATACGTACCATCCGCACGTGTAAGCGTAATACCCCCGTTTTCCAAAGGCTGACGAAGCGTCTGTAACACGGAGGCTTTGAATTCGCTCATTTCGTCAAGGAACAGTACCCCGTTGTGGGCAAGGGATGCTTCTCCGGGGTGCGGCGGCGAGCCTCCCCCAACAAGGCCCGCTGCCGTAGCGCTATGATGGGGGCTGCGGAAAGGCCGCCGACCCGCAAGGATCGCCGCAACGTCTTCGCCCACCACTGAATGGATGAGTGCCGTTTCCAGACGCTCTTCCTCACTGAGGCCGGGCAAAATACCGCCAAACCGCTGCGCAAGCATCGTTTTACCCGAACCAGGCGGCCCCACCATAATTACCCCATGCCCGCCCGCTGCCGCTACTTGCAATGCGCGCTTTGCCATTTCATGCCCCAGAACCTCCGAGTAATCGCCTGAAGGACGAATCCCTTCAAAGCTAAGCACAGGAGCATCGATAAAGCGCGGTTCGCGCACATGGGAAAGCCGTTCAAGAAACTTGCAGGTTAAGCCCTCGATTTTTACGAACCCCTCATCGGGGGCCCCAGCTATCAGTTCTAGCCCAAGCCCTGCCGCACAGCGCTGATACGCCAACATGCCCGCCGAGCAACGCACGCCGCCTCCCAGAGAAAGCTCGCCAACTACCAAGGCATGACGCACCACCTCAGCATCCATTTGCCCCGTTGCGGCCAAAATGCCGAGAGCGATGGGCAGGTCAAACCCCGATCCAGTTTTACGCAAAGCGCCTGGAGCAAGGTTAACCACGATCTTTTCATTCGGCATAACAAAGCCGCTTGAGCGCAATGCAGCCTTAACCCGCTCCCTTGACTCTTGGATGGCGGCATCGGCCATACCGACAATGGCAAACCCGGGAAGGCCGTTCGAAATCACAACCTCGACGGAAACGGGAATGGCCTCAACCCCTCGAATGGTGGCACCCTGAACCGAAAACGAACGGAACGCCATGCCTATTCCACCCCGAATGCATTTTTATGGAAACGCAAGAACGCACGGTTCTCGGAGAGCACCAGAATGGAAATGACATCGAACCGAACGCGTATGTCGCAATTCTCGTACGTGGCCAGATAGCATGCCGCGATACGCTCGTATCGGTCGCGCTTTTTAGCGTCAACCGCTTCGGCGGGAAACCCCTTTTCAACGTTAGATCTCGTTTTCACTTCGACAAAGCACAGAGTATCCTCTTCCAAGGCGATAATATCGGCTTCG
The DNA here is from genome assembly GCA_030540085.1 of Eggerthella sp. Taxonomy (GTDB): domain Bacteria; phylum Actinomycetota; class Coriobacteriia; order Coriobacteriales; family Eggerthellaceae; genus Anaerotardibacter. Next base: position 196,885 of record JAUNWY010000002.1, read on the forward strand.
CCAGCAACGCATGTCCAGTTCGTCTCTAGGATCTCATACCCTTTACGACTCAAAAAGCGTGCAGCCGCCAATTCCCCCCGTTTGCCCAAGGGCAAATCGCGCTCTTCGGGCGTAGGCTCAGGGAACGGGCCCTCTTCGTTTTTCAGGCATTCATTTTCAGCAACCATAGCAGCCTCCTTTCGGTGACCACAATAGAAGCCGCACCTTAAATCGATGGGAATACCGTGCGAAAGCAATCGCAAACTTCTGAGAAAACGATGCGAATAACGAGCAAGCCCGGAAACAAAAGAAGCCCCGCCTACAATGAGCCCCAAACCGTCTATCTTTCCTCAGACACAGGTATTGAAAGGCGGTATAAGCCCATGCAAACGGGGATCGAAAACAAGAGAACCGTTTAGTCGAACAACGATTCCTGCAAAAAGTTCTGGCAGAACGATACGCGATGAATAGGAGTCAAGCCCTTTTCCGCGATAGCTTGACGATGACGGGCACTCCCGTATCCCTTGGAAGAGGCAAAATCATAACCAGGATACTCTTTTTCATAGGAGACCATCAAAGCATCACGCGACACCTTGGCAATAAGCGAAGCTGCCGAGATGGAGGCACAACGGGCATCACCATGCACCACGTTCATTTCACGAGGGTCAAGATGCAGAGGATTGCCATCGAGGAGAATCACTTCAGGTTCTACACCCTGGGCCTCGATTTCAGCAACAGCCTGTCTAAACGCCTTCCGTAAACATGCCGTCATGCCGCATTCGTCGATCTCGGAAGGTTCGATATTGACAATAGACCACGCTAGAGCGCGTTCCTTAACCGTTTCAGCCAAAGCGGGCCTATGGGTTTCAGGCACCTGCTTCGAATCGTTGAGCCCTTCGATCGGAGGGACGTCCTTGCGAAGCACCACCGCGCCTACCGTTAAGGGACCGGCCAACGGACCACGACCCACTTCATCGAGGCCAACGGTCACAGCGCCATTCGCAATCTGTTCCTGGTAGGAATACAGCTGGGATACCCGCTCGCGCTCCGCCTGCTCGGCAGCCAAGCGACGCTTTGCAACGGCAAGTGCGTTCTGCACCCCCTTGCGCGTATCGGCACACAGTGAGCGCTCCAAAACCGCATACTCTTCCGCCGAAGCCTCAGAAAGCCGTTTTCTGATATCACTCACTGTTTGCATACGCCGCTCCTATCTCAAACAGCTCCCCATTCTACCCCATTGCCATAAGCGCACGAGAACATGGGAGGGCAATAAAAATACGGACGGATTGCGTTTCTCTTCCCTTGGCTTCTCTTCAGCTGGCCATTGGGATAAAAAAAGACCCGCTAGAGGCGGGTCTTGAAAGAGCTAGTTAAAAGCCTTTTCCTTGATCTTGGCAGCCTTACCAACCTTGTCACGAAGGTAGTAGAGCTTAGCGCGGTTAACGTCGCCGCGACGAGTTACCTCGATCTTCTCGATCTTGGGAGAATGAACCGGGAAGGTACGCTCTACACCAACGGAGAAGCTGATCTTGCGAACCGTGAAGGTCTCACGGGAAGAAGCGCCATGACGGCGGATAACATCGCCCTGGAAGACCTGGATGCGCTCGCGGTTGCCTTCCTTAATGCGGTAGTGAACCTTTACGTTGTCGCCAACGTTGAAATCTGCGACCTCAGGGTTGATCTGCTGCTGCTCGATTGCGCGGATAATATCCATGGTTTCCGTTCCTTCTATATGCTCAACACTTAGTTTCACTAATAGGGTGTCTTCTGACACAGCCGAAAATTATACTGTTAGCCAGATGTTCATGCAAGAGGTTTATTGCTTTTTATTGGCAAACCTTCATCGACACCATATTCCCTCTTCTTTGGGCTGGACGTAAGAAGAAGCTGCCCAACGATGATACCAGTTCACTCGCATTCGTGGGGCAGATACTCTGCCAAATACCCTTTATCCGACAAAGCCTTCTCAATATCGTCAAGAGCCTCTTCGCTTTCGGCAGACACCAAATGAAAGTGATACCCCGAAGTAACTGTCATGAGCAACGAAGAGCGCCCTGTTCGCATGTCTTCAGAAAAGCGCGCAATATCACGACGGCTTTTCAGGCCCAAAGACGCAGTCACTTTTCCGTACACGCGATGATTCACCATAACGTCTTCTACAGTGCCGCCCAGATCGATGATGGTTTCAAGCTCATCTATCGTCTGTTCTTCTCCATGATGCACTTTGAAGCGCCTCGTGAACACCTGCGGCTCCCTCGAAGGCGACAGAACATAGCCACGATTGGTTGCCACGATATCGTGCCCGTTTGCGCGTAGAAGGGCAATGTCCTGCACGATAATCTGCCGACTTACTCCCAGCTCTTTAGCAAGCGCCGCACCTGAAAGCGGTTTATTTGAACCCGCAAGGTCGGAGACGATACGCCCCCGTCGCGTCTGCGCGCTTACCATAGCTTCAGCTTTGCCCATAAGCCGCTCCTTGCTAATCGAGAACCTTCAGATGCTTCATGCTCAAATCAAGAATGCCCGCCGAGTGAGTTAGCGCGCCAGAAGACACATAGTCAACACCCAATGCTGCGATACCTTGCAGGGCATCGATATCGACATTACCCGAGCATTCCGTTTCAGCACGACCGTCGATAAGCGAAAGGGCTTCTTTCATTTGCTGAGTGCTCATATTGTCGAGCATGATGATGTCAGCCCCCGCTTCCACTGCCTCGGAAACCTGCTCCAAGGTTTCGCATTCCACTTCGATCTTGCGGACAAACGGCGCACGCGAACGGGCAGCCCTCACAGCATTCGTTATGCCACCAGCGGCATCCAGGTGATTGTCCTTCAGCATCACGCCATCGGAAAGGTTGAAGCGATGGTTTCCGCCGCCGCCCAAACGCACTGCTTCCTTTTCGAAAATACGCATGCCCGGCGTAGTTTTGCGGGTGTCAACGATAACGGTCTTCGAACCAGCATCCGCCAAAGCATCTACCGCTTGACGCGTTTTGGTGGCTATACCGCTCATGCGTTGCAAATAATTCAAAGCCACGCGCTCACCTGAAAGCAAAGCGCGAACGTCGGCGTGAACAACACCTAGCAACTGCCCCGATGAGATGCGCTGCCCGTCAGAAACTGCGGCATCGAACCGTGCCGTCGGATCAAGGATCTTAAAAGTGCGCTCAAACACCTGCAGTCCCGCAATAACACCATCCTGCTTGGCAATAAGCTCAACAGTGCCACGATGAGCCTCGGGCATCACTGCAGCAGTCGACACATCTTCGCTGGTGATGTCCTCACGAAGCGCCCTTTTAATATGCTCGTCCACAATCAAAACAAACGAGGAAAGGTCCATCTACCTCGCCACCTTAACGACAACATCGGCTGCAGCCTGCTGGGGCATCTTGGCATGAGCCGCACGCTGTGCAGCGCCCACTGTCGAAACCGCACCCGCATACATGGAGGCCGTCTTCGCCATGCGAGACGACACGACTCGCGCAGCACGCTGGGCGAACACCAGCGATTCAAGCAGCGAATTGGAGGCGAGGCGATTCTTGCCATGAACGCCATTGCAAGCCGTTTCGCCCAATGCAAAGAAGTTCATCATGGTTGTTTCCGAGTCGCTGTTCACATGCACGCCGCCCATGAAATAGTGCTGGGCAGGAACCACGGGGATAGGCTCTTTCAATAGATCGTAGCCCTCTTCGAGGCAGTGCTCGTAGATGTGGGAGAAGTGACCGGTGATTTCATCGGGCGACATGCGCTCGAAGGAAAGCAACACGTGATCGGTGCCATCTTTTTCCATTTGCTCATAGATTGCCGCAGAAACCACGTCGCGCGGCTGCAGCTCATCGGTGAAGCGGTTGCCCTCAGCATCGAGCAAGATGGCTCCTTCGCCACGGCAGGATTCCGAAATAAGGAACGCGCGGCCCGGGTGCTTGACATACAAGCTGGTGGGATGAATCTGAACATAATCCATATGCTCAAGGGCAACACCATGCTCTTGAGCAATACGGCAGGCATCGCCCGTGAGGCTGGGGAAGTTGGTGGATCGCTCATAGCGTCCCCCGATGCCCCCTGTGGCGAGCATGGTATAGGGAGCACGGATAAGGAGACGACGTTCGGCTCCTTCGCCGCCGCGACGGTCGGCGCATACGACGCCCACACAACGATTCCCCTGCGGAGCCTCGATGATATCGGTAACCTCGATATGCTCCAAAATCCGTACATTGGGAAGACGGCGGACGTTTTCCAGCAGCGTGGTGGTGATCTCTTCACCCGTGATATCGCCGTGATAGCAAATACGAGGACGCGAATGGGCCCCCTCACGGGTATATGCCAGCGAGCCATCAACCTCGCGTTCGAAGTCTACCCCGCGTCGAATCAGGTCGTTGATGACCGAGCGGCTTGATCGAATCATGATGTCGACGCTTTCGGCACGGTTTTCATAATGGCCGGCCCTCATGGTGTCTTCGTAGAAAGCATCGTAATCGCCTTCATCATGAAGCACGCATATACCGCCTTGGGCAAGCATGGAATCGCATTCTTCCACAACCGTCTTCGTGACCATGATGATGTTTGCCGTAGAGGGGAGGTTAAGAGCGGCATACAGCCCCGAAACGCCACACCCCGCAATAAGCACATCACATTTGATTTCTTCTGTCTGCATAGCAATCCCCTATCGTGCTGCATACTCGAGCATAAGCTCAAGGGTTTTCTTGGCTGGATCCTGAAGCTCGAGCGGAACTTCCACGCCCACCCGCTCGTTAGCAAGACAATCGGCAACCTTTTCCAGCGTTACCGCAGTCATGTTCTCGCATACGGGAACGCGATGGGCAAAGTGGAAGCGCTTACCGCTACCGGCATTGCGCAGCTCCATCTCACGCAGCACACCAACCATCGTTACGATGATGAAATCTTCCGCATCGCTTTTCTGGGTAAACTCGATAATGCCCTTGGTCGAGCCGATATAGTCGGCTTCCGCCAACACCTCTTCGGTGCATTCGGGATGGGCAAGAACAAGCGCTTCAGGATACTCTTCTTCCAACGCAATGATCTCGTTGGGGGTAATGCGCTGATGACGGGGGCAGAACCCGTTATTTAAAATCACATGCTTTTCAGGAACCTGCTTCGCAATGAAACGGCCCAAGTTAACGTCGGGAATAAACAGCAGGTGATTCTGCGGCAGTTCGCGGCAGATCTTCTCCGCGTTCGAAGAAGTTACGCACACGTCACTCCATGTCTTCATTTCGGCAGTGGAATTCACATAGCACACTACCGCAAGGTCATCACCGTACCGCGCGCGAGCATCATCGATGGTTTTCTTATCGACCATATGGGCCATAGGACAATCAGCCGCAGGCTCGGGCAAGAGAACAGTCTTGTCAGGGTTCAGCAGCTTCGCACTTTCGCCCATGAACTCAACGCCCGCGAGAACGATGGTTTTTTGAGGCAATTCCACCGCCAGCTTGGCAAGATAGAACGAATCACCGACATAATCGGCCACCGCCTGAACCTCAGGCTGCACATAATAATGGGCAAGGATAACCGCGTCGCGCTCGGCCTTCAATCGATCGATCGTTGCCACCAACGTCGGATCGGGAACCTGGGCGGCAAACGAGTTCAAAGGAGCTTCGCATGCAGGGCAACCGGCCCTACCGCGAGGATTTTGAGCACCTCCCACTTGCTGCGACGACGATACCTGCCCTCTAGCTTGCTTCCCCCCGACGGCTTCAACATTGCCCATGCGAACACTTCCCCTTCTTCCAAGCCACATTCTTTTGTCACAGGTTTATCATGGGCGGTAGTTTATCACCGCTGTTTACACCTGACAATTCAGGTGACAAGACACCAGGAAAACGAAACCAGCTCGAAACAATAAAAGGCGCCCGGAAAACCCGAGCGCCTTCAACAACTCCAAGAGAGCTAGATAAGAAGCAAAAGACCGAAAACCCCTACGCCTACAACGATGCACCATACCAATGATTTCGTTTTGATGGCAACGGCGGTAACAGCAGCAGCTGCAATAAGGGGAATCGCTGCTGGCCAAAAGCCCGCATCGAACATCCCCGGAGCAAGCAGGTCGTTAGAGATAAGGGCAGCGAATGCCGCTGGCGGGATGAAGGCAAGCGCCTGGGAAAGCCACCCTGGAAGATCCCTTCCGCGCAAGGCAAATACTGGAACAACGCGGCAAACGAGAATGGTAACCGCGCAGGCAATGCCGATAAACGCAAACTCACTCCACGACATGAGCGCCCTCCTTCCTGGAAACGATCATGCCCGCAGCAACGCCGGCCAAGGCACCAACAAGGATAGCCGGGCCCGACAAACCTACGCATTTGCACACAAACACGCCCAACACCGCGACCAAAGCGGCAGCAATATTGGACTTCGTGGCTTTCTGGGAAAACAAAAGGCATAAGAAGATGCTGGTCATGGCAAACGACGCCAAAGCCGTGGGCACCGTAAGAAGAGACCCGAGGACAACGCCAAGAGTGTTGGCAAGAGCCCATGTTGTTTCGCACAGGAGATTAACTGCCGTCGCTTGCGACACCCTCCACTCTCCCGAGCTGAAGCGTCCCAAGTTCACCGCGAACGACTCGTCGGTTACCGTAGCGCCAAACAGGAAAGAAAGGGGCTTAGGGGTTTCGTGGCAGAAACGCGAAAGCGAAGCGCCGTACAACAGCTGACGCGTATTAACCAACGTAACCGAGGCGATGATGGCCAGCGCGGGCGACCCGGCAAGCCACATATTGGGGATCATGTACTGACCCGCACCCGAGTAAAAAAGCATGGAAAGCAGGAACACCTGCAAAGGATCGAGTCCTATCTGCTGGGCAAGGATACCGCAAGGTATGCCCAGGAACACATACCCGATCATGACGGGAAATGCCGCGTTAAACGGCGCCTTGATGCGCGCAAACACGCCTTTGGGCTGTGAGGGATTATTGCTCTCGGGGGCAGTTCCAGGAGCTTGGTCTTCTTTATGTTTCGATTTCGTTTCGTCCATAGCCAAGACAATATACCACTCACGAGCACGACCCGCAGAAATAACCCGCTCATCGCGAATACTAAACGCTTGCAGAATGAAGCTCATCCGCGCTTTTCGAACAAGGCCCAACAGCAAAGAGGAAGACCGACCGTGATGATACGTACGCCAGCCGCGCCCAAAACCGAGTCTTCCACATCGAGCAAGGCCGGAGCCGAACCCTCCAACAAGGCCTGCACATAGCTCTCAAAAGAAAAACGCTGCTCGTCTTGAGCAGCGTTTTCATCAGCGGAATGACTGAGGAACAAACATGTTCTTGAAGAAGTTGGTGGCATAGCGGTCTGTCATGCCAGCCACATGATCGGTTACGGCGCGCAGCGGATCGCCGTCGGAAATCGAACGTAGCTCAGCAGGAACCTGATCGTAATGGCGAACAAAATAATCGAACAGGTCTTCCACCAAGTGCTTTGCTTTGCGTACCTCCTGCATCACCGGCTCGGCAGTATACACATTTTGAAAAAGAAACTCGCGCAGCTCCATCATGGCATCCCAGACAGGCTGGCTCATTTGGATATCATCCGCACGGGCGGAAGTCTCAATCATGTCGTGCACCAAAGTCTCGATACGAGCAGAATGGTTTTCGCCAAGCACTCGATGGGCAGAAGCAGGCAGATCGGACTCCCGCAAAGAGCCAGCGCGGATGGCGTCATCGATATCGTGGTTCACATATGCGATGCGGTCGGCCGTGGCAACGATGCGGCCCTCCAACGTCTCTGCGCGCTGAGATCCGGTATGGCACACAATGCCATCACGTACCTCGGCAGTAAGATTGAGCCCCTTGCCATCGTTTTCAATGACATCAACCACGCGCAGGCTCTGAACATTGTGACGATACAACGCCTGTCCTTCGGGCGAATCGGGGTCGATGCCCTTATGGCGCGCAAGGCATGCCGCCAGCGCCTGTTCCCCCACGTGGCCGAAGGGCGTATGGCCCAAATCATGACCAAGCGCTATTGCCTCAGCAAGGTCTTCGTTCAGCCCCAGCGCACGAGCAATGGTGCGCGCAATCTGCGCAACTTCGAGCGTATGAGTGAGGCGGGTACGGTAATGGTCGCCCACAGGCGCCAGAAACACTTGCGTTTTATGGGAAAGACGACGAAACGCCTTCGTATGCAAGATTTTGTCCCTATCTCGCTGGTATTCGGTGCGATAGAGATCAGGCTCGCACGAGCGTGCCCTTCCTTCCGTTTCATCGGAAAACGCGGCATCCGAAGAGAAGCGCACGTGTTCCTGGTCGGCCTGTTCTTCTCTGGATACCAGCTTCATAGCTATTCCCCTTCGACAATAAGAAGACGACGGCACACCGGACACGTTGCCAAGGGAGCCTGGGAGCGGATTTTGCTCATACGGCTTGAATCGAACGTATTGCGACATGCGCTGCAGGCGCCTTCATGCACCTCCGCCAACGCAACGCCACCACATGCGCTACGGGTCTTCTCATATACCTTCAGCAATTCCCCATCAACCTGCTCGGCCAAAGAAACGCGTGCTTTTTCGCCCTCCTCGATGGCGGCACGGAGGGATCCGCCCACCTTCTGGAAAGAAGCGATAAGATCCTGTTCCTTGGCGTCAAGATCGGCAAGAGCCTGCATGATCTGCTTCATGACGGGATTGATCTTGTCCACTTCCTCTTCCACACGGGAGAGCTCAAGTGACACCTTTTCGCGGCGCTTGCGCACGCCGTCAAGATCGCGCGTGTGGGCCGTCACAGCACGATAATCGCCCTGAACCTGCGAAAGCGTTTCGGTGATCTCATCCTGCTTTGCAGAAAGAAGCTCGTCTTCCTGCACGAATGCAGCAAGTTTTCCCTCGGCTTCGTCGAGCATGTCCTGAACCTGGACCTTGCGCTTGAGCACCTCGTCTTTCTTGGCGCGTACCTCAAGGATGGCTTTCCTGTGCGGAAGCTCTTTGAACTCCTTTTTGGCCGAAACAACCTTTCGATCCACCTCCTGCAACTTACGGAGGGTTGCGATGTCGTGTTCGGTAGCGTACATGGGCGCACAGCCTTTCTTCTGGACTTGCTTGACTGATTATCAATTACCGCCTGGACGATTCAGGCGTATACCAATTGTTGCTCTGGTCGATCATGGTAATGCAAGATTCGGCCACACCTGCTTCGGCAGCATAGGCTGCAAGCAATGCGCACAACGGAAACTCAGACACATCGTGGCCAAGCTCGATTATTGCCAAGCCCGACAGCGCTGCGTCCAATGCTTCATGATACTTTATCTCACCGCAAATTAGGCAACCAATGCCCTGGTCGAGACACATACGGGCAAAGGAACCCGCCGAACCGCCGCTGGTAACGATCCGCGAAAGCTGCTTGTCGGGAGACCCCCACACACGCGGATAGGTGCCGAACACACTTACACAACGGGCGCTCAGGTGACGCAACGTCAAAGGTTCCTCCCCTGAAGAGGGAGCGCAAATACGCCCAAATCCTTTGTTGGCGGCGCCAGGCAGAGGGTCGAGCACGCCAAGTGGCGTCAAGCGCAAAAGCACCGGCAACGCATCAAGACCCGCCGTTGATACATCGAGGGCGGTATGAAACGAGAGAACGCTGACACCCAGCTCGCAGGCGCGGCGCACCACAGCACCAGGAGCATGGCCCATTGCCGCTTGCGGCATAAATGCATCGGGCGCATCAATGAATACGGGATGATGGGTCAGCAGCACGTTCGCACCGTGCGCATGGGCCTCTTCCACAGCATGAATGGTGGGGTCGAGGGCAACTGCCACACCCCGCACGGTATCCATGGGATTGCCCACCAACATACCTGTCCTGTCCCAAGAACAAGCATCGGAAGCGGGCATCTTGCGCAAAAGCTCGCGCTCCAGCTCGCCTACCACCATCATCCGTTCGTTTGAGGCCAAATTGCCCGCATCGGTTTTTTTCAGTGATACTACTTCCTCGGCCACAGAAAACATCTCCTTGCTGCGTTGGCTATCCCAGAGCAATGGTTCGGCGATCGCCGCCGGGAACCACTACGGTTACCTCGCGGTACCCCGCTTCATACATCCAACGATACCCCGCTTCGATGTCTCTATCCACATCGGTTACCGTATGGGCATCTGTTCCCACTGTGCAGGGTACGCCAGCACGGCAAAATTCGCGCAAAAGCTCTTGGCTGGGAAACATCTCCTCGCAAGCATAGGTGAGCCCAGAAGTGTTCACTTCGATCATTCTGCCGGCTTCGCTCGCTGCCTCCGCTGCTTGCTTGTACAAGTCGATTGGGTCAAACGAAGCTTTGCGACCAAATTTTTTTACAAGATCCGGATGAGCCATGACGGTAAAGGGCGCCTTGGAAACAACCGCTTCGCACCATACCTCGAAGTATCGACGCCAGATATAGTCGGCGCCCACCTCATCCCAATAGCCACGCTGAGCGGGATCGTCAAAAGGCCACAGATCGAGAAAATGAACCGAACCCAACACGATATCGAACCGGTCGAACTCATCGGGAGCAAACGAACGATCTTCGCCTTGCCCGAGCCAATCGAGTTCGCATCCTGCCAGCACTTCCATGTCAGGGTACTTCGCACGCTGTGCCAAAATGCGCTCAAAGTACTCCGGAAGCCGATCTGCATGCATGGAGACATAGTCACGCGGATCAACCTGCGGCGTAAGCGGATAGTGCTCGGTAACAGCGATATTCGTAATCCCCACCTGATGGGCACGGGCAACAAGCTCCTCAATGGGCGCATAACCATGATTCGTCATATCGGTGTGGGTGTGCTGAGTTACTAATTCCATACGCATTCTCCTGCGACAATGAAGAGGGCACCCACAGGCGCCCTCGTTTCTTTTCGTCCTTATTGTATCGACCTAACCAACCACATCGTTGAATGCTTCGATGAATGCATCAATCTCTTCTGCCGTGGTTGCATTTCCCAGGGAAACGCGAAGCGATCCCAGCGCATCATCGCGGCTAATGCCAATTGCCTTGAGGACATGCGATGGATCGAGAGAATGCGATGAGCAAGCCGAACCGCCCGATACGTAGAACCCACGCCTATCAAGCTGCAGGATAAGCGTCTCGCTTTCCATGCCCCCAACAAGCACGTTTACCACATGGGGGGCAAACGCCGTAGTGCCTGGTTCCACCGAAACAGCAGCCTTCACCTTGGGGTTATCGAGAAGACGCGCATAGCATTCGTCACGCAGGGCGCGCAAACGCTGTGCTTTTTCGTCAAGATTCGCAAGCGAGGCACGCACAGCAGCAGAGAACCCAACGGCCCCCATAACATTCTGAGTGCCACTTCGGCGCCCCGACTCCTGACCGCCACCCACAATCTGAGCCGTAAATGGAGTACGCGCCTTAACATACAAGGCGCCCATGCCCTTCGGTCCTCCGATTTTATGCGACGAGATGGAAAGGGCATCAACGCCCCACTCCTTCACCGAAACAGGAATCTTGCCGAATGCCTGGGTTGCATCCACATGGAAAAGCGCTCCCGCCTTGTGCGCAACAGCGGCAAGGGCGGGGATATCCATGACGCTGCCCACTTCGTTGTTAACCGCCATGATGGACACGAGCAAAACCCTATCGGTAAGAACTTCTTCCAAGGCATCAGGCGTGATGTGACCAGAGGAATCGGGTTCAACATACGTTACCTGAGCGCCCCAATGCCCCAGCGTTTCTGCTGCTTTAAGGACGGCATCATGCTCAATGGAGGAAACTACGATTTGAGGAACGCATTCATGATCGCCCTCCTGCTCGGCGCGGGCCATCGCAGCATCAACAATGCCGAACAATGCAGCATTATCGGCCTCGGTGGCGCCAGAGGTGAACGTCACCTCGTCGGGACGTGCCTTGATAGATCGCGCAATATCTTCGCGCGCCTGTTCAAGTGCGCGGAACGCCGTGCGGCCAACCTCGTAAAGGGAATTGGCGTTGCCGTTGCCCGCAACAAGTCCGTCGACTCCCGCTTGAAGATACGGAGCCATAGCGTCGGCGGCCTCTTTGCAAAGCGGAGCTGTTGCCGCCCAGTCCAAATAAACAGGTTTGTCCATTAGCGAGCCTCCGCCCCAGCATTGCGCAAAATGCCGATGGCCGCTTCAGGGTCTTCCGCCTTGAATACGCCAGAACCGGCAACCAGCACATCCGCGCCTTGAGCACATACCAAACCTGCCGTACGCCCAGCACTTATTCCGCCATCGACCTCGATAAGAAGATCGGGGTTCAAACGCTTCGCCATTTCGGCCACCTTGCCCACACGATCTTCGCTGCCTTCAATATATGACTGGCCGGAAAAGCCCGGGAACACGCTCATGACCAGAACCATATCCACTTCAGCAATGTAAGGCTCCAGCTCCTCGACAGGGTAATCGGGTTTCAGGGTTAACGCCGGATGCACGCCAGCCTCGCGAGTCCGCTGAATGAACTCACGCACCTCGCCTTCCCCATGAAGCGCTTCCATGTGGACCGAAACCCAATCGGCACCGGCCTTCAAATACCAATCGAGCTGCTCGAGCGGATTGGAAATCATAAGATGCACATCGAGCGGGATATCGGTGATCTTCCTCAACTGCGAAACGAAAGGGACGCCCAATGTGAGATTTGGGACAAAATGCCCATCCATCACATCAACGTGGATGAAATCCGTGCCCCCACGTTCAAGCATGCGAATATCGCGCTCGAAGTTCATGAAGTCCGCAGACAAAATAGAGGGGGAGATTTTGATGTCACCGAACACGGCAACCCCTTTCCTTCAAAGTAACCTGCTGCCTATTCTACACGCAGCACTGCGGTAAAACGGACAAAGCCGCATGCACTCCGCGGCAGCGCATCACATAACTTACTTATTCTTCGCCTCAAGATCGAGCAGGAACTTCTTCACTGTTGGCCCAAAGGCATAGCCCCCCAATTTTCCGTTTGACCCAACCACTCTATGGCAGGGGACAAACAGCGGGATGGGGTTACGGCCACAAGCTTGCCCCACCGCCTGCAGAGCGCCCGGCCTACCAAGGCTTTCTGCGATTTCGGCATAGGTACGCGTCTCGCCATAGGGAATTTCGGAGATCTTCGCCCAGACCTCACGCTGGAACGCCGATCCTTCAGCACGCACCGGAACCTCAAATGCGATACGCTTTCCAGCAAGATATTCCAAGACTTCGCTGGAAGCCCGATTGGTGAGGGCCGTCGCATGCTGACGTCCTGCCAGTTGAACAGGGCCAAAGGCAAAATGGGTTATAGCGACACCATCCGACTCAATGGCAACCCTCCCCATAGGGGTGCGATAGATAAAATACGTTCGCTCCATCAGTGCTTTTCGCCCGCCTCGGCAAGCCCCCAGAACTCAGTGGTCAAGGGACGCTTGAACAAATCGGCAGCCAGGGGTTCGATGGGAGCACCCTCCCACACCAACGATCGAACCGCTGTGGTAATGGGAAGCTCAACATTGTGCTTTTCAGCCAAGGGGCAGATGGTTTGGCAGGCAACAGCCCCTTCTACCACCATATGGGTTCGCTTCTCGAAACCGCCCAACGTAGCGCCCTGGGCAAGCGCCTTGCCAAACGAACGGTTGCGGGAATGCTCAGAAGTGCAGGTTGCGATCAAATCGCCCGCACCCGCAAGGCCCATTACTGTCAAGGCGTCGCCGCCGCAAGCCTTCACTAGTCGGCTCATTTCCGCCATACCGCGCGTCATGATCATAGCGGCGGTATTGTCGCCGAAGCCAAAACCATACGCCGCGCCCACCGCAATAGCGATAACGTTCTTAAACGCCGCGCACAGCTCAACGCCCACATAATCAGGAGAGGTGTAGCAACGAAAATACGATGTGGTAAACAAGTCGCGAAAATAGTGCGCAGTAGTTCTGGAACGCGAAGCGATTACCGTGCCAGCAGGAACCCCCAGGATAACTTCTTCTGCATGGTTGGGGCCAGAAAGCGCCGCAAGCCTGTCGATATTCCCCAGAACCTCTTCGAATACTTGGACAGGCAGAAGCCCCGTACCTTCCTCGACGCCTTTCGAGCAAATAACGATGGGGGTATCGTCTTCAACAACTGGAGCAAGATCCTGAGCAAACTGGCGCGTCAACCGCGAAGGGGTGACGATAACGAGAGCTTCGGCATGCTCGGCGCATTCATACAGATTGCTTGTTGCCAAAATGGAGTCGGAAAGCATCACGCCGCTCAGATAGCGAGGATTATGGTGCTCATTCGTAATGGCATCTGCCACCTCTGGCTTACGAGCCCACATGACCACCTCGTTGCCGGCCGCTGCAAGCGTTTGGGCCAAAGCGGTGCCCCATGAGCCTGCACCGATTACCGCAATCTTACCCATATGTCCTCCTCGAAGAATGCTCATAGCATTCCAAAACTCAACGGGCAGGCAAAACTGCCTGCCCGTAAGATGAACTGTCTTTATGCCCTTTTCTTCGAACCGATCCGATTTTCCGTTCCGGCACGCAAACGGGCAATGTTTTCCCTATGAGCCCATATAACGGTCAGGCCAACCAGCAAGCACAGCACAAAGGCAACGGGGTTGCCCCAGAAGAAATACAGCGCGAAAAGGGGACATGCCGCAGCTGCTGCGATGGATCCCACGGAAACATACTTTGTTGCCACAACCAGAACAGCGAAAATCGCAATTTCAAGCAAGGCTCCAACAGGGCCAAACGTGGAAAACAGGCAGCCAACGGCAACAGCGATGCCCTTGCCTCCCCTGAAACCCAGCCATGGACAGAAAATATGACCCATGGTGCAACCAAAGAACGCTACCGCAAGACATACCTGTTCGATGTAAAGGAACGGGTTCGGCGAACCGCAGAACGTTTGAACGAACTCCACAACAGCAAGCACATTGCCGGGAAGCACTTGGGTACCGAATGCTGCGGCAATAAGCCCTGCGACGATGCCTTTGCCAAAATCGAGGACGAATACGGCATATCCACCCACTTTTCCCATGGTGCGAATGGCGTTGGTGGTACCAATATTGCCCGAGCCATGCTCACGCAAATCCGTGTGATAAAACACCCGCGAGATTATGACTCCCCATGGAATGGAACCCAGCAAAAACGAAATAACAAGCAGTAAGGCCAATTGACCCAAAACCGTCAACATCGACTGTTAATCCTTCTTCTTAAACTTGAGGTTGATTGGAGTACCGGTGAAATCAAACGTGGAACGCAACCTATTTTCCAGATAACGCTCAAACGAGGGCTCGACCAGATCGGGGTGGTTGCAGAAGAACGTAAAGAACGGAGGCTGAACGCCCGTTTGGGTAACATACTTCAGCTTCAAAATACGCTTGCCCTTGGAAATGGTATGACCGAACTCGCGAATATCCTGAAGCCAGTTGTTAAGACGGCTCGTAGAAATGCTCTTAGAGTAGTTGGCATACGCTTCGTTGATGGCGCCCCAGATGCGCTGAACGTTCTTGCCGGAAAGCGCAGAAATGGCGATGACCGGTGCATATCCCACAAATTTTAGACGGTCTTCAATGCGTTCGCGCACTTCAGCCTTTGCGTCCGGACCTTCCACCAAGTCCCACTTGTTCAGTACCACGACCATAGCGCAGCCGCGCTCAGCCGCCATACCGGCAACACGCTGATCCTGGTCGGTAAGACCGATAGTGGAGTCAATCACCAAAAGAACAACTTCAGCGCGATCGATAGCGCGCATAGCACGCACGAAGCCGTAGTATTCAACATCTTCGTCGATAACGCTCTTCTTACGCAGGCCCGCCGTATCGACGATAGTGTAGAACTGACCCTCATGCTCCACCATGGTATCGATGGCGTCGCGCGTGGTGCCTGCAACATTGGAAACGATGGAACGATCGTTGTTGGTGAGCTTGTTCGTCAAAGATGACTTACCCGCATTAGGGCGACCGATAATAGCAACGTTGATGGAGTCAATCTCCTCTTCCTCGTCGCTTTCCTCGGGGAACAGCGAAACGATTTCATCGAGCAGGTCGCCCGTACCGGTACCGTGAAGGGCGGAAACGGGACGCGGCTCCCCTAAGCCCAGCTGCATGAACTCCCACATAGCGCTTTCGTCGGCTGCGTTATCGAGTTTGTTTACCGAAAGAAGCACCGGCTTCTTGCTACGGCGCAGGATGTTGGCAACAGCCTCATCGTCTGCATTGATGCCGGTTTGACCGTCAACCAAGAAGATGATGACGTCTGCCTCGTCGGCTGCAGTTAGCGCCTGGGCAGTAATAGAACCCTGGAATTCATCGTCACTGCCCATTTCGATACCGCCGGTATCGATGATCTTGAAGTCGCGGCCATTCCAGTCCGCCTCATGATAAGAACGATCACGCGTCACGCCGCGCATTTCGTGAACAATAGCTTCGTTGTTTTCCGCAAGGCGGTTCACCAAGGTGGATTTGCCCACATTGGGGCGACCAACAATGGCCACGATTGGCAAGCTCATTCTTGCTCCTAACATTGCTGAAGGTAACTTTATCAAGGGTTCAGGATACCACTCACACGAACCCGCAATTTGACCGCCTCATCAGCAGCACGGGATAAACACGCCTTCCCTATGAGCTACACGATGGGTTTCTTCCATTCGGGCAGGCCGCGAGCACGGCGATTGCGATTACGACCGCGCATATTCCGAACGCACCCTTGCATGCCATGGGGAACATATTCCATATCCTCAAGATCATCGGGCAAATAGCTCACCAAAGACAGAGGGGCCGTCTGCTGCACCGCTTCGGGCTCAGGGCCGGCAACAGCAGCAAATCCATGAACCGATGCACCTTGAGCCACGAGTTTCTGCTCGTAACCGCTCCAAGGCTCTTCAGGGAACAGAGAGCGGACATCGTCGGTATTCCACAGCAATTCGTAGCCAGCCAATTCGAGCTGAGTGAGAGAGAACTCATGCATTGGCATGCTATCGGTACGCAAACGCAAAGGTGCGCCCTTTGCCAAAAGCGGACGATACGCCATAAGGCGATCCAGATAGGTAAGACGCAAAGGCGCTTTCTTTTTCTTGGGAAACGGCGTGGGGAAGTTCAAGAGAATGGCGGAAAGTTCTCCTTCCGCAAAAAAGTCCGAAAGATCACGGTCTTCCTCATTGAATACGAAAACCGCATTGGTAACCCCTTGGGCAATAGCGCGCTCGGCACAACGAACCACGCATACGCCATCCACGTCGATACCAACAAACAGCGTATCGGGCCGCGCGGCGGCGCACTCTACGGTGTACTCCCCCTTTCCGCAGCCCAAATCGAGCACAACATGCTGATAAGCATCGACACGGGAGCCTTCATGGGGAGCCCATTGGCTCCACCGACCACGCCAACCCGATGGATTCGGCTCATAGGATTGAGTGGCCCCGGCAAGACGGTCTTCAAGGGAAAAGCCTTTATTCAGGCGGGATCGGGTGGTTCGCATCGCAGCAATAACTCCAAACAGAAACAGAACAGGCAGCAGCAAGCAACCTTTGGAAAAGAGAAGGACCTACAGCTCGCCCAAATAACGGACAACGCTTTCAATTTGATTGTCGGGCGTGGAAGCACCTGCGCTCACACCCACAACGCGGCATCCGTCAAACCATGACGGGTCGATCTCCTCGGCACGCTCGATATGATGGGCGCGGGAGCAGTGCTGCGCGCAAATCTCAAAGAGACGCGTGGTGTTCGACGAATTGCGTCCCCCGATTACCACCATGGCATCCACCTGCTCTGCAAGCTCGACGGCGGAAAGCTGGCGTTGCGTCGTCGCAAAGCAGATGGTGTCTTTCACTTCAAGGTCGAGGTGGAGCCCCTCGAGCGCGTCTAGAACCTCCTCGAAGCGTTCTCGAGATTGAGTGGTTTGAACGACCACGCCAACCCTTCCCGACAAATCGGAGGGTATATCTTCAGGGGAGCCAACAATGGTGCACTGACCGCCGGCGACACGGGCATGAGCCGAGATTCCCTCCACTTCAGGATGGCCGGCTTCGCCCACCACTAAAACGTGACGGCCCTCCTTGGCAAGTTTCGCCGCAGCACGTTGAGCGCGCATAACATGCGGGCATGTTGCGTCGATCACCGTAAAACCCCGCTGCTCAATGTCATCGATAACCTGGGGCACCACTCCATGCGAGCGGATAACCACCCCATCCGCATCGATGCTGTCGACCGAGTCGGCGACGCAGATTCCACGCTCCTCGAGCTCGGCAACAACACCGGGGTTATGGATGAGCGGCCCAAGCGTACATACCGAACCGCCTGCTTCCGCTGCTTTAAGGGTCATGTCGAGCGCACGCTGCACACCATAGCAAGCGCCTGCATAGGCAGCCTTCACAACTTTGAGTTTACCCATGGACGTTACTCCCTGTCGGAATAGTCAGGCAATGTTGCAGGATCAAATGCCGGAATGGGATGCTCAGCAAACACCTGCGAGTAATCCTTCGAATCGGGGAACAGCTCAGCCATATTTATTTCCTCTGGCTTGCAGCCCCTCGTAAGCGCATACGCTTCGCGCATCACATACCATGAGCAACCGTCCATGCGCTCATCTTTAGGGAGGAAGTCAAATGAAGAAAGCTCAACAGGCGTACCGAAGCGCGCCGTGATACGCGGGAAACGCACACGCTGCCCCTTCTGCTTCACCTTGCTCACATTCTCCAAGCCCAAAGGAATAAGGGGGGCCTTGCCCATTCGGGCAATAAGAGCTGCGCCGCCGTGCAATTCTGGGGCAGCGCTTCCTTTACCGCGCCTTGTTCCTTCAGGGAAAATGCCAACCCATTCACCGTTTTTCAGCATACGGGAAGCGCGCTTCAAAGCAGTTCGGTCAGCGCTGCCTCGCTTGATAGGGAAAGCGCCGACACTTGAAATAACCATACCCAAGAAGCCCTTACCCGCACGAAACAGGGAATCGCGGGCAATCAAGCGCACCCATCCCTTAGGACGAACCGAAAGGAACATGATGATAACGTCGAGGTACGAATAGTGAGGCGAAACCAAAATGGCACCAGTCGTTTTACCGGCAAAAGCATCCACGATTTCCTTGCCTTCTACGCGAAAGCGGAACAACACCTTGCACAGAAAGCTGAACAGCCCTGAAAGGAACACGGCAATGCCATGGGGAATGCGATTGTCCTGATTGTTTCCAGAGAGAGGGCGATCCCAATACTCTTCATGTATGTTGAAGGCCATTAAAGTGCCATCCTTGCTCGAGCCAAACCACAAATAGAGCCAATTACCTCTTCCACATGCATACTGGAAGAATCAAGCAAAACCGCATCTTTCGCAGGACGCAAGGGCGCCGTATCGCGACTCGAGTCAAGTTCGTCCCTGCGAATGATATCAGCAAGCACTTCCTGATAGTCGATCGAGCCAATTCCCCTATCGGCGTTTTGACGGACACGACGATGGGCGCGCTCCTCGGCGGAAGCAGTAAGGAACACCTTCACTTCGGCGTTGGGGAAAACCTCGGTTCCGATATCACGACCTTCTACGACGTAATTGCCCTCCGAGCCAATGCGGCGCTGCTGGTCAACCAACGCCTGACGCACGGCAGGAACGGCAGAAACCGCCGAAACGGATCGATCTATCTCGGCAGTGCGGATAGCGCCAGTTACCTCAACGTCATCGACGAAAACGCGACGAGGAACAGGATCCCCCTGCTCATGGCGAAAGCTGATCGTGCAGGTATGAGCAAGAGCGCCCACTGCTTCGGTATCTTCTAGGGAAACGCCATCATGCAGTGCACGCCATGCAACCGCGCGATACATAGCGCCCGTATCCAAGCAAGAAAAACCCAGCTCTTTCGCTACAGCTTTTGCAACGGTTGACTTACCTGCACCCGAGGGGCCGTCAATCGCTATGATCATCTACGCCAATCCTTTCAAGCATTCAAGAAACGTGGGAAAGCTAACGGAAACACTGTCGAAATCGATAATGTCTACCGGAGTATCGGAGCACAATCCAACCAGAGACCAAGTCATGGCAAGACGATGGTCCTTGCGCGAATCGAACACAAGTCCCTGGGGAACCTGCAAGTCGGGCTGACCCTCGATATATAGATCGTCATTTTCAGCCCAAGCGTTCACGCCCAGCTTTTCCAGGCCTTCGATAATAGCGGTAAGACGATTCGATTCCTTCTTGGTGAGTTCGCTAACCCCACGGAAAACCGTAATTCCGGCAGCATGAGCTGCAACCAAAGCCAGAACAGGAATCTCATCGATCTCCGAGGCAATGTGCTGCGAAGGAATCTCGCAACCCACCAGCCTGTCGGTGTACGTTGCCTCGATAATGCCTATCGGTTCTTTGCCTTCTGCGGTAAGGTAACGCACCTCGATGGAGGCGCCCATGCGCTCAAGGGTGCGTATGAAGCCAACGCGACCAGGGTTGAGGCTGACATTCTCGATCTGAATGGAGCTACCCTTCTTCAGGAGTGCAGCGCAAATCAGAAACGCCGCTGATGAAGGGTCTCCCGGAACGTCAACCTCGGAAGCGGAAAGCACAACGGGACCTTCAACCGAAGCACGACGAAATGCATGCTCCACCTTTACGCCGAATTCGGGCAGCATCAATTCTGTGTGGTTGCGGGAAACAGCGGGCTCGTTGATGGTCGTGGTGCCCTTGGCGCCCAAACCTGCCAAGAGAACCGCCGTTTTCAGCTGCGCCGACGCCATCGGCGAATCGTAGGTGATGGCTTTGAGGTTCGGTGTACCGATTTCCGTTACCGGCAGAGTTTCGCACGCCTCAGGCTCAAAGCTAACCCCCATCTTCATCAGGGGTGCAATGATACGACGCATCGGGCGCTTCTGAAGCGACTCATCGCCCGTGATCTGAACACGAATGTTCCACGGTGCCAAAATGCCCATAAGAAGTCGTGAGGTGGTGCCTGAGTTCCCGCAGTCAATGGGGCCCTCGGGCTGCTTGGGGCCCTCGGCGCCCCACCCCGTAACGCCACCAGCCAACGTGCCGTCGACTTGGCGTTCAAGGGAAACCTTTGCGCCCAAAGCGGAAACCGCGCCAATGGTTGAACGCACATCGGCGGAATCGAGAACCCCCGTCAAACGCGAGGTCCCTTCTGCCATAGCGGCAAAAAGCACTGCGCGATGGGATATGGATTTGTCGCCCGGAACGCGGGCGGCTCCATCAAGAGGAGCGCCCAAAGGCTCGATGCGCGTAATATTGGAATCGCTCATGATGTCCACTACTCCTTAGATAGAGGGTTGAAAGAAATGCTGAAACCAGCCTTGATAAGCTGAGTGGATAGCTTTCCGATATCGCCTTCGTCGGTAAGCACCATATCGAGAACAGCGCTCGAAGACGTGATGTGATCGATATTGATGGACTGCACGTTGCAACCAACCTGGCTTGCAATAGTGGTAACCTCGGCGATAATGCCAGGACGATTGGTAAGCGGGATGCGTACTTCCAGCAAGTCTTCGGTTGCGGGAACCCATTTGGCAGGAATAGACCTACGGGCTTGAGCCGCTCGATCAAGCAGCTTGGTGAACTCGGCCTTATCGCCTTCGCGCAGCGTATCTGCATAGCCACGCAAAATAGATTGCACCTCATCAAGCCCCTCCACGATGGCTTCGCGGTTATCGAAGGCGATTCCCGTCCACAGAGCCGGAGAGCCTGCGGCAATGCGAGTAGAGTCCTTAAACCCGCCGGCAGCCAAACGAAACAGGGCTTCCTGATCGTCGGCATGACGCACAGCGAGCTCAACCAGCGAAGAAGCCACAAAGTGCGGCACATGGCTCACGATGGCAACCGCTTCGTCGTGCTTATCGCGCGGCAACGAAACCACGCGCGCGCCGAGGCCCGCGAGTGCCTCATGGAGATTGGCATAATCGTCTGGGGACGTTTCCTCGTCGGGGCACAACACCCAATGAGCGCCCTTGAACATATCCTCTCGTGCGCCCTCAATGCCGCTTTTCTCGGAGCCCGCCATCGGATGACCGGGAATATACTTCTCGGGATAGCGCAAAAGCTCCTGTGCTTGTCGGCTCACGATCTTCTTCGTCGAACAGGCATCGGTTACTACACCCCTGAAATCACAGGCAGCGATGATACGGAAGTATTCGTTTGCCACGGGAACGGGAGTTGCGATCATTACCAGTTCACAATCGCAGAGCACCGGGCCCAGATCTTCACTGGAGACATGGCCTTCGTCGATCCAGCCACGCTCTTGAGCCGCCTTAACTGCATCCTCGGAAACGTCAATGCCCACAAGACGCGCATCGGGATATGCGTTGCGATACATGGCCGCAAAGGATGATCCGATGAGTCCGAGACCGATAACGGCCACTGAGGAAAAGTGCGTCTTCATAGCTAATTTGCCCATTTCTGATAGCGGTTTGTTTGTGTGGTTGATTCTACCACGCCTATCTGGCAGCCCGTTCAAGCGCTGCAACCTCTTGCGAACTGAGCACACGATATTTCCCCTCAGGAAGACTGCCCAGCTCAAGGGGGCCAAACGACTCACGGTGTAAACGAAGTACCGGATGCCCAACCGCTTCGAGCATACGCTTCACTTGACGCTTCCTGCCTTCATGGATGGTGATCTCCACAAACGCATTCCCTCCCTTGCGGCGAATTAGGGAAACCGCAGCAGGTTGAGTCATGCCATCTTCCAACTCAACGCCGTGGCGCAAACGGTCAAGCGCCTTTTCGCTTGGCGTGCCCTTCACTAGGGCATGGTAGGTTTTGTCGACATGGCGAGAGGGATGCAGAACGGCATTGCCCAGCTCTCCATCGGTGGAAAACAGCAACAACCCTGTAGTGTCATAGTCCAAGCGTCCCAACGGGTACAGGCCGGGGATCTCGTCGCAAGGAACCAATTCCGCGACACAAGGGCGCCCTTGGGGGTCTTTCATGGAAGTCAGAAAACCTGCTGGTTTATTGAGCATCAGCGTAACCGCCTGGTTTGGCTGGCAAACAAGAGCCCCGTCTAGACTCACTTCGTCGACAGAAGGATCGACCTTGGTGCCAAGCTCAGTTACCACGCACCCATTTACGGAAACTCGCCCCGCCTCAATGATCTTCTCACATGCGCGACGGCTCGCAACGCCGGCTCGTGCCAAGAACTTTTGCAGGCGTACTTGACCAACCTGTTCGTTTTCTTGCACGTTAGCCTCTATTCATCCTCATCGAATACCAACTCATCGAAGTTGATCTTCTCAACCGCTCCCACGCCTGCGGCAAGCGCATCGGAAAGCATCGTCTGCATCGCTTCTTGCATGGTCTCAGGCTGCAGAAGGTCGTCCTCAACTTCTTCTTCGCCACCAAGAGAATACGATTCGTCTTCCGGACGCACCACATTCAAACGCTCGGAGATAAACGCGCGCGTTTCCTCGTCGGGAGCAAACGACTCCAACGGAGGAAGATCTCGCACCGAACGAAGGCCGAATTTTTCCAAAAAAGTTCGGGTGGTTGCATACAACACCGGATTACCAGGCGCATCTTGCGTTCCCGCTTCACGGAGAAGGCCCTTTTCCACCAGGGAGTTAATGGAGCTATCCGAGCTCACGCCACGAACCGAAGCAACGCCGTTGCGGGTAATGGGCTGGCAATACGCCACAACAGCCAACGTTTCCAATGCCGCTTGGGAAAGTTTGCGGGTATCCCACGAAAGAACATAGCGTTCGATGAGCTCGTGATAACGGGGATGCGTATACAAGCGCCAACCACCGGCAACTTCGCGAAGCTGAATTCCCCGCTCGGCTTGCTCGAGCTCCCCCTGCAGACGCACAAGCGATTCCTGCACGCATGCAGGATCGACTTGCAGCATATCCGCAAACGTCAAGACACCGACAGGCTCGTCGGTGACAAACAGCATCGACTCGATAGCGCCCATAAGCCATGTCTGGTCGACTTCAGCATATGCCGTAATGCCGCCGGATTCCTGCTCGTTATTCTGATCTTCCTGCATCATGCCTCCCCTGCCGAATCGAATTCGCCGTCATCCAAGATTTGGGCACTTGCCCCTTCAACGTAGGTAATGGAAATATCCCCAAACAAATCGTCTTGCTTCAAGCTCACCATATTGCGTTTGAACAATTCCAGCATGGCCAAAAACGTCACCACGATTAGATGCGGGCTATCATCTGCTGAAACGAAATCCGAGAACTTTGCACTCCCATCGGCGCACACCTTATCGAACACCGTGCGAACCTGCGTTTCAACGGGAATTACCTTTGCGGCAATATGCTCAGATTCAAGCAGGAACACATCGCGACGGGCAATGCAACTCGCGCACAGCTCGCCCAGACGGTCGATTTTAACGCCATCCAAATAATCTGGCACCAAGGTGAGAAAGGAACGATCGGGACCAAAAGGACGCGTATGAACACGCGACTCCGCCTCAAAGCGACTCTGCAAAGCGGCTGCCGCATTCTTGAATTTCTTGTATTCCAGCAAATGCTCAACCAGCGCATCACGCATTTCGCTTGCCGACATTTCCTCGTACTCTTCGGGCACATCTTCGGCTTCTTCATGCGGCAGCAAACTTGCTGCTTTGATTTCCAGCAACGTCGAAGCAACGAGGAGGAAATCGCTCGCCACGTCCAGATCGACATTGCGCATACGCTGCACTTCCGCCAAATACTGGTCGGTGATTTCCGAAAGGGAGATAGAGCCGATGCTCACTTTTTGGCGGCTGACCAAATACAGAAGTAGATCGAAAGGACCCTCGAAGCTTTCTATGCGGACACGATATGACATGCTTACAGAAGCGCCTCAAACGCATTTTGGCGCAACGTTTCATATACACCGATAGCAACAGCGTTGGAAAGGTTCAAAGAGCGCAAGCTCTCACGCATGGGAAGACGGACGCATTCTTCCGCATGGGCATCGAGCACCTCTGGGTCAATGCCTCGACTCTCGCGACCAAACACCAAATAGAGTTCGCCGGCATCGGTCAAATCCTCATGATAGAAGGATCGGCTGGTGTTTCCCGTAAAGAACAACATGCGCTTGCCCTTATGCTCTTCAAGGAACTGGTCCACGCAAGGATGACGAACGATGGTCACTTTGTCCCAGTAATCAAGGCCAGCACGGGCAAGGTTGCGCTGGGTATAGCGAAATCCCATTGGTTCCACCAGGTGCAACGTTGCGCCCGTGCATGCACAGGTACGGGCAATGTTGCCCGCATTCTGGGGGATCTCCGGCTCAAATAGAACCACATGCAGATCAAGCGCCATTATGCATCGAGTCCTTTGTTCATCTCTTCCTCGATTTCTTCCGAAAGCATGATCCACTCTTCCTCGTGAGCGGAAAGCGATTGCTTCAACTTCGCATGCTCGGCTATGACATCGCTCGAAGAGTCTTCGTTCGTGTAAAAATCAGGGTCGGCCAACAGAGCCATGATCTCTTCCATGCGAGCGGTTTCACACTCAATGATCTTGTCGAGCTCCTTCACTCGCTTACGCTGATTCTTCAGTGCGGCATAAGCGCGATTGCGGGCCTCTGCCTCTGCGCGTTTTTGTTCTTTTGTTTTAGGGGCAGAACCACGAGGTGCCGTCATAGGCTTCTTTGATGCCCCTTCTTTCGAAAAGGCTTTCGCGAACGCCGCAGAGGAAGCAGCGGCAGGCGCCGCCTTGGCGGGACGCTCTTGCATGCCGTCGACCGCGCTACGGGTATCCTCCTGCCCAGTTTTGTACAGGTAGTAATCGTAGTCACCCGCAAACGAGGTTACCTGACCGGGCTTCACCTCGATGATGCGATTGGCTACGGATCGAATCAGGTGCCTATCGTGCGTAATAAGAAGGATGGTTCCCTCGAACTGCTTCAGAGCCTGCTCCAGGATATCAGCGCTCGCGATATCAAGGTGGTTCGTAGGTTCGTCGAGGCAAAGCAGGGGGCGTGGGGCAACAAGCATCTTGGCCAAAGCCAAGCGGCACTTTTCGCCACCAGAAAGAACGGACACTTTTTTGTCTACCGCATCTGCCTGGAACAAAAAGGCACCCAACAGCGTTCGGACCTGGGAAATGCTCCAACCAGGCGCTGCGCCATCCAGCTCCTCAAAAACGGTATTGCCAGGATGCAGCTCCTCGAGCTGATGCTGAGCAAAGTACGTTTTGCTCACATGGGCACCATATTTAATCGTACCAGCATCAGGTTCTAGGGCACCTGCGATCATCTTAAGTAGGGTAGACTTTCCCGCACCGTTTGGGCCAACCAATGCCACCTTTTCCCCGCGATACAAAGACAGATCCAGTCCATCGTAGACCGTCTTTGAACCAAACGATTTGCATAGACCTGAGGTTTCCACCACCAGATCACCCGTACGTGGCGGTTGCTGGAAATTGAAGTGTACGCTCTTGCGCTCAGGGGGAACTTGGATGATCTCCATTTTCTCAAGCTTACGCACACGATCTTGCACCTGTTTGGCTTTCGTCGCCTTGTAGCGAAAACGCTCGATGAATGCCTCCATATGGGCAATTTCCTCTTGCTGCTTCTGAGCTTGCTCACGCAGCAATCCAAGACGCTCTTCGCGCTGCGTCAAATAAGCAGAATAATTGCCTTTGTAGAGCTGAACGTGTCCCAAATCGATCTCAGCAACGCGATCAACCATGTTGTCCAGGAATTCACGGTCGTGGCTTACCACAATCACGCTTCCGGAGTAACTGCGCAAGAAGCTCTCAAGCCACTTAACGCTTTCGAGATCGAGGTGGTTGGTAGGCTCGTCGAGAAGGAGTACTTCGGGGTTGCGCGTTAAAAGCTTCGCCAAAGCGATGCGCATCTGCCAGCCACCAGAAAAATCTGAGGTCATGCACTCCATGTCGTCTTCGCCGAAGCCCAAGCCAAACAATACCGAGCGCACGCGCGATTCAAGCTGATAGCCACCCATGGCCTCATATTGGTCGCGAGCGCGCCCATACGAAGCAAGCTGTTGCTCGGTGGGGTTTTCGCCCAACGAGGTTTCAAGCTCGCGCATGTGGCGCTCTTGGTTCAGGATCTCATGCTGGGCGGAAAGAACCTCTTCGAAAATGGAACGCTCCCCCATCTCGATGGCTTCCTGCTCCAGGTATCCAAGCTTTGCGCCCTTTGCCAGTATGATGCGGCCATTATCGGCATCCTCTTTGCCGGTAATGATATTGAGCATAGTGGTTTTGCCAGCGCCATTCGGCCCAACAAGGGCAAGGCGATCATACTCTTCCAAACGGAAAGTGACGTCTGAAAACAGGACGCGGGAACCAAAGGATTTTGTGATGTGTTCAAGCTGTAAAATCATAACGATTCATTGTACCGTATGCGAACAACGCAACCGAGCGGTCCCAAGCCATACTTACAAACCGTGCATGAATGCGCAAACCGCCAGCGCGTAATCCAAATTCGCAACTATCCGTTTCGCAAGCTTCCCGCAATCCGATTCGATATAACATCGCACGAAAGCAAACCTGACGTGGTCTAGTCGATGAAAATGCTCGGAGAGGCAGATCGATCAAGCTGATGCCCGCGCACGTATTCGATGAAATGCTCCACGCAGTACGGACGATAATTCTTGTCGCAATAAACAAGGTATATCGTGTGGCAGTACCGGCGCTTTTCCAGCTCATTGTTGTATAGAGGTTTAACAACAATGTCTTCCATCGTATGAGGGAAAAACGTGTCGAGCATTAATGCCAAATCTGAGCCATTAGCTGCAAAGCCTGCAAGAATAGACTCATCCTCATACACATAGCGGACATCATCGATATCGAAGCTATCGAGTAAATTTTTTACCGATTTTCCGAGGGGAACTTCCTCTCGATACGTAATAAGGGATTCGCCCTTCAAATCGCCAGGTGTCAGATACGGTTTCGAGGCCAATGGCGAAGAGGGGCTCATGGCAACAACAAGATGCTGCTCAGCAACGGGAATCTGATGCAGTTTATCGCTGTACAGAGCGTCAAAAGCGCAAAAAGCAACATCATGCTTTCCCTCAACAATGCCGCAAAGCAATTCTTGGGAAGGCTTCTGGTTGATGTTGAATTCTGTTTTTCGCTCATTCACCGAAGAATACCCGTTCAGCAATCGAGGAAGAAATTCCGTTTGAAGCGTGATGATACAACCCAAATCGATTACGCCGCCATCACCTTCACCGGAATAGCCTTTCATGATAGCAATGCCCTTATCCAGCTGCTCCAACGAAGCGTTTACATATTTGAGGAATTCCGCACCATACTTCGTAAGCTCCACATTGCGACCCGCTTTTTGGAAAAGGGAAACGCCCAACTCTTGCTCAAGAGACGAAATGGAACCAGAAAGGGTGGGTTGCGTAATGAAAAGCTCTTTGGCAGCCTTCGTGTAATGCTGCAATTCGGCTAATTTACGAAAATAATAAAGCTGAGACAGATTCATGCTTCTACGCGCCTCCACCTAAGACAAAACGTTGTTAATTATAGCGTAAATCCGATAAATTAAGCTAAACCTATAAGCCAATCTTTGGTTTACCGCAACAGCAGCAACCAGAATTGCTAAAACACGGGAATCCTTCTTTTCACACCCCTCGCCAAACTCTGTCGGGCACCTTATCTACACCGCAACAGCCACCTCCCCTCCCAAACAGGACGATAATCGTTGCCCTCCCTCATGTTGCTAGGTAAATACTGGCCCTTACACGCTGCGAGCTTGCCTCAACAATCAAAACGAAAAGGGCCCTGGTTTCCCAGGGCCCTTCGAGTAGTGCATGAATTATTTCATGAACGCTTCGTGTTTAGTCGCGCATCTTTTCCATAGCGCTGTAACCGAACTGCTTCTTGAAGCGAGAGATTACATACAGGGACATGCAGATGCTTACGATTGCGGCAACGAGGAGCAGGACCATCATGATCCAAACTGCGCTACCCTCACCAACGGACTTGGTCATGCTGCCAACGATGAAGGGCAGGAATACCGATGCGAAGCCCATGAAGGTGTAGTACATACCAACGTTACGACCACGAGGACCGGGGCACATCATCTGACGAAGTGTAACGCCCGTCTGAAGCATGCCGCCAGCAGCGGAGAAGCCGAGCACTGCAATTGCCACGTACACAACGCCTGCACCAAGGTTGAGAGGCAGAGCGATGATAACCAAAGCCAATGCGCAAGCAGCCAAGATGGAGTCGATCAGGATAACCTTGATTGGAGTCCAACGAAGCTTGCCCATCATCCATGCCCAGAAGAGAACTGCAACTACGGAGCCAACCGTGTAGATAGAGGTCAAGCCTGCTGCGGTGGTGGCATCAAGACCAAGGTTAGTGATACCGAACTGCTTGGTGTACTGCTGAGCGCCGTACATGATGAACATGATCAAGAAGCCGAAGAACAACGTGCAAGCATTAACCATTGCATTGGGCTGCTCGAGCATAGCGTCCTTGGCGGCCTGGATTTCTTCCTGGGCCTTGTTCTTGGCGCCTTCTTCGTTAGCACCAGAAGCAGCGATCTTGCGCTCGTCGTCGTAAATAAACGGAGTGCAGATTGCCATGATAGTAGCGATAACAGACATCACGATAGGAATCATGATGTTGATGTGCCAGTTAGCACCGCTGTTCATAGCTACGAACAGAGGATAAACGATACCGGAAATGGAAATAACCAGCTTGATACCAATCGTGGTAGATGCGGAATACTTGGGGTTCGCTTCAGCAATTGCAGGGTAAAGCGATCCGTCCCAGAAACCAGAAGTGGCAACACCGGAAAGGAAACCTGCCACACATGCGACCGTAGCGTTATCGGTAACGAGCATGATCACGAACGAAATGATGTAAAGAACACCACCGCCAACTGCCATGATCTTACGGCCAATGCGGTCAGAGATTTCGCCTCCGATCCAAACACTAATGAACTTACCAATACCAACCCACATGATTGCCGTTGATACCGCAGCAGCGCCTGCCGTTGCGTCGGTGAAACCCCATTGCGTGTAGAAGTTCACCTGGTTTTGACTGAAGATAATCGCCTGAACGCCGTGAGTTAAATAACACATGTACACTGTCGCAATTGCGAACAAGTACTTAGTTGCTTGCTTTGCTGCGCTCATAACTTCCCCTTCCTCTCTCTTTCCCTCAATGGAATATTTGAGCCATGCGAGATCCCCTGATGAAAACGATGACTCAATGCATGTTCATGTTAGACCTGCCGTTTAAAGACTTCTAATTCATTCGAATAATGCGAATACAGGCCTATTATAACCGATTCTTATAGGTTTGATAATTTGATGCAATATTTAATAATGCATGCCATTTTCCAGAGGGAACAATCAACTCATAGCTCAGATTCATTGAATGTCCTGGTTCAGCAGCTTGCAATGAGACTGAGAAAGCTGAGAAAGGAATTATCGACCACTAATACAAAAAAGCGGCCTACCAAAAGGTAGGCCGCTAATGCAATCAGTAAATGACTATACGCCTATGCGCAAAAATCCTAGCCGAAGCGATACTGAACGCCCATGGTAGGCTGAGGATACTCCCACTTTTCGAGGATGGTTTCGCCACAGATCATACGGCAGGTACCGCACTCGAGGCAACCAGCGTAGTCAAAAATGGGCTCGTCGCCTTCAGCGGGCATCTTGTAAAGAGCTGCAGGGCAGCACATAACGAGCTTCTGGAATTCAGGATCAGAAGCCTTAACGCCTTCCTTGATCTTGATATGAGCGTTTTCTTCGTCGACCTCAAACTTGTTGAGGGAAAGCTTCTCGTCGACGTTAACAGTGATGTCGATCACAGTGCCTTCACTCCCTTCATGGCAACCTTAGCGAGCTTGAACAGACCCTGACGCTTAACCGGAGGAAGCGCAAGCTTCATAACATGCTGGCGAGGTTCGCCGTCAACCTTGAAGAGCGGGGTCATGATGTCGCGGATCATCTCAGGATAACCGCGGAACATGCCGGGGCAGTTCTCGAGGAACTCAGGTGCGTCCTCGTACATCTTCATGTCACGCATGATGAAGGAGCTGTCGAGCATAGTCTTGTAATCAGCCAGACCAGCCTTGGAGGTATCGCCGGCATCGAGAGCCTTGATAACAGCCTTAGCGGCAATAGCACCAGACTCAACAGCCAGGTCCATACCGCGAACGGTGTAGCCGAGGTTCATGCACAGCATAGCTGCGTCACCAGCAACAACAACGCCGTCGCCAATGATCTCGGGCATCATCTTGATACCGCCCTCGGGAACAACATGGCCGGAGTACTCTACGGTCTTGCCACCAGCAATAAGGGGCTTGATCTCAGGACGATTCTTGAAGTTCTCGAGCATCTGATATACAGGAATGTCCTGCTTAAGAACTTCGCTCATGGTAGCTACAATACCAACAGAAACAGATTCCTGGTTAGCGTAAACGAATGCGCCACCAATGATGCCGTTGGAGCAGTCACCAGCGAAGAGCCAGGAAGCACCCTCGCCAGGATTGCAGAGGAAGCGGCTTTCAACAACGTCGGCAGGAAGCTCAATGGTTTCCTTAGCGCCAACAGCTACCTGATGGATGGCAGGAGCCTTCTTGGAAAGACCAGCCTTAGAGGTGAGGAGCGAGTTAACACCGTCAGCGAGGATTACAACATCAGAAGTAATCTCGTCGCCAAATGCGAGAATGCCCTTTACCTTGCCATCTTCAATGATGAGGTCTTCAACTGCGATGCCATAGATGAATTCAGCACCAGCGTTTTCAGCCTGCTCTGCCAGCCACTGATCAAAGGGGCCACGAAGTACGGTGTAGGACTCTTTACCAGCCTCTTCGAGCTCACGGGCTGCATAGTCAATGGTGAAGTTGGAGTCAGGCGACATGAGGGAAATGCGCTCATGAGTCACCTTGCGCTGCAAAGGAGCTTCCTGATAGTTCGGGAAAACCTTGGCCAGCGAATGCGTATAGATACGGCCACCGGTCATGTTCTTGGCGCCAGCGTACTGACCACGCTCAACGACAAGAACCGACTTGCCTGCGGATGCGAGGGTGTAAGCAGCAACAGAACCTGCGCAGCCAGCACCGACGACAATCGCGTCAAAATCGGACATGCTGTTCCTTTCAGAGTGTGAACAAAAAAACAGGGCGCAGAAAACTGCGCCCTGCAATAATACGCTTTTACAGCGCTTCGATCAAGGCAGGAAGAACCTTGTAGATATCACCAACGATACCGTAGTCGCACTGCTTGAAGATAGGTGCGTTCTGGTCCTTGTTAACTGCGATGATGGTGTCAGCGCCCTGAACGCCTACCATGTGCTGCATCTGGCCGGAAATGCCGAGAGCAATGTAAGCCTTGGGAGCAAGCTGAAGACCGGAAACGCCGATGTAGAGGTTGCGGGGCAGCCAATCAACGTTCTCAGCCAGAGGACGAGAGCAACCAAGCTCAGCGCCAACCTTTGCGCAGAGGTCGCGAGCCATCTGGAGGTCAGCTTCCTCAGCGAAGCCACGACCAGCGCCAACAACAACGTCGCACTTGGTGAGGTCTGCGCCCTCGCGGGGAACAGCCTTGGTGCCGCGAAGAACGAGAGCCTTCTCAGGAGCAACATAAGCGATGGTCTCGACGTCGTCGGAACCAGTTGCCTCAGCCTCAGCGAAAGCGGTGCCTGCTACGGTGTAAACCTTAGCGCCAGATGCCTTCTGCTTGTTAGCAGCGAGACCACCAAAGTACATGTTGGTTACAGCGTCGCCGTCGAATGCGGTAACGTCGGATACAACAGCGGTACCGAGCTTAGCAGCAAGAAGACCAGCAAGGATCTTGTTGCGGGGAGTAGGCTCAACGAGCACTACGTCGGGCTGAGCAGCTTCATATGCAGCCTGAACGCCAGCAGCAGCGTTCTCAACGGGCTGGCCTTCGGGAAGCTCTACGTCGTATGCCTTGTCAGCAACGCCCGTGAGAGGAGCACCCTTAACAACTGCGAGTACTACTTCGTCAGCAATGGTACGAGCACCAGCGCAGAGAGCGCGCTGAGCATCGGTAGATTCTGCAAGAACAAATGCTTTCATGTTTTAGAACCGCCTTATCTCTACTTGAGTGCCTCAGCAACAGCCGCCGCAAATGCGTCGATGTCGCCTTCTTCGAAGATCTGCTGCTTACGGGGAGCGAGCTCGGGAGCCTTGATCTCCTCGATCTCGATCTTAGCGTCTACGCCACCAGCAAGCTCGTCAACGGTGGAAGGCTTCTTGCCAGCTGCGAGGATCTCACGCATGCCAGGGATGCGAGGCTCGCCGATGGAGGGAGATACAGCGATAACTGCGGGGAGGGGAACCTCGATCTCCTCTACTTCCTCTTCGAGCGTGCGCTCAACAACAACCTTGTCGCCTTCAGCAGCGATGGAGGTAACCTCATTGATGGTGGGTACACCGAGAGCAGCTGCGAGCTGAACGTTTACCTGACCAGCATAGAAGTCAGCGGAACCGTCGCCAGTGAGGATCAGGTCGTAATCGGAAACCTTGTCCTCAACGATGCCCTTCAGAACCTGAGCGGTTGCGAAGGAGTCAGCGGTTGCCAAAGCGTCATCGGTAACCATGATGAGCTCGTCAACGCCGCGAGAAAGAATATCCTTCTTCAGCTTAGCGTCGGTAGCCTTGGAGGTTGCAGCGCTGATAACAGTAACGGTACCGTCGTTAGCAGCAGCGAGCTGAGCTGCAGCTTCGATAGCGTTCTTGTCGTAAGAGCTGATGACCTGATGAGCCTTAGAGTAGTCAAGCGTACGATCGCCAGCGACGAAGATGTCCTGGTCGTCAGCTACTACTTTAACTGCGACAACAATTTTCATAACTTTCTTGCTCCTATTCTCCTTGTATTACCTATACAAATGGGAGTTACGTGCAGCAGTGCGCGTAGGGTTACTTATACAGTTTAGGAATTGCACGACCGGCGATGTAGTCCATAACCTCGCACGTACCGCCAGCGAGCATATTACCACGAAGGTCACGCCAAATGCGACCAACACGAACTTCCTCAGTATAACCGAGACCGCCGTATACCTCAATTGCGTTATCGGCAATCTGAAGATGAGCGCGGGTGCCCCAAGACTTCAGCATAGCGATGTCAGCGTTGATGGACTGACCCTGATCGAGCTTCCAGAGGCAGTAGTACAGCCAATGACGGGTCTGCTGAAGCATGATTTCATTCTGCTCAATGAGGCCCTGAACACGGGGGTTGGTGATGATCGGCTTACCGAAAGCGATGCGCTCCTTAGCATAAGCGATAGCATCGTTCTGAGCAGCCTGAGCAAGGCCAAGACCCTGAGCTACAACGAGGCAGCGCTCGAACTCGAAGTTCTTCATGAGCAGCAGCCAACCAGCACCAGCTTCGCCAATACGCTGAGACTCTTCAACAACTACGTTGTCGAAGAATACATCAACGAAGGGAACGGTGTGCTGACCAAGCTTGGTCAGATGAGCGGTGGAAACACCCTCGGTCTCGCGCTTAACAAGCCAGAGAGACATCTTGTTGTTCTCGCGAGCAGGTTCCTCGTCCTTGCAGATAACGATGTAGTAAGGAACGTCAGCACCATTGGTAACCCAAGTCTTCTGACCGTTCAGAACATAGGTACCATCGGCCTGCTTCTTGGAGGTCATGGTCATGCCCATGTTGTCGGAACCAGCAGCGGGCTCGGAGAGGCAGAGAGCAGCAACGGACTGGCCGGACTTCTCGTACTCTTCCATGATAACTGCGGACTGCTCAGGGGTGCCGAACTCAGCGAGGTCAGCGCAAGCGAGCATACCAGTCATGAACGGGGTCATGGCACCGGTGAACTCATAGAGCTTCTCAGTCATAAGACCCAGGGTTACGTGGTCCGTAGGAATGCCACCAACCTCTTCGGGAAGGCCCATGAAGGGGAAGCCTGCGTCGCGATATGCGTCCTGGGCCTCGGCGCTAACCTGATGGTTTTCATACATCTGACGTACGGACTCATCGTCGAAGTAGCGGTCTGCATACTCCTTGAGGGACTCAACAAGAAGTTCCTGCTCGTCGGTGAGAGCAAAATCCATAATCTTCTCCTTCTCCTCGCCCACCCTATCCAAGGGCGAACGAACTAGTTCTGACATGACTGCATGCCAGAAAACGGACTTTCTGCTGTAGTTGAGTTTAATCGCAAGAACTGAGCTGTCCAATAGAAAAAAGACGGATGGGAGAAAAAATTACCGATTCATCCAGTGCATTTCCATAGGTCAGATCTATTGATTTTTAACCCAGATGACATTTCCTTAAATGTATAGGAACGCAACCAGGGAAACTCAGCCAAAACTAGTGATTCGTACCGTTATAAATGACTACTAATTTATGTATAAATACATCTTGCGAGATGAATCCTTATCGAGCGGAAATACTTAAAATTGAACGATAGAGCAAGCCTATAGAAAGAAGTTTTTAGATTGCGCATATCCTATTGGACACCTCTTAACGCGAGAATGCTAAACTGCTTGTAGCGGAATATCCGGAATCTGCCGCATAAGGGTTAATCAGGAACCGCAAGGTTCCATTCACAAACCGATTAGGAGGGTTTATGAATCCGAATGCAACCATCACCGACGAGCAGTTTAAGGCGTACCTCAAGAAGGTCCGCGACATGGTCGAAGGTCCTTACACCGAATGGCAGAAGGAGATCGAGGTAACCAACACGTTCCCCGAGAAGTTCTACCAGTCCAACATCGACAACGACATCTATCGTTACTCTCTCCCTGTAGAGTACGGTGGATGGGGCCTCTCCGAGAAGGAAATCCTGCAGGTTCAGGAAGAGTTCTCCCGTGGTCCTTCGGGCATGCGTATGCACATGCACTATGCATCTGACCTGAACTGGCGCATCCTCAACGATTTCGGTCAGCCCGAGATCAAAGAGAAGTACATGCCTCTCTTCCAGGACAAGACCATCTTCACCAACTTCGCTCTGACCGAGAAGTCTGGCGGCACCGGTGCTGACCTGCACTCCACCGCTGTATGGGACGAAGAAAAGGGTAAGTGGATCCTCAACGGCGAGAAGTGGCTCATTTCTCACACCGACTGCTCTCAGTTCTCTTACGTAATCTGCGTAACCGATCCTGACAAGCAGGGCGACGATCGTCTGTCCGCCTTCTTCGTTCCTATGGATCGTCCTGGCTTCGAAATCGTTCCTATGCCTCACATGATGGGCTGCCGTGGCTCCGGTCACACCGGCCTGAAGTTCACCAACGTTGAGCTCGAGCCCGAATTGATGCTCGGCAAGCGTGGCGAGGGCATGAAGGTTGCTATGCACTCTCTCGCGGTTTCCCGCGTACACATCGCAACTTCTAACCTCGGTATTTCTCAGCGCATGTTCGAGATGTCTATCGCTCGTGCACGCGACCGCGTTACCTTCGGTAAGCCGATCATCAAGCGTCAGGCTATCCGCGTAAAGCTCGCTAACATGCAGATGATGATCCATGCTCTTCGCTGCACCATCATCGACTTCTGCGATGACTTCGATCTGGACAACAACGGCGAGTACGTATCCGAGAAGGCTGCAATCTGCAAGCTGTTCTCCATCGATACCGTTCGTCTCGTTTCCGACGAGATGCTCGAGATCTTCGGTGGCGACGGTTACTTCGAGGATTCTCCTTATGGTCCTACCGAACTCCTTTATCGCGACTGCCGTGCTATGTGGCTTGAGGAAGGCGCTCCTACCGTACAGCGCATCACCATCGCTAAGGGCATCGAGGATCATGACGGTACTCTCGAGTACCAGACCTGGATCGCTGGCTCTAAGCTCGACTAGTTCTGACTCTTTCAACCAAGAGTTATCTTGGCTAGATTCCGGGAAAAGGGGAAGCTTTTGCTTCCCCTTTTTTTGTAAGTGCATGCCCCTCCACCCTAACTCTATCGATGCATTAAGCATTCCTGTTTTCCGCAAACCACTGGATTATGGAAATGCAAAATCACGTTGGCTGGTAATTCAGTACGAACGCTTCTCCATATACAACAACAACGGGTTGCGTCTCTTTGCGGCTATAACCTGCCGCTTTTGCATCGATACGAATCCTTTACTGTAAGTTCTGTCTTTCTTCGGATAAGAGCACTCGCTCGACTGTACTTATCCGAGGTTCATATAGAATTGAAACTCGGCATTATAGCGTCACCCTTTTAGAAAGGCTGTACATGGCACTTTTCAATAAGAAGGACAAACAAAAGAAGGAAAAAGAGAAGCCTCAAAAAAAGCCTCTGGAGATTTGGTACA
The DNA here is from genome assembly GCA_030540085.1 of Eggerthella sp. Lineage (GTDB taxonomy): Bacteria > Actinomycetota > Coriobacteriia > Coriobacteriales > Eggerthellaceae > Anaerotardibacter. The sequence continues at coordinate 233,919 of JAUNWY010000002.1, forward strand.
CCGAAGATGGCACCAAGATTGGTGATGATGGTTACCCTATGACCCCTCTTCGCACCAAAATGCATCATATCTGGAATGCTTACTTCATCTATGCAATGGTGCTTTTGGTTTGGGGCCTTGCCTGTACCCTACTTGGTTGGTTCTCCGGCGAAACATTTACCGACTGGGAGCTCCGTGCCACTGGTGGCTGGGAATACAACGGTTACCGCCTTGCTACCCTTGTCCGCATCGAGGCACTTGTCTGCTTGTGGACCGCTGTGGCTGGCGTAATCCTCAATTTAAAGGGCTTTGCTTGGATGTATGATCGCGCTAGCAATGGGTTCGTAAACGGGCTCATGTACGCTCTGTTGGGCATCTCTATCGCTATTGAACTTGCTGCCCTTTTCATGATTCACATCATTAGCCCTGCATGCCTCATCAATATCGTGCTCATTGTTATGACCATCATCACAATGAAGCAGATCGACGAAGAGCGCCCATCGCTTAAAAAGGCTAAGCGCTTCCGTAAGGAAGTTAAATAGACCTCTGATTCATACGTCGCAAATAAGCCACCTGCAATTGAGCGGGTGGCTTTTCTTTTTGCGCAATTATCTTCTTTTCCGATTCGGCAGAAAAACCTCCGTACATAAACAGAGCTACGCTGCACAGAATCAAACGCACCGCTCCTGCGCTTACCACGACAGATAACACAGCTATAAACGAAGCACCTCTTGGCAGTCGCTCTTCTAGGCACACCTTACTCCTCCACAAGCGGGAAGAGTGGTTCAATGAGGGAATGCGGGTAATGAGCGATGACTACGGCAGCGGGATCGACTGGAACGAGTTTCCACATGCCAACCGAGTTCAGGCGGTAGCGGAAAGACCCCTTACACACTTTTTGAGCCATAACCCTAACCCTATAACGTTTCTGCAAATAAAAAAGCCGTCACTCAAAGCGACGGCTAATTCCTCGTGATGGTGGGCCCACCCGGATTCGAACCGAGAACCAAAGGATTATGAGAAAAAACCTCTAGTCTAATAAGTGCGTTATTGCTGGTCAGTCCTGTTTCGATTTCATTGAGTATAATCTAATCCAGGCAATATCGCAACGTTTTGCCCATGATTTGCCCATGCCGCCTGTCGGGAGCCTTGACATCGAGGCTCTGCTTGGCTAGGCTCGCGCCGGCGCTTCTAAAGGCGCACGCGCGCGCCTAGCCAAGTAGCCTCGGGCAGACTTGATTGCCCTTTCTCAAAGTGGCTAGTTCTAAATCGCCCGCCTCATCAACAGCATCAATTAGCAGCATGCACTACCGAGTCGATTGAGGGGGCTTCACCCCCTCAAACTCCCCCGATACGCCCACATTTATGAACGATTCGGGGAATCACTCATAAATGTGGGCGCTATATATCATTGAAAACCACGCCAACCAGGTCTCAGCTTAAACCAAAGTTAACAGCTCTCTTTTTTGGCCATCTGAAGACAGTTATGAGAGCAAAAGCGTTTTCGGGTTCTTCCCTTTACTAGATAAGGAAGTCCGCATCTCTCGCAAATGCCAATATAAACTCCGCCGCGCCCGAGCAACGTCAGCCAGATTTGGCTTTCCAGGGTTCGCGCCATCAATCCCCCATCCCTGTCGGCGTCAACAGCAAAGTCGTAATCGATCCAACCGTATTCCATGCGGCTTTTTGCCATTGCATCGAAGAAAAACTCGGCGGTCGCTCGTTCGTTATCTATGTCGCCCGTAATGGCCAGGTAGAGGTTTCCGCCCCAATCCTCCCGAAAAGAACGTAAAGTTCCGGGCTTCCCGTCAATTTGATTGTCGGAAACATAACGGATAGACCGACCTGTCTTTCTGGAGGCATCTTTCAATTGGATTACACGATGGAACGAATCGTTGATGCTCTCGAACCCTATTTTCGAATACGGCGCCCACGACAAGAACCCCTCCTCCCTGAAGGGATCGTAATACTCAATCGCCTCTTTTAGAAGTTGACGAGGTTTCTCGTTACGCCAGTATTCGTTGAAGGCAACGGGGATGACGAATGCCGTATACGTTGAGTCGAGGGCCTCTACCGCACCAAACTTCGTGACAGACGTCTTCCGAAACCCACAATCAAACAGCGGCGCTGAGCAACCGCTCTCAAGAGAATGCCCTAAAGCAAGCATGAGAACGAGCATATTCTTGAGCCAGACCCAATCCTGCAAGGGCTCGACAACAACGAGACCCCCGCCACGGCACGATTCCGCTGCAGCCCGTAAGTCCTTCTCTTCGCCGAATCCGAACTCCGACACCGCCCTTCGGGCAGCAGATTCCTTCTCTTGGGACAGTTCGCCGGGACCCGCAACCAGAAACCAGCACTCAGAGGCCAGCATCGCCCTGGTGCCATTTGAGAACCTCCTCAAAGTTTTGCTCTTCAAAAATTCCTCGGGCGCGTATGTCCTCCTCAGCTTCGATTTCTCCATTCCGAAGGACGCATCCAGAGTTAGCTCCCGATGGGATAGCGGGGAGCCGAACGAAGCAATCGACGCGATGAGGGCGAAAGGGTCCTTGACTGAGAGGAACGCGTTGAGCTTCGCGATGCCCTCAGAATCATCGAGCAATGTGCCCTTTTCCCTATCGAGCCCTGCCGCTTCCTCGGCATCGAGCGCCCATATAAGGGAATGGAGCTTCTTGTCCTTTCGCGCCAAAAACAGTTTCATATTCGCTCCCTACGGATGATATATATCGTTTAAATATACTTATCAATCTATATTGACCATTCCATAGAATACTGATACTCTACGGAGTAGTTAGATGTTCATCTAACACTTTACCATCCATATCAACCAATAGAAAGGAGAAAGAATGGCCACAGACGTCTATACGGTCGATGATCTGCGTCGCAAGTACGGGCTATCGCGCAGCGGCGCGTACGCCTACGTGCACTCGTTGCCGCCAGATGTGGTGATTCGGTTCGGCAAGTCAATCCGCATCGACAAGCTCGGGCTCGCCGAGCACCTGGCACAGCAAAAAACAGGGAGCGCCCCGTCGCCAAACAGCACGCTCCCTACGCACCCGCATCCCCAGCATAGTAAGGAGAGCAGGTATGAGTGATTCTACCTTATTTTCCGTTGCCGATGCCTTTCCCGACATCATGGAAGCCCTTAAGCAACAGCCAAGGGAAATCCAAACCGGCATCGACGCCCTCGATAAAGAGCTCGTCACCATATCGGGAAAGTACGTCGCCGTCGCCGGCGAAACCAGCACGGGAAAGACCGACTTCTGCGTCTCCCTCGCCGCCAACCGCATCCGCACAGGCAATCCCGTGCTTTTCGCCTCGATTGAAGTCGGCGAGCACACCATGCTTCGCCGCTTCGCCTCTCACTTCGCGAATGTTTACGCTCCGGGCACCGACGCCACCTTCCAAAGCGAAAACGGGATCAAGAATTTGACCTCGGAGCAGCAGGCCGCCCTCAACGGCGGCGTGGAGATGCTCGAACAATGCAAGCAGTTCCTCTATCTCTACGACGGCTCAGAGAAATACGGCGGCAAGGAGATGCGCATCGTCGAGCACGTCGCCGTGAAGGCCAAGGAAATCAGCAGGAAGCACTGCGTTCCGTGCCTCGTCATCTGCGATTACTTCCAACTCTTGGCCACGCGGGAATCCACTGGAACGGCGACCGAGAAGTTCGACGCCCTCTCCCATAAGCTTGCGCAGCTGGCCCACGAGACCGGATCCCCCGTCATCGTTCCGTGCGCGACGAACAAGGACGGCTCCATCCGGGGATCGGGACAAGTCAACTACGACAACGACATCACGCTGCATTTGAGCATCGATCAGGCTGAGTGCAACGAAGACGATTTGCCCGCGTTGAGCATCCGCCCCATGATCGTGCACGTGAAGAAGAACCGAGACGGACGCGCGCGAGCGCGCGTCAAGCTCGACTACCGCCCCGCATCGCACCGCTTCACCGACCGTGGCGGTGAGCTGTGATGGCCGAGGTAAGGGGCGGCCAGAAAGAGAGAATCGGGACCAAAAAGTGGCGCATACGGGTGAGCCTCGGCAAGGATCCCGAAACCGGGAAGTACCTGCGCTCGCCCTCGCGCATAGTGCACGGCACGTCCAAGGATGCCGACGCGGCGATCGCGGAATACCGCAAGGAACTGCAATCAAGGCTCGACAACCCGGGTCGCGAGCTCACCTTCGCCGAATACGCCCGCGACTTTTACGAGCACCGGGAGGTGCTGGGCGAGAGCCCCTTGTCGCGAAAATCCGAGCGCATGGAGATTGCCAAGCTAGTGGACATGTTCGGTCCGCTCGCATTGGAGGAGATCAAGCCCGCCACGGTCAAGAAGGCCTACCTAGACGCTTCCGGCAGTCAAGGCATGAGCCAGGCGATGCTCAAGCGCGTATCGAAGCGTTTGAAGATGATACTCGAAGAGGCCGTCAACGACGGCATACTCGACCGCAACCCCGCAGCGAAGATAAAGGTCGCCGAGCCCAAGCGTAAATCCCCCAAAGCGCTCAGCGCCGAGGAGGCGGAACGCCTTGCGGCTCTGCTCGATAGCGAGGGCCCGGCGCCCCTTACCGTGGCGATAAGGCTCATGCTCTTCGGCGGACTGAGAAAGGGCGAAGTGTTGGGCCTCGATTGGGCGAACGTCGATTTCGATGCCAACGCGGTGTTCGTCTGCAAGCAGTTCAGCAACGACCGCCAGCTTCGACCGCCCAAAAGCGCCAATTCTCGGCGCTGGGTCAGCTTCGACCCGGCGACCATGGCCTTCCTCGCAAGATGGAAGGCTATGCAGCCGCAAACGATGGATCCGCGCATGCGGCTCGTCCAAAACGACGACACGCCCGTGGTGGCCAACCCCCTCGGCACGAACACGGACCCTACCAACTTTAACCGCATGTTCCGCGACTTTTGCGTCGAACACGGTTTCGGCTCCTACGAGTCGGAGGCGCGGTACGTCGACGAAAACGGCTACGTGCGAGCCCGCAAGGTCGGCTATGAGGGCCTCACGCCCCACGGCCTGCGCCATACGCACGCGACGCTTTTGATCGGTGCCAACAACGACGTGAAAACGGTCTCGACGAGGCTCGGGCATTCAAGCGTCTCGCTGACGCTGAACGTCTACGCCGATGCGATACGCAAGAACGACGTCTCCGCAGCCCAGAGCATCGCAGAAATCCTAGGGCCCAAGGGCAAGGCCGACGACGAGGGGCAGGAAGCCCGATGAAATCGGTCAGCGAGAAAGCCGGCGGCAAAAGGCTCAACATCCGGGTCTCGGAAGCCGAACACGCCGCCATATCGGCAAGGGCGGCCGAGGCGCGAACGAGCATCTCCGAATACGTCCGCAAGCGGGCTCTGCGCGACGAGCAGGGCCCGCGGCCCATAGAGGTCGATGTCGGCGAGCTTCATAAGATCTATCGAGACCTACGGCATGCGGGCGGCAACCTCAACCAACTCTGCCGCTGGCTGAATTCTCACAGGTCAACGGCGGCGAGCACGGAAAACGAGATAAAGAGCGCGCTGGAAGCCACGCGATGCGCTTCGAGCCAGGTAGCCGACTTCATAGCGAAGGTGCGAGAAAGGATGTAAGGTGAAGGCAAGCAAGATAGCCGGCGTCGCCATAGTGGCGGGAGTGACAATCGCAATAGCGATTGCCTCCCTGCCGTTTGGCGCGCCTTTCGTTCAAGCCGCGATGTCGGGCGGCAAGCTCGACCAGGCATGGATTCCCCATGCCTTCCAAGTGTTGGAAGGCGGGCCGGAATCGCTGATCGAATATGCGAAGGCGTCCGCGAGCGCCGAAGGCGGGATCGCCCCTGCGCTCGCATGGCTAGCGATTGTCGCGGGGGCGATCGTCCTCTTCGCATGCTATCAGGCGGCGAAATCGCCCAAGCGCGAAGTGGAGAACGGCATCCTCGGCAAGCAATCGTCCATTAAAACCGCCGGCGAGATAATCGAGAGCTGTCCGATGTGGAACGGGAAATCCGAGCCATCGGACGGCGTTGCGCTCGGCTTCGTGCGAGGCAAGGCTGCGGTGCTGGAATGCGTGCATTGCGCGGTGTGCGCGCCGAGCGGCTCCAAGAAGACGCGCGGATCGGTATACCCGACGATAGACGCGCTGTCGTTCTCCGGAAGGAACAACCTCCTCGTCACGGACCCGTCGCTCGAGATCTACTGCATGGCCGGAAAATGCCTTGCCGAAAGGGGTTACGAGGTCCATCTGCTTGATTTGGAGAACCCTAGGCAAGGATCGCGGTTCAACCCGCTGAAGCTCATAGCCGACCTCAGTGAGGCCGGAAAGGGCGAGTTCGCCGAGGACCGTGCCCGCGAAATCGGCTCTATGCTGTTCCCTGAAAAGGGCAACGAGAACGACATCTTCGTAAACGCAGCAGGCGGCGTATTCGCCGCCTGCGCATTCGCCGTGGCGACCCTTCCCGAAGTGCCCAGCGAAGAGCGCCACTTGTGGTCGGTTGTGAAGACCATCATGGCGGGAACGCTCGACGGAGCGGCCGCCCTGAAGGACTGGATTCGCGGGTTCGGCCCGGAAAGCCCCGTTGCGGCCATGGCGGCGACGTTCCTTGCGTCGGAGGGCAAGCTCGAAAGCTCCATCCTCGCGTCGTTGCACGACGGCCTGCAACCTTTCACCAGCCAGAACATGCGCTGGCTCACCTCCGCGTCGGATCTCGGAATCGATGAGATGATGGCCGGCAGAAGCGCCGTCTTCATCCATACCTTAGGACCGGGCGCGCCGGCGAACCGCATAGCATCGCTGTTCCTGGCTCAACACTGGGCCGAAACTCAGCGGCTCGGCATGCGCCGTAGCCTGAGGCCCTGCTGGGTTGTGGGCGACGAATTCCATTCGCTGCCGAAGTTCGACCTCCCCCACGCGCTCGAACAGGCCAGGAAATACGAGCTGCACTACGTCATGTACACGCAAAGCTTCAGCGGCTACGACCAATACAAGACCCAGAAGGAAGACGGCAAGGACGCAATCCTGGCGAACTGCGACGTGAAAGCGCTCTATAAAGCTGGAAGCGACCTTGATGCGCGCTACTTCGAGACGCTGGGCGGCTTCAAGACGATACGAGCGCGCAACACCGGGGAGCAGCGCCAGGGCGTAGGCCGCAGCGGCAGCAGCGAGGGCTTCAGCGAGCAGAAAGTCCCATTGTGGCCGCAGGGCGACGTACTGGAAAGGAACCCCGAGAAAGACGGGGTCCTCGTTGTGCAGTCGGCCCTCGGTGCACGAAAGGCCGGAAAGTTCGAGATACCGGTTGTCGATGCCTCGAAGACGTTCGTCTCCGATCACTTCAAGACCCTCGGAACGCCCGATTTCGAGCGCAAGGTCATCGCCGACACGCTCGACGAGCTCGAAGCAAAGGCCGAAGGCATAGCGATAGACGTCAATGGATGGCAGCCCGATTTCGAGGCCTGCAAGTCCGACAAGACGAAAGCGGCGGAAATCGCCGACGACGAATTCGCTGCCTGGGACTAAACAAGGGTTTCCGCATGACCGCGATAAAGCAGAAGGCCGTATGCAGCCCCGGCCATTGGAAGAACGTTGCGAAGTACCTCGACGACGAGCGCGCGCTCGCCAGGGCAAGCCAGAACCTCGCCGACGAAAGCAGGTGGGCCGCCGAGATGGACGCCACGCGAGAGGCGTACGGGCACAACGCCCCTGGCAAGAAGGGCGCGAAGTGCACGTACGCTTACCATCAGGTGCTGGCCTTCAATCCCGACGAATGCTCCTGCAACGGAGGGCGCATGACGCCCGAGGCGTGCATGGAGTACGCCAGACAGTATGTCGAAGGCCGCTACGGTGCCCACGAGGCCGCATGGGTGCTGCATCTGGAGCACTGCGCGGCAGACGGCACCGACCGCTACGCCGTCCATGTGGTCGTCAACCGCACCAACCTTGAGACCGGCAAGCGACTCAACGAGGGGCGCAGCAAAAACGCGAAGATCGAGCGCGCCAACGCCGTCCGCGACATGGATGCGGAATGGGGCCTCGAGCAGATGCGCGAGGGAGAGCGCAACTGCCGTATCCACGCGCAGCAGCCCACGAAGCGAGAGCTGGCGATAGCCGCGCGCGGCGCAAGGAGCGACAAGCAATACATCAGGGAAGCGGTCGCAGCGTCCACGCACGAAGCACGCGCATGCCGCGAGCAGAATAAAGTCCGAGCGCTGGCGAAGTCGCTCGACGCCAAAGGTGTCGAGATGCACGTCGCACGCGACGGCAAGGGGCTGACGTTCGAGAGAAAGAGCACGGGGCGTAAAGTGCGGGGCTACAAACTGGGACGCGGTTACAGCATGGCGGGCATCGCAAAGGGGTTGGGCATCCAAGCCGCAAAGCTGGCAGTGCGCAGCATCGACGAAGAGATGGAGCGCTGAGCAAGGCGCAGCATCAAATACGGGCTTCGAAAAGCAGCCGGGTGCAGGGGCCCGGCTGCTTTTCCTTTGCGAGGCAAACGGCGGCGCATTGCCGAGAAGCCCCGCAGGGCAAGATCATTTGGCGCAGCGAACGTGCCGAAGGCGCGTTTGTGAGCACAAATGCACATCTTGCATCAACCCCGGAAGCGACTCGACTCGTTGAGCTGCCGGGATTGATCCGTGAGCGCCGGCTGAGGCGCGGCCCGCCGATTGCGACCCCTAGGAGCAATCGAGGGACGCGACGACCCGACGCGAGAGCCGCTCAGCCGGCGGACGGCGACCTATGGGAAGCCGTCGCGCCCGTGGGCGGCGGCGTGAGCGAAGCGCGCAATGATGCCGACCTCTGGGAGGCATCGAACGGAGCGCGCAGCGAGAGCGAGCCGAAGGCGAGCGGGTTCGCGCGCCCCGAAGCGCGCGAACGTCGGCCGCAGGCCGACACCGCATCGCAGCCGCAAGGCCAGCGATGCATCGAGTCCAAGCCCGATAAGCCAGGGACGGAAAGCCAGTAGGGAGGCGGGCCCGCAGCCCGAGCCCGCCTTGGGATCTCTGGCGGGTCACTCCTCCGAAAGAGAGTTGATGTGATGGCGAACGAGCGCCCTCGTGCCGCCCATGATAATGAACGCGACGTCGTCGAAGCGGACGGGGACGTCGGCGATCTCGCCGCCCTCGGCCGCGAGCCATCTCGCGGCCAGGGACTCCCGCAGGCTTCTAGGGGCCTGCGACTCGGCGAACCCGCCTTCGCTTGCGGTGACTTCCAGGAACACCACGCATTCGCCGTCGCGGGCAACCACGTCTACCTCCCCTTCTGGGCACGACCATCCCGTAGAGATGACCTCGTAACCCTTGCGCTCCAGGAAGATTTCCGTCGCCTTGATTGCATGCTGCTTGATGCCGTTCATGATGACCTCCGATCGCATCGGCCCGCCCCTGTGGCTTGCCTTGTGATCGCCGCAGCGCGCGGGGCGGCCGTGTGTGCAAGGGGAAAAGCGAAACCCGGAGGGCTTGAGCTTTCGGCCGGCCCCGGCCGCCCTTGCCGGGGCCGGCCGAAAGGTTTTCGCGGCCCTTGCGCACGCGGGCGCACCGTGCGACGCTTCGAGCATCAAGGAAAGCCATTGGGGCGGACGAACGCCGGAAGGGCTCGCACAACAGCAAGGCGGCACAGATGAAGGCGCTTTGGGGCTTATGCGCGAAGAGCCCAGATCGGAGTTACGCGGGCCAGTAGATGCGCACCAAGGGAAGGATGGTTCGCGTCTCCATGTCGGCGGAATCGTAGTTGTCCACCAAAAGCCGCACGAATTGGTCAAGGTCAAGAAGCTTCACGGGCATCACGGCGCGATCGGCTTCATACATGGCTTCCTTAGTAAAGCCACCTGTGGATACATACAAACCGCTATCCGTGCTGCGGAGCCCGCCGATAAACGAACGCAGAGCCGGTGCGCCCATGGCACCTTTGCGATGCTTTACTTCGATGACGATGCGAGGCGATTCCAGGCCCAAGCCATCGGGCGAGGCTATGATGTCGCGTCCCCCGTCTGAACCCTTGCGCGTCATGGACGTCTTGTAGCCCATAGAGCGCAAAACGCCAGCAGCCAACAGCTCCATATCATCCCAATCGAGCCTCAGCACCTTATCCTTAATGCGCTCTATGCCATCGTCGGCGGTTGCTTCCCTTGCCTCGACGGGGCTTTCATCGTCATCGGCAATAGGAGCAACGCCCGAGGACGCCGCCTCAAGCTCGCGCATGGCATCGTCCGATACAGCGAAAAGCGTTGATATGCTGCCTAATGAATGCTTTGCGGAAGAGGACAATGAGTCACGAGGGGCAACTTCGTGCCACCCCACTCGGCGGCGGTATGAGCCATTAGCTTCATCGTCTTCGGTACCAGCGACAAATTCGCACCCGCCCGAAACTTCCCCGATATGATAGAGCCTAGTGGAGGGATCGTACATAACCACGGTACAGCCCTCGGCGATGTCATGCGCAAAACGATAGATCATGCCGGCGTTCGAAGCCACTGTCTGCGGGCTTGCATCGGGATTCTTGAGCTTATACAGGCGCTTGATCCCCTCTTTGTCCAACGCCGAAACATCTGCGCCATCGAGGTCCCAATAGATGGCGACATAGCCGCCTTCAAGCCATTCAGCGGCGTGAATGCCGCCGCGCCCGGCCCTCACTATCCAAGCGTTCATCGGTCCTCCCCTTCCGTAATCTGGGTATAGAGCTCGAACAGGTGCGCCACAATCTTTTCCTCATCACCGCCGAAATCCACACCATAGGCCGCCTCTACAGCAGCATCAAGCGCCTTGTGAGCAGCCAGTAAATCTGACGGCATCTTTTCCGGATCGTACAGATCGGCCAACGTTGCCCCCGTATGCGCAGTGCGAGCGTCGAGCACACCCTGCGCGCAGTCTTCAATGCGCTGGCGAACCTCAGGAGGAACCAGCTGCTCAACGGGTACCGCCAGGTTGTCGGACGTTGCGCCGGGCCACGGGAAGGTGTTGTACACCACGCCACCCGAATAACGATAATCGCTTTTCAGGCGACCACACACCGTGCGCATCCAGGCATTGTGGAACTGGGAGTGCAGCACGCCGAAATGGTAGAGCGTGGCGTCGGGGATGAGGAACACCAGGTCGCTGCACAAGGTCGGCGGCTCCACGAATCCAAGCGGAATGTAGCGACGGCGTTCGGAAGACACCTTGGGCACCAGCACGGAAGGGCCCTTCGGCATGTTCTCCACGTGGTAGTTTGCCGGCCGTTCGGCCAGCTTGCGCGTGGGCGCGCTCTTCGAATCAAGGCGAAATTCACGAACAGCCGCAATGCGCTCGCGGCACAACGGCAGAACATTGAGCTTCGCAGGCTCAGCATCCCCGAGCCATAGCGCGAAGCGCTTCTTCCCCTTGATGAACTCGTCGGAGCCAAGCCACGGGTGCACGAACTCGGCCGCACCCGGCTCTTCCGCCAGAAACGCTTCGAGCTCGTCTGGTTTGAACAGGTAGTTTCCGCCATCGATGGGTTTGTTGCCGATGCCGATCTTCGGAACGCGGCACAGCGGCTTGCTGAGATTTTGCACGAACGCATCGGGGGCGTCGGACAAGTAGGCATTGATGTTGCCGGGGAGCAGCTCCATCGCGGGCGCATCGGGGCCCGCGTGATGGAAAAGCCGCTTCTCCCCGCCCAGCTTCGAGAACCCGACGATGATCACGAACACGTGGGCCTGGCCGTTTGCCTCGTTGGCCCATCGGAACGTATCATGCGCGAAGTCGATGCGAATGCCCAAATCCCACAACGGCTTCCAAACATTAGCCACCTGCTCGCCTTGGCATATGCTGTTGGTGGAAACGAAGGCGCAGCGCATCGGGCAATCGCCTATATACTCCGCGGCTTTCATATACCAGCCTGCAACATAGTCCACGTTGCCGCTGTTTTTAGCGCCGCCGAATACATCCATGAGCTCGGCCTTCTGCACCTTGGTTTGATTGCGCGCGCCCAGAAACGGTGGGTTACCGATGATATAGCTGCATTTCTCGGCAGGCAGCACTTCCTTCCAGTCCATACGAAGCGCGTTGCCCTCGTGGATATTGTCGTTGCTTTTCAGAGGCAGGAAGTCGAAGGGCTGCAGCAAAATCTCCTGCGTTGCCTCCATCATCTGCTCCTCGGCTATCCACAGCGCCGTTTTTGCAACGCTGACCGCGAAGTCGTTTATCTCTATGCCGAAAAACTGATTGATGGAAACCTGTATGGGGCTGCTCTCCCCGTCGAAGCCGATGCTCATCTGATCGCCCTGCAAATCTTCGAGCACACGATTCTCAAGCTTGCGCAGGGAAAGGTAGCTTTCGGTGAGGAAGTTGCCGCTGCCGCATGCTGGGTCGAACACGTTTATGCTTGCGAGTTTTCGCTGGAACGCGCGCAACCTCACTTTGCGATTGCGCTCCACGCCGTCACTCTCAATCGCAGAAAGCTCGGCGCGCAAATTGTCCAGGAACAGCGGGTCGATGACCTTGTGGATGTTCTCAATACTGGTGTAGTGCATACCGCCCGCGCGGCGCGTGGCGGGGTTCAAAGTGCTCTCGAAGGCCGCGCCGAAGATGGTGGGGCTGATGTGGCTCCAGTCGAAGCTCTGCGACGCCTCCAGCAGCAGGTCGAGGCGGATCTGGTCGGTGAACTGCGGTACCACGATGCCGTCGTCGCCGAACAGCCCGCCGTTTACGTACGGGAAGGCCAGCAGGTAGGCGGGCAGATAAGGGTCGCGAGCGTCCGCCGGCGTGTCCAGCACGGCGAACAGGTCGATGACGGCCTGGCGCATCTGGTCGGCCGGGAAGCGCTTGAGGTAGTTCAGCAGCGCATCTTTCTCATGCAGCAAGCCGGAATCTTCGGCATACAGAAGGAACACCAGCCGCACAATGAGTACGTTCAAGCTACGCTGCTCGTGCGCGTCTGTTTCGATATTGCGATACTGTTGCGAAAGCTGGGCATAGAGCCTTCCCACCAGCTCGCCGGCCTTCACCGAAAGCTCTTTCTCCTTCACCAGGCGAGAGTTGCGCCTATCGGAGAAAAACGACAGCAAGTGCACCTGCTCGGGCAGCTCTTCCAAAGCAAGCGAAACGTACTGGTCGTCTGCGGCCTCCATGTCGTAGATGCGGAACTCGTCGAAATTGCACGTGATAATCCAACGCGGGCGTATGGAGTTCGGCAGATTGTCGGCGTACCACTTCGCTTGCTGGTAGGGCGTCTCCGGTCCAGCCTTTTTCGATCTCACGGTTGCTTCGTCGAGGCTGATGCCGCGGCCTTTCATTTCTATGAGAATGCCCATATCCTCGTAGAACACGTCGATTTTGCGGCCCTTCACCTTGCGTTCGAATTCCAGCGCATGGGTGGCATTCTGCACGCCCAGCACATCCTGCAAAAGCTCTATCCAAAACGAACGCGAATGCTCCTCCTCTACGCATGGGAGGGATTCCCACCTTGCTACGAAATACTTGGCGGCGCGTTTCTGCTCTGCTGGGGTCATGAATGCTTCTTTCTCATAAATGCATCGAGGTTTCATTGTAATTCAGTTCAACAGTGACAGAAATCAAATGGACGCGTTAGACGCAATGGAAGGGTTCAACGACGTGAATATCTCCAAAATCAGGCCGAGATACTTGCCTTCATAAAACATTCATGAAAAGTTTTGCCCATAATTTGCCCATGTACACAATGGAAATAAAAAAGGCCAGAAGCATAAGCCTCTGACCTGGGAATTTGGTGGGCCCACCCGGATTCGAACCGAGAACCAAAGGATTATGAGTCCCCTGCTCCACCATTGAGCTATGGGCCCAATACAGCGTCTTCATCAGAAGCTGCGATTGATTATTCTAGCGTACTTTATGGCTTTTGCCACTTCCATTCCCAAGGATCGACACATTAACGTGCAAATGCCTTTCACGGCCGCTATACCCACAATGCCGCCATGGGAACTTGCGCTTGCGATAATACTGGCATTTTGCCCTCTGCTGCACCTATGAATGCTGGGCTTAGGTAGCACTTTTGTCGCACGGCCCTTACTTTATGCGATACCAACCAACAAAAAAAACGGCTAGGCGTATATGCCTAGCCGTTTTAAAACGCCAAAGGGGACGATTCTAGTAAACCATATGCATGGCTTCACGAACCTCGTCCAAGGTTTTATTAGCGATTTCGTTCGCTTTGCGATTGCCTTCATGCAGAATCTCTTCTACATAGCCGGGCTTTGCAGCGATAGCCTCACGACGCTCGCGGATAGGAGCGAGGTATTCGTTAACCGCTTCGGTGACATACTTCTTGAGCGTTCCGGAACCACCGTTGCCGATCTCTTCCGCGATCTCCACTTCAGTGCGGCCCGCGCACAAAGCAGCCGTAGTAAGAAGCGCAGATACACCAGGACGATTTTCCTTATCGAACGTAATGAATCGTTCGGAATCGGTCTTGGACTTCTTGATGATTTTGGCGGTTTCCTCTGCCGTAAACGAAAGGCTGATGGCATTGCCGTAGCTCTTCGACATCTTACGACCATCCAAACCGGGAATCTCGGGCGCATCATCATTCAGAAGGCCTTCGGGCTCAGGGAACACATAGCCGTAACGCTCGTTAAAACGACGAGCAATTTGGCGAGTCTGTTCGATATGGGGCAACTGATCCTTACCGCAGGGCACGATATTGCCCTTGCAGAACAAAATGTCGCATGCCTGATGCACAGGATAGGTCAGAAGAAGGCCGGTAAGGGCATGGCCCGAAGCTTCCTGCTCAGCCTTAACCGTTGGGTTGCGAAGGAGCTCTGCCTCAGATACCAGAGAAAGGAACGGAAGCATAAGCTGATTCAAGGCAGGAATCGCAGAATGGGTGAAGATAATGGTTTTCTCCGGATCGATGCCGCAAGCAAGGTAATCAATTACCATGTTGCGAACATTGTCCTGAATGTTCTCCGTAGTATCACGGTCGGTAATTACCTGATAGTCAGCAATGATAACTCGCGTGGTTACGCCTTTATTCTGCAGAGCAACGCGTTCCTTAATGGTGCCGAAATAGTGGCCCAGGTGCAAACGACCCGTAGGACGATCGCCCGTAAGCATCGTGTACTTGCCGGGGTTTACCTCAAGGTCGGCGCGAATTGCCTCGCTGCGCTTCTGGCTTGCTTCAAAACTATTGGAGCTCATAACGAACAGTGCCTCTTTCGTTTGATTCGTAAGGGTGATTGAGCCGCGCATAAACGGCATCAGATGTATTGGGAAAGTATACCATTGCTTATCTTCCGCATAGACTATTGCCCTTTCGTCCCCTACACTGAAAGGCATGACTACCTCAACTTTTAATACGCTTGGCTTGTCCAAGCCCTCATTGGAAGCCATCGATAATCTTGGCTTCACCGAACCCACCCCTGTACAGGCACTTTCCATTCCGCCGGGAATCGAAGGGAAAGATATCCTAGCTGCCGCACAAACCGGAACAGGGAAGACGCTTGCCTATCTGCTTCCGATCTTCGACCAAATGGTGCGCCATTTTGGCTCAAAGCGCCCCAAAAAGGGGCCCTATGCGTTGGTTTTGGCACCGACGCGTGAGTTGGCTCAGCAAATTTCCGAATGTGCAAGCACTATTGCGCAAACCACCAAGTTCCGCACGCTTACCGTAATCGGCGGCAAGAAATACTCCACCCAGGTCGAAAAGCTCAAAAAGGGCTGCGATGTGCTTATTGCCACTCCGGGACGCTTGCTTGACTTGGCGCAACAGGGGCTTCTTTCCCTGGAAAACATCCACTACCTGGTGCTTGACGAAGTCGACCGTATGATGGATATGGGCTTTTGGCCCCCTGTGAATTCCATCGTTCGCATGACCCCGAAAGAACGCCAAACCTTCTTATTCAGTGCCACTCTGACACCTGACGTTCAGGCGAAAGCGAAGCTCGTTCAGACGGATCCAGAGGTCGTTGAGATCGCCCACAAAGGCAAAACCGCCGATACGGTTAACGAATACTTGCTGCCCGTTTCCGAGCGTCAAAAGCAGGATCTCCTTGTTGCCCTGCTTAAGGAGCAGGGGGCAGAACGTGTCATCGTGTTTACCCGCACCAAGCAATCCGCGGATTCGTGCGCCACACGCCTGAAAGACGCAGGAGTGAAAGCGGACAGCATCCATGCAGACAAACATCAAGGAAAACGCGACCGTGCGCTAAAGAACTTCCGCGAAGGCAAGATCGATGTTCTGGTTGCTACCGATGTCCTAGCACGCGGCATCGATATCACTGATGTAAGCTACGTCGTCAACCTCACCGTGCCCGACTCGCCCGAAGACTACATCCACCGCATTGGACGTACAGGCCGCGCAGGCGAATCGGGAGCTGCCTACACGTTCCTTTCCCCAGATCAGCTTCTTGATTTACGCGAAATTGAATACCACACGCAGCATTTGCTCGAAACTCACGACGTCGAAGGCTTCGAATACGCCGACGATCGCCTGATCCCCAACCCCAAGCGTCCCACCAAGCGCCCATCGCGCACCGGCAGGGGTCGCAGGAGGCCATCGCTCCGTAGACGCTAATTCACCGTTTGCGCTGATGGGAATCGAGTTAAAACTTTTTTCAAAAAAGATGTTGCACCGATTTCCAAGATGCGTATAATAAATTCCTGCGTCACGAAGAACGCACCGAATTCCTCGGTAGCTCAACGGCAGAGCATCCGGCTGTTAACCGGAGGGTTGTAGGTTCGAATCCTACCCGGGGAGCCAGAATTTCAAAGATCCGCTTCATGCGGATCTTTTTTTATTTTCATGCTCTCCCCTCTCAGCTGCTCAAGCTTGCTAACACCACGAACCGCGCTATAGTTACTTCACCGCCGCAACTCACCGAAAGGCAACCCATGATCAACATCCTCTTCGTTTGCCATGGCAACATCTGCCGCTCGCCTATGGCCGAATTCGTCATGAAAGAGCGTGTGCGCCAATCAGGACTCGACGCTACCGTTTACGTAGAATCAGCAGCGATGCATCACGATGAGATCGGCAGCGACGTCCACTATGGAACGAAAGAAATCCTCGATCGATACGGCATTCCCTATGAGCATCGTGCGGCACGCCTGGCAACCACCGCTGATTACGATAAGTTCGACTATATTGTGGGCATGGATCGCTACAACATGCGCGATATGATGCGCCTCTACCATAACGACCCCGAAGGAAAGCTAAGCCTCCTGATGGATTGGGTGGGTGCGTCGCGAGACGTCGCAGACCCGTGGTATACCGGCGATTTCGACACTACCTATGAAGATGTCGACGCTGGCTGCCTGGCCCTCGTCGAACATCTCAAGCGAATCCTGGATCGCTAATTATGGACAACGAATTCCAAAAACGTTGGGAGCGTATCCAGCAGGCCCTTGCTGTCGAGCTTTCCGGCGAAGTTAAGCCGCGCGTTTCAAGCGGGCGAACCCTATTCGGGATCAAAAGCGAAGGCGAAGCAAAGATGGACGAATTCGCCAAGCAGATCGAGGAAGAATACGCCGCAAAAAGGCGAGAAGAAAAAGAAACTCCATCCCAAAACAAGAACACCCCTCTGAGGGAATAAGAAAAGCCCTCAACACGCTATGATGGTCTCAAGGGGATAAGGGGGCATCATGTACAGTCCGTTTCGCAATGAACAGGGCCGACCTAAGAGCCTTGACGAGGTAGCCTACGCCGACCTCGCGCAATTGAAGGATCTCGAAGAGGGTTTTGCGCTTGAATTCAAGCGCACGTGGAACGAAAACGTCCGCGCGAAAATTCCCAAGATCATCGCCTCGTTTGCCAATTCCCATGGCGGCTGGCTCGTCATCGGCATCGCCGACGACGACAAAACGGTATGCCCCGTGCCGAAACAGTCGGCAGATTTCTCTCAGATATTCGGTGAGCTGTGCCGCCACCACGTATCCCCTACTCCGCGCTTTGACACACGCTTTATCGCCGATCCCGTAAACCCCAAACAAGGCGCTGTAGTGGTTCAGGTCCACGAAGGCGATTTCCCGCCCTATGTTGCCGACGGCATCGTCGAGATACGCGAAGGGTCAACCTCGGGCCCAGCACTCGGCTCGGCATTGGTGGAGCTCTACAGCAAGGCAACTAAGCGAAAGCAGGAAATCCGCGAGTTTTGCCAGCGCACCGTATGGTATCCGGCGGAAACCCCGTGCACCTCGCAGAGCAACGCCACCGCTGAGGCTCCCTTGCCCCTGTTTAGCCTGTACTTGTATCGGATGGGCCGTCGCGCCGCCGACACACCCTCTAGAGCGGCTCAGGAAAGCCATGTGATGGCAATGCGCTCCGCCTTTGAGCAGCAAGGAATGGGTTGCCACGTTCAACACGCACACGATTCGCTGATATTCCGAACATCCAAAGGCATCCCGGGAAGCTCAGTCCATTCCGCCATCGAGCTGTTCCCCGATGAATCGTTGAAGCTCACGGTACCTGGCGTGATGCTCGATCCCCGCATGCAAGAAGAGGCTCTTCGTCAGATTTCGACGCTTGGCATCGAAGTGCCCGGCAACGCGCTGTTTATCGGCGCCACCGAAACGCTGCGCCGCGTTACCCGCATGGCATCGCTGCTTGACCGCTACGTACGACTACGAGCCATAAGCTGGAGCAATTACGCCGTAGCTTATGAGCTGGAGAATATGGCTGGCGTGATGCTCTGGTCGGAAACGGAAACCTATGCGCACTACATCAGCAAGCACGGCATGCTGTTCTGCGGGACAACCGATTGCCGAAGCCGCATTCGCTATCTTGACGACGGCATCCACGGCTCGTTCCGCGCCCGTCAATTCGCTGGCAGTCATTTCTTTGAAGCGTGCGGGCTGCCACTAGGCTCACCAAGCGAAGAGGACAACGAATTGGTAGACGCCCTGCTTCGCGGAGAAAAGGCGAGCATGGGGCAATAACGCCTTCGAAAACGCCAGATCTGCAAAAACAGCCGCTTTCAGGCTCAAGCCCACCCGAATACCGCATTTGCCGCACATAGGACAGCAAGGAACACCACATTCCAGGCCGTGAACACCGCCAAGTAATGGCGTTTGCCCACCAAACCCGAAGCGGTGGCAATCTTGAGCGAGATAAGGCTTGCCATAGAAGCAATGGGCGTCCCCAGCCCGCCAAGGTTTGTTCCCACTATAAGGGCAGTCCAATCGTTGGTGAAGCCAGACAGCAGAACAGCAGCCGGAACATTGCTTATCACCTGGCTTGACCCCACTGCCGCATAAAACGGCGCGATGCCCACCAGAGCTGAAAGCGCCTCATGCACCGCAGGAACGCGAGCCATATTGCCCACGAATACAAACAGAGCTACAAACGTGAGCAAAAGACCATAATCAACCTTAGTCAACGTGCGTCTATCAAGAAAGAACAGCACAAGGGCAACGAGAACGGCAACAGGATAAGCGTCAATAAGCCCCACTACCGCCATAATGCTCAAGGCGAACAAAAGCAGGTATGAGACGAACATGAGCCTTTGGCGCCCTGTAGGCCTTGCAAGGATCCCGTGAGATGCGCAATCGGAGTGCCCCTCCGCATTACCCCGGAACACAATCAGCAACGCAACAACCAGCATTGCCGCAGACAGGGCAACGATAGGTGCCATGATCAACACAAACTGAGGAAAGTCCATGCCCGATGCGCGATAGAGAAAGAGGTTCTGCGGATTCCCAACAGGCAGCAGCATACTGCCCAAATTTGCCGACACCGTCATGAGCACCACTACGGAAGCCGCGTACCGACCCTCCCCTGCCTCGGAGAGCACGACAAGGGCAAGAGGAACAAAGGTGATGAGCGCTACATCATTGGTTATCGCCATGGAACTGACGAAGGTTAGCGCAACCAGTGCGAACGCCAGGGCGCGCATAGAAGAGGCGCGCGACACGGCCCAACTGCCCAGCAGACGCATCACACCCATGAAACGCAACCCTGTTACAACCGCCATCAGACAAAACAGCAGAGCCAAAGTGCGCCAATCGACATATGAGGCGTAGCCTTCGTCAAAGGGCACCAGCGCACATGACGCCGCAGCCGCCAAAACCGCAACGACCAGCACCGCTTCCTTCGAAACGAAAGCCCTGATCTTTTCCAGCATGCGTGGAAGCTCCTACCCGCGCAAATCGGTGAGCAAGCAGCAGAAATGGATGCGCGGATTACGGGAGAAATCTTCAGGAATAGTCTTTGCGGTAACGTCTTCGATGCCCAGCCCACAAGCGCGCACCTTCACTTCGTCGAGCTTAAACGAACGCAGGTTTCCAGAGAACACAATGGTGCCGCCAGGAGCAAGCAGACGACGCACCAGGCGCAAAAGCTCAGCGTGATCGCGCTGGATATCCCACGTGCGCTCACCCATGGTTTTCGAATTGGAGAACGTGGGCGGGTCAAGGAACACCAAATCGTAGCGACCAGATTCCTCTTCGGCAGCCTGCTCTATCCAGGAAAGGACGTCCGCGCGAACAAACTGGTGCTGGCGGCCCGTAAAGCCCGCATTCTTCATGTTGCGCTTCGCCCAATCAAGGTAGGTCTGGCTCATGTCGACCGTAGTGGTCGAGGCAGCGCCACCCACCGCAGCATAGACCGTTGCCGTGCCGGTATAGGCGAATAGGTTGAGGAAGCGCTTATCGGCTGCCATTTCACCCACCATACCGCGCGTAATGCGATGGTCGAGGAACAGGCCTGTGTCCAAATAGCCCGAAAGATCGAGTTCGAAGGGATGCCCCGCTTCCTCGACGATGATGCGATGGGAGATATGCTCTTCGCGGCGATATTGCGATCCGCCTTTTGCCTGACGACGGACACGCGTGAACAGGCGCTCCTCGGGCACGCCCAAAAGCACAGGAGCAACGGTACAAGCGTCCCTGAAGCGGCGCGTTGCCTTCGCAGGGTCGATCTCTTTCGGCGCCTGATATTCGGTTATGAGCAAATTCATATCGCCCGAGCCTTGTTCTTCGAATACGTCGACGGCAACGGCATAATCGGGCAGGTCGGCATCGTAGACGCGGTATGCATGCACCTTGTTCTTTCGTGCCCACTTGCGACGCGCTTTGGCCATTTTGCGCAAACGAGCAGCAAATTGCAGTGCATGATCGGAGGTGACAGCAACCTTAACCTCAGCCCCCTCAAGCGTCACGAGTGGAACCTCGATGATGTTGGAATGGCCCAAGCGATAGCTGCGAAGCGTGGCCTCGATTGCGCCGTTATATACCGACAAGGTTCGTTGGGCCTCAAAGCCCACAGAGCCATCGAAATCAGCATCGGGCGTGATCACCGTCATGCTCCACGAGTCTGGCAACTCGCGGAGACCCTGGGAAAGATGCTCATAGAACCCGTCGAGCCCATGGGCTAAAAGGCGCATGCCGTACGGCGGATTGATGGCGATAAAGCCACGTTGGTCGAGCTCGATGCCGTTTTGATGCAAGCCAACAGGCAGGTCGGCGCAATCCGCGCAACCGAATGTCACCAGCTTCGAAAGGCCCAGGCGCCGCGCGTTGCCGCGCGCAATGCCCACTGCCTGGGAGTCAATGTCGAAGCCGAACAACCGCGGTGCATCTTCCAGACCTCGCTCAAAACGTTCATCGGCATCTGCCAATAGGTCATCGAACTCATCTGCGTCGAAATCAGCGCAACCCTCAAAGCCCCAGTAATCACGGGAAAGGCCCGGGGCGCGATCGGTTGCCATCATGGCTGCTTCCAGAACCAGCGTTCCACTGCCACAGGCAGGATCGACAAACACCGGCGCCTCCACCGAACCATCGGCTCCAGCACGTTCCGCTTTAGCGCGACGCAAAGCGGGAGCTGCTACGCGATCCCATCCGCCCCACACCAGCATGCCAGCGGCAAGCGCTTCCTTCAGAGGGGCTTCTACATTTTCGCCAGGCACGCGATAGCCCCTGCGATGCAACGATTCGCCAGCATAATCGATGGAAACAGTTGCCTTCTTGCCGTGAATCGATACCCAAATGGGTACGTCAGGGCGCTGAGGCTGGACATCGGGACGTTTGCCTCGCGCCTCGCGCAAACGGTCGCATACAGCGTCCTTCACCTTCAGCCCCGCAAACTGGGTGTTGCGCAAAGCATCATTGGTGCCACGTGCCGTAACGGCAATAGTGGCACCGTCACCAACCACCGTTGCCCAAGGCAATGCCTTTACGCCCTCATAGAGCGCCTCGGCACTATAAGCCTCAACGCGACCCATAACGCGCAGAACACGCGAAGCAATACGCGACCACAGACACGCACGATAACCATCCACCTTCGTTCCGAAGAACGCGACACCACCCTTCAGAGGGCGCACGCTCTGGGCACGCAGACGCTTCAGCTCATCGGCCAAGATATGCTCAAACCCCTGCGGGCATGTAGCGAAGAATTCAAGTTGATCGTTTGCCATAGGGGGCTCCTCCGTTATCGGTGATGGTTGCTGAAGAATAGCCAAGAGGCAGCCAAAACGGGACAGTTTCTTTTGGCTGCTTATCTGGAACACATTCTAAGGTGTCTAAAAGGGACTGTCCCTCTTAGACACCCAACAACGCAAAAAACGCCCGAAGGGGCGTTAATGAGAATCAGGGCATACGCCAGTGAGTCAGCGAGCGGAACTCTGACGAGTGCAGGAAAATTGAAAGGCCCATGGGGGCAGGCCTTCGCGCCGCCCCATGGGTCTTGAGATTTTCCCGTGCTGTCAGAGTTCCGCGCAACATCATTGCGTTTCATAAGTTCTGCGCTGTTCGGCAGAACGACGCAGAACGCTTAGTCTTCCAGATAGTCTTTCAGCTTCTGGGACCTGGAGGGATGACGCAGCTTAGCAAGCGTCTTCGACTCGATTTGGCGAATACGCTCACGCGTTACGCCAAATTCACGGCCAACTTCCTCGAGCGTACGAGGATGCCCGTCTTCCAGACCGAAACGCAGGGAAATAACCTTGCGCTCGCGTTCGGCCAAGCCTTCCAGCGTTTTGGAAAGCTGCTCCTGCAGCATGCTGAAGGATGCCGCATCGGGAGGAACGATTGCTGCGTCGTCTTCGATGAAGTCGCCCAGCTGGGAATCTTCCTCTTCGCCGATGGGGGTTTCGAGGGAAACCGGTTCCTGGCTGATTTTCTGGATTTCACGAACACGCTCGGGCGTGAGGCCCATTTCCTCAGCAATTTCCTCAGGGGTAGGTTCGCGGCCCAGCGACTGCAGCAGCTGACGCTGGATACGAACGAGCTTGTTGATGGTTTCAACCATATGAACCGGAATGCGGATGGTGCGAGCCTGGTCGGCGATAGCACGCGTGATTGCCTGGCGAATCCACCACGTAGCATACGTGGAGAACTTAAAGCCCTTAGTGTAGTCGAACTTCTCAACTGCACGGATAAGGCCCAGGTTGCCTTCCTGAATAAGGTCGAGGAACAGCATGCCGCGGCCAACGTAACGCTTCGCAATGGAAACAACCAGGCGGAGGTTTGCCTCGATGAGCTGCTGTTTTGCGTCAATACCCACCTGCTCTACGCGGGTAAGGCGACGACGCTCGCGGCGCTCAAGCTCGACGCCCTCTTCTTCGGCCTTTTCCAATTCAGCGGTAGCAGCAACACCCGCTTCGATCTTCATAGCAAGGTCGATTTCCTCTGCCGCAGTAAGCAAGGAGACCTTACCGATTTCCTTCAGGTACATACGCACCGGGTCGCCCGTAAGCAGGGCAACGGAAGAATCGGCAGAAGACTTGCGCGTGCTGCGCTTACGCGTGCTCTTGCTCTTATGGGAGACCTTAGGGACCGTGATTTCGGCAGCCGCCTTCAGCTCTTCCTCAGGCACACCTTCAAGCAGGCTTTCGTCCGTAAGATCGGAAGCCTTCACATCATGATGGTCGTCGTGCAGATCAGTGGGCTCAACGTCAGACTCCAAAATGTTTTCGGTGTCGTCTTCCTCGAGATCATGGGCCTCTGCCGCTTCGGCTTCGACCGCCTTCTTCTTGGAAGCTGCGGCGCTTTTAGCCTTTGCCGTTTCCTTCTTGGGAGCCGCCTTCTTGGCTGGCGCTTTCTTGGCCGTACTCTTCGTCGTCTTTTCCTTGGATTCAGACTGTTGTGAGGAAGCCTTTGCCACGTCGTTTCCTTCCCACGCTTCTACAAAATCAGGCTAGAGCCTGTTGAAAACATCATGCCATTATAACGCCAATGGCGCTTTATAGATACCCTCAAGTTTCCGCATCGGTTTATACGACTCATAGCCCTTGAGACGGGCTGCAGGGAATGCCGATCACAGAAGGTTAATGGGATCGATGTCGATCGAAACGCGCACATCCTGCCGCGGTTTCCGCTCGCGGAAATAAGAGGCGAAGCATTCCGCAATGTTTTCCTTCAGCGGAGCCTTCACCACAACATGGTAGCGCCAAGACCCCTTCAATCGCTCAAGGACGCATGGCGTGGGCGGCAAAACCAGCCAACCGGCGCCCTTGCCAGGCACTAGCTGCAAAAGGTCACGATACAGGCCCTTCGCTACGGTTTGCACAGCGTCTTCGTCGCGACCCCACACCAAGACATTGGCAAGACGAACGTAGGGCGGATAGCCCAATCCCTCGCGCAGCTCTAATTCCTCTGCCAAAAATCGCTCGCGGTCGTAAGAGGCGGCCGCACGGATTGCGACATCATGTGCGCTATAGGTTTGCACTACCACTCGCCCTGGCTTGTCTGCTCGGCCAGCACGTCCCGCCACCTGCTCAATAAGGTCGAAAGTGCGCTCCGAACTGCGAAAATCAGGCAGTTTCAACATGGTATCGGCGTTGATGACGCCTACCAGGGTTACATCGTCGAAGTCGAGTCCCTTGGCTATCATCTGCGTGCCCAGAAGCACTGCGGCACCCGGAGCCGCAAAACGCTCCAGCAGGCGCTGGTGGTCGCCCTTCCTTGCAGTCGTATCGGCGTCCATGCGAATGACGCGACATTCGCGATCGGAAACAAGCGACAAAAGCTCACTTTCAACGCGCTGGGTTCCGGCACCGAAACGCTTTAAGTACGGGCTTCCGCATTCGGGGCACACCGCAGGCACCGGACGCGTAGCGCCGCAATGGTGGCACACCAGCTTCGCGGCGCGCTCGTGGTACGTCAGCGACGTTGAGCATGAATCGCATTCGGGCACGAACCCGCAATCGCGACACAGCAGAAACTGGGCAAATCCGCGCTGGTTCAGCAGCAGGACCGCTTTCTCGCCTTTGTCCAACACCTCAAAAAGAGCGGTCTGCAGATCACGAGAGAACATGGAACGATTGCCGCCACCAAATTCGCACGCCATGTCTACCACTTTGATATTCGGCAGCGGCTTTCCGTTGGCACGGCCGGGCATTTCAACGCGACTCCATGAAGGCTCCACCGCGCAACGATGCAATGCCTCGAGCGAAGGCGTTGCAGAACCGAGCACCAGCACGGCGCCATGAGAGCGCACCATCCACTCGGCCACATCGCGGGTCACATAGCGCGGAGCCTGATCCTGCTTATAGCTGGATTCGTGCTCTTCGTCGATGATGACAATGCCCACGTTTTCCATAGGGGCGAACAACGCACTGCGGGCGCCAACCACCACACGGGTACGTCCCTCGCGGATAAGATCCCACTGGTCGAAGCGCTCACCCTGCGACATGCGGGAATGCAGCACCGCCACCGTGTCGCCGAAACGACCACGAAAGCGGGCAACCGTTTGCGGCGTCAGCGAAATCTCGGGAACCAGCACAATAGCGCCGCGGCCCTGCTCGAGCTCATTTTCGATGGCGCGTAAGTACACCTCGGTCTTGCCCGATCCGGTAACGCCATCAACCAGAACCACGTGCCCATCTCGTTCCGCGGAGGCGCAGGTTATAGCGGCAAGCGCTTCTTCCTGATGGGGAGTAAGCACGGGTCGCTCTCCCGCCCGCTTGGAAAATGCGGCGCTCGGCTGGTCGCATTCGCGCATGCGGCGGCGATGCTCAATGCGGATAACGCCTTTCTTCTCAAGCGATTTCAGCGTGGAAGAAACCGATCCGTATTCGGCCGTAAGCTCTGCAACGCGCAAATCGCCCTGCCCGAGCGCCTGCAGCACGAGCTCCTGCTTAACGGCGCCCTTGCGCGGCTTGAATTCATCTGCTTCAGGAGTGCGCGTCACCCAACGCTCGTCGACCTCGGAAACCATGGGTCGCGTTACTTGCCAGGTGCCATTGATGCGCTCCATGCGCGGCACACCGCCGGGCGGCATGAACAGGCGTATGCAAGAAGAAAACGGCGCAAGGTAACGATCTGCCAAGAATTGCGCGCACTGGGCGCCAATCTCAGTAAAGCAAGGCTTGCCCAACACTTCTTCTACAGCCTTGAGCTTCGAGAAATCAAGGCCGTCGGGAGCATCCGCACTCAAACCAACCACGAAACCCACGGCTTTGCGCCCCCCGAAAGGGACCAGAACCGCGCAACCAACCCGAACAGATGAGCCCAATGAAGGAGCACAGGAATTGGCTGCTTTTTCCTCGGAAAAAGCCTGCAGGGCTTTGTCGGCAGAACGCATCTCGGCGCCAAGGCCCTTTGCCCCCGCCTCATGGCCCGCCTGCGCCAACCCTACGGCAAGCAGGCCATTGGGTGATACCTGCACCGAATCCGCAGCCAGCAAATCGTCAAGCGATACCTGCATCGCTTTTTTTGCAGGCGTCTTGGCGGAGGGCTTCTTGGCCATTACCCGCGCCTGCTCTTCGGTGGTTTCGGGCACCGCATAGGTATAGGGGGTTTCAAGCGCAGCAGTTGGTATGTCGAGAATCACGGAGGCGAATTTCATGCTGAAAAGTATAAGGGGTCGGCGATCGACTTCCCAAGCAAACCAGCCAAGCGCGACCAAACCTCCAGCAATGCACCGAGCACAAAAGAAGGGGTGCTCAAAAAGCGCCCCCGCCGAAAGGCTAGATCACATACTCGACATTCCAATTCGGCTTCATACCGAACACATCGAACACATGGTCGCGCACCGCAAGAAAATCATCTGCTGTTCGCAAGCGATCAGGACCCAGCTCGACTTTGATTACTTCCTTCACCCTGCCAGGATTGGGCGTCAGCACCACGATTCGATCGGCCAAGGCAACCGCTTCCTCGATATCATGGGTAACAAACACCACCGTTACCCCTTCTTCCTCGGCAATTCGGTGGATATCGTCTTGCATCTTCAAACGGGTAATGGCATCGAGCGCCGCAAAAGGCTCGTCCATGAACAGAACATCGGGCTGCACCGCCAGCCCACGTGCAATGGACACGCGCTGCTGCATGCCACCAGAAAGCTGCGCAGGGCGCACATGCTCAAAGCCTGAAAGCCCCACCAAGTCGATATACTTTGCAGCAGTGGCACGCGCTTGCTCTTTGGGCATTTTCTTTGCCAGAAGCCCCAGCATCACATTCTTTTCCACGGTCTGCCAAGGCAAAAGTCCGTAATGCTGGAAGATAGTAACGCGATTGGGCACCGGGCCCTTAACCCTTTCTCCCCCTATAAGCACCTGACCCTCATCGGGATCCTCAAAACCGGCAAGCGTATTCAGCAACGTTGTTTTTCCGCAGCCCGAAGGGCCCAGAAGGCAGATGAACTCGCCGCGCTCGATTTCCAGGGATACATGACTCAACGCATGGAACGGCTCGCCTTCGCGTTGATACACCTTCGATACATCGTTGATCTCGATATACGCCATTATTGTTCAGCTCCTTGCGCACCAGTGCCCCATATGCGGCTCACGGTTTCCTCGAATTGCTTGATGGTCCAGTCCAGCAGCACGCCTAAAATGCCGATAGCGACAATGGCTGCCAGAAGCTCGTCGGTGCGCAGGTTGTTTCGCGCATCCACGATAAGGAAGCCCAAGCCCGATTGCGTGCCCGCCATTTCGCCGGCAACCAAGAAGATCCACGCCGTACCCAAAGCAATGTGAAGCGCATTGGCAATAACGGGAAACACCGCCGGTAACACAATTTTGAACAGGGTCTGAGCACTGCCCAAACCGAAGTTCTTCGACACTTTCAAATACACTGGATCAATGCGGCGCACTGCGCCCACCGTAGAGAGCAATACCGGGAAGAACGCCGCCAAGAAAATAACGACGATGGCGGGGGTATCTCCAATGCCAAGCCATAGCACGATGAACGGAAGCCATGCCACCGGCGAAATCGGCCGAAGGAATTGCACTACTGGGTTTAGGAATTCCCAAGCTCGCGTGCACCAGCCCATTACCAGCCCTAGCAGAACCGCCGACACGCATGCCACCACATACCCGATAAAGAATCGGTACATGCTGGCGCCTACGTCCAACAGCAATTGACCGCTTTCAGCTCGCTCGACCAGGGCACCCGCAACAGAGCCCGGACCTGGGAACAGCGACGAGGGAAACGCACCCGAAACTGCCAGCACTTGCCATACCGCAAGCAGCACCGCAAACGAAACCGCTCCTTTAAGAACTTTGCTCACAATACACACTCCCCTTTAGTTTTTCGCCACAAACTCGTCGTACGTGGGCGGGTTGTCGTTCAGGCCATACTCGATAACTTCCTGACGAAGCCTTCCGTATGCTTCTTCGGTCACGCTCAAATCGTTGAAGGAAATCCATTGAAGCGACTGCTGGCTGGTTGCTTCGTCCTGACCCA
This sequence comes from Eggerthella sp., assembly GCA_030540085.1. Lineage (GTDB taxonomy): Bacteria > Actinomycetota > Coriobacteriia > Coriobacteriales > Eggerthellaceae > Anaerotardibacter. The sequence continues at coordinate 262,411 of JAUNWY010000002.1, forward strand.
GGTTGTTCACCGCTATCTGCACTGCTTCGTCTTTAGTCAGCGAATTGCCTGCAGAAAGGTAGGCCTGCTTGAAGGTTTTCAGTGCTTCCTGCTTCTCGGCAGTTGCCTGTGTGTTAAACACGATGCCGCAGCAAATGGAGTTCTCCCACAGCTCATCGGAAGTAGCCAACACGTGACCTACGCCGGTCTCTACCGCTTTGGCGCCGAAGGGTTCGGCTACGCAATAGCCGTCAATCTGCCCCGATTTCAAACCAGCAGGCATTTCGGCGGGAGCCATCTCGACCAACGTCACATCTTTTTCGCTCATGCCATACTTGTTAAGTAGCTGTTGAACCAAGATGTTGTGCGAAGACTGCTCGTTTGGAATGGCAATGGTTTTACCCTTCAGCTGCGCAGGCGAAGTAATGTCGTTACCCGCGATGATCACGTTGCCGTCGCGGTGACCCAAAAGGGATAGCTCCAACGGAATCCCTTGGCTCTTCGCCTCCATAGCCATTTCGATAAGAACCGAAGCACCATCGACACGTCCCGAGTCAAGCGCGTCCATAAGCTCCGCCCATCCACCGTATTTGACCAGTTCAACATGGACGTTACTATTTTGCTGCCCAAGCTGCTCAGCAGCTTTGAACAACGGTACCGCATGGGTAATGGGCAAATAGGCAATGGTTATGGTGGTCTGTTCCTCAGAAGCGCCGATGCCCGATTCGTCAACCTTGTAATACACGGCCGTCGCAACAAGCGCCAACGTGGCCAAGAGTGCCACCAACGCACGCAACGTACCCTTTGCGAGTTTCATTTACCCGTTCACCTTCCATCCCAATGCGCGTCTACGCGCATCCATGTCTTCAACGATTCGCTTCGCCAATGCCTGGTGGTCAACATCAACCACCATCTCGGAACCCAACAGGGGCTTGGTGCCATGCTCCATAAACTCAGTTACCTTTTCCGAACCCTGCGTAGGTGCATATACGCTGTGATACGAATTCATGCCCAGCAGGCGAAATGCCAAGGCGGCACAAATACCTTTTTCGTTTGACCATTCGGGACTTGCGAACGCAAAGGGTAAATCTTTGATAGCGTGCCCCGATTCGGCAGCAACCCCACAGAACAGCGCCGAAGCGCGAGCATTATCCAGGCATTCGCCCATCTGCCACACGGGCGGCACATCGCCCAGAAAACCGCGCAGCCCCTCCCCTGCCTGGTCCAAAGCCTTTTTCGAGCAGTAACCCAGTTTCATCAGAGGGAACGAAGCGCAGCCGTTTGTCATAACCAACACATCGTGTTTGATGAGGTAATCGGCCACTTCGACAATGGCTTTTTCGTAGACAATGCGGGGATTGTTGCAACCCACCAAATTCACGATGCCGCGGATACGCCCTTCGCGCAAAGCATCGGCGATTGAACCAAAGCCATACTGCTGCTGAGCAAATTCAGCAGAAAAGCCCACTTCGACCTCGGCTTCATACTGGGGAATAACCACGGGGACCCCACGCCGATTGGTATGGCTCTCAATACCGCGCTCGACGATTTTCACAGCAAGCTCGTGAATCTCATCCAAGTTGGCATGATGATGGTCAAAGTCGTAATGCTCGGCGCCTGGCAACCGCGCAGAGTCGCTGGTCGTCACCACTGTGGTTTTGAAACACCGTGCAACATCCATAATCGAGGGGAACACATCCTGCACATCGGCAACCCACAAGTCGAGTGCGCCAGTACCCAGCACCAATTCGGCACCAACCGCATTGGAGAGGGGAATAACCCCACCGTAGCGGTACATCGCCGAAAGTCCTGAACAGCAAATGCCATAGAACTGGATGCCTTCGGCTCCTGCAGCACGTGCCTTTTCCTGATATTCGGTAGAACGCCCTACACGCACAATCTCGCTCACCATAAGCGGTGAATGGCCATGCACCGCAATGTTCACCCATCCCTTTTTCAACGCACCAAGGTTCATGGTGGTTTTGCGACGTTCCGGCAGGCCGAACAAGCTGTCCATCGCGATAGACGAGCCCAAACAGCTCGTCCAAGCAAAGGCAACGCCCGTGCGCAGGAACTGCTGCATAACATGACGCCAGTCGCCATCGGTCCCGACGCTGGTCTTGTGCAAGCTTTCGAATACCTCGTGGTACACGCTGATGGGCAAGATACCCAGTTTTTCCCAGGTATCTAAACGCTCCTGCGGCGCAAAGGCGTGGACGGTTTTATGGTCGTCGGGCACCGTACGAGAAAGATCCTCCAGCAAAGTATCAGCCACCTCTACCGCAAGCTGATTGAGGGGTTTGCCGGAGCCATCAATCCCGAACTTTTGACATACGGTACGAATCTTTGCCTCACCTTCAATGGGAAGATTCAGCACGCCTTCGCCAGCGCGTTTCAGCGCCAACATGCTCTCGCGGCCGCGGGCGCCATGCGCTGCAGCACCTGAGGCAAGAGAGCGCAGCATGTTGCGAGCAACGATCAAATCAGCATCAGCCCCGCATACACCACGCGGTGCCTTCTTGGTTATCTTGCACGGGCCCATAAAGCAATTCTTACAGCAGATGCCCGCAATGCCGAACGAACACTGCGGCTGCTGGGCATCGAAACGGTCGAACACCGTATCGATGCCCAGCTCCTGCATACGCAAAAGCATGTCGCGCACAGCTGGATCGGGCGTCTGCTCGATAACCTGCTGTTTATTCGCAAACGTCTTCTTGTATTCACGCACAGCCTGCGTGTAGTCGTGAAAATCCGCACTATCGTGGCTGTGATGGCCATGCTCATGTTCGTGCTTGCTGTGCGCTATGGCGCGGGCAAGCTCTTTTTCGTTTATCCCATCCGCATTTCGGCTTGCTGGCGCGGACGTAAGGTTGGCGTTGCTCATGCTCTGTCCTTTTCTTTCCTAGTTTTCCTACTAGGTTTCTAGGCTTAAAGAGGATAAAGCAATAACCCTTAATGGCAAGAGGTTTAGTGGGATTTAATTCGACTACAATTATCGAGATACCCGAACGCCCGCTATCCACATGCGCTATAACCCTGTTTAGCTGGGGTTATAGGAGGTCTTGGCATGCTGAAGGGACAGCTTGATGCTGCAACCCTCTTCTTGCTTTGCCGGGTAATGATTGAAACGCCCCACCTCAAATTGGGCCGCCTTGTCCCACCGCCTTACCTCGTCCCACCGCCTTTTCTTCGCCTCACCGCCTCGCCTCAATGAGGAAATCGCAATTTGCCCGCTCAAAAGAACCGATCTCACCACGCTTAGCGAAACGACCGCACAAAAAAGCCCCGTCGAAACGGGGCTTAAAGTAATTGATTCGGTTTGCAAAAAACGCTTTACGCAATACCGCAAGCTGCTTTCAGCTCTTCGGCCTTGTCGGTCTTTTCCCAAGTGAACTCGGGGAGCTCGCGACCAAAGTGACCGTACGCCGCAGTGTTGCGATAGATGGGACGGCGCAAATCAAGCTCATCGATGATGGCGCCAGGACGCAGGTCGAACACTTTGTTTACCGCCGCTTCAATGTCAGACGCAGGAACAACGCCTGTGCCAAATGTGTCGACCATTACAGAAACAGGACGTGCAACGCCAATGGCGTACGCAATCTGAACCTCGCAGCGCGTTGCCAAGCCGGCAGCAACCACATTCTTGGCAACCCAACGCGCAGCATAGGCGCCCGAGCGGTCTACCTTAGTGCAGTCCTTACCCGAAAAGGCACCGCCACCGTGACGTCCCATACCGCCATAAGTGTCGACGATGATCTTACGACCGGTAAGACCAGCATCGCCCATGGGGCCACCCACCACAAAACGACCAGTGGGATTTACATACAACTCCAGATCGTCAGCAACCGTTACCCCCTCTGCCTCAAACACGGGGTCGATAACGTTGCGTTTGAGCGCTTCGCGTAATTCAGCAGGATCGGTTTCCTCGGAGTGCTGGGTAGACACAACCACTTTTTCGACCTGAGTCGGAACACCGTCAACGTAACGAACGCTGACCTGGGTCTTGCCGTCGGGACGCAGGTTCGGCATGGTGCCATCTTTGCGCACCTTCGAAAGACGCTCGGCCAAACGGCTGGCAAGATAATGCGGCAAAGGCATAAGGGTCTTCGTCTCGTTGCAAGCGTAACCGAACATCATGCCCTGATCACCTGCACCGATTTGGTCGTACGGATCAACGGCTTCGCCGTTCTGCGTTTCCCACGATTCATCAACGCCTTGCGCAATATCGGGAGACTGTTCGTGGATGGTATTCAGCACACCACAGGTATCGCAATCGAAGCCGTATTTGGCGCGATCGTAGCCGATTTCGCGAAGCACCTCACGAGCGATCCCCGGCACATCGACGTAAGCCTGGGTGCGTACTTCACCGGTAACCATGATAAGACCAGTGGTAGCCATGGTTTCCACCGCGCAGCGAACCTCTTTCGGGTTAGCAGGAATTCCGCCTGGAGCAACATAACCCTCTGCTGCCAGCTCGGTTTCCTTGGCAAGGATGGCATCGAGGATGGCATCGGAGATCTGGTCGCAAATCTTATCGGGGTGACCTTCAGTTACCGATTCGCTCGTAAACAGGTACGAATGCTGTTCTTCTTGCATCTATCGTTTCCTTCCGGGAAAACAGGAGGCAGCCAAAGCTGCCTCCCCACAACTTTTCGATAGTACTATACCGTCCCTCTGCCCCATGCTGCGCTGTCAACAGAAAACACCAACAGGTTATGGGGCAAGCGGACTATTTATCTTGCGTCATTGGGTGACGGGTACGACCCAAACGCTCGAATTTTGTCATATCGGTTGCCGCCATTCCCTGGGTAACATCGTGGCGCTTCTCGAACAAAGGATCGTTCGGGTCGTTCCAAATGCGTTCGGAAACCGGCTTCCATGCTGCGGCAGCGTCCTTGGTTTTCGCACACAGCTCTTCAGCGGTTTCCTGCTCCTGCAGATCGGAAGAATGGGCGCCTGCGCGCTCAACCATTTCGGTCAGCTTGCCACTGTTTTCCAGGATAGGACACGGGCGGAGCAGATTGTCGCTGAAAGGCTGCTCGCGGTAGTACTCCATGAAAATGGGCGATTGCAACGCTTCAAGCAGGGAAACCTCACGAATATTAGCGTTGGAGTAATGAGCGAAGACGCACGGGTCGACGTCGCCCGCCGCATTGATGTGAAGGTAACGGCGTCCGCCGGCAATGCAGCCGCCCACGAATTCGCCGTCATTCTGGAAATCAAGCGTAAACAGGGGTTTCTTCTGGCGCATTTCACGGACGAAGCGATACAGATGCTCACGCTGCTCGGGGCTGGCCATAAGATCGTGCGTAGACCCAGCACCTACCGGCATGAACGAGAAAATCCAGGCAAAGAGCGCGCCCTGGTCGATGAGGTAATCGAAGTATTCCTCCGAGGCAATCGATTCAGCATTCTGCGAGGTGTAGCAGCATGAAACGCCGAAGGGCAAACCGTTTCGCTTCAGCAGCTGCATGGCCTTTTGCACCTTGGCATACGTTCCCACACCACGGCGACTATCGGTTGCTTCCTCGAAGCCTTCAGCGCTGATGGCAGGAACGAAGTTCTTCACACGAATCATTTCCTGGCAGAACGCCTCATCGATCAGCGTGCCATTGGTAAACGAAAGGAACACGCAATCGGGGTGCATCTCGCACAGCTTGATGAGGTCTTTCTTGCGCACCAGAGGTTCGCCACCCGTGTAGATATATACATGCGTGCCTAGCTCTTTACCCTGCTTGATGATGGAATCAATCTCTTCCAAGCTCAGATTCAGTTTGTTACCGTATTCCGCCGCCCAGCAGCCTGTGCAGTGAAGATTGCAAGCACTAGTAGGGTCAAGAAGGATAGCCCAGGGGATATTGCATTCGTATTTATCGCGGTTGGCTTCCTGCACCGGCCATGCCATCAGGTTGCCATCGATGATAAGCGTTTTCACGAGATCGTCGCGCACTTCAGGGTTGGTGTCATTCATGATATGCATGATCAGACGATACCAGTTGCTTTGGTCGTCGATGGCACCGCGAAACGCTGCTCGCTGAGATGCAAACAAATCCTTTGGCGCCACTTTATCCAGCAAATCCATAATTTTTACGATGTTATGTTCAGGATCTGCCAGAAAGTAGTCCACGGCTTTTTCGAAAGCCGCCTTCTTGATGTGATCACTTGCCTTCATCGTTGCCCCTCTTCTCTATATTAAGTATCATACGTTGATTTTTCCACATTTGTAGATTATATTAGCTTCAAAGAGGGGCTCAATGCCCAAGAGGTAAAGACCTGTATCATAAGATACGTATCGGCAATGATTGGGGATTATTTTTATGGCTACGATCGAAGCTAAAAAGACTGATAGACGCGTAATTCGCACCCGAAGCGCCATACGTAAAGCCTTTACCGACCTACTTGCCGAAACGGCCTATAGCAAGATCACCATCACCGCACTTGCCAAGCGCGCCGATGTCGACCGAAAGACGTTCTACACCCACTATTCATCGGTGGACAATCTGCTCGAAGACGTGATTCGCATCCAAACCGAAAAAAGCTTGGAGGGGATCGATTTTCGTGACTTCTTTGCCGATCCTCCTGCCTGCACCAAACGCTTCCTGACCGCCATCGAAGCCTCACTGCCCTTCACCCGCGAACAGCTGCGCGCAGTTGCCGAGCATGTGCCCCTCGACGAGTACCTCACCTATTGGACGGCTGCCGCAAAAGAGCACATCCACAACGAGGCGGGATTGCTTCCCGCCGTGGCTGAACGCAACCTCGACATCATGCTTGAATTCTATCTAGGCGGCATTCTTAACGCCTACCTATATTGGCTCCGCAACTGCCACGACATGCCTCTTGATGAATTACTGGCGCTGATATCGGACAACGTGGCGTATGGCCTTCCCGGAACCCTTGCCCGCCGAGCCAAAGTTCAGCACTAAAGCCAAATCCGCCAATCGCCTTCAGGATCCCCCTTGCACCTCCTGAAGGCGATTGCCTTTCGGGCGTCATATTTCCCGCATTTTTCCTGCAGCAAAGCACAGATGCCCCGCCCAACGGGTACACTTTCGCTGAAACCAACGCGAAAGGAAGCTCCATGAAAAGCAACGCTGAGCTCACCGAAGAATATTTTGCCTGCGCTGAAGAGCTCGACGGCGATATCGCCGGCCGCCGAAGCGCGTACGAATACATGAAAAACTCCACCGCCATCGTGCACGAAAAGGTGGTTGCCTCTTCATTCATTCCCCGACTCTACAACGACGAGAGCTGGGAAACGTTACGCTCCATAGCCGAGACAACGCATCGAATCTTGTGCAAAGTCATCGAACATTACTGCGAAACGCCCGAATATCGCGACGTGTTCACCTTCGATGAGCGCCTGCGCGAACTGGTGCTTTTGCCTCGCGGCTACGCCGACCCGCTACCCTTCGCCCGCATCGACGTTTTCCTGAACGAAGACGATCTCAGCTGCGGCTTCTGCGAGTTCAACGGCGACGGTTCTGCAGGCATGAATGAGAACCGAGAGATCACCAACAGCATCGACCAAACAGAAACATTCAAGCTTTTCTCCCAGAAGCACCCCCTTGAAGCCTGCGAGCTCTTCGATTCATGGGTGCGAGAGTTCATTCGCATCTTCGAGCATTCAAAGCACTTTGTTCCTGGTGCTCGATTCGCCATCTGCGATTACCTTGAGTGCGGCGTAGTCGACGAGTTCAAGGTGTTCTCCTCTTTCTTTGCACGCTACGGCTACGAATGCGTTGTATGCGACGTGCGCGATCTGAAGTTCGACGGCGGCGCCCTGTACGATGCCGACGGGCTGCCCGTTCATGCCATTTGGCGCCGCAGCGTAACAAACGACGTGCTTGATCACTGGGACGAGTCGCAAGACCTTATCGAGGCGGTACGTCACGAAGCCGTAGCCTTGATTGGCAGCTTTGCCGGTCATCTGGTTCACGACAAGCAGATTTTCGAAGTACTGCGCCACCCCAAAACCAAGGCAATCCTAACTCCCGAGGAAAACGAATTCGTAGAGCGCCATGTTCCCCGCACCCTTTTCCTCGACGAAAAGGAAATCGATCTCAACGAGGTACGCACCAACAAGAACGCCTGGATCATCAAGCCCACAGACAATTACGGCGCCAAAGATGTATATGCCGGCGTTTCCTCCACCCAGGAAGAATGGGAGGATCTTATTGCCCGATTCGCAAACGGGGCATCAGGCGCGCCTTTTATTGTGCAGACGTACCTCACCCCGTACAAAACCCACACCTTGCCTCCTGATGAAGATATCGAGAACCTGACCGATGATGAAGTTGATCGAACAGGGGCCTTATACAACAACCTCAGCGGCCTCTACCTGTACAACGGGCATTTTCAGGGCATTTTCTCCCGCCTAGGACCCTTCCCCACCATCAGCAAGGACCTGAAGGGCATCACCGCCGCCACCATCCGCGTTCGAGGGTAGCGCCGTGAGTATCATGCGTCGCGCGCTTGCCCCTCTTCTTACGCTCGCAACCAGCATAGCCCTGGCCTACACCCTGTTCGGATTGGGATTCGTTGCCTGCACCACCCCGCAGGCAACCGCCGCCATTGGCGGCACCTTCTCTGGCTGGGAGAATTCGGTGTTCCCCGAAGAAGACATGGCGGCCATCGCTGAGGCAACGCGCGCTTTCTCTATCGAAGGAGCACCAATCGACGAACTCTCCGATGCGATCCGTTCAGCGCTCGAAGACTCAAACCCTCAACTTGCCGAGGCGTTTGCCGCAAGCGGACTCGACATCGCCACAAACCAGGACAAAGCCGCTTCGGTGGCGGGCGCGCTTTCCGATCGCTACACCCTGCCGCAAAACGCGCTTTCCCACCTGCAGGACTGCACGCCCATTTTCACCACGGGCCGCATTTCGGTGGGAGTTGTGGGGGGATTCGCCCTCGTAGGACTTATAGCGCTGGGTTTTCTAGCAGGACGCAAGGCAGCAGGTCGTGCAATGCAGCTCGGCGCAGTCCTAGTCGCCGTAACGCTGTTGGCTCTAGCCGCATGGGCGATCACCGATTTCGATGGCCTCTTCACTTGGATGCATCAGATGCTGTTTTCGCAGGGAAACTGGACGTTTAGCGCGAGCTCGCTTTTGATTCAGCTGTTCCCTGAGGCCTTCTGGGCAGCCATGGCGGCACTTTGGGTTATCTGCAGCCTTATCTGTGCCGTTCTATGCGGGCTTCTGGGGAAGGTTATCGCGCACTAGCTGGGAATATAGGGACAGGTCCCATTTTCCCACCTGGGTATTACGAATAAAAAGAGAACCCTGCTTGCGCAAACCAGCCGCAAGCAGGGTTCTGTTCGTTAGGTGGGAAACTGGGACCTGTCCCTATATTCCCACCGCATGGCTATGCCAAACGGCCCTGAAGCTCTTTCGCAGCTGCAGCCTTGTCGAAGTTGCCTCCCGTTTTCTGGGTGAGGGCACCCATGACACGACCCATTTCTTTCTTGGTAGTTGCGCCGGTTTCAGCGAGCACCTCATCAATCAAGGCCAAAAGCTCTTCGCCGCTGACTTGCTTCGGAAGATACTCCTCCAGAATCTTCACCTGCTCGGTGAGGGTATCGGTGCGCTCCTGGTCGTTGCCCGCCTTGATGGAACCATCAAGGGTTTCCTTCGTCTGCTTGATGGTGCGCTTCAACATGGCGTCAACATCGGCGTCGGTAATCTCGCGACGCTCATTTACCTCAATATTCTTAATCTCGCCCAGAACCTGGCGAAGGATGGCCAAGCGGGCCTTTTCCTTTGCCTTCATGGCCGCTTTGATCTCATCACGCAATTCCTGGTAGTTCATATGTTCCTCCTTTGTTGACCGTTCCCCATTATACGCGCGGGGCAAAATAGACAGCAGGAATCACTGAACCCCTACCTTTGAGGAGTACAATCACCTAGCCGCAAGCAAACGTACGAGCACATCAGAGAAAGGGACCCCCATGAGCCTGGCAGATCGCTGGATCACGTTTTTCAATAAGCCCATCCCCAACGTTATCCTTCGTCTGGTGGTGTTGTTCGGAGGGTTTCTTTCCATGGCCATGTCTATTGCGCTGATGCGAACAACCGGCCTGGGAAACTCCCCTATCTCATGTATTCCCGCAACGCTTTCCTACCTCATACCGCTTACGCTTGGCACTATTACCTTCATCATGAACACCTGCTTTTTGGTAGTTCAGGCAATTTTGCTACGCCGTGATTTCAATCCCGTGCAGCTCCTGCAAATCCCCTTCACGTTCGTGTTTGCCCTGATGATCGACCAGCTTTTACCTTTCTGCGAATCACTGCCCATGCAGTACTACCCCGAGCAACTGGGATGGAACATCCTGGGTTGCTTCCTGCTTGCCATGGGAGTGTTCTTGCAGGTCAAGGCAAGCTTCATCACCCTTCCCGGAGAAGGCATCGTTCTTGCCATCGCCAAAGCGGCGAATAAGCCCTTCCCTAAATGCAAGATCGCATTCGACAGCTCCATGGTTGTGGTTTCCGTTGCCATATCCTTCATAGGGCTGGGGTATCTCCAGGGCGTTCGCGAAGGCACCATCATCACCGCCCTTGCCGCGGGATCCATTGTTGCCCTTATCGGCAAACTATTCCCCCACTTCGACCGTTTCTGCCCCGTCGAAGGCCACATCAGCTTCATTATCAATGTGCCTATGAGCAACGACGAGCAGCCAAACGCCCCAGAAAACGAGGGGCAACCTCCTCTGGTTGTCGCCATCGAGCGCCAATACGGCTCAGGCGGACGCGAAATCGGCGCCTTGGTAGGCAAGGAGCTCGGCATACCCTCATTCGACCACACGCTTATCGACCTCACCGCGCAGGAATCCGGCTTTCCCCCCGCATACGTCAAACAGCACGAGCAAGAGGTACGCCGCGGCCTGCTGTACAACCTTTATATGCAGAACTACCGCAGCGTTGGCGCTGAGCCAGAGCAGATGGACGACATGTGGCTTGCACAAGCACGTGCCATCACCAAGCTGGCAGACGAAGGATCCTGCGTTATCGTAGGGCGGTGTGCTGGCGCCATCCTGCGAGGCCGAAAGAACGTGCTTACCGTGTTCGTTCATGCTCCGTTGGAAGTGTGCGTCAAACACGTCATGGAGCGCGATAACCTTAACGCAAAAGAGGCAGAAGAGCGCATCAAGACCATTGACCACGAGCGCGCCGAACATAGCCTCCGCTTTGCAAACGCAACATGGGGCGCCGCGGAGACCCATCATCTTGTATTGGATTCGTCGATCCAGAGTCCGAAGGATACGGCAAAGCTCATTGCCAACCTTGCAGAGAAAGCCTTCCCTGAAGCGCCCCTTTCGCCCTGCCCCGAAAAGCCCAGGAAGAAAAGCTAGCGAAACAGGCCTTCCCGCGCGAGCGGCGAGGTGCGCACTGCTGCTCGTATGGTGCGACGAATGCGCACCTCTCCGCACACTGACGGCGAAGCGGGAAAATGGTACCTGTCCCTCTTTTCCCAACACATTTCCTCTATGTTCGAGAGCTAACATAAGGTTGTAATCCATTTATTGCATATGTTGCAGCGCCCACTTCTGTGGGCTTTTCTGCGTGAAAGGAGACCCGTGAGATTCACCCAGACCTGGCACTCTTTTTTCGATAGGCCCACTCCCAATGTCGTGCTCCGACTTATCGTTATGCTTGCAGGCGTCGCCATCGCTTCGGCGTCAGTGGCGCTCACACGCGCAACGGGGCTCGGCACGTCTCCCGTATCGTGCTTCCCCGCCACGCTTTCGTATCTCACGCCTCTCACCATCGGCACGTGGACCTTCATCATGAACGTCGTCTTTGTGCTGATCCAGGTCGTCCTGCTGCGCCGCGATTTCAACCCCGTGCAGCTGTTGCAGATTCCCTACGTTTTCGTGTTCTCGGCGCTCATCGATGCGTTCGTGCCTCTCTGCGAGCTTATTCCCATGGGAAACTACGCGCTGCAGATCACCTGGAGCGTCATTGGCTGCTTCATGACGGCATTCGGTGTATTCCTGCAGGTAAAAGCAAGCTTCCTTACCCTTCCTGGAGAAGGCATCAGCCTGGCAATATCACGCGTTACCAAAATCGCATTCCCTAAGGTCAAGGTTGCCTTCGACTGCACCAATGTAGTGGTGGCTGCCGCAGTTTCACTAGCATGCTCTGGCGCTTTGTACGGCGTGCGCGAAGGCACCATCCTGGCGGCGTTGGCGGTGGGCAGCATCGTGGCGCTGTTCAACAAGCTGCTGCCCCGGTTTGAGCGTTTTTGCCCCACCCGCGGGCACATCACCCTCACCGCAGCCACCATGGCTGTCCCCGATGAAAAAGCAGCCCCCGTTTCCGAAGAAGGCAGCAACACGCCACTCGTCATTACTATTTCGCGTCAGTTTGGCTCAGGTGGACGCGAAATCGGACAAGCGCTCGGAAAAAAGCTCAACATTCCCGTGTTCGACGAAACGCTTATCGAGCTCACCGCGCAGGAGGCAGGACTCACTTCTGCCTACGTCCGCAAGCATGAGCAGGCGGTACGCAAAGGGGTGCTGTACAACCTCTACATGCAGAATTACCAAAGTATCGGCGTAGAACCAAACCAGCTCGATGACCTATGGCTGGCTCAAGCCCACACGATCACGAAGCTCGCAAATCAAGGAAGCTGCGTTATCGTTGGCCGCTGCGCAAACGCGATTTTGAAAGAACGCCCCTGCACCTTCAACGTATTCATTCACGCACCTCTCGTACCCCGCATCGGCCGCGTCATGAAACGCGAAAACATCGACCATATGGATGCCGCCGCCGCAATCGAACGCATCGATGCTGAACGAGCAGAACACTGCGAGCGCTTCACTGGCACCATTTGGGGCAAGGCGGATGTCTACCACCTCTCGCTCGATTCCTCGCTCGAACCAAGCGAAGAGAATGCCAAGATCATCGCCAGCCTGGCTCGCACCGCTTTCCCCGAAGCACCGCTTTCTCCCTGCCCCAAAAAACCAAAGGGGAAGAACTAGCGAAACGCACCCCCCCGCGAACGGTGACACGGCGCGCTGCCGCTCGCGTGGCGGGACGAATGTGCACCTCCACCGCGCACTGACGGCGAAGTGGGAATATGGGACCCGTCCCCATATTCCCACTTCACTTCTTCCGCACGCACGGACGATGCTCACGCCGAATCCAAAGAAACCGCAGCACAAATAGGAGCGCCGCTTTGACTCGTTTATCGGTGTCTCTTCGTTTATCATTTAGACCATACGACTTGAAAGGAAATGAGCTTGATGACAGACCAGTCTAAGCCTGTTCGTGTCCGTTTCGCCCCCTCGCCCACCGGCGAGCTGCACATCGGCGGAGCACGCACCGCTATCTATAACTGGGCGTTCGCCCGCGCCATGGGCGGCACCTTCATTCTTCGCATCGAAGACACCGACCCCGAGCGCTCCACCGAGGAAAACAAGCAGGTTATCCTGCGTTCGATGAAGTGGCTCGGCTTGGATTGGGACGAAGGCCCCGAAGTTGGTGGCGAGTTCGGCCCCTACTTGCAAACCGAGCGTTTCGACACCTACAAGGCCGCTCTTGAAAAACTGAAGGAAAAGGGCGCCGTATATCCCTGCTTCTGTACCCAGGAAGAAATCGCCGCAAAACGCGCTGAAGCCGAAAAGACCGAAGGCGGCTACTCCGGCTACGACCGCACCTGTCGCGGCATTGACCCCGAAGAAGCACAACGTCGCATCGATGCAGGCGAACCCCACGTATGGCGCCTCAAGGTTCCCGAGAACCACGGCCCCATCGAATTCGACGATGCCGTATACGGCCATATGTCTTTCCCTGCCGACGTCATGGACGACATGATCCTGGTTCGCACCGATGGCACACCCACCTACAACTTCGCAGTAGTGTGCGACGACGCAAACATGCAGATCAGCCACGTTGTCCGCGGCGACGACCATCTTTCCAACACCCCACGTCAGATTCTTATCTACGAAGCTTTGGGCTACGACATTCCCGTATTCGCTCATCTTTCCATGATCTTGGGCGCCGATGGACGCAAGCTCTCCAAGCGCCGTAACGCCACTTCAGTTGAGCAGTACAAGGAAATGGGCTACCTGCCCGACGCCCTGGTGAATTTCCTCGCGCTTCTGGGTTGGTCCCTCGACGGAGAAACCACCATCATCCCGCGTGACGTACTGTGCCGCGAGTTCAGCCTCGATCGCATCACGCGCAAGGATGCCATCCTCGACGAAACCAAGCTCGACTGGATGAACGGTGAATACATCAAGGGCATGGGCGCTGCGGCATGGGTTGACGCCACCGCTCCCTTCCTGATTGCCGCTGGCCTTACCACCGAAGAAGAGGTTGCCGCCAAGCATGATTGGTTCGAGAAGCTCTATCCTCTTGTTGCCGAGCGCATGAAGCGCTTCACCGAGGCCCCGGAAAAACTGGCATTTATCTTCGACGGCCCCAAGGTTACGCTCGACGAAAAGTCGGTTAAGAAGAATCTGCTGAAAGAAGGCTGCCGCGCCGACGAGGTTCTTGCGGAAGTGCGCGCCATCCTGGCTGACGAATCCATCGAGTGGGCATGTGACCCACTGCAGGATGCCTGCCGTGAGCTCACCGAAAAGCTCGACCTGAAGGCAAAGCTGGTATTCCAGCCCATTCGCGTTGCAGTCACCGGCTCCCAGGTTTCCCCGCCGCTCTTCGAGTCCATCGAGCTGATGGATCGCGCCGATGTGGTTGCCCGCCTCGACTACACCATCAACGAGGTATTTGGTGCCTAAGGCCCCAGAACAAATCTTTATATCCAGCGATAGCAACAGCAAGACGGCTATCGCTGGATTTGCGATGCCCGAAAGCGAACATCCTTCGCTTTCGGGCATCGACCTTTCGCAGCTCTCGGAAGAGGAGCTGATTGACGCCATAGCGTCGGCTCACGAAGAGAAGCTCGCGCTGGAATCCAATGACGGAAGCGATGCGGAAAGCCCCTCCGAAAACGAGACTGAGGCAGAAGAAGATATCGACCCCTTCCCCCGTGAGAAAGTTGTGGCTTTGGAGTCGTGGTGCACCGCCCTGCATGGTTCAGGCTGCACGCGATGCCAGGCGGTATGCCCCACCGGTGCGCTTTCCCTCGAAAACGGCACGCCCCACATCAACACAGACCTTTGCACCCGTTGCGGTATGTGCGCAGGCATCTGCGACGCCTTCGCCTTCACCCGCATCACGCTCGAAGATCTCTTTGCCCGCGCGGAACGCGAAGCAAAAGAAGAAGGCGCCGTGTGCTTCACCTGCAACGACCACTTGTTTGAAGGGGTTGCACCACGCAGCAACGTTATTGCGCTTCCCTGCCTAGCCGCTGTTCCCCCCGAGTTTTGGACAGCGCTTTTGGCGGACGATATTCCCGTACAGCTGTACCTGGACGAATCGTATTGCGAAAGCTGCGCTGCGGCAGGTCCCATGGGTCCTGCGCTTTACGCCCATGCGCTCGACCAGGCGCAAGACTGGACTGGCAAAGCCATCGAACGCGTAACCGAACTTCCCGAACGCGAGTATCTTCTTGCTGCCTGGTCAAACGTCGACGCCACCGACCGACGGGGCATGCTGGCAAAAATCGCAAAAGAAAGCTTTGATGTTGCCGACGGATCGCATCGAAAACGCATCGATGGTACCGTCGCCGATTTCCATGAGCAACAGGAACGCCTGCGCGCACAAGGCCGCATCAGCGCTGAAACGCTCATAGGCACCCCCCTTGCCCCCGCCAAACGCCCCTCGCCCCGCTTGGCACTAATGGTGAAAGCCGCGCAAGCCATGCCCGAACGATCTGCAAGTATAGAACGCTATACTTCCGTCACTGACGCACAACAGTGCAATGGATGCCAAGCCTGCATCGAAGCATGCCCCACAGGTGCTCGCTCCTTCAACGAAGAAACAGGTTTGCCCCATGTCAACGCATCGCTTTGCACCGCATGCGGTTGCTGCATAGGCACCTGCCCGGTCGGAGCATGCGATTTCCTTTCAATCACGGCAAAGGCATACTGCGAATAAGGCAACGCCTCCGTAACTGTTTGCGCCTTCCTGCCTAGAGCGGCATACCATTCAGCATGTGTAAACAGCACCACCAGAAAGGTTGGCCATGCCCAGCGCACCCGATCCAAACTACTGGGGCAACCCACCTCAAACGCCCCGTTCCAGCAATATTCCCCAGCAGCCAGCGCACCATGAATCGCCCGAACCGCCCATGGGGGCGCAGTCCGCTATGCCGATGCAAAACGGCGCAGCGCCTCAACAAGCACCGTTCGTCCCCACCAATGGCAACGGAGCCACACAGACAGGCGCCAACTTCCAGCAGGCTCCCCAAGGGGGCTTCATCCCTCCCGCTCCCGCTGCCCCACCGGCACCGATTCGCCCCGAAAAGAAGAAAACGGGCATCATCGTTGCGATTGCGATTATCGCCACTTTGCTCGTCGGGATGGGCGGCTGCGCAGCATGCGCTGCTGTGCTGTCGACAACGCTTGACGACGCAGACGATGCCTGGCACGCACATAACGACTTCAGCCAGGAATACCAGAACTACAGCACGCCCATAAGCGAGCAGGAGTTCCTGAATAGGGAAACCCGAACTGACTTCGGTCTTGTAGGCAGCACTGCCCTCGACAGCGCTGAACTCGATGCTGTTCAATCGAGCTACTTCGGCAATGCCAGCAAAGCCCCCGACGCAAATGGCAATTATGCCGCAGGGGTCTATCGCGTAGGCACTGATATACCCGCCGGAAACTATTGGTTTACCGGCAACAAATCCAGCCTTTCCACCTTCTATATCCTTCAGCCAACTTCTGCGGGAGCTACCACCTACGACACCGTACACATCAATAGCTATTACGGCCACAATCTGATGGACTTGCGCGAAGGCGAAGTGTTCATCCTCGACAACGAGGGCACCATGCTCCCTCTCGATCAAGTAACTGAATCGTTCACACCGCCTTACGGCAGCGGCGTATACCGCATTGGCGTCGATATCCCCGAGGGTACCTACCAACTTGTGGTGGGAGATGGTGCTGACGATTACAGCTCATGCACCGTAATGGCCGATCTGGATTTCGACGAGGATTCAAGCTACCTCTACCGGAATTATTTCATAAAGGGAGATAAACCTGACACCATCACGCTAGAAGCCGGCACCTTCGTCGAGCTTTACAACATGCAGATGAAGCCCACAGGATTGACGTAGTCTCCCCAAGGCTTTACCGCACTCTCTGAAAGCAAAATGGGATGAGGCACCGTAAACCTCATCCCATTTTTTGTTGGCTCCTATCGCCTTGATCCTCGACGCCCCACATAGTTGGTAACGCCCAAACTCTGCGCGCGCGTACTACGAGAAGTCGATCGACGCGAAGTAGAACCTGCCGTCGAAGAACCCTTGCGCGAAGAGCGCGCAGAATGGCTCGAGGCCGTCGAAGCAGAACTGCTGCGCGGAGCTTCACCGCGTCCCGATGCTGGACGTTCCCCGCTTTCCTTCCCCTCTTCCACCAATTTCTGCAGATAGGCAAGCACGTTTGTCAGCATGCCCGCATCGCCCGCCTCCTCTTCTTTGCCATAGCCGGGGACCACGACACGCAAAGGAACTGCCATCTTTTTCTTATCAGCCAAGTAGCGACCTGCCTTGCGGCGCAAGCTCGAAGCCTGCGATTTCGTCAGCGTGAACGGCTCCACGGTAAGCTTACCCGCCGAAACGGAAATAAGCTTGATGCCATGCTCATTGGCAAACGCCTTAAGACGTGCTTTCTCGAACTGGTTGATGGAAGCCTGAGGCATCTCAGGATGCTTTGCCAGCAATTCTTCGTAGATATCATTTACCGCATCGATGGTATCGGCACTGGCGATCTTTCGGTAATACAGCACGCGCTCGTCAGCATCGGGCAGGTATTCCTCGGGGAAATACGTGTGGTCGGGCACGTTCACCACAATATCCGACAGGGCGGGCGGCAAGAACTCCTTAGCCGACGAATTGCCCTCACGCGCATTGTTCACCGCCGTGGACAGCATCTGGGCAAACAGATCGAAGCCTACCGCCGACATATTGCCGCTCTGCTCGGCGCCCAACAGGCTACCAGCCCCGCGGATTTCCAGGTCGCGCATAGCCACGCGCATACCGCTTCCCAGATCGGTATGTTCACCGAGTGCAGTAAGACGTGCCACCGCTTCTTCAGTGAGAGGGATATTGTCAGGGAACAAGAAATACGCATACGCTTGGGTGGAAGAACGCCCAACACGGCCTTTCAACTGGTACATCTGAGCTAGCCCCAAACGTTGAGAGTCTTCGATAATGAGCGTGTTGGTATGAGGATTGTCGATGCCCGATTCGATGATGGTGGTTGCCACCAATACATCAAGCTCGCCAGCCGCGAAGTTCTCCATAACGTCTTCCAGCTGTTCTTTGGTCATCTTGCCATGAGCAACGCCAACACGCGCCTCACCCGCAGCAGCTTGCACGCGCTTCACCGCTTCGTCGATAGAGCGAACACGATTGCTTACATAGTAGATTTGCCCGCCGCGGGCCATCTCTCGGCGTATAGCATCGCTCACCACGTCGGGATCCCACTCGCCAACATGCACTTCCACGGGACGCCTGTCATCGGGCGGGGTCAGGATCAAGCTCATATCGCGCACGCCCGAAAGACCCATCTGCATAGTACGCGGAATAGGAGTCGCGGAAAGCGTGAGGACGTCGATCGATTCGCGCATGTTCTTCAGCTGCTCTTTATGGGCAACACCAAAGCGCTGTTCCTCGTCAATAATGACGAGACCCAGATCGTGAGGATTGACATCACGCGAAAGGAGGCGATGCGTCCCAACCAGCACCGAAACCGTTCCCTCTGAAAAATCAGCCAGAGCCTGCTTCTGCTGAGCTGGGGTACGGAAGCGCGAAAGCACTTCGACTTTTACGCCAAAAGGCTCGAATCGATCCTTGAACGTAGAGTAGTGCTGCTGGGCCAAAATGGTGGTCGGGCACAGCACCATAACCTGCTTGTTGTCCTGCGTTGCTTTGAAGGCAGCGCGCAACGCCACCTCGGTTTTGCCGAAACCAACGTCGCCACAGACCAGGCGGTCCATGGGGCGTGGAGATTGCATATCAGCCTTGATATCGGCAATAGCGGCCAGCTGATCAGGCGTTTCTTGATAGGGGAAGCTTTCCTCCATCTCATGCTGCCAAGGAGTATCTTCCTTGTAACGATACCCTTGGGTCGATGCGCGGCGCGTATACACATCAACCAGGTCGAACGCCAGCTGCTTGGTTGCCTTGCGCGCCTTGGCCATGGCGCGACTCCAGTCAGACGTGTTCAGGCGCGTCAAACGAGGCGACGATCCTTCCGGCCCTACATAGCGGGTAACACGATCCAGCTGTTCTACCGGAACATACAGTTTATCGCCCTCGGCGTATTCCAAAAGCAGATAGTCTCGCTCAGACCCACCCACATCTTGGCGCACGATATCACGAAAGAAAGCAACACCATGAGCCGCATGCACTACGTAGTCGCCTGGCTTGAAAGGGAACGTGATCTCCGTCACATCGATACGGCTCCGTTTGCGCGTTGCCATGGCACCTTGCGTGTCCGAAAGGGAGACAAGCGCCATCTTTGCCGCAGGAAAGATCATGCCAAGAGGAATATCCACATCGACGATGTTGACCTGACCCCGCTTGAGCTTAGGCGATGCATCCCCCACCACATCAAGAACCTCATTGATAGGAATTCCCAGATCAACCAAGGAAAGCTTCATTTCTTGACGAGCGCGGAAATGAGGCACGGAAAAGACCACCGTAAAGCCCATTTCAGCCAAAGAGCGCAATCGACCAAAGAGTTTCTCCGGATCACCAGCCACATCGACGCGCTTCACTACCAGCTCGCTATCGAGCTGCACGCCCACGCGCATGATAGAAACATAGGTTGCACGCGGGTTTGCGCCGAAATCAAGTTCGTTGGGACCCATGTACAGATCCGATACGGGGATCGAAGTGCCTACGCAGCGTTTTGAAAGCTCGTCATAAGCATGCAAAGCATCATCGACCAGCGAACGCGGCTCAATAAGCACCGTAAGGGCATCTGCAGGCAGATAATCACCCACAGCCGCTGTTTTTTCCAGCAGGTATGCCGCCATCAGATCGGGCAGCTCACGAGAGTCGTCTTCAAGACGCTCCAACAATTCACGCTGTGCGGCGTTTGTTTCCGCACTTTTCGAAATGGCACGCTTAGCGCGAAGCAGCGCCGCATCCGTCTGAGCGAACTCGCGCACAGGGAAGATATCAACCTGCTCCAATGAAGAAATGGTCTGCCCTGTTGAAGGGAGGAAACGGCGAATCTCGTCCAACTCATCACCAAAGAAATCGAGACGCACAGGATACGCAAGATTTCCGGGATACACATCGATAGCACCACCTTGCACGCTAAAGGTGCCAGGGCCATCGAGTTTTCCGCTGTTTTCGTAGCCCATAGACACCAGGCAATGTTCCAAATCCTCGAAACAGGCAATGCCACGCTGGGGGTTCTCAGAAAGATCGGACCCTGCCACCAGGGCAAGAGGGCGCGCCACTTCTTCTTTAGCAGGGGCGATGCGACGCAGCAAGGCTCGAGCCGAAGCAACTACCACAGCAGGCTTTCCCTGCTGAAGCGACCAGAGGGCTTCGAGCCTGCGGCCGTGGAGACGCGGCTGGAGCGGAGCGTCGAGCGAGAACGGGTTGCCCTCGTAATCGGGCAAACGCAAAACGCGCTCCTCGCCCACGAAGGCGCCCACCGTACGTGCAAAAGTATCGGCGGCTTCTTCCCCCGCCGTCACCACAAGCGTAGCCCTGGGGTCTGCCGCAAAACGCGCCGCAACCAAAAACGGACGAGCGGAAGAAGCCACGCCCACCGTAGCATCCTGCCCTGAATCGAGCTTCGCCCAAGCATCCTCGAGCGCACCCGACTTGGCAAGCGACGCAGACAGCATATCTATCAACATGTCCGTTCCTTTCGGTAAGTGCCGCCCCCACCGCCAGCAAACCAAGGACAGGGGTCCGGGCTCCACCACATCAGTAAAATGGCAGACGTCAAGGCATCCTTCGGCAGCACCTGTTGGCATATAGCGTCAAGGGGGCTGGGGGCAATCGGCCCTGCTGCAGGACACCACAACCTCAACAAGCCCGAAAGCAAGGACTTCGGGCGTTTTCTCTCGTTTATTCTAATATCCGCATGAGGTAATTCACGCCAAGAATCGGCGTTACCATAAGGCAAGCGTAACCAACCGCAGTCACCGAAGGGAAATGCCATGGCACGCGAAAAGAAAGCCGACAAGCTCGCCCGCGCCCTAGCTGTTGCCGAGCGCATGAACAGCCATTACGGAGAGGCAACCTGTGCGCTTCACTATTCCACGCCTTTCACGCTAACCATTGCTGTTCTGCTCTCCGCTCAAACCACCGATGCGGGGGTAAACAAGGTAACACCCGAGCTCTTTGCGAAATACGGAACGCCCCAGGCCATGGCACAAGCCGACCCCGAAGACATCGCACAGATCATCCGATCGATTGGGTTTTATCGCACCAAAGCAAAAAACTGCATCGCCTGTGCACAGATGATCATGTCTGATTTCGGCGGCGAGATCCCCCGCGACATCGACCAGATGCAAAAGCTTCCCGGAGTAGGGCGCAAAACCGCAAATGTGGTACTCAACGAAGCCTTCGGCATTGTCGAAGGCATTGCCGTTGACACCCATGTATTTCGTATCGCCCACAAACTGAAGTTCGCTGGCCCCTCCGCCGATACTCCCGCAAAAACAGAGAACGCCCTTCTTTCGCTGTACCCGCGCGAATACTGGGGGCCCATCAATCACCAATGGGTGCTGTTTGGGCGCGAGACCTGCATAGCCCGTCGACCCAAATGCGCTGATTGTTTCATTCGCGACCTCTGCCCCAGCTGCCCCAAAGAACTCGCAGGAAATCTAGAAGACCTCCAGGATTAGCCAAACAGATTGAAAAGGCAGCATCCGATACCGAAAATAGCGCCATCATCCGTAAATTCCCTGTGCTGTTTGAGTAAAATCAACAAGCGTTTGTTATCCTCAAATAATCATGGGAAGACGGCACTTTAACAAAGGGCTGACATCGAAAGCAAGGAATAACAATGAACCTCTCTCATTTGAGATATTTCATTAGCTTGGCAGATTCGAAGCACTTCGCAAACACGGCAAAGTCACTGTCTATTGCGCGCTCAACACTTTCTCTTGCAATCTCAAATCTCGAGCAGGACCTGGGCGCTCCCTTGTTTACCAAAAACGGAAGCACATTCCTCCTTACCCCTTATGGCAAGGAGTTCTATCGCTACGCTTCTCTTGCGCTGAAGAACATCGAAACGGGACGCCAACGCGTTCGGATCATGGTCAACAGCAAGGTTGAAACGCTTCGTATCGGTGTGCCGTTCTCCATCCAGAACGAAGACTGGTCCCGTATGATGCGCGCTTTCCGTGCCCATCTCGACGAAAACACGTCGGTAAAAGTTTTGCAGGGTTTCAGCGCTGGGCTTTTGCGCGATCTGGCCGCAGGCACGCTCGACGTCACGTTTGCCACAAAACTCGAAGACGCACCCGAAGGCTTGAACTACATCCCCTTCTGGTCACAGGAGCTAGTTCTTGCGGTGAACGAAAGCAACCCCTTGGCGAATCGCAAATCCATCAAGCTTGAGGAACTGGAAGGCACGAAGGTGCTTTCCTATGCCGTCGACTGCCCTCCCCATGATCTGGTTATGGAACATACCAAGCATTTCGACATTCAGGTTGAAGAGCGCTTCCGCGAGGAAATTACTGCGTGCTCCATCGTTTCCGCCAGCGATGAAGCCATGGCGCTTGTAGACTACTCGTTCTTAATGAAGGCTTTCAGCGATGTAGTCTGCATTCCCATCGACGATCTACCGCGAGACTTCCACAAGATTTACCTGATCCACCGCGCCGACGACGAACTCACTGATGCCCAGCGCGATTTCATCAACTACGCTTGCAATCATCGCGTTTTGCCAGCCTGGTTGCCCCGCGAAAACGAGGATGAAACCCAATTCCAAATCGGATACAAGTAGCATCGCGCCAAGCGCCGCAACGAAACCGAGTAACGCTCAACAGCAGTCGCTATTAGACTATCTCGGCTTTATAGGGCCAGTGCGCCCCAAGCCTCCGCCCAAAGACGCACGCGGTTCGCCTAGAGGCATCCCAACACAGCAAAGGAACGGAAAGCTCCAGTACCACCTTTCGGGGCGGTAGTGCCGAATGCGCCTATGACAGCAACTCTGGCAGCGGAACACCGTCTTTGCGTTCGACGCTACAACCCTGACGCACCAGCTCAGCTATAACCGACTCGGCCAAAAAAGGCAGCCTATCTGCGACAGGCTGCGTAAGGCCCTCCATAAACTCCGCAGGCTCCAGGTTCAAAACCTGCATGCCGTAGCACATGCCTTCGCTGCTGTATCCAAGCAATGCTGCCGCATCGAACAGATCGGCGAGCTTCGTGTCGTGCAGGGAAGTGCGGGCGCCGCAGGTTCGCGCAATATCGTGCGGCCGATAGCGAAATACCGTACCGGGCTCCGAGCCTGATTCATCAACGGCATCAACCGTGATCATGAAGTCATATTCATTGACTTTGGAAATCATGTCCAGGCTCATACAGCCCACATCGAACATATCGACATTATCCGGAATAAGATATTCTTTCCGGATCAGATCGTAAGCAGCGGGTCCAACACCGTCATCAAGCATCAAACGATTACCCACAAAGAAAACTGCGATGCGTTTCATTTATGCACCAACCGTCGGACGAATGACCAAGTTGTAATACGTTGCCGCAGCGATCATTATCACCGCAACCAAGACCATGGCAACGGCCCACTTCTTCTGGCTTTTCACATACTGTTCCTTGGTTTTGCCCATGGATAAAGCACGCTGACACGCATAGCCCTGACCGGCACGGGCAAATACGATGGTCACGAACGCGAGGACCAATGCCGCAATGATGCTCAAGCCCACCGTGAGAGGACGAGGATCGAGGTAGACGCTATAGAAAAGGTTGTCGGCCAAAAGCCATGCTGGATAATACAAGATTGCCAGCCAAATACCGTTGGCAGCGCCCCAAATAGGAGGCATGAAAAGAGCTCCTATGTTGACGGGAGGCAAGCCTTCCATGATCTGTTCCTGGCTAAGCTGACGGGGACTTTTTTCCTGCTTCGACACGAGCATCTCGCTTTCACTGACGTTATTCCGCTGAAAAGTATAGAGGAAAGCGCCTTGGCGCTCTCTTCTATTCGGCAAACTGCGAATTATACAATTCCGCATAGGCGCCGCCCTTGGCAAGCAGTTCGTCGTGAGTTCCCTGCTCTACGATGTCGCCCTCCTGGAGAACCAGAATCAGGTCGGCGTTACGGATGGTAGAAAGGCGATGGGCAATGACAAACGAGGTACGCCCTTCCATCAGATTATCCATAGCCATCTGGATACGCTCTTCGGTGCGCGTATCCACCGAGCTGGTTGCCTCGTCCAAAATCAGCATGCGCCTGTCAGCCAAAATGGCACGGGCAATGGTCAAAAGCTGACGTTGCCCCTGACTGATATTGCTTGCATCCTCATTAATCTCCATATCGTAGCCACCAGGCAGGGTACGGATGAAATGATCGGCAAATGCCGCCTTGGCTGCCGCTTCAACCTCTTCATCGGTTGCATTAAGACGACCGTACCGTATATTTTCCCGGATCGTTCCTTTGAACAGCCAGGTATCCTGCAGAACCATGCCGAATAGCGAGCGCAAATCGTTGCGATCAAACTCGCGCACATCATGGCCGCCTACGCGGATCGAGCCGCTTTCGACATCATAGAAACGCATCAGCAGTTTGACGATGGTTGTTTTGCCGGCGCCAGTCGGTCCAACCAATGCAACAGTTTGCCCGCGTTGAACTGTTGCCGAGAAATCCTTGATGATGGGTTTGCCGGCTTCGTAGCCAAAATGCACGTGGTCGAACTCCACACCACCCGAAATCTCCGAAGTCTTCGCCGCCACCGCAGTCTTCGGCTCCTCTTCAGCTTCAAGGAACGCAAACACGCGCTCGGCCGAAGCGGCCATTTGCTGCAGCACATTGGACACCTGAGCGAGTTGGGTAATAGGCTGCGTGAAGTTTTTCACATACTGGATAAAAGCTTGAATGTCGCCAACGGTAATACGTCCGCCAATGGCAAACAACGCACCCGCAATGGCAACGGCAACGTAGCCCAGGTTGCTCACAAAGTTCATCACAGGCATCATCAAGCCCGAAAGGAACTGCGACTTCCACGCCGATTCATACAATTCTGCGTTCGTTTTCTTGAACTGAGCCAGCACATCGCCCTCTTTGTTGAAGGCGCGCACCACGGCCTGCCCGGAAAATGCCTCTTCAACCTGCCCGTTGATGGCTCCCAGACGGTTTTGCTGCATTCGGAAGTACTTCTGGCTTCGGTCAACCACCACTTTCACCAAGATAGCCGAAAGGGGAATCACCAGCAGGGCAATGAGCGTCATGGGCACGTTGATGGAAAGCATCATAACCAGCACGCCTATTACGGTAGCAATGGAGGTGATCAGCTGTGTTACACCCTGGTTGAGGCTCTGCCCCAGCGTATCGATGTCATTGGTGATGCGCGAAAGCACGTCGCCGGTGCTGGTACGCTCAAAATACCCCATAGGCAACGCATCGATCTTCTGGGCAATACGCTGTCGCAAAAGGTAGCAGGTTTTCTGCGTGACATGGGTCATCAACCAGCCTTGAACAAACGAGCACAGGGCAGAAAAGCCATAGAGTGCAAGGGTCGTGAGCAGGATAGCACCCACAACGTCAAAGCGAATGCCGCCTGTGCCAGCGATTTTCGCCGTAACGCCCTCGAAGAGCTCAGTGGTAGCTGTCGAGAGAACCTTCGGACCCACAATATTGAACACAGTCGAGGCGATGGCGAACACGAACACCGCCCCCAGCGCAAACTTGAACTTGCCCATAAATGCCAGCAGCTTCAGCATGGAGCCCTTGAAATCTCCCGCCTTTTCGCCAGGCATCATGCCCCCACGCCCCATCGGCCCATGACGACGAGGCTGGGTGTTGGCACGCGCAGCAATTGGCTCGCTTTCTTGTTTTGCTTCCTCGTCGATTCTCATTGCTCATCCCCTCCTTTCAGTTCTTCCTCTGACAACTGGGATTCGGCAATCTCGCGATACGTCGGACAGGCCTTCATCAATTCCGAGTGGGTACCGCAACCAACCATCTTTCCCTCCTCAAGTACCACGATCTTGTCGGCGTTGAGAACCGTAGAAATGCGCTGTGCCACCACGATCACCGTTTTACCGGCAGCGTTCTGCGACAAGGCATGACGCAGCTTGGCGTCGGTTGCGTAATCGAGCGCAGAAAAGCTGTCGTCAAACAGCAGCACACGGGCATCGGTTGCCAAGGCGCGCGCAATCGAAAGACGTTGGCGTTGACCACCCGAAACATTGGTGCCGCCTTGGCTGATTGCAGCTTGCATGCCTTCGGCCTTGGCATCAATGAACTCGGTTGCTTGTGCAATTTCAGCTGCAGACCGAATGCGCTTCTCATCCATTGCCTCATCGGAATACGCAATGGTCGACCCTATGGTGCCTGAGAACAGGAACGCCTTTTGAGGTACGTAGCCAAGCTCTTTCCGCAGTTCACCCTGCTTCATATCGCGGACATCGACACCGCCTACGCGAACCGCTCCATCCGCCACGTCATAGAAACGCTCGACAAGTTTTATGATGCTCGATTTTCCTGACCCTGTAGGGCCGATGATGGCCGTAGTCTGACCTGGCTCAGCCGTGAAATCAATGTTCTCCAGAACAGGACTGCTGTCCTTGTCGTAGGCAAAGGTGACATGATCGAACTGGACGGTAAGACCTTCCGCGCCCGAATCGAGCTCGCACGCTTTCGACTGAACGGGGTCTGCAATGGAGCTTTCCGTTTCCAGGACCTCGTTAACGCGACGGGCGGCAACGTCGGCGCGCGGCAACATGATCGCAATCATGCCAATCATCAAGAACGACATAACGATAACCATGGAATAGGTGATGAAGGCAATCATGTCACCGGTCTGAATCGTGCCCGCATCAATGTAGGTTCCGCCCACCCACACGATAAGAACCGAAACAGCATTCATAACCAACATCATCGTGGGCATCATGAATGCCATGGTCCGGTTCGTGAACAGCTGCGTACGATACAGTGCCGTGCTTGCCTTGTCGAAGCGCTCTTCCTCATACTGCTGTCGGTCGAATGCGCGGATTACCGATAGACCAGTTAGCATCTCGCGCGAAACCAAGTTCACGCGGTCGATCAATTTCTGCATCATCTTGAACTTCGGCATGGCAACGGCCATAAGAATGCCGATGATGATGGCGATTACCACTACCGCAAGCACGATGATCCAACTCATCGAAACGTTCGTCTGCGAAACCATGACGATACCGCCAATGGCAAGAATCGGCGAATACAGCACCATACGCAGAAGCATCACCATCACCATCTGGATTTGCTGGATATCGTTAGTGCCGCGCGTGATGAGAGAAGCCGCGGAAAACGATTGAACCTCGGCATCCGAGAAGGAAATAACTTTCTCGAAAAGACGCTCACGCAAACCTCGAGCGGTTTTTGCCGCCGTTCGCGATGCAATGAAGCCAACCGCGATCGAGGCAACCATCATCAATGCCGCAACCCCAAGCATCTGAGCTCCCAGCCGGACCAGGTAGTTCATCTGCATGGCTCCCATATCGATGCCAAGCTGCTCATATTCGGCTTTGGTTGCCATTATTGCCTGCTGCTGGATAAGGGATTCATCGATGGACCCGAATGCCTTTTGAGCCTGGGTCATCGCCTCTTCAACCTGGTCCTTGCTAATGGCTCCCGCCTGATATGCGGCATACAGCTGGGGCAAATCGAAATCCCCTGAGACATCGGAAACCCCATCGAATGCTGGCGAACCTTCTCCTTGCTGGCCCCCCAAGGACTCTGCCATCTGATCGGAAAAATGAACCACCACAAGGGGAAGGGCGATGGCGGAATCAAGCTCTTTGCGCTGCTCTGTGCCCTGCTTGGCTAGGGTAAAGTTCCCATCCGAATCCTGCTCGTATGAACTGCGCAACAGCTGCTCGTCATCGTCAGACGCCAGCATGCAGATGTAGTTGAACGTATCGGAGCTCATAACACTGGGCGAACAATCTTCAATACCACCCTGCTGAATGCCAACATCAACCAAGTCGGACGTGTAGCGAGGAAGCGACAAATCGGCAAATGCCTGCACGATAAGAAGAGCCACAATCAGAGCAACGGCAACCTTTGATTGTTTCAAATACCCGATTATGCGCATGGAACCCCCCTCCCAGGAATACCGCACTCATGGGAAACGGGAACAAACGAATCCGACCCTTCTGCGTAATCGCAGATTTTTTCCAAGATCACTATCAATTGATTCATATTGTCAACGCCAACGCTTTCGACCATATCCATAAACTGCTTACTGCGTTCACGGCGAAGCTGAGCAGAAAGGGATTGGCCTTTTTCCGTGAGGCCTATGCAAACCGAGCGCGAATCGCTCTCGGCACGTGTGCGCACGATGAAGCCCTTCCGCTCAAGGCTTTTCAGGAACTGGGATACCGCACTGGGGGAAACGCGCAGATGACGTGCGATGTCGGAAGGCTTGACGCTGCGCCGCTTTTCATCGGCACAAAACAGAAGCACAAGGGCGTGAACCTCCATCGGAGTAAGCCCATCCATGCTTGGAGATAACGCAGGGCGCAAACGCTTAAGCCGATGGGTCAATGCGATAATCTCGTTCTCCAACGATTCGGGAGAACGGTCGCGGGCAGTTTCGTTCATAGATGAAGCTCCTTAACCATTTAATGGCTTAATAGTTTAGGTGCTTAATCAATTTCTCGAAAAAGAAAACGCCGGACACATGCGACAAACATAAATCCGGCGTTAGCTTATTTTTTGGTACGGCAAAACCGTGCAGGTTAGCGAAACAGCAGGCTTGAGCCCGAATGGATAGAAGCCTCGGGACGGCGTCATGGGAGGATGCCCCAGCAGCAGCTCAACAGATTTCGGCTCCGACGATTAAAGGGCAGTCTTGATACCCGCCATCAGCTCAGAATACTCTTCGAATGCAGGTATGGTGGGATTGTCAGCCTTAATGGAATCGGTGCTCTTGAACAGGAAGCCCGCCTTGCTGGCTTTGATCATGCCCAGATCGTTAAAGCTATCGCCTGCGGCAATGGTTTCCAACCCTGCCTGATGCAATGCCTTGACAGTGGTGAGCTTCGATTGCTCACAGCGCATCTTGAAGCCTGTAACCGTGCCGTCTTCGGCAACCTCAAGTTCATTGCAGAACAGCGTAGGCCAGCCGAGCTTCTTCATAAGGGGCTGAGCAAACTGGGTAAACGTGTCAGAGATGATGATTACCTGGGTAAGCTCGCGCAGCTCATCCAAGAACTCCTTTGCACCGGGCATAGGGTCGATGGTGGCAATGACATCCTGGATCTCTTTCAACCCCAAGCCATGCTCCTTGAGGATGTCGAGGCGATAGTTCATGAGCTTGTCGTAGTCAGGTTCGTCGCGCGTGGTTTTCTTCAATTCGGGAATGTTGGTTGCCTCAGCAAAGGCAATCCAAATCTCAGGAACCAAAACTCCCTCAAGATCCAAGCACACTACGTTCATCGCAACCTCTTTCCATGCGCAGGTATTTTCTTTTCGTTTGCAGAATACCCGAAACACCCACGCTCGCAACGCACACTTTTGCATACGGCCAAAGCAGTACCGCCTCTACCGCCCTTTTATAGCGATACCGCTAACTCGTAGGCTTCACGTAAAGCATCGATAGCACGACGGGCTTTTACGGCATCGCCAACCACGTGAACCGAAATGCCGCGCTGCACCAATGCTTCCGAAAGATGATCATCGGCAACGTATCCCAGAGCAAGCACTACCGAATCAAACCCGCGCAGTTCATGCAATTGGCCGTTTAGCACATTCTCGTATTCCACACCATCGGCGTAGAAGCGGCAGATCTTGGCATTTGGCACCTGGCGCACACCATGCTCAGCAAAGCTGCGTATCAAAACGCTACGATGCTCCGCCACCATATCAGCCGCCAAATTGTCACGGTATTCGGCTACGGTAACGCTATGCCCCAATTCGGCAAGCAAATCGGCAATCTCGCAACCGACCATCCCTCCACCAGCAACCAACACGTTCTTCCCTGGATAAGCCTTTCCAGCCAAAACATCTCCCCCTCGCAGGATCGCAGGGCAGTCGATGCCTTCAATGGGAAGCAGCAAAGCTCGGGCGCCCGTAGCCACCACCACTTCATCGGGCCGCAGAGCGGCAATATCGTCAGGCAGCGCTTTTACACCAAGACGCACTTCGACGCCCGCTTTTTGCGCGCGCACCACCCACGAACGAACCATATCTGCAATAAGGCCTTTGCCAGGTGGAAACGATGCCAGACGCATGTTCCCGCCCAGCGTGGGCGCCTCTTCAAGCAGAATCACGTCATGTCCGCGCTCGGAACTGATGGTAGCTGCTGCCAGCCCCGCAACACCACCGCCGACCACGACAATGCGCTTAGCCGCAACTGCAGCTGGCACGGTTTCGCACTCATGCCCCAAACGGGGATTTACCAAACAACGTATGGGCTTACCTGCATACATATTGGCAACGCACCCCTGAAGGCAAGCGATGCACGGCATTGTATCCTCTTCGCGGCCTTCGGCGTATTTGCGAGGCATCTCGGGGTCTGCCAAGCTCTGACGGCCGAACGCCACAAGATCGCACTTTCCCTGTTCGATCAAAAGCTCGGGCAAATACGGATCGGTAAAACGGCCCACGGAAATAACCGGAATGCTAATGCACTCTTTGATCTTTGCCACCAAATCAGCGTTGAATCCAGCGTGCACCGAAGTGGGGGCCCACATAAACTCATCTCGCAAATGAACCGCACGAGAAATGTGCAACGCATCAGCGCCGCATTCCTCAAGGTAACGGGCAATAACGCACGCATCGTTTACATCGATGCCGCCTGGCTCTTCGTCAGCCGCGTTGATGCGGCAGAGCACCGCCATCCTGTCCCCAACACGTCTTCGTATCTCTTCCAAGATCAAGCGGGGAAAGCGCATTCGATTCTCAAACGATCCGCCAAACTCGTCGATACGTTTATTGGTTCGCGGGGAAATAAACGAACCGACCAGGTAGCCATGGGCCATATGCACTTCCACCGCGTCAACACCCGCTCGAAGAGCGCGCTCGGCAGCATCTCCGTAGCCTTGAACCAACTCATATACCTTCCTGGTTGGCACCTCTTCAGGAACATCGCGCCCGCATGCCGCAGGAATGGGAGATGCCGCCTGCAATGGCGCTCCTGCGTTTCTCGCATTGCCCTCCGCGCCAGCGTTTTGCAGCTGCACCGAGACCTTGGCTCCGTGCCTATGGCAGGCATCGACAACGGCACGCAGGCTGGGAATGGAACCATCACTATAGAGGCAAGGCTTCAAGGGTCCGCCCTTCGCGCCGCGATGCACCACCGTAGCCTCGATGGTTATCAAACCGAAGCCGCCAGCCGCTCGCACCTCATAGTAAGCACGCGACTGGTCAGACCAACTCCCATCAGAGTTGGCGAAGTTGTTTCCCATCGGGGGAACCACAAAGCGATTCGGCACTTCCATTGGGCCGATCATGATAGGCGAATATAGACAGCGGTATGGCATGAGGCACTCCTTCGCTTACGCTCGCTAACACGATTCAAGAAAACGTTTGGGCAGAGACAAGGCTCTACGAAGGCAGGGCGGGACCTGTTGAGCCTTTGTAAAACCAACAGATGCATCAGGAGACATTCGCACCCAGCAACGCTTTCGTCTATCTGCGATCATAGCGGTTTTACCTGCTCGGCGAACGGCGTTCACTATACGTTTGTGATGCATTTTTCAAAAAAACGGCTCCCTTTATTCCCTAGATTTGCCCGTTTGACAGATTCACAGTGCCAGCGAAACTCGAATCCCTAGTATTGGGATGTTCTATTTTTTGCATAAGCAAGAGCAGAGTGTCCCCTATTCGAAAGAGAGAAACCTATGTTCCAAGCTGTGGTCGATCCAGTCGCAGGCAGTCTTGCCCTGTCGGCCTTGGTTGCCTGCATTCCACTCGCGGCATTCTTCGTTATGCTGGTGGGCGTAAAGGCAAAAGCGCACGTTTCCGCGCTCGTTGCGCTGGTAGTTGCGCTGGTAGTTGCAATATTCGCGTTCGGCATGCCTGCTAACCTCGCTGCCCTTTCCGGCTTGCAGGGTGCCTGCTATGGCGCATTCCCCATCGTATTCATCATCATCATGGCCGTATGGTTCTACGAGGTTACGGTTGTTTCCGGACGCTCTGAAGACCTGAAGAGCCTGTTCGATATCGTTGGCGGCGGCGACATCCGCATCCAGGCAGTCCTCGTTGCCTTCTGCTTCGGCGGTCTGCTCGAAGCACTTGCTGGCTTCGGTGCCCCCATCGCCATCACCGCTACCATGATCCTCGCCCTAGGTGTCAAGCCCTCCAAGGCAGCTCTGGCAGTTCTCATCGCGAACACCGCTCCTGTTGCCTATGGCGCAGCCGGTACCCCCATCACCACCGCAGGTAACATGGTTGCTGGCGGCGATGCCTCTGTTGCCCTCGAATCGGCTCAGCACGTTGCCGCTATCGTTGGCTATCAGGCACCGCTCTTCGCTCTCTTTGTTCCTTTGCTGGTTGTTCTGATCCTGGACGGCAAGAAAGGCCTGCGCGACTGCTGGATGCACGCTCTGGTTATCGGTGCCTCCTTCGCAATCACCCAGTGGTGGTGCTCCAACCACTTCGCTTACGAACTTACCGACGTGGTTGCTTCCCTTGTTTCTCTTGGCATCAGCGTTATCTTCCTGCACTTCGTTAAGCCCAAGAACGTCAACGACGCTCGCGAACGCTTCGGTATGGAGCCCATCTCCGAGGGCAAAGTTACAGAACTCGCTCCCGTACGCGCCTGGATGGCCCTGGTTCCCTACATCATCGTTGTAGTAGTATTCGCTATCTGCAAGCTGGGCATTCCTGCACTGCTCGCAAGCACCGACATCAAGATCCCCTTCCCCGGCCTCGCAGGCAATGTCTTGAATGCCGCAGGCAAGGATCCTGGCACCACTTACAACCTGAACCTGCTCTCTAACCCCGGCACCATGCTCCTTATCGCTGGCTTGATCACCACCATCGTATACGGCATCTTCAACGAGAAGGGCAAGTATCGCATCACCCTGGGCATGTCCGGCAAACAGCTCTGTCAGACCTTCTGGGCAATGCGCTTCTCTTCCTTGACCATCGTTATGGTTCTGGGTCTGGCTTACGTCATGAATTTCTCGGGCATGACCATTTCCATCGGTCAGTTCCTTGCCCACACTGGCTCCCTCTTCGCGCTGCTTTCCCCGGTACTTGGCTGGGTCGGAACCGCGGTTACCGGCTCCGATACATCCGCAAACGCCCTGTTCTCCAGCTTGCAGTATGAAGCTGCGCAGTCAAACGCTTCGCTTGCCCACGTTTCTCCCGATTTGTTCCTTGCCGCCAATACCATGGGTGGCGTTATCGGCAAGATGATCTCGCCTCAGTCCTTGGCTATTGCTGCCGTTACCACAGGCGAGCACGAGTCGAGCCTGTTCAAGAAGGTTATCCCTTGGAGTATCGGCATGCTGGCAGTTCTCTGCGTACTGGTATTCGCAGAATCCAGCGTTCTCTCCTTTATCCTTCCGTAGCATTCGGATAAAGCTTGTTTCAAAGAAGGCTCAGTTCAATGGACTGAGCCTTCTTTTTTTAATTGTCGCTCAATACCCGTTTGCGCAGCTCAGCCTGCCTGACGACAAAGTCGTACTGCAAATCGTTGCGAAGGTGGCGCCCGTGGCATCGGGCTACCGCATTGGCAACTTCATCTAGTCTTTCGACATACCTGAAATCTCGATTGGTTATATGAAGCACCCTTGATCCAGAAGATCCCAAAGAAGTTTGCCGTTGATTCCGTTTCCGCTCATCAACATCCCCTCTACCCGTTCGGTCTCCATACCTTAACGACACACCAGCATCAGGCCAATGCAGATCAAAGGCAGCGCTCTTTCCCGATAAAAACAGCAGCACATCGCTCGAAGTGGCAAATTCATGCCGAATTTCCGGCTTCTCAAGGCCATACCCACCTAATTTCCGAGGAAAGACCATCAACATGCTCAACTCTGTTTCTCTCGGCGAAGCGGAGCCGTCAAGCACATAACGAAGCGCCCATCGGGCTTTTTTGACACTCCGATTGCTGCCCTGCGATGCAACATGGGCCGTTAACCTCTCAACGGAAGTGAGCGCCTTCCTCCTGGAAAATCCGCGAGGCGTTCCTGCATAGTTGGGCTGAGACATGGGAAGCGAATACACCCCGCACAGCTCATAACCAAGCTTCACCAGCTCAATCCCAGAAAGCTGCGCAGCCATTTCCAAAAACAGCACCTCAGGTGAAACAACGCAGAGGAAAGACTCATCCATGCTTTTATGCAGACGGATTGCGTTCATTTCACCGCCGAACACATGGCAATGACCATCTTTAATATTTCTACGGTTCCTTGGCTTGGGTACAACGCAATGAAGCGGTATATGGGAAGTGCGAATTGGCAAAGCACGATAGCACTCGACGTCATTACGCGTTGGAACCGAAAGCGAGAGGAAAGGCACCTTTTCATAACCAGAAACGGGCATCATCGAAGAGCGATACAATTCCAGTGCCGTTCTATGACTCAAAACCAAACTCATATGCTGCTCCTTTTCGCGAAAACGCTTATAAGTCAACGATATTGAGCAGATGAGAAAGAGATGAGAAAGCGATGCGAAAAGCAAGCTAAAGTAATGCGAAAATAAGCTTAATGCGCAAGCTGATTTAGTGGGCTCGCTCTACCGCAGCAGAACCGAAGCCCCGCCCCTCGTCTGCGGAGACGTGACCAAGAAACCGCCGATAGTGCGCGAACAGACACGTTACCTCCCTCGCTTGCGGGGATGCAATGCGCGCCCACGTCTCAGGCTTCCTGCGTTCAGGCAGCAACCATAGACGCCCTCGGGCGCTTGCTGTTCGCTAGATTCCCCGCACGCGAAGGCTGGCACAGCCTGTCGGCCGCAGGCAGAGCATGCAAATTGAGCACATGGGCACTGCCCCTAGCACTAAAGACAAACCAACAAGAAAGGCAACCATGGATCCTTTATTCGCCCAAGAACTCTGCGAGCTGAACAATCGCTTTTACCGCACATGGGCGAATTCATTTTCCGATACCCGCCACAACACCTGGCCAGGCTGGAATCGCTGCCTTGAGGAATCAGGGTTAGCCATTCATCTGCACTCTCTTCAGGAGCAATTCCATTTACTTGATGTCGCCTGCGGAAATCTTCGCTTCGAAAAGCATTTGGCTCACTTTGCGCCAAATGCCGCCATCAAAGTCCAGGCACTTGACGCCTGCGACGAACTTGCTCAAAACGGCGTTCAGCTTCCCTCGAACGTTTCCGTCTCGTTCACTCACTGTGATGTCATGAAAGAGCTGCAATCAGGCACCTTAGCCGATGTGCTCCGATTCGATGCGCAGGCGGATTTAAGCGTATCGTTCGGCTTTCTGCACCATATCCCCCTCCCGGAATGGCGTGCAACGTTCCTGCAGGCGTTGATAAGGGCAACTAAGCCAGGCGGTTTTGCCTTTGTTTCCCTTTGGCGCTTCTTGACCGACGAGGGGCTTGCCAGCAAGGCAAAAGCAATCACCGCATCAGGCATTGCAGAGCTTGGATACGCCAAAGAGCAATTCGACAAAGGCGATTGCCTGTTGGGCTGGAAAAAAGAAACAGGAGCCTACCGCTATTGCCATAGTTTTTCAGATGAAGAGATCGGTGCTCTTACAAGTGCCGTTACGAACGAAGGCCGTTTAAAGGCTCGCTTTCAAGCAGATGGACGCACAGGCACTCTCAACGAATACCTGGTATTCCAAAGAACGCGGTAGTTGATTCATCTCGGTTTCTTTCGCTCAACCGATCCACCGCCACCTCGGTTGTTTTCACCTGACAAAAAAGTAGCCAAAATGAAAAAAAAGAGCCCAGCCTTACGGCTGGGCTCTTAAATTAAGCGCTTCTACCTTGCGGTATTGCTTAGTGCTGGTCTACGGAATGATCCTCGCCAACGATAACGTGACGGTTGGGATCGTAAACCAGGCCACCATGCTCCTTACCGAAGAACATGAGGTTTGCATTAGCAGTGCCCTCGATGAATACGAGGTAACCATGCAGCATGGTGAAGATGATGAATACGAACATCATGAAGTAGTGGATGATGCGCATAGACATCGCACCACCAACAAAAGCGGTACCAGCTGCGAAGAAGGTCCACTCAGAGGTGGGGATCCACAGACAGAAACCTGTGTAGGCCATGATAAGGATCAGGATACCGATGGCAAAGTAGGAAATCTTCTGAGGAACACCGAGCTTTGCAGAAAGCGGATGATCCTTCTTCATGAAGAGGTAGTACTTGATCCAAGGAATAAGCTGATGCTTATTGTCGTCCTGGGGCATCCAGGTCTTGTAGTCGCGGATACGGTTACGCGTGCCACCCGTAGGAGCAGAGGTAACCAGGAATGCCAGCACATAGCGCACGATGCAGTTGACAAGCAATACAATGCCACAGAATACGTGCAGACCACGAGCAACACCCGTAAGGGCTGCCCAGAACGGGAAGTGGATCAGGAAGCCAGAAAGGATAAGAAGAACCATGCAGCTAAGGTTGATCCAATGGGTGATACGCATCGGCAGAGGATGCGCTTCACGGTAATGAGCCAAATGTGCCATTTACTTCACCCCCCAAGGGCTGGTAACGGTTTCAAAGTGCTTACCGGTGGAAGGCTCGGTCACATGCACTGCGCAAGCGGTGCAGGGGTCGAAGCTGTGTACCGTACGCAGGGCATTGATAGGCATATCAACGTCAGCAACGGGAGTGCCGATAAGAGCCTGCTCCAACGGGCCCTGTACGCCTTCGGCGTTGCGGGGAGCGATGTTCCAGGTGGTAGGAATAATGATCTGGTAATCGGTGATCTTGCCGTTGTTAACCTTTTCGGTGTGCAACAGTGCGCCACGAGGTGCTTCCCAAAGGCCCGTGCCTTCGCCCGTGATGGTTTCGGGAGTGCGGAAGTACTCGGAGTCGCCGCCCTTAACAGCCTCGATGAGCTCGTCAACCCATTCAACCATGCATTCGGCGATGTAGATGGGCTCGATGTTACGAGCAGCTACGCGACCAAGGGTGCTCTGCAGCTGAGGAATGGTAAGACCGAGGTCGGCGCACAGACCGTCAACAGCAGGCTTGATGAACTCGTTGCCACGCAGGTAAGCAGCCAGAACACGGGAGAACGGACCAGCTTCCATGCACTTACCATCGTAGGAAGGTGCCTTCGACCAAGAGTAGCGATCGTTGATATCGCCGATCTCGTGACCATTTTCCTCGCGCAGGGTGCCAGCCTTGTAGTACTCAGTGAACTCAGGCTCGGTGATGCCTTCGCGGGGGTTGAGATCGGAGTCGCCCACATACCAGGAATGACCGATGTATTCCTTGATAAGGTCAACGTCAACCTCGGAAAGATTAAGGTTCTCATCGATAACGCCAGAAGGCAGGTAGCGATCAGCCAGAGCGAAGCTCGGACGCTCGAAAACGCCCCAAGCAACATAACGACCGCAGCCCTTACCGAAGGAAAGAGCTTCCTTGTAATAAGGAGCAATAGCCTTGGTGTCGGGAATGATGGTTGCCTTGATCCAGTCACGCAGCTCGTGAACGAGAGACCACAGATCGTCGAGCTTTTCTTCCGTGGGAACGAAAGAGGTACCGCCGGGAACGATGGTCATAACATGAGGCATCTTGCCGCCGAGAAGACCGCAAACCTCAGATGCCTTGGACTGCATGGTAAGAGCCTCGATGTAATGAGCGGTAGCGATAAGGTCGAGTTCGGCAGGAAGCTTAAACTCGGTATCGGACTGACCGTTCTTCCACCAGTTGCCGGAGAAGATGGACAGCTGACCATTTTCTGCGAACTTGGCGAGGCGCTCCTGAAGGGCCTTCAGGTCGGACTGGCAGGAAGTGCCTGCAGCCTCTACCAGGTCGTAGGCGCTGCCTACGTTTGCCTTCAGAGCGTTCAGGGGGTTTACGTAGTCCAGAGCAGCCAAGGTGTAGAACCACAGAATATGGCTGTGCAGGAACTGTGCGCCCTCGATGAGGTTACGGATGATACGGGCATTGTTGGAAATGGTGATGCCGTATGCCTTTTCAGCAGCAATGGTTGCAGCGTGGGAGTGGGATACGGGGCAAACACCGCAGATGCGCTGCACGATGTGAGCAGCATCTTCAGGCGTGCGATCCTTAACTACGAGCTCCATGCCGCGGAAGCAGCCGCCGGAAACCCAAGCATCGGAAACAACACCGTTTTCAACCTCCATCTCTACGCGGAGATGACCCTCAATACGGGTTACGGGATCGATTACGGAACGTGCCATAGGTTACTTGCCTCCCTTCAGAACTTCTTCGTCGTACTGGCCGATGGACTCGTTGGGATGCTTCTTATCCCATTCGCGGATAGGCTCGAAGTCTGCGCCACCGTCGGTGCGGCCCATCTTCTTCATGCCGAAGCCGTGGATAACGAGTGCGGCAGCCACAACGCCCGTGAGCGTCCAAGCAATTGCCTCAGGCTGGACAACCAAGCCACCAATGCGCAGATCGCGGAAGCGTGCGCGGAAGGGGGTGTTGGTTTCAACCCAGTTCTCACCGGGGTCGTTGGGGTTGGCCGTGCAGCAACCGATGCAGGGACCACCAGATGCGACACACCAAGAACGACGATGGTTCCAACGAACAACACCGCAGTTAGCCTTGGTCTGAGGACCGCGGCAGCCCATGGGATACAGACAGTAGCCCTTGGCTTCTTCTTCGGTGCCAAATGCGTAAACGAATTCGCCATTCTCGAAGTGACCACGACGCTCGCAGTTGTCGTGAATGGTCTGGTTGAAGATGACCTTGGGCTTGTTGTCAGCGGTGAGCTCAGGGAGCTTGCCAACAAGGATTGCGTCTACGAGAACAGCCTCGAGCCATTCAGGGTTAGCAGGGCAGCCGGGGATGTTGATAACCGGGGTATCGATACCCTGCTTCTTCAGGTACTGCTGAACGCCCAGCGCACCAGCGGAATTGGGGTTTGCACCCATCCAGCCACCGTTTACTGCGCAAGAACCAAGAGCAACAACTGCATTTGCGTTCTCTGCAGCATGGACCAAGTGGTCGGTACCGGGCTCATTGGCAACACGCAGCGCCTCGCCGTTCCAACCTTCCAGAACTGCACCTTCGTAAATGAGGATGTAGTTTCCGGCCTCGATCGTCTGTGCCTTTGCTTCTTCCATGGACCAACCTGCAGCAGCGGAAAGGGTCTCACAATAGTTGAGGGAAACCATTTCCAACACTACGGTTGCGGGATCAGGGGCATCTACCTGTGCGAACGACTCCGTACAACCAGTGCAAGAAGCGCCCTCGATCCAGATTGCGGGATACAGGCCGCCAGATTCTGCGCCGATAACGGAATCCTCGATCGCGCGAGCAACGCGAGGTGCTGCCAGCTCAGACAAGCCTGCAGCCACGGCAAGAGAGCCACAGAGCTTCATGAAGCTACGACGAGAAACACCGCGTGCCTCGAGCTTGCTCAGAAACTCCGGACTAATAGCCTCTGTTACCATGTGCACACCTCCTTAAGGGTGTCTTTGTCCTACAAAACTTCTGATGCATATTCTCGTTGATTTGTTCCCAAAAAAGACTGGTTAATTGCCGAATATCGAGTAATTCCCGCCAATGGTCAGAAAATGTTACTGCCTTATTTTCGAGTAACACATTATTTCTCCACTTTTCAGCGATTAAAACTGATTCCTTGGCTGTTTTAGGTCATTTCGACTATTTTGACCGTTCTATTCTTTAAATAATGCGAGTTTGGACTGAATTAATGCTCGGCAATCAACAATAGTTCTTCAAATAATGGACATATTTTGCTGTTCGTCCTATCCGTTTTTTTGGATAGATGTTTTTCTTTAATACCCATAGTTTGTTTTTTATCCATCGGCATTTTGGCGAAAATCCCGCCTTATAGCCGCGCTGGTGCATCCACTTCAGAATTGGAAGTTCTCGGCAACAATGCCTTGCTTTTACGCAGACAACATGTTTGCCTACGCCTGGACTGAGGCAACAACTTCAATACCTCCCTACCGGTCGCAACGGGTAATCGAGCCCACCACCGGCAACAACACCCACGCAGACTGCCAAAACAGCACCACCGCCCTGTTAAGGCGGCATTAAATCCAAAGGCTAGAAGCACGAGCATCACAGCGTTTTCTTAATAAAGCGTTATCATAGGCAAATTATCGTTATCCCAGAAAGGACGCTCTATGAGCAACGCAACCATCGCCTACCTCGGACCGCAAGGAACCTACTCCGACGAGGCTGCCCGTCTTTTTGCAAAGAAGATGGGCTGCGAAAACCCCGAATTCGTGGAGTGTCCTTCCTTTAACGAAGTCCATGAAGCGGTTGATCGCGGTCGTTGCGAATTCGGAGTTATGCCGATCGAAAACTCACTTGAAGGCGTGGTTACCGCCACGCTCGACACCTTGGCATTCAAGGGCGGCGTGAGCATCATGGGTTCGACCGTGCTTAACATCCACCACTGCCTCATGGTGAACCCGGAATCCTCCCTTGATGAGATAACCACTATCGCCAGCCACCCGCAAGCGTTAGCGCAATGCCGTCGCTGGCTCGATGCCCACTTCCCCTCCGTGCCGCGCTTGGCCGTTTCGTCCACCGCAGAAGGTGCGCGCAAGGCAGCTCAAGACAAAACGGTGGCGGGAATTTCCAGCAAATTTGCAGGACAGCTGTTCGACTGTACCATTGCCGAAGAAGGCATTGAAGATCATTACGGCAACCAGACGCGCTTCGTGCTCATTGCCCGCCAAGGCCACGAACCGGTACTCGAGAGCGACAACATGAAAACCACACTGGCTCTTTCGCTGAACGCCGATAAGCCTGGTTCCCTGCTGATGATCCTCTCCGAGCTGAACTACGCCAACGTAAACTTGACCATGATCCAGAGCCGTCCTACCAAACAAGGGCTGGGAGATTACCTCTTCTTCATCGACATCGAAGGCACACCGGCCAATCCCGCCATCAAAACCGCACTCGATTGCCTCCGCCTGAAGCTCCGCGAAGTTAAAGTGCTTGGATCCTATCCCGCCGAGTAAACCCACCCTATCGCAATCAAAAGCGCCCGCTGCCTCCAAACGAACTGCCTCCCATTTCTCATGTCCAAGAAATGGGAGGCAGTTCAAAACGGCAGCGGGCAGTTTGCTTATAACATCAAGGGTCTTTGCTTCGAGCCCACCGCGAAGCTGACGCTACGCAATGCTCTTGCAAACCCTAAGCGGCAAAGTACCGAGCGCTTTCCTCATGTTTGCGCACGCGATTGTCCGGCTCACTGCTCTAGCAAGTCTTAATCAGCAAAGTACCGAGCATTCTCCCCTTCGCCTTCCTGGGAGAAGAATCCCTCGGCAACCAAATCGTTCGCAATAGAGCGGACCAGATCCTCTTCGGGTGCTTCCCTGCCCTGCTTCTTTTCGAAGGCAGAAAGAGCGGAAACAAGCTCGCAGAA
The DNA here is from genome assembly GCA_030540085.1 of Eggerthella sp. GTDB lineage: Bacteria > Actinomycetota > Coriobacteriia > Coriobacteriales > Eggerthellaceae > Anaerotardibacter. The sequence goes on from JAUNWY010000002.1 coordinate 304,135, forward strand.
ACCTGCTTCGCGTTGAGCAAGAACGAAACGAACCAGTTCCGCCCGCTTCTGTCGCCGCGACCCTTCAAATTTCGATTGCTTCGTATGGTGCTTCGACCGTCGAGAGGGGTTGGGCATCGTTGATTTCAGGTAGTTGCCATAATCGAGCAGAGCGTAATACCAACCGCGAGGGTCTGTCGTGGAGCACGTACGCCGCACCAAAGGCTCCAATTCTTTATCGGAAACCTTTTCGCGCCCCGGAAACAATTCGTGGATGAACACCGTGCGCACGTTTGTCTCCAGGTACATTGAGGGCTTCTGGTAGGCGAACGCCATGATGCCTCCCGCCGTAGCCTTTCCGATGCCAGGAAGTGCCAGCAGCTCTTCCGAAGACTCGGGGAGCAGCCCATTGAATTCACGTGAGCATATTTCCGCCGTACCTTTCAACGCCAATGCACGGCGGTTGTACCCAAGCCCTTGCCACATTTCCAAAACAAGGGACGTCTCGGCGCTTGCCAATGCATCCAGGGTCGGAAACAACGCCATAAAACGCTGCCAATACTTTTCAACACGTGCAACCTGGGTTTGCTGAAGCATGATCTCGGAAACCATAACGGCATAGGGGTCGTCCACGTTGCGCCAAGGCAAATCGCGATATAGGCGTGCGCCTTCGTTCCATACTTTAGCGACAAGAGCTTGTTCTTCGGGGCTCAGCTCGTCAGAACAGGTTGATGGAATTTGGGAAACCATGTTACTCGGCAACCGGCGCATTTTCACATGAAGCAAATGCCGCCTGAATAGCAGGATGGTTTGCGCCTTGGGTAAAAAGCCCCTCCAAGGTAACGGAAGCAAAAAGATGACTTATCAACGCATTCGACGCACACCACAAGGCATTGAATGAACAGCAATCCTTATGGACGCACGGGTAATCAGCGCACGTGCAATCTGCTATGCTTATGCCGCCATTTACCCCTTCGAGAACATCAAGCACAGTGGTTTTCGAGGGGTCGCACGCCAGAGCAAGGCCGCCTTTCACGCCGCGAATGGTTTTCAGCAGGCCCGCTTTCACCAATTCGTGCTGGATGCTGCGAGCAAAAGAATAGGGAATGCTCTCCTGTTCAGCCACCTCCGCGATGGAGATATACGTGTCGCCGCTACGATAAGCGGCGCGAATGATGCGACATGCATAGTCGCAACGACGCGTAATGCTCATTAGCCGTTAGTCCTCCAGCAGATCGTCGAAATCGGAAGTACTCCGGCGCAGCTCTTCAACCGCCATATCCTCCATGCAACGATACTCCGCAGAATCCAATGGCTGGAAGTTGGCCAAACGAGAAACCATCGCGCCGGTCTCAACTGCGCAGAAGCGATTTTCGGCAATGCTCTTCCGATAAGCCTCCTCGACCGCCTCGCTTGCAATGGCAAGGATCTCAAAACGAGAAAGACCACGAGAGAGCTCCACCATACGAGTAGCATCCAAGCCTCGAGTAGAAGGATGCTGCGCCTGGACTTCTCGCCAAATCTCGCGACGTTCACGTGCGCTGGGAAGTTCGATATCAATGATCTGATACTGAGACCCGATAAGTTCCCAAAAAAACGGATCGATATCGCTTGGCTCGGATGCGGAAATGAGAACCGTTGCCTCGGGGCTTTCAAGGGCTGTCTGGATAAGCGCCAAAGCTTCACGGGCACCACGGGACAACTGCATCTGAAGAAGGCCCTGCACGGGATTCTCGGCAAGCTGCGGATCAAAATCGGGAAGATCCCACAAATCGAAATCTTCGAGGATAACCACAGTCGGCGACTCGAAGCCGGCACGCGGCACACCAGAGATGCGCGATTTGAAATCGGCTGACGCCATTACACACAGCACCGCTTGGCCCTGCGCATTTTGATCGAGGCGCATACGTATTGCGGGCATATTCAATTCGCCAGCGGTAGCAACCATAAAGTAGTTGGAATCTTCGCGAGCGGGGCAGCGGAACAGCAAGGTGCCCAGTCGTGGAATGCCAGGCAAGCCATGGCGGGCATTGAGCGTGGCGACGAAGCGCGCAAACTCAGGGTCACGTGAACGACCAACGCCCAACTCTCCCATAGTTGCGATAGCATTGCCAAATCCAACCAGCGATCGATAGTCGAAGCGCTGCTCGGGCACCGCAGGCTCAGCTTTCGCCTCGGAGGTCTGGCCGAAGATGAGCGAGGTGAGGTCTTTCACTGCCTGCTCACGATTGGCGTCAGCCGAAGACTGGTTGGCCTCCGCCGAAGCCGAAGCATTCTGCGCAGAACCCACAGCAGCCTGGGGAGCTTCAGCAGGAGCCGAAGCCGGCGCCGCAGCGGGGGCGCTTTCCTCAAAGCGGCACAGCATATCGGGCGCAGCATCCATAAGATCCTGATTTACCATGTCGGCCATGCCTTCAATTGCGTCACGGTCGAAGCCGTATTCTTCGAGCTTGTCGAAAGCCAAACGCTGAAGTTCGTCGGCATGTCGGGAAACTTCATTGCTGTCCCAATAAGGCTCGAGTTTTTCAAAGATATATTCAGCAAGGGAACGTTGCTTGGTTTTGATAGCCAAATCCCACGCCTTGCTCATGCCCTCAAGCACTTCTTCGCCCGGCATGATGCTTTCGCGCAATGCGCGCTCATAAGCAGCAAGATATAGGTGGATACCGAGAACGCTATCCCCTTCCGCAACCGCGGAAGCGGCACGCTTAAGGTATGCCTGAGAAGAATTGGAGCGACTGTCCTGGAAGGGAACTTGGCCACTTGCGGTATCTTCACTCATCCTGGTGCACCTCCTTGGCAGGTAACAATAGTTGCAAACGTGCTCAACCGGCGAAGGGGAGCACGCTGATATGTGAGTTCGTTAATCGCACTTAATTGTATTCCGCCCCCATGCAGGCTGCTCAAACAAACCCATTATCCGTCAAATTCCCATAGGGTGAACGGCGGACCGGACTCTGTTACAAAGCGTTAAGCCAACGTTGCCGCAGTCGCAATACTCGATGAAACTGCACAAACAACGCACTGGGCACTTATGCAATTTGGCAAAAATGAGAAGACCTAACGCCAGTTCAAAATGGGCCAGTTCCGATTGTGCGCAGTGCGACGCAGGGGTCTATCGGGAGTAACCGCAAAAGGGTGCTCGGCTGCGGCGAGCAGGGTTCGATCGGAATGATGGTCACCATAAGCATGGGTTAGGACCCAATTCCCTTCCCCGAATCGGGCATTGGCCTCACGGGTAAGAACCTCGAGCTTCTGGCTTCCCTCCACCGGCAAGCCTTCCACCTCACGCGTATAGCGACCATCGGAATCGGTTTTCATTCGGGTGGAAAACGCCTGGGTATAGCCATGTTTCGTCATTGCCTGCTGGATAAGGGGCTCAAACGTTGCCGTTACCGCCCACACCTCACGACCCGCAGCGCGATGTTCCTCAATTACTTCGTTAGCCTGAACGCGGAAGATTTTTTCCAGGTGGCTATCGTAGAAGTCACGCAGGTATTCGTCGACTTCTTCCTTCTTCTTGCCCTCAAAGGCGGAGAACACTGCACCGCGAACCCAGCTTTCATTCTGCGGCAGACGGAGCTTGTAGGCAGCGCCCCAGCAAAGAATGCGCAAAAGGGTGCCCTTTCCCAAGAGGCCCTTTCGAACCAGATGGCTCACCAAGATAACTGGAGAATTGCCCGATATGCAGGTACCGTCGAAGTCGAACGCAGCAATTTCTACTGGCTTCGTCTGACGAGAATCGCCCATCGCGTTTCCACCCTCCTGGTATCGATTGCAACATTTGCCGTACGCAATTTAAAGTCGAACTTGCTTACTATACACCATGCAAGAAACGATAAGAAACATGCCAACGTGGGGATTGGACTTAACTAGAGACATGTTCTTTAGCCGGTCGAATACCAGCAGCCAGAAAGCAAAAAGGCTTGCCTTGCGGCAAGCCTTACATGCAAAGTGGCGGGATGTACGGGACTCGAACCCGCGACCTCCGACGTGACAGGCCGGCGCTCTAACCAACTGAGCTAACACCCCATGTCTTAAGCGACTTGCGATAGTTTACTAGCAATCAAAACTGAGCACAAGACCCTATTTGAAATTATTTTAGACGCATCCAATTGATCGCCTCAAAGTCGCAAACCCTTTGCCGTTGACTCAGAAATCCTGCTCATAGCTCGCAGCAAAAGCAACTGTCGCAAAACGCAACGACGATGCCGAGCTGCCGCTCCCCTTCATCCCTTTTTCACGGGATTTTCCCTGCTGCCGTCGCTTCGCGTGATCCGCTCCACTACCGTCGCAACCCCGCACCTTTCCATAGATCCGCCCCGTTGCCGTCACTGGCCTCGCACGTTTTTCGCCGAATCTGTCCCGTTGCAGTACTCAACCCGTTGCGAAAACAATAATCCCGACTTTCTTGCAACTTTTTTGCGATTGGGGATTCCCTTCCACCCTGACAAGGCAGCAATAAGCCTCTACACAGCCATTTTCGCCGCTTTTTTGGGCAGCAATCCGCGATTGAGGAGCTTGCAACAATCCCTAATCGCAAAAAAGTTGCAACCAAGGCGGAATTTTTGTTTCTGAGCTCCCGAGGCAACTTCGGGATGGCGCTGTAAGCAAGGTTTGCCCAGCAGCACTTCGAGCAGCATCGGGAATGCGCTATAAATGGGTGGATTTGGAACATGGCTACGAGCGGCGATGGATACGATGGGGCGGGCTCAGCACTGCATAGCGATGTCCGGAACAGTCCTATGGGGGGGGTCATAGGCAAAAGGAGCTCTAGGACAAAAAATGTCTGGCTAGCCGATAGCATATGAGCCCGAATCAGCGCAAAACCCCTTTTGCCCATAACCCCCCAATTGCGCAGAAAGGCATCATGAGGCGCAGAGAGATGAACTCGATACCAGAGAAATCATGACCACCCGCATAGCGGGTGGTTTGCTCTTAGGGTATAACCCATGGAA
>JAUNWY010000006.1 GCA_030540085.1 Eggerthella sp.
GAGTATCGCATTAATAAAGTACATTTCATCGGCATCGGCGGAGTTGGCATGAGCGGTATCGCTCGTGTTGCAAAGGAAAAGGGCATGGAAGTGTCCGGCTCCGATCTTCGCGAAAGCCGCTATACCCAGCAGCTGCGCGAAGCGGGTGTTAAAGTATTTATCGGCCAGAGCGCATCTAATCTTGAAGGGCTCGATCCCGATGTTGTGGTTGTGTCCACCGCTATTCTCGAAAACAACGCCGAGTTCATCGAGGCAAAAAAGCGCAACCTGCCTATCTGGCACCGTGCCAAGATGCTGGCTGCATTGGGCGTTGGCCACGATACGTTGGCTGTTGCCGGCACGCATGGCAAAACCACTACTTCTTCCATGCTGGCATCCACACTCGATGCCATGGGCTTCGATCCCACGTTCCTTATCGGTGGCATCGTTCGCGCCTACGGTTCGAACGCGCATTGCGGAAAAGGCGAATACTATGTGGTAGAGGCTGACGAGAGCGATAAATCGTTTACGTATCTCGACCCTACTTCGGTGCTCGTTACGAATATCGAAGCCGACCACCTCGACCACTACAGCGGGTTGGATGAAATCTACCAGTTGTTTGGCGATTTCATGGGGTCTGTCCATGAAGATGGCTGCTGCGTGGTATGCGGCGAAGATGCTGGCTTGGTGGAAGCTGCAAAGAAAACGGGCAAGAAGGTGCTAACCTACGGTTTCTCCGAAGAGTGCGATACCGTTGTTTCCCAGTATGAAACGCATGGGGTATCTATCTCCTTTACCGTAACACTGCCTGATGGCACGGTGCTTCCCTGCAGCATCAAGCAGAACCCTGGTCGCCATAACGCACTCAATGCTGCAGGTGTGCTTACGCTTTTGATGACGCGTGGTGTGGATATGCAGAAGGCCGCAGAGGCTCTTTCTGGGTTTATGGGCGTACGCCGTCGTTTCGATCTGGTTGGGGAGGCCGATGGCGTTACGGTCCTCGACGACTATGCGCATCACCCAACCGAAATCGCTGCAACTATTGCTGCGGCCAAAGAGCTTGATTTCAAGCGCGTATGCGTGGTGTTCCAGCCGCATCGTTATTCGCGCATCCGCCTGTTCACCGAAGTGCTGAAAGACGAGTTCGGCAAAGCGTTTGACCAGGCCGATATGGTGACGTTCCTGGATGTTTACCCCGCTGGCGAAACTCCGGTTCCTGGTGTTACGGGTAGAACGTTCATGCAGCCGATCTACGACAATCCGAACCACCCCGCCGATCTCAACTATGTGGATCGTCGCATGCAGGTGGTTCCGTTCTTGGTGGAAAAGCTTCAGCCGGGCGATCTGATTATCACGATGGGTGCAGGAGATGTGACTTCTGTCGGCCCTGAACTTTTGGCGGCATTGCAGGAGCGCGAAAAGAGCCGCAAATAATGGCTGCTCGCCATGCCTCTGAGTTGGAGCTTCTTCGTTTCGACGATGAGTTCGAAGGCGACATAAGGCTTAACGAGCCTATGGCCCGTCATACCACCTATCGTATAGGTGGGCCTGCTCATGCCTACGCCCAAGTGAATAGCATAGCTGCCTTGGCCACGGTGCTGAAAGTTTGCGCCGACGAGGGGCTTTCGTGGTTCGTCTCCGGCAAGGGGTCAAACTTGCTGGTGTCGGACGAGGGGTATCCGGGTGTGGTTATCGCATTGGCCGGCGAGTTTAGGGCGTGGCAGTTCGACGAAGAAGGCACGGTGGTTGTAGGCGCGGGCACTATGCTTTCCCGCTTGGTGCAGGAGGCGTTTCACCATGGCTATTCCGGGATGGAATTTGCCGTGGGAACGCCGGGCACGGTAGGGGGCGCTCTGGTTCAGAACGCGGGTACCGCTCAAGATTGGATCGGCTCGCGCGTCGTTTCGGTCACCACGTTCAATGCGGAACGCGGCCTTCGTCGCTATGTCGCTTCTGAGCTTTCCTGGGGATATCGTTCCTCGTCGTTTTCTCCCGATGAAGTAATCGTCGAATGCGAGCTTCGTCTGCAGAAGGCATTTTCAAGTGCGGTATCGGAGCGCATGAATTCGCTCCTTTCGCGCAGGAAGGAAAGTCAGCCGCTTGAGTATCCAACGTGCGGCAGCGTCTTCATGAATCCGGAGGGCGAATCGGTTGGCAAGCTCATCGAGGACGCTGGTTTGAAGGGCAAGCGGTGCGGTGATGCCCAAGTGTCCGAAAAGCATGCTAACTTTATTGTGAACAGGGGTAGCGCCACAGCACAAGACGTGGCAACGCTCATCAACGAAGTACGGCTAGAGGTTAGGAGGCGATATGGCATCGAACTCCAGACGGAGGTCAAGTTCCTCGGGTTCCCGAACGACTTCTTCGAGGAATAGGGTTTCCACCAGGCCCACTTCCGTGAAAGGTCGCCCAAGTCAGGGTCGCACTTTACGTAGCTCGCAACGCTCCGGTTATGCCTCCGCCTCCTCGTCGCGTCCTTCTGCGCGAAGGCCCGCTCAAGCAAGCACGCGTAGACCGTCTTCGGGAGGCGGTGCTCGCTCGGTTCACGGGAGCTCTGCTTATCGGCAGGGCGGCGGCAGATACCAGAATGGGGATTTGCGCTCGGTTAGCGTTTCCGAAGTGCGTAACGCCTCGCGGTACAGCAAGGCACGAACAGGCTCATCGCGAAAGGTGATGGGGGTCTTCGTAACCATTGCGGTGCTGCTGGGGGTTTTCGGCATAGGCGGGTTTGTGCTCTCGAATTCTGGTGCATTTGCGGTAGAGCAGGTTACTGTTTCTGGTGCAGATCACCTTTCCAGCGATGAGCTTACCGAATTAGCTGCCGTGCCGGCGGGTTCCACCTTACTCAATGTTGACGCTAACGGCATTGCCACCAGGTTGGCCACTAATCCGTGGGTGAAAAGCGTTTCGGTCGATCGCGTATTCCCTAATACGCTCAATCTGAATATTTCCGAGCGAAGCATTTCTGCGGTGGTTGCTGTAACAGTCGACAGTTCGAATACGGTTGAGCGTTGGGCTCTTTCTTCCGATGGCATGTGGCTTACGAAGATTCCCGATGATCGCAACAGCGCCGAAGGCAAGGCGCTGCCCGATTCGGTGTACAACGATGCGGATAATGCGCTCGAGATCACCGACATCCCGTATGGATCAACGCCCGAAGCCGGCTCCTATTGCAACAACTCAAATGTTGAGAACGCGCTGGGGGTAATCGACGGAATGACCACCGAACTTGCGGGTCAGGTGAAGAGCGTGGCGGCAGCTAGCAGCGATTCAACTACGCTCACCTTGCAAAACGGCATCGAAATCGCCTTCGGAGACTCCAACGACATTCGTGATAAAGAACGCGTTTGCCTGCAGCTCATGAAAGAGCACGAGGGGAAGATTTCGTACATAAATGTGCGTGTTGTGAATAAACCGGTTTGGCGCTCCGTTTAGCGCCTAGCAGGAAGCTGGTTGTTTTGCAATCAGCAGGCCATTGTGTAAAATAATCCAAGTGTCTCCTGGGGCTTTCTGCCCTTGTGGGGCAGCGCTGAAATGAAATCGAAAGCGAGCACATAATGCAACAGATTCTTGGCAACGATAATCTTGCGGTTATCAAAGTTGTCGGCGTTGGCGGCGGCGGCACGAATGCTGTAAACCGCATGGTTGAAGCCGGCATCAAAGGCGTTGAATTCATCGCCGTAAATACCGATCGTCAGGCCCTTCTTCTTTCCGATGCTGATAAGACCATCCATATCGGCGAGGAAATTACCCGCGGCTTGGGCGCAGGCGCCAACCCCGAGGTTGGTTGTCAGGCAGCAGAAGAGTCTCGTTCCGAGATTCGCGAAGCTCTTGCCGATGCCGATATGGTTTTCGTTACCGCAGGTGAAGGCGGCGGCACTGGCACCGGTGCAGCTCCGGTAGTTGCAGAAATCGCTCGCGAGGAAATTGGTGCCCTTACCGTTGGCATCGTAACCAAGCCCTTTAGCTTCGAAGGCCGCCTTCGTCGTAACCAGGCAGAGCAGGGCATCGATTACCTGTCCCAGAAGGTAGATACCCTCATCGTTATCCCGAACGACCGCCTGCTCGAGATCGTAGAAAAGAAGACCAGCATGCTCGATGCATTCCGTATCGCCGACGATACGCTGCGCCAGGGCATTCAGGGCGTTACCGATCTTATTACCATTCCTGGTCTGATCAACCTCGACTTCGCCGACATCCGCACCGTTATGAAGGATGCAGGTACGGCAATGATGGGAATCGGTCTCGCCTCTGGTGATTCCCGTGCATTGGATGCTGCTCAGCAGGCAATCAACTCCAATTTGCTGGAAACTTCCATTGCGGGCGCTTCGCGCATTCTGTTCTCTATCGCCGGTGGTCCTGATCTGGCTCTTTCCGAGGTTGACGAAGCCGCCAAGGTCGTTGAAGCCGTTGCCGACGAAAACGCCAACATCATCTATGGTCAGATCGTTGATGAAGAGCTGGGCGACACCATCCGCATCACGGTTATTGCAACCGGTTTCAAGGCTACGAGCTCGCAGCCTGCCATCGACTTCGGCCGCCGCGATAACGCATTCGGCTCTTCTGTCGCTTCTTCTCAGAAAGCTAGCAGCTCTCAGCGCCCGCTGTATCCTTCCGAGCCCCGCTTTGCCGACGAGGATTACATCCCTGATTTCCTGAAGCGTCAGTAAATTACATACTTGCATTGTTTGCTTTCAGCGTAAGAAGGCTTTTATGACGACCCTTGTTCTACCCGACCCTGAGTTGACCAAGGGTCGTTTTGCATCCATTTCCGCTTATTCCGATGAAGCGCTCTATGCTGCAACCGGTGTGCGCATCGCGTTTACGGCACGTGAAGGAGGAGTGAGCGAAGGCCCATATGCTTCGCTTAACCTTGGCTCTCATGTGAAAGACGACATTGCCAGTGTTCGGGAAAACCGTCACCGCGTTCTTCAGGCGTTTTCAAACGAGGGCACGTCCTTGTTTGTTCCGAATCAGGTTCACGGCGATACAGTGCTTGAGCTGGGCGATCCCGAAAACATCGACGCGTCGCTTTCATCTGCTGAGGCGCAGGCAATAACCTTGCAGGCTCAAGATAGTGCCGATGGGTTGGTAGTGCATGCTAGGGACGCAGCAGCCCTTCTGTGCTACGCCGACTGCGTACCCGTCGTCATTGTTTCTCCAACGGGACGTTTCGCAGTGGTTCATGCGGGTTGGCGCGGGGTAGACAACCTGATTGCCGTGAAAGCGGTGCGTGCTATAGCGCGTGCGGACGAGGCTGTGTTGGGTGCTGAAGCCGCTTCGGCTTATAACGTCTATATCGGTCCGCATATTGGGCCAGAGTGCTTTGAAACGGGTCCCGATGTCCATGCGCGTTTCGTATCTCAATTTGGGGAGTCCTGCGCTTTTGACGGCACCCATATCGATTTGGCTGAAGGGCTTCGCATCCAGCTTGAGCAGGCGGGCGTAAACCGTTCGCGTATATGCGATCTAGCCAAATGCACGGTATGCGAGAATGACGAATTCTTCTCATATCGTGGTCAGGGTGGAACCTGCGGGCGTCACGGCGCCTTCGCCGTCAGGACCCGCTAATGCCTGATCCGGGTAGGGGAAGTGGTAGCTGGAAGTTCATGCTGCTGTTTGTTTTGCTTGCAATCGAGGCAGGGATTGCGTCGTTTTGGTCTTCTGTTGCTGGTTCGTTGCTGAAAATATGCCTGGCAGCATGGTAGGCGCGGTATGCTAAAACGTGAATCGAAAGGAGCGCCCTCTATGAGCACGGCAACGAGATATAAGCACGTACGTTCTGAAGTTGACCAGGTTTGCAAGGAACTTGGTCGTGATCCGGAAGAAGTTTTGCTTCTGGCTGTTTCCAAGACAGTGGACGTTGACCAGGTCCAACTGGCTATCGATGCCGGCGCAAAGGCATTTGGGGAAAACCGTCCTGATGAATTGGTCCGCAAGCAAAAGGCATTTCCCGACATGGAATGGCATTTTATCGGCAATATCCAGTCGCGTCGCATCCCGGATATTGTTTCTGCGGCTACGCTTATCCATTCGGTGTGCAAGGAAGCCCATCTTGCCAAAATCGATGCCGCCGCTGGGGCAATCGGCAAGTGCCAGCGCGTTCTTCTTGAAGTAAATGTTTCTGGCGAAGAAAGCAAGAGCGGTTTTGAGCCAAGCGAGGTTAAAGGCATTATCGAACGGGCCCGCAGTCTTGAGCATGTTAAAATCGAGGGCCTTATGAGTATGGCGCCACGTGCTGAAGATGAGCTTATAAACACAACGTTTTTAGGTCTTGCCAGCTTGGAAAAGGAGCTCAACGGCGCGTTCCCCCAGGAAAGCGATACCGCTCGCTTGTCTGCTCTTTCTATGGGCATGACCGAAGACTGGCCAGTGGCATTGCGCTATGGTTCTACCATAGTGAGGATTGGGCGTGCCATTTTCAGCGATTCGTTCGAAAACGCGTAAGGCATGTCTCTTTATTTGTTTGATTGATCAGAAGGGAAGACCATCATGGATTTTCCGCGTCCCTCTATGTCGGCAAGCGAACTGTTCGGCGATTTGAAGGACAAGCTCGGTTTCGGCGGCGGTCGTTCGGATCGTCGTGACGATTACTACGATGATCCCTACTACGATGACTACGGTGATCCCGAGCCGGCTCAGGGTTCTTATGATTCTGGCTACGACCCGGATACCTATGGCGATCCTTACGATCGTCTGGAATACACCACGCGCTCTACGGGTTCTTCTCGTCCTGTTGGCTCGCGGTCGGGTCGTTTTTCTTCGGCCCAGCTGGTAAGCTCAGGCGACATCCGTGCAACCACGAGCGCTTATGGCGTTTCCGATGTTGCGGCAAAGCCCACTATGGAGCTTCCTAGCGTGTCTCATCGCACGGAGGGCGAAGAAAGGGAATCGGTTTCTAAGATCGCTGAAGATTTCAGCATCCCAGCGTCGTCGTATACCGATTTCGTTTCCCCCTATAAGCACAGCTCATCCGCTAGCGCCTCATCTTCGGCTGGTCTTGACTCCTTGTTCACCCCGTCCGCATCTTCTTCTAGCGCGGTTTCGGGTTCGTCTGATGATGCCAGTGGCGTCTCTGCCCATAGCGCAAGCCTTGCTCGCGAAATCGTCGTCCTTAAGCCGACATCGTACGAGGACGTCTCTTCGATTGCCCAATCGGTTCGTGCGGGCAAGATTGTGGTGCTGTATCTTCGCCAGACCGATCCCGCCCTCTCCAAGCGCGTTCTCGATTTCTCGTTCGGTGTCGCTTCCGCTCTTACCGCGCAGGTCGATTGCCTTGCCGAGAAAACATTCGTTGTTCTTCAGGGCAAAGAGCTCACGCTTGAAGAGAAGCATAACCTGGCAAAACAGGGCGTATTGAAGTCGTAGCCCTTCGAAAGGTGCCCATTCCGAGCATAAGGAGTTTTAGTACATGATCAGCATGCTTTTGGTAAGCCTGGCCGATGCATACAGTTTTGTGATCTTCGTGTATGTGATGATGTCCTGGATCCCCATGGGCGGGGGTATTGTTACCGATGTCTATCATGCGCTGGGAAAGATCTGCGATCCGTTCCTTGACCTGTTCAGGCGCTTCATTCCCCCTATTGGAGGAATGGTGGACGTTAGCCCAATCGTGGCATTGCTTGTGTTACAGTTTGGGGTACGTCTGATAGTAAATTTTTTAGCTGTACTTATCTAGCGCAGCTGTTTGAATAGCCAGATAAGGGGAGTTTTCTATGGCCATCACCTCTTCCGACATCCAGAATCAGAGCTTCAAAATCGAGCGTCGCGGTTACGACGTTGATGAAGTGGATGTATTTCTCGAGCGCGTTGCTTCCGAGATCGACGAGCTGAACGACGAAATTGCTCGTTTGCGCGTCCAGGTCAAAGAGGCGGCTTCTGCTTCTCGCACCGAGGTTATCTCCGAGCGCCCGGTTGCTGCGTCTGACGAAGAGGCAAAGCCTGCAGGCATCGATCCTGCTTTGGTTGCCGAGAAAGACGCTATGATCGCCGAGCTTGAGGCGAAGTTGCGCGACCGCAAGAGCGACGATACTGCTATTGCCCAGGCTCTTATTGTTGCTCAGCGTACCGCCGACGAAATTGTTTCTAAGGCCAAGGCCGATGCAGAGCAGACCCGTCGGAACGCCGAAGATGAAGGACGTCGCATTCTCGATAAGGCCAATAGCGAAAAGCAGAAGGTTATCGACCACATCAACGAGCTTTCTTCCAGCCGCGAAAAGGTTCGTGAGCAGTATCAGGATATGCTGAAGGAATTCATCGGCTCTGCAACTCAGCGCCTTGCTGAGATTGGCGGCGAGGTTACTGCCGGTATCGATATTCCTGCCGAATTGCTTGAAATGACTACGTTTGATGCTGCAAGTTCCGCTGGCGCTCAGCAGAGCGTCGAGGCAGAAAAGCCTGCTGCTGCCACATGGGAACCCAGCCCTGCTGTGGCAACCTATACTACGCCTACGGTAACGCCTGGTGCATCTGCCCCTGCTGCACCGAAGCCTTCTACCGCATCGAAGGATTTCTCCGGTTACGGCGATGCAGACGATACCTTCTCGTTTGACGATATGGACTAGTAGAAAGGCTCGCTTCCAGCGAGCCTTTCGTTCGTTTGAGACGTCACGACGCTGTGCGGCGTTCTGACGGCACAGGAAAATTTCAAAGCCCCTGGGGCGGCGCATAAGGCCAGCCCCATGGGCTTTTCAGTTCCCCTGCACTCGTCAGAACGCCGCTCGCTGATTTACTGACGCATGCCCCGACTTTTGCTAAACGCCCTTTAGGCGTTTAGTTCTTGACGTGATCGGGGGGGGTGCAGCCAATGGGGACTGATTCTTTTGGCGGTGTTGACATCCTTGTGCCAGAAAAACAGCCTGCAACGTTTTTGGGCTGCAGGCTGTTTTCTACACCAAAAGGGTCTGTCCCTATCGACCCTGGCGGTCTTTTTAGTCTTGCGGTAAATCTATTTACGCGTCGGCCTTAGCCGTTACCACGAAGGTGGTGCTGGCGGGCATGTTGCTCGCACTGCCGCAGTAGGCACCTTGCTTTTCGGTGTAATCGCGCAGGGCGGAAACCAAGTTAAGCTTTCCGTTGATATTGCCACGCATTTCCGAAATGGCAGTCTTCACGCCTTCGCTCATGGCTTGTGTTCCCTGACTGAGCTTGCTTGATGCTGCAGTGATCTTTTCGGTCGCCTGTCCTAGCTGCTGGTAGCCAGCTTGAACCTTAGTAAGTCCCTCGCTGATGCCGGAAAGCCCTTGGGTCAGTTGGCTGAAGCATCGCATGCTTTGTCGAGGGCAGCGCCTGCGGAATCGGTTGCTTGCTGGGCTGCGGCGAGATTTGTCTTGGCGTCTGAGGTTGCCTGCTCTAACGCTGCAATCTGGGTTTCGGTCATGCCTTCAGTGTTGATGGCTTCGAGTTCTGCAACGGCAGCAGTTGCTTTGTCTTGGGCGGCATTGACCTCTTCCAGCTGCTGCGAAGAAGCGCTGACGAGTTTGCTGATTCCCTCAGAGCCTTCAGAGAGCTTGCCAAGGCCGTCTGTCGCATTGGGGAAGGCGCCGTTGAGCTTGGCCTGCCCCTCGCTGATACCAGAAAGGGCCTGGCTTATCCCCTGCATGCCTTGGCTCAGCTGCTCGGTCGCCTCCTGGATGGAAGATACCTGGTTGAACGCATCGTTCAAATCGGTGTCAAGGCTGGCAGTGGTGCTTTCATCGATCATACCTAGCGTTTGATTGCTTGCCATGGTGGTGATGTCAGGCATATCGAATCCAACAACATCGGCAGTGATGGTAACGCTTTCGGGAAGTTCGACCATATCATCAAGCTCAAGCGATTGTGCAAGGCCAGGCATAGCCATACCCATCGCGATAAACGAGCCGTCCTGATCCATCACCTTGCCATTGTCTACCTTTACGTTTTTAGCATGCTCGGCATCGAATGATACCAGCGAAGCCATGGCGTAAGGCTCCTTTACCTTATGCGGAGTACCGCCTGCATTCACTGTGGCAGAAGTATTGTTTTGATATTCTAAGCAGATTTCAAGTTTGCCGGTTACGTTTTTCAGCGCAGAAGGGCCTATCGTCTCGCCGTCGAGTTTGTAGTTGTAGGAAACGGAGAAGGGGAGTTCTTTGTCGGTGATGCCGGAGTAGTGTACGTCTTCGCCGTTGGTGCTCCAATCAAGCTTCGTGCCATCTTGCGTGAAGGTGATTTTGTCGCTATCGGCGGCAATTGCCTGCAGGCTTGATTCGTCGGAAATTACATCGAGCCCTTCGGGGTTCTTCAGCCATTCCTCTACGGCGATGCTCTTAAAATCGCCGGAAAGCGTGGTGGTTGCCTTCACGGTTTCGGCCTTTTCGTAGGTTGAACCGTGGGCTGTTATGGAATCCTGCTGCTGCTCTTCGGTTGGCTGTTCTTGGGTGGTTGTTGCAGAAGTGTCGTTTTTGTCGCTGTTCGACTCGCTGCTGCAGCCGGTGAGGAATCCGCAGCCAAACAATGCGAGGCAGGAGGCAAGAGAACAGGTTGCCGCAAGGCGCATCAGGCGAGGTATTGCAGTCATAATCGGTACCTTTCGGATAATACTCGGTTTGTTCGATTAGAGGTTCGTCACGGAATGTTGCTTACCGGCTTCTTTGCGCTTCGGCAAAAGCGTGGCGGCAAGAAGAGCAAGGGCGCCTACGACGCCGAAGCCCGCCAGGGGCAGCAGGTCGGTGCTGCCTGGCATGTGACCGAAGTAGATGATGGTACGCACGCCGTTGCCAATGTGTGCCTGCGGGGCCAAAGGGCAAACCCAATCGGCCCAAAAAGAGGGAAGCATCTCGGGTGCCAACATTGCGGTGCCCATGCCCAGGGCGAAGGTTCCGACGGCGACCAATGCGCCCAAGGGGAAGCAGGCATCGCAGAGGGAAACGAAACACAGCATGCAGCAAAAGCATGCGAACCAGATGAACGGGTATATCCGTCCACCAGGAAGGGAAAGCCCGCCTGCTACGGTGTCGATAAACAACGCCAAGCCTGCCATAATGGCGGAAAGAACCAATACGAATGCTGCCTGGGCAACTGCCGCAAACCATACGTTCTTCTTGCGTAGCTCCGTGGCGTCTTTATGCCAGAACACCAGAGAAGCGATGATGGAACCGATCATGCTAAGCATGAATAGCGGCATAACCAGCATCTGCACCGCCATGGTTTCCGACATCATGCCATTGCCGATATCGGCGTCATTTACCATTTCAACGTTTACCGCAACGCCCTTTTTCAACATGGCTGCGGCGAGGGGGCGGTCTGCATACTTGTTGCCATCTGGGGATTCTTGCCCTTGTTCAGGTACACGGTAAGCTCGGGCGCATTGCTCAGTCCCACGGCGGAATTCGTCTGCTGGGACGTGAAATTGGCGGGTATCATAATGCCGCCATAGTATTCGTTGTTTGCGAGCGCTTCTTTGAGTTCCTCTTCGCTGGAAAGCTGCGTCCAGCTTACGGCATCGGAAAACGAGTTACTTGACGATTTGTCGTCGCCGCTACCCAATGAGATTTCGCCAGAAACCAAGTTGTCGGCCATGGTTTTGCCGATGTTGCTGTCACCGGCAATGGTTATGGCTCCTTTGTCCAGGTTAACGATGGCGAAGGGCACGTTTTGTGGATTTGCGCGAAGCATGGGGGAAACGGCCAGGCTCAGGATGCAGCACAGCACAATGCCAATGCCGACAGGCGCAACAATCGCTTTTTTGCCTAGCTTTTCGAACATAGGCTCTCCTTGGAAACGTTGAGATCGGGACATTTCCATGCTAATTAGATGCGGAGTCTAATAAAACGGATAAACTAGAATGTGTTTCTAATTATTGGGAGGGAATCATGGCACGTCCCAGGAAAGATCAAACGGGCCCTTCGGCAGTTGAACGCATTAGGGAAGCATTTTGGACCCTGCTCGAGGAAAACCCCTATTCATTGATAACGGTAAAACTCATAACCCAACGTGCGGGCGTGAACCATAACACTTTCTACTACCACTTCCAGAACATTGAGGATATGGCGCTGCGGTTTTTCGAGGACAACATTCCCACACGCTTGATTGGCGTAATGGCGGAAGTTTCTATGGGCAAGCCTGTGGATGTGCAAGCTATCGCGAATGAGCCAGGAATTGATTTGCACTACCGGCGGGTCCGGTTGGCGCTTCGTAGCGGCTCGCCCGATTTGGCGAAGCAAGGAAGGCAGCGACTTATCGGTCACTGGTTGCAACAAACGGGGCTTGCCGAAAGCGACCTTTCGCGTGCCGACCGAGCACGTATCAGCTACATCTGGGGTGGCGTAACTGCAGTGATAAGCAGCGATGACGCGCCAACGGTGGAAGATTACCTTGATCTTCTGCAAACCGGAATAGTAGATGTGGTGGGTCAACTTATCCATCGCATTGGCGAAGAGCACGGGGTGGGTTTGCAGCAAGGGGCCAGGTAGCAATTGGCTCCTATGTGTTTTCCGCTTACGCTTTGATATGGACTTATGGTGATTTCCACTCTTGTGGCCCGTATTGCCCTTTCGCCTGAAGGTCTTATGGCTTGCTTGGTGATTTGCTTAGAAAGGCCTATACATAACCGATTGGTTCTTGCCGTTGAGGTGAACGACTGTGGACATAGTTCGTTGATAGTAGTAATCAATAACCAATTAATCATTTTCGTTAATTAGTTAAGGATATAGCGATGCTATTATTCCATTCCAAATCAGCAAGTTTCAAGTTGCTTGAATATAGAACTTCCTAATGGCTGTGCGGGCTTAGCCTTCAAAGCTTGCCTCTCGAAAAGCCGAAGTTGGATTGTTGATAATGAAAGGAAAGCATAGTTGTTTGGAGAATCGAACGAAGCAAGGACTTCTCTTCTTCGCTTAGAGAATATTGCGAAACCGTTGTATGTTGCTTTGCGGGTTATTTTGGCGGTATTTGTTGTCGGATGGGGTTTATTCTTTATCGCTTTCTTTGCTTTCTTGTTGACTTCGGGAGCAGGTTTATATGACTTGAACGCCCGTATTCTTTGCGTCGTCCCCGTTGCGGTGTCTGCTTTTATAAATGTGTACATCCTCTATGTGATTGGAAGCATTTTTGATTCAATGCGTCATGGGGATACTCCTTTTACCATGCGTATTTCTCATCAAATCAAAATAGTGAGTTTTCTATTGCTTGTCGCTTTTGTCCTTCAAGCAATTGTCTCCATGGTTCCTTTTGATGGCTACTCTCTTGGCGTTATGAGGATCGGTTTGGCAAAACAAGAGGGCGGAGTGGTGGCCAATGTGAGCATTTCAACCTTAATAGCCTCGATAATTGGTTTTGTTTTGTCGTATGTGTTTAAATACGGAGCGTTATTGCAGCAGCTATCGGACGATACGGTTTAGGGGTGCATTTTGGCTATAGTGTTCAACTTGGACAGACTACTTGCCTCAAGAAAGATGCAATCCGTTGAGTTGGCGGAAAAGCTTGAATGCACGGTCCAGACAGTTTCGAGGATAAAAAATGGGAAGATTCGTGCGCTAAGGATTGATAGTCTTGATAAGATTTGTAAAGTTTTTGATTGTCAACCTGGTGATTTGCTTGAATATCTTAGTGATGAAGAAGCTGAAAAGAGATACGGCGAAACATTTTTAGAAGAGTACAAAAAATACCACAGTCAATAGGCGCTAATGCGCTTGATGATGGGCATCGAAGTTGATCGGTGCCCATTTTTTTTGCACGTCAAAAGCCGTTCGCCGTCAAGGCCAACCGTCTGTCATTGCTTTCTACTTGAGCATTAGATAATAAGATTTAACTTTAAGAAGTTAAAAGATTCAATTAACTTCTTCATCTTTTTTGTTTCTAATAGGGAGGCGGTTATGAAGTATGCTTATCAAAAGCTAACTAATTGCAGAATACTTCATATTATTAAAAATTCGTCATTTTTCGAGGAGCATGCTCGGACGGAAAATGCAAAGCCTTTCTCTTGCGGAATTCCTTCAGATTGGGCATGCAAAAACATGCCTGGCAATTGCGGAAAGGGTGTGATTCTTCGATGTCGGCCTTGATTGATGCAAGGGGAATAGAAAAGTCTTTCATATACGGCAAAGGAAAAAAACTTCGGAAGAACAGGGTGCTGAATGGGATTGACTTTTCGGTTAACGCGGGTGAGTTCGTTTCTATTGTCGGCCCAAGTGGGTCGGGAAAAACGACCCTGTTGAACTGTCTTTCGGGTCTCGAAGAGATAGATTCGGGCTCTATTACCCTTGATGGCAATTTGATTTCATCAATGAGCATTAAAGAGAGAGACGAAGTCAGAAGGCGTTTGGTCAGTTTCGTATTTCAGAATTTAAATCTCATTCCATCGCTGAATGCTGTAGATAACGTCTGGATCCCGGCTCGACTTTCTGGAAAGAAAGTTACGAAAAAAGATGCGCTAACCTTGCTTAGTGGACTTGGTATCGCCGATAAGGCAAAGGACTATCCGGATTCATTGTCGGGAGGGGAGCGGCAGCGTATAGCAATAGCGCGATCCATGGCTGCTGATTCTCCAATAGTATTTGCAGACGAGCCTACAGGATCTCTTGATGTTGATAATACGCGAGCGGTGATGGATATAATGCTTCGCGAATCGAAGCAGGGTAATCGTGCTGTTGTGATGGTAACCCATGATCTGACGGCGGCTTCTTATTCCGATCGTGTTGTGATCCTGAAAGATGGGACGATTGCTGCGGAACTCAACCATCCCGCCCCGCATGAAATAGCCCTTTTGCTGGAGGGGTAACTATGTGGCGTTTGTTCATTTCTGACTTAAGGAATAGATGGCTTGATTGGGTGGGTATTTTTCTGGTTGCCTTCTTTTGTGGCGTTGCTAGCGGTTGGTCCGCCTTGCTCATATCTTCGTCTTATGGGCTAGAGGGGGCGGCTTCGAGACAACTGCTCAATGCGGGAACCGCAACACTGTTTCTGGCATGGATTGCTTCCATTCCCGTATCTGCCTCTGTGGCGCGACTTGTTGCAAAGAAAAAAGAGCCATCTTACTCTGTGTGGCGGTTGCTAGGCATGCGTAGGGGATATGTAGGACTTTGTTTTTTTGCTCAGATAGCAATTGCTTCGTTTCTTGGTTTGATGTTGGGTTTCATTGCTTTCGGCTTTGCGATTCCTTACTTTGATGTCCTTGTTTGTTCGGGGGCTTGTCTTGATTTTTCGGTTGTCGCCTTGGTCACTTGCGTTGAGCTCCTTGCGTTTGTTCTTGGTGGGTTGAGCAGTGTGCGTTCTTCTCTGAATGTTTCCCCTCTTTTAACTCTGGGCGGTCAATTGCCATATAGAAAGAAAAGCGGCGCCTTCCGCATCGCTGCCTGTGCCTTGTTGGTTGTTGGCCTTTTTTCGCTGATTGCAATTTCCGTCGAATCAGACCCGCTGGCTCGAATCAGTTGTCTTGCATTTCTCCCTTTTGTTGTTGCTTTGTTCTGCTCTGTCGTTTTGAGGCCGCTGCTCCCTTGGGTGGTGAAAACATGGACGGCTGTTGCTCCTTGGAGGGGCTCTCCGGTCTGGCTGGTTGCCCGGAGCAAAGTGCTATTTTATTCCGATGAATCTGTGGCGGTCCAAATGCCTATTGCAATAGGCATTTCGCTGGTTGCGGGGCTCATTGCTGTTGTTGATGCTCTGGTCGTCTATCTGAGGGGTCAGGGAATCGAAGCAAGCGGGATAAGCACTGAACAGCTGATGTCCTTTCTTGGTGCCCCTATTATAGTTTGCGTTGCTGGAGCTGTGGCTGTTGTTGCAATGTCGGCAAACGATAGGGTTCTTGAAGGAAGGACGCTCATTTCGTGTGGATCGAGTCATAGATCAATCTTCGAAATGATGATATGTGAGTCGTTCATCCATGCGTTTAATGCGCTCATCGTTGGCATGGCGTGCGCATTGTCTTCTGGGGCTATTGCTTCTGCCGTTTGTTCGGTTAGCCTCCCCTTATCTGCCTGTCTAGTTTCCTCGCTGCTGATTTTCGTGCCTTCTTTTGCGGTCGTCTTATCTCCCATGCTGATGGTGCTGCCAAGTGTAAGCGCTGGAAAAGTTCTTTTAGCTCGTAAGGCCGTGGAATAGAAAAGGGAGGTTGCTTTGTCGTCTTTTTCTCCGATAGAGGGAGTCCGATTCCATGCGAACAACAATCGTTTTATTAAAGAGACATGTCCCTTCTTTGGGGTGGACGTTTGTCGCTTGTTTGGCTCTGGGGCTACTCGGGCAGATATTTTTGCTGGCTCAGCCCCAATATGGTGGAGCTTTGATTCAGGCTGCACAGGAAGGGGCAAATGCTTTCGACCCCCTGATAATCCTACTGATCCTCCTTGCTGCAAGCGGCCTATTGACTATGGGCCAGCAGGTTCTGATTGCCAAGATAGGCGAAGGACTAGCTAAGCGAATAAGAGACCGTCTATCCCGTTCATTCTTTGGTTTGTCGGTTCTGAGCCAGGAAGTTCGTGCTTCAGGCTGGTATTCGCAGTGTATCGTAAGCGACGTTTGTACTATCGTCGTTTGATTAATTCTCAATCCGAGATATAGGTTGATGCCGATATGGTTAAAAAATGCCGCCCAAAGGGACGGCATTGAAATGCGAGTGAGCCTATAAGCCGGGTTCTGTAATCGGCAACCATTTATCTCGACTTTGCGTCGCCGCAAAGCTCAAGCACGCAACCCGAATGCACGGAAGGGCGGCCGTATGGCATTCCTATTTGCGCTTGCTCCAGATGGGGTTTACCAAGCTACGTTGTTGCCAACGCACTGGTGCGCTTTTACCGCACCGTTTCAGCTTTTCTCCTGCACGCAGGGGAGTCTTCTTTTCTGTGGCACTGTCCGTCGGGTCGCCCCGCCCAGCCGTTAGCTGGCATCTTGCCCTTGGGAGCCCGGACTTTCCTCATGCTTGCGCACGCGATTGCCCGGCTCACTCGAGGTTATAGTATACATTGTTCTACGAACAATGTATTGAATAGACACTGCGGTCAAGCCAGGCACCTTATCTTTCCCCTGCGAATGCGCTTGACGGGCGAAGCCCGCCTGGTGCGCGTTCTCGCGGAAATCTAAGGCACCGGGCTTGCCCTCGCTTCCCGATATGGACCTGGGAGTTTGCGCCTCAACCTAGGGTTTTGCCTTGGTTATGTCCCGGAAAGGACCTGCTTATGAAACGTTGCTTGCTGGTTGGAGCCGCCCCTTCTGCCCATAAAGAGCTTGACTATATCCTGCAAACGCAGGAATTCGATGGGGTGTATGCGGTCGATGGCGGGTTCGCGGTGTTGCAGAAACGTGGCATTGTGCCTGATGCGGTGTTCGGCGATTTCGATTCACTTGGCACGGTGCCGCAGCATCCGTGCGTGTTCGAGTACGATGCGCACAAGGATTTCACCGACATGGATTTGGCCATCTGCCATGCCGAGCAGCAGGGCTTTGAAGAGCTGGTTATCTGCGATGCGTTTACAGGCAGGCTCGACCACTCCCTAGGCAACTTGCAGTTGCTTATTCAGGCGGCCGCTCGAGGAACATGCGTGTGGGGTGTTGGTGAGGAAACGGTGATAGCCCCGCTGGTGGCACCAGGGCCGTTCTGCTCTCTTTCCTTTGCGGAAGGTGCACAAGGCACGTGTTCGGTGCTTTCTCATAGCGATGCGTGCAAAGGCGTTACCGAAGTGGGCCTGGAATGGGAGCTCGACGGCGCAACCTGCACGAACCGAGCGTTGTGGGGCATTTCGAATGAGCTTGTTGGCAAGTCTGCCAACATCAGCCTGGAAGAAGGCTCGCTGTGGGTTATCTTCCCCCTTTTGGAATTCCCGCGCGCGGCGTATACCTATATACGAGTACAATAACGTAACCACATAACAGGGGAGCTAACCGCCCGCGATGCGCGGCTGTTCGGCTGAGAGGGGGCAAGGCCCCGACCCATAGAACCTGTATGGATAATGCCAACGAAGGGAGCTGTGATGACGCAAGAACGTCTCATCACTCAAATCGATTATGCCCGTGCGGGCAAAATCACGCCTCAGATGGAAGCGGTTGCCGCCAAGGAGCATAAAACGCCCGAAGAGATTCGTGCCGGCGTTGCGAAGGGCTGCATTGCCATTCCTGCCAACATTCACCATGCCGCTTTGAGCCCCGAGGGCGTAGGCGAAGGCATGCGTACCAAGGTAAACGTTAACCTGGGTATTTCCGGCGACCTGATGAACGCCGAAATGGAGCTCGAGAAGGTACGTACCGCTATCGAGCTGGGTGCGGAAGGCATCATGGACCTTTCCAACCATGGCAAAACGCATGATTTCCGTAAGCAACTTATCGACATGAGTCCTGCCATGATCGGCACGGTGCCCATGTACGATGCCATCGGCTACTTGGAAAAACCCCTTATTGGTATTACGGCTCAGGACTTCTTGGACGTTGTGCGCGCCCACGCCGAAGATGGCGTGGACTTTGTAACCATCCATGCCGGCATGAACCGTCGCACCATCGACAATTTTAAGGAAACTGGCCGTTTGATGAACATCGTAAGCCGTGGCGGCTCGCTCATCTTCGCTTGGATGGAAGCCACGGGCAACGAAAACCCCTTCTACGAGTATTACGATGAAGTGCTGGAGATCCTGCATGAGCACGATGTGACCATCAGCATCGGTGACGCTATGCGACCTGGCTGCAACTACGACGCCACTGATGCTGGTCAGATTTCTGAGCTTATCGAGATTGGCAAGCTCACCAAGCGCGCATGGGATGCGGGCGTTCAGGTTATGGTTGAAGGCCCTGGTCATATGGCATTGGACGAGATCCCCGCCAATATGAAGATTCAGAAGCGCTTGTGCCACAATGCTCCGTTCTATGTTCTTGGCCCGTTGGTTACCGATATTGCTCCTGGCTACGACCACATTACGTCTGCTATCGGTGGCGCGGTTGCCGCGTCGTGCGGTGCCGACTTCCTGTGCTATGTAACGCCTGCTGAGCATCTGCGCTTGCCCGATGCCGATGATGTGCGTGAGGGCCTTGTCGCGACTAAGATTGCAGCTCATGCTGCCGACATCGCTAAGGGCATCCCTCATGCGCGTGATGTCGACAACCGCATGAGCGACGCTCGTCGCCGTATGGACTGGGAAGAGATGTTCAGTCTTGCCATCGATCCGGTGAAGCCCCGCAAGTACTTTGAGAGTGCGCCTCCTTCGACGGAAGGCACCTGCACCATGTGCGGCAAGATGTGTGCAGTTCGTACGGTTAACACCATCATGGATGGCCTTACCATCGACCTCGGCGAGGAAATGGCCGACAAATAGCAAGTATGAAGCGGTTGTCCCTTTGGGCAGCCGCTTCTTACCTGCAGGCTGGCTGTCGCCGGGATTGGCGTGGCGGGGAGGTAGAGGCTCCCTGCGCCCGTGCTCGGTGCGGTCGGCTTGGCTTGAGTGAGGAGAGAATATGAAAACAGCGCTTACCATTGCCGGTTCGGATTCGAGCGGCGGAGCGGGCATTCAGGCAGATATCAAAACCATGAGCGCTTTGGGGGTCTATGCGGAATCGGTTGTCACGGCGCTGACCGCGCAGAATACCATGGGCGTTCAAGGAGTGGTGGCAACGGATCCTGAGTTTGTGTTACTGCAGATGGAAAGCGTATTTTCTGATATTCAGCCCAATGCGGTCAAGATCGGCATGCTTCCTACAGCGGAAGTAGTGCGCGCGGTAGGGCGGGGATTGCAGCGTTTCAATGCTCAGAATGTCGTGCTTGATCCCGTCATGGTTGCTACGAGCGGGGCTGCGCTTTCGGAAGCGCCTGCGGTGCAAGCGCTCTTCGAATTGCTCCCTCAAGCTTCTGTGGTAACGCCGAATATTCCCGAAGCTGAAGTGCTTTCAGGCATACCCATCGAAACCAAAGAGGACATGCTGGCTGCGGCGAAGGCTATTCAGTTGAAAGGAGCACGGGCTGTTCTGGTGAAAGGTGGCCATTTGGCTGAAGAAGCCGACGATGTGCTGCTGGAAGCAAACGGCGCGGTGACGTGGCTTTCTGCTCAGCGTGTGGAAACGAAGAACACGCATGGTACTGGTTGCACGCTTTCTTCTGCCATTGCCTCGTATTTGGCGAAAGGAGAAACCCTGAAGCATGCTGTCGCCTTCGCGAAGCGCTACCTCACTGAGGCAATCCAAGCGAATCCTGGATTGGGAAAAGGCAACGGTCCCGTAAATCACCTATTCGTGCTGCGCTAACGGAGCGGTTAGGATTGCATGAACCTTTTCGCTAACGCCAGAAGCGCTTCGCGCTCAGGGGCAACCTCTTCGTTGGCTACGGCGCTGAACAGTTCGTTCAGCACAAGCCCAACATGCGGTCCTTGAGGTACGCCGAGAGAGATAAGGTCGGTGCCATTGATTGGCAAGTCGGCAGGTGAAAGCACTTTGCCTTGTGCAATCATCTCATCGAATAGGCTCTCGGCTGCATTGATCTTCTGAATCCACTTTGTCGCACGGGTTGATTTTCCCCTTGCGTCGCCCCGCATCAAGTCGCAAATTGCGTGGAAGAGCCTCTCATCGTGCTCCACTAGGGCATACAGCTTACGTACGCCTTTTGTTGTAGGCTCGGGTCTGTCGCCGTGGTAGCGGATGATCAAGTCGAGATCATGCTGCATCTTCTTGCTGAAATGCAGCTTTTTTGCGCTGTCGCGCATGTGGTGAACGCTTGCTATGGGATGGTTGGGCATATGACCCAAATTGTCTGCTCCAATAAGGAACGTGTCGGGTTTACCCGCATCGTGAAACAACGCCGCCCAACGCACCAAGGGGTAGGCGGGGGTGCTTTCGACCACCGCAGCGGTGTGTTCCCATACATCATAGATGTGCCAAGGGTTGTGCTGGTCAAAGCCATCCATGGCTTCAATGCAGGGAACAATATAAGCAAGTTCGCGGGGGAACCGGAGCAGGGTTTGGCGCACATGGTTTCCGCAGAGGAGCTTTTCGAGCTCTTGCCTCAAGCGTTCTCCCGCGACACCAGTAAGGGTTGGCGCGTATCTGCGTATGGCGACTTCAGTATCGGGATCGATCCAGAATCCGAGCTGTGAAGCGAAACGCATCGCGCGAAGGACGCGCAGGGCATCTTCTTGCAGGCGGATATTGGGGTCGTTGACGCAGCGGATTATCTTGTTGGCCAAGTCGTTCTGCCCGTCAAAAGGATCCACAAGGCCACGGACCGGGTGAAATGCCATTGCGTTGATGGTGAAATCGCGTCGTGCCAAGTCTTGCTCGACGGTGTCAACGAATAGCACGCTATCGGGGTGGCGGTGATCGGTGTAGGTGCCTTCAGTGCGGAAGGTGGTAACTTCGATGGGCTCATTTTTGTAAACCACGGTTACCGTGCCGTGCTTCGTCCCCGTTTCGTGCACCGCCATGCCGCTTGCCAGGCACGCTTCGCGCGTCTGCTCCCAGTGGGCATTGGTGGCAATGTCGGCATCATGGGGCGTGACGCCGCGAAGGGCGTCGCGCACGAAGCCACCGACGATCCACGCCTCAAAACCGCGCTTCTCCAAAGCGTCGATAACGGCGCACACCGATGCGGGAAGCTGGGCAAGCGTTCCGTAGGCTTCGATATGTGGTGCATCATTGAGAGACATAACCCCAAGCTTTCGTTACGGGTATGTTTCAGTATAGGGCTTCGGAAGCGATTCGTGCGTCCATACCAGAGATATGTCCTGAGACATTAGGCTGTTGGCGTGGTGGTTTGTTGCGATTGCTTTCGCATGTCTTTCGAATTCGGTAGCGTAAAATCAAACGGTGAAAGATACGAATACGGTGCGCCGAGCACTTAAAAGGGGTTGCCATGATTGATGAAGTGCATATTCGCGATGTGGCGTTGATCCACGAGGCAACGTTTGTGCCAAGCCCTGCCTTTACCGTGGTAACGGGCGAAACAGGCACGGGCAAAACCGCTCTGCTGAATGCGCTGAAAATCCTGGTTGGCGAGCGCGCTGGCGCGTCATTTGTGCGCGAAGGCTGCGAAGAGCTCCAAGTAGAGGGCCGTTTTCTTGGCGAAGGATGCGGGGAAGATGGCGTGGTGGCTGCACGCCGCATCGGCGCACAAGGGCGCAGCCGCGTTTCTATTGACGGTTCACTTGCTTCAGTGAAGGAGCTTGCCGGTGGCTTGGGCCAGACGGTCGACCTTTGCGGGCAGCACGAACATCAGCGCTTGCTTTCGCCGACTTATCAGCGTGCTTTGCTCGATGAATGGGGCAAAGAAGAAATCAGTGCGCCGCTGGAGGCGTATCGAGCATGTCTTTCTGCGGCAAACGGTGCGTCTGCCGAGCTTGTTCGTTTGCAAGAATTGGAATCGGCCGATGCTGTTGAGCTTGACAGGGCACGTTTCGCTTTAGAGCAGATCGGCAAAGCGGATCCCCGGGAAGGTGAGTATGAAGAGCTCATCGAGCGTATGCCTCGCCTGGAAAACGCCGAAATGCTGGTCCATGAATCCATGTCTGCCCAGCGCAACCTAACAGGGTCGGGCGGTGCAGTGGAATCGCTCGAGTCGGCATTGGGGTCTCTTGAGCGAATCGCGGCGGTAGACGCTTCCGTTGAATCCGTGTTGGAGCTTGTGCGTGAAGCATTCTTTTCGCTGGAGGACGTGGGTCGCGATTTGGCGACGTACAAAGACGGCGTCGATTTCCCCCAGGAAGAGCTGGAGGCGGCACAAGACCGCATCGCCGAATTGCAGGGTCTTATGCGGGGCTTCGGTCCGCGTATGGAAGATGTGCTGGCGCAGCGCGCCGAAGCAGAGGCGAAAATCCGCGAATACGATGGGCGCGACGAGCTTATCTCCCAGGCTCGAAAAAAGCGCGACGCGGCGGAATCGGCGCTTGCCGGTGCGGCGCGTGCCTTGGCGGAAGCTCGCGGCAGGGTCATTCCTCGCTTTATCGATGCCGTCCAAGCCCAGATGGCTCGCTTGGAAATGAAGGGCGCACGTCTCGAGGCAAGTATTACGGATCTGCCGCGTGGGCAGTGGGACACATGGGGCTCGCAGTCTTTCGAGTTCCTTTTTGCCGCTGGTGAGGGCCTTAGTGCTCAGCGACTCGGCAAAATTGCTTCGGGCGGTGAAATGAGCCGCGTGATGCTTGCCCTGAAGGT
This sequence comes from Eggerthella sp., assembly GCA_030540085.1. Classification (GTDB taxonomy): domain Bacteria; phylum Actinomycetota; class Coriobacteriia; order Coriobacteriales; family Eggerthellaceae; genus Anaerotardibacter. The sequence continues at coordinate 23,050 of JAUNWY010000006.1, forward strand.
TGCATTGGGCGAATGCGACCAGGTGGACACCCTGGTGTTTGACGAGATCGATGCTGGTGTGGGCGGCAGTACCGCTCGTGCGCTTGGTGCCGTTCTTCGCGATTTGGCAAAAACCCATCAGGTCATTGTGGTAACGCACCTTCCCCAAGTTGCCGTGTGCGGCGATACCCATTATCTGGTAACGAAGTCCGATGATGCGTTGCCGCAAACCTGCTTGACCCCTGTTTCGGGCGAAAGCCGGACGGCGGAAATTGCCCGTATGCTTGCCGGTGAGGTAAGCGAAACGTCTCTTGCCCACGCCGCCGAACTGCTCGGCGAGCAGGAGTAGCCGGCTCTTGCTCCATCCTGTCATATGCAAGGCAAAGAAAAGGAGAATGCATGTCCGAATATCAAGCCGTATTGCAGCAGCCGACAGATGGGCGCATGCCCGTTATTGGTTGTCACCTTTCTTCGGCTAAAGGGTATGCCGCAATGGCGAAAATGGCGGCCTCCATCGATGCCAACACGTTTGCGTTCTTCACGCGAAACCCGCGTGGTGGGAAGGCGAAAGCGATCGATGATGCTGATGTGAAGGCGTTTGTGGAAGAGGCGGCGCTGGCGGGTATCGGGCGCATCGTTGCGCATGGTTCGTATACCGTGAATCCGTGTGCGGCGAAAGAGCAGGTGCGCAGTTTCGCGTTCCAGGCGCTTGCCGAAGATCTGGTGCGAATGGAACACACCCCGGGTCAACTGTTTAACATTCACCCTGGTTCCCACGTGGGACAGGGGGCGGATGTGGGCATTGAGCTTATTGCCGAGGTCTTGAATACCGTATTGGCGCCCGAGCAGACCACCACGCTTTTGTTGGAAACCATGGCGGGAAAGGGAAGCGAGGTGGGCCGCACTTTCGAGGAGCTGGCTGCTATCATCGATCGCGTTGAGCTCGACAGCCATTTGGGTGTTTGCCTCGATACCTGCCATGTATGGGATGCGGGATATGACATTGCGAATGATCTGGATGGCGTGCTCGAGGAATTCGACCGCGTGATTGGGTTGGATAGGCTGCGTGCCTTGCACATTAACGATTCCCTCAACGAATGCGGTGCCCATAAAGATCGCCATGCGCGCATCGGCGAAGGCCGCATTGGCAAAGAAGCGCTGGCTGCTGTAGTGATGCATCCTCGACTGCTGGGATTGCCCTGTATTCTGGAGACGCCGAACGAGCTGCCGGGCTATGCGGAAGAGATCGCATTTTTCCGTTCTTGCGTTGTGCAAAACGATTGTTTACCATGAACGGGTCTTATTAATTCCCCTTAACAGCATATTTGCAGGTGGCCTTTTACGGGCAAAGTGTGCCTGCACGGTTATTCATTTCTTTTAAGGAGGATCCAGTGAAATTCTTTCTGGACACTGCCGATCTCGATGAGATCGAAGAGGCAGCAAGCTGGGGTGCGTTGGCTGGCGTAACCACCAATCCGTCTTTGTATTCTCGCATCGGCGGTAAGCTTGATGACTTCCACAACCACATCAAGCGCATCTGCGACATCGTTGGCCCTGATTGCCCCGTTTCCGCAGAATCCGTTGCTATGACGCGTGAAGAGCTCATCACCGACGGTCGCGAGCTTGCCGCTATTGCCCCTAACGTTGTTGTGAAGATCCCCACCATGGTGGAGGGCCTTGCCGCAACGCATGCGCTTGCAGCTGAGGGCATTCCGGTGAACATGACGCTGTGCTTCAGCGTTCCTCAGGCCATTCTGGCCGCACGCGCTGGTGCTCGCTACATCAGCCCCTTCATCGGTCGCTTTGACGACATTTCGGAAGACGGTCTTGATCAGGTTGCCAACATTGTTACTGCGCTGAACAACTACGACTTCACCTCCAACACCGTAAACGGTGAGCAGGTCGAGGTCATTGCGGCTTCTATCCGCAGCGCAAACCACGTTACCCAGGCAGCGTTGATGGGCGCCGATATTGCAACGGTTCCCTTTGGCGTGCTGAAGAAGATGGTTCAGCATCCGTTGACCGATCGTGGCCTTGAGGCGTTCCTCAAGGACTGGGAGAAAGTCCAGAACGCATGAGTGATGCAGAAGTAGTCGAAGAGTCTGCGCCCGAGGAAAAAAAGCCGGCACGTACTGCGCGTCGTCGTACGGCGAAGGCCTCCGACAAGCAGGAGGGGGCGGCCGCAGCGGCCGCGCCCTCCGATTCTGCTGAGGTAAAGCCTGCGGCTGCCGAGGCTTCTTCTCCGGAAGAAAAGCCCAAGCGCCGTAGGACAAGCAGGAAGAAAGCCGAAGAAGCTCCTGCCGATACCGAAGCCGAGCAGAAGCCCAAGGCGGCGAAGCCCGCAAAGCCCAAGGCTGTCGAAAAGAAGGAAGAGCCTCAGGTTGAATCTTCCGATTCGCAGAAGGGTGACGCTTCTTCCGAGGATGATCCCAAACCAAGGCGAACCCGCACCCGATCCAGGTTGAAGGCTAAGACCGAAGAAACGCCTCAGGGCGAAAATGCGCAGGCAGCTCCCAAGCAGGAAGCTGAGCCTAAGCAAGAAGCAACTTCTGAGCAGGCTTCTTCTGCCGATCAAGAGACTCCATCGAAGCAAAAGGATTCCTCGAAGCAGGAATCGGCTCCTTCTGAAGGGGCGGAAAAGCAAGAGTCCTCCGAACCCTCGGATGCTTCTGACGCTGCCGAAGAAAAGAGTTCCAGCGAACGTGAAGAGCGCGACGACCACAAGGGCCGTCGTCAGCGCAAACCCCGTCAACAGAGGGGCGGCGATCGCCAGAAGGGTGATCGCAACGACCGTCAGAAGAACGATCGTTATCACAACAGCCGTCGCCAGCACCAGCAAAACCGTCGTGAGCCAGTTGCTCCTCAGGTTTCCAAGGAAGATCTCGCGAAACTCAAGGTTGTTGAGCTTCGCGAAAAGGCTCAGGAGTTGGAGATTGACTTCAAGGGCCTTAAGAAGGCAGAGCTTATCGAGGCAGTGTTTGCTGCCAGCATGAAGGCCGAGGGCTTTGAAGAGGTCAGCGGCATCCTTGATGTGCTTTCCGATGGCTATGGCTTCTTGCGCACGAGCGGCTATCTTCCTGGTGAAAAAGACGTCTATGTGGGCACTTCTACTATTCGTCGCAATCATCTTCGCAAGGGCGATTACCTTACCGGCCAAACGCGTCCAGCACGTCCGAAGGAAAAGTTTGCCGCCCTTCAGCGCATTGATACCGTGAATGGGGTTCCGCTGGACGAGGTTGGCAAGCGTGTTCGCTTTGCTGATTTGACGCCGGTATTCCCTGACGAACGCCTGGTGCTTGAGCACGGACGATCTTCTATCACTTCTCGAGTTATCGACTTGTGTGCACCTATCGGCAAGGGTCAGCGTGGCCTTATCGTTTCGCCTCCCAAGGCGGGCAAAACCACGATTTTGAAGGATATCGCAGCGTCCATTACGTCGAACAATCCCGAAGTACATCTGATGTGCCTTCTGGTTGACGAGCGCCCCGAAGAAGTTACCGACATGGAGCGATCCATCCATGGCGAGGTAATTTCCTCGACCTTCGATATGCCTTGCGAAAATCACGTTGCGGTTTCCGAGATGGTTATCGAAAGGGCAAAGCGCTTGGTGGAAAACGGGCAGGACGTTGTTATCCTACTTGATTCGCTTACGCGTTTGGCGCGTGCCTACAACCTGGCGCAACCCGCATCGGGCCGCATCCTTTCTGGCGGTGTCGATTCGACGGCGCTGTATCCGCCCAAGAAGTTTTTGGGCGCTGCCCGCAATATCGAGGGCGGCGGAAGCCTTACCATCTTGGCATCGGCTCTTATTGAGACGGGCTCGAAGATGGATGAGGTTATCTTCGAGGAATTCAAGGGTACCGGCAACATGGAAGTGAAGCTCGATCGCTCTTTGGCGGAGCATCGCATCTTCCCTGCAATCGATCCGGTTGCATCGGGCACTCGTCGAGAAGATCTGCTGCTTGATCCTCAGGAAGCGCCGCTCATTTGGGCAGTGCGTCGCGTGCTTGCCAATCGCAATAACGTCGAGCGCGCCATGGACTCACTTATCAAGTCGCTTAAGCAGACTAACGATAACCAGGAATTCCTGATGCGCGCCGCAAAAAAGGCGCAGCAGGGACGTCATTTCGACGAGAGCGGAACGATTGAAATCTAATAAATGAGATTTCGGTTCGCGACGTGATCTGGCTGCGTTAGAGCATATCGTCATCGCTTATAATTACGAAAAAATGGAACCCTGCCGTTCGGTGGGGTTCCGCAGTGTTTACCTGTCTGTATTTATAGGGAGGGCATGTGCCTCAAGAGCCATTATCTCAGCATCCGGGCGGACCCCAACCGCCAGTAGGGTATGAGCAGCCTGCGCCTCAGCCCCCGTTTGAGCAAGCGCCGCAATCTGCTGCGGCGGCAACCGTCTATCGGAAAGAGCCTCGCAAATCACGCGGGTGGATTGTGGCGCTCGTCGCAATTGTCGCGGTGTGCTTGGTGTCGGTTTTCGGCATTGTGTCCTGCACCTCGGCTATTGCCGGCCTGGGCGGATCAAGCTCCTACGACAGCGAGCCGCTGTTTCCGAACACGGTTGCGGTTATCGACATCGACAGCACCATTCAATACGACGGTACCACGAACAGCCCCGATGGCCTGAAGCAGCAGCTTGACGTAGCGGCAGACGATAGCAGGATCATCGCGGTGGTGCTGCGTGTGAACTCAGGTGGCGGTGTTGCCACGGCTGGTGAGGAAATGTCCACCTATGTGAAGGAATTCCGGGAGGACACAGGCAAACCAGTAGTGGTTTCGAGCGCTTCTACCAATGCGAGCGCCGCTTACGAGATATCCAGTCAAGCGGACTACATCTTTACGGCGCATACTACCGCCATCGGCGCAATCGGTACGGCGATGCAGCTGGTCGATTATTCTGGCCTAATGAGCATGCTTGGTATCTCCACGGAAGACATCACTTCTGCCGAAAGCAAGGATTCCACCTACGGTACGCGCAAGCTCACCGACGAAGAGCGGGCATACTATCAGGCTCAGGTAGACCAGATCAACGAAACGTTCATCCAAACTGTGGCTGATGGTCGTAATATGTCTGTCGACGAGGTGCGTGCTTTAGCTACGGGGCTCACGTTTACCGGCGATGACGCCGTGAAAAACGGTCTTGCCGACGAAATCGGCACAAAGGAAGATGCTATCGAATACGCAGCTAAGCTTGCGGGGCACGCATCCGATTACGAAACGGTGAATCTCAGGCAGCATAGCTCGGACGATATTTCTACCCTGCTCGACCTGATATCTGAAAATAAGTCTATTTCCGCTGATCAATTGGCTTCGGCGTTGAAGGAGTTGGAGAGCAATGGCTCCATCGCAAAATAAGAATGAACGTATCGAGTGGCCGAAGCGTGCCGTTGTAACGGCGGGCATGCCTTATGGCAACAAGTCTCTGCACTTTGGCCATGTGGGCGGCGTCTTTGTGCCTGCCGACTGCTATGCTCGCTTCCTCCGCGATCGCATCGGCTCCGAAAACGTGGTATTCGTCTCTGGCACCGATTGCTTCGGTTCTCCTATCGAAGAGGGGTATCGCAAGGAAGTCGAATCTGGTTCTTTCGAGGGAACTCTGGAAGACTACGTTCGTCGTAATCACGATCGCCAGAAGGCAACGCTCGATGCGTACGACATCAGTCTTGATGTGTACGAGGGCAGCGGCCTCGGTCATTGCGGCGAAGTTCATCGCTCCATTTCTGCCGCCTTTGTGCAGCGTCTTCACGAAAAGGGATTCCTGCATTTGGAAAGTACTCTTCAGTTCTATGACGCTCAGGAGGGTATGTTCCTGAATGGCCGTCAGGTGGTGGGGCATTGCCCCGTGCAGGGCTGCAAAAGCGAAAAAGCCTATGCCGATGAATGCGACCTGGGCCACCAGTACGACCCAGTTGATCTCATCAACCCGATTTCGTCGGTTTCGGGCACGGTGCCGGAAATGCGCGAGGTGCGTAATTGGTACTTCGACCTGCCTGGCTTGTCCAACGTGGTTCGCGATTACGTTGATGCCCTGGAAGGCGATCCATGCATTCGTCCCGTTGTTACCAAAACCATCAAGGAATTTCTGGTTCCGCCCATCATCTACATCAAGGTGGAACTGCATGACAAATACCTGGAAATTGCAGACAAATTGCCTAAGCATGTGTATCGCGATGCCGCCAAGGGCAAGCAGAGCTTCGAGATCGAATTCGAGAATATCTTCGATCGCGATAAAGCGCGTACCGTGTTGGCCGATGCGAACATTCGCTTCCGCACCGGTAAGGCATTGGTGCCATTCCGTATTTCTGGCAACGTTGAGTGGGGCGTGCCTGTTCCCGAAATCGAAGGAGTGGACGGCCTCACGGTATGGTGCTGGCCTGAAAGCCTTTGGGCTCCGCTTTCCTTCACCATGGCGCGCAACGATGATCGCGGTCTTTCGCGCTCGGCATGGCGCTCTTTCTGGTGCAAAAAAGACGCAACGGTGTATCAGTTCATTGGTCAGGACAACCTGTATTTCTATGGTGTTGCCCAGCCTGCGTTGTTTGCCGCCCTTCAGGAAAAGCGGCCTGTGGTTGCCGATGCTCCTGAAGGCGAATTGCAGCAGACGAAACTCATTGCCAATCACCATATCTTGTTTGGCGACAAGAAGGCTTCTTCCTCTGGCTCGGTGAAGCCGCCTACGGCAGACGAGCTTTTGGAGCATTACACCTCCGAGCAGCTGCGCGCCCATTTCCTCGCTTTGGCGCTCGACCAGAAATCGGTAGGGTTCAAGCCAAAAATTTTCGATCCCGACCCCGAAAAGCGCGAAGATCCGCGTGTTGCCGACCCTGCCTTGAAGGAAGGTGCGCTTCTTACCAAGGTATTCAACCGCCTTGCCCGTAGTTGTTTCTATGAGGCAGCAAAGAATTTTGAGGGATATATGCCCCTCGGTACGGTAACCACTGAGGTACTTGCCAAGGTGAATAAAACCATGCACAAGTACGAAGAGCTGATGTACCACGTCGACCTTCATTCCATCATGGCTTTGATGGATGAGTTCATCCGTTATGCCAATAAATATTGGTCAAGTGGCATTCGCGAAGCGGAGGCCAATGAGGATGCCGATGCTCGCCGTCAGGTATTGGTCGATTCGTTCTATCTGCTGCGTATCGCAACGTTGCTGATGCATCCGGTTGTCCCGCGTGGTACTGAGCGCATCTGCGACTATATGAATTTTGAGTTCGAAGACTTCTTCAGCTGGAATTATGATTTCGACAGCATGGAAGAGTTGTGCAACGCTATGGAGCTTGATGAGCGCCGCCATCGCGTTCGCGACCTCCCGCCGCGCACCGACTTCTTCAAGTTCCATCCCAGCCAGATCAAGAAGAAATAGGTTTTAGAAGAGCCTCATCGCACCCGCCGAACCCACCGTGTTGCTCTTGGGACAAAGATTTATCCCAGGAGTAACATGGTGGGTTCGGCTTCGCATGCGGGGTTCTTTTTGTTGTGCGGCCCTCTTTTGTCCAATAGAACCTTGTTCGGTAGGGCGTTGTCTCTGAGTGCGGAGAAATATCGGCGTTCGCAACTGTGGCCCCCTGTTCGGTGGGGCGTTGTGAATCCAGCCAGCAGTTCCAGCGCGGCAAGCACATAGCCCTCTGTTCGATGGGACGTTATGAAGGAACAGGGAAGAAGGTCCGACGTCCTTGCGAAAGTGCGCTTCTGCGCTATACTAAATAGGCTTATCTCGCCTTGGTCGGAAACCAAGGCATAGTAAGGAGAACCAATGAAAAAAGATATCCATCCCGAGTACGTTGACTGCACGGTAACCTGCACCTGCGGCAACACCTTCCAGACTCGCTCCACGAAGTCGGAGATCCGCGTTGACATCTGCAACGCTTGCCATCCGTTCTTCACCGGCCAGCAGAAGCTGATCGACTCTGGCGGACGTGTACAGCGCTTCGCTAACAAGTTCGGCGCTGCTACCGAGGCTGTTGCTGCTCGCGAGGCTGCTAAGAAGGCAGAGCGCGCTGCTGCTATCGAGGCTGCTGAAGCTGCTAAGAAGGCAGAGCGTGAGGCTAAGGCTGCTGCTAAGGCTGCTCGTGCTGCTGAGTTCGCCAAGAAGGCTGAGGCAGAAGCTGCTAAGGCTGCTGCAGAGGCTGAGGCTGCTGCTGTTGTTGCAGAAGGCGAAGCAGAAGAGGCTGCTGAAGAAGCTGTTGCTGCTGAGGTTGCAGAGAACGCTGCTGAATAGCATTTAATTCGTGCTTAGGCGAAGGCGTCCGCTTTATGCGGGCGCCTTTTTCGTTTTGGGCCGCAGGTCTGCAGACTAGGGTGCGTCCCAGGTGCCGCCTTTCCGCGCCGTTCCCCAAACCGTCCGGCTGCCGCTTTGCGGCGTTGTGTTCGGATCGCTCCCCACAGCATCGCATCCAGCCCGCTTCGTGGCGCAGCGGTCGGATCTATTCTCGTGGCATTGCGCCCCGTCGCCTGCGGAACCGTGGCTGCTGCGATTGCATTGCTTGCCGAAGGCGCCATCGCATCTGGCCTCCTGTGAAACCGTGGCCAGATCGCTTTCTGCGGCGCCTCGTCCGCGGCACTGTACCCGACGGCGCGTTCATAGAGCACTGCACCTGGCCCGTCCCGCCCACAGCATCGCATCCAGCCCGCTCCACCTATAGCATTGCGCCCGGGCTGTTTCGCCCATGGCTTTGCCAAAAGCTGTCATGGGAGCCTGAAAACAAAAAATCGGTTCGGATTGCAACTTTTTTGCGATTAGGGATTGTCGCGTGGCTCCAAATCGCGGATCGGGGCGTGAAAACGTGGATAATTGGCCATAAAGCGGCCGATTTTCGCTTTGCCGGGGCGGAAGGGAGTCCCTAATCGAAAAAAAGTTGCAGAGATCTGAGAATTTTTGTTTTTGCCCTCCCGCAGGGGCTGTTCCTCCTGCTACGCAACGGCTTGGCATCATCTTTGCTTTCTCGACGGTTGTGTTTGTTTATGCCGTAAGCTGAATTCATTGCAGGAAAATGTGATGCGTAGGGTGCTCGGTCGTGCTGCGCATATCGTGTATGCCCCATCTTCTCGGGAAGCGTAAGAGGCGCGTACGGGAGGTATCTGCTTGCTTTAGTGCAAGATGGGCACGCTGCTCATCTTGCCTGTGATGTGAGTGGGGGTACGTGTAGCTTATGGCGGCGTTTGACTGTGTTTGGCTTGCAACGGGTGCGTTCCGCTCTTTGCCGACGAAAGGTACTTGTTCGATTTGCTGCATAGGTGTGCAGCTGGGAAAAGGAACCGCAATGAATAACGGTGATAAAACAACGGTAGTAAACAATGGTGATTCGTCCGCTAACGGAGTCTCGGCCGAACCTGAATACGTGGTTCCCGAAGTGTTGCCTATGGACGACGAGGAGAACCCGAAGCATAAAATCAAGGGGGCGGCCCAAATAGCGGCAGGTACTGCCTTGACTGCCGCAGGCGTTCCCATGCTTGTTCTGCCCGGCCCCGGCGCTGTGGCAATTGCGGGCGGTGCAGCCTTGATAAGCAAGGGCCAGCGTAATTGCTCGGGTCGTTCGGCAACACCTTTCGAGGAAAAACTCGACGACGTTGCCGAAAAGGCCGCCGTTGCGGTTAAAGCCTCTGCCGAGAAAACCGCTCACAAAGCAGCCGAAGAGGCTCCGAAGGTTGCGAAGAAGGTTATTTGCGAAGCGCCACTTGTTGCTGGAGCGGCGGTTCGCGCGGCAAAGCCTGTCGTTAAAGGCGTTGCCGGTGCAGCAGCTCAGGTAGCAAAGCCCGTTGCGAAAAGCGCTGCGGGTGCGGCAGTGGCTGCGGGTAGTCAGCTAACCCAGAAGGGCTTGAAATACTTGCGAGATAAGAAAAGCACCAAGAAATAAGCCCGTTTACCAGGCGTTTCTTGCTGTAGCCCATAGCACTTCGTATTCTATGATCACAGCTAAGCAAAGGGGAGGTTTGGGAGCTATGGATAAAACTGCATTTCGATCGCTAACCTATGGCATGTACCTGGTTAGCTCCTTAAGGGACGGAAAACCTGTTGGTTGCGTGGCAAACACATTTACGCAGGTTACGAGTAACCCAGCTCAGGCAAGCATTGCGCTGAACAAAGACAACTTCACCACGCAAGGCGTGCGCGAGGCGGGCGCGTTCGAGGTTGCGGTGCTTGACCAATCCGCTTCGATGGAGCTTATCGGCGCCTTCGGATTCCATTCAAGCGCCGATACCGATAAGTTTTCGGGGTTTACTACCGAAACGTCCGCACAGGGTATTCCGTACGTTTCCGAACAGGTATGCGCACATTTTTCGGTGAAGGTTGAACAGGAAATCGATCTGGGGTCCCACGTGCTCTTTATTGGCGCAGTTACCGATGCCGCACCTCTTGGCGGCGAAGAGCCTATGACCTATGCCTACTACCATCAGGTTAAAGGAGGCAAAACGCCGCCCAAGGCACCGAGCTTCAATGAAGACGCTCCTGCGAAGAAAGAGGAATCGGACCCCGCGGCGGGTCGTACGTTCGCGTGGCGTTGCACGGTTTGCGGTCATATCGAATACGTCGACGAGCTTCCAGAAGACTTCACCTGTCCGATATGCGGAGTGGGTAGGGATTTGTTTGAGCGTATAGAACTGTAGGCCCAATTTCGGCAGCGAGCGCAGCTGCAACGCCTCTCGGAAGGGTAGCGAGCGCTAGCATGATGCGCCTCGGAGGAGCAATTCTTCTGGGGCGCATTTTTTGATGGTGCGCCCTTCCGCCGCTTATTAGCGTGTTCTTTCCGCGAACCAGTTTGTTGTGGGCAGCTGTTTGAGGACGGTTCGCTATTATGGCGCAAGAAGAGAAAGGACAAGCCCTATGAATGTAGAGCTTTTGCAATACCCTGAGCATCCCGAACGCGCGGTGGCAACGGCGGCACGTCTTTGCTATGCCCCCGTTGGCGCAACTGAGCTTATGGAAACCATGCCACCGGAGCGCGTTCAAAGCGTGCTTTCTACCATTATGAAATCAGGCCATTTTTCTACGCTGGAACACGTGAGTTATACCTTTGCGGTAGACGGCGTTTCTCGTGCGCTTACTCACCAGCTGGTTCGCCATCGCCTGGCCAGCTTCAACCAGCAGTCCCAGCGCTACGTTAAGTTCGCAGGGGATGTCGAAGTGGTGAAGCCCCCTACGGTTGCCGCCCAGGAAGAGACCTCCCGTGTGTTCGATGAGGCAATCGATGCCGTTGTGGATGCGTATCATAAGCTCCTTGATGCGGGTGTTCCTGCTGAAGATGCCCGTTATCTTCTTCCCAATGCCGCAGAAACTAAGATTGTCATCACTATGAATATCCGTGAGCTGCTTCATTTCCTGAGCCTGCGCTGCTGCAATCGCGCTCAATGGGAAATCCGTGAGCTTGCCAATCGCATGCTTGAGCTTGTTCGCCCCACGGCTCCCTATATCTTTATGGACGCTGGTGCTCCCTGTGTTCGCGGAGCGTGCCCCGAAGGTAAAATGACCTGCGGAAATCCATATCCAAAAGTAGTAAGGGAGTAGCCTTTCCCCATGGGAAGTGATCTGAAACGAGCATTTACCGAAGATGGCCAGCGTCGTACCCATATTGGCGGGCAGGCGCTTATCGAAGGCGTGATGATGCGGGGCAAGCTCAACTGGGCCGTTGCCGTGCGTGAGCCCGATGGCCATATGCACTCCGAGGAACATCCTCTGTCAAAGAAGGGAAAGCGCGCCAAGTGGCTTTCCTGGCCGTTGGTGCGCGGGTGCGTGGCCCTGGTTGATTCATTGGTGTTGGGGTATAAGGCGCTTGAGATTGCCGCCAACCATGCGTTTGACGACGAAGACGAGCAAGCGGAAACAGTAGCCGAAGAAGTGGCTGCGGGCGGCTTGTGCATCGACGGCGACTTTGACGGTCAAGAATACGATTTCGAGGATCAGGGCTCCATTGACAATGGGGGCCTTCAAAAATCTGACGGCAGTCAGGCCAGAAGGAGTGAGCCCGAACAAGAATCCCCGTTTTCTTGGAAACATGATTTTGGACGTCCGGATACCATGATCGACGCCCTTGGTGCCCAGCGGACGCTTGAGGTGGTAACCGAACCCAGCGAGCAAAACATGCAGGGTGGCCAAACGGGGCCGCTTCATGCGTCCGAGGGTCAAGGCGTTCCCGCTCACGCCGCCAAGGAGGAAGAAGAGCCATTTTTCGGGAAAGCGGAAATGGCAATTTCCCTGGTTATGGGCTTGGTCCTAGGAGTTGGCCTGTTTATCTTCTTGCCCGCTTTGGCATCCAATGTGCTGGTCGGCGAATACGAAACCAACCCCTTTGCATGGAACATCATTGATGGTTTGATGCGTGTGGCGATATTCGTCTTTTACGTATGGCTGATCGGGCGTATGAAAGACATCAAGCGCATGTTTTCCTATCATGGTGCCGAGCACAAGACCATCCACTGCTACGAGCACGGGCTTGAGCTTACGCCGGAAAACGCGCGGAACTTTCCGCGGCTGCATGTTCGGTGCGGTACGGCATTCTTGATCATGGTTATGATTATCGCCATTCTGGTGTACACCATCATTCCCCTTAATTTGCTCATCGAGGGGTGGGGGATCAGCGGGCCTGCCGCATTCGCCCTGCTTATCGTGGTACGCATTGCGCTTATGCCCCTTATCGCTGGAATCTCATACGAGATTACCGTGAAGTGGGCGGGCAGCCATCCCGAAAATCCCTTGGTGCGTGTTGTCTTGTGGCCGGGTATGCAGATGCAACGCCTAACCACCAATGAACCCGATGATTCCATGCTTGAATGCGCCATCGAAGCCATGCGCTTGGTTTTGGACCGCGAAAGGGAAGAGCTGCAAAACGCGACGAATTAGCCCCGTGCTTCCCTGGTGGGTCTTTCAGCGGAGCTATGCGGATACGTTATCAAGTTTTTCGCTTCGAGCTTCTCAATTCGGGTATGCTGAATCTTGCTACGCAGCAGAGGGGCTCCAGGCGTAGTGGGCGCGGCGCTATTCTGCCGCATAGCAAAGGCTGCGCTCGGGAAGCACTGCCAAACAAAGGAGCAAATCCCCGCACACGTTAATAAGCAAATCGGGGTTAAACCGTGTGAATAGCGGCTGGGCTTAAAGCCCGGCAGAAAAGGAGGAACCGCGTGAAACTGGTTGTTACCGAGAAGAACGACGCGGCTCAGAAGATCGCAGATTTGTTGGGCGCAACAAAGCCCAAAGCCGACAAGGTATATTCCACTCCCGTATATCGCTTTACCGTCGATGGCGAAGATTGGGTCACCATTGGTCTTCGTGGCCATATCTTGGAACCCGATTTTGCCACAGCTCTGGTGTATAAGAAGCGCGGCGGATGGCGTGGCGTTTCCGCCGATGGCGAAGTTATGGAAGCCGATATTCCCAAAACGTTGCCCAGGCCACCTTTTAAAAAGAAGAAACCCTTCACCGAAGACGGCGTGGAGCTGAAGGCCTGGAAGATGGATGCGCTGCCGTATTTGGTGTATTCGCCTATCGAAAAGCGCCCCAAGGAAAAAGACATTATCCGTTCGCTGAAGAACTTGGCGAAGAAAGCCGACTCCATCGTCATCGCAACCGACTTCGACCGCGAAGGCGAGCTTATCGGTTCGGACGCGCTTTCATGCATTCAGGAAGTTAACGACACGGCACCTGTTTCCCGTGCACGCTATTCTGCATTCACCAAAGAAGAGATAACTCACGCATTCAGCAACTTGGTAACGCTCGATACCAATTTGGCGAGTGCGGGCGCTTCACGTCAGGACATCGACCTCATCTGGGGCGCGGTGCTTACGCGCTACCTTACCTTGGTGAAGTTTGCCGGCTACGGCAACGTGCGTTCTTCTGGTCGCGTGCAGACGCCCACCTTGGCGCTTATCGTTGCCCGTGAGCGCGAGCGCTTGGCGTTTATTCCTGAAGATTACTGGGTAATCAAGGGCTCTTTCGACGAAGACGAAGATGCCTTCATCGCCCCTCATGCAACGACGCGTTTCAAAGCTGAGGCGGAAGCCAATGCGGTAATGGCACATGTCGAAGGCCAAACCTCGGCACGCGTTGAGTCCATTACGAAGCGCAAGCGTACCGTGGCACCTCCTGTGCCGTTCAACACCACGAGCCTTATGGCGGCGGCTTCCGCTGAGGGTCTAACCCCCGCACGAACCATGCGTTTGGCGGAAAGCCTGTACATGGATGGCTATATCAGCTACCCCCGTGTAGACAACACGGTGTACCCCTCTTCGCTCGATTTGGCAGACACCGTGAAGAAAATCATGGGCAATCCCGCCTATACCCCCTATTGCAAGCAGCTGCTTTCGGGCGGTCCTTTGCATGCAACACGCGGCAAGAAAGAAACTACCGACCATCCGCCTATTTATCCTACGGCCATGGCAACGCCCGACAACCTTCCCGCGGCGGAGTACAAGCTCTACAACCTTATTGCCCGTAGGTTCCTGGCAACGCTCTCCGATGCTGCCATTGTGGAAGGCACGAAGGTATCGCTCGTTGTAGGTGGCGAAGAGTTTGTGGCTAAGGGCGACGTTTTGGTGAAGCCGGGCTTCCGCGGCATCTACCCTTACGGCCTGAAGAAAGACGAGCAGTTGCCTGCACTGGAAGAAGGCCAGGAAATAGCCTTCAATGGCGCAACCTGCACAAAAGACCAAACCAAGCCTCCAGCCCGCTACTCGCAGGGCCGCCTTATCCAGGAAATGGAAAAGCTTGGCTTGGGCACAAAATCCACCCGCCATTCCATCATCGAACGCTTGTATGCGGTGAAGTATGTGCAGAACGATCCTATCGAGCCTAGCCAGCTCGGTATGGCAGTGTGCGATGCCCTCGATAAGTTCGCGCCTCATATCACCCATCCTGAAATGACGGCAGAGCTCGAAGAAGAGATGGACAATATCGCCGAAGGCCAGAAAACAAAGACCGAGGTAGTAACCAATTCGCGCAATTTGCTTTCCGAACAGCTGGCAAGCTTGCTTCCTCATTCTGAAGAAGTGAAGGACGCCCTGGCCGATGCCGTTGCGGCCGATGCCTATGTGGGTCCATGCCCCAAGTGCGGTAAGGATCTGCAGCTGCGCTCTTCGCAGAAAACGCGCTCAATGTTCATCGGTTGTGCGGGTTGGCCCGATTGCGACGTCACCTATCCGCTGCCCAAGGGCAAGATCGAGGCGTTGGAAGAGAAGTGCCCTGTTTGCGGCATGCCCCAAATCAAGGTTACGGCATTCCGCTCTAAGCCGCGCGTTTTGTGCATCGACCCAGAATGCGAAACCAACAAAGAGCCCGACCTGGAAGTGGGTATTTGCCCCGCGTGTAAGGAAAAGGGCCTGGAGAAGAAGCTCATTGCACGTAAGAATCCGCGTACGTTGAAGCGCTTCATCCGCTGCGAGAACTACGATGAATGCGAAACGGGCTATCCTCTTCCGCAGTATGGCAAGCTTACGGCAACGCAGGAAGTGTGCGAAAGTTGTGGCGCCCCCATGGTTATCGTCACTACGCAGCGTGGGCCTTGGAAGCTCTGCCCAAACTTCAATTGCCCCGCCAAGGAAGAGGCGGCAAAGAAGAAGGCCGAAAAGGCCGAGGCGAAGAAGGCTGCCAAGAAGCCTGCGGCAAAGAAGAAGACCGCAGCCAAGAAAACCACTGCCAAGAAGGCAGCTGAAAAGAAAGCAGCCGAATAAGGCAAGTAAGCAAGAAGACCCCGCTCATTCAAGAGCGGGGTCTTCTTTTGCAAGGGCTGAGGCTTGCGGAGGATTTGGGTCAGGGTGCAAACCTCATGAAAGAGAGAAGTGGGTGGTTAGAGATCTTGTTCGGTAAGTTCTTCGCGAGGAAGCTCATTTCGCTTGCTGTATACGATGAGGCCGATTACGAGCAACAGCGCCATGCAGATAAGAGCTACTGTGAAAACGCCATCATAGCCACCGAAGTTTTCGGAGATGAATCCCCAGATGTAGGATCCGCATGCGCCGCCAAGACCAAGAGACATTCCGATATTTGACCAAATAATGGGGTATGCTGCGCCGCTTCCGAAAACTGCTCGAACAGTCATGGGCATTACTACTAGAACGGCTGCAATGAAAACGCCCATCAGTACGCTGCCCACAGGGAGCAGGGCGGTATTGGGGAACTGCCACATAAGCACCAGGCCGGCCATACCGCTTGCGCAGATGAAGATAATTGCGTTCCTCAGGTTGATATCGGAGAAGAGACCAAGGCCTACCTTGCCTGCCGCGTTGCCGAAGCTGTTGAATGCGGTAAGCTCAGCGCCGGTAACAAACGCTCCCGCAATTGCTCCTGCAACAACGGCGTCTTGTTGGTTGAACCAAACCACGTAGCTTGCGAAGTACGCGTTGATGTTGCAAACGGTATTGATCAGGAAACCGAAGAGGATAACGAGCCAGAAAACCAGCGACTTTCGTGCGATGCTCGGACGAACGGACGGCTCAATTTCCGACTCGTTGCTTTCCGCCTTCTTTGCGGCGATTGCCTTTGCTGTTCCGTAGGGGAGCATGCCGTGGCGCTCGGGGCGGCTCTTCATAAAGAGGCATACACCAACCGTCATTACCACCAGGGAAATAAGACCCAACGTCATGTAACTGAAGCGCCAGCCGCCAGCGTCGATAAGCATCTGGGCGATGGGGCTGAAGAGCATTCCTCCGAAGCCAGTAAAGGCGGTGCAAAGGCCGATAATCAGTCCTGTGCTTGAACGGAACCACATGTTCATGATTGCCGCAACGCCAACGCCGAGCATTACCGCATTAGTGATACCGGCGATGCCGCCAAGGATCCAAATCATCCAGAGTTCTGGTGCGGCGCCGAAGCCGATCAGGGCAAGCGATTCAAGCACTGCTGCTGTGAGGATAACCACCTTAGGGTTGCGCTTTGCAAGGAAGATGCCAGCAAATGGAGATGCGACGATACCGGTAATGTAGTCAATTGACCTCCATAAGGAGATTTGGCTTACGGGAACCCCAAAGTCTTGCGCCATAACGGGGAAGAAGATTCCGCAGCAGCTATTGAGAATTGCGGACGGTACGGCGCAAATCAGTACGCCGACCAGGACTATAGGGAAATAATGAATGAAACTTTTTTCTTCAAGGTTCGTGTCTGCTGTCTTGCTATTCGACATCCTGAACCCCTCCTCTGTACTGTTTGATTGATTTAGTGCAGCACTCATTGGTTTCAGGATATGAACATGTTCAGCGTTTGAGAAATAACGAAACTTGAAGTCTTTTAAGAAAAATGAATAAGTAACAGTTATTCCGAACGCATACTTTTATCGATGGAGGATCAATGCTGTTGCGCTTGTGCGCGATTGCTTTTAGTGGTTGTTGGCGGTTCTGCTGTCGTTATAAATTTGACCAACTTCTATATCGAGCAAAGGTATTTCAAGTCGTGTTAGGCTTCGTCTATCGTTTTGCCCAGAAAGAACGAACGTGTTCATGTTCCGGCAAAGCGCATTATGAGGAGGAGTTATGGCAAGCTTTTTCAAGGAGATCGATCCAACGCAGTTTAAGCGTTATTGGCTTGATATTCCTTTCGGGGAAGATCCACGGCAGACGATGGATATCTGGCTTCCCGACGAGGGGGATGGCCCCTTTCCGCTGATTGTCTTTGTGCACGGTGGCGGCTGGGTAGGAGGGGACAAACGAGAGAACACCATGCCGGGAGCCTTTAAGGTCATGTCTCAGGGATATGCTCTTGCTTGCATCAATTATCGAATTGCCCCTGATGTTGTTTGGCCTGCGCCCCTTGAGGACGTGAGGGGTGGTCTTCGCTATTTGAGAGCTCATGCTGAGGAATACCAGATCAAAACGGATAAGATTGCTGGATGGGGCAATTCTGCTGGGGCTCATATCCTGAACATGATAGCCGCACTGTCCGGAAGGCCCATCATGAAGGGTAACTATCTGGGTAACGAGGATCAGGACGATTCGATCCAATGCCTGGTTAGTCTTTATGGCCCAACGGATATGTATCAGGCAGATCTGTGCAATATGCTCTCTGAAGAGGATGTTGTTAATGCAACAGGCGGAACTGAGGTTACCGCCACTGGTGAGGGCATGGTCTTTCCCCATAATTTGATTATGGGATTCAAGAACAGCAAGAATCCCGTTGCTGCTGCCTATGGAAGTCCCATCAACTTCGTAACGGACCAGTTCCCTCCTGCGTTTTTGCTGCATGGGCTCTCAGATCCCGTTGTCCCGTATGTTCAGTCGGTTTCCTTCATGAACAAGATCAATGAAACATGCAACGAGAAGCGGTGTTCGCTGAAGCTGTTCCCCAATGCTGTGCATGGAGACGAAGCTATGAAGACTGATGAAGTGGTAAATGAGATCCTTGACTTCATCGATTCTCAGCTCTGGGAGGGGGAGCACGAGCGTACGGAGCTGCCGCATGAGATTGCGATTAGGGAGCTTGACAGCGACAAGGGCGATAAGTTCGAGCACTGACGCTATATTGTGATCCGAAATTCCATACTGTTTTATAGGGCGCTATATCGAATATAGCGCCCTATAATTTTGCCTACACTGAATTGATCAAACGCTTCTCTTAAGGCTGTCGGCGTAGTCCTGTAGGTAGTTGATGAAAGTCCAGGTGCTTTCTGTCGGGGTTCTATGCTCGGGGATACGAACGTAAAGGTAACGATGCCGCTCAACGTCTGAGGGCTGTTTCGCCGCAAAGCGATACGTGTTTTCCATTCCGGAAAGCCAGGTGAACTCGCCTGCGAAACAGCACCCCAAGCCGTTTTCGACAAGACTCATTATTTCGCTGTAAAGCTGCATTTCCATTGCAACGTAAGGGGAGAAGCCGGCTTCTTGGCACATAGCCTCACCGATAGCGCGGAATTCGCCAGGATTGCTGAATAGAAATGGCTCATCTTTCAGGTCGGCGAGCTTGATGTCCTGCGCATCGGCCAAGTCGTGGTCTGGAGGCAGAACAACGAGGATTCTTTCTTTGCCGAGGGGAATATGGTTTTCATCGTCGATTTTTACGACGGAACTCACGAGCTCCATGTCAAGAGCTCTGTTCTCAAATTGGGGTGAATTGGCGTATCCCATGCTGATGGTGATACCAGGGTGTTTTTCGTAAAAGCCGCTAATCATAGCGCCGACATTCCCCATAGGGATATTGGTGCTGCAACGCACGCTTCTCCTATTCTTTTCCTCGTTGTCTTGGATGGTTCGTTTCGCCTCGTTCAAAATGTTGAAAGCGGCGCGTGCTTGCTCAGCAAGGTAGCGTCCGTTTTCGTTGATCACGAGTTTCTTGCCAACGCGATCGAATAACTTTTGCCCTATTTCTTTTTCCAAGTTCCGCAGCGCGCTACTCAGCGCAGGTTGGGAGATGTGCAGGATTTCAGCTGCCTTAGACATGCTTCCGCATGACGCAATTGCCAAAAAGTACTGAAGCTGACGCGATTCCATGATCGACCCCTCTGATGTAGCCCCTCTTGCTCGGCACAGGGCCGAACCTCCCTTTTGATCTTAGCCGACAAATACGCGAATGCCCATTAGAGGTTGCATTCAAAGAGGGAAACAGCTGCCCTTATGGGTGGATGCGCGGTGTTTTTCCATAGAGGAAATAAAGAAAGAGTAGAATAAAACAATTACGTGCCGTGCGGGCACGTGGCGAATCCAAACCGTTCAGGAGGAATAATGAGCAAGGTCACTATCGTAGGTGCAGGCAATGTTGGCGCAACCGCTGCGCACATCATCGCTTCCAAGAATCTCGCCGACGTCGTTTTGGTGGACGTGGCAGAGGGTCTGCCTCAGGGCAAGGCACTTGATATGATGCACATGCGTTCGGTGGAAAAGTTCACCGTTAAGGTAACGGGCACCAACGACTATGCGGCAACCGCCGATTCCGACATCGTGGTAATCACCGCTGGTATCGCTCGCAAGCCCGGCATGACCCGCGAAGACCTGCTTGGCGTTAACTCTGGCATCATGTCTTCCGTTATCGAGCAGGCAATGGCCGCTTCTCCGAACGCTATCTATATCTGCGTTACCAATCCGCTTGACGTTATGACCTACCTGGCTTTCAAGAAGTCCGGTCTGCCTTCCAATCGTCTTATGGGTATGGGCGGCGTGCTCGACTCTTCCCGTTTGTCTTTTGCGGTCTGCGAAAAGCTTGGCTGCGATCCTGCTGATGTTACCGCTTGGGCGCTTGGTGCTCATGGTGAGGGCATGGTTTGCTGGCCTCGCTTTACTACCGTCAAGGGCACTCCCATTACCGAGCTTATGAGCGAAGAGGACATCGCCGAGGTTACCAAGCGCTGCACCAAGGGTGGCGCCGAGGTTGTTTCCTTCCTGAAGACGGGCTCTGCCTACTACGCCCCGGGCGCCTCCATTGCCAAGATGGTTGAGGCTATCCTCACCGATTCCAAGGAAGTACTGAGCGTTTGTGCCTACATTGACGGTCAGTACGGTCTGAACGATCTGTACATGAACATCCCCGTCCGTTTGGGCAAGGGCGGCGTTGAGGAAATCGTCGAGTTCGATCTCACTCCCGAAGAGCTGGCTGCCCTGCAGGAATCTGCTGCCAGTGTTAAGAAGGGTCTCGAGAATCTTCCCGAGTAAGCAAACGTTCTAAGGTGACTACATGCTAACGGTAACCCCTGGTGATATCGAGGCGCTGCTGCTGCCCCTTATCCCGCAGCTGGCAACGCGCGTTCCCGACGATATCTTGTCGGGCTTGGTTGCTGCCCGCGAAACCGAGACCGGCGCCCGTGCTCGCATCGTATTGGACCAACTGGTGCAAAACGCTTGCGTTGCCGCAGATGACTGCGTGCCTATCTGCCAAGACACGGGTACGGTATGGGTGTGCTTGGAGGCAGGCCCTGACGTGCTGGTTCCTGGCGATGTGTTCTCTCGCGTGAACGATGCTGTTGCGAAGTCCTACATCGATGCGCGTTTGCGTAAATCGGTGGTAAAGGATGCGCTGTTCGACCGCGGCAACACGCAAGACAACACGCCGGCTTTCTGCGAGGTTCATTTTGTCGATGAGCCGGGGGTTTGCCGTTTGCATGTAATGCTGAAAGGCGGCGGCTCCGACAATGCCAGCCGCGTGGTTATGCTCACGCCAAGTGCTGGCAAACAGGGCGTTATCGACACTGTTCTTGCCTGCGTGCGTGAAAAGGCAGCCAATGCCTGCCCTCCTTTGGTGGTGGGCGTAGGCGTGGGTGCCACGTTCGACAAGGTCGGCGGCCTGGCTAAGCGCGCTTTAATGCGTCCGCTTGGTACCGTGAACCCCAATCCCGACGCCGCTGCATTTGAGGCGGAGTTGCTTTCCGCAATCAACGCAACGGGAATCGGTGCGGGGGCGTTGGGCGGCCAAACCACGGCGTTGGGCGTATGTGTTGCTACGGCTCCGTGTCATATCGCCGCGCTTCCCGTGGCGGTGAACATGAGCTGCTCTGCCACCCGTCGCGCAACGGTCGATGTTCCCACTCATGTTGTCAAAGTGTCTGAATCGGAAGGGGAGTAGTCATGCCAGCTGATCCAATACGCCTTACTCTTCCCTTAAACCCTGAAGAGGCGAAAGAATTGCGTGCCGGCCAAGCTTGCTTGCTTTCCGGCCCCCTTTTCACGCTGCGCGATGCGGGCCATCAGCGTCTGCTTGCCGAAATGGGGGACAGCAAAGAGCTGCCGTATGGCTTAACGGGCCAGACCATTTTCTATGCAGGGCCAACCCCTTCGGCGGCAGGCCGCCCGTTTGGCGCCATTGGCCCTACCACCGCTTCGCGAATGGACTTTGCGGCTCCTCATCTTATGGATTGCGGCCTTGCCGCAACGGTGGGCAAGGGGCATCGCTCTGAAGCGGTTCGTCAGGCCTGCATCGACAATGGCGCAGTGTACTTTGTGGCTGTTGGCGGCGCTGCTGCGTTTCTTGCGAAGTGCATAGAATCGTGTGAAACGTTAGCGTATGATGACTTGGGTACCGAGGCGTTGCGAAAGATTATCGTCTCTGATTTCCCCGTTTTCGTCGGTATCGACACGATGGGCGAAGACATTTACTCTCTCGACTGATAGGAATTAACGAGTGGCCACTGCGCAGGATACTACTGTCGGACCTGGAATTTTCATCACCTTTGAAGGTGGAGATGGCGCCGGCAAAACAACGCATATCACGTTTTTGGCTGAGCGCCTGCGCAAGATGGGCCATGAGGTTCTGTGCTTGCGCGAACCTGGCGGTACCGCCATTGGTGAAGCACTGCGCTCGATTGTCCTTAATCCCGAGAATTCAGCCATGTCCGATCAGGCCGAGCTGCTCATTTACGAAGCTGCCCGTGCCCAAATCGTGAAAGAGACCATCATCCCAGCGCTTGCGCGAGGGGCGGTTGTTCTGCTTGACAGATTCTATGATTCCACGGTTGCCTATCAGGCGTATGGCCGAGGTCTTCCTGTGTCGTTCGTGCATCAGGCCAATGTGTTTGCCTGCCAAGGGGTGCATCCCTGCCGCACCATCCTGCTTACCACAGAAGCCCCTGCCGAAGAAGGGCTCGAACGAGCCACCCATCATGGTGATGCAGACAGGCTTGAGCAGGCAGGAGCCGATTTCCATGCGCGTGTGAATAGCGCATTCATGCGTATCGCGGCAGAAAACCCCCAGCGCATCCGCGTCGTTTCCTCTGCGGGTTCCAAGGACGAAACGGCTCGAACCATCTTCAGGGAGCTTTCCGATATCTTCAGCTGGGATGCTTCCAGCCCTGTGTGGCAGCCCGGATTCTTCGAATCTATTCTCGAGCGTAATACCGATAAAAAAGCCCAGATCAGCTTAGGTGAGTAGTACGGTGGCTGATGTCTTCGACGGAGTGCTCGGTCAGCCTCGTGTGCGCGAGTTCTTTCGTGCGACGATAGCTTCGGGTCGGGTAAGCCATGCTTACTTGCTTACGGGCCCTGCCGGCTCCAACAAAACATCTGCGGCATATGCTTTTGCCCAGGCAATCCTGTGTGAAAAGAATGGCTGCGGCGAATGCGACGATTGCGCTCGTGTGTTGCGTCGCCGTCATCCCGATGTGCACTATTACGCTCCCGAGGGCGCTCAGGGCTACTTGGTTGAGCAGATCAGGGAAATCGTTTCCGATGTTTCGCTTGCTCCCATTCGTGCAAAGAGCAAGGTATATATCCTCGATCGCGTCGATCTTCTGGGAACTCAGGCGGCGAATGCTTTTCTGAAGACTCTTGAAGAACCAGTGCCTGGCGTGGTATTCATCCTTCTGGGCCGCACCCGCGAAGGCGTGCTTCCCACCATAGTTTCTCGCTGTCAGGTGGTTCCTTTTCGCCATATTCCTGCTCAAGAGGCGGCGGGGATCCTTTCCCAAAAGGTTGGGATAACCCCTGAGCGCGCCCGTATGGCAATCGAGGCGTGTGATGGCTCCATTACGCAGGCTATCTCGTTTGCCAAAAGCAGCGAACGCACCGAATTCCGCGCCCGCGTAATGGAAGTCTTGGCCGGTTTGTCTGTTGCCGATGCCCGCGATGTACTTGAGTATGCTGCTGAACTCATTGAACGTGCAAAGGCCCCGCTCGATAACGTGCGAACCGAGCAAAGCGAGGAATTGGCGGAATCTGCTGATTTCCTTACGAAAACAGCCATGCGCCAAATCGAGCTGCGCCATAAACGCGCCCTTACCCAGGCAACGCGTACTTCGCTCAAGCAGATGACCGCGATTATCCGTTCGTGGCTGCGCGATGTCCTTATGGTGGTTTCGGGCACTCCTGAGTTGATGGTGAACATCGATCAGCGTTCTGCTGTAGAAGCGGCGGCAGCCAGGGTAAACGTTGAGGGTCTGATGCGCGCATTGCGCGAAGCGTACAAGACCGACGAAGCGCTTAGTTATAATGTTTCTCCAGAAACGTGCTTGGACACGCTTCTGTTCACGATAAGAGAGGTTCTACATGGTTCGGGTAACACCTATTAAGATGCAGGCGGGAACCAAGGTTCTCTGGTTCGACCCGGGCGACATAGACGTTAAGGCAAATGACCACGTAATCGTTAAGACGGAACGAGGAACCGAGTTCGGCACGGCAACGGCCGATATCATGGAGGTAAGCGATGAGCTTATCGCCGATCTGAAGTCGCCGTTAAAGCCGGTTATTCGCATTGCGACGGAAGAAGACGTCCAGCGCGCAGACGAATTGGCCCAGCAGGGCGAAGAGGCGCTGGTTGTGTTCAAAGAGTTTGCCGAAGGTGCAAGCGATCAAATGCGTCCCGTTATGGTGGAGTTCCTGTTCGATGGCGACAAGGCGGTGTTCTATTTCGAGGCTGAGGAGCGCGTAGATTTTCGTGACTTGGTGCGGAAGCTTGCCGGCCATTTCCATGTGCGCGTAGACATGCGCCAGATTGGCGTGCGCGATGGGGCTCGTTTGGTGGGTGGCTTGGGCCATTGCGGCCAAGAGCTCTGCTGCAAGCGTTTGGGCGGAGAGTTTTCTCCTGTTTCCATCCGTATGGCAAAGGAGCAGAATCTGTCGCTCAACCCTCAGAAGATATCGGGATGCTGCGGTAGGCTCATGTGCTGTCTGCGCTACGAGTATGAAACCTATAAAGAGGTTAATTCCCGTGCCCCCAAGCATGGCGCAAAGGTTGAGGTGCCTGGCGGTGTCGCCCGTGTAACGGAAATCAACGTTCCATTGGAGCGCGTCACCCTTCAGCTGGAAGACGGCAAATCCATCAAGGTTCCGCTTTCGGAAATGGAATACAACGGCGAAGGGAAACGCCCCACTGGTGTATCCGAGGAAGTGTTCGAGAAGTACGCTTCTCCCGATCCCCTCGACGTATTCGGCACCACAACCTTCGAAGTTACCTCGTTCAGCGGCAATGAAAAGCTCGCTGATAACGAGTCGCGTAAAGCTCGCAAGAGCGAGCGTGAAAAGGAAGACGCCCATCGCAAGCCCCGCCGCCGTCGTAGCCGCAGCGGTTCATCGGGTACCGAGGGCCAATCCGCCAACAAGGGCGAAGGCTCTCAGGATCAGAAGAAATCTGCTTCTCAGAAAAAGAACGAGGGTCAGTCGCGTCGCTCGCGCCGTGGCTCAGGCAAGGGAAGCAAGCCTCAGCAGCAGGGCAAGCAAGGTCAGCAGAACCAGCGCAGTGAAGAGCGCAAGAAAAGCAATTCCGACCAGGGTGCAAAGCGTCCCGGCCATAAATCTTCGGGTGTGCGCAATGCGCCCCGAAAGCAACAAGGGGAGCATACGGCCAACGGTTCAAATGCCGGCAAGCAGGGCGAAGTAGCCCATCGCAAGCCCCGTCGCCGCCGTCGTAAGGCTCAGGGGGAAGGCAGCACGAATGAACAACAATGATGACTATGCTCTTTTAACGGACCTGTATCAGATAACCATGGCCCAGGGCTACTGGGCCTGTGGAAAGCTCGAAGAGGAGGGGTGCTTCCATATCTTCTTCCGCGAGCCTCCTTTCAAGGGCGGATACGCTATTGCCAGCGGCATGGATCATATTGCCGAAGTGGTAGAAAACTTCTCGTTCTCTGATGAAAGCGTGGAGTATCTTGCCTCTATCGATGCGCCAGGTGGCGGGAAGCTGTTTAATCCGAACTTTCTTGAGTACCTGCGCACGCTTGAGCTTACTGTCGAGATCGATGCCGTACGTGAGGGCACGGTGGTGTTCCCGAACGATCCTATCGTTCGCGTAACCGGTCCTATCGTCCAGTGCCAGCTTCTGGAAACGCAGCTGCTGAACTGCGTGAATTTTGAAACGCTCGCCGCAACCAAGGCAGCGCGTGTTTGTCTTGCCGCTGAAACTCCCGTGGCTGAATTCGGTTTGCGTCGCGCCCAGGGCGAATCGGGCGGCATGCGTGCTTCTCGCGCATGCATCGTGGGCGGCTGTGCTTCCACCTCGAACGTGCTTGCCGGCCGTGAGTACGGTTTGCCGGTTTCGGGCACCCATGCGCATGCGTGGGTTATGGCGTTTGACGATGAGCTTGAGGCGTTTCGTGCGTATGCCAAAGAATTTCCTACGAACTGCGTATTGCTCGTAGACACCTACGATGTTACCCAAGGCATGAAAAATGCCATTACCGTGGGTCTTGAGATGAAAGCGCGCGGCGAGCACCTGGCGGGCATCCGCATCGACTCAGGCGATTTGGCGTGGAACGCCAAGCAGGCTCGTGCCATGCTCGACGAGGCGGGCCTTACCGATACCGGCGTGGTTCTTTCGAATGATTTGGATGAATTTGCCATCAAATCCATCCGCGATTCGGGTGCCGAAGTTGCTTCTTGGGGCGTGGGTACCAAGTTGGTTACCGCTTATGATCAGCCAGCGCTCGGCGGTGTGTATAAGCTGGCGGCAAAGCGCATGAAGGGTGGCGAATGGGAACCCTGCGTCAAGGTTACGGGGCAGAGCTCCAAGCAAACTGTTCCCGGAATCCTTGATGTTCGTCGCTATTTCCACGAATCGGGAACTATTGCGGGGGACATGGTTTTTGATGTTCTGTATCCTGTTTCAAGCGAACGCATCGTTGACCCTGCAGACGAGTTGCGCCAAAAAGATCTTTCTGGTCTTCGTTACGAAACGCTTCTCGAGCCGCTTGCTCGTGCGGGCAAGGTTGTGCTCGATGCCGAGGCACGTGACGCTATGGTTGCACGAGATCGCTGCCGGGAGCAGCTTGCTTTGCTCGACGAAAGCCAGAAGCGCATTGTCAACCCGCATTCTTATCCAGTCGGTTTGGAGCACTCCCTGTTCTACCGTCGACGCGATTTGATCTCGCGCCTTTTGGGGCTTTCGTAAAATCCCAATAGCGTTTGATATCGTCTTGCCCTGCAAATTTCCTGTTGCTGGGGCGATCCGGAAATAGCCAGCAGGTGTTGAGCCTAGCTGCGATAAGGCAGCTGCGCTTCGGCGCGTTGCCTTTGTGAAAGGAGCCATGCCGAATGATCAAAGTCGTTACCGACTCCGTAGCCTCGTTGCCAAAGGAATTGATCGAAGAAGACAACATCGAGGTAGTGTCCTTGTTCCTGAACGAGAACGGGCACGAGCATGTTGACGCCACGATGGATCTTGACGATTTCTATACGCGTATCTACGACATGGCCGACAACCCTCCAACTTCAAGTCAGCCCTCGCAGAGCACGCTGGAAGAGCTGTTCGAATCGTTCGCAAAGGCAGGCGATGAGGTCCTGGGCATTTGGATATCTACGGGTCTTTCCGGTGCCTTCGATGGCGTGTTGCGCGCTGCTCGTTCTGTAGAGTCGCGCAATATCAACTTCAAGTATTGCATGATTGACTCTTCATCCTGCGGCTTTGACGAAGCATTTCCCGTTTTGGAGGGTGCTCGTGCAGTGAGGGAAGGCAAGACGCTTGCCGAGGCTGCCCAAACGGTTCTTGAGGCTATCAAGAGCACGCGTTTTCTCTTTACGCCCGAATCGCTTACCTTCCTGAAGAAGGGTGGTCGCATTGGCGGTGTGGCGGCGCTTCTGGGCAACCTTATCAAGTTGGCGCCTGTTTTGACGGTGGTCGACGGCACGCCCGAGCCTATGGCGAAAGTCCGGACGCGCAAGAAGGCTCTTATCAAGATCCAGGAAATCTTGGAGCACGATATTGAGACCTGCGGTGGTTTGAAGGACTTGGTGGTGCACTATATCGGGGACAAGACCCCTGCGGTAGAGTGGGCGAAGGAATTTTTCGAGCCCTTCCTCAAGCGAGAGGTTCGCGTGATTCCTGTAAGCCCGGTTGTTGGGCTGCACGTAGGTCCTGCTGTGGGAATTTCGTATATATGCAATAAGCCGCTCGAAGGCAAGATCACAGGTGATTTGAGCAGCCTTGCCGTGGCTAACTAGCGAACCCCCCGTTGTGAGAGGCAACCGTAATGGATATTAAATGCAACTTAATCATCGATTCATGCTGCGATTTGCCCTACGAGGTGGTAGACCGCGATGGTGTGTATCTGCTCAAGTTCCCCTATATCGATGATGAGGGCGAACATCTTGACGATCTGTATCGTTCGCGTTCGGCACATGATTTTTACGAGTCGATGCGCAACGGCTCTGAGCCTCGCACTGCTCAGATTCCCATGCCTGCGCTTCGAGAAGCGTTCGAATGGGCTCATGAACAGGGAAAACCAGCGGTGTATTTGAGCTTTTCGAGTGGACTTTCGGGAACGTTCGATACGGCATGCGTCTTTCTCGATCAGGTAAAACAGGAAATCCCGGATCTGGATGTCCGCATGGTGGATACCAAGCTGGCATCTATCGCCGAGGCTTTTTTGGTGTATGAGGCATTGCGTCAGCGCGAAAAGGGACTGACCGCCGATGAGATGGTTGCCTGGGCCGAAGAGGCACGCTATTTCGTGGACCGCCAGTTCATGGTGGACGATTTGGAAGCGCTGCGACGGGGCGGTCGTATTCCGTCATCGGTTGCCTATGCGGGCTCCAAGCTCGATGTGAAGCCCCTTTTGGGCATCGATGCCGATGGGAAGCTGGCGCTTACGGGGGTTGCTCGCGGTCGCAAAAAGGGCATTCGAGCCCTGCATGAATACTATATGAAGCGACGTAGCTCTGATGCTCCAGGTCAGAATGTGGTTATCGGCAATGCCGACTGCCCCAAAGACGCTGAGCGCTTGATGGGTCTTCTTTCTAAAGAGGACGATTCGATTATGTTCCTGGAAACGAGCATCGGCCCGGTTATCGGGAGCCATGTAGGTCCGGGAATGATCGCTATTGTGTTTTGGGGGCAAGATTGCCGCGCAGATATTTCCATGGCCGACCGCATTGCGAACAAGGTCCGCGGGAAGAAGCAATAGCTTCCCGAGCCCGCTCTTTTGAAATCTCTACGCATCGTCAGCGGGCTGTGTGCGGGGGTGCGTGTTCCCGAATTGGCGAATGCGCCATTCGATAACTTGGAAAGGATGTGCATATGAGCACTCAGGATTTGACTTTTGCATTTGCTGGCGATGAGCGCGTGGGCGCTGGCGTAAGCGGCTTGCTCGAAGCAGCAGGTTATCCGGCAACCGATATCTCCAATGCCGATGTAGTGTTTACGTACTGCACCAATACTTCTGCATTGGAAGATTTGTACTACGACACGGAGGGCCTGCTTCGCGGTTCCAGGGAAGGTGCCATCCTGGTCGACCTGAGTCCCTCTACCGTTTCGTTCGCTTGCGAGCTTGATGCCGTTGCCTGCGTGAACGGCCATGCGGCTATTGACGCTCCCCTGGTGGTGAGCGACATGGTATGCGAAGAGGCATTCGTTAGTCGTGAAAATCTGGGCATTGTTGCTGGCTGCCGCGAAGACGCTGACTACAAAACGGTAAAGCCCCTGCTCGATGCTATTGCTCATCGCGTGATGTGGATGGGTCATGCAGGAGCCGGCCAGAAAGCCAAGGTTGCCCTTACGTTGCAACGTTGCGCAACCTTGGTCGGCGCGGTCGAGGCTCAGGTCGCTCTCGCGAACGTCGGCAGCGACGTAAACGTGATGGTCGAGGACGTTATCGACTTCATGCATGACATGAATAGCATTTCTCCTGCTCAGGAAGCTTTTGCTCAGGCTTTGCTCGATGAAGAGTACGATGCTTCGTTCACTATCGAGCATCTGATGGGGGAAGCAACGGCTGCCCTTGCTTCCTTGGAAGATGAAGAAATGATCCTTCCTCAGGCAGAAGCGTGCTATCGCCTTATGGAGCTGCTTGCTTTGGTAGGTGGAATCGACTTGAGCCCTGCTGGCTTGAAGCTGGTATTCGCCGATGAAGAGACCACTAATCGCTACGGGCTCGATTGGTCCCGTGCCGAAGGCGCCTTCGAGGGCTGCGATTGCGGCTGCGAAGACGGCGAAGACCACGAGTGCGAATGCGGCCATGATCCCCACGAGGAGCATGAGTGCTGCGGCAAGCATCATCACTAATTTGGTGAGCTTGTGGGCGAATCGGTGAACAATGCCTTTGATTTAAGGGGATCCCGTGTGGGGTCCCCTTATTCTGCGTGCGCTTTGTGCCCTCGGCAATGCGGCGTGAACCGCGAAGAAGGGGAGCGTGGTGTTTGCGGGGCATCTGACGTTCTTCGTCTGGGGCGTGCTGCTCTGCATTGGTGGGAAGAACCATGCTTGGTGGGGGACAAAGGCAGTGGTGCTGTGTTCTTCTCGCATTGTCCGCTGCAATGCGTGTATTGCCAGAACAAGGAATTGGTGTCTGGCTCTGGAATCCAGATAAGCTTGCAGAAGTTTAAAGAGGTGCTGCTCCGTTTGCAGAACGAGGAGCATGCGGCGAATATCAACTTGGTTACGCCAACGCACTATACGCCCAGCATCGCTGTCGCTTTGGGCGAGCTGCGGAATTCGGGGGCGCTTACCATTCCAGTGGTGTACAACACCTCAAGCTTCGATTCGCTTGAGGCGCTTCGCCTTATGAAGGGAAACGTGGATGTGTATCTTGCTGATTTCAAGTACGCATCCGCGCTTGAGGCGGGGAAGCTTTCCCATGCTCCCCGTTATCCCGAAATAGCACTGGCTGCCATCGAAGAAATGGTTGCTCAGGCTCCCGTGTGGGAGGAAGACGGCGAGGGCCTGCTGCTTAGGGGTGTTATTGTCCGTCATTTGGTTCTTCCTGGCAGGGTCGAGGAATCAAAGCACGCGCTCGCTACGTTGCATGAGCGCTTTGGCGGTAGTGTTCGGCTGAGCATCATGAGCCAGTACACGCCTTTAGCGTCAGGGCTTGAGCGTTATGGCCTTGCAGGTCGGGTAACCGAAGAAGAGTACGAGGAAGTGCTTGATTATGCTGATTCGCTTGGGATAGAAGATTATTTTTGGCAGCAGGGCGATGCTGCTCAGGAAAGCTTCGTTCCCGATTTCAATGGTGAAGGTGTGCGGTAGCTGCTCTTGACGTTTGCCGCTTTGGGCAACCGCTCAACCTATTTGGTGCGTTTTCCGTGATGATGGCTCAACTTATGGCATAATTGGCAAACGGTTTGCCGGCATGGCGCAACGGTAGCGCAACTGATTTGTAATCAGTGGGTTGCGGGTTCGATTCCTGTTGCCGGCACCATTAAAAGTCCAGGCCACCGAGCTATTTGTTCGGTGGCCTTTTTGTTTTCAGGTTCCCGGAGAGGCCTTGTGGGTCAAATAAGGTGCGAAACGCACTATGCGATATCTCTATTCGCCCTTTAATTCGCTTTCTTTGAGCTGATTCTGCCCTAGATGCTAACGAACTACTCGTATTCGGAGGTCTCGATGATTTCCAGGCTGTCTACCTTGATGCATGCCTCGTTGCCTTCGTCATCCATATACCAGCAGTAGCGTCCTTGCGCGTCTTCAGTGAAGGAAAGGACGTCCCAGGCAAGGTAGAGGCGGGCGTTTTCTCGAGTGGGTTCGATGTCGGCAAGCTCCAGCACGTAAAGCGCTGCTTTGGTTTGCTGTTCGTCTAGTTCGTCGAAAGTCATAGGTGCTCCTTAGCGGATAAAGCAGAGCCCCGACATGGAATAGCCATGTGGGGCTCGAATGGGCTGCTTCTATTATAGGTGCAGTTGCATTGCTAGGTGGCGGTAGCGAAATCGCTATTCGCTCTTTTGGATAACGGCAACAAAGCTCAACGTCTCATTGCCAGAGTTCAAGATGCCATGGAAGCTTCCGTCGGGGCAATAGAGCACATCGCCCTTTTCGACGTGGTATTCGACGTCGTTTTCGGTGTACGTTGCGCTGCCTGCGGTAATGAAGTACATTTCCGAATCGCCCACATGCTGATGGATGCCAATCGAGCAGCCCGGCTCAAGCGAGATTTGCGCTACATAGCTGCAAATTCCACCGAGTTGATCTCCTTCAAGCAAGCGGTCGCGCTGCATCCTGCCGATACCGCCTTCTACCTGTTCTGCATATTGCGGTGTGCGGTTATTGAAAACGGGCATAACATCCTCCTCGTTACTATGACCCTCCTGGTTTCCATTATATTCCGTTGATTTGTGGAGGCGATATGCAGGAGGCGTGATGATGTGAAGGGAAAATGACCCAATAGGTGCGTTTTGTCGGGTTGGGGAATGAGCGTGCGCCAGCTGGCTTCAAAAGCGTCTATAATCCCGAAAGCAAGAAAACGCCTACGGGTGTAGGTTGTCATGCGCCAAAACAACGGCGTTTTGGCTTTATTGGGGTTCGCAGTTTTCGTTCGCGAACATTGGAAAAGGAGCATTGGTGCTAGACCAGTTTTTTTCGTCCCTCTCGTTTGTGGACATCTTTAACTTCTGCGTCTTCCTCGTGTTCTCTGTTTGCTACGTGTATCAGATTTTCTACGTATTCGTAACGCTTACGAAGAAGCCGCCGCAACTGACAGCGAAGAAGAATCATCGTTATGCGGTTATCGTTGCCGCTCGAAACGAAAATGCCGTTATTGGCGACCTTATTCACAGCATTCGCGTGCAGAACTATCCGCAAGAACTTATCGACATCTTTGTTGTTGCCGATAACTGCACTGATAATACGGCTGCCGTTGCCCAGGAAGCTGGCGCCATCGTGTTCCCCCGTTTCAACAAGGAGCATATCGGCAAGGGTTACGCCCTTGATTACGGTTTTTCCTGTATCCGCCAGCACTACAGCGAAAATGAATACGAGGCATACTTTGTGTTCGACGCTGACAATGTGCTTGACGTGAACTACTTCCGCGAAATGAACAAGACTTTCGACAACGGTGCGGTTGCCTCGACCAGTTACCGCAACTCGAAAAATTACGGCTCCAACTGGATTACCGCAGGTTATGCCGTATGGTTCATGCGTGAGGCGAAATACCTTTCTCAAGCTCGTCTTACCTTGGGAACCAGCTGCGCAGTTTCGGGCACGGGCTTCTTCATCAGCGCGAAGATCATCGATGAGATGGGCGGCTGGAAGTACCATATGCTCACCGAGGATATCGAATTCTCCACTGCCTCTATCGTTCGTGGCCGTCGAATTTCCTACACCCCAACAGCTATGCTCTACGACGAGCAGCCGCTGACATTCCGCGACTCGTGGAACCAGCGCTTCCGTTGGGCAAAGGGCTTTTACCAGGTGTTCTTTGGGTATGGCGGGAAGCTGGTCAAGGGTATTTTCACCAACCCCAAGGGTTCTCGCTTCGCATGCTACGACATGTTGATGACCATCTGCCCGGCCATGCTGCTGACCATTATCACCATTGCATTCAATGCGATTATCGCCGTGCTGGGCGTTACCGGCGTAATGTCGACGGGCGTCATGATCACCTCTTCGCTTTCCTCGATCTTCTTCTGCCTCTTCAACTTCACGCTCTTCATGTTCATGTTCGGTGCGCTCACCACGTTTACCGAATGGGACAACATCCATGCACCTGCGCGTAAGAAGATCTTCTACATGTTCACCTTCCCGTTGTTCATGATCACCTACATTCCTATTGCGTTGGTTGCCCTGGTCAAGAAGGCTTCTTGGAAACCCATTCAGCACAGCATCTCGGTTGACGTTCAAGAGTTTGCGCAGGCCAACGCCAAAGACGCCGATCGCATCTAGGGGCTCTTTACGGGTCGGCGCGGTTTGCGTCCCCAACTCCTTTTTGCTCTAGCGGATCCAAGACAGCCAGACGATATCGTCTGGCTGTTTTTTTTTGCCGTTCTGCGCGGTGGGCTTATGCTCTGATGAAAGTAACCGCATAGATCTCCTTCGCGCCCGCTGCCCGCAGGGTGTTTCCGGCGGTGAAGAGGGTTGCCCCTGTGGTGAATACATCGTCGATCAATACGATGCGGGGCATGATGCCCAAACGTGCTTTGAGGGCATTTCCGCAGGGAAGTGCCCCATTTGGTTCGAGATCGAACGATCCAACCATGTTGGCAAGCCTTTGTCTTGCGTCAAGTTCGCGTTGGTCGCGGCGGGGGTTCGCTCGGAGAAGGGGAGTAAGGGGCATTCCGGTTATGTGAGATAGCTCAGCTCCGATAAGCGAAATGTGATCGAACCCGCGCTCTCGGACGGCGCTGGTGCGCGCGGGTATGGGGACGAGCGCAGCTCCTGCTTGCCAGGAGGGCGGAAGAACATTTGCCATATGGTGGGCAATTATCTCTGAAAGCTGTTGCTCTCCGCGATCTTTGAAAACGGTTACGATGCGCTTTGTTTCCGGTGAAAGCAATACCGTAGAAACGCAGCCGTCGAGGGGAAAGCGTGACAGTCCCTTCCAATTCAGGGTTTGCTGATTGCATTCGCAGCATATACCGCGTCCCCAGGGCGCTCCGCATAGGGGGCATGCTAAAAGCTGATCGAGGTAGGGCAATTCTCGTGAGCATTTACTGCAAAGCGCTACTCCCGGCACATCGCAGATAACGCACCGGGTTTGCCAAACGGCTTCCGAGAGTCCGAGCTGAAGGAGCTTTAGCGAGCCTTTGATTTCCGCGAGCACTTCATCCTTCTTTCTGATGCTGCCTTATATTGCGGCCTTGGCGATGTGGCCGGGCCGTCAGTGACCCTGTCGTCGTAGCTGACGTGCGGGCTTTTTGTCTGGCTCCAGTAACGACTATGATCGGTAGGTGCGAAACAATTGCGAAGGATATGGGAAAAGCATGCGCAAGAAGCCGATCAAGTTGCCTGTTCTGCTAGACTAGGAATGCTCTATCCAGGTCTGTGGTTGCGGTTTTTCCTAGTCCAAGGCAGATGCGGTCAAAAGGATCCACGTAAGTTATCGGCTTTCCGAAACGAGCATGGCGCATCCTAGAGGTAAGACGTACCGTTCGGGTTTTAATGCAGCATAGGGTTGCACGAACGAGAGGGCGACGTCCGCTTTGCGGGCTTGGTTCCAGTATGCGAGTGTGGGGTCAAAGACCAGGTCAGCTGGAAGAGCGTTAGTATCGGTACCAAGAAGGGAAGCCTCGATGAAACGCGCATCGATTCTCGTTGTCACGTTGGTGATGGCGCTGTCCATGGCGGTGGCTTTATGCGGCTGCACGTCGAACAATTACACGCCCCAGGCGAAGGAGCAGACGATCAGCAATTCTGCCCTCAAGTCTTCTGGCACGTTGCGCGTGGGCGTAAACGCGTCCAATGCCCCCTACGCTGCGGAGTCTTCCGGCAGCATCGTTGGCATCGACGTCGATATCGCGGCTGCTCTTGCTGACGAACTGGGCCTGAAGCTCGAATTAGTGGATGTTGGATCCTCGGTGGACACTGCCTTCACCAAGGATAACGTTGACATTGTCATGGGTGTTACGAAGTCGAATTCCGCATATTGGATGTCCGATTCGTACATGAGCTCTGCGGTAGCTTTGTTCTCGCTTACCCAGAACGCCACGGCTCCCACCCAATCTGGTTCATTTTCTGTAGCAGCGCAGTCTTCTTCCATGAGTGCATGGGAAGTAACCGACCATTATGGTGAAAGCTGCCTGCGCAACAGCACCGATCTTCAGGGTGCCTTCGAATCGCTGCAGACTGGTTCGGTGAACTATGTAGCCGCTGATAGCACTATCGGTGCCTATGTGGTCCATTCTTCTTCGGTTGAGGCTTATCCAGTGGCGCTGCTGCAGGATCTTTCTTCCTATTGCGTTGCCGCTCCCACCACCAACGTGGAGCTGCAGAAAGCCGTGTCTGAGGCATTGAGCTCTTTGAAGAACGGCGGCGTAATCAGCGTTATCCAGAAGAAGTGGCTGGGCGACCAGGCCGATATCTCTGCGCTGAAGGTAATCCAGTCCACAAAGAGCGAGTCTGACAGCGAAGATGCCGCTTCGACCGAAGCATCTGATTCTTCGAGCACTGGTTCTTCGAGCAGCACCGGATCGTCGAGCAGCTCCAGCTCATCAAGCTCGAGTTCTTCGAACTCCACCTCGGGTTCGACCGGCTCCAGCACGAAAAGTGGGAGCACTCAGAGCAGCTCCAACGATTAGCGCGGGAAACAAAATAAAGGCGCTTTGTTGAAAAGGTGTCATAACGTAAACAAACGGAAGGCGGGTTACATCTCGCCTTCCGTTTGTTTTTATTCTGGGTCATATAAGCTGATCCGCGTAGAGCGGAACCTATTTGTTGAATCAAGGAGCATCGCATGAACGACCAAGGCAATTCCTCTGGTTCGCCCATTCCCCCTAATGGATGGGGGAACCAGGGTGCAACCCCTCAGCAATCCGATACAGCAACGAAGAAGGCCCCTTCTCTTCTGAAGACGTTCCTCGTTGCTTTTGGCGGTGCCGCAGTTGCCTGTGCGCTGGTATTGGGTGTCTATTCTTTCATTCACCCCGCTTCATCCACGGTGCTGGGGGGCAGTGGCTCGGGGACGAACATCACGGTAAGCGGGGAAGACACAACGCTCGCCGAGGCGGTTTCTCAGAAATGCCTTCCTTCGGTGGTTAACATTGACGTGTATACCAAGCAGTCCAGCCAAACTATGATGGGCATGATGGGCCAGACGAGTGACGAGCTTGAAGAATCATCTCTTGGTTCGGGAATCATCCTGTCTTCCGATGGTTACATTCTGACTAACTATCACGTTATCGAAGGCGCCGACCAGTTGAAGGTAAATGCTGGCGGTGAAGAGTACACCGCTCGGGTGGTGGGTGCCGATGAATCAAGCGACTTGGCGGTTCTGAAGATCGATGCAACTGGCCTTACCGCCATCGAGGTAGGCTCCTCTTCCGATCTTACCGTGG
This sequence comes from Eggerthella sp., assembly GCA_030540085.1. Classification (GTDB taxonomy): domain Bacteria; phylum Actinomycetota; class Coriobacteriia; order Coriobacteriales; family Eggerthellaceae; genus Anaerotardibacter. The sequence continues at coordinate 59,572 of JAUNWY010000006.1, forward strand.
GCGAATGGGTGATGGCAGTGGGCAGCCCCTTCGGTCTTGAGCAGTCTGTTTCTACCGGCATTGTTTCCGCTACTAGTCGTACCACGTCTGCTCTGAACGATTCCAGCAGTGGTTCCAGTGCTGTTTATACCAACATGATCCAGACTGATGCCGCTATCAACCCGGGTAATTCTGGCGGTGCTTTGGTGGACAAGGACGGTAAGCTTATCGGCGTTAATACCCTTATCGCTTCCTCTTCTGGTTCCAGCTCGGGTGTTGGTTTCGCGATTCCCGTTGATTATGCGATGAATATTGCTCAGCAGATCATCGACGGGAAAACCCCTTCTCATGCACAACTCGGTATCACCGGAACCACGGTTAACAGCCAGCTGGCAAAGCGATACAACCTGCCAGTTGAATCGGGTGCCTATGTGACAAGCGTGTCCGCTGGTTCTTCTGCCGCTAATGCTGGCATTCAGGAAGGCGACATCATCACGAAACTGGGCGATACCGCCATCTCTTCTTCTTCTGATTTGGTGCTAGCGGTGCGCTCGCATAGCGTGGGAGACAGCGTTCAGGTGACCTTCAACCGAAATGGCCAGGAGAACACGGTTTCGGTAACGCTTGGCTCTGATTCATAAAACGTATTACGTAATAACTATTTTAAAAAACTCCCTGAACAATTCGGCGCTATGCTCTGGTTCAGGGAGTTTTTTTATGGGGCGGCACGTTAAGTGCGCTCTTGCCTAGGAAAGGGGAACTATATGTCTGAACGAATTACCGGCCACACTGAGCTCATCGGCTTGATGGCGTATCCAATCCGTCATTCCGCTTCGCCCGCCATGCACAACGAAGCGTTTGCAGAGCTCGGCTGCGACTATGCTTATCTTGCGTTTGAAGTTGGTGCCGACGAAATTGAAGCGGGCGTACAGGCAATCCGAACGCTTAAGATGCGCGGTTCCAACATCTCCATGCCCAATAAAACGTTAGTGGGTCAGTATCTCGATGAGCTTACGCCCGCTGCTCAAATGTGTGGTGCCGTTAATACGATCGTGAACGACAACGGCCACCTTACCGGTACTATTACTGATGGCGTTGGCTTTATGCAGGCCGCCGCTGACAACGGCATAAGTCCAGTGGGAAAGAAGATGACCATTGTGGGATGCGGTGGTGCCGGCACCGCAATTCAGATCCAGGCTGCCCTTGACGGCGTGAAAGAGCTTAGCATTTTCAACCGTAAGGACGAGTTCTACGAGCGCGGCGTTGAAACGGTGAAGAAGATCAATGAGCAAACCGATTGCAAGGCAACGCTGTATGATCTTGCCGATTTGGCGAAGCTGAAAGAGGAAATGGACTCCAGCTTTCTGTTCGCTAACGCAACCGGTGTGGGTATGAAGCCGCTTGAGGGCCAGTCGGTTGTTCCGGATAAGAGCTATTTCCATCCCGAGCTTAATGTTATCGACATTATTTATGCGCCGCGCACCACCAAGTTGCGTCAGATGGCAAAAGAGGCTGGCTGCAAAACCATGAATGGTATGGGTATGATGTTGTTCCAGGGTTCTGCCGCCTTCGAATTGTGGACGGGCAGGCCTATGCCCATCGAGCACATGAAGGAAACGCTGGGTATTGACTACGATGAGTAGTCTTAATAGTTAGGAGCGCATATGAAAACAGTTAACGCACGTGGGGTGGTTTTCGGCGAAGGCCGCCCGAAGATCATGACCTCTCTATGTGGCTCTGATGCTGCGGGAATGATAGAGCAGGCGCAGTTTGCGAAGACGCTTCCAGTGGATGTGCTTGAGTGGCGTATCGACTTTCTTGACGAAGCGTATGACGTTGATTCGATCGTTGATTGCGGCCGGAAACTTCGTGCTGCAGTGGGCGAGGATACGCCCATTCTCATGACGTTCCGTACCGCAAAAGAGGGCGGGGAAAAATCGGTAGAGCCTGAGGCGTATGCCAATATCAACATTGCGCTTGCCGAAAGCGGCATTGTCGATTTGATCGATGTTGAGGCATTCACGGGCGATGACGTGGTAGAACGCATTATCTCGGCGGCTCATGCGGCTGGGGTATTCGTAATTGCCTCGAACCACGATTTCGAGAAAACGCCTCCCAAGGAAGAAATCGTTTCCCGTCTGTGCAAGATGCAGGATCAAGGTGCCGACATCCTCAAGATCGCATTGATGCCGCAGTGTCGTGCGGACGTGCTTACCTTGATGGATGCCACGCGTGATATGTTCGAGAACCACACCGAGCACCCGCTTATCACTATGAGCATGGGCGGCATGGGCGTAGTAAGCCGCTTGGCTGGTGAATCGTACGGCAGTGCCGCAACATTTGGGGCGGCTGCGCAGGCGTCGGCTCCGGGTCAGGTTGGCATTGCCGATTTGGCGCAGGTGCTCGACATCGTCCACGCTGGTCTGTAAACAAGATGCTATGAGCTTTAAGGCTGCGGCGCAATGTCGCAGCCTTTTTGTGTTGCGTCCGAACGCGATGCGTGTTTTACGGTAATATGGCAAGGATACAGGCTATGAAAGGAAATGCCCATGGCATCTGACTATAAGTACAAGCGTGTTCTCCTGAAGCTCTCTGGCGAAGCATTGATGGGAGAGGCCGGCTACGGTATCGATCCTAAGGTCGTTGAAGAGCTGGCTGTTCAGATCAAGGAAATCGTTGACGACGGAATTCAGCTTGCTGTAACCGTTGGCGGCGGCAACATCTTCCGTGGTCTTGCTGGTTCTGCAGAAGGCATGGATCGTGCTCAGGCCGACTACATCGGCATGCTTGCCACCTGCATGAACGCACTTGCCCTCCAAGACGCTTTTGAGCGCCATGGCATCCCCACGCGAGTAATGAGCGCTATCGAGATGCGTCAGGTTTCCGAGCCTTATATTCGCCGTCGTGCCGTGCATCACCTTGAAAAGGGCTATGTTGTTATTTTCGCAGCTGGCACGGGCAATCCTTACTTCACCACCGACACTACAGCGGCACTGCGCGCATGCGAAATCAATGCCGAGTGCCTGATGAAGGCAACCAAGGTAGATGGCATCTACGATGCCGACCCGGTAACCAACCCCGATGCTAAGCGCTTTGAAACCATTAGCTACCTCGAGGTTCTTTCCCGTGAGCTTCACGTTATGGATTCCACGGCAACTTCGCTGTGCATGGACAACAAGCTTCCCATCCTGGTGTTCGACCTGATGGTTCCTGGCAATATTTCGCGCATCCTAAAGGGCGAGAACATCGGTACTACCGTTACCGCGTAAACCAACTTTTATCGTGCCTGATTTACAGGCATCACAACAATACGAATCAAAGGGGAAGGACCCAAGATGACCAAGGAAATCATGGATAAAGCAGCAGAGCGTATGGCAGGCGCTGAGCAGCAGCTGCTTTCCAACTTTGCTTCTGTTCGCACTGGCCGCGCTAGTGCCATGATCCTCGACCGTGTAAAGGCCGATTACTATGGCGTTCCGACCCCTATCAACCAGATGGCTGCCATCAAAACGCCTGATGCCCACACCCTCGTTATCGAGCCGTGGGACAAGTCGGCTCTTGGCGGTATCGACCATGCTATCCAGGAGGCAAACCTGGGCGTTATGCCCAACAACGACGGTTCGGTAATCCGCCTTTCCTTCCCGCCTCTTACCGAGGAGCGTCGTAAGGAATTCGTAAAGGAATGCCGCGCCTACGCCGAGGAAAGCCGTGTGGCGGTACGCAACGCTCGCCGCGATGCCAACACCGCTGTTGAGAAGGCTGTAAAGAACGATGGTCTTCCCGAAGACGAACAGCGTCGTGCTGAGGCTGAAATCCAGAAGCTTACCGATGCTGCTATCGCCAAGATCGATGCTCATCTTGCTAAAAAAGAAGAAGAGTTGATGTCCATCTAGCTTTGCCTCTCTTCTGAGGGCAAAGATATCCATGGGGCAGAGAACGCGCATTTCGCGCTGTCGATGATGCGGTAGGATTTCATTCGGGAAAGGCAACTCCAGGGTTGTCCCGTGCTTTCGCCGCTGTCATCGGTTTTTGCTGCCCTGATGATTTTGAATTTCTGCCCGTCAGTCCATCTGGCGGGCGTGTTTTGCATGTGCGGGGTTTGCAAGGAGGAGCGGAATGAGACAGCCACTCGAGTACATATTCCCGGATCCGCCTATGGGGATAGATCCTAAAGCGCTTGATCAGAGTCGCATACCCCGTCATGTCGCCGTCATCATGGACGGCAATGGGCGTTGGGCAAAAAAGCGTGCGTTGAACCGACTTCGCGGTCATAAAGCTGGGATCGAAGCGGTGCGCGAAACCATTCGCTGTGCCAACGATTGCGGCGTAGACTACCTCACCATCTATTCGTTCTCCACAGAGAATTGGAAGCGTCCGAAGGAAGAGGTAAGCGGCCTGATGGAGCTGTTCGCCAAAACCATGTTGGCAGAAGTGGACGGTCTGCATGAAGAGCATGTGCGCGTTCGCACCATTGGTGATCTTTCCACGCTTCCCAAGGAAACGCGTGATGCCTTTGACGCTGCATGGGAAAAAACCCGCAATAACGACGGCATGACTTTGGTGGTTGCCGTGAACTACGGCTCGCGTCAGGAAATGATGAATGCCGCCCAGGCATATGCAGATGCTGCTATTGCCGCCCATGAAAAGGGCGAAGAGCTGGTTCTTACCGAAGAGCTATTCGAGCAAGGCCTCGATACCGCTGATATCCCCGATCCCGATTTGCTCATTCGCACTTCGGGCGAAATGAGAATAAGCAACTTCCTGCTGTGGCAAATTGCCTATTCCGAGTTCGTATGCACCGATGTGCTGTGGCCTGATTTTAATCGCTATGATTTCTTGAAGGCATTGCTTGAGTTCCAATCACGCGATCGTCGCTTTGGGGCGGTGTAGTGCATGACGAAGACGCGTGTGCGTAAGCCGTTTATGCGAGAGGATGCCCAGGCGCATCCTGGCCTTACCACGGAGCCTGAGGAATTTCCCGCGATCGAGCTTCCTGGTGAAGAAAAGCGTTCTACCAAAGTTAAGAACGCCGCCGCAGCGAAAGTGCCTGAAAAGGTGAAGCATCCCAGTAACCTGATGGTGCGTACCGCAACGGGCGCTGTGTATATCCTTCTTACGGTGGTATGCATTTGGGCCTCTGAGGTATCTACGGCAATATACCTTTCAGTGCTCAGCGCTATCTGCGCAGGTGAGTTTTATTACATGCTGCGCTCCGATGCCAAGTTGCCCAATGAGTTTTTGGGAATTTGTGCCGCCGCATTATTCCCGCTTGCTACTTGGGTATCTGGCATTTCCGGCGTGGTTGTGGTGTTCGCCATTTTCGTATTGACTTTGCTTGTTTGGTACGTCTTTTGGCAACCCGCACGAATCAGCGATGTTGCAGTAAGCCTATTTGGCGCGGTGTATACAGGTGTCATCATGTCATGCGCCATGTTGCTACGCGTATCGCTTCCTGAATTCTGGGGCGCGGTTTTGATTCTGGGCTTGTTTGCCAGCGTTTGGGGTAACGATGCCTTTGCCTACCTGGTCGGATCGGCAATCGGCAAGCACAAGCTTGCGCCCCATATCTCCCCAAAGAAAAGCTGGGAAGGCTTCATAGCCGGTCTTGTTGTTGCCATGGGGTTCTGGTGCTTGCTCACGCTCATTCCCGGGGTAACCATGTCTATTCCGCAAGCATTGGTGTTCGGCCTGATAAATGGGCTTTCGGGCGTTTTGGGCGACTTGGTGGAAAGCCGTATCAAGCGCAATTCCGGCTTCAAGGATTCGGGTACCATCATGCCAGGTCATGGCGGTTTGCTCGATAGGTGCGATTCGCAGTTCCTGGTAATCCTTACGGGTACCATCATGCTTGTTCTAGGAGGCTGTATTCCTTATGCAATCTAACGTATCTTCTCAGGCTCGCGTCGCTTCTCAGCGACGCGTCGTTGTTTTGGGCTCAACGGGCTCCATTGGCGTTCAGACGCTTGATGTGGCACGCCGCCACCCCGACCGCTTGAAAATCGTTGGCTTGGCTGCAGGTACGCGCGGTGCTGAGCTGTTGGCTCAAGCCAAAGAATTCAATGTGGGGCATTTGGCTCTCGGTATGCCGGAGGCGGTTAGCCCTTCTGTCGTGGTTGAGCTGGAAGAGCAGGCTGCAGGCTTTGTCGGTGCGAAGGGCAGTATCGGTTTTGGGCCTGATGCGGTCCGTGAGATGGTTCATCTTGAAGAGGCCGATGTAGTGGTGAACGCCTTGGTGGGTGCTGCCGGTTTGCAGGCGAGCTATGAAACGCTTCGCGCGGGCAAGGTTCTTGCCCTTGCCAACAAGGAATCGTTGGTTGTGGGCGGCAACCTTATCATGCCCATGGCAACCGAGCCGGGCATGCTGATGCCCATCGATTCTGAGCATGGCGCCATATACCAGTGCCTTTTGGGCGAAGACCCCCGCGAGGTAAGCAAACTGTGGGTTACCGCATCAGGTGGCCCATTCCGCGGGAAGAAGCGTTCTGACCTGGAAAACATTACCCCTGCTCAGGCTTTAGCTCACCCTACGTGGAATATGGGCAAGAAGATCTCTATCGACTCATCAACCCTTATGAACAAGGGCCTTGAGGTAATCGAGGCGCACCATCTGTTCCAGATGCCCTACGACCGCATCGAGGTCGTGGTTCAACCCCAAAGTGCTATTCATTCCATGGTCGAATTCACCGACGGAAGCGTAAAGGCGCATCTTGGAACTACTGATATGCGCATCCCCATTCAATTCGCGCTCAGCTATCCCGAGCGCTGGGATGCTCCGGTTGAACCGCTTGATTTCCGCATGTTGGGTTCTCTTGATTTTGCCGCGCCTGATGCGGAAACCTTCCGTTGCCTTGCCTTGGCCTACCATGCAGGCAGGGTAAGTGGCACTTTGCCGTGTGCTATGAATGCCGCCAACGAAGTGGCGGTTGCCTCGTTCCTGGAGGAAAAGCTGCCATATCTGAGCATTGCCGAGTGCGTTGAGGCCGTGATGTCGCAGCATGAGGCACGTGGTGTTCAGCAAGTTATGAGCATCGAACAGCTTCTTGAAGTTGATGCATGGGCTCGTAGCTGCGCACGTGCATGGGTGTCTGCTCGCTAGAAGTACGCTTTAGCTAGTTGCGCCCCTCGTTCCTGTCGGGTGGGCTGCCTGTCGTTTCCGACGCTAAGGGAAGTGATGGGTGGTTTTTCTGATGGGGTCGAGGGGCTTTTTCACACAACGGCTATGTATTTGGCGGCGTAATGCCGTGTCTTGCAGGGTTTGCTCGCTGCTGCGAAGACGCGCACGGAGCTGTATTCGTCGCTTATTTGCACGTTGGCTGGTGGGGTGGCTGCAGTTCGTATGAATTGGAACGGGAGCGCCATGATGCTCAAATATAATGAGCATCATGGATATACTCATCATGCTCATAACGGTAACCCTTCTTCTGGGGTTCCTTGTATTCATTCACGAAGGTGGCCATTATCTTGCTGCGCGCGCATGCGGGGTGCGCGTAAGCGAATTCATGATTGGTCTGCCTGGCCCTTCGATCGGCTTCACCCGCGGAGAAACGCGCTTTGGTATCACTGCCGTTCCACTGGGCGGCTATGCGAGCGTCTGCGGCATGGCTCCCCCTAGCAACAGTCCTCATCTGAAGCGTGTTTTGGGCTATGCCTATCGTAAGGGCACCGTGTATATGGAAGACGTTGCCCACGACCTGTTCCTTACCGATCAGGAAGCCTACGATTTGCTCGAAGAGCTGTGCGATTGGGGTTCGCTTAAACGTCCCCGCCGCAAGGACGAGCACAATGTGTATCGCACGCCAGCTAAAAACGGCTTCGAGGAAGGACAGCCTCGCACCATTTCCAGCAACGAGGAGTTTTTTGCGTCGGAAAAGGCGCAGCAATACTGCACGTTGCCGTTCTGGAAGCGCTGCGCCATCTTGCTTGCAGGTCCATTTATGAATCTGCTCTGGGTGTTCTTGGTGTTCATTTTCATCTACTCCGTTATGGGGCTCGATCTCCAGAACACGCAAACTGGCGAAACATTCCATTACACCTGGACTCCCTGGGAAGCCGTTGTAATGGGGTTCAAGTACCTCGGCATGGTGGTGAGCGCAATTGCGGCGTTATTCAATCCCGCAACTGCGGCGCAAACCGTTTCCCAGTCAACTTCGGTGGTGGGCATTGCGGTTATGTCGAAAAGTGCCTTGGATGCGGGCTTCTTGAATTTCCTATTCTTCACGGCCATCATCTCCGCATCCTTAGGCCTTATGAACATGCTTCCCATCCCTCCGCTTGACGGTGGCCGATTTGTGGTGGAAATATTCCAGAAGGTATCCCGTAAGGTGGTCTCGCTTCGCGCTTTGGGCTATATGTCCACCGTAGGCATCGTGCTCTTTACCGGATTCTTCTTGGTCATGGTCAATCAAGATGTTCAACGATTCATATTTGGGAATTGGAGCTAATACATGGCGAATACTGCTCCCAACGCAAAAACACGTCAGGTCATGGTAGGTTCTGTCGCCCTAGGTGGCGGAGCTCCCTGCGTGGTTCAATCGATGCTTAATCTGCCCCTTGCTGATGTGGAGGGGAACCTGAATCAGATCAATCGCCTGCAAGAAGCTGGTTGTGAAGTGGTGCGCATCGCCGTTCCTCGTAAGACCGACCTGGATTTCTTCGAGGAGATCTGCAAAAAGTCCCCTTTGCCGGTTGTTGCTGACATTCACTTCAGTGCTGAGTTGGCTATAGAGGCTGCTCGTCGAGGGGCTGCAAAGCTGCGCATCAACCCTGGCAACATTGGTGGCTTGGAGGCTACGGTCCCAGTGCTTCAAGCTGCAAAAGCAGCTGGTATTCCTATTCGCATAGGAGTTAACGCAGGTTCGCTCGATTCTGCGTTGGCGGAACGAGGCGACTTAACCTTGCCTGAAAAGCTTGTTGAATCGGCCACTGCATACGTGGAATTCTGCCATAGCCAAGGATTCTATGACGTGGTGGTTTCCGCCAAAGCTCATGATGTGCCTACCACGGTGGCAACGTATCGCCTGCTTTCGCAGCGGATGCCCGAAGTTCCCCTGCATATCGGCGTTACCGAGGCGGGCACCTTGTTCCAAGGTCTTATCAAATCTGCGAGCGGCCTGGGCATCCTTTTGGAGCAGGGAATAGGGGATACCATGCGCATCTCCTTGACCGACGACCCTGTGGAAGAGGTGCGCGCCTGCTGGACGCTGCTTTCCGCATTGGGCTTGCGTCGCCGCGATCCTGAATTGGTAAGCTGCCCCACCTGCGGTCGCTGCCAGGTTGACCTGATCCCCATTGCGCAGGAAGTGGAGAAGCGGTTGCGCGACGTGCATCGTCCCATCCAGGTGGCGGTTATGGGATGCGTGGTAAACGGTCCCGGCGAAGCAGCCGACGCGGATATCGGCGTTGCGTGCGGAAAGGGGTCTGGTGTGGTATTCGCCCACGGCAAAACCTTGCGCAAGGTCGAAGAGGCCGCTATCGTTGATGTACTTATGGAAGAGATAGGAAATCTGTAATGGAAATCATGCGTTTGAGCCAGCAGTATGCTCCCACGTTGAAAGAAGACCCCGCCGACGCCGAGATTGCAAGCCATCGTTTGCTTGTTCGCGCAGGCATGATCAGGAAAGTTGCAGGCGGTGTGTACACCTTCCTGCCATTGGGCATGCGCGTTCTTACTAAGATCGAGAACATCGTGCGCGAAGAAATGAATGCCATCGGTGCCCATGAGATCCTCATGCCGGCACTGCAGCCTGGTGAGCTGTGGCACGAATCGGGCCGTTGGAACGATTACGGTCCCGAGCTTATGCGACTGGAAGACCGCCATGGTCGTGGCTTCTGCCTCGGACCAACCCATGAAGAGCTGGTAACTTCTATCGTTCGCAGCGAACTGCGTTCCTACCGTCAGCTTCCCATGACGCTCTATCAGATCCAGACGAAGTTCCGCGACGAGATCCGCCCTCGCTTCGGTCTGCTACGCAGCCGCGAATTCGTTATGAAGGACGCTTACAGCTTCCATTCCAGCCAGGAATCTCTGCAGAAAACCTACGATGAAATGTACGATGCCTACGGTCGCATCTGCGAGCGTTGCGGTCTTGATTACCGTCCCGTTGTGGCCGACGGTGGCCAGATCGGCGGCAGTGTAACGTGTGAGTTCCATGCTTTGGCGGAAGCTGGCGAAGACGATCTGGTTTATTGCCCCGATTGCGATTATGCGGCAAACAACGAAGCAGGCGTATGCCATGCCCATCCGGTTGAGTATGCCGCCGCTGAGTGCAAGAAGGTTGAAACCCCGGGCGTTTCCTCCATCGAAAGCCTTGCGAAGTTCCTTGGCATCGAAGAGGCTGCCACGGTTAAGGCTATGGTGGGCAAGGACGCCGAGGGCGCTATTTTCGCCCTCTTCATTCCCGGCGATCACGAACTTAATGAAATCAAGGCAGAGCGTGCGGTAAATGGCTTTACCCTGCTTACCGACGAAGAGCTTGAGGCCGCGGGCCTTCATAAGGGCTCCATCGGCCCGAAGGGCCTTCCTGAAGGCATCAAGGTTATCGGCGATGTGAACTTGAAGAACATTGAGCGCTGGGTTGTGGGCGCAAACGAAGAGGGCTTCCACTTCGTGGGTGCCAAGCACGGCGAAGATTTCCAGGTAGACGAGTGGGCCGACCTTTCGCTCGTAATACCGGGCGATGCCTGCCCGAAGTGCGGTGCTGCCCTGCAGGGTGCGCGCGGCATCGAGGTTTCCCAGGTATTCCAGCTGGGCGACAAGTACTCCAAGACCATGGGTGCAGTGTACTCGGACGAAAACGGCGTAGATCAGAACTTCCTCATGGGCTGCTATGGTGTGGGCGTTTCCCGTACGCTGGCAGCTATCGTCGAGCAGCATAACGACGAAGACGGCATCATTTGGCCTATGTCGGTAGCGCCTGCTCATGTTTGCGTTATTCCTCTTACCGTGGGCGACGAAGAGGTGTTCCCGGTTGCTGAGCGCATCGCTAAGGAGCTTGCCGAGCAGGGTCTTGAGGTTGTGCTGGACGATCGCGACGAGCGCGCTGGCGTCAAGTTTGCTGATGCCGACCTTATCGGCTGGCCCGTTCAGGTTGTCGTGGGCAAACGCGGCGTAAAGGAAGGCGTGGTCGAGGTTAAGCGCCGCGGCGAATCCGAAAAGACCAAGGTTCCCTTCGCAACGCTTACCGAGGCATTGGCATTCGTAAAGCGCGCTGCCCGAAACAACAAGTTCTCGCGTACGTTCTAAATGCCCGTGCAAAGCGAAACGAACAAACCAGAATTGCTCGCTCCCGCCGGTGGGTGGGAGCAGCTTCAATACGCGCTTCACTTTGGGGCCGATGCGGTGTACCTTGCGTGCGACCGCTTCGGCCTGCGCGCCCGTGCCAGCAATTTCTCGCTGGAAGATCTGCCTCGTACCGTTGCGTTGGCGCACAGCGCTGGTGCGCGCGTGTACGTTACCTGCAACGCCTACGCCCACGATGAAGACTTAACGGCTCTTCCCGAATACGCTCAAGCCATGGAAGCTGCGGGCGTCGACGCCGCTATTGTGAGTGATTTGGGCGTTATGTCGGTGGTTCAGCAGCACGCGCCTTCGGTTGCCGTCCACGTTTCCACGCAGGCATCGGTATCAAACGCTGAAGCTGCGCTTATGTGGTACCGCCTCGGTGCCCGTCGCGTGGTATGCGCCCGTGAAATGTCGGTTGCAGAAATCGCCGCTATGCGCAAAGCCATTCCCGCCGAAATGGAAATTGAGGTGTTTGTGCACGGCGCCATGTGCATGGCTATTTCGGGCCGCTGCCTTATCAGCGATTACCTTACTGGTCGTCACGCTAACAAGGGGCAATGCGTTCAGCCGTGTCGTTGGGAATATGAGCTGAAGGAGCTTTCCCGCCCCGATCAGAGCTTCGGCATAGAAGAGGGCGAAGACGGTACGTACCTGCTGAATTCCAAAGACTTGAACATGCTTGCGCATCTTGACGATCTTGCTGCGGCAGGCGTTTCTTCGGTGAAGATCGAAGGCCGCGTGAAAAAAGCTTTCTATGTGGCAACGGTGGTAAATGCGTATCGCCACGTGCTCGACGGCGAGCCGGCATCTTTGTGGGAGCATGAGCTTGAGATCATCTCGCATCGACCTTATTCAACGGGTTTTTATTACGGGGATGCCGAGCAAACCACCGACAACGATATCTATGTGCAGCTTTGCGACTGGGTGGGGGAAGTGGTTTCCTCAGCCGCAACCGAGCAGGGTCAGTGGCGTGTGAAGGCAAAGTGCCGTAACCGCTTTTACGAAGGTGACGAGCTCGAGGTATTAAGCCCCCATAAGCCCATTCGAACCGTTAAGGTTCAGGACTTGGCTGAAGTCTACGATGGGGCGGAAGTTCCCTCTGAAGTGGCATGCAAGGCCATGGCGCCGTATGCGTTTACCGCTTCTTTCGAGCTGGAACCGCGAGACATTCTGCGCGTTCGTCGTAAGGACCCAACGAAGAAGAACTGATGGATTGACGCGGGTGCTTAGACGGAGCATCCGCTAATTGAGAGGAAAAGGGGCGCAGAGGGATGCGTCCTAGAAAGCAAGGAGGAACATATGGGAAGGCAATCTGACGAGGCGTTGCAGCTTGCGGATGCAGACGAATTGGTGAACTACCTGATGGGAGCTCATTGCGCATATATGCAGTGGCGTGAACTCACTTACTACCTTACCGATGCAAACGACATCTATTGGCGTGCGCAGGATACCAACGAACTGAACGACAAGGGTCATTTCCCTGATTGCAGCGAGCTGGTTGCTTCGGTGCGCGAATTCGTTGACTTGCCGTTCTTGGATGAAAAGCACTCTATCCGCGAGGTATTTCCTGAGGCTACCTTCTACGGTTCGGTGAAGATCGAGGGGCAGGGTACGCCCGTTCCCGTTGTTTAGTGGGGCTTGTCAGGGGCGGGCATCTTTTGCCACCGCCTTCAGTGCGGCGCTTTTGATTCTCAGTTGGCTTGCGTAGTCGATTGAGCATTTGAGGTATTGGCTGCTTTCTGTGAACCGAATGAAACGGGCGCGTAAGCGCCCGTTTCTTATTTCCGGGTTGAACATCTCCTGTTTGAGGACGTTCCTGCCTGGCGGGGCGAAGAGGGTCTCGGGAAGTGCGGTGGTTTTCTCCGAAATCCATCTGACAGAGAGAGCGAAACTCGCATTGCCTAGCCGCATAGACAGGAAGAGCCCAAGAGGGGTGATGCGGGCACTCGTTATTTAGGGAACGCAATTGTGCGGCGAATACGATCCGATAACGAAATGCTGGCTGGCTTTTTCGTTGCGCTATCATCGGTTCATTCGTTTAATGCGAAAAAGGGGGATTGATGGCGCGTTTGCTCATTGTCGAAGACGATGTATCTCTGCGAGAGAACCTTGTGCGCATGCTTCAGCTTAAGGGGCATGAGTGCGTTTGCTGTGAGTCATTCGAAAATGCTGCAGCCGAAGCCCTTGCCGTTTCCCCTGATTGCGTTTTGCTCGATCTGTCTCTTCCTGGCGCATATGGCCACGAGATCTGTCGCTCTATTCGTCAGGAAAGCAACGTTCCCATTATTGTGCTCACTTCTTCCGATAGTGAGTTCGACGAGGTTATGAGTATGAGCGTTGGTGCGGATGATTATGTGGTGAAGCCCTATCGCCCTGCCGTGCTACTAGCCCGAATTGATCGTGCGCTCGCTCGAAGCGGCTCTGCCGATCTAGCGCACAAGCGGCTTGAGCACGGTGGTGTCTTGTTTGATCCCGTGCGGGCAGAAGTCTCGTATCGCAGCAAAGTCGTGGAATTGTCTCGCAACGAGCTCCTCATCTTGCGTATCCTCATGGAAAACGCAGGCTCCATCATCTCGCGCAGCGAACTGATGGATGAGCTGTGGCAAACCGACGCGTTTGTCGACGACAACACGCTTACCGTGAACGTGAATCGTTTGCGCCGCAGTCTGCAATCCATCGATGTGCCCGATGACTTCATCACCACCCGTCGCGGCTTGGGCTATGTGGTTCGATGAGCGGTTCGATTCGGGAAAACGATGCACCGACTGCGGTGCCTGGGTCGGCGGGCGGCCCGAAGCTCAACTCGCCTGCCGAACCGCTGCGCGGTCCCATGCCCGAACAGCCCGCCGCCGACAGCCGCGCTGATTGCTCGGAGCACACCTATTCTTTCGGCGTGTACCTCCGCTCGCATGTTGGGTTTGTGCTCGCCATGGCTGCCCTGATGGCTGTGGTGGCGGGCATTCTGGCAGTCACCGGCTCGAACGCCTCCGCAATTGCGCTCGTTTCCATCTGTGGGGTCCTGTTCGCCTGCATTGTGCTTGCCGTCGGGTTTCTGCGCGATTGCAAGTTCTACCAGCAGTTGGATCTGTTCTGCAATTCGCCCGAAAACGCGCGGTATCTTTCGTCAATTTTGGACGAGCCGCGAACTTTGGAAGGTTCTATCGCCTATCGCGCGCTTGCTGTGCAGGGCAAGGCGGCTTCCGACGAGCTTGCCGCTCGTTCTCGCGATATGAAGGAGTACCGCGACTACATCGAGCTGTGGGTTCACGAAACCAAAACGCCCATTGCGTCGGCGCAGCTGGCTTTATCGAGCCTTCACGGTCCTGAAATCAACGAGGTACGCGGCGATCTCGATCGCATCGAATCGCGTATTGAACAGGCTCTGTACTATGCACGTTCGGCAACGTTGAGCGAAGATTTTTCTATTGAAGTGCTCAATCTGGCGGCGGTGGCGCGCAAGGCGTGCCGCCAAAGGTCTCGCACGCTGATCGGCGCGGGGGTCTCGCTTGATTTTGCAATTGATGATGCACTTGAGGTTCTCGCCGACGCGAAGTGGGTCGACTTCATCATCGGTCAGGTTTTGGAGAACTCGGCGAAGTACGGCGCAAAATGCATTCGTTTCGAAAGCGCGGTAAGGGATGAGGGTACGAAAGACGGCTGCATTGAGCTGTCGATAAGCGACGACGGCGACGGCATCCCCGCTGCCGATGTGCCGCGCGTGTTCGATCACGGCTTTACGGGAAGCAAGGGTCGTACGCATCATAAAGCAACAGGAATGGGTCTTTATTTGGCTGCCGTGGCCTGCGAAAGAATGGGACTTGGCCTGCGCATTTCTTCGGAAGAGGGGCGGGGCACGACCATCACGTTGACCTTCCCGCTCGATCGTACGCGTATGGAATTGGCGGCAAACCTTACAAGATCGTAAGATTGCGGTAAGGCCCTTCGATGGCTCTGGTTTCGCGATCTCCGCATTATGGGAGTGTACCGAATCGAAGAGAAAGGAACTCCCATGTCTGTGGTCACCGCAACCCCTCCAGCAGGTATCGCAAATAACAATTATCCCGACAGTCGCAATTCCTTGCTTTCTGTGCGTAATGTCCAAAAAGTGTATGGCTCGCGGGAGGCCGTCACGCGCGCGCTTGACGATGTGTCGTTCGATATTTGCGAAGGCGAATTCGTCGGTGTGATGGGCCCATCGGGCTCGGGCAAGAGCACGCTTTTGAACTGCATCTCTACCATCGACACCGTGACCAGCGGGAACATCATCTTGAACGGGCTTGATATCACGCAATTGCGCAGCCGTCAGCTGTCCAAGTTTCGTCGCGACGATCTGGGCTTCATCTTCCAGGATGCGAACCTGCTGGATACCCTGACCGGTTTTGAGAATATCGCCCTGGCCCTCACCATTAAGGGAGAAAAAACCGATGCCGTTCGCGCGAAGGTCGATCGCACTGCCGATCTGTTAGGCGTGGCAGACGTTCTGCAGAAGTATCCACGCCAAATGTCGGGCGGTCAGCGCCAGCGCGTGGCTGCGGCGCGCGCCATCGTCGCCGACCCGAAGCTGGTTCTAGCAGATGAACCCACCGGTGCGCTTGACTCGCGTAACGCCGCCGTTCTTCTTGAAACCCTTGAGGTTCTGAATGCGAAGCTGCATGCCACCATCATGATGGTTACGCATGACGCAGTTGCGGCATCGTACGCCGATCGCATTCTGTTCATCAAGGACGGCAAGCTATTCAACGAGCTGCGCCGCGGTGATAGCGCAAGGACCGATTTCTATCAGCGCATCCTTGAGGTTCAGGCGTTCCTTTCCGGCAAGCAGGGTGATTCCTCCGCAGTCGGTTTTGTAGCTTCGCATGTCTCTGCGCTGCGCAAATAGGCGGTGATTGTCATGTTGATGAAACTTGCCTTGCGCAACGTGCGCCGCAGCATGCGCGACTACGCGGTGTATTTCGTAACCCTCACTTTAGGCGTTGCGGTGTTCTACGCCTTCAATGCCATCGAGGATTCCCGCGTGCTGTTCGAGGCGCAGGAAGGTGCCGCAAACGTGTTCCTGGCGTCTGGCGCGAGCATTTTCGATATCCTTGCGCAGGTCATGACCTATTTCAGCGTCGTTGTCGCTGTGGTTTTGGGCCTTTTGGTCCTGTATGCCAACCGGTTCGTAGTTCGCGCCCGCAAGAAGGAATTCGGCACGTACTTGCTGCTGGGCATGAGCCCACGCCAGGTTTCCTCGGTGGTCCTGATGGAAACGCTGATCGTCGGCGTTATCGCGCTAGTGGTTGGCCTTGGCCTCGGCTTTCTAATCTCGCAGGCGATCGCCTTCGCCACAGCGGGGCTCATCGGCGTAGCCATCAGCGACTACCATCTGCTGTTCAGCGTCCGCTCCGCACAGCTGACGCTGGGGTGTTTCGCGCTCATCTTCGTTGTGGTTGCCCTGTTCAACGCCGTGCAGATTTCGCGCTGTAAGCTCGTCTCGCTGCTTTCGGCTAACTCTCGCAGCGAGCGTATGCCCGTGCACAACCCTATTGTCTGCCTGGTCGTGTTCGTGTTGTCGTGCCTGGTGCTTGCGAAGGCGTACTCTGAGCTCAATATTGACGGCCTGGTCTTCTTCGGCGAACACTTCCGTATCGCGACTGCTTTGATGCTCATTGGCACATTGAGTCTGTTCTGGTCGGCGGCCGGCTTCTTCATCCTGCTGATCCAGCGTTTGCGCGGCGTCTACTTCAAGGGACTGGCTATGTTCACCATGCGTCAAATCGCGGCGAAGGTGAACACCGCGTTCGTGTCGCTGTGGGCGGTAAGCACCCTTCTGTTCCTCAGCATCGTCGTATTCTCCACGGGCTTCAGCCTGGCGTCGCTGTTCTCCGACCAGCTAGAGGAGAACACCCAGTTCGACGCATCCATCCGCGCAAGCCTTATGTCGCTCGACGTTTCCGAGATGGAAGCAGTGCCGGCCGACCAGTATGGCGGGGAGGAGGAGAAGGCGGCCGCGATTCGGGAGAGCGAGGCACAGCGCAACGAGATCCACAGCCTGTGGCAGGCGAACGGCGGCTCCACCGCCGCGTATATGAAGTCGCTCATTCCCGATTGGGACGAGCGCGTCACCGGCTCAGCTCAGGTGGACACGTGGCTTGCGAACGATTTGACGGAAAGACAGCTTGTCGATGCGTGCGGCTTCACGCTTGCCCAAATCGGCTCCGATGAGGATTCCAGCATGGCCGACGAGGGCGTGCAGTATGTATCGTTGTCTCAGTTCAACGCCGCTCGACAGCTTGCAGATGAAAAACCAATCGAGCTTGCTGCAGGCGAGTACCTGGTTGACAACACGGTCGATAAATCTGTCGACTACGCGAAGACCCTTGGCCAGAAAGGGCGCACCATCACCGTTGACGGCCATGAGCTGACCGCATCCGGGCAGGTTGTCTCGCAATCGCTCCAGGTGAGTAGCATGAGCTGCCTGATCGCTGTGCTGGTTGTTCCCGACGAATTGGCGGCCGACAGGCTCGCCGCCGGCGATCTGCCGTCTATAAGCGAGCTGAATGTCAACCTGGCAAGCGATTCGAAAGAACAGGCCATGAAAGACCTTATGGCTGAATACGGGAAGGCGGCACCGCCGAGCGAAGAGCTTGCCAAAATGGGCAGGACGTACGATTCCGGCGCATGGCCGGTGTCTTACTACGACACGAGCGAGGGCATTATCGCAGATAGCATGGGGCTTAAACTTCTGTTGGTCTACCTGGCGCTCTACATCGGGTTCGTCTTCCTCGTGACTACCGCAGCGGTTCTTTCCGTCCAGCAGCTCTCCGAAGTTGCGGACAGTATCCCGCGCTATCGTTTGCTGGCTCAGCTGGGGTGCGACAGGGACATGGTGCTGCGAAGCCTGCGCACGCAGATCGGCGTCTACTTCGTGGCTCCGCTCCTGGTTGCAGGATGCCATTCCGGATGTGTAATCAGCCTCCTCTACAAGAATCTGCTGTCGCTTTGGGGCGCAGGGGCCGTTACCGGCATGCTTGCCGTTGGCATCGCGCTGGTGGTCGCGGTGTATGCAATCTATCTGATATCCACGTACCTGGTTGCGCGATCGGCGGTAATCGCCGGCGCAGGAAAGAAGCTGCTTGCATAGGACGAAGGGCTTCGAGTGAAGTGCGCGTGCGGCGCGCGAGGGTGGGGCGTGCAACCTGCGAAAGCAAGCCGCTGCCTGCGGCGGGACCCCGCTGTCTCTTCCGCACCCTTTTCCATTGGCTCATTCCGCTCTTTCCTGCAAAAGGCGCAGTCTGAGCCCAGCTGGACGTGTTTGGTTAACCTTGAAGAGCGAAGGGGCAGGTCAGGCAGATTTCGAGCATCGGTGCTATATCGATTGTGGGCCGCGTTTCATAATTCTGAAAATAATTCTTGACCTAGCGTGGTGGCGAGGGTATATTAATCAAGCACTTCGGGGCATTAGCTCAGCTGGGAGAGCGCATGGCTGGCAGCCATGAGGTCAGGGGTTCGATCCCCCTATGCTCCACCATTTATTCAAAAGGGTCCGCTTTTAAGCGGGCCCTTTTTTCGTTGTGCCGCATTCTTTTGGGGCTATTCTTGCAGCGCTCAGACGCGGGATCGATGACGGCAATGAGGCAAATCCCACGAAAGAGGATAGGCGCTTTGTCAATGTTGCTATAGCCTTTTTGGTTGCATCGTTCTGTACATGCCCATTTGCCATGTTGGTGTAGTTCTGGTGGGTGTTTTTCGACGACAGGAGATTATCGTGAAAGTTGCAGTTAGTGCTTGCTTGCTGGGGGTCCGGTGCCGCTTCGATTGCCGCTCAAAGCCTTCTGTGGAAGTGCGGCGCTTTCTGGAAGGTCACGAATGTCAGGTAGTGAAAATTTGCCCGGAGGTTATGGGCGGGCTCCCCATCCCTCATCCTCCCCACGAGCAGCGCGTGCTTGACGGGCGCGTTCGCGTGGTCGATGCCGAGGGAAACGACCATACGGAAGCGTTCGAGGCTGGCGCTCGATCTGCCTGTGCGCTGGTTTGCGATTCGGGCTGCACCCATGCCATCTTGAAGGCGAAAAGCCCTTCATGTGGCGTTGGGGAAGTGTATGACGGCACCTTTTCAGACGCGCTGGTGCCGGGCGACGGTGTTGCGACGAAAATGCTCAAGGAAGCAGGCATTGTTGTGGCAACTGAAAAGAATTTCCGGGAACGTTTCGGTTGCGAGTAGCGTTTGAGGCCGCTAAGCAGCTAGGGCGGGGCTAGTGGGGAAGGCGTACGTATTCCCCAGAGGCATTTGGCAAAGCTGATCCTTTTTGCTGAGTGCGTTCATCTGGTGGGTGCCCTGCTATGGGGTTATCCCAGCACAGCTAATTCTTCGGCGCTTGCTTGCTTCAAATAGTTATCGGCAGCGGTAATTGCTCGACCATGCGCACCTTGCACCACAGTGATGCCGGCAGCCTTCATACTTTCTGCGTCTTTTTCCGAAATGGTGCCGCACAAGAGAACCTTGACCTCTATCTGTCGCAAGAAATTTGCTTGCGATCCGCAAAGGTGCCCTTGGCTGGGGAGGTTCCGAGAGTCTACGAGTTCACCGTTTTCAACCTGATAGAAGTTAAAGTTGGTACAACAGCCGAAATGGCTGCTGACATCCAAACCTTCACTTGCAACGGCGATTCTCATGACTTCCTAACATCATTTCTGGTATCTGAGTCAACGATAGTCTTTTCTACGGTTTTGAAATACACCTTTCGTCCAAGGGTGTTATCTGGGGTGCGATAGGGATCTGAAAAATTTTTTTGAAAAAGTACTTGCCATATTTTCTGAGCTTTGCAATAATAACCGAGCTGTTGCTTCGCAGTAAGCAATAAGTCCCCATCGTCTAGCGGTTAGGACGCGGCCCTTTCAAGGCTGAAACACGGGTTCGAGTCCCGTTGGGGGCACCATGAATGAACAGGCTCTGCTTTGCAGGGCCTTTTTTCTTATGTAGGCAGACAAAGGAGTTGGCTTGAAGAAGCTCATCGCCCAGTTCATGAAATTCGGTATCGTTGGCGTCATCGCATTTGTTATCGATTACGGTGTGATGATCTTCCTTACCGAGGTATTTGGCGTTCCCTACCTCATCAGTACCACGATCTCTTTTGTCGTTTCGGTTATTTTTAACTACTTCGCTTCGATGCGCTTTGTGTTCAAGCGCAAAGACGATATGAGTCGCAGGCGCGAATTCATCATCTTTATCGTGCTTTCTGTTTGCGGTTTGGGCATCAACGATCTCCTTATGTGGCTCATGGTTGACAGCCTCTACATCGACTACCGCCTGTCAAAGATCGTTGTTACGGTTGTTGTGGCAGTATGGAACTTCGTAACCAGGAAGATTTTCCTCGAAGCTCACGATTAATTCGGGCGATAATAATCTTTACTGAAATGGTGCAAGGCAGACATTTCAGGGGAGGAGAGGCTCATGAATGTATCGTTTAAAACCATCCGCCGTTCGGGCGATAAGGTTTACATCTTGTCTGAGATTTCCGGTTACGACGAGCGTCTTCCTGTAGTGCTTGCCGCTTCGACGGAATCGGGTGCCCGTATCCCGTCGGATACCTTTCCCTATTGCGATGTTGCCGATCCTCTGGCTCTGCGTCAGGTTCTTTCTGACGGTGCGTTAGCCAATAGGGAAATGCCCTTCCCGCCCCTTCATACCAAGAATTCTGCTGGTGTGCGTTTTTTTGTCATCGCGCTTCCTTGGTTGAGCTGTCGTAGGTGGGAGCTCGAATTCAATGCCATAGATTCATCAGGCAACGTTATTACCTCTTGCCGCAAGGTACTCGATGTCCGAGCAACCAGTCTGAAGGTGATGGCGCCTCAGCGCAGCGGGGCGGTGCCTTCCCTTATCGAAGATCTTGATGGTCGCTTTATCCACGATCGCATCCATGTGAGCTTTTTGCGCGCATTTGAGACTGGTGACAAGATCCGTGTTTCAGCATTGTTGGAAATGCCGTACCACGAAGCGAGTGTGGTCGAATGCGATTTCCTTGATAAGACGGGGCGCCGACTCGATCTCAAGCCCGTTATCGTTGAGGATTCCGTCTCGCAAAGCCCTGGGTATGGCGCTTTGCGGCGTCGCTATATCGAGCTTTCCTTCTTGGTCGATGCCGATAACCCTCAGGTGTGCCTCTGCGCAACCGATACCGCATCTACGGTGGCTCCTGGCTTTGCCATGCTGGGCAATCGCACTCTCGAATCTCTCGTTTCCGAATTCGACGAGCAAACAACGAGCGCGGCGCTTGACCCCGAATACCACGAGTGGTTTGTGAAGCAGCATCGCGCCGATGTTCCTGATCTGCTCGAACAGGTGGCAACCCGTTTCGATTACGAGCCTCTTTTCAGCATCGTTTGCGTGCTTGACGACACCCCATCGCACCACGTCCACGACCTCATGAACTCTATTGCGCTCCAGAGCTATGGCAGCTGGGAGCTCATTTTGGTCGATGCTGGATCGTCGGGTAGTGAAGCCGCCGATTTGAAAGATTCGCTCGACAGCGATCGCGTCTACGTGGTGGAAACCGACCAATCGCTTGGTATCAATGAACGCTTTGCGGCGGGCATGGCTACTGTGGAAGGCGATTTCGTCGTGTTCATGAAGCCGTGCGACATCATGGCTCCCGATGCGCTGTTCGAATGTGTCCGCGCTATCAATGAGTACCCCGATTGCGATGTGCTTTACACCGACGTGGATGCCTTCGATGCTGATGGCGTGCACTTCCAGCCCGTATTCCGTCCGGACTTCTCGCCCGAGTTGCTGCGCTCGTATAACTACTTGCGTGATCTTGTGGTAGTGCGTTCTTCCCTGCTTTCCGGTTTGCCCAATCTCCCATATGCCATTATGGGCGCTGCGGGCTACGATTTGGCGTTGCGCGTTACGGAGAAGGCTCGCCGCGTATGTCACGTTCCGCGTGTTCTCTGCCATCGTCGTTTTGCCACAATCGATACCTCTGAGGGCTTCAAAGCCACGCAAATTGAACAAGAAGCGGGTCGCAAGGCGTTGGTTGCCCACTGTCAGCGCATGGGGATCAACGCCGAAGTGCTGAACGACCATGAACCAGGCCATTATCGCGTACGTCACGTGCTTGCTGGATCACCCCGTGTTTCGGTGGTGCTTATCTTTGAGGGCAATGCGCCGCTGCTTCGTACGTGCGTGCGCGACCTGTATGAGAAAATCGACTACGCCAATTTTGAGATCGTGGTGGTGAGCACTGCTGCGTTTGCCCAGGAAACTAAAGCCTGCCTTGCCGAATTGGCAGAAGATCACGATAGCCTTTCGGTTCTTGAGTGGGATGGCCCATTCAACAAGGCGCAGATTGCCAACTTTGCGGTGAAGAACACGCAGGGCGAATTCTTGCTGTTCCTCAACGACGACGCTCGCATCCTTACCGATGATGCTCTTGAGCAGCTGCTGGGCTATTTCCAGCGTCCTGACGTGGGTGTAGTGGGCCCCAAGCAGTTGTTTATCGATGGCACGGTTGAGCATGCCGGCATTGTGGTGGGGGGTTCGCGCGTGGTAACGCCTCTCTTCCGCCACATGGATGCGGAAAGCCAAGGGTATTTGGATCGCGCCGTTGTTGCCCAAAACGTTTCGGCGGTTACCGGCGACTGCATGATGCTTCGTCGCAGCGCCTTCGAAGAGGTGGGCGGCTTCAGCGAGGAATTCACCTTGTTCTACGCCGATGTTGATTTCTGCCTCAAGGTGCGCAATGCCGGCTATTACACGGTATTTACGCCCCATGTGCTTTTGAGCCACCTTCACAGCGTTTCGCGCATGAGCATCCGCTCCAAGGAAATCAGCATCCGACGCCGCAGGGAAGCCGCCTTGCTGCAGTCGGCATGGCCGAGCATTTTCGTTGAAGGCGATGCCTTCTACAACCCTAATTTGAACCCCGACAGCTCTTATTTCGCCATGAAGCGCGGAAAACCCCGAGGATAATTGCATGAATGCACGAATTGAAAGCATGAGTCACGGCGATGGCAAGGTCTACCTGCAAATGGTGCTTGACCGCATGCATCCCGATGCTGAAGTGCTTCTTGATGCCCGCCTGAAGGATGGCGCCAAGATCCCCGCCCACTTGTTCCCTTTTAATCCGCTGGAGGAAACATCTCAGGCCAATTATGTGGTGGTGCTTCCTCATTTCGATGTACGCGAAGTTGACCTGACGTTCTTGGAGTACGCAGGGGAGGGCTCTCCGCTTACGCAAAGCCGCCTAACCGTGGAACTAAACATGATGCGTTGGCGCACGCGCTTCAATGCGTTTGTCCATAATGAGCTTTTGGAGCAGATGTTCGATATCGAGCGCGAATACTGCTCAGGCCGTATGAACGTATATTTCACCGACGCCATTGAAGACGGCGATGAAATCGTGGTGAAGATGCTCGCGGATATGCCTCATGCCGAAGGCTCCGATGTGATGGTTGATTTCACCGATGGCTATGGTACCGAAGTCGATCTTCCGGTGTATCCGTTGGTGGATGAGGTGATTCCTCCCGCAAACTATGGCGAGGGTGAGCGCCTTCGTATCGGCTTTTCCGTGCGCGTCGCCGCTGCCGCTAAGGATTTCTGCGTAACGGTTTACGATGCCAACGAACAGATTCCCGGAGGATTCGCCTATTTCTGCGACGAAACGTTCGTGCCGCTGCGTGAGTTGTTCTCCTATTGCGCAATAGACGCTTCCATCGATTCGCGCTATGGCCGCTGGTTTGTGCGCCACTGCGAAACGCTCGCCGGTCTTGAGGAGCAGCGTTCCCATTCGTTTGCCGTCCAACCTCAGATCAGTTTGGTTATGCCCCTGTATCCGGGTGACGAATGCTACCTGTCTGCCGCCATGGCCTCTTTGAGCCTTCAGACTTACACCTACTTCGAGCTTATTCTGGTCGATATGGGTGCCAACGAACTGAGTCTCACCTCGGCTCTTCGCGAATGGGAGGGCGACGATCGTGTTGTCCACTTGGTTCCCGAGGCTGAACTTGATGAGGGCGCGGCGCGCCTGACGGGTTTGCTCCAGTCCAAGGGCGAGGTATGCGCCGTGCTGGAACCGAGTGTTGTCTTGGCTCCTGAGGCTCTTTACGAGTACGTTCGCCGCATCAACGAAGTGATGGAGGAAGAAGGCGTCAAGAACAGCAGTGGTGTGGGCCCATGCGATGTTGTGTACACGAATCACGACAGCTTTGATCGTGACGGCGGCTTGCATACTCCTCAGTTCAAGCCGGTTTTTTCGCCAGATTTGCTGTACTCCTATAACTATCTTGGTCCTTTGGTTTTCCTTTCCCGTCGCGTCTTGGAAACGATCCAATCGTCGGTGGGCTTTTCCTCCGAATCGTTCGATTACGACTTAGTGCTGAAGGCAACTGCCCAGGCAGAACGCGTAGAACGAATCGACAAAGTTCTGTATCACGTTCAGAATGCCGCCTCAATTTCTCCCGATGCCGACAGGATCAGTTCTCGTCGCGAAGAAGAGGCGTTCCGTACAGGAAGGAAGGTGCTCGCCAACCACCTGCGCCGCAATGGCATCGATGCACTGGTTCTTGCCGATGTTTCCGATCGCCTCTATACCGTTCGTTACCGAATGCCCGATGAGACGCCAACTCTTTCGGTGGTCGTGCTTGCTGGCGACGATGCATCGTTGCTCGATGCTTGCCTATCCTCGATCGAACAAAGCGTGGTACCACGCGACACACCTATATATGTTGTGGTAAGTCAGGATACATCCCGTGATGTTGTGGTGTACGGAGAGCATCTGGTGCGGAAGAACCGTGCCAGGGTTATTGCCTATCAAGGCGCCAACAATAGGGCTGCTATGGCGAACTTGGGTTTTTCCCAAAGCACTTCCGACTATGTGCTGGTGGTTGATGGGGATGTTGAGTTCGCAGATCCTGAAGCGCTGAACTGCATGCTGACCCATTGCATTCGCAAGGGCGTGGGCGTCGTGGGGGCGAAAACCCTGTTCGCCGACGATACCATTCGCCATGCTGGCATGATGGTTGGTCCGTATGAGTCGGCTTCAGAGATTGGCGTGAACATGCCCCGAAGCGCCCGTGGCTACTTGGGGCGTTTGCAGTGCGCTAGCAATGTTTCGGCGGTTTCGCTGTCGGCCATGATGGTAAAGCGCGCTGCCTACGATAGCGCCAAGGGCTTCGATGAACGCTTCCAAGTCTGCAATTGCGATGTCGATTTCTGCCTGAAGGTAGCAAAAGAGGGCTACCTGATCGCCTATAACGGTGGGGTTGAAGCGTATCGCAAAGGGAGTGATTCTGATGGTCGCTCAGCGCTTACCAAAAAGCAGCAGCTGCGTGCCGAGCGGGAAAAGGCCTTCTTGCATTATCGTTGGCCGCATCTGTTCGTGGACGGCGACCCGTATATGAGCTCGTGCCTTGATCCGCATGCGCCGTATTTCTTGCTTGGCCCTGTTCAATAGCTATTCTCTAAGCCTATTGCCAGTTATTAGTTTTATGTATAAGCCATATACAGGTTGCGCTGTGGCATTTTTCTGCCTATGCCCTGGGCTGCGGTATGGTAGGTAGGCTGTTTTATGCGCGCTAAGTATGCTGCGCTGTGTAAAAGGAACAACGAATGATTCAAATCGAACATCTTAATAAGACCTACGTGTCGCGTCAGGGGGAAACGCATACCGCTCTGACCGATATCAATTTGACCATCGAAGACGGATCTGTGTTTGGCATTATCGGCCAGTCGGGTGCCGGCAAGTCGACCCTCGTGCGCTGCCTTAATCTGCTCGAGCGTCCCACTTCTGGCTCGATCATCATCAATGGGCGCGACATCACGAGTCTTTCCGAAAAGGAATTGCGCGAGTTTCGCAGTTCGGTAAGCATGATCTTCCAGAACTTCAGCCTGCTTCAGCAGCGTACGGTTCTTCGCAACGTCATGTTTCCGCTCGAGCTTCGTCATGCCGATAAGAAAGAGGCGGAAAAGCGCGCCCGTGAACTGTTGGAGCTGGTGGGCTTGGCCGACAAGTGCAACAAGTATCCCAGTCAGCTTTCCGGCGGTCAGCAGCAGCGTGTTGCGATTGCGCGTGCTTTGGTGAACAACCCGTCCATCATGTTGTGCGACGAGGCCACCAGCGCACTCGACTCCATGACAACGCATTCCATCTTGAAGCTGCTGAAAGACATCAACGAAGAGATGGGCGTAACCATCGTGCTCATCACCCATTCGCTGGCTGTTGCGGAGCTTATCTGCGACAACGTGGTGGTAATCGATGAGGGCAAGATCGTGGAAGAGGGCAAAACGGAAGACATCTTTGCGAACCCGCAAAGCGAGGTTGCCCGTAAGTTGCTGGAGAAGAGGTTATAATCGTGGAATACTTGCAGACGTTCTTCGCCCAGTACGGGGCGCTTTTGGCGCAGGGAACTTGGGACACCATTGTTATGAGCTTGGTTTCCACGGCGCTTGCCTACGTAATCGGTATTCCCCTCGGTGTATTCCTGGTGCTTACCGATCCGAAGAAGGGCTTGCTGCCCCATAAGGCGGTTAATGCCGTTCTTGGTTGGATCGTGAACATTGGCCGTTCGATTCCGTTCATCATTTTGCTTGTTGCCATTATTCCGTTTACTCGCTTGGTTGTGGGCACTTCGCTGGGCGTTCCTGGTGCAGTGGTGCCGCTGGTTGTGGCAGCTGCGCCTTTTGTTGGCCGCATGGTCGAGCAGAGCTTGGCCGAAGTTGACGCCGGCTTGGTTGAGGCAGCTCAGTCTTTCGGTGCTTCTACCTGGCAAATCGTCGTGAAGGTGTTCCTGTGGGAAAGCTTGCCATCTCTGATCAGGGGCTTTTCCATTGTTCTCATCACGCTGCTTGGCTATTCCGCAATGGCAGGCACCGTTGGTGCAGGCGGCTTGGGCGACATCGCCATCCGCTACGGTTATCAGCGCTACATGGTCGATGTGATGATCGCTACCATTATCATCCTCATCGTTCTGGTTCAAATCGTTCAAAGTGGCTGCGACCTTGCTGCTCGTAAGATCGATCGCAAAAAGTAATTTGAAATGGCCCGCGCAGGCGGGCCATTTTTTTATGCTCGCCAACTTAGCGTTGTCGTTCTTCGACGGAGAAGCCGTGAATATAGGGACAGGTCCCATTTTCCCAATTAATTGGGAAAATGGGACCTGTCCCTATATTCCCGAGGCGTCATCTTTTGGTGGAAAAGTGGATTTTCGACCTGAATGATATGCAACAACTATTGGTTCAGCGGCAAAAGAATTCGGCGAAACGCGCTTGTAACACCTTGCTTGTTACAATGAAACAAACATGAGCAAGCCATGGAAGGACAAGCTATGAGCACCAGCCCAGACCAGGATTTCGTCCTTAAGACAATAAAAAGCCGCGACGTGCATTTCGTTCGTTTTTGGTTCTGCGATGTGCTGGGCCACATGAAGTCTTTTGCGGTTATTCCTAGTGAATTGGAAAACGCTTTCGAAGAGGGGATGGGCTTTGACGGCAGCTGCATTCGCGGTTTTGCCTCTACGAGTGAATCGGATATGCTCGCATACCCCGAAGCTTCCACGTTCCAGATCCTGCCTTGGCGTCCTGAGCGCAATGCTGTTGGTCGTATGTTCTGTTCCATCAAAACGCCCGAGGGCGATTTCTTCGACGGCGATTCTCGAAACGTGTTGAAGCGCCAGGCTGCAAAGGCCGAGCGGTTGGGCTATGTGATGAACGTTGGTCCCGAGCTTGAGTACTACTACTTCAAGGACCCCAACGGGACTGAAGTGCTTGACCATGGCGGCTACTTCGACCTGACTTCCCTCGATATGGCAAGCGACCTTCGACGCGACACTATTCTCACCTTGGAAAAGATGGGCATTCCTGTCGAGTACTCCCATCATGAAAACGGTCCCTCCCAGCAGGAGATCGACTTGCGTTTCGCGGATGCGCTGAGCATGGCCGACAACGTAATGACCTACAAGATGGTGGTCAAGGAAATTGCCATGAAACATGGGGTATATGCATCATTTATGCCTAAGCCCATCTCCGGTGCTCCTGGCTCGGGTATGCATATTCACCAGAGCCTATTCGATGAAGAGGGCAACAATGCATTCTTTGATGCCAGCGATCCCGATGGATACAACCTTTCCAAGGTGGCAAAGCACTATATCGCCGGCTTGCTCAAGTACGTTCCTGAATTCAGCTTGCTCACCAACCCCAGCGTTAATTCTTATAAGCGTCTGATTCCTGGCGGCGAAGCACCGGTGCACATCTCGTGGGCGCGCAATAATCGCTCTGCATTGGTGCGCATTCCCGGCTACAAGCCCGATAAGGAAGAGGCATGCCGCGTAGAGCTGCGAAGCCCCGATTCCGCTGCTAACCCGTACCTGGCATTCTCTGCGGTGCTTGCTGCTGGTTTGAAGGGCATAGAAGAAGAACTCGAGTTGTGCCCTCCCATGGAAGAGGACTCCGCTCGTGGACTTTCTCGCCAGGAGCTGCGTGCACGAGGGGTTGGATCTCTGCCCGACACGCTTGGTGAAGCCGTGGAGTTGTTTGCCGAATCTGAGCTGATGAAAGAAGTGCTTGGCGAGCATATCCATTCGTTCCTCGTGAAGGTAAAGCGTGAAGAGTGGAACGAGTACCAGCGCCAGGTTTCCAATTGGGAGCTTGACCGTTATCTGGGCGTACTGTAACGGAGGTGTATCATGCAACAAAGAAAGAATGTCATATTCATTGCGGACAGTCTCGACAACGCCCATAAGTTTCAGGCAGTGCTTTCCAGCCTTGATGTCGATGTGGCGGCAGGCTCGTCTATGCAGTTCAAGAAGCTTTTGGCCGACAATCCCTCGTACGATCTGGTTATCTATGAGGCAACCGCAGAATCGGCGCAAACGCTGATTGCGGTCGAGCAAGCACTTATCGACGATGGCGGCGTGCCGATGCTCATTATCGTGAAAGAGGACATGCTCTCAGGCTTCCGTTTGCCTGTTCAGATCAATTGCGATTTTGTTGTGCATGGGGCAAGTTCGGAGGAATGCTCCCTTCGTATCCGACAGCTTTTATGGCCAGGAAATGAAAGCTCGACAAACGATTTCATTTCGGTTGATGGCATGACCATCAACTTGGCAACGTATCAAGTTGCTGTAAACGGTGAGCCAATCGATTTCACCTATCTGGAATATGCATTGTTGGCATTCCTCGTAACACATCCTGGACGTACGTATTCGCGTGACGCTTTGCTTCGTCGCGTTTGGGGATTCGACTATTTCGGCGGCTCTCGAACGGTTGACGTTCATGTTCGACGCGTGCGCGCCAAGCTCGGCCCCGAGCTTTCTCAGCACCTGGAAACCGTTCGCGGCGTTGGATATCTGTGGGATTAATCGATTGCATCGTTATGTAAGCGGCATGGCGTTTAGGCAAAAAGTGACAACGTCGTATTCGACGTTCGCCATTGTGGGGCAAGCTTCTTCAGAGGCTTGCCCCTTCTGTTTTGCGGATTTGCTTCGTTTTGGCGATCAATTCGTTCCAGAAACAAAAAACCGAGTGTTTTTGCAACTTTTTTGCGATTGCGGACTCCCTCCTGTTCCTGCAAAGCGGAAATAAGCCGCTGCGCAGCCGTTTTCGCTGCATTTTTGGCCCTCAATTCGTGATTGGGGGCTCTGGAGCAATCCCTAATCGCAAAAAAGTTGCAATTCTGGTCGATTTTTTGTTTTTGGTTCTTGGTCGGCTTCGGGGCGGTGCCGGGGTGGGATAGGCCCGATGTGGCGCACGGGCAGACGATAATCCGAATATACATCGCAGAAACGAATGCCGGCTTATCCCTTATTGGAATGAGGTCCTTTGAATCATCTTCGTTGCTTCCGTTCTGCAAGGTGTCTGGGGTTCTACTTGTGCGCGGTATAATCGTTACGTTCAAACATGAAAGGAATTCCTATGCCTAAAACCGTTGCTGTGATTGACGGAAACTCTTTGATGCATCGTGCATATCATGCCGTTCCGCCAACTATGACGGCACCCGACGGTACTCCTACCAATGCAGCATTCGGATTCCTTTCCATGTTGCTGAAATTCATCGAAATGGAACAGCCCGACGCTTTGGTCTGCGCGTTTGATAAGGGTCGTCCTAAGTTCCGCATGGAGGCGCTTGAGCAGTACAAGGCGCAGCGACCTCCTATGGACGAAGAACTGAAAGCCCAGTTTCCCGTTATCGAAAACCTATTAGCTTCCATGAACGTGCCGGTTGTGGCTCTTCCCGGTTGGGAGGGTGACGACATCTTGGGTACCGTTGCTGCGCGTGATGAGGAGCTGGGCTATAGGACGCTTTTGGTCACGGGAGACAAAGATGCCTATCAGCTGGCCAGCGACCTAACGAAAATCGTAACCACTAAGCGTGGAATTACCGATGTGGTCATTTACGGCCCCGAAGAAGTGGAGAAGCGCTACGGTGTAACGCCTGCTCAGTTTACGGATTTTTTGGGTCTCAAAGGCGACAATGCCGATAACATCCCCGGTGTTCCTGGCATCGGTGATAAAAAGGCCGCCTCGATGCTTCAGGCATATGGCAACCTGGAGGGCATCTACGCCAACCTTGACAAGTTCAAGGGAAAGCAGTTGGAAAACCTGACTAACTACAAAGATGATGCATTCCTTTCCCGTCAGGTGGCTACCATTGTGCGCGATGCCGATTTTGAACTTGATCTTGAAACGATCAGCTTCCCGGATTTCGATGCGGAGCAGGTTACCAAGGCATTCACCGATGTGCGTATGATGGCCCACCTGGCAAAGATCCTGAAGCTCCAGGGGGGCGAAGCTGCTTCTATCGATTTGGGCTCTTGGGATGATTTCGTTGAAGGCGATGAAGCGAAGGCGGCTATCGAACTGCCTGCAGAGGGCTACGTACCAGTTGCGTGGGCGCTTGATCCTCAAGCATCGCTTTTTGGCGACGGGCTGACTTTGGCAGTGAACCTGGGTGGTTCAACCGCGCTCTTCCATGACGAGGAAGCAAAAGAGACTCTTGCTTTCCTTGTCCGCGAACGAGAAATCGCCGCAGCAGATGCAAAGTCGTTGTTTCAAGTGGTGTTCCCCGCTGATACCGCACAGGATGCCCTCGTTTCCCGTGGGGAAATACTCGATGCGCATATGTTCGATGTAACCCTTGCCGCCTACGTTGCCGATTCCAATAACGGTGCAGCTACTTTGAATGCCCTTATGGAGCGCTATGCGGGCGCGGTTCTTCCCGATGAAAAGGATCCGCAAAAACAAGTGGCGCTGCAGGCTGCTGCGATTGGCGCCTTGGTAGATCCTTTGGCTCAAGAGCTTGAAAAAGAGGGCGCTCGCAAGGTCTATGACGCTATCGATCTGCCGTTGGTTGGCGTGCTCGCTTGTATGGAGCGCACGGGAGCT
Organism: Eggerthella sp.; assembly: GCA_030540085.1. Classification (GTDB taxonomy): domain Bacteria; phylum Actinomycetota; class Coriobacteriia; order Coriobacteriales; family Eggerthellaceae; genus Anaerotardibacter. Next base: position 91,188 of record JAUNWY010000006.1, read on the forward strand.
GCTTTGGACGTTGATCATCTGAAAGCCTTGAACGAAAGCACCGGCGCCGAAGTCGATCGTCTGCGTGCGGCGATTTATGCCTCGGCAGGGCATGAGTTCAATGTTGATTCCCCAAAGCAGCTCTCAGAGGTGTTGTTCGACGAATTGGGCCTCACTCCGAAGAAAAAGACACGAAGCGGTTATTCCACCAACGCTTCTGTTCTGAAAGAGCTAACCGACGAACACGAACTGCCCAGCCTTATGCTGGAATATCGCGAATACGCGAAGATCAAATCGACGTACATCGATGCCCTGCCGCGTATGCGAGCTGAAGACGGGCGTGTCCACACATCGTTCAATGAGATGGTTACCACCACTGGTCGCCTTTCCTCTTCTGATCCGAATTTGCAGAATATTCCGGTTCGCACCGATTTTGGACGCCAGATAAGAACCTGCTTTGTGCCGCTCAATGAGGGAGAAGTCTTCGTTTCTGCCGATTATTCCCAGATCGAATTGCGCCTTTTGGCACACCTTTCAGGGGATGAGCATCTTATTGCCTCATTCAATTCCGGTGAGGATTTTCACGCCAGCACGGCTTCGCGTGTGTTCGGCGTTCCGATGGACGACGTTACGCCGCAGATGCGCAGTCGAGCGAAAGCAGTGAACTTCGGCATTGTGTACGGTCAGCAGGCCTATGGCCTTTCGCAGTCACTTCATATCCCGTTCTATGAAGCGAAGGAAATGATCGATCGCTATTTTGAGGTTCATCCCGGCGTGCGTACTTATCTCGATGACGTGGTAGCGCAGGCCCACAAAGATGGCTATGCCACCACCTTGTTCGGTCGTCGCCGTTATATCCCTGAGCTGAAAGCCAAGAATGCCGCCCAGCGTGGTTTTGGCGAGCGTACGGCGATGAACCATCCTATGCAGGGTACCGCCGCCGACATTATCAAGCTTGCCATGCGTCAGGTGCAAGATGAGCTTGTAACGCGAGATCTTGGCACGAGGCTCATGCTTCAGGTGCATGACGAACTTGACCTTTCGGTGCCCGAGTCGGAAGTGGAAGAGGTTTCGGATCTTCTGGCAAGCGTGATGGAATCGGTCGTTGAGTTGTCGGTCCCGTTGTTGGTTGATGTGTCGGCTGGCGCCAACTGGGCTGAGGCTCATTAGGGGTATCGCTTTTACGGCATCCGCGATCGCGTTCCTGCTGATTCGCCTAAAACCCCTGTTCGAGTTCGAGGAGGGCTCGGTAGTGCTGGTTGCTGCGCTCGAGTTCTTCTGGTGCCCCGTCAAGAACTATGCGGCCGTTTTCCAGGAACAGCACGCGATCCATGTCTGATACCCCTTGGAGGTGATGGGTGATTAGGACCACCGTTTTGCCTGCAAGCACTTCGAACATGGTGTCCAGCACCTCGTGTTCGGTGCGGGGGTCGAGGCTTACCGTTGGTTCGTCGAGGATGACAATAGGCGCATCCTGCAAAAGGATGCGTGCCAGGGCGACGCGATGACGCTCGCCGCCCGAGAAGCGCAATCCTGCTTCATCGAGTACGGTGTCAAGACCTTTCGGCAATCGTGCAAGCAACTTTTTCAAGCCGACGCGTTCAAGAGCGCGTTCAAGCTCCCCGTCGCTTGCTTGGGGTTTGGCTATAAGCAGATTGTTGCGCAGGGTGTCGTTGAACAGGTACGTAGCCTGCTGGCAGACGCCGAACATCCGAGGCGCATCACCCCCAAGCTCCGAGCAGGGAAGCCCTCCAGCGGTGATGCTGCCTGAGGTCGGGGTGAGGTCTCCGCGCAACAGATGTGCGAGGGTGGTTTTCCCCGATCCGCTTTTTCCAAGGAGTGCAAGATGCTGCCCCGGCGAAAGGGAGAGGCTGATTCCGCAAATCGTGGGGGACTGGCCAGGGTAGGCGAATTCAACGTTTTTTAACTCGACAACTGGATGCTTCAGGTCGAGATTAATATTTTGCGCATGCTCGGATTCCGGGCTGGTTCCTGTTTCCCCTTCAACGGGTAGGGAAAGATCGTTGAGCCGTGCTATGGAATCGAAGTGCCCCTGAGCCTGCGTTGCGGCAACGGGCATCACTGCGAAGGCATCGATAAGGGGGAATGCCCCCAGCGCAAAAGCCAGAATCCAATTTGCCTGCCCTCCCCGCATCCCGCCAAAGGTGATTGCCGCCCAGCATATGAGGGCAATGATGGCGCATGCGAATATTGCTTGTTGGGCCAGGTCGCGCTTGCGATCGAAGGCGTGCGCTTGAGCTTTTAAGCGGTTGAGGTCTTCCTGTCCGTTTTCGCATTGTGTTAAGAAATCAGCTTTTCTGCCCGAAAGCGTCCAGTCGGTGATTCCTAGGATGTTGTCGGCATAGGTAGCGTAGCGTTTTGCGGCAAGCTCTTTTGCCATCGATTGACGCTTGCCGTTGATACTCACTGAAACCGCGGGAACAACAAAGAGTTCGAGCGATACGAAGACAAAGCACACCAAGCATGCGAGGGGCGAAAAACAACCGAACAGAACACATAGTCCCACGCCAGCTGCTAGGGCTATTGCGGTTGGGAAAACGCAGCGGAGATAGAGGTTCTGGATATGCTCAACGTCTTCCGCCAGAAGCCCTAGGGCATCGCCAAGGCGGTGGCTGGCACGGAAGAAAACACCTTCTGCATCAAAGGATCGGTAGAGCTGCTTGCGAAGATTCGAAGTGAATCGCAGCACCCAATCGTGACTCGCTAAGCGTTCGCAGTAGTGCAGAATAGGTTTTCCCACGCCGAATACCCGCACGCAAAGCAAAGGTGTGCCCAGCATCAAAACCGAATACGGCATTTCGGCAGAGCCGGCAATGAGCCATCCTGAAGTGAACATAAGTCCGGCGGCGAAAAGAACTGTGCAACAGCCCAGAACAAGAGCCAGTGAGAGGATTTTGCGATAGCGGCCCAGATAGGGTTTAACCCATGCATCGCGCTTAAGCAGGGCGATCGTTTCTTTCAAACTGCTATTCATCGCCACCCTCCTTCCCGCGACTTGACAGATAGGCAAAAGAGTCTTCTTTGCTCAACGACTCGAAGGAGCCAAAGCCTCTAACCTGTCCGTCTTCAAGCAGGAGGACTTCATCCATTTCGCTTAGCCAATGAAGACGATGGGTTGCAAAGAAAACCAGTTTGTCTTCCATCAGAGGAAGCATGCGCTGTTCGAGCTCCCATTCCGTTTCAATGTCGAGATGAGCCGTTGGCTCGTCGAACACCAAGACTCGACAGGTTCGATGCAGCACTGCACGTGCAAGGGCGACACGTTGCGACTGTCCGCCGCTCAACGACCGCCCACCTTCGCCAACAACGGTATCCAGCCCCTCGGGCAGTTCGGCAACCAGGCTGGTGAGTCCAACCAGTTCAAGCGCGTGGGCAATTTCGGCTTCGGTTGCATCGGGCTGGTAAAACGTCAGATTGTTTCGGAGGGTGGTGCTGAAAATATGAGGAGATTGGGGCAGATAAGCTACTTGTTTTCTCCAGCTAGGCATCGAGAGTGTCTCGATTGCGTGGTCGTTGACGACGATGGACCCTTGGGTGGGCTGCAAGACGCCGGCAAGAAGCTGGGCAAGGGTAGTTTTTCCACAGCCGGATGGTCCCACGATGCCGTATTTGCGGAAGCCTCCGAAAGAGCAGGAAACGTCTTCCAGAGCTGCTTCCCCCTCGTAGGAGAGCCCTATATGTTCGAAGGTGAGCACGCTGCGCTCTTGCCAAGGCTCTAATTTGGGGGCGTCAACCTGCAATTCAGGCGTGCGGTCTTCTTTCTTCGCTTCGGTTCCAGCGGAGCCCCCCAGTACTTCCAGTACTTGGGTAAGGGTGTTTTTCCCGTTTAACGTAGCGTGGTAATCGGAGGCGAATTCGCGGATTGGGCGAAAATAATCGGGCATGATGACCAAGACGAACAGCGCGGGCAGCAGGGCAATGGATCCATCTACCAGGCGAAAGCCGAGCATAACGGCAACTGCTGCGAGGGAAATGGTGGAAAATGCGTCAAGCACAGCGCCCGAAAGCGTTGCGGTACGCAATGTCTTCATCGTTGCTATGCGGAATTGTTCGCTTGTCTCATATACGCGATCGGCTTGCTCGTTGCTTCGGCCGAAGTACTTCAGGGTGTCGATGCCGCGCAGCGAATCGATGAAATGGTTTGCAAGGCGCTGGTATTCGCGATGTTGCTTGCCAGCTTCCTCTTGTGCAGTGCTTCCGATAAGAACCATCTGAAGGATGATGGCGGGAAATACCAGAAGCGCAATAAGGGCGGAAACCCAGTCCTGGAAGACGATCACGGCAAGAAGGACGAAAGGCACCGTGACCAGTGCCACCGTACGAGGTAAAGCGGTGCTCAAATATTGCTCAATGTTGTCGATGCCATCAAGGCAGAGTGTCGAAGCTGCGCCCGTTCCTAGTCTTTGGGTTAAGGGCGAGCCTCCTTCATAGAGACGCTTTGCCAGCTGCTGGCGAAACTCTTCAGTGCGCGCCGCCGCAAAGAGCTCGAGCTGCTTGGCCTGAATGGTGCTGACTGCCTGTTTCCCGATGAAGCAGAGCGCAAAGGCGCCAAGCTCAGCTGCGACGTCGGAGAGGGTGTTTCCTTCCCAAAGAAGGGTCAAGGCCCATGCCAGGGTTGCGGCTTGACCCACCATGAATGCCGCCAGAAGAAGGGAGGTGGCAATGCACCAGGCGATAGCGCTCTTTGCGCCGGGAAGGGTAAAGAGCCTCTTATCGAACATGCCTCCTCCTTTCATCTGCAAAGGCAGCGTGTTATGGGACGCTGGATACGGCGCCCCCTCTGGCATCTTCAACGAAAACGAAAGCGGCGGCTACCCCGCTTAGGGTATTTCGCCGCCGCATAGGTTAGTATTCGTTGGCCTCATCAGCGCTGATGCGTCCACGGAAGGTGCGATACACCAGTACGTGATACACCAGCACCAAGGGAAGGCCAATACAGGTGATGCCTGTCATCCATGCGAGGGCCAAATCGGAAGAAGCGGCATTCGCGATGGTGATGCTCGTGCCCGTTGTGGCAACTACCAGGGTGGGGAACATCGAGGCTGCGAACAGTACCACCAGGAGCAGGGCCGATGCGCTGCTTGCCAGGAACGGAAGAAGATCATTGTCCGTTTCCCTGGAGGCCAAGAAGAGCGCCATCAGCGCAGCAACCACGCCCGCGCAGGCAACCGAGCGCAGCGTTCCGAGGCCAGGGTCAAGGGTGGGCGCAATGCCCATCAGGGCGTATGCACTTACGGCAACGAACAGCGCCATGGTTATGCAGGCCAAGGGGCAGCGCAGCTTGGCGGCACGCGCCTGCAGGTCAGACGGCTTTTCGGCCTTGAGCGCAATCCAGGTTGCTCCTTGGGTGATGAACACCGAAAGGCCCAGAAGCCCACACAGAAGCGTGAAGGGGGTGATGAGCCCCAGAAGCGGAACGCCCGCATAATCGCCATTGGCGTCAAGGGGGATGCCGGCGTATACGTTGCCGATGGCCACGCCGAACAACAGGGCAGGCAAGAGCGACCCAATAAAGAACAGGGCATCCCAAACCTTGCCCCATTTGGGGTCATGGGCGCGATATTCGAGCGATACAGCTCGGACGATCAGCCCGAACAGCACGAGCATGATAGCCAGGTAAAAGCCCGAAAACGTAGTAGCGTACGCGGGGGCAAATGCGGCAAACAGCGCGCCACCAGCAGTGAGGAGCCACACTTCGTTGCCGTCCCAGGTTGGGCCGATGGCCCGACGCACTACGGCCTTTTCATTTTCGTCTTTTGCGATAAAGGGCGAAAGGATGCCGGCGCCCAAATCAAATCCATCGAGGATGAAATAGCCCGCGATAAGCACAGCTATCAGGGCAAACCAGAGAATTCCCAATGCGGTCATGACTACTCACCTGCCTTTCCGATAGAAGTTTCAACGTTACTATTGCTGCTATTGTCCGTTTTGCGAGCGGCTTCACTGTTTGCCTCGCCGCTCTCATCGATGCGCGGGCCGACCTTGATAAGGTGGATAACGATGCGTGCCCATCCGATGATCAGGAACAGGTAAATAAGCAGGAACAGCGCCAGCGTGATGGCAAGCTCGGGAGAGGTTACCGATGCGGAAGAAGAGGCTTGCGTGAGCAGGCTTACGCCCTCGGGGCTGCTGGTGGCAGGGTACACCACCCATGGTTGACGGCCGATTTCCGCAGTGAACCAACCTGCTTCGATGGCCAAGAAGGGGAATAGGGGCGAAGCGATTGCCAGGTTCTGCAGCCAGCGCATCGAGGCGATGCGCCCCTTGCGGAACGTGAAGATGAAGGCCAACAGGGTGGTAAGTGCAATAAGCCCGAACATTGCCACCATCAGGTGATAGCTTTGGAACACGGTATTCACGGGGAGCTCCGAGATGGTTTCTTCAGTGAAATCAGATCCGTAAACGCCGCTCTTTGCCAGGTCGTTGAGGCCAGGATATTCCGTATCGAACGATCCAGAAGCCAAGAAAGAAGTGCCACCCGGTATGGCGATGGGAGTAATCACCTTTTGGGACGCTTCATCAACCCAGCCTACTGCATATAGCGGCATGGCTTCTCCGTTGTAGGCGCCTTCCATCATGGCGAACTTTGTAGGCTGCTCTTCAGCCACTGCCACGGCGGATTGGTGGGCGAATACCACCATAAGGCAGGTTGTGCACAGGGCAACAACGGAGGCAACACGCACCGTCTTCATGGCGAATTCGGTGTGAAGGTCCTTCTTCAGATACCACGCGGCAATAGCAAGCGCCGTGAATGCGCCCATGATGAGTAGAGCGTCTACCGTGTGGAAGTAGCGGGGAGCCGTGGTTGCGTTGAATGCGGCATCAAGGAAGTTGGTCAGGAGTGCCTGGGTGCCGTCTGCAGAAAGCTCGGCGCCTGCTGGGGTTTGCATCCATGAGTTGGCGATGATGATCCACAGCGCAGAGAGGCACGAACCCAGCCAAACAAGCCAGGCGGAAACAAGGTAGAATTTGCCGCTTACCTTCTTGCGCCCGAACAGGAGCACGCCAAGGAATACCGATTCCAGGAAAAAGGCGAGCAGTGCTTCTGCCGCCAATGGCGCACCGAAGATGTCACCCACGAAACGCGCGTAATCGGCCCAGTTGGTACCGAACGAGAATTCCATGGTGATGCCGGTTGCAACACCTAGGGCGAAGGTTGCCGTGAATACCTTGATCCAGAAACGGGATGCGGCAGCATCTTCAGCGCTTTGGGATCGATAGTACTTGGTCTCGAAAATCGCCACAATAAGGCCTAAGCCAATAGAGAGTGGCACAAACACATAGTGGTACATAGCCGTGAGCGCAAACTGAATGCGTGCAAGCAGTACCGGGTCGGTGAGGAATTCCATTCGCACACCACCTCCTTTTCCGCAGCCCATTTAGAGGCTGTTCTTCTACACAAAACCATCATATCACCTATAGAGGCGCAGGTGAGAGCAAATGGTATAAAAATACTAACAATTATCTGTAGACGGTTGAGACCATTGGTGCAGCAAGGGGCGGGCGGGGCTAGAGGGAGAATGCGACGGGAAGGGTCTTTCTCTTGTTGGCCAATTGTGGAGCGCCTTCACGAAACCTAGGTTTGTTCTTCCATATCGGGCGGTTTCTGGTATCATTCAACAGGTTGCACGAAAGGTGCAGCTTAGGAATAAGTGCGATGATACGCGGAGACGGTGCATACGTTGCAACGAAAGGCGCTTTCGTTGACTTGCTACGGTCACGCTGATAAGCTATCGCCTTGCGTTTATTTCAAATAAGGAGAATTATGTACGCTATTGTTAAGACTGGCGGCAAGCAGTACAAGGTATCCACCGGTGACTGCCTGAACGTCGAAAAGCTCGAAGGTGAAGCAGGCGACAAGGTTGCTCTTACCGCTATCACGGTTGTTGACGGCGCTAAGGTTATCGCTGATCCTGCAGAGGCTGCCAAGACCAAGGTTGAGGCTACCATCGTTGAGCAGTTTAAGGGCGACAAGCAGCTCGTCTTCAAGTTCAAGAAGCGCAAGAACTACAAGAAGCTGCGCGGTCATCGCCAGCAGCTCACTCGTATTCAGATCACCAGCATCGCTTAAGTAGAGGAGGAATACTAATGGCACATAAGAAAGGTCAAGGTTCCATCCGCAACGGTCGCGATTCGAAGGCTAAGCGCCTTGGTTGCAAGCGCTTTGCTGGCGAATTCGTCGGTGCGGGCAACATCCTGGTTCGTCAGCGTGGCACTCACTTCCATCCCGGTGAGAACGTGGGTCGCGGCAAGGACGACACCCTGTTCGCTCTGTGCGAAGGTACGGTAGAATATACCAAGGGCGCACGCCGCAAGGTGCATGTCCGTCCTCAGGCATAAATACCGCCTAAAACTGGACTTAACAAAGGCCCTCTGCATCGCAGGGGGTCTTTTCGTTTAGAATTGAAGGATAATGTTTACAGACAAGGTTCGCATATTTCTTAAAGCAGGCGACGGCGGCGCGGGCTGCATGTCGTTCCGTCGTGAGGCGCACGTCCCGAAGGGCGGCCCCGACGGTGGCGACGGCGGCAAGGGCGGCGATATCGTGCTTGAAGCCGATTCCCGCGTTTCTTCGCTGATCGACTATCGCTTCAAACATCATTTCAAAGCAACGCGCGGTACCCATGGTAAGGGTTCCAAGATGAACGGCGCCAATGGCGAAGACCTTGTTCTCAAGGTTCCCGTTGGCACTATCGTGCGTGAATACAATGATGAAACCAAGGAAACCGGTGAGGTTATTGCCGACCTTACCCATGATGGCGAGCGCATTATTGCTGCTCGTGGTGGCATTGGCGGTCGCGGCAATACCCATTTCGTCACGTCAACGCGTCGCGCCCCTGCTTTTGCAGAGCTTGGTGTTCCTGCGGAAGAATGCTGGGTCGAGCTTGAAATGAAACTCATGGCGGATGCTGCCTTGGTGGGCGTTCCTTCCGCTGGCAAGTCTTCGCTCATCGCACGCATGTCTGCCGCCAAGCCGAAGATCGCCGATTATCCCTTCACCACGCTTGTGCCTAATTTGGGCGTGGTGAAAGCCGACGAGTACAACTATGTTGTGGCAGACGTTCCTGGTCTTATTGAAGGCGCACACGAAGGGAAGGGCCTGGGCCACGAATTCCTTCGTCATGTGGAACGCTGTGCAATCATCCTTCACGTTATCGACCTTACCGGTGGGTATGAGGGCCGCGACCCGGTAGAGGATTACCGCATTATCAACAATGAGCTGAAGGCTTATCTGCCTGAGCTGGCGGAGCGTCCTTGCATCGTGGTTGGCAATAAGGTAGATGCCCCTGGTGTGGAAGACGCCGCTCGCCGTCTTGAAGAAGAGGTACGCCGCGATTCCATTGAGCGCGCCGGCGGCAATGAATATGCTGAAAGCCCGTTGAACCCTAAGGTGTTCTTCACCAGTGCTGTTACGGGCAAAGGCGTAGATGCCCTGATGAAGGCTACCGGTGCTCGTGTCGCTGAGCTCCGCGAAGCTCAGCGCAAGGCCATGGAGGGTCAAGAGCATTTCGACCAGATCTGGCAGCATCGTCGCGATGCGAAAGATAAGAAGTTCAAGGTTACCAAGCTTTCTGAGGGCGTGTTCCGCGTTACCGGAAAGCAGATTGAGCGCATGGTTATCCAGACCGACTGGGAAAACGATGAAGCTGTTACGTTCTTGCAGCATCGCTTCAAGCGCTTGAAGCTCGATGAGGCCCTTGAGGCTGCGGGAGCGTGCGATGGCGATGAGATTCGCATTTTGGAATGTGCATTCGAGTTTGAGTCAGCACGTATGCGCGAAGATGATTTCGAGGGAATGGACATCTAAAGCATGAGAAACGGCAAGAAGGTCATAGTAATCAAGATCGGTTCGTCAACCTTGGTAAACGAGCAAGGCAAGCTCGATCGTGCATACTTCGACGGCCTTGCCGCTCAGGTCCATGCTTTGCGTCAGATGGGATGGAGCCCCCTTATTGTTTCCAGCGCCGCAATTGCATGCGGCTTGGAGGCATTGGGCATCGAAGAGCGTCCGACCGATATGCCTTCGCTTCAGGCGGCGGCATCGGTGGGACAGAACGCACTTATGGCAACGTATGCAGAAGCATTTTCGCGCTACGATGTGCTCACCTCGTGCGTGCTTATCACGCGACACTCCACGGCGCAACGCAACGCCTACTTGCATGCGCGTGATACCTTGGAGCGCTTGATCGATTTCGATGTTGTGCCCATCATCAACGAAAACGACACGGTGTCGGTTGAGCAGATTCGCTTTGGCGACAACGACACGCTTGCCGCCCTCGTTTCATGTCTGGTGCAGGCCGATATGTGCGTTATCTTCTCCGATATTGAAGGCCTGTACACCGCCAATCCCACCATCGACCCAACGGCTACGCTTGTCCCCCTCGTTGAGCGCATCACCCCTGAACTGATGGCTTCGGCGGGAGGCGTCACATCGAAGGTGGGCAGCGGCGGCATGATTACCAAGATCCGCGCTGCTCGCGTGCTTATGCTTGCGGGCATTCCGATGGTTATCTGCCATGGGCGCCGTCAGGGCAGCTTAATCCAGCTTGCTCACGGCGAGTCGGTGGGCACCTACTTCGTTGCCCGCAACAAAGCGCATGATATTTCCCCGCGTAAGCTCTGGATTGCCCTCGGCGACACTGCCAAGGGTGTTTTGGTGGTAGACGATGGAGCTAAGCGCGCCTTGGTAGATACCGGCTCGTCGCTCTTGTCTGTGGGCATTACCAGCGTGGAGGGTTCGTTCTTCCGCGGGGATATTGTCGATATCAAGGATCAGGAGGGGCACTTGTTTGCCCGTGGTAGGGTAAACGCTCCCTCTTCTGAAGTAAGTCTTGCCCGAGGCCGTTCCCAGAAGGAAATTCGCGGCAACGAATTGCTCGTAAATTTGGGCGATAAGCCCGCAGTCCATCGCGATGAATTGGTGGTGTTCGAATGAGTGAAGCACAGGTTGCGGCGCAGAGGGCCAAGGCTGCCAGCGCTGCTATGGCGAAAGCCTCTACCGAGCTGAAGAACAAGGCGCTGTTTGCAATGGCGGCTGCCCTTCGCAAAGACGCAGCGCTTATCTGCGCGGAAAACGCAGTCGATTGCGCTGAGGCCCGAAAGGCAGGAACGAAGGAATCGTTGATCGATCGCCTGTTTTTGGACGAGGGCCGCATCGAGGGCATGGCATCTGCCCTTGAAAGCCTTGCTTCGCTTGACGACCCTGCGGGCAAGGTCCTTGAGCAGCGAACACTCGAAAACGGCTTGCTTATCCGAAAGGTTTCCGTGCCGTTGGGCGTGGTGGCTATGGTGTACGAGGCGCGCCCCAATGTAACCGCTGATGCTGCGGGCATCTGCGTGAAATCTGGCAACGCCTGCGTGCTGCGCGGCGGCTCTATGGCGGTTCACTCAAATCTGGCAATTGCGCAGGTTCTGCGCGTTGCCATTGAAAGCGTTGGATTGCCTGCAGATGCGGTAGTTGCCATTGAATCAACCGACCGCGCGGAGACCGATACCCTGCTGCGTCTTCGCGGCTTGGTCGACGTGCTTATTCCTCGCGGTGGTGCTGGTCTTATTCAGCATTGCGTGGAGCATGCAATAGTGCCGGTTATCGAAACGGGTGTCGGCAACTGCCATGTTTATGTGCACGAATCGGCTGATTTCGCTATGGCGCGAAAGATAATCCTGAACGCAAAGACTCAGCGTACCGGCGTATGCAACGCATGCGAATCAGTGTTGGTGGATGCTTCCATCGCTCAGGAATTCCTTCCTGGCTTGCTGCTCGATTTGGCCCAGGCAAATGTATTAATCCACGGCGACGAGGCGGTTCGTGCGGCAGTGCAGGCAACTGTTGCCGAAGGCCACGCTGAACTCTCTCAATTTTTCGTTGACGCTACCGAAGAAGACTGGGGTCGTGAGTATCTGGCACTGGAAATCAGCATCCATGTTGTTGAGGGCGGGGTGGATGAAGCCGTTGCCCATATCAACCGCTATGGCACCAATCACTCCGAGTGCATTGTTGCCTCGAGCGAAGAAGCCATTACGGTTTTCCAGCAGGGGGTTGATGCTGCTGCTGTATATGCCAATGCCTCAACTCGCTTTACCGATGGTGGGGAATTTGGCCTTGGTGCGGAAATAGGTATCTCAACTCAGAAATTGCACGTGCGTGGCCCGTTTGCGCTCGAGGCGCTTACCAGCACGAAATACCTGGTGAATGGAACAGGCCAGGTAAGGGAGTAGCATGAGTGCTATCGATGTTATCGAAACCGTGCGCAAAATGCGTGCGCAGGAAGCGGGCTACAAAGAGCCGCATATCTGCGAACGCTTCGATGATTTCGGGAAAGACGGCAAGCCCTGTCGTTTAGGGATTATGGGCGGCACCTTCGATCCTATCCACAACGGGCATTTGGCTTGCGCCGAGCAAGCGCGAGAAGATTTGGGTCTTGATGTTATCCTGTTCATCCCCACGGGGAATCCGGTCTTCAAGCGTGGGCAACGAATTGCTCCTGCAAGCGACCGTTTGGCTATGTGCCGTGCCGCTATTGCCGATAACCCGTATTTCGATGTGAGCGATATTGAAATTGCGCGTGGTGGCGATACCTACACCATCGATACCCTTCGAACGCTCCGTGGCCATTTTCCGCCCAATGTCGAGCTGTATTTTTTGGCGGGGGCCGATGCGATAGCGACGGTTTCAAAGTGGCGCGGTTCGGACGAAATGGGGTCCCTCGCAAAATTTGTAGGGGTCGATCGTCCGGGCTACGAGCTTTCCGATGAAAAGCGCGCGCAGATTGTGGAAGCAGCGAAAGGCATCTCTATTTCTTTCGTTACCATTGAAGCATTGGAAATATCATCAAGCGAATTGCGGCGTCGTCTGGCGGAAGGAAAATCGATCCGCTATCTTACGCCGCAGGTTGTAGTCGATCACGTGATGGAACACGAGTTCTATCGCGAGGGAGTGGAACATGGCTAAGAAGAAGAAAGCGCAGGTGGCAGAGCCTACCAGAGAAGAGCTCTCGGAGTTTGCCTATCAGCCTACTGGCGCTGAAGGCTTCGATGGGGAAAAGCCGTTTAGCTCGCAGTCGTACAAGCACATGAAGGGCTTGCTTATGCAGCGTGTGAACCCTTCGCGGTATGTGCATAGCATATCGGTAGCGAAAACGGCTCGAAAGCTCGCACGTGCTTATGGCTACGACGGTCATATTGCTCGTATGGCTGGCTTGCTGCACGATTGGGACAAAGCGCTTCTTCCCGCTCAGTTGCAACAACGCATTGCGGATTTCGATCTGAAGGTAAGTCCCGATGTGGTAAACGGCATGCCCTGGGTATTGCATGGGCCTACGGCAGCGGCAGTGCTGCGGCGTGATTTCCCTTGTTTCGGGGAGGAAGTATTTCAGGCAATTGAGAGGCATACGGTCGGCGCTCCAAGCATGGCGCCTCTTGATATGATCGTGTTTGTTGCTGACAAGATCGAGCCCACGCATGACGTAGCCGAATACAAGCGCCTGTATAAGCAGATTGGCACCATGAGCCTGGAAGAGCTGTTCTATGCAGTGCTGAAAGAAGGCATGTCCTATCTGGTTCGTGCCGGCAAGCCTATCAGTTATGATTCTGTCACGGTTTGGAACTGGTACAACGGTGCCAAGCCTCAAGAACAATAAAGGAGAATATAAGTGGAAGAAACATCTTCTCGTGAATGCGCGCTGATTGCTGCACGTGCAGCAGACGAGCGCAAGGCAACCGACATCATGGTCATCAAGGTTGGCGACTTGGTGGACGTCACCGATTATTTCGTTATCGCAACGGGCGCCAACACTCCCCAGGTTGAGGCTATCCTCGACAACATCGAGGAAAAAGTACGTATCGAGGGCGGCGTGAAGCCCATTTCCCGCGAGCAGACCAACGATCATTCTTGGGAGCTTCTCGATTACGGCGAGTTTGTAGTGGATGTGTTCCAGCCCGAATCTCGCGATTTCTATCGTCTGGAAACCTTGTGGGGTGACGCGCCTATCATCGATATCGCCGAAGCGGGCATCGAGCATCCCGAATACAGCGAGCGTATTGCTAAGCTGGTTGGGCACGTGAAGGAAGCGCGTAGCTAAAGCGCACGGCTTCATGGCTTTTCGGGTTGCGCAGTGTTGTTTAACGCGGTTTGCGCTGTGAGGAGGCAATGCTGTAAGTTCTGCATGGGACATCGATGCGTCGATAATCCCAAGGGCTCGCAGCTGCGGATTATAAAGGTCTGCGTTACCGAACTGAGTCCCTGATGAGCAAATGCTGGGCCCGGAACGAAGATTTGTTCCAGGCCCTTTTTGCGTTATGGTACTTCGCCCCATAGGCAGAAGTATTCCTGTGCTTTCGAACCTGCGTAACGTCATCTCGTTATGCAGGTTTTGATGCTTATTTGCGCTTCAGGATGCTTACCGTCTCTACATGGAAGGTCTGAGGGAACAGGTCTACCGGTGTTGCCTGTACCAGTTCGTATCCTGCTTCGCTAAAGCGGGCTATGTCTCGTGCCCAGGTGGCGGGGTCGCAGCTGACGTAGGCTACGCGCTCGGCTTTCGATGCAGCTATGCTTTCGGTGACTCCTTTGGCAAGGCCGGCGCGCGGCGGGTCTACCACAAGGGCATCGAGGTGTCCCAGGGTGGGCAGCTCACGGGCGCTGTCGCCGCCAATAACTTCGATTTCGCCATCGATCCCTTCCATGTTGCGGCGAAGATCGCGCACGGAAGAAGCTGCAGATTCGACGGCGAACACGTAGTCAGCGCGTTGTGCCAGCGGAAGCGTGAAAGTGCCTGCGCCGCAGTATAAGTCGGCAACAACCGAAGAGGGGCCAACTTCCAGCCCGTCGAGCACCAACTGGATCATCTTTTCCGCTTGGGCTGTGTTTACCTGGAAGAAGCTTGGGGCGCTGATGCGGTAGGTGTTTCCTGCCAGATCTTCGCTCCAGTGTCCCTTTCCGTACAGCGCTTCAACTTTTTTGATCTTGCGAGCTTTGCCGGGGTCGGCGATTACGCGTACGATGCTGGTGCATTTCAGCGCGCTGGAAAGGGTGTCCGCTGCGGCTTTTCGAGGAAATGCTGAAGGGTTCGTCCAGAGCGCGATTTCGGTATCCTTGGTTCGCACGCTGCGTCGCACGCCGATACGGAAAATGCCCAGATCGTCGTGACCCTGCAGGTAAGAAAGGGCTCCGCGCAGTGCCCCCGGTGCTTTTTCGATTCCCTTTGCGGCCAAAAGGCAGGTTTTGGGCGCTGCTGCAAGCTTGCCTCCTCGCTCGTGGAAGCCGAGCATGAACAAGCCGCGTTCGTCGCGTCCGCCTGCGAGCTCAAGTTTATTGCGGTAGCCCAGCTGACGTTTGGACCCTACGCATTCGCCCACTAATTCTTCGGCGTGATCTCGCGGTATGCCGCCGATTTTTGAGAGCTGGCTTACTACGCTGGCGCGCTTTGCCTGTAATTGGGATTCGTAAGACAGGTGCATCCAGGGGCATCCGCCGCATACGGCAGCAAAGGGGCAGGGCGCCTCAACGCGGGCAGCTCCCTTTTCGTAGAACTCAGTAATAGACCCTTCGCGGAAACCCTTGGTTTCGCGGGTGATTTCGACTTCGACCACGTCGCCCGGTGCGCCGCCGGCGACGAACATCACTTTACCGTCATCGGCGCGTCCAACCGCGTTTGCTCCATAGGTCATACCGGTGATCTCGATGCGCATTATGGTCTCATCCTTTGGTTTTCGTGGGGAAATAAGAATGTTGTAAATCATAACGTATAATATGAGCACTTGGGCCCTCTTAGCTCAGGGGATAGAGCGTCTGCCTCCGGAGCAGAAAGCCGCAGGTTCGAATCCTGTAGAGGGCACCATTTTTTTGAAACACGAAGCAGTTAGGGGAAACCATGGCTTTGTACACACCTAAATACCAGCCCAATGGCAATGAGGTTGCAGTAATCAAAACCTCCAAGGGCGACATTCGCGTCGAGCTTGCTGGTAACGATGCTCCCATCCATGTGGGCAATTTTGTGGAACTCGCTCAGAAGGGTTTCTACGACGACCTTAAGTTCCACCGCTATGTTCCCGGGTTTGTAATCCAGGGCGGTTGCCCCAACACGCGTGAACTCGACTCCGAGCAGGTAAAGGCAGCGGAGGGCAATCCCTTTGCTCGTCTTGGCACCGGTGGTCCGGGCTACACCATTCACGAAGAGTACACCACCAACCCCAACAACAAGCACCTTGATGGCACGCTGGCCATGGCTCGCTCCCAGGATCCGAACTCTGCGGGCTCTCAGTTCTATCTGTGCCTCGGTGCTCAGCCGTTCTTGGACTCCGGCTACACGGTATTCGGCCAGACGGTGGAAGGCCTTGACGTTGTTGGTCAGCTCCGTGTAGGTGACGTTATCGAAACCATCGAAATCGAGAACGCCAACTAACAGCGCGTGCTGCCCAGGCTGGTATGCTTCGGGCTGATTCTTCTGCGTCCTTAGGGGCCAGTTCAAGAAACGCAAGAGAGGAACCGACGATACATGAACAATGAGACTTTTCAGCAAGCGCGCAGCGCGTACGTTTCGAAGCAATTTGACGTAGCGCTTGCCAAGTTCACCGAATGCCTTGAAGACACCTCTGTCGAAAAGGCCCCCGGCGAAGTTGGCTTGCTGTATCACCAGATCGGCAACTGCCTGGTGAAGCTCAAAGACCCGAACGAGGCAATCCATGCGTATTCCCAGGCTTTGGTGGATACCTCTTACGATGCCTCTGGCTCGGTAAGCTACAACTTGGGCATGGTATATGCTTCTCAGGGCGATTTCGAAGACGCTATTACCAACTTCAAGGCGGTTACGGAAGATTCCCGCTACGCTACTCCCTACAAAGCATATGTAGCTTTGGGCAACTCTTTGCTCAAGCTGGGTAAATCTGCCGAGGCGGGCGCTGCTTTCCGTTCGGCGGCTTTGGACGAATCGAACCCTGATCCCACGAAGGCATTGCTGAACCTGGGCGTCTGCTTCATGGCTCTTGATCGTCCGATGGACGCTATCGCATCCTACGAAAGCGCCCTTCAGTTCGACATGAAGCCCGAAACCCGCAACAAGATCTTCGCCAACATGGGCCAAGCCTATGTTGCTGATGGCAAGATGGAAAAGGCAGTTCGCGCATTCGAGTCCGCTTTGGCAGATAAAACCTATGTGTTCAACGATGCTGCAAATGTTGACTATCAGCGCGCCGTTGCCGCCGTTGCTGCTGGTAACACGGGGGAAGTTGAAGCCGTTACGCCGGAAGAAGTAGCTTCCACCAACACTCATAACGATCTTTCCGGTTTGGATGTTCAGGGCGATGGCGTTCCCATCGAATCGTCTCGTCTCGACCCTTCCGAAATGGGTACCATGCAGCTGTCCGAAACCAGCATTATGCGAGAAATCGCCGCAGCAGAGCAGGCGGGTAGCCAGTATTTCCAGGAAGCTGAGCAGGATTTTCAGGATTGGGGCCAGCCTCTTAAGAAGAAGCGCCGCCATCGCGGCCTGAAGGCATTCCTTATCATCCTTATCCTCATCATCATCGTTGCGGGCGGCGGTGCTTTCGCTTACACGCAGGGCTACGGCGTGCCTTCCCAGCAGGATCAGGTAAATGCACTGTTTGCCGATCCTCAAAATGCTGATGTGTATGCCGCTAGCGTTGATGAAGGCAAAAAAGCCCGTATTGCCGATACGGTTACCCAGGGTGGTCAGGTCACCATCAACGGCACCACCAATAATCTTGGCACTGCCGAGGTTTACGCAACTGCAACCACTTCGCAGGGTGGCGAAGTGCCGTACCAGATTTCCATGGTACGCGATGGCTTGGGCTGGAAGGTTTCCAGCGTATCGCTTTCCTTCACCAGCCAGTCTTAACCCTATTCGATCCGGGGCTCGCCTCGTTTCATATCGTCAGTAAGAACGAAACGTTCATTTGAAAGGAACCAACATGGCAATTGAAAAGACCTACAGCATGATCAAGCCCGACGGTGTTCGCAACGGTCACATCGGCGAAATCGTAAACCGTTTTGAGCGTGCTGGTCTGAAGATCGAGCGCATGGAAATGGGTATGGTTACCCCCGAGCAGGCTGCTGCTAACTACCAGGAGCACGAGGGCAAGCCTTTCTATGATGGCCTGATCTCCTACATCACCTCTGGCCCTGTTGTTAAGATGGTTGTTTCTGGCGAAGGCGCTGTTGCCAAGTGCCGCTCCCTCATGGGCGCTACCAACCCTGCAGAGGCAGCTCCTGGCACCATCCGTGGCGACTTCGGCCTGATCATGGACGAAAACGTAATCCATGGCTCTGACTCCGTTGCTTCTGCTGAGCGCGAGATCTCCATCTTCTTCTAAGCTTTTTTGATTGCGTCGTTCATGGAACGGCGCAACATTTGTTTTAGGCGCAATTACGCTACACGAGCCCTTGATGGTGCAGCTGGCGGTCCGAACTTCCTTGACGCACGAAGGTGTGCTTGATGGCTGTTTTCGGCATCTGTGCTCATCAGGGGCTCGCTTATTGGGAAAACAGGGACAGGTACCAGATTCCCACTT
>JAUNWY010000007.1 GCA_030540085.1 Eggerthella sp.
GCACGAACGCGTGCAGAACAAACCAGCAGGTCAGGAGCGTGGCGCATCGTCCGCATTCCCCGCGTATGCAGGTGCTGGCAACGATCATATTGCCCATTCACGCGTTACGAGGAATCAGCCACCTCAAACGAATCAGGGACGCACGGTCAATGGCAGCATGCCTAGCGCATCGGCCTGGGATCAGCGCGCGTCCGCAAGCGCAAGTCAGCGCATGCCGCGGGTCGAGGGGCAGCGCCCTTCCGCAAGCGCAAGCCAGCGTATGCCTCGCGTCGAAGGCCAGCGCCCCAACATGCAAGGCAGTCAGCGCATGCCACGCGTTGCAATGCCGCAAGATCCTAACCAGCACGTAGACGCAGGCAACCCTTCCGCAAGCCAACGCATGCCGCGCATGCAGCAGAACAGCAACGGGCAGGCACGCCCTTCCCGCCGCACGGCAAACTGCCAGTGCGGCCAGCGCCCCAGCGCCCAGGCAAGCCAGCGCATGCCGCGCGTTGAGGGCCAGCGCCCTTCCGCGGCTCAACGCCAGCAGCGCCCTGTTCGCCGCGGCGCCGCAGCTTCGCAGCCCAGCCAGAGCATGCGCGCTCAGGCTGCGCAGCCGCAGCAAGGCCAGCCTTCGCAAGAGATACCCGTCGTACAGAACATGCGCGGCAACGACCCATCTGCCTATTCGCGCGCTAAATACCAGCGCACCAAAGAAGGCGCCCAAAAGGCTTCGCCCACCAACGCATCCACCTACCAGGCAGCTCGCTACCTGGGCAACAACAACTATGCCCCCAAGCAGAAGGCCGACTTCTTCACGCGCGGCAGCCTTATCGCCGTTGCCGTTGTTGTGGTGCTTATCGTCGCCGGCATATTCGCCTTCAACAGCTGGATGGGGTCAAAGCCGGTAGAGGTCACGCTCAACGGCGACCAGGTAACCATTTCGGGCGCCGAGCGCAGCATTGGCGGCCTTCTGGACAACAACGTGGTTTCGGTAACGCCTGGCAACTACGTAGCGGTTGACGGCAGCACCATCCGCCAAGGCGAAGGCACCCGCTGCACCGCGAAGGTGAACGGAAACGACACCGACAATATGGGCATGCACCTGAACGGCGGCGACAAAATCGAGATCTCCAACGGCACCGACATCACCGAGCCCTACACCGACAGCGACCCTCAAACCCTCCCCCACAAAACGGAGCTGAAGGGCGTTGGCGCAGTTCACCTGTACAGCAATAACGCGCAGGACGGCGAGCAGGTAACGCGCACGGGCAAGGAATCGGGCATCACCGCCACGGTTACCACCAAGGAGCCGGTCGACAACATCGTTCAGTACTACAACGTAAACAGCAACGGCGACAAAGTTATTGCACTCACGTTCGACGACGGCCCATGGGATCAGCAAACCGACGAAATCCTGGACATCCTTGAGCAGAACGACGCCAAGGCCACCTTCTTCACCGTTGGTCAGTGCATCAGCGGACACGAAAAGGAATTGCAGCGCGCTGCAAGCATGGGCTGCGAAATTGGCACTCACACGTGGGACCACGCAGAGGGCAGCGGCCAAGGTGCAAGCCTTATCAAGATGTCGACCGACGAACGCAAGCAGGAAGTGCAGAAGGGTCTGGAGGCAATCAAGAACGCCACGGGCCAGGAAGCAAGCACGATCTTCCGTTGCCCCGGCGGCAATTTCGACACTTCCGTTGCCACCGACCTTGAGGGCATTGTCACGGCGGAAATCGGCTGGAACGTTGACACCACCGACTGGAAGAAGCCCGGTGCCGATGTTATCGCCCAGCGTATTCAGAGCGCCGGCCCCGGCAACATCATCCTGATGCACGACGGCGGCGGCGACCGTAGCCAGACCGTTGAGGGCCTTCGCCAGGCGCTCCCCAAGATGAAGGAACAGGGCTACAGCTTCATCACCGTGCAGGAGCTGCTGGAAAAGTACCCCTACCAGGAGGGCCAAACGAATTAGGGAAAATCAGCATAAAAAATACCACTGCGAGCGAGCCGTGGTACAAATAGGTAGCATGGGGAACAATCGAGATGAAAGATTGTTCCCCATTTTTTTATATTTTCGATAAGTAGACTTACTTTTCGATTGCATAAACGCTGTACGTAATTTTTACGGTCATGTCAGACTCAGCGATGATTGCATCGAAGATGAGCTGTGTTTTATAGCTCGATACCTGTTCCACACGGGGTGATAAGTGGTATGTCGTTTCAATGGCAGCAGTATCAGATTCCACCATGCAGTTCATGGCTGTGTATGCTGACGTTTCGGTAGGGAACGGATGTGCTGTGTAGCCGGATTCGTTGCTGGATTCACGGATTAAGATATACGTAGGTTTTGTCATAATAGATACGTCCTTTCTGAAATGCGAAATATGGTTTTACACAGACCCGCACTCGGATGAGGTGCCGTATTGAACCGCTCTCCCTGTTCCTCGGGCACGGGAAGCAAGGAGAGCGGTCCTCTTCGCCTATGGCATAGCGGCTGACGCCGAACCTCGTACGCACGCTTCATTGCAAACGCGGCTCAGTTCGCAAAGTGGGAATCGAGCACCTACCCTTACTTTCCTGCCTGGTTGGTGATAGTTCGGACTTCTACCGATTTCGCGATATAAGCAGGGCGGCGCTTGGTTTCGATGTAAATGCGCGCGATATATTCGCCGATCACGCCCAGCGTTACCAAAATGAGCCCGCCCATCAAAAGGAGCACGCACAGAAGCGTAGGATAGCCCGATGGCATGGCGGGGTTGATAAATTGCTCGACAATGACCTCGACCAGCAACACCAACCCGGCAAGCGTGGCAAGAAGGCCCGCCACCGCGGCTATCTTCAGCGGAAACGTGGTAAACGAAAGCACCCCGCCAATGCCGTAGCGCATCAGCTTACGGAACGACCACTTGGTTTCGCCCTCAACGCGATTCGCAGGCGTGTACGGAAACGGCAATGTCTCGAAACCTACCCAGGCAAACATGCCTTTCGAAAAGCGGAAGCTTTCCGGCATAGAAAGAAGCGCATCGGCCACCCTGCGGTGGAACACGCGAAAATCGGAGGCATCGGGCATGACATTGAGCCGAGAAGTTGCATCGAACGTTTTGTAGAACGCGTGCTTGAAGAAGCTCAGCACCGCGCCTTCGTTTCGATGCTCTTGGAATGCGGCTACGCAATCGGCGCTAGGGTTGGCCTGCAGCATGCGGTACATTTCAAGCAACGTTGCAGGAGGCTGTTGCAAGTCTGCGTCCATCAGGCCAACCGCATCCCCTTCGGCATGTTGAAGGCCTGCGAGCAGGGCGCTTTCCTTGCCGAAGTTACGGGAAAAATCGACAACAACGGTGCGTTCAGCCGATGCGGGAGTGGGCAGCTCGTGCAACAGGCGTGACGTAGCGTCGGAGCTGCCGTCGTTCACCAAAACCAGCTCGTACGACACTCCCGAGGTAGCAAAAGCATCGTCCACCGCGCTGAACAGCAGCGGCAACGACCCTTCTTCGTTGTAGCACGGCACGACAATGGAAAGATCCACCGCAAGCCCCCTTTTCGATTGATTACCGCGTCCGATTGTACGCCTAGCAGCAAAGCAGACCCAGCGTGTTGCCGAAATGCAACATCTCGGGAAAAAGGGCAGACGCCAGATTCCCACTTTGAGGGCTGGCGCCTGCTCGCAATGGAGATTACGCGCGGGATTCGACGTTAGCCGCTATGCAAAAGTGAGAAGATAGGGACAGGTCCCAGATTCCCACTTATGACATAGCAGTTGATGCCGAACCACACGTATACGCTTCATCGCAAACGAAACTCTGCTTGCAAAGTGGGAATCTGGGACCTGTCCCTATTCCTCACCTGCCGGATTTCAGTTTTACAAACACGTTGTGCAGGGCGCCATTCTTGGCGGCGTGGATAGCGCCACCTAACGCCAAGCACTTCGACGCATTGCGCTGTTGCAGAGGCTTCAGGCATAGGCGCAAAGCCTGGCTGTCGGCCTGAGCGCAGGGAACCAGTTCGCCAAACAGTTCGTCGGCAAACACGCCTTGCAGCCATTCCTTTTGAGCAGAGCCGCTCATGCCACTCTCCTTCTGTTTGTTGCGCTCCAGCGCAGAAAGGATGTAGCGAGCATACAGCGCACCAAGCGTGGCCTTGGCGCCGGCATCAAGCAAACCCCACGAATCCAGCTGGTTGCGCAACAGTTCAATGCGCGTGCGATGCACCTCGTAGTAACGCGGCACAAACTTGCTGGTTAGGTTGCCCGCCTCGCGCTTGGCGTAACGATACAGCGGTGCACCAATCACGTTCATGCCAGGCAAATCTTGGAACACGCGGATGTTGAATTCAATATCTTCGATAAGCGGCAAATCTTCGGTAAAGGTAAAGCCGCCCTGTTGCAGGTAGCTGCGCTCGTACACCTTGTTCCAGGCGTAGCCGTAATGCGTACCCTTTTCAAACTCCAACACGTGCTTACGCAGCTTGGTTTTTCCCAAATGCGCCGATTCCTGGCTGAAGGTGAATTCCTGCACGCGTTCTACCTTGCCGCTGGCGTCGTAGAACTCTTCCACATGACCCACCATAACCACTGGCGCTTCGTGCTGCTGAAGCGAGTTATACACACTCTGCAGAAAGGTGAAATCGTATCGATCGTCGGGGTCGGGGAACCACACATAGCGCCCCTGGACAGCAGCAAGGCCGGTATTGCGCGCCGCCGAAAGCCCTTGGTTCACCTCGTGCGAAACAACGCGAATGCGCGCATCGGCTGCGGCGAACTGCTGCGCGATGGCCAAGCTGCCGTCGGGCGAGCAATCGTTCACCACAATAGCTTCCCAATCGGTGAACAGCTGGTCTTGCAAATCGCCCAAGGCGGCGGCAAGGTAGGGCTCAGAGCCGTATGCGGGCAAAACAACCGAAAAGAATGGGGCATCGGAGGATTGGGCGGCGGCATGCGCGGCGCTCGCGGCATCTACTAAGCGCGCGGCATCCGTCGAAGCCGCAGATGCCGCGCCTGCTAAGCCCGCCGCGCCCGTAGCTTCTGCCACGTGCGCATCGTCACGCACAGCATCAGCATGCGCAGCGGCAACGCCCGCGACACCGGCACCCACAGCGGCACTGCACCCCCGCGAGGCGGATGCACTGTTCGCTTCGCCCTTGCCGTGATGTCGTTTTCCCATATGCCCAGCGCCCCTCATGAACTCTATACGCTTCGGCTGCGGCGCGTGCCGCTATTCCGAATACTTGCTTATGTCAGATATCTTAACAACTACAACGCCGTCGATGGCTGCCACCGAATCATTGGCAGGATACAGCGACATGTTCGCGAATTCGTTTGAGCGAATAACCTCAGCGCATTCATCGAACGAGCAGTAGTTGAAGCTCTGCCCCGCAAACTGCTTCATTATCACGTCCCAAGAACGCATGTTGTTCTGGTAGTGGTTGTCCCAAACCATGCCCCACTTCGCATAACTACTTGCGTGAACATAGGAATCGCTGGTGTTTGGATAGTTTCCCGCCTCAGGCTTTCCGGCAATCAGCACCTTCGCACCCGCCTGCACATCGGGGTTCGCGTCAAGCGCGCCGGCAATTCGGGTGGCCAAAGAAGCAGTTTGGTTCTGGCATGCCTGCATAACCTCGGCATCCGCATTCGACTGCAGCGCATACGACCACGCCCCTACAGCAATAAGGCAACAGCAGCCGACGGACATCGCTTTCGCGGGCACGCGCAGGCACGCATTGCGCCGCTCGGGAGAATCGAGCAGAAGCTGCACCAACAGGGGCAGAAGCAGAAACGAAGCCATGAAACCGCCCAGCATAAGCGGCGTGGGATACCCGTAACTGGGCACAATAACCAGGATAACGTTGGCAGCAAAGGGAATAAGCACAACGCAGAGCAGCGCCACAACACTTGAAACCAAACGCTTCACGCCGGCAGTTGCAACAAGACCGATGAATACAGCCGCCGTAACGGCCATGCCGATAGCCGCCACATACATCCATGCAAAATGGTTCCCGAAAATGCCGTGGCTGAAAAAGCCATCGAAAAAGGCAGCGTAAGCGCTGGGGACAGACGACGGCAAAGAGCCAAGAATGCTGCCAGCGCCAACCGAGGATGCTCCGCCGTAGGCGGAAAGACCGATGCCCATCGCGAACAAAGACAACTCGGTAAGTGCGTAGTACAGCACAGCGCCCGCCGCGCACACCGCAACGGCAACGCCGAAGAACACCGCGAACTGCTTAGCGCTGAATGGATCGGCGCTGCTGCCCCTTTCGGAACCTGGGCACTGCATTTCGGCACTTCGAGCATCACGCGCAAGTGGCGTCAACAACTCGGATCCACAACCCATAAGCGAGCGCACCATCACCAGCAGCACCGCAACACAGAAAACACCCAGGCTTGCCTGATAGCAGCCGAGCGAAAACGCCAACAACACAACCGCCCCAACAAGAGCAACCGGCTTGCCGACGGCACCAACGCGTCCAATCAGACACACGGCAAGAACCGCGCATAAAAACGAAAGCGCGTACGAATTCGAGCAATAGTAGTACGTGATACAGCAAGAAACGAAGGGTGAAACGATGAGCAGAATCGAAGAAGCGTACCGTAAGCAAGCGCGCTTGATGCCCAACCTATCCACCAGCACAACGATGCCCAGCGTAAACAGCGCAATGGTAATCGCAGAAGTAAGAATAGGCGAGCACAGACCAAACTTGGCGTAGGCGGCAAACAACAAGCC
This sequence comes from Eggerthella sp., assembly GCA_030540085.1. GTDB lineage: Bacteria > Actinomycetota > Coriobacteriia > Coriobacteriales > Eggerthellaceae > Anaerotardibacter. The sequence goes on from JAUNWY010000007.1 coordinate 6,705, forward strand.
CCAACGCCCCAGGCTCATATCCCAGGCATGAGGGACGAAACTTCCGTATCCATTGGGATTGCTCAGGGAAACAACCGCATCGGGGTTGGAAAGACCATTCAAGTACATCTGAGCATGGCAAACCATACCTACCGCAAAGCACGCCACCAGCAGTGTTGCGTTGCGCGTAAACCAATTCTTCACTCCGGAAAAGCTCATTCCATTCGCCATTTGCTTTCTCTCTGGTTCCAATAATTGGGAAAATAGGGACAGGTACCATTTTCCCAATTATGGTATAGCAGTTGACGCCGAACCCTACACGCACGCTCCTGCGCAGGTAGGCACCGACCCGAAAACTGGGAAAATGGTACCTGTCCCTATTTTCCCACCACTTCCATTCCGCTTTTTTGAATCTTGTTACCAGCAAAGCGCCTAATGTCCTTAGCAAGAAAGCCAACGCCCTGCGTACGCACCGCACGGGCGGCACGGGAAGCAAGATAGCGCACATAAGGAACATGCGACATATGAGGAACAGGCTTGCCAAGCACCTCGAAGTAGAAGCGCTTCTTCGCAACTGAAAGCTTGCCGCACTCAAGCACATAACACTCAGGCAAGCGCTCAAACAGCTCGCATGTCTTCCGCTGAACAACGGGATTGTCCCAGCCGTCATCCAAAATGGCGCCATTGACATAGTTGAAGCCACGCAGGGCATGGGCGCACCAGACGCCCTCGTCAGTTACGCCCAGCTGTTCCATGATCTCAGTCATGTCGAGCCAACGGTTGAAGGGCAATGCAATCTTTTCATCCGATCCATGGTTCTTAGTTGAGCCAGGTAAATCGTTTCGATAACAGTAGAAGGGCTTGTCCAGGTAAACAATGGACTGCGCCCGGCAGAGCGTTTCAACTAAAAAGGGATTGTCCGCCCAACCAGCACCAGGGTACGGACGGAAGCGTATCCCCTTCTGGTTCAAAAATTCGCGACGGTACAAAGCAGACCAAATGGAAGGGTGCCCTTCAATAAGAACAGGGGCATCTTCCAAAACGAATGGCTTCTGCGACGTTTTCAGACTGCCGAACAAAAGGCTAGGCTTCTTAACCAACGTTTCAGGATTGTCCCATTTGGCCAAATCGTACCAAGGGGTTTTGACCACGTCGATTTGATCGCCGAAACCTTCAGCGAAATCGAGCATTTCGGCAAACATACCGGGAAGAAGGTAGTCGTCAGGCTCTACGATGGCAATGTATTCACCCTGAGCCATATCCAAACCGCGATTGCACGTTGCACCATAGCCCTCGTTAGCCTTATCGATGCAAATAATGCGCGGATCCCTACTGGCGTGCTCATGCATAATGGCCGATGAACCATCTTTGGACCCATCGTTCAGACAAATTATCTCCAGCTCACGCAAGGTTTGGGAGCACACACTGTTCAGGCACTCGTCCAGAAAACCCTCAACGTTGCAAATCGGAATAACAACCGAAACTTTTGGCGCTGCACCTTCGTTGGACACCAAATCCCCTATCTCATAGAAAAAATGCGCGGAGCATACACCCCGCGCATTACCTTAACGCATTCGCCTGCCCGTTTGACAACTCACGCAAAATGCACTCTTAAAGAGCAGCCACCTTCGGCTCGGGAACAATCTCCCTGGGGTCTTCACCCTTTTCTGCGGCGGCAATTACCTTTGCCCAGGTTGCCTCGTCGCGATAAGCAAGCCACAGGCCCGTGCTTGCGTCAACTTCGCCCGCATAGGGGCCTGTGCCGGAAACAAAGGTGATTTTGTCTGCGTTCTCAGCAAAATCAACCACCAATGCAGACAAACCCTTTGCGTCCCAATTGGTGGAGCAGTTTGCGGAAAGCACGCCAGCAAAAGAAGCTGCCGTGGAAGAATCGGAAGCAACCTGCTTGATACCAGACTGGACAATGGCGCGATCCTGAATCTGGCGACATGCATCCAAGTCGTTCGCATACTGCTTACGCGAACGCGCCAGCACCAATGCTTCCTTGCCGTTCAGATCCTGATCGCCTTTGGTAAGACTAATGTGATCGCCGGAAACAATGTCCTGAAGCTGCATGTTGATGGGGACATTCGCGGTTAGGCCACCCAGACCCTCAACGAAATCTTCGAACTGCACGAAGCTCATATCCATATAGTACTTAGGGGTGACACCCGTCAGATCAGCAACGGCCTTCATGGACTCTTCAATACCAGCAGCGTGGTAAACCTCGTTGAGCTTAACCTTCTGACCGTTGAACTGCGTTTCCGTGTCACGAGGAACGGAAACAATGGAAATGGCATAAGTCTTCGGGTCAACGCGAACAAGCATCATCACATCGCTGCGTCCGGTGCCGTCTGAATAATCGGGCTTGTTGATTTCAACCGTGCCCGTGCGCGAGTCGTTGCCTACAACCAAAACCCAGAAAGGCTCGGTTTCCATCGAAACTTCGCTTACCTGCACCTCTTCGTCCTTTTGCTGCGGTTCTTGGTTCTGGCAGCCTACCAGCGCGCATGCCATTACGCCGCAGAACGCAACAGCAAGAAGTTTTTTCAGCATTTTCATTATTCGCTTCCTTCTTCCTGACTATTTTCACTCGATGGGATAATTGCAGTTGATTCAACGTCGAGCCCAGAAGGGTCTTCCCCAGCGTCGACGGCGTTCATGAGGGTTTTCCAGCCTTCGGGATTTTCGTAGCACAACCACAAACCACCCGACTCGGCATTGATGTCGCCCTTAGAAGGGCCAGTAGCGCTATAGAACGTTATCTTGCCTTTGCTCCCCGCAAATTGCATAGCCAAGGACACGATATCCGATGTACGCAGATCGGTACCTACGAAACCAGCAAGATCGAGCACTGTCCCCGGCAATTCTGGCAAAGGCTTACTTAGCGCTTTATCAACAATTGCCATGGCAAGTTGGCGAACGTTTTCCTGGCGATGTTTGTCCTGGTCGGTGCCGTATTCATGGCGCGCACGCGCAAACAGCTGAGCCTGCTGACCGTTCAATGTTTGATAACCCGGCTGCAAAGTTAACTTTTCGCCGGTAAGGGCATCCTTATAAGAAAGCTTGATATCAACATTAACGTCTACGCCACCCAGAGCATCGACGATGTTCTCCAGTTCGGAGAAATGGACTTCGGCGTAGTGGGAAATACCCACCCCCGTTAGCTGGGAAACCGCCTTAATGGACTCTGCCGCACCGCCAATGTTGTATGCCTCGTTGATTTTCACCAGACGCCCATCGCTGGTGCGATATGGCGTATCACGTGGAACAGAAACCATGGTTACTTGCCGATTGGCAAGATCAACGCGAAGGAGAATCATAACGTCGGAACGTTGATTATCGCCCGATTCGTCCGCTCTACCCGAAGTGCCTGAGCCTTCGCGCGAGTCGGATCCCAATACAAGCATATAAAAGGGCTTGCCCGATTCCGCAGGAACAAGGACGCTTTCCACGCCATCTGATTCGCCCGAAGCAAGCTGGGCATTGAGCTGAGAAGAAAACCACAGGGCATACGCACCTGTTGCAACAAGCAGCGCTGCAAGCACTGCAAGTATCACCAAAGCAATGCGCTTGGGCGTGGAGCCCTTACGATGCCTGCGCGATTTTGCCACATACAAAGCAGCGTTGGAGCGGGATTGCGCAATGGGCGCCTGAGAGCAGGTAGGCTCCTGACGGGCTACATGCTTGCCCCTATATGCCTTGTCTTCCTGAGTCACCGTACCGGCGCCTTTCGGGTTTGCTGGACTAAACTAAGAAAGAATATCACGAGATAAAATGCGCCTGATAATCAGAGGTAATTATCCAGACCATGTTCACTGCGGTTCATGCCGCAGCGCGCAGGCGATAATGCCTAGCAGCGCCTAAGCGTTGGACGGCTCGCAGCCCTAAGCCAATGCGGCGCAAAAAAAGGATACGCCGCCAAGGCTACAGGGCACGTGCCTCCAACCCCACTGCGCTCTACTCGAACGCTGCGTCGATGCGATACAGCCTCATATCCCCTTCGCTCAGAACGGGAGTGAATCCTGGCGTTTCATCGTTGATGGCTTCAATGCCCTCCCAATCTGCATCTTTGTAGCGCAGCTTGCTTACTGTGCTATCTTCGCCCGAGCCACAATCGAGCAGTAGCACATACTGAACGCCCGATTCTTTTACCGCATCCTGTACCGTTGGCGACGTGGACACGCTGCTAAGGGCAGTGCGTATAAGGTGCCCCGTTTCCTCCGGCCCAGCGAAAGCGTCAGGAGAAGAGCGACGGAAGAAGGTATTCAACCCCTCTATTCCGTAGGCATAGCAACTGCCGTCGTTGGGGAAGTTGGCAACCACCGCACCTTCAGGGACAATATCCACGCACTTTTTAACGAAGGCATCCTCTTCAGCTGTAAAGTACTTTTCCCAAGAATACCGAGATTTGACCTGCTTATGCACCGCCATAAGGCCAGCCCGGATGTCACTATCGCCCACTTTGGCATGAAGAGGAAAGAATTGGACAACAAGCATCACGGCAAGAAGCGCTGCAGCGGATGCAGCGGATGCGCGTTTCACGCCATGGCTCCCACCAAGCCTTTTTGCAAGCTGTTCTTTCAGGGCTTTCAGCAGCCAAGCAAACCCCATTACCGCTAAGGGAATTGCAAAAAGCGAAGCCATAGCGCCAGTGCGGTAGTAGTCGGTGTACCAGAAGCCTGCAAGAAGGTGTTTCACGGCTCCTTCAGCGGTAACCCCAATAAACCACGAAGTGAAGGCGAACAAGAAAGCAGCCGTAAGCCACAAGTACCGCCGGTCTTTGCACGTGCGAATCAAGCCAACAACCACTAGCACGGTTAGGAACGGCTGGATGCCCGTGCGCTCCGAGAACATAAACGTCCCGCCAGACAAAAGGGCTTGAACGGGGGAAAGAAACGCCTTCCAGGTATATGAAACAACCGATTGAAGCGGTGGAGCGCAATACAATGCAATCCACACCAAACATGCACCCACAAGCAAGGAAAACGCCAATGCTATTCGTTTAGGAGTCGGACGATCGCAGCGATTTTCGCCAATTGGGCACAGCAGACAACCGAGGCCAAAGGCAACCGCCCAAATACCTAACGTAAACGAACCGTTGGGCTGGCAAATCGCAACGGCGACAAAACTAATACCAAAAGCAACGGCGTACTTGGCTTTGCCTTTAGGCGATCGGGCGCATTCAAACAAAAGACCCATCGCGCCAGGAATCAGTGCAAACGAAAGCAAGTTAGGCAGCAGCTGACCACGCACCACAAATCCCCAAGGAAATCCGCAGAAAGCAACGGACAACACCGCGCCCGAAAATAGAATGATCATTTTTTCTTTGCCGGAAAAAAGGTTGTTCAGCATATAAGCCAAGCCAATGGGCAAAACCGCCGAACAGGTAACCACAATCATGGCATTTGAAGCTATAGCAACCGAACCATTCGCAAATGCAGCCACTACCGCTGTAGCAACATACCATGCCGCTGGATAGTACGAGCCAACATCGCCAAGCGTTGAATACCCGCTAACAAATAAAGTTGAGTAGAGCCCCGTATCGATAAACGAACGAATTGCGGAATAATGCAATGTGTTGTCATCCAGACGGCAAAACGCCGAAGGATCACCCGCGGCATGCAGGAATACAAGCGCAGTAATCACTAAGGATGCACCAACATACAGAGCGATCATCTTCCATCCGCCGACAAGCTCGCTTCCCTTTTCTGCCGCGTCGAAGTTTCCAAACGCGAAGCGCGAAACAATATACGCCACAAGCGAAACAGCAAGAGACCCCAGAAGCAGAGCCCAAGCTGGGCATGGGATTCCAGCCGCTTGAAGCAAAACGCCCATTGCAACCAACAGCGCAACAGAAAAAGCGGGCGCTACAGCAATAGCGCCGAACGAACCCAATCGAACCGCACGTCCGGCTAAATAGCCAGGAGCATATAAAACAACCGCGCTAGCCAAACAAGCGGCAGCAAACGTCAGCCACATATAAATCCTCGTGAACAGGGATTACCGTACTGCTGGATTGTACCAATTGGGAAAACGATGAAGTCGACCAAAGGAATTGAAGGCACACCTTCCTGGACGAGCATCATTTTGCGACCTTGAACCAGCTACTGATCCTGAACTATCTGATCTATAACAGAATCAAGCTCACCGAGGTCAAGCACCTTGATGATGCTAGGCGAGTCTATCATGGAAAGAGGGCTTCCCTCATTGCACAAGGCAATAATCGGAACACCGACCGCCAAATAGTCGCTCAGCTTTGATGGAAGCCACGGCGTTACGCCGTCAAGAGGCTCCATATCGTTAAGAAACAGGTAGTCCATCTTTCCAGCAGTGCTTAGAAATTCAAAGTAAGGTTTGACATCAGATACCCTGAAATTCGAAGGTAGATCAGAAGGAACCCTCTTCTTATCAGGAACAAATAAATGGATTAACACATCTTTATTCTTAGAGAGCTCAATCATGGGATTTACGCTTCTACGTGCGTAGAACGATCCGAAAAACCCGACATTGATCTTCGACTTGTCAACCGCATAGCTTGAAGGAACGAGGCCAACATATCGATGGTCTATCTGGGGATGATGCCACACAAGTGCCTTACGTCTTGCTTCGACCGCAGCTTCCCGATCGCAGCAATAGCCAAGCATATACTCCATCTGCACTGCGTTCGTAAAAACGATCTTATCGGCATGCTTATACGGCAAAACCTCGCACGAGGCATAGAAATCAGAATAGCAATCCTGCTCGAGCGTTTTCTTATCGCGATCCTCACCTGAAGAATTCTTGGCAATCGGATCCGAAAATTCTGCATACCAAACAGCTTCGGGGTGATCCCGCTTATAGAGATATGCTGCAATGTGCGATCCAGGGAACATCGACCGCGAATAAATCACTGACGCATTCAATGAAGACGCTTTGAGATATGCTTCAACCGCGTAAGACATCTGGTACTTGGGTAAATCTGATGTCTTTCCCAAGGCAAGCGTTTTTTCGAAGTATGCGAATCGCGCATACAGCGCTTCCCATTGGGCATCTTTTTTGCGGATATCGCTCATATCTTTGGCGAAAACATGCCATCGCACCATCTCGCCAAAATCTTCGTTAATCTGATGAAGCCTTTTCGATGAGACCATCGCGCTAGGGTCGACATAGGGCGAAAAATTATGGCAGAATGCCACACCGGTTATGTTTGACAAAAAGCTTTTGTTTAGCAAAAGACCCCGATAAGCCTCTATTTCCCTCCTTGCTTTTTCTTTCCGCTCCCCCTCAAGGGTCTCCGCGTAATCCTTCATCAACTTCGACTGAGCGGAAATCAAATTCAGCACAAAACTACGGCCTTGTTGAGTGGTGGCTTTCTCGAAGAGGGAAGATTCGAGACGCGCAATAACGCCAAGCCTTTCGCTGACATAAAACGAGTACGCCCTTTCCTCTGCCGGTCGTGAAACAGAATTTCGCGAAACGGTTCTGATGTATGACTCACCGCACTTCGACGAGACAAAAGCCACCCTGCTTCGCAGACGATCGTAGTTATCCGCCCAAAACACCACATCCTCGCTGCTAGTTAAGTCTTCGTCCAGCTTTTCGGCATCCAACAAAAACGAGCGCCTAAACAACTTGCCACACATCGATGCAAAAAGCCCCGTTTGGCCAGGAGCCTTAAAGCCAGACTTTCGCAATTTCTCCAAAGCCTTATTCGTGTAACTATAGTCGACGCCCGAATCCCCTTCGGTAGTGAATCCACCGCACACGATATCCGCCTTGGGGTGGATGCAATCCACCAAAGAAGACAAATAGCCAGCGGAAAAGCGATCGTCGTCATCGAGAAAAGCGATGAAATCGCCTTTTGCCTCTTTTATCGCCACATTACGCGCAATCGAAGCGCCCTTTTCCGCAATCGAAATAATACGAACGCTAGGCATTGAAGAGTATCTATTTTCAAGCTTTTTTGCCCAATCGGCATTCCCTCCATTTACTACAACAACCACTTCCACCGTGAAGCCATGGACCTCTTGTCCCAAAACCGAATCGATGGAAGCAAACGCCAAGTCTGTCTCTCTATACGTCGGGATGCAAACGCTAACACTGTGCCTCTTGAGCCTGTTAGCGCGTTTTCTCACAAGAGGCCGAATTTGTTTCGTACGCCTGTACAAAAACGACCGAAAAGTCAACTTCTTTTGAGCGGCGCGGCCTTCGGAACGAGAGACAGCATGGTCGATTTCCCCGAGCAGATAATCCCTGCTGTCATAGAGGGATTTTGCCGCCTCAAAATAGATATTCACATTTTCGAGATGCTCAATAAAACGCACGTATCATCCTCACTCAAAGCAATTAAGGTTCGCGCCCCTATGGCAGCAGCGATTCCGTTAACGCATCAGCAATCCGTTTGCTAGCAAAACCGTCACCATACGGATTGCTTGATTGGCTCATTGCCCTGTATGCCTTCTCGCTAGACAACAGCAGAGAGAATTCTTTATATATGGATTCCTCGCTTGTCCCAACAAGCTTAAGCGTTCCTGATGCCACCCCTTCAGGACGCTCTGTTGTATCCCTCATAACCAACACTGGCTTTCCCAGCGAAGGCGCTTCTTCTTGAATTCCCCCTGAATCCGTCAGAATCAGGTGGCTTTTTGCCATGTAGTTGTGGAAATCGAACACCTCAAGCGGCTCAACAATGCGCAAGCGCTCGAAATCGTCCAGCTCAGCGTGAGCCGCACTTCTTACGACAGGATTCATATGGATCGGATATATCGCCTTCGTGTCGGGGTGCTCCTCCATCACGCGCCGTATTGCACGGAACATGCTGTGCATGGGAGCCCCCAAGTTCTCTCTCCTGTGAGCAGTAAGAAGGATCAAACGACTACCATTTGCCCAATCGAGATCCGGACTTGAGTAGTCTGGCGCAATAGTTGTCCGTAGAGCGTCAATGCCGGTATTCCCCGTAACCCAAATGGATTTCTCGCTCTTCCCCTCTGCAAGAAGATTTTGCTTGGAAACCTCAGTCGGCGCAAAATATAAGTCGGAAACAAGGTCGACGGCCTGCCGGTTGAATTCTTCCGGCCATGGAGACTTCATATCATGGGTCCTGAGGCCAGCCTCAACGTGTCCTATCCTGATACCAAGGTAGAAGCAAGCAAGAGCAGCAGCAAAGGAGGTCGTTGTGTCTCCATGTACTAAAACGATATCGGGTCGCTCTGCCTCTAGGATTGGCTTCACTTTCTCCAAGACCCTACCAGTAACGTCAAACAAGGTCTGGCCTTTTTTCATTATCGAGAGGTCATAGTCTGGCTCAACGCCGAAAACACGCAGAACTTGCTCGAGCATCTCTTTATGCTGACCGGTGGTTACGACAAGAGCCTCGAACTCCGAAGGCCTTGACCTTAGCTCACTAACAAGTGGGCACATCTTGATAGCCTCGGGGCGAGTGCCAAATACGAGCATTACTTTCCGCACGGCAAACCCCTAAAGCTTATAGACATTTTCGCCGTTTCCCAATACATTGCATGGGTCGATTAGAATTCTGCCCCCGAACAACCCAGGATTTCCCTTCACCTGAGAATGCGCAACCATGACAATAACGACATCCAAGCCATCAAGGAATTCTTCCATCGAGTGAACCTGACAAGAAACCTCATCGCGCTGAACCCAAGGATCGTACACCTTGACCCCCGCTCCAGCCAAACACCTCTTCATCAACTCGATCATTTGCATCGTTGGGGACTCACGGATGTCGTCCACATCGCCCTTATAGGTAAGCCCATAAATGCCAACCAATCCAGGCGAATCTATGCCGTTTTCCCTCATAGCTTCATAGGTTCTATTCAGAACATACTCTGGCATTGATTCGTTCGTCTTCAAAGCAGTGCGAATCAGGCTTGCTGTTTCAGGATAGTCTCCAACCAAGAACCACGGATCAACAGGTATGCAATGCCCCCCGACGCCAGGCCCGGGGTTAAGGATGTTTACCCGTGGGTGTTTATTGGCAATTTCAATGACCTCGGAAACATCCATTCCTCCTTGACGGCATATCTTTGCCAACTCATTTGAAAAGGCAATGTTGACCGCCCTGAATGTGTTTTCAACGACCTTAGACATTTCTGCCGTTTTAATATCCGTAATAGATATCTCACCTTCGCAGAAGCTGGAATACAGCGCTACCACCTCTTTACCAACATCGAGGCTATCCGCGCCAATAGTCCTGTTGTTAGAAACCAGCTCATGAACCATATTCCCCGGGATGATTCTTTCAGGAGCATGCACAAGATTGATATCCGTACGGCATGCCTCTGTCAAAACGGGTCGAACGTATCGATCTACGGTTCCTGGAGAAACCGTAGACTCGATAATCACAACAGCATCCTTTTCGGCGTAATCCAATACTGTCTTCACCGCCGAAACCACATAGCAAGGGTCGATTTTTTTGCTCTCTTTGTCGTAAGGCGTTGGCACCGAAATGATGTACGTGCTGCAAACTTGATACTCGGAAGAAAATTGAATCCCAGAATCAAGCGCTTGGGCGAACAATTCATCAAGGCCGTCTTCTTCAAAAGTGGTTTGCCCGGCATTGAGCGTTGCGACCAGATCCTGATTGTAATCAGTTCCGACAACCTTGACACCATGAGACGACATCATCAATGCAGTCGGAAGGCCGATATACCCAAGACCAATAACGTTAACCACGAAACACTCCATTTCCTGTGTCGATTCTGACTTCTTTATGATACTAGCCTCTCTCCACTATGCCCCATGAGCCCACTTCCCTCCGAACGAAATAGGGCGCAAGCAGACAGTAAGCCGTTATCGATCTTCCCTGGTGAAGCTCTTCGCCGAGCTCACTGCTTTTTTGATCTTTCGGGGCAGCCACGTTATCGCGCGTCCAATTTTCCAAGAATTCGCTTCTTTAAACTGGATAATTTTTTTATTGAGTCCCGAAATCTCATTCCTACATTGGCTGATTTCTTTGTTGAGTCTCAAAATCTCGCCCTTACTCCAGCGTAAATCGGCATTTTTCCGATTTACGCCCTCAGAATAGGCCGCCAAATACGTTTCCCACATCAGCGGCGGAGTAAGTCTGCGAGACTCCTGGTCCTTAAGCGAGCCAAGCACTGTCTGCCAGAATTTCAAAAAGTTAAACTCAGCCAATTCTTCAGAGCTCTCCCTTGCAGCTCTTCCCATGCTACAGCACAATTCTTCATCGCTCAAAATCTTAATGAGTTCATTGGCAAGGCCATCAACATCGCCAAACGGAACTGTTCTTATTCCACGACCATCCTGAGCAAGCGTCAAATAAGGCAACTCGAACATCACGCATGGCAAACCGAAGGTTTTGCTTTCAGCAAGCGTTAACGGATAGCCCTCTTTTGCTTCACCAGTCATCACGAACACACGCGCTTTTGAATAGAAAGATGCTTGATCTTCCGTCCATGCCACTTTTTCTATACGGGCCCTCGCTGGAGACGATTCGACAAGCTTGTTGATTTTGTCCTCATAAGACTGATCGCTTGCCGATCCCACCATGGTCAAAATTGCATCAGGAACTACATTTGCGACTATCTTGAATGCATCTAAAATGGCCTCGGGGTGTTTTTCGGGAACAACACGAGCCAACCACAGGATTCGTTTTTTGCTCGAACACAAGTCAACTGGAGAAACGCTTGCGGTTGAGAACGTTGGCGGATTGATAGCCACGTGCACATTGTTGTTAAACATCCGCCAAAACGAAGCATCGGTTTCGCTTAAAGATACTATGGCATCCGCATGAGCATACACATATGGCATGACGGCAAAATACGGGTCTGCGCTAAATGCATAATGCGAGAAAATTCCATGACAATGAATGCAAAAAGCAACGCCATGCGCTTTGAGGGTCATCATGTCCCAAGGAAGGGCCTTATCAATCCAGCCATGATAGACAACCCGGTCAACATCATAGAAGCTCAAAGCACGGCAGATTGCCTCTTCGCGCTCGAATGCCGACCTGGAAGTCCTTCCTATCGAAGGAAGCACGCAGCACTCATCCACTCCCATCTCTTTTAAAGCAAGGCTATCCGCTTCTTTGTCCAGAAACAGAAGAACACGATAGCCGAGACCCTTCCAGATTTTGATGACGTTGCACAAAACCCCTTCAACGCCACCACCGGTAATTTGACGATAGTAAGTTGCAATAAATCGGCAGTCGGGGCGTTTATCGGCGAGACCAAACGCGGACATACCCCGAAACAGAAGTAACTCATCGTCAAGATACTGCTCACGCAATGCGGAAACGGAGAGAGCAGGACCCCACTCTTCCATCAGTTGCTTGATAGCAAAATGTCGCTCGGAGGGAGCGAGGCAGGATTTGCACCGAAAAGCACAATCGGAGGCAAGCTTGAGCCCCACCCTTAAGGCGCCTTCCGAATGAAAGTCATCACGAGAGACGGAATCAAGAAAAGCCTCGATCGCATCATAAGCAGCACGAGCCTTCAAGCATTCACGATACTCATCAATAGAAATCCTTTGAGGGGAATCTTGCCCGCCTCTAAAAGGGAACCTACAAAGTAAACCGCCCTTGAGCCCGTAGTACTTTTTTGCAAAATAAGTCAAAGCGAAAAAGGCAACGGCATCATCGCTGCACTGAACCTCGTCAACAGAAATCAAGCTGAATGCCTTCTTGCACAGCTGAAGGTCAAAGCACTTGCCAACAAGGTCCCAGGCGTATTCGCCCTCCACAAAGCAGGATTTAAAAATGCTGTCTCCTGCCAAATATCCATCAAAGGGCGCATGCAGCCTTTCTTTCTCTTTCTTCCTCGAACCAGATTCATCGCAAGAATGGCCAACGAACTCCAAGCCAAAGTGCAAGATGTCAATCTTCTGTTTCGAGAGCTCCAATCTCAAAACAGAGAGAGCGTCCTCAGCCAGCTCGCCATCGGCCCCTAGGAAAAGGACATGGGTTCCAGATGCGTTTTGAACTCCCGCTTTACGCGCTTTGAGGCGCCCGGAATTCGCCTCGACCCCAACCACGTTTATATTTCCAAAACGGGTTGCAAGGCCCTGAGCTACAGCAAAGGTTTCATCGTTGCTGAAATCACCCACGATGATTATTTCATCGCCCCGCTCCATCTGAGGCTCGATGCGCTCAATAGCTCGCCCGAGATTTTGCGAAATGCTCCAAGCAGGGATAACTATAGAAAAAGAAACCGAAGCCATGTAATTCCTCTTCCTTCTCAGGCGCACAGCAAAGGGAGCTAATCTCCCTACTGACGGTTTAGGCGCTCCTCTGCCTCAAGCAGGGAATCAGCAGCAACGGATTTAAGACCCCCGGTCTGCTTGCATGCTTCAACAAACCTCAAGGCAACAGCTTTCTCTTCTGGCAAAAGGGATACTCGTTTTTCTTCTGCCTCCCTTAGCGTAGCCACAATATCGCGAGATACGATCCTCCTCCATAAAGCAGTTACCTCTCGATCGGACACACCGTACTTTTCAAGCAGATCCAGAACGGCACGATAGATACGGAAACTAGAATGGACATCATTCCATGAAAATCTCGATGCATGGTGCTTGAGGGGATCGAAGGAAACGTAATAATAATCATAATCAGCCGCGACGGAAACACGATTTGCCCGCAAGTAAGCCTCAAGGACAAACGGGATATCCTCAGGCATATCCAAGGGAAAATGCAAGTCTTCGATCAGCTCCCTGCGAAACAATTTCAACGGCGCAAAGGACCAGAGCACCTTCGTGCGCTCCAAACTTGCCTCTGCCTGATTGCGTTTAAACATGCTTTGCGGCACTTCTCTGCCGTTTTCACCGTACATCTTCACCAGCAACACATCACTGCCCCATTCGACAGCATGATCGAGCATTCTCTCGATAGATTCGCCGCTCAAATAATCATCTGAGTCGAGAAAAAATACGTACTTTCCGCAAGCCCTAGATAAACCTTTGTTGCGAGGAGCAGACGGAGAACCCGATGCTTCATCAAGTCGTTGCATTACGAACAAATCGAGATATTTCGCTTTATAACGCTGAAGAACTTGCCAAGTATCATCCGACGAGCAATCGTCAGTCACTAAAACTTCCATGCGCTCTCGCGGATATGATTGGGCAAGCACGGATTCGAGAGCCCTCTCAAGCCCACGCGCATCGTTGCGTGTTGGGATGACTATGCTGACATCAATACCATTTGGCTCGGAAACCGCCAAAACTTCTGCAGCCTTGCATTTTCCTGGAGCATTCAGCGGGGACGAAAACATCCGATCATAGATCCGCTCAGTCGAACGTCCGTCGCATGACCCCATAAACTTACGACGGAACGAGTCAACCCTCTCGGCGTCAAAAAGCTCATCCACGTGCTCCAGCCAATCAACCAGCGCCTCGCTGTCCCCAAACACCGGACCAGGCGTCAGTTCATCGTAATCGTAGTAAAAGCCGCGCCAATCGCCATAGTCCTCCAGGTCGTACGCAAAAAATGCCATTGGGCGACCGAACAGAGAGTATTCGAATACTAGGGACGAATAGTCAGACACGCACACGTCGGAAACAGCCAGAAGCTCATCGATAGGCAGGTCACCGGACACCTGGAAGGCGAACTCCTTGCAGGTATCAGGAATAGGCGGCAGTTTCTTTACGAAGGGATGGTGTTTAATAAGCAACACGCACTCGTGACCAAGACGCTGCCGCATTAAATCAATATCAAGTTGATCGGGGCCCTTCGCAGAAGCCACCCTCCCACGGAAGGTTGGCGCGTACAAAATGACCTTCTTGCCGGCAATCTGCGGCACAGCGTCCTCAACGTGCTGGCGTGCTTCCTCAAGAAAAGCTGGATCAAAAAACTTATCAGTACGACTGACCCCAATAGGCTGCACGACACCAGGTTGGTCTTCCAGCACCATGGCTTCTTCGTAGGCCCACACAACCTCAGGGCTGCTTACCGTAACCAACGATAGGTTCTTGTAGAACGGGTGTCGCAGTAAGTCTTCCCTGCTGCCGCCGAATTTTAATTCAGCAGTGCTCATGCCCCATTTCTTGAAAGCGCCACACGCATGCCACAACTGAATAGCCTTCGTTTCGGGGCGCATCTTAATGCAGCTAACCAAGTCCGACGCGTCCGAAAGCACTACCACCTCAGCACGGGAAATGTCATGCAACGCGTTGATGCAATTTTTCAAATACTGCTTGTACGACACATGGTTCTGCGCCAACGAAACATAGCACGGCTTCTTGGTCGGATCGTCCTCAAGACGGCGGAACAGCAAATCGAAGCTATCGGGCATATCCTGTTCCTTGGTCTCTAAAAACAGGACCCTCCCTTTAGCCACCGGCTTCCTGGCAAAGTAGAGATAGGCCAACGGAAAGATGAACGATAGTGTTGCATCTTTGATTGCCCGTTTTGTTTTTCGCTTTAGTTTCTTCTTCGCAGCTTTAATACCTTTTTTCAATTCGTTTTCCTAACAAATGACTACACGCAGGCAGAAGCCTCAGCTACTTCTAATCGGCCGAATAAACCAGGATACGCTTGGTAAATAAAAGCGGCGATTTCCTCAGCAGGGTTGCATCCCGACCCCTCAAAGGCAGAACCCACAAATCGTTCCATTTCATCCCAAGGGTATTCCTCGGGGCAGGCAAGCCACGCAGAAAGCTTATTGCTTAATTCGTCATCGGTGCGTGCCACCAAACTCGGGCACATCTCTTCTGGATCAACGTTCAGCCCAGGCGAAACACGGTAATGCTCAATGTCGGGAACATAGAACAGCACCATTTTTCCCAGCAAGTACGCCTCATACACAATGGATGAATAATCGGTTACCACCATCTGGGCAGAAAGCAGACCAGCGGGGACGTCACCCTTTGCATCGCTACCTGCAGCCAAGGGATGATCAGACCACAAAACATCATAGGAATGCGAATCCAACCGATCGAAGCCACGAGTCTCAAGATCGGCGAAAGGGTTCAAAGCCTTGTCGTATTTCCTAATGGTTGGCGCAAACAACGCAATCGGCCTGCCAGATCCTTTTGCCTCTGAACCAGCCTGCTGCTTTCGCAACTCGAGCAGTTTGCGATATTCGGGACGCGAAAGCGGCACCACGCGCTCTATAGGGCAGTCGAATGCTTCGGCAAAGGCGGCACGCGCCCCTTCGCCAGAACACACCACCCAGGAATTGTTGCGGTGGATCGAAAACTGTCGAGCCTCTTCCGAAGAATGCCCCTCTGCAACATCCAATGACTGACAGCCAAATTTCTTGAATGCCCCAAAGGCATGCCAGAGCTGAATTACCACTGGCTCTACGGGAAGCTCGTTGTGTCCCGCACTGCTACCCGCTACGGATTCGCACTTAAAGTTCAGCAGGCTAACCACGGGGTCGTAGCGGTCGATAACGCATACCTTACATCGTGCCAGGTGGTAGAGCTCTTTTAGCACCAGCCTCGAGTACGCTACCGTCGAAGAGCCTTTGAAATGCTGAGACAAATACACAGGCTTCAAGCCCCGTTGCTCAAAAGCGGCGCCACACTCAAGGTAGTCGTATGAAGGCTCATCCGCTTTGCGTGAGACAAACAGAACCTCGTTTTTGCGCCCAGAGAAGCAGAACAGACGGTAAAGCCCGTTGAAAACCAAGCGCGCTACCCCAGCTGCCATCCCTTTCGCCTTGGATACCGTCATAGCCTACACATTCCATTTCATGATGGTTTTACCGGCGTTTTTCCGTAAATCGGCTTCGAAAGCAGAGCTCATATCCGCTATAGCGCGAACATCAAATACATTGTCGACCAACGATTCCAAATATCTAGGAACCTCTGGGTGCTGGTCGTACAGGGAGGCAACCTTAATGAAATCGCTCCTGCCACTTCGGCTGCTGCCAAATAGACGCAGACCCTTCTCCAAAACCATACGTGTATTTATTGAAACAGGATTTTCAGAAACGCCCAGAAGAGAAATGGTAGCTTCCGGCTTCACCATATCGATAATTTGATCGATGGCGGTAACTGAACCTTCGCCACCGCAGCACTCAAAAGCATGGTCCAAAGCGCCAGCGCTCGGCGAAACACTGTAGGAGAGGTGGGTTTCGTCCACAAAGGTAAAGTCGTTCATCTTGTAGCTGTTTCTGCCGAATACGCACACATGCGTATCGGGGAACCAGGTTTTAAGCAGCAGCGACACAATGAAACCCAAGTTGCCATCGCCCCACACTCCCACGCGAGCGCGGCGGGAATGGGCAATAGCATCGAAGCGCGCTACAGCATGAGCGGCAACACTCACCAGCTCGGTGAAGGCTGCAACTTCCATGCTTACGTTGTCTGGCAGAGCCACCACGCGTTGCGGCGGTAGCACAACCAGCTCCTGCATAAACCCGTCAAAACCACTTCCGCAGAACTTGCTGGAACGCAGATAGTTTTCCGCAATTACCTCGTCCGTTTCACAAGGGGCGTTGGGCAGCAAGACAACCGTGCTGCCCACTTTGAACGTACCCGTAGGGTCGGAAACGACCACGCCTATCGCTTCGTGTATCAATGCCATGGGGAGCTTTTCCGCCAGCACTTGCGCACTACGAGCACCACGGTAATAGCGCATGTCAGCATTACAGATAGAAAGGTGCGTCGGGCGCACGTACACGCACGATGCGCTTGCAGGCACATCAACTTGTACGGGTTCGAAAACCCGCGGAGCAACAAGTCTGTAAACGCAATTGAGCATTAGCTACTCCCCTATCAGCGCCGATGCAACGCGCATATCCTGAGGGTAGGTAATTTTCATGTTTGCCACATCACCACGCACCAAGGCAACCTTTTTGCCTCGAAGAACGAAGATCTTGCAAGCGTCGGTAAGGATCACTTCCTCTTCGTGCGTGAGGCTTTCCATAAGGTCTTTAAGCTGCAGCAGGTTGAAAGACTGGGGCGTTTGCCCCTGGTACAGGGAAATGCGATTGGGTATCTCCGCGATGAATTCACCATCATCGCTTTGAACGATAGTGTCGGTTGCGGGAATAACCGTATCGCAGGCACCGCATTCGCGGGCCGCCTGGATGTTTTCCCTGATAATGCGGTGAGAAACGAAGGGGCGTACCGCATCGTGGGTAACAAGCACCGTTTCTTCGTTTACCTCATAGTTTTCGCACAGGTACGAAACGGCATCGCGGACAGTATCGTTACGAGTGTCGCCGCCGGGAATAACTACAACGCTGTTGCCGCATTCAGGAGCGTAGCGCTTTATGATGTCGCGCGTTTGCTGTACCCAGGCATCGGGGCACAACACCAACACGGCATCAAACGAGTTTGATGCGCAGAACTTTTCGATGGTGTGCACAATAATGGGCTTCGACCCAAGCATAAGATACTGCTTGGGCTTTTCGGGATTCCCCATACGCGTGCCCGAACCACCGGCCAATACCGCGGCAAATACATTCTGCTTATCTGACATGGCCAGCTCCTAGTAGTTCTTCTCGTAGTACGCCGTGGCGTCTTCAATAGTGCTATCGTACACGCATTTGCCGTGGTCAAGCACCAAACCGCGGCTGCAAAATTCTTTCGCCGTAGCGCTGGCGTGGGTAACGAACAGTACCGTTACGTTTTCGTCCATCATAATTTCGCGAATGCGGGCAATACACTTTCGCTGAAAAGCGCGGTCACCCACAGAAAGGGCTTCGTCTACCACCAGTATTTCAGGGTCGATGGCAACCGCAAAGGCAAAACCCAAGCGCGCCTTCATGCCACTGGAATACGTACGCATGGGCTGATCGATATACACACCCAGCTCAGCGAAGTCGATTACTTTAGGCTCAATCTCCTTGATTTCTTCGCGCATTAAGCCAAGAATCTGTCCACGAAGTGCTATATTTTCGCGCCCGGTCAATTGCTTATCAAACCCAGCGGTAAGCTCCAGCAATGCACTTACGCGCCCCCTTACCTCCACCGTGCCTTCGGTGGGGTGAGTAACGCCCGTGACCATTTTCAGCGCCGTGCTTTTACCGGCGCCATTGCGGCCCAAAAACGCCACCGCTTCGCCTTTCCTGATCTCAAAGGAAAGATCGTCACTGGCATTCACGCTGCCAAGGAACATGCCTTCTTTCCTGATGTTGAAAATGCCCAGGAAGCGCGCCTTGTCGTTCTTGTACAGGTTGTACGTTTTGGTTACGTGGTCGAAGCGAATTACCACTTCGTTGCTCACACTGGTTTTATGCAGGTTCTTTGCGTCGCCGAGGTTGGGCTTTGGTTCGTTAGAGGACATCGGCCACCTCTTCGTTCAACTTCTTGTACACCAGCACCGCAAGCGCCAGGGTAATTACGAACACCACCACAAACCCACCACAGAGCATAGGGTCGTTCCAGAACCAGGTTTTATCGTAAAACGCGCCACGGAACGAAGTTACGAAGAAGGTAATGGGATTGAACGCCATAATGCCTTGTACCCAGTCGAGTGGGACGCTCTTCACGTCGAAGATAACGCCTGAAAGCCAGAAAAACGGAGTAGACATGGCATTCATCAGGTTTTTTACGTCTTTGCTGATAGCCGAAAGATGGCTAAACAGAATGGAAACCAAATCCCAGAACACGAACATGAGAACAAGCAGGATGGGAACTTGCAGCAGATACACATCGAACTGCATGCCACAAGCAGCGTAGATAGCAAACAGAGCAACCATGAGCATCAGTTGCACCAGCATGGTTGCGCTAACGTAGATGGTGGAAATGGCACTGAGCGGGAACTTGATCTTGTTAACCAAGTAAGGGTATCGGTGCATTACATCAATACCCGCCCCTAGCATATCCTGCATAAAGAACCAGGGGATAAGCCCCGCACACAGCCATAAGATATACGGAGGAGCAGAAGCGTCTGCCGCACCGCTGCCCACACGCAGGCCAATGTCGAGTGCAAACCAGAAGCAAAATATGTACATGGCAGGCTTTACGAAGAACCATGCCCAAGAAAGAACCGCGCCGCGGCTTTTTTTCACCAACTCAAAAACGGCCAAGCGACTAATTTGCTTGCGCCATTCCCAATTGTCTTTCAGTATGGTGTTTAAGGCTCCCAATAAACCGGCCCTTACTTAACATGAATAATTCCAAGCCTCGATGTTAGCATGGCAACATATCTTTAACAATTTGATGGCATGCTTCTCCATTTGCGCCGATAGGTACCTAGCTTATGAAATCGAACTCTTTGAAGCCCATGATTGACATCGTTATAACCGCACACAATATGGAATCCTGCCTGGGCGAATGCCTGCAATCGCTTGCCGCCCAAACCTTCGGCGATTTTTGCGCGCTTATCGTTAACGACGGGTCCACCGACGGCACCAAAAGCGTGGCACAAGCCTTCGCAAATACCGATGATCGCTTCAGTGTCGTATCAACCCCAGGCCTTGGAGCCGGCAGAGCACGCAATAGGGGGATCGGAGAGGTTAACGCGCCCTATTTCATGGTTCTTGACGGCGATGATATCTTCCATCCCACCATGCTGGAAAAACTCTTTGCCGCCGTACGCAACGGGAAGGCGGACGTTGCCATTTGCGACATGCAAGAATTTGACGATGCAACAAAAGAGCGCAACCACGTTGCCTGGTCCCTTAAGCGAAGCCAGCTTCCCCACGCATCGGCATTCAACGGATGGCGAGACATGCCAGGCAACATCTTTGCCGCATTTATGGGTTGGCCTTGGGACAAGCTGTACCGCACCGAATTCGTGCTGGATTCGGGCATTCGATTCCCCAAAGACCTGCCCAATAGCGAAGATATGCTGTTCACTTACCCGCTGCTAGTGCTGGCGCAGCGCATTGCCGTGGTGGATGAAGTTTTAATCGATCACCGCATGGGGCGCGGCAACACTGTTTCTTCCTCACGCACAAAAGCCCCTTATGCGTTCTACGATGCCATATGTCGCATGAAATCGTTTTTGCAGGAACAGCCTGAAACCTGGAATGCATTGCGGAAGGATTATTTGAACTGGGCTTTTGACTGGACTCTTTGGAATATCGAAACCATCGGGAATAGCTTGGTTGCGCATGAGATGACAAAGCGCCTGCACAATGGAGGCTTTCCCGAACTGGAGCTTTCCATACACGAAGCCTCTTATTTCGCCACATACCCACGCAGCATGGCAAGATACGCAACGCTAATGAATTCGCTGGGGCCGAACATGCGCGACAACGGCCCGTTGGGAAGCTGCAACAAGCTGCCCTATGGGAAATATCGCTGCTGGAACGATATGAATTACGTACAAAAAGGACTTTCGGTTCTGCGCGACAAACTGCGCGGACCAAGCGAATGGTAGCGGAACCAGGCTGCTAGACGAACGGGGCGTGCGGGGTGAGCGAACTAGGGCGAAGCGAGCCACGTAAACCAAAACGGACAAAAGGGCTACGCGAAACGAGCGGACCGTGCGGACCGCCCATAACCTAAACGGGCGAAGCTGGCCACACGGGACGAACGGGACCGTGCAGGATTGAGCCTCCAGCGCGACCTGCTATTCTCCTGGCTTTGCCTTCGGCAGCTCCACGTATTTGCGGATCAACGCAGGAACCGCGATAAGCGCATGGCCAATGCGGTAAGCATGAGAATTCGCATAGGCATCACGCACCGACTTCATGCTCTGCCACAAGCATCGTACATACATATCGAACTGGATGCGCTCTTTTGGCTGCAGGGTTGCACGATAGGAAGCAATGTCTTCTTCGGAAATATCGGCTAAATAACGCGCTGCGACTTCACGTGTGTCAGCGATGCGCGCCGCATAGGCATCAACGAATTGCACAGGATATTCGTCCACGTGCGCCAGCAGCCAGTTTTCCATAAGCTGCGCACCAACCGTCAGGCCATGCACGTTTTTCATGCTGGGCCTTGTGGTCATAATGGAGCCTTCACGCATGCGACGCTGATACAGAGGCTCGTTCAAAAATGCAACACGCTTCGGGTACGGGATGAGCTGCATCTGAAACAGCAAGTCTTCATGCAGGATGCCCTCCGTATAGCGCAGTCCCTGCTCTTCAATAAGATCCCGGCGCACTGCGTACAGGCAGGAAGAAGGACGGAAAGCCTTGGTTTCTTCCATACGAACATACATTTGCACGCCAGGATACACGCCTGGCACGCTGGCACGAACTTCTTGATTTTCGTAATGAGTGCGACGAAGCTTGCGGCTGGCATAGAACGATTGCGCCGCAAAATACAGCATGTCCAAATGGTTCGCTGCTATTTCACCGTCAAGGCGTTCAAGGGCGTTGTCGGAGTAAAAATCGTCACCATCAAGAAACAGAATGAAATCGCCCGTTGCTTGCGCCATGCCCGCGTTGCGACCGACCGATGGCCCAGAGTTCTGCGAGAGCGTTATTGCTTTGAAGCGACTATCCCTATCGATGCTTTCGGCAATCACACGCGCAGTTCCATCGGTTGAGGCATCATCAATAACGATGCACTCAAAATCGGAAAGTGTTTGCCTTTTGAGCGATTCGACACATTCGGCAATGTACTTTTCGACGTTGTACGCCGTAACGACAATAGAAAACCTCATTGCAGCCCCTAGAATGTTTCGGGATTTGCGGCAGCAAAGCGCTCGGCGCCGTTTTCAAGAAGGCTCCGCAATGCAGTGGTACTGGACTCATCGAAAAGGGCAATGTCCAATTCGCCCGCACTTTGCAGAGCGCGGTATTCTTCCAGCATCCGCTGAGCAAACGCCTGGTGTTCCGAGGGAGCAATACGTTCGTAGTTCCAACGGTACTTGCCCCATTTATCCACAGCAAACCAGGGCAAAAAAGCCTCGCGGCGCTGCGGACGGGCGCGCAGGAATTCTTCGGCACTTGCTAGTTCGTCGCAAACAGTGAACACTTTGTCGGTGGTTCGCGAAGATGAACCGGGGTTGTCCATGCGGTAGTGCAACAGGGGTTTGCCCACCAAAACCGCCGTTTCGGCAGCAAACCACACCTTCATAGTAAAGCCGGTGTCCTGAAAAGCGGCGCCAGGCGTTTCGCGGAAACGAATGCCTTCACGTTCCAAAAACGAACGACGATACAGCCCCGTCCAGATAGCAGGAATAGAGCAGATGATATTCGGCTTGCTAACGGGATTAAAGGGCTTACCACATTCGCGCTTTGCGAAGTTGTACCACACGTGGTCTGCCCCGTCGAAGTAGTTGAAGAAATTACACTTTGCCACATCGGCGTTGGCGCGCTTAGCGGCTTTGTAGAGCTTCTTGAACATACGCTTGTCAGGGAAATCGTCAGGCTCAACGATGCCGATGTATTCGCCCTTCGCTTCAGCAAGACCGCGGTTGAGCGATGCACCGTAGCCAGAATTGGGCTTATCGATGATACGAATGCGCTGATCCTTTGCAGCATACGAGCGCAAAATGGAAGGCGAGCCGTCGGTTGCGCCATCGTTAATGCAGATGATTTCGATATCGCGAAGCGTTTGAGCACAGAGTGCATTAAGGCACTGCGGCAGATAGCGCTCCACGTTATAGATGGGCACCAGAACGGTTATTTTAGGCTCGGCGCTTTCCGCCATGATCATCCTTTCCGAGAAGAAAACACGCACTGAATCCTATGCTTCTAGGATGCCCCCAAATAGTAAACCTCTTTGCCACTTTCGAAATCGGAGACCACATCACATATCGCACAAGACACTTCTCGCTCTATACGGCCCTCGCGACGCACCACTTCTTCGCCAGTAAGACCATCTGCCATAGCCGCAATCATTCTTAGGAACTGAACCCACTCAAATCGGATGCCTTCACCATCGAGCTGAATGAAGTAGCGCCTATTATCGGCAGGGTCTTCGTAGCGTATTTCAAAATACTCGGTCTTCCACCACGGAGCAGGAACATA
Source organism: Eggerthella sp. (assembly GCA_030540085.1). GTDB lineage: Bacteria > Actinomycetota > Coriobacteriia > Coriobacteriales > Eggerthellaceae > Anaerotardibacter. Next base: position 30,470 of record JAUNWY010000007.1, read on the forward strand.
TACGTAGCCCTTGGTGCCAGAGATAACAAGATCGCCCTCGGATTTAGCGCCTGCGCCAACTTTTGCAGACGCAATAGCATCACGATATTCGATGGAAATTCGAGAAAAATCGTCAAAGGATTTGTTGCCCTCAGAGCATTTCGAAGCTATGCGCATCCTTGCTGGATCGACCCCGAGTATCTGGAATATGGGGAGCAAGGCAGTTGGGCCCCATGCCGTCATGCTGCTCCATTTAAGGCTTGAATCGGCAAAGGCTCCGAAGTTCGTTTTGAGGTTAGTGCACGTCGCATCAACGGAAACCACATCGCCAATACGCCCGCCTTTAATTAGCAGCAGAAGACGGGTGTAGGCGGTTGAATACGCGGTACGGAGCGAATCCATCAACACAAGATTGCGCTCGTCTGCGAGCGCAAAAAGCTCCTTGCACTGGTCCGAGCTTTTCGCAATAGGCGATTCGCACATAACGTGCTTCCCTGCCAGCAACGCCTTTTTCACCTGATCATAGTGATAATCGGGATGAGAGTGGATATAGACGATATCTACAGCATCAAGCAGCTCTTCGTAATTGGAGGTAAGGAATTCAACGCGCAGAACATCTTCATCGAAGTCGCCAATGTTGTCAGAGCAAACCGCCGCAACTTTCAAGCCGTTAACCAGACCGCATTCATGGAACACGCGGTTCATGTAGGCCGTGTAGCCAACCAAACCAGCGCGAAGCTCTTTTGAACTACGGATCTCGGTGCTCGAAACACCCTGGGTGCGTTCGAGATAGGTAACTTGGCAAAACTCGGAAAGGTAATCGAAGTGTCCTTCCCAATCGGACCCAACAGTGAAGATATCTACACCATAGCGCTTGATGTCGTCAATTTTCTGGCCTTCGTATTCTTCAACAATGATCTTGTCGGCGATGCCGGTTGCGCGCACGGCGGCAATTCGCTCTTCAAGTGGCTGCTGAACATTGATCTTGCCGCGCTGCTTGTCGAAGTCATCCGAAGTGACGCCAACAATCAGATAATCGCCCAAGGCCTTCGCGCGCTCTAAGAGGCGAATATGGCCCCTATGCAAGTGGTCATAGGTGCCGTAGGTAATTACCTTAACCATGCAAGGCTCCAATCTATTCAACGCTCAAACGTGAAACGGCCTCTTTCAAAGCCGACACCAAAAGAGCATTGTCCGACAAGGGATGGTTCCCAATATGCCCAACGCGGAACGAAGAATCCGCTTTGGCACCTCCGTTCGGGCATAACCAAATGCCATACTCGTCCTTCAGCAGGGCGAATAGCGCCTTAGCCGAAACATCGGGGCAATCAATATACGTAACAGCATTCGAAGGAGAAACGAGCCTCATTTCGAAAGGAAGGCCCGACTCCACAATGCGCCTGCGGAAATCTTCCGCCAAAGCAGCGCACGAAGCCACCGCGGAGGCAGCCCCATCCGAAGCAACAATTTGAGACATGCGCTCATGAATCTGCAGAAGCGTTGTTACTGCTGGGGTGAATGGGGTTTGTCCGCGTTCCTGATTTTTAAGCAGGTCCGCCAAATCGAAATACATGCAAGGTTGGGGCAAGGTCTGGGCGCGCTTGACGGCGCGAGGACCGAGCACCATAGGAGCAATACCGGGCGGGCAGGCAAGAGCCTTTTGCGCATCGGTAATAAGGACATCAGCACCCATTGCTTCCATGTCAAACGGGTCGGCAAGGAACGAGCTAATTCCGTCCACGATCAGGAAGAGGCCTCGCTCACGACAGTACGCCCCAACTAGATCGGCGTCGTACAAAACGCCCTGGGACGTTTCCCCAAGGTTGACTAAGAAAGCGGTGAAGTCGCCTTCAACCGCTTCAAGATGCCCAGACGTAAGCGGAGTGCCCGGCTCAAGCTCGATTGCGACATTCGCAATTCCATGGAGATCGAGCATCTGACGGAACCTGTGCCCGAAGCTGCCGCCGTCCACAACAAGCGCTTTGTCTTTTTCGGGATCAAGCAGCCCCATAACGGCTGCCTCCATTGCGCCTGTTCCCGAATTAGTTAGGAATATTGTCCTTGAGCCCTTTGGCGCAGAGGCAAGGCTACACAGCATTTGTTCGTTTTCGAGCATAGCCCGGGAAAACTCTGGCGTGCGAAAGTACGGGGAGTCTTCCCCACCAAGCGCCCTAACCCTCGGGTTGGAAGGAACAGGGCCGACAGCAAAATTCAACATGTTAAATGTCCTTTCAAGCGTCAAGAGTCAACGCGCTAGCTCACCAGCGAATTGCCCCAAACTCCAGAACTCTAATTCGCGGCATCATCCACGGCAAACAATTACCACTTTATCACGTTCAAAACCCGTCTTATTTCACTGCCCAATAGCACCATCATGAGGAACGGAAGCAAAGAAACGCTGGCAAACAATCAGGGTTCTATGCCGCCAAAATCAAGTTCTACAGGTGCGTGATTGCGACGCTTCTCGACGGGAGGAAGCTCACGCCAATCGCCAAAATGCAAGGCTAGATATGCTTCAGGCTGCGCGGGCATGGGGAAATCATGGCCCTCGAACGGAAATAACGAAGGTGGCAGCATCATCGACTTTTCGTAAGGACCATACGATACCGAGAAAAGCTCATCTGACACATGCCCAGATTCTACTGCCGACTTTGCAGCCTTATTGAAGCTAGAAACGATTTTGTCGTGAGTGAGAAAAGCATGAAGCGCAACATGCGCCACACCGCACGATGCACGCTCGAGAGCACCAAGCACACCCCCATGGGGAACAACAATGCTCTTTGCGTGATAAAGATACGACATGCGCTGCCAAAATCGGCATCTCGATTGCTGCTTGGCAGCCTGCTTTTCATCAGATGAAAGCAAGTCGTAGGGAGTAATATCGATAAAAATCCCCTGATCAAAACCAGCCTCTATCGTCTCCTCCGTCACGAAGCGTGTCCCGCGAAGCCAGATCTTGCAAAACAACGCTGCTTGGCTTTGGTTCGTCTCGGGCGTTGACACAACATAGTCATCGCCCAACAGCTTCGGAGCTTCGGCGACAAAACGGTCATAATCCGCACGCGGCATACCCAGATCAACATCATCGTCCCACGGGATAAAGCCCCCATGGCGAAATGCTCCGAGAACCGAGCCAGAGTCGAGGAAATAAGTAACTCCAAGCTCGCGACAAACCCGATCAATATCTTTCAAAATACGCAACTCAAGAAGCTGAAGCTTTCTCAAATCCTTATCGTTGTATTGCATCGGCCACTCCCTCATTTGCCAATCACGAGTATGCATATAAAGCGTCCTATAATCATATCTGCAGAACCGTATGATACCTTAGAGGGGTTTCACTAACTGTTTTCAAAAAAGGCCGGAGGGATGAAGCAGGATGAGCTCAGCATACGATCTTTGCATCTTTACGCCAACATACAATCGCGCCTACTGCCTTGAAGCACTATTCAACAGCCTGTGCAGACAACGCTCATCGCGTTTCTCGTGGTTAATCGTTGACGACGGATCCACAGACGACACAGAAGAACTTGTCAAATCACTTACCGAGCGCTCGCCATTCCCCATCTCTTACTATCGCCAAGACAATGGGGGGAAGCAACGTGCATTCAATACCGGAGTCAGCCACTGCCAAAGTGAACTGTTCATGTGCGTTGATTCCGATGACGTTCTGGTAGACGACGCAGTCAATGAGATTCTTTCTCATTGGGAAAAAGTGCGCCATAACCCCAAAATCGCTGGGATTATCGGAATGTGCGGGAAAGACCCCAATACCCCACTCCAAACCGTGTTTCCAGATGACTTGGAAGAAACCACAATGTGGGATCTTTACTATAAGCGCCACCATCGAGGAGACACCGCGCTAGCACATCGGACAAATGTGCTCAAGAAATACCCCTTCGAGGTTGAGCCTGGGGAAAAATTCATTGCTGAAACGTTCGTATTCCATCAGATCGATCAAAGCTATGATCTTTCTGTCATGAATAAAGTCCTAATCATCCGAGAGTATCTGGACGATGGGTATACCGCCAATGTACGAAAAGTCACTCGTGAAAACCCTATTGGCTATTTAAAGCTTAAGCGTATGTATATCGGGTACGCCGACACCTTAAGCTTACGCTATTACGAAACAATCCTTTATTTAGTGGGCTGCCATTTCGCCAAAAAAAAGCACGCCGTCACGGAAGCCCCGTATCCTATCCTGGCAGCACTCGCTTGGCTTCCGGCGCAACTACTTTGCTACACCGTGTATCGCCGATAATAGGAGGTTTCACTTGAAAGAAATCAGTCTTAAAGAGCGCAAACAGCTGCAATTCGACATATTGGTAAAGATTGACTCCATTTGTCGCGAGCATGGATTCAGATACTACCTATGCTCAGGAACACTCCTTGGAGCAGTACGCCACAAGGGCTACATCCCCTGGGATGACGACATTGACATCTCAATGCCGCGCGAAGACTACGAAGCATTTTATCGTTATTTCCAAAAAAACAACATTGATGACGATATGCAGCTCATCTCGTACCGCGACAAAACGTCCATCTACCCGTTTTTCAAAATGATCAACCCAAAGACAGTCGTCGTAGAACACTACGTTGACTCGCGCTACCGCACAGGAGTCTGGGTTGACATTTTTCCGGTTGACGGCGTAGAGAAAAACGATGACGAACCATTTCGCCTTAACGCAGAGACGCAAAAGCGATACAAGTTGATTATCGCAAACCCGAGCTACGCAACCTCGCTGCCCAGAAAAATCGTCAAACGCATCCTGACCCCTATTTTCCGCAGGCAAGACATCTACGAGCTTGCAGCAACATTGGACAAGACCATTAGCGCAACACCAATTTCCCCAAATAACGATATCGCATTAGCTGTTTGGGGATACGACGAGAGAGAGCGCATGCCCTTCAGCATGCTTGAGCCGACCGAGATTGAATTTGAGGGGTCACTCTTCTACGCACCACGCGACTACGACGCTTATCTTACGGCAATTTTCGGAGACTATATGACCCCTCCGCCTCCAGACCAACGTGAAGCGCATTTCTGCAGCGCCTACTGGAAAGACAGATAGAGAACATGGCACAGAGCGCCCCTGAAGGACTCTCCTTAAAAACGAATATGCTCTGGAACTCATTCGGATCGCTGTTCAATCTTGGCTGCCAATGGCTTATGACCATCTTCATTGTCCGGCTATCCAATGGCTTCGACGCCGCAGGCACATTGTCTCTTGCCATGTCGGTTTTCAATATCTTTTCCCCAATAGCGCTTTACCGAATGTACACCTACCAAGTGTCCGATGTCCGGCATGAAAACACCGTTGGTGAGTATTTCGGATTCAGGATGGTAACATGTACTATAGCTCTAGGCATGGCCCTAGCTTACGCAGTCACAACCTGCCCTCTTGATTCTACAGCTGCAATCTTTGCGTTTGCGGTATATAAATGTACGGGGCTCTTGATCGACGTTTTGCACGGACTCGACCAGCAGCACCACCGTATGGACTACATAGGGAAATCGCTAGCCGCTCAAGGTGCCTTGTCGCTTACCTTGTTTTGCATAGCGCAAACACTAACCAGCAATCTCGTCATCGCTTTCTTGTGTATGACCGTCGGCACTGCATTAATCGGATTGCTGTACGATTTGCCACGATCCACTCGTTTCGAACAGCTCAAAATTGGCATAAGCCGCAAGAAAACGGCCCACCTACTGAAATATTGCTTTCCTATCGTAGTCGCCGCCATTGCTTGCAGCGCTGCACCATCCCTACCTCGGCAGATACTAGCATCCATCGATGGAGCGTCCTCTCTCGGAATCTACGCCTCCGTCGCAGCGCCAGCGGTAATAATACAAATGGGGGCAAGCTATATTTACAATCCCCTACTGGGATATTTTTCTGAAGCGTACGAAAATAAAGACATGAAGCAGCTCGCAGTACTGTTGCTGAAGGCAAGCGCAGCGATTGCGGCAATTGGCCTAATTGCCGCAATCGCCCTATTGCTCATCGGAGAGCCCCTTCTTGTTTTTCTATTCGGAAGCCAAATAGCACCACATGTATACCTTATGACGCCTATTATCATCTGCACAGCAATTACAGCATACGTATGGTTCCTCAACGACATTCTTGTAGCTATCCGTCATTTCAAAGGAAGCTTCATTGGAAATATATGCGCAGTTATCCTATCCGTACCAGCAGCTTTTTTCTTGATCCCCATTTACGGAATGAATGGCGTGAGCTTTGCAACAATCCTGGCTTACGGAGTAAGCGCAATAGTCATGCTCGTTTGCCTGTTGCTAGTTTTCCACAGAGAGCAGTAATGCGTTGAATAATCCTATTTGGGACCGCCCCATTTGGAAGCATCCCCTAACTCCCTCAGCGCCTCTTTTTGCGCCAATCCGCGAACCCTTACGCGCAACTGGGAGATTTCTACAGTCGAATAGAACTCGCGCAAGATCAAGACAGCAATAACATAGGCAAATACGAAGTTAGCAGGGCTTTCGATGCCGAAGATGCCCGCAAAGAAAAAAGGAATTTGCCTAAACACACCCATAAGCACCAAGCTCAGGGCAAACAAAAACCAAAAAGTGGAATCAGCGATGGTCACTTCGGAGCGGCGGATCTTGCGCAGGATCAACCAAAAAATCAAAAGGGCGCTAATAAGCAACGTTGCGGAGAAAAGCAAGCTCACTTTTTCCTCCTAAACCACTGAACCAATAGAATAGAAATGCTCATACGAAGCATGTATGCAACCGATTTGGTAAAGTTCAAATAGCTTTCGCCCGCAGTGCGCTCGCGCATTTCAACCTGAACTTCCTCTACCTTATACCCCCAGCGCATTAGCAGAGACACGGTATCTGGCTCGGGGCCAAGGTCGAGCTCATTTGCAAGCAAAGGGATCATCGTCTTGTCGAAGAGGCGCATGCCCGATGTAGGGTCCTGAATACGCTTTCGCGTGGTAACGAGAATCATTGCGGTAATCAGAGCACTGCCCATCATGCGAGCGGAAAAGGGCTTCTTGGTTGAAGCAAAGCGACTGCCAATAACAATGTTTACGCGGTTTCGTTCCGCCAGCACAACCATATCCTCGATATAGGCAGCTGAATGTTGGCCATCAGCATCGAACTGCACTGCGTAATCGTAGCCTTGCTCATAGGCATAACGCATTCCTGTTTGAAATGCCCCAGCAAGACCAAGGTTTACCGGCAGATCGATAACGTTGTAGCCATGCTCACGACAAATGGCAAGCGTATCGTCTTTCGATCCATCGTTGACGATAACGTAATCAACCCCTGGCGCATTGGTGTGCAAGTCTTCAATTGTCGAAACGATATTATCTCGTTCGTTGTACGCAGGAACAACCGCAAGCACGCGACGACCCCCGATAGCGTTGTCCACTTTCGAACTACTCCCTAAATCGATAACGCTTTAATACAAATGTTAATTGTATCGCCCATTGCATTCCGCAAACAGGACAATCTCGTAAGGGTATATCCTTTTCGTATTGAACAGGCAGCAAGCAGAATTCTGCGAGGACACTATGCAAACCAGCAACGACAATACACTGACGCACAGCAACGCAAGCTCTTCTTACTGCATTTGCATTTTCTCTGCCCTATACGAGCCCCATGTTGGCGGCGTCGAAACCTACACCAAAGGAATCGCAAATGCCTTGGTTAAAAAAGGCCATCGGGTAATCGTTGTTACGAACAACACAGACAACGCGCTCGAGCAAGAAAGCGCCAATGGCATTGAGGTTGTGAGGCTGCCCTGCAACCCCCTGCTCAACGGCAGGTTTCCACTATCTAAGAAGTGCGCTTCCAGCGATGCGCTTTGGAAATGGCTCGATTCTCAAGCTATTGACTATGTTGTGGTAAATACGCGTTTCTACCCCTTAAGTATCCTTGGCTTAAAATTTGCGAGGAAAAAGAGCATCGAGCCCGTTCTTATTGAACACGGCTCGGCGCATCTCACCCTGGGAAACCCCGCCCTGGACATTCCGCTGAATATTGTCGAGCACACAATGACCACGCTTGCAAAGCACTCAAAGCCCCGCTGTTTTGCCGTGTCGCAGAAAGCAAGCGAATGGCTTTCCCATTTCGGGATTTCATCCTGCGGTGAAATTACCAACGCCATTGAGGCAGACGAGTACCTTTCGCAAGCAAGCTCGCGCGATTTTCGAGCCGAATTCAATATCCCCAACGATGCTTTGCTCATCGCGAGCGCAGGGCGCTTCGTCCCGGAAAAGGGAGTTATGCAGCTTGCGGAGGCGGTCGCGCACCTTGCCGAACGCCGTTCATCGGAGCACCCGAGCATCGTCGCCGTTATGGCTGGCGATGGCCCCCTGCTCCCCAAGGTCAAGGAGCTTGCATGCCCGAACGTTATAACCCCTGGCATGCTCAACAAAAGCGATCTCGCTGCACTGCTTAAGCAATCGGATTACTTTTGTCTTCCCTCACGATCCGAGGGTTTTTCTACGGTTCTCTTGGAAGCTGCGGCTTGCGGCACCGCCCCAATAGCAACCGACGTCGGGGGCATGAAAGAAATTGCCCCCTCAAATGAGTACGGCATCATGCTTCCTTCGATGAGTTCCAACGACATAGCTACCGCGCTCAGCAAGGCGGCAAGCGATCCCGAAGGGGCAACGGAAAGGGGGAGCAAGGTGGCAAAGCGAGTTAGGGGCCACTTTACCTGGGGCACCTCAGCGAACGCCCTTCTTGCCGCTCTTAGGAACTAGTTTTCCTGCGAGGCATCAAAAGCGATTGCGGATGGCGCGCCAATAATTAAGGTCTCTCTATTCTCACTTCCACAAGTTCAAGTGCTCGCTTGCAATTATCAAGAGCTTCCTCTCGAGATCCACCACGCGCAACAACCGAAACAAAGCGGGCCGAATCATCGACGGCCTTCTCGTAGCGCTCGCCAATAACACCATGGCGCTCAACATGAAGGACTCCGCTCGAAGACTTTGCAGCATCTAGACCATCAAGCCCCAACAGTACGCCTTCGCTTGCTGGAAGGAATCTAGTTGCCACATAGCTTCCACTGTCGTAATACCCGTTTATGCTAGGCTTTTCGCCCAACGCGATCCTAACCATGCATTCAATCATGTCGATGCCCCCAACAGAGCCCTGGATAAGATAAGAAGTAATCCAGTCCCCGCCCAAACGAGCTCCCAACTCGACCATCTTGGGGCCATTGGGCGTCACGATTATCTCAACGTGAGCTGCACTGTTCTTCAGCCCGACAGCCAAAACAGCAGCCTTTGCTAATTCCGAAATAGCGGCACGATCTTCGTCTTTGAGGCTTGTCGGCTGACAATGGCCGATTTCAAAGTAATTAGGAGCACCAGAAGTTAGCTTGTCCGTCACCTGAAGTACATGGGCTACGCCGTCAGCAACAAGAAGCTCAACGCTTACTTCTGGACCCATCATATATTCCTCGACAAGAACATCGCCAGAAAGCCCCGCCTCCGAAGCGGCAAGAAGAGCGGGCATGAGCTCCTCGCGCGAATGGACCAAATTCACACCACGACCACCAGCACTATCTGTCGGCTTCGCGATGATCGGGTAAGGGATTTCAGGGGCGAACTGACCTATATCTTCTTTCTTTGCAACGACGAAGGAAGGGTGAGCAACCCCTTTCCGAGCGAAGCACTCTATCATGCGATGCTTGTCAGTGGAATTAAGCGCTGCCTCCACCGAATTGCCCGGCAGCGCCAGCTCCTCGCAAAGCCTGGAGACGGTCACAACCGAAGTATCACATGCCCCGCTAGCAATGGCGTCAGGCATATATTCTTTAGCAATCTCGAGCATGGCGTCGAAATCCCTAATGGAACCGCAAAAGAAATCATCTGCAATCTGCGCTGCCGGAGCATCCGGACTGATGTCTGCAACGCCCACTCGCAGCCCCATAGCCTTAGCTCTCTCTACAACGGGCTTCTGGAATACCGGACCGCCCAACAGCAACAGCTTCTTCATATGTGACCTCCCAAGCACCTCACGTCATCGCAACTCTTAAGAGCGTCCACGATACCAAAGGTGTACGTGCAATATCGCAGTCGGTATCGTGCCTTTCTCCATGAAAGCAGTTTTCTTCCGACACCAAGACTCGTCTCAGTATCTAGAAGATGAATGCGATTTGCAAACCACGACAACTGACTCATCTGACATAAGTCCATTTCGCAATAAGGACTATTTGCCGCCTTCCAATGAATATTTCCACAAGCACAATTAACAGTATCCCCTGATAATACAGCGATCAAACAGGTACAATTGAGCTATCAAAATATCGCCGACCAGGTGAGGGATACATAAAATGAACACTGCAATTACACGGATTGGGTTTCTATTAATCCCCGCAGCGCTTGCGCTGGCGCTTGCACCCGCTGCCGCAATGGCAGACGAGCTTCAAAATGGGGCGAGCTCAACTAATTCCAGCTACGTGGAGCATACGCAAGAACCCCTTGCCGGGGAAGCGCCAGCAGGAAATGAGCCCACTCCAAATAGCGAATCTCCAGAGAAAGCGGCAGAGACAACCACTCCAGGCTCGCCGTCAAACACAAGCTCTTCTGAGGCTGCAGAGGCAGCAAAAAATGGACTCGTACTGGAAAACGGACATCTAATCAATTACTCCAACGGCATTGAGGCGGCCATATCCGGCTGGCGTGATTTCGAGGGTTCTTGGTATTGGTTTGCCAATTCTTCAAAGGCTACCGAATCGAAATGGGTTAAAACAGGCGGCAAGCAGTACCGTCTTGGCGCCGATGGCAAGATGGTCACAGGAAACTTCTCTGTTGACAACACTCTGTACCATGCCACTTCATCAGGGGCTATCGTAACTGGCAGCGGATGGGTTAAGGCCGACGGAAATTGGTGGTATCCAAACAGTAATGGCGCGCTTCGCACCGGATGGCTTTATGCTGGCGGAAATTGGTATTGGCTCAATGACAAAACCGGCGCAATGGCAACTGACTGGGTGAAAGCAGCCGACGGAAAATGGTATCTGATGAACGGATCGGGAGCCATGCTTACTGGCTGACAAAAGAGGGGGTCATGGTACCACCTGGCCTCCTCCGGTGCCATGCAGACTGGATGGCTTAGCAGTGGCGGCTCCTGGTACTGGCTGGATCACAATTCGGGCGCCATGCAGACTGGCTGGATCAAAGATGACAACGGCAAATGGTGGTTTGCCGAAGGCTCAGGAGCACTTGCCACTTCAGCTCATTGGGTAAAGGGGTATGGCGGATCCTGGTATCGCGTTGACAACAATGGGGCAATGGCAACCGGCTGGCGCCATGTTTCTAACCAGTGGTACTGGATGGATTCTTCGCACGACGGAAAGATGGCGGCAAATGAACTCGTCAACGACAATGGGACATATTATTGGTGCAATTCTTCTGGCGTCATGATTCGTAATGGCTGGTGCAAAGACAGCGCCTGGCATTGGGCTTCTGGATCGGGAGCGATGAGTTCTGGCTGGCTGAAAATTGGCGGCTCTTGGTACTGGCTCGACCCCTCCGACCCAAAGCATCCCATGCTAACAGGATTGCAGACAATCGACGGATCCGATTACTTTTTCAAGGGTTCGGGCGCAATGGTGTCAACTTGCTGGGCGATAGTTGACACAGCGGGAAATGCTCGCTTTGCTTCGCCTTCTGGGGCGCTTGGTAACATAACTCGCGATGCCGACGGCACATTAAAGAACAATGGCGTTCTTTGCTCAGGCTGGGTAAACCTCGGTGGTGGGGCGAAAACCTATGCTGATCCCATATCCCATAAGGCCATGACCGGCTGGATTAAAGACGGAGCCGAAACCTATTACATCAATCCCTCTTCAGGCGTTGTGTCAACCGGCTGGAAGCAGATCAATGGGACTTGGTACCTATTCAACTACAGCGGCAAAATGCTGACCAACTGGCAAAAAGTCGGTGGTAACTGGTACTACATGGATTCCTCTGGCGCCATGCAAACCGGTTGGCTGAAAACTGGCGACACCTGGTACTACCTTAATGGCTCGGGCGCGATGCTCACCGGGTGGCAATGGATCGGCAGCAACTGGTACTACATGAACGGCTCGGGCGCGATGCTCACCGGGTGGCAATGGATCGGCAGCAACTGGTACTACATGAACGGCTCAGGCGCGATGCAGACAGGATGGCTGAAGCAAGGAGGAACCTGGTATTGGCTGAGCGGGTCTGGCGCCATGGCAACTGGCTGGCAGAAGGTCGGCGGCACTTGGTATTACTTCAATAGCAGCGGAGCTTGGGTCCCCAACCCGGAACGCGCCCAAATGACAGATCGAATCTGGGGATGCAACAGTGGGACCCAATGGCTCATTGCCGTAAACAGATCGACCCATAAAGTTGGTATCTATAGGGGCTCGTCACACAATTGGTCCCTGCAGTATTACGTTGACTGTGTTACAGGAGCACCAAGCAGCCCCACAATCACAGGAACGTTCCGAACTAGCGGCGGAAAAAGGATGGCGCTGAGCACCGATAGCCGAGCAAAATGGTGCACACAGATCAGCGGCGGATACTTCTTCCATACAATTCTCACTTCAAACAACGAGCTGGGGAAAAGCCTTTCCCATGGCTGCATCAGAATGGCATACCCTGATGCGCAGTGGATATACAATAACATCTACGCTGGTACCACGGTTGTAATTTACGGATAGCAACTAAAGGGCGAGGGGCTCATCCCCTCGCCCTTTTTCTTTAGCGGTCACAACTTGTGTGCCACGCGTGAAAACAAAGGCTCACCCACCAACGAACCCCGGCCTAACATCGCATGTTTAGATATTATTGAAAGAATGATCCACGAAAGGCGGCTTGCATGGCGTTTGAGAAAAAAATATTCAGCTCCATCCTTTCATTGGTTTTGGTAACGGGTCTTTTGCCTTGCCCCGCATTCGCAGATACCATCAATGTAGGAAATGGGACTAAAACAAAAGACCCAAGCAACCAAAGTTCCGCATTTTACGACGATGACATAGCCTCAAAACCCGATCTGTCCGAAACCGACGTGGATGGCAAGACCACAGGCAACACGGACGGGTACGAAGATTCCGATATCGCAGCAATGGATGACGGCGAATACGATACTGACGCCGAATTTTCCGAACCCGACTACAGCGATGGCAAGCTTGCAATATGGGCAGACGGGCTTGACGGTTCTACCGATATTACGGATATATACCCACCAGATACCAACGAGATCGAACTTTACTCAAATGGTTCCAGCGTTTCCCCCATGACGTTCAGCGACGAAATGCTGTATTTCTGCAAGTATGAAAGCAGCTGCAATTACGACCAAGGACTTAGCTCGGGCGACGGCTACCATGCAATGGGCTATTTCCAGTTCGACAACCGCTATGGCCTGGGCAGCTTCCTTAAAGCGGTATATCAGTACAATCCCTCAAAATACAAAGCCCTCAAGGTCATCGGCGACCGCTACGGATGGGATGTAACGGGCTCAACAAGAAGCAACAACGCTTTTACCCGACTGGGCAACGACCTTAACACCGCATGGCATGCCGCATACAAAGCCGACCCCAATGAGTTCTCGCGGCTGCAGAACGGCTGGGCCTACACGGAGTATTACAGCGGATCGCTAGGAGCCCGCGGGTGTCTGGGCGCATTTGGGATCAATCTCGACAACCGCCCCGATTGCATCAAAGGCTTATGCTGGGGCATGGTCAACCTCTTCGGAGCTGGCGGCGGCGCCTCGTATATCAAAAACGGCAACTACTACGGCGCAAACTGGTTTTTCAAGTATTCAGGCATCAACGAATCCATGTCCGACGAAACGTTGATTGTTACGCTCTGCGACTTCGTTGTTAACAATGTTTCCAAGCGCTACCCCAAGCAGCAGATATATTGGAAAGGATGGCAGAATCGCTACCGCAGCGAAAAAGAAGATTGCCTGAGTTACCTGAATGTTGACCGCTGGATCAACAGCGGCGGCAAGTGGTGGTACCGTCACGCCGACGGCTCCTACACACGCAACGACTGGGAGCGCATCAATGGATACTGGTACTATTTCGATGGTTCTGGCTGGATGCAAACTGGATGGCTGAAGCTCGACGATTCCTGGTATTGGCTCAATGATTCTGGAGCAATGGCAACCGGATGGCAGAAAATTGGCGGCAGCTGGTACTACTTCAATGGCAGTGGCGTAATGCAGACTGGATGGCTGAAGCTCAGCAACAGCACTTACTACCTCAACGGATCAGGCGCCATGCTCACCGGGTGGCAGCTAATCAACGGAAACTGGTACTACATGAACGGCTCGGGGGCCATGCTCACCGGATGGCAGTGGATCGGCAATGATTGGTACTACCTCTATAACAATGGCGTAATGAAAACGGGTTGGTTGGAACTCGGCGAAACCAAGTATTACCTTGATGGGTCTGGAGCCATGGAAACAGGATGGTTCAAGGTCGATAGCAAATGGTATTACGCCAATGGTTCGGGAGCGATACAGACTGGATGGCTGAAAACTGGCGACACCTGGTACTACCTCAACGGATCGGGAATTATGCTCACCGGGTGGCTGAAGGCGGACGACGCCTGGTACCGCCTTGCCGACTCGGGCGCGATGCAGACTGGATGGTACAAGGCGGGAGGTACCTGGTACTACTCAAACAATAGTGGTGTGATGCTCACCGGGTGGCAATCCATCGGCGGAAAGTGGTATTACCTTAACGGCAGCGGAGCCATGGAAACCGGATGGTACAAAGTCGGCAGCAACTGGTACTATTCCAACCCCAGCGGCGTCATGCGCTACTCCACCTGGATCGGCGACTACTACCTGCTGAGCGACGGACGAATGGCAACCAACCGCTGGGTCGGGGGTTACTATGTGGGTGCCGACGGGAAATGGGTGCGATAAGCCAGTCATCCCGTTTATTGTTTGTTCAAATTATTTTCATATAGCCGAATATTGAACTTGTGTTCAGTATTCGGCTATACTTATTTATATTGAACAAATCAACGGGGAGAAACCTTTGCTATCTAAGAATTAATTCAACGTGCTCGTTGCTCTTAACGGCACTCCATCCATAAGCCAACGCGAAATAGCAAGCAAATCGGGCATTTCGCTGGGAAGCGCAAACGCTGCGCTTAAATCACTCACCGAAAAGGGCATGGTCTCAAATGGCGCAATTAATGCAGAAGGCAAAGAAGCGCTTTCGCCCTTTAAGGTAGATAATGCAATCATCATGGCGGCTGGCCTCTCTTCGCGCTTTGCCCCTATTTCCTACGAAAAGCCTAAGGGTCTTCTTCGCGTTCGAGGAGAAGTGCTTATTGAACGACAAATCAAACAGCTCAAAGAAGCGGGCATTAATGACATTACTATTGTCGCAGGCTATAAGAAGGAGTACTTCTTCTACCTCGAAGATACGTTTGGTGTAACCATCGTTATTAACCCCGAGTACGCATCGCGCAACAACAACTCTACCCTTATGCGTGTTCGCGAAAAGCTTGGCAATACCTTTATCTGCTCTTCGGACGACTACTTCACCGAAAACCCCTTCGAGCCGTATGTGTATCAGGCATACTACGCAGCTCAATACTGCAAGGGCGAAACCCCTGAATGGTGTATCAAAGAAGGTCCGAACAAGCGAATTGCCGGGGTGACCATCGGCGGCTCCGATTCTTTGATTATGCTTGGGCATGTTTATTTCGATAAAGCGTTCTCCAAGCGTTTTTCCGAAATACTTGTCGCAGAATATGACCGCCCCGAAACCGCAGACAAACTTTGGGAGCAAATTTACATCGACCACATCAAAGAGCTCGATATGGTAGTACGACCCTACCCTGATGGCATGATCAACGAGTTCGATTCGCTCGATGAACTAAGGCTTTTCGACCCTGAATTCATCCAGAACGTCGATTCAGAAGCCTTCGATAACATCGTTGCCACCCTTGGCTGCACACGAGACGAAATTCATGACATCTACCCCTTGAAGCAGGGTCTTACCAACCTATCCTGCCATTTCGCCATCAACAGCGGGGAGTACGTCTACCGCCACCCCGGCGTTGGCACCGACAAGCTAATCAACCGCCAGGAAGAGACAAAAGCGCAGGAACTGGCTCGATCGCTGAAAATCGACGACACCTTTATCTATGAAGACCCCGCAAAGGGCTGGAAGGTTTCCCGTTTCATTCCCAACTGCGAACAGCTTGACCCTTCAAACCCTACCGACGTAGAAGAAGCCACCTCTCTTATCAAAAAGCTTCACGGCTCTGATGCGAAATTGGCACTTAGCTTCAACTTCTTCCAGAAGTCGTGCGACTACGCAGGCCTTATCGAACCCCCCGACCTTGATGCCATCCCCGACTTTCGTCAGCTGGAATCAGAGTTCGCGCATCTCTACGATCTATTCAGCACCGACGGCGTAGGGCGT
This sequence comes from Eggerthella sp., assembly GCA_030540085.1. Classification (GTDB taxonomy): domain Bacteria; phylum Actinomycetota; class Coriobacteriia; order Coriobacteriales; family Eggerthellaceae; genus Anaerotardibacter. Next base: position 46,849 of record JAUNWY010000007.1, read on the forward strand.
ACCGTTCTTTGTCACAACGACTTCTTCTATTTGAATCTCTTGAAGGACGAAAAGGGTACTCTTTCACTGATCGACTGGGAATACTCCGGTATGGCCGATTTCTCACAAGACCTGGGAACCTTCATTGTTTGCAGCGAACTTGATGAGACGGCAGCAGACAAGCTTATTTCCCTTTATTTCGAGAACCAGGCTTCCATTGAGCAGCTTCGACATTGCTATGCCGCAGTTGCCTTTGCTGGCTGGTGCTGGTATCTCTGGTCCCTTTACAAGGAATCCCAGGGCGAATCGGTTGGAGAGTGGCTGTACATCTACTATCGCTACGCCAAGAAGTACCTTGATAAATCGCTGGCCCTCTATCAAACAGGCATCAACTAACGCGAACCCCCTAGAAACCGACACCCTTTCGACAGGAGCAAACATGCAACAGAGCATTTCCAACCTGCAAAAACAGCGCCACCGCAAATATATGACAAAAGGGATAGCCTTCGCTGTGGCTTCTGGCATTTGCTACGGCCTGTATACGGCATTTTTAACTCTGGGAGAAACACAAGGCGTATGGGCCGCATGGTTTGGTGGCGAAGGCTGGAACGACAACGCGCCCCTTAGCGCTTTTACAATCACTTTCACCCTCGCCGCGCTTGCCGCGGGCTTGAACGATACGTTCAGCGGATTGTGGTCAGTGGCCATGTGCGCCAAGAACGGTCAGCTGGGCGACCTTTGGAAAACAGTCAAGACGAAGCCCGGCTGGGTAATGATGGTTTGCGCAGCCATCGGCGGTCCGTTCGCCACCATTGCCTACGTGGTGGCGCTGAATTCAGCAACCGCAGCGGGCAACCCGGGCGTCATTGTGCCCATCGCTGCGCTCAACTGCGCTATTGGCGCCATTCTTGGTCGCGTGCTGTTCAAGCAAAGCCTTGAGGCCCATAAGGTTATCGGCATCCTGATTTGCCTTGCCGCTGCAGGTATTATTGGTGGCACCAGCTTTGCCAACATGGGCCCCGAAGCCCTGTTTGGCTGCCTGTTTGCCTTCCTTGCTGCGTTCGGTTGGGGCTTCGAAGGCTGCGTTGCGGGCTTCGGAACCATCCTGATTGACTACCGTATCGGCATTGCCATCAGACAAATTACAGCTGGTGTTCTAGAACTGGCAATCGCCTTCCCTGCTCTTACCGTAATGGGCGATAGCATTGCTGCCGTGCCTGTTATCCTATGCACGGCAGTTTCCGACCCCTCTATATTGATCTTCGCCGTGTCGGGTCTGTTTGCAATGCCAGCCTTTTCGTTCTGGTATAAGGGAAACTCCATGTGCGGCACCGCACTGGGCATGGCGTGCAACGGTATGTACGCCTTCTGGGGCCCGTTCTTCATCTGGATTGTATTGGGCGTCTTGAACATTGGCGGCTTGGCTGCCGACTACCCGCCCCTTTCCGCAATGCAGTGGATTGGCGCGCTTATCATGATTGCCGGCATCTTCTGCATTGCCATCAACCCCACAAAAAGCATCAAGGCACATAAGGAGTAGCCAAAATGAAGAACAACCTGCCCCCCTTGCACTACGCCATTATCGAATGCTTCAACCACGGCGAAGAGCTGAGCGCAAACGATGTTATCGCTGCACTCAAGGAAGATTACTCTGGCTACAAGCTGCTGAATAACAAGGATGTAGATGAAGCCCTGGCAACCTCGCGGGAAAATGGGCTGCTTGAAGAAACAAAAGTTGACGTTGACGACGATGGTCAGCTTCGGATCTTCTACAAGATGACTGCTTTCGGAACGGATATGGTGCGCCGCTATCTTGGTTAGGCGGCGTGGCCCCGCGCAAAGATCAACCGTATTCGCCCTCACCGCAAAGGACAATGAAAGGGCCCTCGCTGCAAAACTCAATGACCGCAGCGAGGGCCCTTTCATATTGCCATTGCAAACCTTAAGTAAGCCCATCATCCCCGAAAGCAAAACCACCGATGCAGCCACCATGCTTCCAGTAACCAGGCTGCCTTTAGCTACAATCTGCAACTATACGGTGTTCTTCCTTTTTTCCAAAAACCGCTTGAACAACTTGTCGAAAAGCATCTCCGCAGGATCAACAACGCATTTATCCAGAACAAACGCAAGCAGAAGCGAAAGCGGGAACGCAATCGCAAAAGCCCCAAGGAAACCCAAGAACGAGATCGGACCCTCCATAACAGGAATAACCGAATGCAGAGGAATCAGAATCATCATATGCACGAGGTAAATGCTAAACGAGTGCTTTGCGATAAACGAAACCGCTCTGGAAGGCTTCATCTTTTCCCCGAGTTGAAGCAGGCCAATGTAGATACCAATCGCCAATACCGTATAAAACGGCGATGAATCCTGAAGGCCTCCCGTCTCATCAAAATGGAACAGCACCATCGTCGCAAGCAAGCATAGAACGCTAGCCAGGGCCAAGCCACACCTGCTTTTCTTGGTTTCAAACAGATCCTCAATGAATCCTCCGATAAAAAAGGTGAAGGAGAAACCAAAAAAGAGATACGACCACCCAAGGGGATACCCGGCATCAGAGATGATCAAGAGGACCAAGTGATATCCCAAGCCAATTCCAACAAATAGCTTCTTTTCGAACTTGCTGAATCGCGCGAAGGCATGAGACAAGAAAGGCGCAACCAACAAGAAGCCCACCAACGTGTACATAAACCAATACTCGATATGGCTGTAGTCGTATACGAAGTTTTTAATGAAGGTTTTTACAACCAGACCCAACGAATAATCGGGATACAAATCGTACAACGTTCTTATGAAGAAAAAGATCACGATAGGTACAACAATGTTGCGAATCTTGTTGTAATAGAATTTCTTAACGGCAGCATCGTCCTTCTTTTCACGAAGGTTAAACTTGCCCGACAGGAGGAAGAACAGCACGTTTCCCGTAAAGAAAATGGTCTGCAAAGCATAGAACGGGTACGCGCACTGCTCGTGAACTGAATTGACGAAATAAAGAGAGTGAACGGCGACCACAAACATAATTGCAATCGCACGAACAAAATCGTACTTGTATAGACGCACTGAAGAGTTCCTTCGTTATTCCGGACAATCATTTAATGCCGCTTTTAAACAGCGCAAGCTATTGTAGTGTCAATCCGCAATCTTATAAAGTCTCATGTCTCCTTCGGCCATAACCACCTCGAAACCGGGAGTTGAATCGGTTATTCGCAATATGCCGCCCCATTGATCCGGATAATATGACCAAAGGTGAATGCGTTTCTTGGGATCGCCATCCCGATCGAGCAGCAAAACGTACTCAGCATCGAAGCTATTTACAGCAGCCTTCACCTCTGGATCAGTGGCTATTTTGTCAAGATCCTGTCGGATAAGCGCACTTTCCGGCTTTTCGCCGCTCGAAGGCAAAGCAAACCGCTTGTACAAAATATTATCAGCATCATATAGAGCGTAAAGAAACCCACTGCCGTCATTGGGCTCATTGATAATCTCTGCATCCTTGGGAACCATCTGAAGGGCCTTTTCAGCAAACTGCCTCTCCTCAGGAGCCAGAACATTATCTACAGATACGCTGTTCTGCACCTTAACCTTATCAGCAATGTTTCCGAATCCCGTATCGACCGAACCACAGCCAGCAAATAAAAAGCTCGGACCATAAAGGAACACCGCGAACAACAGCGCAAACGCGCAGACACCAACCTTGCTGTTAAGGCAAAGCGTCGTGTCCTTTTCGTGCTTCGTCAAGAGCGATGCAAACCAATCAAGCGTCCATTTTGCGCCTAGAACAATAAGGGGGAGCGATACGATGGCGGCAGTTGCCGCAAGCCTGTACGGATCCGTATACCAAAAACCCGAAAGTAAATGCTTGGTAAATCCTTCAGTCGATACGGAGGAGAGGTAGATCAAGCATGCAAACGCATATGAGAAAGCCAGCCAGGCTGTTTTCCTGGAAGAAAGCGCTTTTACAGCACCAACCACAACAAGCAAGGCAACAAGCGGCTGGGCAGCTCCCGTGTTGAACGAATACAGCAGGCAATCCATGAAGGCCTGCCATTTGCCGACAGTCGCAGGCCAATTAAACTCAACTACACTCCTTATCATTGATATGGGAAGGCTGTACAGTGCGACCCAAATTACCAGCATAGTCGCACTAGAGACAACAAGAGCAAATACAGCCTTAGACCTGAAACTGCCGTCCTTGCCCCATGCTTTTAGCACGCATTCAGAAACAAAGAAGGGCATCAAAACTACCAACTCGGCAAAAATAGCATTTGGCTGCGCGAACAACAAAGCAACAGCTGCAGTGCCTGCTGCCAAAAATGCAACTACGCGCGTATTTCGCGATACACCAAATCGAACAAAGCAGACCGAGCAGGCCGTAGCAGCAGGGAACAACGCCATTGAAAGCAAATTTGGATAGAGCGGGCCAAACGTCAAAAAACCCCACGGAAACGGCGCTGCGCAAACAGCAAGGGCCGCGCCAATTATCATAGTTTTCTTATCTGCCCCAAATATTGCCTTTGCCGCAAAAAGCACCGACAGGGGATAGATCAAAGATGCGCAAATAAAATTCACGGCATTAACTGCAACCGTAATACCTGCACCCGTCGCCGTTACTGCCATTGCGACAAGACAATACCATGCAGAAGGATAGAACGAAGACCCAGACTCATCGAACGGCGAAATAAGATCTGGCCTAAGCCCACCGCCAAACGAAGAATAAACTCCCGTTTCGATAAAGGTCCTAATCGTATTCAGGTGAGAGCCATTATCGTAGGCTTGATAGAAAGACCCTGCCCCATCAAGATTTTTGACAAAGAAGATACCAACAATCACAACGCCAACAAGCGCATATAGCAGAACGTACAGCAGCTCCTCTTTACCAAGGCCCTTATCCGCCTCCCTTTTCCCAAAACAAAAGAAAAGCGCCGAAACAATCAGCGAGATTAGGAGGAACGGCACGAAAAGAGTTGCCCAAGAAGCTTCTATTCCGATTCGCGGATAGACGACTGCAGCTATTGAGTAAAAAACAACACCTAAAATTGGACCAAAACTAACGCTCTCTACGAAGGACCTGCGTGCCGAATACACGATCAAGCCACCAGGCAGAAAGAGGAATACGGCAGCCACTAGTGCCGCAGCAAAAAAATCAAGCCACATGCTAATTACTCCGTTGTTGTTTCTTGTGCCGTGCGGAATTCTTTCTTTAAAGCCTCAAGCGACGCAAGAGCATCTTCTTCGCACTTTTCCAAATCCGCCTTTTGCCGAGCAGTCTCTTCTGGGTTTTCCGGCGATGGCGTGCGAAGCTTTTCTATCAACCTCAAAAAAATATTGCGGGCATAACCCAACCATCCTATACGGAAAAGGGTATATTCCCTACCCAGATTCGGCGGCAAATCTCCTTCCTTGCTACAAGAAATCAACCCTCGGACTACGGCATTCGCATGTCCACCAAGGCTCTTTGCGGTCTCTTCAGGGCTATCGAAGTACTCAGACAGCAACAGCCCAAGCTTGGAGAAAGAGTCTTTTCGCATGCCCTCATTAAGGCGGAAAATATCCTCGAACAGAAAATCAAGAATCCAGTCCATGAGTTCAGCTGGGCAAAGGTGCAGCAACTCCCTCTTCTGCCATGAAGCAAGGATTGCCTCGACGATTCCTAAATGTTCAGGAACCTTCGATTCTCGTTCGCCTGCAACCGTTTCCATCAATGATCCCTTTCGGGATAACTGGTAGTTATACAGAAGCTCAGACGAAAGGACGGTCTTTGAAGAAAGGGCGTACAGATCGAAATAGAAAACCTGGTCTTCGCCAAATTTCACCTGCTCATTGAAGAGCAAAGAGTTCTCTTCCAGAAAGCACCTCTTGATTGACGTCCTCCATATATAAGGATGGGAGCCTTCGTCAAATAGAAGGTCCGTGCTAAATCCTTCAAACACGTGATCTTGCGGAGTCAGGCATGCATCAGTCCACTGGTTAGATGCGCTCTGGGGGATTCTATTCGCCCCAAATGTCACTGCATCCGCTCCGCTCGATTCAAAAATCGAAGAAATGACCTCACAGGCATTGGTTTCAAGGTAGTCGTCTGAGTCTACGAAAAGGACGTAGCGACCCGTCGCAGCCTCGATACCAGCATTACGAGCCGATGACAGCCCCCCGTTTTGCTTGTCAATGACTCGGATTCGGCTATCGCAAAATGCGTGCATTTCGACAACCTCAAGAGAATCGTCGGTCGACCCATCGTTCACACAGATAATCTCAATATCATCCAACGTCTGCCTTCTTAAGGAATCCAAACAGCGCGAGACGTATTTTTGAACGTTGTAGACTGGAACTATTATCGAGAACAAAGGCATGCGCGAAAGCCTATCTTTCAGAGCGGGCAGCCAAAGCTTCAGAAAGCAAAGAAGGGCCTCCTGCTTTGAGGTAGTGAATTGCCTTCGCGAGCTTTCCCCCATTACCTGCAAATTCTTTATTTGCCCGAAATACAGCAGGATGACTTACGATCATCTGCAAATCAGGAACCTTCCAAGAGTCGAATATCGAAAGGTCGACCAAGCCTTTATCAAGATCGGACTTGAACTCCTCGGAGAAACGAACCAGGAATTCTGCCCTCAGCGATTCGGACAGGCGCTCGTAGTTCCACATGTAGCTGTCGTACTTCATCTTCTCAAGAATGCGCTTCAGGAATTCCTGATCTTTTCGGCCTTCGATATAGCGATCCATCTCAGCATATTCGTCACAAACGCAATAGACCTTCGAAGGAGAGTTGACCGAAGACGCCTCGTTATCTTGACGGTAATGAAGCACGGCATCGGGCAAGAACACTACTCGCTGTGCGCTTGCCCATACCTTGAAATTAAATCCCGCATCCTGATAGGAAGCACCTGGCGTTTCTAGGAAACAAATGCCGTTTCGCTCAAGGAAATCCTTCCGGTAAACAGCGGACCAGATAGAGGGCTTCAGGTAGAAGATTTCGGTTTCCTTATGCGGATTAACCACATGCCCCGTCATGGGCGCAGTTACAAGTTCGAAAAGCTCATTCTTTTCCTCTGGCGTTGACCAGTAGAACCAGAAATTCGCTTTTGCGACTTGCGCTTCTACTGCCTCGGCAGCATTTACCAGCTTCTCCAACGCATCAGGCTCGAAGAAGTCGTCTGACTCCAAAATGCTAATGTACTTACCGCATGCAGCATCGAGTCCCTGATTCATCGAGGCGCCGTAACCAGAATTAGGTTTATCGATAATCTTGAAGCGACTGTCGGCCTGCATGTACTCGCGAATGATGTCGGGAGAGCCATCCGTCGAGCCATCGTTGATGCAAATGACCTCAATATCGGAAAGAGTTTGGTTCTTAGCGGAATCTAAACACTCTCGAAGATATTTTTCAACGTTATAAATCGGAACCAATAGTGAAACAACTGGCTGCATGTGTTGCCTTTCGAAATTTGCTAAACATGTTTTAGTATAGCAACAATAGAACAACTAGCCTGAACTTACCTTATACAGCAGGACAGCACAGATCGGATTTCACATGCCCTTCCTCAGAGCATTAAAACAGTTCCTTCCCATTTCATCGCGTTCTTTTCACGCTGTGGAACAGCACTTCGATGAAAAACTAAACCATATCGAGAACTCAATCACCGCCCGTATCGAGCAAGCTGATATAGGAATCAATGGAAACATCAACCACAAATTCGATATCTTTTATCCCATGATGAAGTCATTCTCGGAAGACCTGGCAGCGCATGACGAACATATGAAGATGTTCGCTTGGGAAATGTACAAGAACGAAGACGAAAGCGTTGACGATGCAAAGAAGCGATTTTTCCGCTCGCTGCCTGAAGCCACCGGCGGAATGCGTCTTCTACAGCTTGGCTGCACAAAATTGCTTCATGACTTCGATGCTCTTTGCAACGAGCACGGCATAGCATATTGGCTCAATTTCGGTACGCTTCTGGGCGCAGTACGACATGGTGGGTTTATCCCCTGGGACGACGATATTGACCTGGGAATCACTCGCGACGAGCTAGACAAGCTAACCACCCTTGTCTCTGAAAGTGACCGGTTTCGTATCACTGAAGTGTTCGACAGATTCGCGCAATGTCGCCAAGTCCGCTTCTTGTATGCAGACGAGTCGCTGCCTTGCTTCCTTGATCTATTTATTTACGATTGGGCGCCTTCTGCTAGCGGCTACAATGCGGAAAAGCAGCGGAATATCAGAAAAGCAACGCTCGGCAAGATGGACGAGGACCCCGAGCTTTCAGCCTGGGAGCAATCCCCTTACTGTGCGTCCACTGACGCTATAGCGCCCGTTATTGACGCCTATTTCACCAAAGCGCTTGATGAATCGAAATCGCTGGGGCTTGTCTGCCAAAAGAAAGACGCGCATGCCGTTCTCTGGTCGCTCGACAACTTAGACGATGGCAAGCAACGATGGTGGGCATACGGCATCGATGACATATTCCCCTTACGCAGGGTGATGTTCGAGGGAATCGAATGCTTCATTCCCAATAACCCTGACAGCTTCCTAACAAGCAGGTACGGGGACTATCTGGAATTGCCAAAAGACATACACACCCATTTTCAGCATGTTGATCACGCCGAACTTGACACACCCGAAATGAAGCAGACCCTCAACAAGCTGATCAACTAGAACAAAGAAGCTTGGCGCTTACTCTCCATTAGCGCCAAGCTTCTCTTTTACCTCGGTGGTTGAAATACCCTTGGTTCTGTCGAGATACACAACCTCGCACATGTCCCTTAATGCCTCAAAGCGGGCGTCTCCCGCCCAATCGCTTCCCATGCATACAGTATCAACATGGTATTCAGCAATATCGGCGTTTTTTTGGCCCCAATTGTTTTCAGGAATAACCAAGTCAACGTAGCGAATAGCCTCCAGCATCTCTTTGCGCGTTTCATAAGGGTAGAAGCTCTTCTTGCCCTTGACCGCATTGAACTCGTCCGTCGAAAGCGCAACGATGAGGTAATCGCCCAATTGGGAAGCGCGCTGCAGCAAACGAATGTGGCCGTAATGAAGGAGGTCGAACGTGCCATACGTTAGAACGCGCTTCAACCCCGGCCCTCTATTTCCAGTTTCACCGACAGGCTCGATAGTTACTGTTGCCTGGCGTTTGCCTTGTCTCTCCATGCTGTCACGCCCCATTCTATGCAGCCGTCTCCTTTAGGAAGAAGCTTTAACCAGCAATTCCTTGTCAAGGTCGTTAAACCTGGTTCTATCGCCCACGAAATGCAACTGCTTCTTGTTTTTGCCAATATAGGCAATTGCGTGAGCGACGCTATCAAGGTTCTGCGGATCTTCCAGCAAGATCAGAGAGCAGCTCTTCGCCGCGAATGGGCCAACAGTCAAGGCATCCTCTGGATGCCAAATCGAAACTACCAGGAAGGAATCGGACTTGCTGCGCAGACCAATCCACATATTGATCTTCTCGTTCGCATCATAGGGACCGTCGCCAACAAAACGGTGAACCTCAGCAGAGCTGACAGTAATCGGAGCAATCCCTTCGTCGGGAAACGACTTGAAGCCCCCCACGACAAGAACGCTCTGCCTATTCGCCGCAACTTCGCACATTTCCGCAGAGACGGATTCTTCACCCTTTTTCACGAGCACGGGGCATTGCCTTGAATACAGATAAGGGGAAAGCGATGCCAAATCGCCCAGACAGCCGTCGTAGGTAAGGGCAACGTCGGAACCCCATAGGCCCTTTTCTTCACCGTGCTGGAAAATCGACCACGAAAGGCTGCAAGCGTTTTCGCCTTCCAGCACTTCCACCGAAGCGGAAGGAGCGGCAGAAGATGCTTCCTTGGTTATCGCATCCACATCCAACGTACTGCCATCCAGCACATACACTGCCTGAGGATTGAGCCTGGTCAGTTCCTGCGCCGTAATATCGGGTACGCTTTCGTTCTGCGTAAGGAGGATCGGTGCGTCCAATGCCCCCGCAAGCCCATTCGCAATCAGCGGCACCATTTCATGCTCGCCCGAAGCCAGGATTACCGCCTTTGCCCCATCGGGGTAGCAGCGGCTTGAAAGCTTCGCCGCGATGCCGTAGCGCGTGTCTGCTTCGATGGATTCGATGCCGCTCATGTCGGGCTTCTTCGGGTCCTGCAGGGTTTCGAACACGATCTGTTCCGATTCCTTGCTACCCACATGGCCGCCCAGCACGCGATACGTCTGGCACACTTCCTTGGACGTGCCCGCCATACGCAGATGGCCCTTTTCAATCCATACCGCCTTGTTGCACAAGCGCTCGATCTGGTCGTTGTTGTGCGAAACAATAAGCACCGTCACGCCGTGCTCTTTGATCAGCTTCGTGATGCGGTCTTCGCACTTCTTCTGGAACATGAAGTCGCCCACGGAAAGCACTTCGTCAACGATCAGGATCTCGGGCACGATAACCGTAGCAATTGCAAAAGCGATGCGCGCCACCATACCGGAAGAGTAATTCTTCATGGGCATGTCCAGGAACTTTTCCACCTCAGCAAATTCAACGATGTCGTCGAAGTTTTCTTCAATGAACTGCTTCGAATAGCCCAAAAGCGCGCCATTCAGGTAGATGTTTTCGCGCGCGGTAAGCTCCATGTCAAAGCCCGCACCAAGCTCGATGAGCGGAGCGATGTTGCCGTTAACCGTGCACGACCCTTTGCTGGGTTCCAGCACGCCGGCGATGATCTTCAGAATGGTGGATTTGCCGGAGCCGTTCGTGCCCAGAATACCGAACACGTCGCCCTGCTTCACTTCGAAGGAAACGTCGTCGAGTGCGCGGAATTCCTTGAAGCGCAGCTCGCGCTTCAAGGCGGCAATCACGTATTCCTTGATGCTGTTCAGCTGCTCGCTTGCCATGTTGAAGATCATGGACACATGGTCCACCTTAATCATGGTTTTCTTCGGCGAGTCGTCGGCGAGTTCGGATTCGATTTCCAGAACGCTGGTATTCACGTTTTCGGGCATGGTTGTTCCTTAAACGTAGAGAATGAACTTCTTTTCGGTCTTCTTGAAAATAAGCAGACCGATGGCGAATGCAGCTACCGCCATGCCAAGGCACAGGAGGTTTTCCTGCAAGCCGGGCACCGTGCCGCTCAGAATAAGATCGCGGAAGTAGCTTACGTAGTGGTACATGGGGTTGTACTGCATGATGGGCGCTGCCCAATCAGGCAGGATTTCTACGGGGTAGAACAGCGGCGTGGCGTACGTCCATGCGGTGATAACGACGCCCCACAAGTGGCACACGTCGCGGAAGAACACCGAAAGGGCGGAAAGCGCCATGCCCACGCCCGCGCTGAATAGCACCACGTATAGGAGCAACAACGGCAGGGCAAGCAGGCTAACGTGCGGCATAACCTGGAAGAAGATCATTACCGCGGCTACCGCGATGAGCGAAATGCAGAAGTTCACCAGCTGGAACAGCACTTTTTCCAACGGGAAGATGAGCTTTTCGATGCGGATCTTCTTGATAAGCGAAGAAGATTCGATGATGGAGTTCATGGCGCCTGAAGTGGAATCGGCCATAAGGGCGAACATGACGTTGCCCAGGATTACGTACAGCGGGTAGTTTTCGATGCTGAACTTGAAGAACGTGCTGAACACAACGGAAAGCACAATCATCATGAGCAACGGGTTCAGGACCGACCACAGAACGCCCAGGGCGCTGCGACGGTACTTCAGCTTGAAATCCCTGGATACAAGGGACGTTATGGTGAACCAATTCCTTCTGGCATTAGCGCTTGAGAGCATATTTGGCATTAATGCAGTTCCTTATCGTTTAGTGGTTGCGCAGGGGGCCGCCGTCTTTGCGGCTGGTGCTCAACGCAACCTAAATAATCACGATGTTTCATTGTAAAGGGTATTGGCGCACACTAACCAGCCTGCACGGTTTTTGCGGAAAACGGGAATGTAGGGACAGGTGCCGTTTTCCCACTTTCGCATTGCACACAAAAAAGCCTCGCTTGCGCAATTCATTCATCGCAAGCGAGGCTCTGTTCGTTAACTGGGAAAACGGCACCTGTCCCTACATTCCTATCTTCAGTGCAGGCCCTACCCCATCTTCTGCAAATTCAAAGAGTAGAACCTTTGCCTGCCCTTGCGCGTCTCTCGCAAAAACCCTAGCTCTTTAATTAGTTTGCGCTTCTTGGCCATTGTGGGCTCAGACATCTCGGCTGCCGCACACAGCTCTTCAGTAGTTGCACCGTTTTCCGAAAACAGCTCTGCCTGAGCAAGAATGAACGCAACTCGCCAAAGGCCAGCGTCCTCTTCCTTGGTAACGATGGCACGATTTACCGCCCCAACCGCATCAGCCAAATCGCTCTGCTTTGCCTGTAGCGAATCCAGCATGCTTTCCATCGCATCAACCACCAGCTCCGAAAAGGAAATCACAAAAGGCGTTATATCTCCCTTATTCAGCGGGTGCTCGCAAATCGAAAACCCCTTGTAATATTTTTCGATACGCTCTTTCACGGAATACGAAAGGCGATACCCGACTATAGGGCTAAAGCTGTGAGAAAGAACATAGCTGCCGATGAACCTGTTGGTTCGCCCATTGCCATCGTAAAATGGATGAATATAGGCGAACAGAAAATGGAACACCGACACCCGCACAAGCGCGGGGATGGCCTCATCAGCAAGGACCATCAATGCCTGATTCATCAGTTCAATGATCTTTGATTCGGGTTCAACGCCCTGGTGTATCGGCTTATGCGAGGCATCCAGAACGCTTACTGGCCCTTTGCGGAAGAATTGACCATCAGGCACATGAGACGGATCATCGGCTCTTACTTCATCGAGAACCAGCTCGTCATACAAAGCACGCACATCAGCGCAAGTAGCGATAGGAATCGTTTTGCGCACTCTTAGCGCATGGTATTTTTCAACAATGCCTAAAAACCTGCCCGTCTTGTCCTTTCCGGCGAGCATTTCAAGGGCATCGTCGATTTCCCTGCGCGTCGAGTGAACTCCTTCGATTCCGTTAGTAAACATGATTTCGTCAACAAGACATTTGTCCATGTATTGCTCAATGGCTCTCTGCGGCAACATCCCTATGGTGCGGTCAATGCCTCTATCAAGCTCCATCGCCTTGATAATTAGCTCGTAAATCGCAGAGTCCATTACGTAGAATGCTTGATTCCCGCTTATCTGGAAGTTAAGACGCACAGCGTCCTTGGAATTAAAGCGCTGCTCGTACACGAGCCTGGCGTCATTTTCTGAGATATGAAATAGGGTTCTTAGGTCCCGATATTTTGACGACATGCGACACCACTCCGAATAGACAAAAAATGTTAGTAATTTTTTGGTCTATTGTCGCATATCTTACGAATAGACCAAAAAGTCAGCCTATTTTTTGGTCTATTCTGGCGAAAACGGGCGATTAACCAAAATTCTTTGGTCTATTTTGGTCAATTAAGGGCGCCGCTGTGCGCGACAAGCGACAACACCACGACAGAATATCGCCCCAAACGACACTCATGCGACACCGTCGCGACAGTTTGGCGACATTGTCGCATGGGTGTCGTCCCAGCCGTCACTACAGGCAATCCAACAATCCAGCGGATTCGACCTTCGATTCGATATCCTCGGCAATCTCTCGTGCCCAAGATTGCTTAAGGCCAGCCTTCGTTCCCACTGTCAACAAATCGGCAAGCACTATGCCCTTGCCTTTGCCATTCACCGTAGTAGCGCGCTCGCCGTACGTTCCGGGATTCTGGGTCAAATCATATGCTGGCGACAAGGACCACTTCCCCGCCGCTTCGTCATACAAGAACGAGAAGTTCTTCGCATGGTCGTCTCTGTTGCCAACGAAAACGTTAAAGCACATCAGCCGATAGAGTTGCTCGATATCGCGAGCCGAATCGGTCAGCAGCGATGTCAACCTCATAAGCAGCTCGTATTCCAGGTTCGGAACCCTGTGGGACGATTCCAGCAACGCGCCAGCTGAAGCCATATGAACCTTCCGCACAGGACCGGCCCCGATGCGATCGAATCGCCTGACCCCAAAGTACCCCGAGCACCGATTCGAAGGAAGCAAACGAACCTCGGGAACGTCTAACCCGCACAATCCGGCAAGTTGGGCAATGCGATATTCCTGCTCGCCAATATTCTCGGAATCAACCGAAGAGGGGAATTTGACTATCCATTCTTCGCCATCGAGCTCCGTCAGCACCTTAGGCCGCGCTCCACCAGACGAACCGCCCAAAGCAAGCAACTCATCTAGGTCACCCGATTCGTTTGTCGCAAGCAAGCGAGCGCACTCTTCGGCGACCACATCGAAATCCAACCCTCCAAGCGAAGCGGCAATTGCGGTTTCCGGCTCATATTCAAGCGCACCCATACCGCTCGCCCCGATGAAAGACAAACGCGCAAGAAAACCAACCTCGCGCGGATTCAGGCCATGTTTGGCTAGCATCCTGTCAACCAAGAGCCTCCCCCATCCATCAGGCAAGCTGTCGTCGAAAACACCAAAAATGCCATCGAACGGACGCCACCGCGCAACAAAAACCCGCTTCTCCAAGGGTAGGCTGAACGGACTTACGCTAAACCCATTGGCAAGCCATTTATCGGCGTATTCAAACGCCATCAACCCCTCTGAGGTTGACGCTATGGAACCGACTGTTTCCCCGTGGAAGAAAACGCGGACCCTATCAATATTGGGAATTCGCACGCGCTACCCCTTTCGCTTGTTTTCCGCGATTACGTCTTCTATGGAGACATACTGCTTCTGCGCAAATAGGCTGGCAAAATCACTCTCGCAGTGGAGGGCAAAGGCGATATTCACCAATGATGCAAGCGAGATTTGATGTAAGCGCTCAAACCTTTTGATGGAGCCCAAGCTCACACCTGATTTTTCGGCAAGCTGCGCCTGCGTAAGCCCCTGCTCTTTACGACGAGCTGCTACGCGATGGGCGATGTCGGCCAGAACCTCGCCCGGAAGTTGATGTTCAAGAATATTTATCATGGCTAATATATTAGCTTTTTCCCTGTATTATCTCAATCATGGTTAATATATTAGCCATGATTTATACTATCAGGCAGCAAGCTCCAACGCCTTCGCCCTGACTTCTCTTAAACCGCACTAATTGATTCCGATTTCGCACGAATTGCTGATAATTCGTGCGAAATAACCCGTATTTGCCGCAATTAAAGGCGCTAATTCGTACAAAAAATTGCCAATTCTTATTCATGACTACAAATTAACGATTAGTTTGTACGAATTGCCAGCAAAGATTGCTAATTAGTATTTTCCGGATTATCAATTTGCGCTTTCCAGCGGAGCAAAAATACGGAGCTGGAGGGATATCCCTCCAGCTCCGCAATGAGCCATTACCCCTGCCGCCTTGTCGGCGGTCGAGGCGGCAGGATGCGGGCGGTAAGCTGTCGGTAAAGGAAATGACAAAATGGGGACAGTCCCCATTTTGTCATTTACGGGCGCCAAGCGCTGCTTTGGGACCTGCCACCAGCAGATAGTACAAGCCCTTGCGCAGCGGCGTGGGATTGTTCGGGAAGAATTGCTCGAAGCGCTTCGGGTGCTCCATCAGGTAGCGCAGGTTCGCGTTCTGATAGTCGCTGAACAGCGAGCGGTCATACGCGCCGCCCCTGAACCCGGCGCGCAGATCCTCATGCATCTTAACCACAAATTCGCGACGCTGCTCCGGCGCCAAGCGCGCAAAGTTCCACATGTAGCTGTCGTAACGCAGCCTGAACAGGACTTTTCGCAAATCTTCGCAATCAGGATCGTTCTTGATGAAGCGCTCGGCCATGTCGAATTCTTTGCACACACACATCACTTTTTGCGCGTCGTTCACAGAAGACGCCTCATTGTCTTGGCGGTAATGCAGGATGGCCTCTTCAGACATAACAACCTTCTGCGCGGTTACCCACACCTTGAACTGGAAGCCCAGATCCTGGAAACTTGCGCCCGCCGTTTCAAGGAAACGCACACCCTTTTCGACAAGCATTTTGCGACGATACAGCGCCGACCAAATGGAGGGGATGCAGTAGAACACCTCGCGAACATCGCGCGGATTGAAGGGGGCATCCGTCATTGGGGGCTTGCACACACTTATAAGCTGATTGCGTTCCTTGGGCGTGCTCCAGTAGAACCAATAGTTAGCCTTGGCCACATCGACAGGAGCATCGGCACTTGCGTCCTTCACCAGGCCGTACAGCAGCTCCAGCGCATTCGGTTCGAAGAAATCGTCGGGCTCCAAAATGCCAATGTACTCGCCACGCGCGGTGTCGATACCCAAGTTCATTGACGCGCCGTAACCGGAATTATCCTTATCAATCAGGCGAAAACGCTGATCTTTTTCCATGTAGCGCTTGATGATATCCAGAGAACCATCGGTACTGCCATCGTTGATGCACAGCGCTTCGAAGTTGGAAAACGTCTGATCAATCAGCGAATCAAGCGCCTGCTCCAAGTACTGCTCGGAATTGCAGATCGGCACCAGCACTGAAATAGCAGGTGCTGGCCCTTCAGGTGCAGGGCTGATCTTCGCGCTCGCACGCGCCGCATTCGCACGCGCCTGCTGCTGAGAAATCTGGTTCTTGCCCTTTTTCTCGGTCTTCGCAGCAGCGTTTCCGCCGCCAGCGCTCTTCGCGTTATTCTTCTTAGCCATTCCCTGCCCCTCTCAAATCAATTAGGTAAAAGTATACCGTTCAAACAAGAAGCCACCACAGGGCATATTTCAGCTGCCACGAATCGCACCGAACCGCCCGCAGGCCCACCCCTCCCCCACGAGCGTCGCAATCGCGCTGGGCATCCACGGGCACCGCGAATTACATTGGACGCTCCGCACTCACCGCCGCCTTCCCCGCCTCCGCCGACCTAAGCGCTCATCATCGCTGCCGCAAATCGCGCCACGCACTTCGCCCCAAAGCTCAACACTTAATTAATTCATCGCAAACGAAGTGCTTTATTTCGCCACTTCGCATAGAATCGGACTAATGCAGAACGCGTTCACAAAACGGCGCCAGCAGAGCACAGCGCAATTCGCCTCGACGCGTTATTGAAGCCCGCCGCCAACAAGGAGGTTCTTATGAAACTTGGATTCATCGGATGCGGAAATATGGCCAAAGCCATGATCAAGGGAATTGTCGCCAGCGGTGCTGTTGCGCCTGGTGAAATCTATGGCTCCAATGTCACACCCGAACATGCCGCCGCCGTTGGCGAAGAATTCGGCATTAACGCTGGCACCAACAACATCACTGTCGCCGAAAACGCCGACATCCTGTTCCTTTCCGTAAAGCCCTACCAGTACGAGGCAGTTATCGCCGAGATCCGTGGAGCAATGCGTCCCGAGCAGACCGTTGTCACCATCGCTCCCGGTAAGACCATCGCCTGGCTTGAAGAGCAGTTCGGCGCACCCGTTCGCATCGTACGCACCGCACCTAACACGCCCGCGCACGTGTTAGCAGGCGTTACCGCCTACTGCCCCAACAGTTTGGCAACCGCCGAAGATGTTGCTGCCGTCCAGAGCCTGCTGACCAGCTTCGGCACCACCGTTGAGCTGGAAGAATCGCAGCTCGACGCCGCAAGCGCTATCGGCGGCAGCTCACCTGCCTATGTATATATGTTTATCGAAGCTTTGGCCGACGCAGGCGTAGCTGAAGGCCTGAAGCGCCCGCAGGCTTACCAGCTTGCTGCTCAGGGCGTACTGGGCGCTGCAAAACTCGTGCTCGAATCCGGCAAGCATCCTGGCCAGCTGAAGGACGAGGTGTGCTCGCCTTCCGGATCCACCATCCGCGGCCTTGAGGTTCTGGAAAAAGGCGCATTCCGTGGCACCGTTATCGATGCACTGCGTACCACCATCGAAAAGGCACGCGCTCTGTAACGCAAACGGCGAGGCGGGATGCTTCGCGGCGCCGACGTGCTGCGAGTCGGCAGCTCCTACGCCCCGCAAGCAACAACCCCGTTACAAACCGTCGCGCGAATGCTTCCTTTCTTGACATGCCGCGCGCACATACTAGAATCCGTATTAGCACTCCACATGTTGGAGTGCTAATTACGTTTATAGGCGCTTGCGCACCGTCATTTCGGCACCGCAAGCGCACGGCAACGAACCAACGTTTGTCTGCAGTTCGCGAGTGCAAGCCGCTACGCGGGCCAGGTATTGCGGTGTCGAGCGTAATGTCCAACTCAGCGCGGCGCCAGGCACATTGCTTGGGCTCAAAGCTGCGCCAACCGCAGCGGAACGCTCGCCGCGACAGAGTGCCCGTAGCGCCAGCCGCGACCGGCCCAGCAGCCCGCCGCCGCGCCGACAGGCAAACGTGCATAACAGGCCATTGAAGGAAGGATCTGAATGAAGCAATTCAAAACGGAAAGCAAAAAGCTCCTTGATCTGATGATCAACTCCATTTACACCAACAAGGAAATCTTCCTGCGCGAGCTTATCTCCAACGCGTCCGATGCTGTTGACAAGCTCTACTTCAAGAGCCTCACCGACACCACCATCGCCGTTTCCAAGGACGATCTTTCCATCAACGTAGCGTTCGACAAGGACGCTCGCACCATCACGGTTTCCGACACGGGCATCGGTATGACCCGCGAAGAGCTGGAAACCAACCTGGGCACCATCGCCCATTCCGGCAGCCTCGAGTTCAAGACCGAAAACGCCGAGCAGCAGGGCGAAGACGTAGACATCATCGGCCAGTTCGGCGTGGGCTTCTACTCCTCGTTCATGGTTGCCAAAGAAGTTACCGTAACCTCCCGCGCATACGGCGAGCCCGAAGCCTTCACCTGGAAGTCCGACGGCATCGAGGGCTACACCATCGAGCCCGCAACCGCTGAAGAGGCCGCCGCACTGGGCGCCGACCACGGCACCAGCATCACCCTGCACCTGAAGGACAACGCCGACGAAGAAGAGTACGACGTATTCCTGGACCAATACGAGCTCCAGGCCCTCATCAAGCAGTACAGCAACTACGTGCGCTACCCCATCCGCATGGAAGTGGAAGAGCGCAAGCCGCTGCCGAAGCCCGAAGATGCTGGCGACGACTACACGCCCGAGTTCGAAACGGTGCGCGAGGTTAAAACTGTCAACTCCATGATCCCCATCTGGAAGCGCCGCAAGTCCGAGGTATCCGACGAAGAGTACGCCACCTTCTACAAGACCGACTTCCACGATTTCGAGGATCCGGCTCGCACTATTTCCGTTCATGCGGAAGGCGCGCTTACCTACGACGCGCTGCTGTTCATCCCCAAGCGCCCGCCGTACGACTTCTTCAACAAGGACTACGAAAAGGGCCTGGCGCTGTACAGCTCCAATGTGCTGATCATGGAAAAGTGCGCCGACCTGCTGCCCGACTACTTCAGCTTTGTAAAGGGCGTTGTTGATTCTCAGGATCTGACGCTGAACATTTCCCGCGAAACGCTGCAGCAGAACAGCCAGCTGCGCGCTATTGCCAACAAGCTCGAGAAGAAGATCAAGAGCGAACTGGAGAAGTTCCTGAAGAACGACCGCGACGGTTACGAAAAGTTCTTCAAGGGCTTTGGCCACAACTTGGAATACGGCATCTACACCAGCTATGGCATGAAGAAGGATGTGCTGGCCGACCTGCTGCTTTTCTATTCCGCCAAGCAGCAGAAAATGGTTACACTGGCCGAGTACGCCGAGGCAATGCCCGAAGGCCAGGAGTCTATCTTCTTCGCAACGGGCGAAGCTATCGACCGTCTGGCGAAGCGCCCCATCGTAAATACGGTGCTGGGCAAGGGCTTCGACGTGCTGCTGTGCCCGCAGGATGTTGACGAGTTCTGCTTCATGTCGATGAGCGAATACAACGAAAAGCAGTTTAAGAACGTTGCCGGCGGCGACCTGGAGCTTGAAACCGAAGACGAAAAGAGCGCAGCCGAGGCCATCACGAAGGAAAACGAGGGCCTGTTTGCCGAAATGCAGAAGGCGCTCGAGGGCAAGGTTAAGCGCGTCGCCGTTTCCGCTCGCCTGACCGACACTCCCTCATGCGTAACCGCAGAAGGTCCCATCACGCTGGAAATGGAGAAGATCCTGGCGCAGGGCCCCGACGGCGAGCACGTAAAGAGCGACCGAGTGCTCGAACTGAACGCCGAGCATCCCGTGTTCAAGGCGGTGCAGAAGGCGTTCGAGGAAGGCGACACCGAAAAGGTGCACCTGTATGCGACGGTGCTGTACGACCAGGCACTGATCACCGAGGGCCTGCCCATCGACGACCCCGTAGCCTACACCCAAGCCGTCTACAAGTTCATGGCGTAGCCAGGGGGGGCAGGAAACGGCCCGAAGCAAAACTGTGGCCCACTCAAGGGGAGCGCTCGCAAAAGCGAACGCTCCCCTTTCTTTATACGCAAAACAGTTCTGCGTATAAAAGCAATTGCTTGGCTAAAGTTCGTCCTTATTTTCACCATTTTTGGTTATAATAAGGACGAACTTTAGCCAAAAAAGAAAGGAATCCGATGGAACGATTCCTAATGAACGATCTCGAGACTTGGAAATCAAGCAAACGCAGAAAGCCCCTTATCCTTAATGGGGCGCGCCAGGTGGGAAAAACTTGGCTCCTAAAGGAATTCGGGGATAAGCACTACAAGAACACTACCTACCTGAATTTCGACAACAACCCTGAAGCACAAATGGTTTTCAACCTCGATTTCAACGTCAACCGAATCATCAAAGATGTACAGAACATCACGGGTGAAGCCATTTCTGAAGGAACCACTCTCGTTATCTTTGACGAAATACAAGAGTGCCCTAAGGCGCTGACTTCGCTAAAGTACTTTTGCGAAAACGCCCCTGGAATCCACCTTGTTGCCGCCGGCTCACTTTTGGGGCTAACAGTACATGAAGGCACAGGCTACCCTGTCGGCAAAGTGAATACGCTCAACCTGTACCCGCTTTCTTTTCGCGAGTTTTTAGATGCCACGGGCAACGCGGCCCTTCGCCAAACAATCGACTCAGGAGACTTGAATTCTTTCAAGATATTCAATGCTCGACTGTCTGAGCTCTTGAAGCATTACTACGTTGTCGGCGGCATGCCCGAAGCGGTACTTGCCTACCTTGATGGCGGAATATTCGAAGAGTCGCGCCAGGTCCAGAAAGAAATCCTTGACGGCTACCGCCTTGACGCAGCAAAGCACCTTAACGGCAAAGAAACCGAATTCGTTCTTGCTGCATGGGATTCTATTCCGTCTCAACTTGCCAAAGAAAACAAGAAGTTCGTATTCGGGCACATTAGAGCAGGGAGTCGAGCGCGTGATTATCGGTCGGCAATCACCTGGCTTACGCAAGCAGGAATCGCTTCAAAGGTGAGCAGGGTCGCCAAAGCAGGAATGCCCCTTTCCGCATACAAAGACAACCAAGCGTTCAAACTCTTCATTCTGGATGTTGGGCTTTTAGGCGCAATGGCGAAGCTCAGCACGAAAAGCATCATTGAAGGCAATTCCGTATTCAGCGAATTCAAAGGCGCGCTAACGGAACAATACGTTTGCCAGCAACTTATATCGGATTGCAGTCTAGACCCTTATTACTGGTCTGCTGAAAATTCACGCGGTGAACTCGATTTTCTAGCGCAGGACGAAGATGCAACCTTCGCAATAGAAGTTAAAGCCGAAGAAAACCTACGAGCCAAAAGCCTGCGAGCTTTCAAGGAGAAGAACCCAGAAGTCGAAGCGCTCCGCTTCTCCCTTTCAGGGTATCGCAAACAGGATTGGATGCGGAACATACCCCTATACGCTATTTCGAATCGAGGGCTTTGGGGCTAAATACCCGAAACTAGTCGGGAGCCACTTAGCACCCTCGGGCAGGCAGCGCGCATCATGGCAGCTCACGCTAATTCTTTGCTTCTCGATGACAAGAATACTCATTTCGGAACCCGCACTTAAGACATTTGAGCCTCCAAACAGATATATTTGCTGTCATTTGGGGGAGGCATTGTCTGCAGGTGTCCTAAATAACACGTATGACACTTACTTTACTAAAGCATATCGACCCTGATCCCCTCCCTAACGGCCTCAAGCGCATAGGGAATAATCGGTCGATGCCCAGCTTCCGCACGAGCCCCGTCCATCAGCTCCACGTTCATACACATTCGCCGAAAAAACCTTCTCGGTTTCCATATTAGCTAGGACGTTGGCTACATCCTCCCATCGACCCCCGCAACAACCTCCAAGATTCCGGCAACGGCGGAAGGCGCGCCGGTCACAACGAAATACCTGCGGTCGAGTGCAATGGGGCGCCCTCCATGTCCACGGCCGCGCCGCCCACCACGAACACGGCATCAGGAGCAAGCTTTTCCCAGCTCGCAGACGAGATGCTCCTGCATGCGCACGTCACGCTTCGTCAGAAACCGACGTGGCGGGGCTCTTCACCGCTGCGGCGAAGAGGAAATCGGGCAGAGGGGGAGCAGCGGCTATGGCTGTTGGATCGACTGGAACGAATTCCACATACCCATCGAGCTCAGGCAATGAGGTGCGCTTTTTGAGCCATAACCCACAGCTTATCCATGCAGACCCCTTAAACGCGAAAACCGTCAAACCTCATCCATAAGCTCGGATTATTTGCATTGGGTCAAATGACCGCCCATACCGATCGGCCTCATATTCCTAATCCCTCTTAAACAAATCGCGCGTGTACACCTTGCCCGCCGCATCGGCAAGCCTATCGCTCCAGCGGTTGGCCACGATCACGTCGCACTTCCCCTTGAAGGCAGCCGGGTCGTGCGTCACCTCCCTGCCGAAGAACTCGGGCGCGTCCTGCGTGGGCTCGTACGCCACCACGGGCACGCCCTTGGCCTTGATGCGCTTCATGATGCCCTGCACGCTCGACGCGCGGAAGCTGTCGGAGCCTGTCTTCATCGTGAGGCGGTACACGCCAACGACCGGAGCCGCCATGCCGGAGTAGACGAGCTCCGCTACTTTGGACAGCACCTGGTCGGCGACGGACCCTTGCGCGTGCGGTTGGCATCGACAATCGCCTCGATCAGGTTCTGCGGCACGTCCTTGTAGTTCGCCAGCAGCTGCTTGGTATCCTTGGGCAGGCAGTAGCCGCCGTAGCCGAAACTGGGGTTGTTGTAGTGACTGCCGATGCGCGGTCCAAGGCACACGCCGTCAATTGTAGATTCCATAAGAAACGGACTAATATATCCCGCAACACATCAAGGGTCTCTCAGCGGGCCGCAAGCAGTAATATCCGTCGAGCTGATTGATCAAATCCATCGAGGAAAATCCGCCAGAAAGTCTTCTTAACAAATCTAAGAAGAGAATCGAACGCCTTAACAAGGTTGGTTTTTGGCGACGAACCAATCTCATCTAAGCAGCTCGCCATCATTGTTGATTCGACCAAAAGGCAATCTGACTATCCAATAACTTGACAGACTGGCTTTAACATTTTAGCAAGATTCCACTTGTGGCATTTAGTCTCATCTCCGAACCGTAAGCGCAGCAAAGGAATCGGCAATCAACCATCATCGCGCTTGGCCGATAGGGACTTTGCTTGTTTGCGAATATTCTCACCATAAAGAGGCCAGTCCACAAAATCCTCAATCCCACCTTGCCCAGTTAAATCAGAAAACTCAAAATTAATTTTGAGCGTAATCTCAATAAGAAGGATCAAAAGCCGATAATAGTCTTCTTTGGCCTCATCCGCATTCGGATCATCAACTGGCGCATTAGCATGATCGTGTTTATTGCGAAGACCCCGAGAATTAGAAAATAAGGCGTTATTGTACATATAATTCAAATAATCTGCCTCATCTGGGGAGAATAGGCACCTACTATACGCCAGGATGTCATCGGAGACCAGCTCGTCAATTGCCTCATTGGACTTCATCCCAAACCGGTTCAAGTAAATTGCCCCATCGTCCCATACCCTTTTCATGCATGCAGCACGCATTGTTGGCAACAATGCACCCGAATCTTCAGCCCGACAAACTAGGTTTTTCCCTATCAGCTCTTCAATGGCTCCCAAATATATCTCAGGGTAATCGCTGTCAAAGACTTCTGAACTCCGTATTAAATCATAAAAGCAACGGGCATCATCATCGTGATTCGGCCTATAAGAAAGAAGGCATTGGTCGGAAAACAACTGCCTTGCAAGAGGCTCAAACCTGCTTCCTGCTATCGCGTATTTTTTTGGCATCATAGACTTATAAGTGGAAAACGCTTTCAGATCTTCATAGGGAAAGTAGTCACCGTCGATCGAGCCATATTCCGAATAAAGAGAATAAGACTTGACCACTCTTTCGATTTCAGGGCCGATACACTTGCACTTATCAAGCCAAGTTGCGCTCTCGGCTGGCAAAGAAAGGCTGAATCCCTCAATTCCATATTCAGTTGGAAAATACTCTCGATAAACCCACTCGAGAGCATCCTCTAAACGCGTGGCATGCCTTTTTAGAAAATCGTTATAAGCCATGACCTCAAGCAGAGACAAAGACTCTTTCATTTGCGAACCGATGCCCATACGATATTCACCCTGTACGTGAATCCCTATGGCAGCTAAAAGGTCACTCTCCTCATGGGCGTGTGCTGGCATGGTCATCATGCCAGCACTGTCCACAAAGTCAAAAATATAGATCAAATTGTTCATCACCGTCGCAGAATCAGTGTATTTTTCCAGCCATCGCTCACTAAAACTGTATTCCAAGGTGAAATCATTTCGTGAAATATCCTTACATGCGACCTGATCAGAACAGATTACAACCCCCGAGCCATAGCATATTCCGCCACCATCTTTAAACATTTCTTCCGTAGAAGCGTCGTAGACCCGCCGCGCCTTAACCCTAACATCGCGAGAAGGAGAATAGAGGCGACCGGCATTTCCGGGCCAATTAAAAAGCGCTTTCGCATAGTTCGGATTTGGTTTGCCTGAACGACAATCACCTTCGTCTAGGTAAACTATCATGAGCGAGTCGATGCCCTTGGAGGTAAGGCAGCTGGGCAAAAATTTGCCTCCTATTCTCATCCTCAACCGCAAGACGAGAAATAATCAGGCTCACCGAGATTTCCGGATTGACCACCATGGCCTCTTTGATCTCGCAACCGAATCTATTGACCAATATCTTATTTTCTAGAATATCGCCCAAGCAGGCAGGGTATTCGAGCAAGAGAGATGCCATGTCGGATCCAACAATAGCCTTTGTTGCTCCGCTTTCACGTAGGAGATTCCAGAACAGAGACTTATATTGCAGTTCGACATCACCATAAAGACGGCAAAGGCCGATCTCGTTCATTTTTCGATTAACGTACGCGCATGATTTCGAGAACAGAATGTTCGCAAGCCTTTCGGCCTCACCTTCAGAAAACGACTCGAACAATTCCGGGATCTGCTCGACTGTAAGCTTACATTGGTGCATCTCGATTGCGTCATTCACCGATTTCACTAGGGTATTGTCGGCATTGATTAGCAGATCGATACAACGGCTTTTAAAAATGCCCGCCGCTAGATCATTGCGACCATAGCAGATTACCCTATCTCCGTTAAAATCCTTCATTCACAAATCCCCTTATGGCTGCAGCAATCCTCGCTAAGCTTATATGGGCATTTTATCTGGCATTCCCCAGCATTCTATTCGAAATAAGCTTTTAGCAAGGATTGATTCAGGGAAAAGGGAGGCAAGCAAAAGCTGAACTCAAAACGGCCTGGATCAGAGTTCGCATGTGCAGCAAGGAAGAGGTTGGGCTATTCCCGATCACGCTAGACGGAAGATCAAGCGGGGAGTTCCTATGGGTACCGCCACACCCAGCCAGGCAATCGCCACAGCCAGAGCACGGATATAAGAGCCTGTTCGAGGAGCTTTTGCCGCCGAGATCGACATCTGTCCGGAGCACTATCGCGAAGAGCAAATCAAGAAGTCCATGGGCTAGCGAGTCCGAACGAGCGAAGGAAGCCTGGACTACGCCCTGCAGGCAATCCAGAAACCGTCGCACACTCAATCACCCAGCAAATCCCTATACAGCGCATCGCCATATTCCCCAAACCGCAAATACGCATTCTGGATCCTTCGCCTATGTCTGTCCAAAATGACAAGCTCTTCACCAAGATCGAATGCATCGGTATACGTTTGAGCCACTAAACCATTGGAAAACGAGATTGTCTGGCTTGATCCGCCAACAAGAGACTCCGACAAATCATGCATTCCGGAGCCATGAATATCTCGAAAATGCTCTGCATCAGCGTTCTTGAACAAATCGTCGTTAACGATATTGCACAGCTCAAAGGCCCGAAGAAGAGTTGGCGCAGACTTTCTCCATTTCCCCAAACCAACCTGAACGACGCTTCTCACGCAGATAGGAATAATTGTCCTTGGCAGCAGAAGCCAGCTTGACACAACCACGAACAAGCTGATCTTTGAACACGTTGGGGAGATCGCATGCAGCCTCAAATACCGGCTGGACGTAATCCATCACTAAAGTATCCCTGATCTCCTTATCTGCAACTTTCTCGGTGATGACCAACCATGCTTTCAGCGACTTTTCGTAACGAATCAAACACCTAACAGAATCAAAAAAAGGGCACTATTGTACGAGGTAAAAACATCGCAAAATACATCATTGAACATATCACGCTCGACAACATGAAATGGAATATGGGAATCTTCAAGCTGAATACGATAGTAAATCGCCGGATGCGCTTCAATAAGCCTAGCAATGCTCCGGGCGAAATCCCCGTTGTCCACGCAAGTATCTCCATTCATTAAACTCTCCAGGCTTTGACAGAGCCCCCCTCAATGAAGCCTATATGCCTCTTCACCCCATTACAGTCCGAGGTAAGCCGCCGATCGGGCGCCTCCGGATGGCCGTCTGCCCCTGCCCCGAAGAGGACCGGGAGGTGTTGCCACCGGAGGCGCTCGCCGCTCCGAACGACTGACAGGAAACTGCCGGGCGCTGGCGACAACCGCTAAAATGGACGAAGGAACTCGTCAACCTCTGCGTATTCTATGCGTCGCTTCACAGAGGCTATCGAGCCTTCCAAAACCATACGGTGCCTTATCAGAGCAGCTCCGGGTAAATTTTCGATTACCTCTTCAATGAAGTTAATCTTCCCTTGAAGAAGAGGAATTTCGCTCCCGCTCCACGATGCGCCGAAATAAGACATGATTACTGGGACCTTTTTGAGCTCCTCCGAGCTAAGGCCCTCTTGGCATAGCAAGACTATGTACTTGACCTTAAGATTCTTGGGTAACTCCATTGCGACATCTGGCAGATAGTCGACAAGCTTCCCATCACGCATCGAACGCGACGCCAGCCAAGTCACGGCAGCATCGCCGCAATGCTCAATAGCGTAATTAAGAAAATGCTTCAAAGCGAAAGGCTTCACCATGCGCTGCAGATTTGTTTCAAACCCCTCTATGCCCTTCCACACTCTATCGGTCGCGGCCTCGCCGTTCTCCTCCCTCCATGCCGCCTCGCCCAAACGCTCCATCGTATAAGTCGCATTGAACTCCATGAGCACGGGCATTGCCCTCTCGGGAAATTGACCATCGCTGGCGACGATAAAACGAAGAAAATCCCCATTCCAATAGGCACTCGTTCCGCTTACGAGATTTAGCATGATTTCTTCCGCAAGACGCAGCATTTCCGGCTTAGAGACAAACGCTTTCTGCTCGGCATTGTTGATGTTGCTGGGAAGAAGCCTACGCAAGGCGTGCGAACCCCTTTCCAGCTTCTGCAGGACGCCGGCCGCGTACCTAGCGAAAAAGCCTGGCGTAGCAGAGTCGATATTCATCGCCACCTCATACGCAACGGTTTCGCCGTACTCGACGGCTCCTCCCTCGATATCCCTTGCCAAATCGGGACTGACTCCGAACCTGTTAAACCGCGCTTCGTCAATCCGACTAAGCCATTCGGGAATCTCATTCTCCTTTCGCTTGAGGGCAAGACAACGAACCCGATCAATGCCGAGCAAGTCAATCCAGCGAATGAACAAATCGTCCGGAACCGCATACAAGGGGACGCCAGAGAGGATGATCGAATCTGCGCATTCGGTCAAAGCATCCGCACAAAGAATCATGACCTCTCTCAGGATTAAATATGGAATGCCAGTCGAGTTTTGCCGACCGGCAGAGCACGCAATCGAGATTGCCTCCAATAGCTTCACCGAGCTTGCTGTTTGAGCAACCTCGGTCAATTCCTCCGAGATATCGTGCCCACAGTAGTCCTCAGAGAAGATCTTGGCCGCGATCCGTTCCTCAGGCGACGCGTTAAGGAACGGGAGCCCCTCTTCGGCGATGACACCTTGGGAAATGAGTTCTTTCTCAAGTTTGACAAACCCAGGTAAGCTGCAAATCTCAATTGACTCAATTCGCGAAACATATCCTTTATACGTCTCCTCCAGGGTCTCCTTCCACAACCGGCCGGTCCCGTCGTCGCCGCCGATACCCCGAAGCCCAGTAATCACCGAATCACAGAGACGGCTCAGCTCCGAACAGCCTCTGAGTTCCTTGAGGCAGGCGATTGCTCGCTTCCGCAAGCCGATCATCGCCTCAGTGTAGACGTGGTTTCCATGGACGAACGTGACCTTGTTTCCCTCCATCCTTGTCGGACCGTCGTATGTTGCCGCCAGTAAAGCCTCGGCGTAATAGGCAAGCAGAACCCCGTATCTATTCTCCTTTGTTTTGCGAAACTCACACGCAAGGCGTTCGATGACCTCGTTCTCGTATCGAAACTCGTCCGAATACGAGTCCTCGTTGAAGCACATGGTCGTCGTGAGGGCTTTCTTCGCCTCCTGTGGAGGTAGGATGTTCTTCCCCAAAGCCATGAAGAACAGCTCTTCAGGCACGCTGAATTGAGGGGAATGCAAAAAGGGCGTGAGCGATACGAGGATCCGAGATTCCGGCGAATAAGTTCCAGAGTTCTTGTCAAATCGGCAAGCAAGATAATCGTAGTTTCCGGGTTCGCAGCCTTCAATTGCCCAAAGAATGTGTCCAAGGCCCTTCTCGCCGAGAAGGAAATGATATTCGCCAACCATTCCCCATCGTTTCTCCTCGTTGGCCAATGCCCAAATGTCGTCCAGCTGCGATTTCAAGGAGGAAATAAGCTCTTCGGTGTAGAAATTGTTTACAAGGATGGCGACAATGCTGGGACATCGAGCATTGCCGCACTCCAACTTGTCGACGTCAGAAAGCGACAAGCTTTTCTCGGCGATGAATGCGCGGTAGAGCAAATAATCTCTCAAAACCTGTTCACCCGGCGCCACCGCCACCAAACCCTGGCAGGTATCCACAAGCTCGTCGTGGCACAGAGTGGTGCATGCATCAACGTAGCAGTCATGAGAAATCCCTACCTTGGCAAGAAGCTTATCCAGGTCTTTGTTTCCCTCCACCCTGTGCGAGTCCAAAACGGAGACGATTGTTGCCGCCATTTTGGCGTTGCCGCCCAGAAGGGAAGCCTTCTCTCCGTAGCAAGCTTCTATGAGGCTCGGCATCGTGGAGAATACTTCGACCCCGCGTTCCTTAGCGACCTCGGCCGCTGCGCAGGCTAACCGCATGTTGCCCCTCGACAAGCGGACAATATCCGCAGATGCTCTCCCTTTCGCGATGCCGAATCCGTTCTCGACCACGTTTAAGGCCGTCTCCTCGTCAAGCGGGTTGACCTCATAGAGATAAGGCCTACAGAACTTTGAAATGGAGATCTTCACATGCTCGAACGCATAATTTCTTACGGTCATAAGGACCTTGATATTGCCTCTGTTAGACACGAAGTCCGCAAATCCTTCGAGACCGGAAAGCTCGTTGGCGTCGTCGAGCAGAATTATCGAAGGGTCCTCTTTGGGAACATCATTTGCCAAGTCGTCCCAGATTGGCAACTTGTTCGATTGAATGACAAGTGGATGCGCGCCGCTACCATATGCAAATCGGTGCAAAGCTTCAACGCAAAGCCTGGTCTTCCCGCATCCAGGTCGCCCATATACCAAGACGAACTGATTCTCTTCGAGCGCAGCGAGAAGCTCGCTAACCTCTTTATCCCTGCCAAGCAAATCAACCTTCAGAGTAGAGGCGAAGCTGTTCTTTTCAACTGCGGATTCGAATTCATCCGGAGACATAATTTGCCCAGTACCCACCTCGATGCCCAGGTGCTCTCTTGCAAGACTTGGGTACCGTCGGGCTAACAAACTCGCCATTTCGTCCGTACCCACAAGCTCGACGCGACCGTCAGTACCTCTTAGATAGCTAAGATCAGAACTGTCTAGTCTTCGACATGAATATGCGATGATTATCTTGACCAACTGCCCAGAATCGAGCTCTTTTCTTTCGGTCTCTAGGCACTTCTCGATATCCGCTTCGATTTTCTTCTTCGCTTCTGCTCTTTCCGGATAATGGCCGCATTCGAGATAGGCGAATTTATTGTGGGGCAAAAGCCAGATTGTGTCCGGCGTTCCCGGGGCCGTCGCCGCCGAGCGGGCAGCAGACCCTCTGTGTACGGGCTTATCGTACCTAAAATGCTGCGAAAGCAATTCTTGAGCAAGATTCTGAAAGGCAGCAGGATCGAGCCTGGCGATTCTGTCCCTGATTTCGATTTCCCTGCTCATCAAAGCTGCACACTCCTCCGCTTTCTCCGGCAATCCAAACGCCCTCGGTTAAAGACCGCCCCAAACCGCCACGGTAAGCTTGATGATATGACATGCGCAGCATTGACAAGAGCATGATTGCCGAAAGCGACACGATTCCGCCCCGCAGCGCACACGCCACCCCTTCTCGAACACTGGACTGCTCAAAGTTTCTTGGACGGAAAATAAGCTTCTTCAACATATTGAAGCAGGGCATCACCGCAACCGTTCTTGACTACCGTAGACCCCTATAACACCGATCGCGCTTCTCGTAAAACAACGTGTTCGCTGGTACGTCTTTTGAGACAACGCTGTTCGCGGCAACAACCGCGTTATCCCCGATGGTGACATCCTTGAGCACAACTACGTTCGCGCCCAACCATACATTGTCTCCGATGCAGACCGGCGAGGTCTTGGGGCTGGTCGCTCTCGGACCGGATAACCGCCGACATCGCCGTGGCGGCCCTGGAATCCGCGAAATCGCGCGGCTACGTGGCCGGAAACGTCATTTTTCGTTCCGACAGGGGCGCCCAGTACACCAGCAGGACCTTGGCCGAGTGGGCGCGGGCCAACGACGTGCGCCTTTCCTGCAGCCGCACCGGCGACTGCCACGACAACGCCGTG
This sequence comes from Eggerthella sp., assembly GCA_030540085.1. GTDB lineage: Bacteria > Actinomycetota > Coriobacteriia > Coriobacteriales > Eggerthellaceae > Anaerotardibacter. The sequence continues at coordinate 77,962 of JAUNWY010000007.1, forward strand.
CCCGAGTCGTTCTTCGCCACTCTGAAGAACGAGATGTACTACAGGTCGAGCTTCGCCACCAGTGCCGACGCCAAGCACGCCGTGATCGAGTTCATCGAGGCGGACTACAACCGAAGAAGGCCCCACTCTACCATCGGCTACCAGGTGCCGGCACAGGCCATGGAATCCTTCTTCGAGCGGACCAAGCCGGCCGAAGAGGGGCTTCCCATGGCCGCGTAATCCCTCAAGCTTCCGTGTCCGAAATCTTGACACAGGTCAGTCTTCTCCCGCACGCCCAACGGATGCGGCCACAGGCAGATCGCCATGTGCCTGCGCACGGAGCGGGGCGCGAGGGCATCGTCCAGAGCATGTCGAGAAAGGGGAACTGCCTGGACAACACCTGCACCGAGAGCCTGTTCGGCCATCTCAAGGACGAGTTCTCGAGGGGCAACGAGTGGCCGGACTTCGAGTCGTTCAAGGCGAACCTCGACTCGTACGTCCGGCACTGGAACGCAAGGAGGAGGCAGGGAGCCCTGAGCGGCCTCACGCCCGAGGAATACAGGAAGTCTTTCGGGGCAGCCGCTTAATCGCTATTATCGACTCCAAGAAATGGGACGCAGTTCACGTTTTCCCACCTGGGAAAATGCACGCAAAGAAAGAGCCTCGCTTGCCACTTAGCAACAAGCGAGGCTCTATTTGTTAGGCGGGAAAACGGGACCTGTCCCTAAATTCCCACTATTCGCCTTCAGCGGCTTCGGGCTCTTCCTCGAAGCGAACATCGATCTTGTCGATGCGCAAACCGTCCATCACGCGGGCCATCATCGTGATCTTCGTGCCCCCGTGATGCAGCTCGTACGAATCGCCCTCGGCGGGGATCTTGTCCAGCAGGTCGAGCATCAAGCCACCCGCGGTCTCGTAGTCGAACACGGGCACGGGCTCAAATCCAATGAACTCAACGAACTGGTCAACCGGCAACGAGCCGTCAACCAAGTAATGATGCTCGCCTACCTTCAGAATTTCATCCTGATCATCGTGGAGATACTCGTCTTCCATGCGGCCGATAATCTGCTCGACCACATCGGTCATGGTAACGATGCCGGACGTGCCGCCATGCTCGTCAACCACCACGGCGATTTTCGTGTGCTTAGCCTGCAACACCTGCAAAAGTTTCGCGATGGAAATGCTCTCCGGCACCGCCTGGATAGAGCGAATCTTCAGGTCCTTCATCGTGGAGCCCTCAGGCAGCAAGTAAGCATCCTTGATGTGCACGAAGCCCACGATGTTGTCCTTGTCCTCGCGGAACACGGGGTAACGCGTGAATTTGTTCTTCCCCATGAAGTCGAGATTCGTTTCAAGATCATCGTCGTAGTCGATAGCCAGCACCTCGGTGCGGGGTGTCATAATGGCCTTCGCGTCCTTGTCGTCCAAGTCGAAAATGTTGTCCAGGTACTGGTACTGATCCTGCTCGATGGATCCGCTCTCAGCGCTTTCTTCAAGCAACAGCTTGATTTCTTCCTCGGAATAAGCCTCGGATTCATTCTTGGCATCGTGGCCGGTCAGGCGCATAACGCCATTGGTGGTGGCGTTGAACAGCCACATGATGGGGTACGTAATGCGGTAGAACGCATGGAGCGGGCCCGCTGTGTGCAGCGCGTAAGTTTCCGTCTTCAAAATAGCCATGCTCTTAGGGATGAGCTCGCCGGCAACCACATGCAGCGTGGTCATGATGAAATAGCCAATACCCACCGAAATAACAGTAACCGCCGTGTCGGGCAAGCCAAAGAACACGAAGATCGGATGAAGCAGCGCGGCGAACGCAGGCTCACCCAACCAGCCCAATGCCAGCGAAGCCAGCGTGATGCCAAGCTGACAAGCGGAAAGGTACTCGTTAACGTTGTCGGCCATTTCGAGCGCGCGCTTGGCGCCCTTCTTGCCTTCTTCCACCAAAATCTCAATCTGCGATTTACGTACGCGCACCAAGGAAAACTCGGCGATAACGAAAAATGCGTTCATCAGCAGAAACAGAACAACCAGTATCAAACTTAACCAAATAGGCATGTAGGTACAAAACTCCTTGCGTAAGCGAGCGAGAAACAGATCTGCCATTTCTCATTGTGGGAACGGGATCGGAAAAGAGGGCCAGCCTGCTTTTCCGCTAAAGGGGAATCGGTGCGCTTTGCGCCCTTTCCGAAAAAACCGAAATTACACGGTCATCTCCCCCTTGGGGAAGGGCATGAGGCGCGTTACGTCCGCCAACAAGGAGAGGCGCTTGCGCACACCCAGGCATAAGTCACGCGCAAGGAAAAGCTGCAACGCTGCTTGCGCTGCACCGTCCAAAGCCGCCGCCTGCGCCGCAGCACCTGAATACAGAAACGCAGCCTTTTCTTCACACGAAGACAAAGACCGCGCGGGACAAATAAGAGAGTTATTGCATTGTTCGGTGCGTTTTCGGGCCGAGCAACATCGACCGCCGCCGTCGGAGTCGTTCACGACAGCTTCATCTCCTATTCTGATGGCCGCCGCCATCGTTAGTCCCACAACCCGTTTTGCGTAAACGGGCACAATATCTTTCAGAATAGTACCGCGGAACAATGACAATTCAACGAAACACCATCACAGCGCCATGTTTTCGGCGACAAAGGTACCAAATCTCGCCGCTTCGGCCGCAATGCGGACAGGGCGATGAAGCCGCGGGCGAGAAGAGGCTGCGCGCAGGCGGCGAGGCAGGCAGACCCAGCGACGCGTAGCGAATGCGCTTACCCCGCGCGGGACGACGCGGAGCGGGCGGCGCGGGAGATCCCACGCGAATACATTGGCCTGGTGGCGCCGCCTCGCACAAAGCGGGGTATCGGCGCACGAGCCACAAGCGCCGCCCGTCCCCTCCCTCGCCCCGCCCGCGGAAGATCAAAAACACTCAAACGAAACACCCAGGAATGGCAAGATCTGCGCGCTGTGTATGATTCGAGGGATCCGTGCAGCGAAAAGGGCCCCTTCCTGGCAAGATCTTCGCGCTATGCATTCCCGAAAGGCGATTTGCGGGGCTTTTCGGATACATGGCGCGCAGATCTTGCCAAAGCCAGCTCGTTTTGGATACACGGCGGCAATATCTTGCCAGGGAGGGGCGCTTTTCCCGTCCGAGGGCGCTTTTGGGATGCATGAAGCGAAATAATTGCCACGGATTGCCGCTTAAGAACGCATCGGAGCGATATCTTGCCACAGATGGCCGCCAGGAACACACCACGGCGAAATCCCGCCACGGCAAGGCACCCAGGAACGCATCGCGCGAGAATATCGCCACTGCCAGTCGCTCGAGAGCGCATTTCGCGACGATCTTGCCATAACTAGCCTCTTAAGGACGCATCGCGGTGAAGTGTTGCCATCGACAAGCCCTCGGGAATGCGCCATGGCAACATCTTGCCGTGGCCGCCCCCTTCGGGAATGCATCTCAGTGACATATCGCCAAGAACGCCCTCGGCTACCCGGGCTTGCAGCAGCAGACGTCGGGAGCACGCAGGGAAAACGAGCTGCAGCGCGGATAACGGCAAAGCAAGCAACCCACCGTCTGGAGATGGAACCGTGCGACCCACCCAGGGACTTAACCTAGGCCACAAACGGATATTGCAGCGAAATCGTAGGCGGCGCCGCAGGGTCGGGAGGCACCGCGCGAACGAAACGTCAGCCAATTCAACAACGTGCGACGACGCGTCCAAGAAACCGTGAAAATCTTTTGGTGCCTTCCGCCGAGAAACGGCGCCGAAAACATGCTCGCGTACTATGGCGATCATGAGCGAAAAAGATACCTACACCAACAACATCAATGACACAGACGAGCATGGCGATACCGCCTCGCGGGAGCGCGGGAGCGCCGAGCCGCCCGAGAGCAACGATGCACCCGCGAGCGCCAGCGACTCCCAACCGGAAAGCGCCGCCACCGAACCCGTCGAGCCGGCAGCAGAAACGGCATCCGCATACCTCCAGAAAGCCGGAGACTTCCTCGGCCTGCACAAGAAAGCCACCGCCATCGCCGCAGCCATCGCGCTGTGCGCTGTGGTGGGCATCGGCGCTGCCGTGGCGTCGAACAGCAAGCCCTCCCCTAACGGCGCCCTCCTCGGCAGCGGCTTTGCGAGCTACGCAGCAAACGCCGTTGCAACCACCACGGATGCTGCCGCAGACGAAGCGGCGGCGGGCCTCGTCGCTCAACGCCTCACGCCTGACGCGCTTAACAGCGTCGATTCCTTCGCCTCCACCCCTGACACGTTTTCCCTGATAGAAGGCGAGGAAGCCGCACCGCTTTCCGAAGAGCAACAAGAATCCCTTGCCGCAGCCACCCAAAATATCGAAGGCGGTGGCTACACCGTTGGCTTCACGCTTATCAACCTGAACACCGGCAAGGGCATCGCCTACAACCTCGACTCGCGCGTATACGGCGCCAGCTCATTCAAGGGCCCCTACGCCGCCTACCTGTGCCAGCACCTGGGCGACAACGACGCTTCCTACCCATCTGGCAGCGAAGCAGCGGGCTCCGGCGTTTCGTCGTCTATATATTCCCTGATGCAGCCCATGATTCTCTACTCGGACAACAGCGCATTCAGCAGCTTGCGCAACACCTACGACAGCGCAGGGTTCGCCGAATGGCTCAATTCCTGCGGCGTGGATTCCGAGATCATGCACGACACGCACTTCCCGCGCTACTCCGCGCGCGAATCCGCCTTGCTGTGGCTGCACACGTACCAGTACCTCAAAACCAATACGCCCACCGCGCAAAACCTGGCATCGCTCTACGAGAAGACGAACGTATCGTTCATCCGCTCTGGCGTAAGCGACGACGAAGAAGTCGAAGCCGTGCTCAACAAGGCAGGCTGGTGCTCTGGCAGCGAGCGCTTCACCGGTCTGTGCGATGCGGGGCTCATCAAATGCACCGACGGCACCACCTACCTTATGAGCACCATGACCAATTCGCCCGACGGCGGCCTATACACCGTTCGCCTGACGAACCTGGCATCCACCCTCTTTGAGTGCCGCGACGTACTGGAATAGCGCCTAGCGAACAGGCAGACGCAAAGCAGGGAATGCGGGGCAAGAGGTGCGAAGCGGTGTAGTTTTCCTGCCCCTTTCGCCCGCAGCAAAGCGCGAGGGCTACAATGAACAATACTGCGCAAACGCTCGGCGAGTGCGGTGGCGTCTGCGGGATACCGCGCAAACGCATGCCGAATGCGCCTGCCTCTGCGGAGCGTCACGCAAACGCGCGGCGAGTGCGCCGCTCCCTAAAGGAGATCGCACGCAACCAGCACCGCGCCAGCGGCGTACAACGCAGGGCACTCCCCCTCCCCATCAAAGGGAGCCGCACTGCCAGCAAATAACAAACCCCGAACGAAAGGATTGCCGTGGTGGAACTTGCTCGCGAACTTAACCGTCATGCCGCTTCGGCAACCCACGAACAAACGCATCTTGCCGAACACCCAGGACAGCTGGTGTGGATTTTCATGGGCATGTCCGTTATGGGGCTTATAGGCGAAACGCTGCAACACCTGGTGGCATTCGGCGAATTGGAAAGCCGCGCCGGCTTCATCTGGGGTCCGTTTTCGCCCATCTACGGGTTAGCGGCCGTTCTGCTAACCATGCTGCTCGAACCCCTGCAGGACAAAGGCGTTCCACTGCTTTTGGCGGTAAGCGCCGTTGTGGGCGGCAGCCTTGAGTACTTCGCCAGCTGGGCCATGGAAACGTTCTGGGGCGTGGTGGCTTGGAGCTACCTGAACATCCCCCTCAACTTCGACGGTCGTACCGATGTGTTCCATTGCCTCATCTGGGGCACCATTGGCGTGCTGTGGGTGAAGGTTGGCCTGCAATTATGCCAGCGCATCTTCAACCGCGTGAACACCACCGGCGCTCCGTACCGCGTGGCAACGGCAGCGCTTTCCATTTTCATGACGCTCGATATTGCAATGACCATCATCGTTTTGCTGCGTGCCGATGCCCGCACCGACGGCATTCCGCCGCAAAACCCCATCGAGCAATTCTGCGACACCGCCTACCCCACTGACATGCTGCAAAAGCGCTTCCACAACATGGGCGGTCTCGGCATATAGCTGGGACAATAGGGACCGGTCCCATTTTCCCAGCTAGTTATAGCGAACAAAAAATGAAGCCCCGTTTGCGAACCAATCGCAAGCGGGGCTTCACTCGTTAAGGTGGGAAAATGGGGGCAGGTGTCAGATTCCCACTTTCGCTATGGCACACAAAAGCAGGGCCTTGCTCGCGAACATCATCGCAAGCAAGGCCCTGCTTGTTTGGTGAGAATCTGGTACCCGTCCCTATTTCCCATCCTAAAACGCTTGGCCCACTATGAAGCGGTAGCCAGGGTACGGCACCTTGCCGAAACGTCCGTGGTAGTCGGATCCGCCCGTGCAAAACAGGCTATAGCGCGCAGCAAGCTCTTCGCACAGCTGCGTATCGCGATAGTCGTGATCAGGATGATACTTCTCGATGCCAACAAGCCCCGCATCAACGAGCGCAGGCAGCGCCTCGTAATTATCGAACTGGCCAGGATGCGCCAAAACAGGCAACCCTCCATCGGCCGCAATGGTAGCCACGGCATCGCACATGTCAACGTACTCGATATCGCGCTGCGCGATGCCACCGCCCTTGAACAACGTCTTGTACAAGAATTGGTACTCTGCGCTGCTGAAATCGGCATCGGTCAACGCCGCCATCAAGTGCTGCTTGTAGAACCCCGTCGACTGCCCGGCCAGCTGTGCCGCGTACTCAACGTCCACATCGTAGCCGGCATCAAGCAGCTGGCGCATCTGCCACGCCGTATTGGCGGTGCGGCGCTCCAACGTAGCCGAGCACAAGTCGCGCACCGCTGGGGCGTCAGTGGGCATGCCCAACCCCAAAAGATGCACGCGCCGCTTTGCGGTCGAATCCCACGCGCTAACCTCAACACCGCACACGACCGAAAATCCGTGCTCTGCCGCCTGCTGCTGAACAGCATCAAGCCCCACAGTGGTGTCGTGGTTCGTTACCGCCAGATGGGTAACCCCCTGCACGCGAGCCTTCCCCATCAGCTCCAAAAACGAATCCGACCCATCGGAAAGCGTTGTATGCGCATGCAGATCGGCGCGAAATTCCCTGCCGGGCTGCACTCCCAGCAAATCCCACAGCGGCTCCTGCCGAAATGCCTGCGCAGTGCGTTCTTTAGTGCCCTGCCATTCGCTCATTGCACTATTTCCCCCTTTTGCATATTGAACTCATGGTCGCACAGACCCTCCATGAACTCGAGGTCGTGGAAAATCCCCAACATCGTAGTCCCCTGCGCCTTCAATTGCTCGATCAGCTCACGCACCTTCACCTTTGACGCCGCATCCAACGAAGCGGTAGGCTCGTCAAGCAGCAGCAAACGCGGTTGCTTGATCATGGCAGCGGCTATGTTCAAGCGAAGTTTTTCGCCGCCGGAAAATGTACGCGGATACAGCAACCACAGCGATTCATCAATGTCAAAATGACGCAGCATACGCTCGGTTTCCCACGTTGCCTTTTCCTCCTCATCGGCACCGAAGGTTTCCAGGGCGCTCTTCAATACGATGTCGTAGGCGGTTTGGCGCGGCAGGGCATTCAAGAACTGCGAAACATAGCCCATCTCGTATTTGCGCAGGTAGATCATCTGACGTTCACTCGCCTGACACAAATCAAGCGCCCCAAACGATTCCGAGTCGTACCAAATAGCGCCCGACTCCGGCAAATTGGTGCGATAGATGCACCGCAGAATGGTCGATTTGCCCGACCCGCTGCGCCCCGTAATGCCCACGAATTCGCCCGGCATAAGCGAAAGGTGAATATGCTGACAACCCAAAATGCGGCGCTCCGCACGGTGCATCACAAACGACTTGGAAAGATCGTCGATCTTCAGAAGCTCTTTCATGGCAGCCCCTAGCGATCGTAGCCGTGAGGCTGATCGGGGTAATGCGAACGGTACACCGAATTGCCGCCCACGAAGGCGCGCGTAATAACCGGCGTGGTGGTTTGTACATTGGGCGCGCACCCAATCTCGCGCACCAGCAGAATATCCGCACGCTTGCCAACCGTAAGTGTGCCAACTTCGGAATAGATGCCCACTGCCTTGGCAGGATTAGCCGTCACCAGCGCAAACGCTTCGGGAAGGGGCATGTCGCATTCGCGATGAAGGATAAACACCGCATCAATAAGGGCAGCCGGATAGTAGTCGCTGCACAGCATGGTGATTACACCATGAGCCACACCTTCACGCGCCGAAAGGTTGCCCGAATGGCTATGCCCCATCATCACGTTCGGGGCGCCCGCCAAGGTAAACATGCCTCGCGCGTGTGCATCGCACGCCGTTTCCATATCGACGGGAAACTCGGAAATCGACGCACCCAATGTGCCCATGTAATCGAGTTTTTCCTTTGAATCGTCATCGTGTGAAGCAAGCGAAATCCCCTGCTCATGGGCAAGTTCGGCAAGCTCACTCAGCTGCTCGGGGCCAATTTTGTCGGCAGCTTGCTGCACCTCAACAATGGCGGCAACCTCTTCGTCGGAAATGCCGTCACGGTACCCCTTGATGGTGTCGCTGAATACCAGCAAATCACGATACTGACCCTGGCCCGGCGTATGATCCATGAACGAGATCAAATCCACCTTGCCATCCTGCAGGTAGTTATACACTTCGTCCACACGGTCGACGGAATCAAGCTCCAAGCGCAAATGGAAACGATGTCGAATAAGGTGGTCGTGCTCTTCGCTTTCGCGCATATCTGAAATGCTTTCAGCAAGCTTGCTCACATTCTTGAAATTGCGAATAGGCTTGTGGTCGAAAATCTTAGCCCCATACACCGAAAGCGAATGGTAGATAGTGGTTACGCCATGGGAAACCAGCTCACGGTCAACCTTGTACAGCGAAGTGGGCAGGTCCATAACAACGCTCGGTCGCGGCGATGCCACCGACTCGATATAATCGGAATGAACGTCGATCATGCCCGGCACCACATACGCACCGCGCGCATCCACCACAGGAAAACCGGTTTCCTTATCAACCACCATGCCCGACGTGTTCTCGTCAAGCTGAGCATCAACCGTGCGAGCATTGGCAAGCGTCGGCGCAATGCGCACAATGGTTCCGTTTTCAACAACGATGTCGTGGTTGGGCAGAATCGCATCTTCGGTAACCACGTTACCTCCGCGAATCACAAGCGAATTTGTTTCCATAAATGCATTTCTCCTTGCATTGGGTTATCAATCTATGCGGCGCCCAGAAAAGCGCCGCTGGGCAAAGGCGCCCATCTACAGCAGCGAATACACCAGCTGCTGGGTGTAGGAATGTTGAGGATCTTCCAAAACCTGATCGGTAAGACCGTGCTCTACAACCTGCCCGTTCAGCATCACGAACGTGCGATCGGCCAGCATGCGAATAACGCCCAAATCGTGGCTTACCACCAGCATGCTTACGCCGAAATCGCGTTTGATCTGCAGAATCAGGTCAAGAACGCTGGCCTGCACGGAAAGATCGAGGCCCGTGGTAACTTCATCCAAAAGCAGCACAGGAGGGTTGTTCGAAAGCGCCTTGGCAATCTGAACGCGCTGCTGCATGCCACCGGAAAACGTTGCCGGCGCATCACCTGCGCGCGAAAGGGGGATGTTCACCTTCCCCAAAAGCTCATTGCCGCGAGCGCGCATCGACTCCACGTTACGATTGCCGGCTGCAATCATCTGCTCGGCAATATTCGAAAGGGAGGAAAAATTCATGCGCAAGCCCAAATACGGGTTCTGGTACACCATGCCCAGCACCGTGTTGCGCACCTTGCGCTTCTGCTGCGAGGAAAGTTCCAGCAAATTCGCCTCGCCGCCATCGTAGGCAACAGCGCGCACCGTACCTGCAGTGGCGATCTGGTCGAAGTACAGGCACTGCATAAAAGTGGATTTGCCGCTACCCGACTCACCCACGATTCCCACGATTTCGCCAGGATACAAATCCAGGCTCACATCGCGAACCGCGTGCACTGTCTTGCACTTCGGGCAGATGTTGCGCTCCAGCTCGCCGCCGCCCAAGCAATGGTCGCAGCCTTCGCCAAAGCGCTTCGACACATGACGCACCTGCAAACAGGGCTCTTCATCCATAGCGGGCACCTTATTCATTGCGCCCCTCCTCTCGCCTTTGCTGGCAGTACGCCGTGTCGTTGCACTGGTAATATGTCTTGCCCGTTTCCTCGTCCACCAATTCGTCCAGGTACACATCGGTGGCACCGCACAAGCGACAGCTCTTCCCCTCAAAGCTCTCTACCGCAAAGGGGTAATCTTCGAAATCGAGCGGATGAACATGGGTAAAGGGAGGGACGGCATAGATCTTCTTTTCGCGACCCGCGCCCAAAAGCGTCAGGTTCTGAGCCATGTTGAGCCGCATTGTGTCGAAGCGGGGTATAGGCGAAGGAGCCATTACATAGCGCCCTTCCACCAAACACGGGTGATCTGCATTGGTAACAGTATGGCCGTAGCGCACAATCTGGTCGAACAGCCCTAGCCACGCCCCGGTGTAGTCCGCTTCGGCATGAAGCACGCGCGTTTTTGCCTCACTTGGCTCGAAATTTCGCAGGGGCTCGGGCATCGGAACTTGCAGAACAAGTATCTGATCTGCCGAAAGCGGCTGCTCTGGGATACGATGGCGCGATTGGATAAGGCTTGCGCGCTGCGTTTTCTCGGTTACTTCGACATCGGTGGTTTCGGCCACGAGCTTCTTGATGTTCACCGCATTCACGCTGTCGTCGGCGCCCTGATCGATCACTTTCAGTACGTCATCCTGACCAATAAGCGCCAACGTTACCTGCAAGCCGCCCGTGCCCCAGCCTCGGCCAATAGGCATCTCGCGCGAAGCGAAGGGAATCTGATGGCCTGGAATGGAAACGCCTTTGATAATGGCGCGGCGTATCTCGCGCTTCGAAGCCTCGTCGAAAAAGGCAAAATTATAGAGCTGACGCATTACTGCTCATCCCCCTTCACCGTGGAACGCACGCTGAAAAGCTTCGATTGGAAGGTTACGTAGTGCGGCAGCTTTAAGTGGGATACGAAGCCGGTAGCCTCAACGCCGTCCACGTGGTACAGGACGAACTCCTCATCCTGCGTGGGGTAGCGCTTGTCGCCTTGCTCAAGGCAGAAATCAAGCACGCTCATCGCGATCGCCTTAGTCTCCTGATGTCCCATCACCATGCCGTAGCCCACCTTGAAGCCCATCTGCGACTTGCCTTCTTTGGAGCGGTCCACCGCGAATACGCTTTCCACTTCCGTCACGGGAATGCTGCCCAAATAGTAGGCGTCGCCTTCATCGGATCCGTCGGCCAGAGGATGATCAACCAACACCTCAACCGATCCAGAGCGCAATTCGCCTACCGTAGGATGCGAGGGGCCAAAACCCCTGATGGCCGCATAGCCTAAGGTGGTTACACCCTGAGTCATGCCGCGGGCAAGCGTCTGCAAACGAGCAGACCGCGGCGCGGGAAACACCAGCGGCTCCATAGTCACATCAACAGGGGCATCGTTGTTTTCGGCGCATTCGTCGATCAAACCTTCTTTGCGAAGATAATCCAGCACCTTCGGCATATGCTTCAGCTTTGCCGCAGCAGCACGATGCTCTTCGCGCTCTTCTTCGCTGAGCGCCGCCCACGCCGCATCCAGCTCGTCGTCGTAAGCACGGCGCACCTTCGCCGCATCCCCATCGGTCTCGCGCTCCAAATCGAAGCGGATCAAGCGGTGGGAATAATCGCGTGTTGCCCCCAACAGCTGGCCTCCAAGAACATCTTTGAAAGCCGCCGAGATACGGCGTTCAACCGCCATGTTCTCGCCCTTGATCTCGCGCGAGACATACGGGCGTTCAAGCGTCGAGCGAAACGCGCGCAGCAGAAACACCGCCTCTTCGGGTGAGCCCTGCGCCTGCTTCAATGCCACAGCAGCAAGACGAGGCGCGTAAAGAGAAGCCTCGCCCATCACCTGTTCCACAAGACCGGGAAACGCATCTTCCACCGCGTCAACGGAAACGCTATTCGAACCCTCAACGCGCTCGCGCTCAAGAAGCTTAAGGCTTTCCTCGATAGCAAGGCCGCCGCCACGCACTGCAACGTATCCCATTACGCCACCTCCCCTTTGCTTCCGCCCAAGCAGGCGAGCGTGTTTTCAATGCGGGTAGTGCGGGGGAGCGCCGCCACGTTGCCTTCGCCGTCAACAAGCAAGATCTCGATGCCGCAGGGGTACTCATCTGCTCGCTCCGCACGAGCGTGCGCCCATTCCGCTTGGCTCACATACAGTTCGGCGGTCTTTTCGATGCCAGGTCCCGAAAGCTCCAAGCGCGTTAAACCCTTGGCGGGAGCTGCGGAAATGGAATCGACTAGCAATACAACCGTGGCGCCCTTTTCTGGTTCCTCAAGCGTGCCCGGTTTTGCCTGGGCAATCGCTTCAGCATGAACCGCGTCGCTTGCCACGGGAGCCAACACGAAATCAGCCCCTTGCGCTTGTGCTTGCTTTGCGTGGGTTTGCACGGTCAGCCAGCGAGCAACATCCTGCGATGCGGCCCCAACCGCGCAAAAGGTCACCGCCTGATCAACAAAAAGGCGCACCGCTGTTTCAAAGCAGCCCGGCACTGGCGCAGTTTCGCCGCTTTTTGGAAAAGCATCAACCTGCCCAATGGTGCCAGGACGAGCAAAAGCTTCCAGCACCTGCCGAAACGCGCGCTGAGCCACATGGGTTTCTACGTTATTCGCAATCATCCTTAAACTTCCATCGTCGAAAAATCTACCTGGGTACGGAGCAGCGCCTCCGCGTGCTTCTGCTCCGATTCAGCCAAACGCTGCCGCTCTTCCTCGAGCATCTCTTCCCAGGCCAGCAGTAAAATCTCGTTGCCGCCTGCGGCATACACCGCATCGACAATCGCCAAATCACGGGCTTTCTTGCGGTCCTCTCCCAGCACCATGCCGTAGCCATGGGCGCCGCCGATGCGAACTGCGCACGAGGTCATAAGCGCTTCGCCCAGATAGAACAGGCTGCACTGAGCGACTTCGCGCACCTTCAGCATCACCAGTTCCTCTGCGGGTTCTTTCACCATCGCAACGGCGTAAAGCTGCTCCGCTTCGCACGCCATACGGGAAAGAACCTTGCGATTGCCTTCCACCAAAACGCGTGTACGTTCTTTTCTGTTCATCTTTTCTCCTAGTTCTGCACGATGAAACGCTTACGCAATTGAGTCGAAAGAAGTTCCAGCGCAACGGCCACCACGAAGCAGAAGTACACGATCAGGCCCACTTCATGGATGTCGTAGTAGAAGCTGCCCGCCAAAAACAGCTGATAGCCAATGCCACCCGCACCTGCAACGGCGCCCACGGCAACAGCGTTGACGAAGTTAATTTCGAAGCGAATGAACGTCCAGGAAAGAATCTCGGACAACTTCTCGGGCACAACAGCGGAAAACACCACCTGCCACCATGAAGCACCCGAAGCACGCAGGGCTTCCACCACGCCGGGGTCAACCTCTTCAAAGCTTTCCGAATAAGCCTTGGTCAGGTACGCAATGCCGTGGAACAAAAGGCCCACCACCGCTGCTTCTGGACCCAAGCCGATGGCAACCGTGAAGATGAGCACCCATAAGATGGTGGGCACGGCGCGGAACAGCGACATAACCGCTTTGATGGCGTTCGAAGCGGCGCGGTTCGACAAATTCATGGCCGCGCAAAGCCCCAAAACGAAAGCGATAACCGCACCCAGCACCGTGGTAAGCGTTGCAAGCGCCAATGAAATGAAGAGGCCGTCCACCAAATCGGCAAGGGTGAAATGCCCGCCGAGCCCCGGCTGCGTAAGCATGGTTGCAAAATCGCCCAGAGCATTTGCCGTTGCCTCCAAAAGCGGTGTGTCGCCGTAATCCATCAGCACGAAAGTCAGCACCGTTATCACAGCCAGCACACCCAGCGTTGCCCCAAGCACCGCGTTCGACTTGTTCATGCAGCGCGTCTTGATCTTGCCGGTTCGCGAAAAGCGCGCTCCGGCGCAAGCTGCGCCTTCGCTAGCTGAGCCTCCGCAAGCTGCATCCTGCCGAGCTACAGGCTGGCAAGCCGCGTCTTCTTCGGCAAACTGCCTCATAGGATGCGCCTCCTTACATAGTTGGAAACGCTTTCGCAGCAGATAACCACCACCACGATCAGCAGAATCACCAAGCCCGCCACGTCATAACGGAAGCTCTTGTAAAACAGGTTGAACACGAATCCGATGCCCGTGCCGGTAAGGATACCTACCAACGTGGCATCGCGAATGTTGGTCTCCACCATGTACAACATCCAGCTCACCACCGAAGTGATCGAAAGGGGAATAACCCCCTGCGCCACAATCTGCAAATAGCTCGCACCCGTGGCTCGAAGCGCCTCAATGGTGCCCGAGCTTATTTCGTCGATGCTTTCCAAAAAGCAACGGGTCAGATAGCCGAAGCTGCCTAGGAGCAGAGCTAAAAAGCCGGTGAACTCGCTTTGATGGAACGAGAACAAAAGGATAAACGCCCAGGCAACAACGGGAATGTTGCGGAACAGTGATGCGATGCCGCGCGCCAAAACCTGCGCCACGCCGCCGAGTCCCACCGAGCGCGATCCAAGCACCGCAACAACATAGGCAAGCAGTGCCGCCGTGGTGCTGGCAGCAATCGAGTCGAGCACCGTGGAAAGAAGCGCAGGCATAATCTGCGGCAATTTTTCAAGCGATGCGGCACTCGGCAAGAAGCTCACCGCCATCCAGGCAAGGCCGCCAGGGATATCTGCCGCCGCCTCCATGAAGTCGAAATCGACATACGAACCGGAAAGCGCGTTGATAGCAAGAAAGCCCGCTACCAACCCCACGATGCACAGCGTTCGTTTCCGAAAGAACCAACGAGCGGTATGGACCTCCGCCGCCGCCTTGGCTTCGTTGCCGGCGAAAGCAACTGAACGCCCTTCGCCAGAAGCTGCCGCCTTCGCAAACTTGACGGTCATGCGCGCACCTCAGCATGAGGGGCTTCGTCAGTCTGCAGTCGAAGCTTGCCAGCATGCGGTTGCGGGGCAGGTTTCGCTTCTTCAACCGCTGCAGCATTGACGCGAGTAGCGGCTTTCGATTCTTCGATCACCGCAGCATTCGCTCGTGTGACGGCCTTTGCCTCCTCGATCACTGCAGCCACGGCAGCCCGGTCAAGCTCGGCGGCATCTGCCGCGCTCGCGGCTGACAGGCCCGTGCCCGCCGCGCCTACGCCTCTTACGCCTGCAGCTGCGCCAGAGCCTGCCGCACCTGAGCCTGTCAGGCCAACACTTGCGGCCGACATGCCCGTGCCCGCGTCCTCCGCAACTCTTGCGCCTGCCGCGCCCGCAGCTACCGCACCTGCGCTCTCCCCTTCCACGCCATGTGCACCCTCATGCACATACGGAGTGCCGTAAATGTCGGAAATGGTTTTTGCGTCCAGCTCATCAGGCGTGCCGTCGAACACCTTGACGCCCTTCTTCAGCGCAACAATCCGATCGGAATACTCGATGGCATAGTCGACCTGATGCAGGTTCACCAGGAAGGCAACGCCCAATTCGTCGGAAACCCAACGAAGCATCTCCATCGTCACGCGGGAAGATTTCGGGTCGAGGCTGGCAATGGGCTCATCGCACAGCATCAAGAGCGGGTCCTGCACCAACGCACGCGCAATGCCCACTCGCTGCTGCTGACCGCCAGAAAGCTGATCGGCGCGCTGATATGCGAATTCAGCAAGGCCCATTTTGTCTAACAGCTCAAACGCGCTGCGCTTGTCTTCTTCGCTGTACAAGCCGAAAATGCCACGGAAGTTCGACAGGTACCCCAGGCGCCCTTGCAAAACGTTTTCGATTGCAGTCGCTCGATGAATCAGGTTGTAGTGCTGAAAGATCATCCCGATGTCGCGGCGTGCTTCGCGCATTTGCCGCTTGTTCATGCTGGTGATCTCGCGCCCATCAAACACGATGCTTCCCTCCGAAGCGTCAATTAGGCGATTGATGCAGCGCAAGAAGGTGGATTTTCCTGCCCCCGAAGGCCCGATAACCGTGACGAACTCGCCACGACGAAGGGAAAGCGACACATCGTGAAGCGCTTTCCCCCTGCCGTCGTAGCTTTTCGTCAGGTGCTCAACGGTCAGCAGCTCCCGACGTTGCTCCATGCTTTATGCACCAAGCTCGCGGATGGGGTTGTACCATGCATCGTCGCAGGCAACGAAGCAGGTCTTGTCGGAATCCTTGTCGAAGATCGCCTTGGCGTTCTCGTCGTCAGGGTCAGCAAAGATTTCCTTGTTGGATGCGGTTTCCTCAGAGCAGAATGCTTCAGTGATCTTCTGCTGCTCATCCGCAGAAAGCTTGTCGGTGTTGTAGCAGAACGGTGCGTTCAGTACGGGAGTGATGCCGATGATGGTAAATTCCTTGCCGTGAACCGAGTCAAACGGTGCAGGCGCATCATCCTTTACCTTGTATACCGCACCAGGGGTGTTAGCGCTGCCGGATACCAGGTCGAAGTACATGTCTACGTCAACATCGTCGAATGCAGCAGCATCAGCCTGGCCGGAAAGCAGGTTCACCGCAGAGCCCTGATGGGAATCGCCGAACATTACCTTGCTGAAGAACGTGCCGTCCTGCAGAAGGTCGTCGGAAGACTCAACGCCGCACTTCTTCATGATGGCACTGGAGGGAACCTTGAAGCCTGAAGTAGACGTTGCGGATACGAACGAAAACTTCTTGCCCTTCAGATTCTCCAGGGAATAGCCGTCGCCATCCTTGTAGTTGTCCGCCTGGTCAACGGGAACGCAAATGCGACTATAGTAGCAAGCGCCGTCGAGCGTTCCGTTTTCGTCGCTGTTGGTGAAAGCAGCCTGAACAGCACCGTTCTTCGAATTTGCCTGAACGTAACCCTCAGCACCAAGCAGCGCCATCTGAGCAGAACCGGAGGAAATCGCCTCGATGGCTACGTTGTAATCGGTGGTGGTCATCAGCTCAACGTCGCGGCCGGTTGCTTCCTTGATCACATTGCCGATAGCCTCGCGAGACTGGGTAAGGTCGGCAGACGAATTATCAGGCAGCCAAACCATCGTGATGGGGTCGCTCGATTCCTTTTGATTGCTCTGAGACGAGCACCCCGTAGCGAACAGCAAAGCGCTTGCGGCCATCATCAAAGCCAAAAGCATCATTCCAACGCGCTTTGCGTTCCAAGCTTTTTGTTCCATTCGGTTCTTCCTCTTTCCTCTTCTTCTTTCGAACCTGCCCGTCGCCTATGAGTACGCGTAGGCGACGGGCACGGCGCTAGTATTGCGCCATCGAAGAGGAAATCTGGGGCTGAAAATCGAGTTCTCAGACCGTTTTAACGTCGGCACTTCAAATGAAAAAATCACCTGAACCGTTGTTAATTCAGAAGTTACGCCCGAACACGTTTTTAACGTTTTAGATACTGGGAAAGTTGGGACTGGTACCAGTTCCCCACTTACGCTATCGTGCGCAAAAAACAGGGCCCCGCTTGCGAATTGCATCGCAAGCGGGGCCCTGCCCATTAGGCGGGAATTTGGCACCTGTCCCTAATTTCCCACGCTACTCGAAATGATCGGCGGCATCCTCAAGCAGCTCGATGATGTTGATGCCTTGCGGGCACATATCCTCGCAGGCGCCGCATTGAATGCAAACGGAGGCGCGGCCGTCACGGGTTTGCCAGGCGTACTGGCTCTTCGCAAATTCGCGGTTCTCGGTCATCTTCTCCAAGTTCAGCAAGCCCAAGGCTTCGGGAATCTTCACGCCAGCGGGGCAATCTTTCACGCAATAGCGGCAGTTGGTGCAAGGGATCAACCCTACACTCTTCAGAGCGTCAACCGCATCGCCCAACGCTTTTTCTTCGGAAGCGTCAAAAGGCTCGTTTTCTTTCCATTCGCGCACGTTTTCCTGAATCTGCTCTAACGTCGATACACCCGAGAGCACGCTGATAACGTTGGACAGGTTGTAGCAGAATCGATAGGCCCACGAAACCACGCTCTTGTCGGGGTCGGCCGCTTTCAACACGCTTGCGCCGCGTTCCGGCAAGTCCGCCAAGCGACCGCCGCGGGCGGGCTCCATAATCACAACGGGTACACCATGCTTTTGCGCAACTTCCATGCATTTGCGCGATTCCACCACGGGGTCTTCCCAGTCAAGGTAATTCACCTGCAGCTGGACAAAATCCATATCGGGATGATCGGTAAGCAACTTGTCCAGCGTTTCGGCGTTGTCATGCATCGAGAAGCCCAAGTGCTTGATAACGCCTTCGGCCTTCTTCTGCGCGGCCCATTCCCACATTCCGTACTCATCGAATTTCGCCGTGCGCGCACCGCCCATGTTGTGCAGCAGGTAGAAGTCGATGTAGTCAGTACCCAGACGCTCCAGCGAAGTATCCAGACACGCTTTAGCATCTTCGGCGGTTGGCTGAGCCCAAGCCAGACACTTGGTGGCGATAGTAAATGAATCGCGCGGATAGCGCTCAACCAGCGCCTTGCGCATGGCAACTTCCGATTCGCCTTCATGGTAGACGTAGGCGGTATCGAAATACGTGCCGCCAGCTTCTATGAACGTGTCGACCATCTTCTTCAAGTGCTCGATGTCGATGCTCTTCTGATCCTTGGGATCAGTAAGAGGCAAACGCATGCAGCCAAAACCGAGCTTAGGGGTATCCAAAAGATTGCTCATAGGGGCTCCTTGCCTGATCTTCTACAAATCCTCAGCGCCTATTGTAGCGGAAATCAAATTTTAGTAACGTGGCGTTACTTATTTTTACGAGAGAGCAATATCGCAGCACGCACGGGCGAAAGCCCCAGTCCACAGTGCCGCCCTGTGCTCCACACCGGGCCGACCCGCAACGCCACCCGCATTTCACGCCACCGCGCCTGGGCCACATCACTATGCCGCACATGTGCAGCGCCCAACGCTGCGCCTGGGCCACATCCTAGCGCCGCATTGAGTCCGCCCCAGCCCCGCCCTGCATCGCACCGAGCCGACCCGCACCCCCAGCGCCACCTCGAGTCCACGACGTCGCGTGCCGTGCACACCCCCAGCGCCGCCTCGAGCCCACAGCGCCACGCGCCGAGACTACGATGCCCCGCACAGGGTCCGTAACATCCCCCCCCCGGTACTATCTCGGGACTGCTCCAAGGGCTCAGAAACAAAAAATCGGTTCGAATTGCAACTTTTTTGTGATTGGCAATTGTTACGTGGCAGCAAAACTCGGATCAGGGTACAAAACCGCAACAAAAACGGCTTATTTCCGTCCTGAAGAAGCAAAGCTGAGTAGTGTCCCGAATGTTGGTGTCAGCCCGCCTGGAACCTTCTTCATTCTACGCC
>JAUNWY010000016.1 GCA_030540085.1 Eggerthella sp.
CGGCCGCACCTTTTTCTGGCAAGGTGCCCGGACACCAGCTATTGGGACGCGATCCCTCAGCAAATTGTACTTGGCGCAAAACGGCGATTTTAGCCCTCAAACGAGGGGATTTACCCGAAAAAACCCAAACCAACGAGCTCAAATCGTCCGCAATCGCAATTTTCTTGCAAAATCACCCGAAAAGCTGTTGCGACAGTGGGACGGAACACTAATCCGCAGGCAAATCAGAGCAACAGACCAAAGTTATCGCCAGCAGTTGGCCACTCGCATGCGAATAACGACAATCCATACGCAAAACAGGGCCTTGACCCGTATCATAGGAATGATGAAAGGAAACCCCATGTCGCAGAGTCCAGCACAACCCAGCCCCACGATTCAGCCAACCGCGAAAGCCGATACGTTCAGCAGCTCAACCGCAGACAAAAGCGGTTTTGACGATATGCTCGGCGATGTAACGTACGAGATGGTTTCCCTGGAAGAACCGGTGCCCGGACTCTTGCATGCCGTATTCGATGTCAAGAATTTCTACTTTGCCGATCGCATTGATCGGTATCTGCTTTTTGAGCGTGGCAAGCAGGGTCTGTTCATAGACCTCGGCCACCCCCAGCTCACCGGAACAGAACACCTCGATACCATGCTTCAACGAGCCGAAGTGCCCTGGAGCAATACCGATGTTGCTATAACCCATTTTCACGCCGACCACGTAGGCAATCTCTCTTATTTTTTGAACCAAGGGGGACGCACGGTATACCATGGTACCTTGCCCCAGGTGAACGAAGAGTTTTGCCGTGATTACGCACGTGCTATCGGGTGGCCCGAAGCACTGGATACCCGTTGGGAGGAATTTCGCGACACGCTGCTGTACATCATGCAGGTGCAGCAACCTTCCACGCCCCACGCTACCGTCCTTCATGATGGCGATACCATATCGGTTGGCGACTGGACCATTTCCGCAATCGAAACGCCCGGCCACGCACCCGAGCATCTGTGCTTCGGCGACTCAAAGAAAAAGATACTGTTCAGCGGCGACCATGTGGTAGATGCCGCACCCTCTCTTGTTCAATTTGGGCGCAACGATCACTTGCTCGACCGTTTCCTGAGCACATTTCCCCGCTTAAAGGAGATGGACTTCGAAACGGTGTTCATGTCCCATCACGAACCGCTCTACGGAGCAGCCCACATCAATGCGTTTTACGAATACATGATTAGCAAGTTCAAAAAACCGCTGGCAAAGCGAATGGAAATCATGTCTCAGCTAAAAGCCGCAACGGCGAAAGAGGTTGCCGCCTCTGCACAGCGCTCTCATGGGGCGTTCGACGAGCTGGAGTTCGGCATGCGCGTACGGCGCATAGCCATGACGTTTTCGTATCTTGAATATCTTGCCGACAAAGGCCAAATAAATAGAGAAGAGGACGCACAAGGCGTTCTCCGTTACTCGTTGGCTTAGCTCCTGCCAAATAGCCCGCCGACAACAGCCATGCGCCCCTTGTGAATGGCATCGGGCAAAAAGCAAGGCTGGCCCACAAGCGGCGAATGGCCCGATGGTTCGCCGCCAATGTCGCAGCAGCTGTCCTCCTATCAGCTGAACACCGCGCTTGCAAACAACGCATTATCGCATTGGGATCCCCCCCTTTAACTGGGCCCACAACACAGCGCGTTTCAAGCTGGGACCATGCACCTTATCAGCTTGGTCGAATCTGCCTCGAATTGCCACCTTGCACTTCTGTTAACACTGACAAACATTTTCAACCAGACGATGTTTGCAGTGGTAAACTTCGAATGTTAAGGGTGGTGTACTTTCACCATACAAAAGCAGTTCTAAGGAGGACGCAATGAATCATGGAATTCTCGTAGGAGCAGGCTTTTTGCTGGGAACCCTCGGCGTTAAGGCACTGAAAAGCGAGCCGGTGCGCAAGGCTGCCGTCGCAACCGTTGCCCAGGGCTTGAAGGTTAAGGAAGAGGCCGAATCAATCGTCGACGAAGCAAAGGCGGAACTCGACGACATCCTCGCTGAAGCAGGCTACGACAAGGGCGAGGAAGAAACCGAAGAAGAGGCTGCCAAAGAGCTCGCCGAAGCCCAGGAAGCAGAAGGCAAGTAACAACCATGCGTTTCGCGATCAAACACGAGATCCCCGGAAGGATCCGATTCGATCTTCAGGGAAAAATCCCTGAGCACGATGCGATCGCGCTCGAGGAAACGTTTTTGGCGCTCCCCTGCGTAACCAAATGCGTCGCCTATCCAAAAGCAGGCTCGCTTTCGGTAACCTTCGGAGGAACCGGCAAAGCCGAGCTTGCCCTGGCGCGCACCACCGTAGTAAGCAAGCTCAAAGCGCTCACATACAAGGAGGTCAAATCCTGGGAGCCTGAAAACTCGCTGATGCTGGCACCGCGTCCGCGTCATCTGTTCGCGCAGATTGCCAACATGATCGTGTTCCGCGCCATGCGCCGCTGGTTCCTGCCGGCACCGCTACGCACCGCTTGGACCATCATTTCCGCCATCCCGTTCTGGAAGGCTGCGTTCGATTCGCTGCGCCATGGCCGCCTTGACGTGCCTGTTTTGGACGGCGCCGCCATTGCCATGGGCTTCATCCAGGGCAAGCCCGCAACCGCGGGCAGCACCATCTTCCTGCTGAAGGTGGGCGAAATCCTGGAGGATTATACCCAGCGTCGCAGCGAAAGCAGCCTGGTCCGCTCACTTCTTGACATCCCCAGCACCGCTACCGTGGTGGAAGGCGACGTTGAGCGCGAGGTTGCCATCGGCGAGCTAAAGCAGGGCGACACCGTAGTGGTGCGCCTGGGCTGCCAGGTTCCCGCCGACGGCGAGGTTATTTCCGGCGAAGCAGGCGTAAACCAGAGCTCGCTCACCGGCGAGCCTTTGGCCATCGTGCGCAAGCAAGGCGATACCGTCTATGCTGGCACCGCCGTTGAGGAAGGCGAGATCTTCGTTCGCGTTTCCGGCAACCCCGAGGAAAGCAAGCTGCGTTCCATCGTTTCAATGGTAGAGCAGTCCGAGGCGATGAAATCGACCGAGCAGAAGCACATCGAGGCCATGGCCGACAAACTGGTGCCGTGGAACTTCCTGCTGGCCGGCATCGTGGCGGCAACCACGCGCAACCTCACCAAAACGGCTGCTGCGCTGATGGTGGATTACTCCTGCGCACTGCGCCTTTCCGGCTCCATTGCCGTTATGGCGGCACAGAGCGAAAGCGCCAAGCGCGGCTTCACGGTGAAGGGTTCGCGTTACTTCAAGCATATGGCAGAAGCCGACGTTATCGTGTTCGACAAAACGGGCACACTCACCCAGGCCGCGCCTTCCGTGCGCGAGGTAACCAGCTACAACGAAATGCCCGCTGAAGAGGTGCTACGCCTGGCCGCCTGCCTGGAAGAGCACTTCCCTCACCCCGTGGCACGTGCCGTAGTCAACGAAGCGCTGAAGCAGGGGCTGGAGCACCGCGAACGCCACGCCGAGGTTGAGTACGTGGTTGCCCACGGCATTGCTTCCAGCATCAACGGCAAGCGCTGCGTAATCGGCTCCGAGCACTTCGTGGTGGAAGACGAGCACGTGGCCATCCCTGCCGAAGAGCTGGAAGCCATCCACGAAAAGGCCGAAGGCACCTCGCCTTTGTTCCTTGCGGTAGACAACACGCTGTGGGGCGTGCTGTACATTGAAGACCCGTTGAAGGAAAACGTGGCCGAGGTTGTGGAAGAGCTGCGCGCCGAAGGCTTCAAGCGCGTAATCATGCTCACCGGCGACAACGAGCGTTCCGCTCGCCGCATCGCTGCGAAAACCGGCATCACGGAATTCAAGGCCGATTTGCTGCCCGAGCATAAGCACGAGATTGTGGAGCAGCTGCAGGCTGAAGGCCACCGCGTGGTTATGATCGGTGACGGCGTGAACGATTCGCCCGCGCTGGCGGCAGCGCACGTAAGCATCGCCATGAGCGCAGGCAGCGCCGT
>JAUNWY010000008.1 GCA_030540085.1 Eggerthella sp.
CTGCCCGGCCTTTCACGTCGGCGGTTCGCGGGCCGCGGGCCCGCGCACAGGCCGAACTGGCCGAACTGGCCTTGCGCCCTGCGGCCGGGTCTGGCTCGCTTGCCGCATGCGCGGGCCTCTGCCACCTCGCTTGCGCCAGCCGCGCCCTACGCCCGCGCCGCGCCCATCGCCGCCGTTGCCCACGCTGCCGCCTTCATCGCTGTCGTCGCATTCCGCCATCCGCGTCCCGTACCGCCGCAAACGAGCGGAACCGTGCAGCCAACTCAATGCGGGCATAAAAATGGGATCCCCAAACGGGGATCCCATTAAAAAGCTCTTTGGTTTTGCCGAGTGCCTGCCCGGCGCCCTGCAGCCCTTACGGTGAGCGAACGAACTTGCGCTTTCCTACCTGGAAGAATTACACCAAGCGAACGAACTTGCGCTTTCCTACCTGGATAACAGCACCCGTCAGGGCTTCGGGAGCTACGTTGTAGGCCTTAGCCGCAACAGCTTCGCCGTTGATCTTCACACCGCCCTGGTCGATCATGCGACGGGCATCACCGGTGGATTTCGTAAGCCCGGAATCGGCAATGAGCTTCGCCAGATACACCATGCCCTCTTCGTTAGGAGTAAGGTCGGCAGCAAACTCGGGGATATCTTCTGGAACCTCATGCTGCTTGAACTGACGATCGAAAGCAGCCTCGGCTTCCTTTGCGGCTTCCTCGTCATAGTAAGCCGCAACAATGTTCTGAGCCAAATCGCGCTTGCAGCGATTCGGATGAATCTCTTCGGCTGCCAAGCCCTTTTCGATGGCATCAATCTGGTCTACCGGCACGGTGGAAGCCAGGCGGTAGTACTTCACCATCAATTCATCGGGAATAGACATTACCTTGCCGAACATATCATTAGGAGCATCAGTAAGGCCGATGTAGTTGCCGTAGCTCTTGGACATCTTCTTAACGCCATCGGTACCCTCCAGCAAAGGAAGCGTCAGGCACACCTGGGGCTCCATGCCCATCTTTTCCATAAGCTCACGACCAGCAAGCAAGTTGAACAGCTGGTCGGTACCGCCCAGCTCAACATCTGCCTTGATAACCACAGAGTCATATGCCTGCATGATGGGATACAGGAACTCGTGGAGGCTGATTGGCAGCTCGGACGTGTAGCGGTTATGGAAGTCATCGCGCTCGAGAATGCGAGCAACGGTGAAGTTGGAAGCGATCTTCAGAAGGTCTTCCATACCCAAGGAAAGAATCCATTCGGAGTTGTAACGAAGGGTGGTCTTTTCGGGATCAAGTACCTTAAAGGCCTGGTCAACGTAAGTCTGGGCATTTTCCTTGATCTGTTCACGCGTAAGCTGAGGGCGCGTGGAGTTACGGCCGGAAGGGTCGCCGATAAGGGCGGTTCCGTCGCCAATAATAAGGGTAACCTGATGACCCAGATCCTGGAACTGGCGCAGCTTGTGCAACGGAACAGCATGGCCAAGATGGATATCGGGAGCCGTAGGGTCTACACCCAGCTTGATGTTCAGCGGCTTACCGCGCTTAAGTTTGTCCATGAGGGCCTTCTCAGGCACGATCTGAGCGGCGCCGGACTGGATAATATGAAACTGCTCTTCAGGTGAAATCATGATTCCTCTTTCTAGCGTATGGCGAAGATTCTAGCACAGGGAAGTCGGCTGCGTTTTCCTGCAGCCGTCCTTAACGCTGCGTAGGGGCAAGAGCTGCACGTATGCTTTCCGCGCGCATTCTGTGCACAAGTGCGCCCTTGCGTTTTTCATCTTGCCCAAGCACCTACGAAACACCACGGAACAAATGACCCGACGTTGCGCCTTCAGCCTTGGCAACCTTGTTGCCATCCTTCTGGGCGATATCGCGAGCGCGAACAGCGCGGGCAACCTTTTCGGTGGTTTCCTTCACGTTCATAAGCGTTGTGTCAACCAATACCGTCGAAACGCCCGCCCCAATGATCTCGGGCATCAAGTGGGCAACGTCCATCTGCACTGCGTTGTACAAATGGCTGCGACCGGTGCAGTCGGTGATCACCGGCATCTCATAACCCTTGCGGTCTTTCAGGTAATGGGGGCTCTTGCGGCGAGCGCACTCAGCGCACTTCTGATTGCAGGGGCCCTGACTCATAAGCAAGCAGTGCTCGGTAACCATGAGTTCGGTCTGCCCCATGATGGTAAGACCCAAAGGCATAGGAGCCATATCGCCCAGCTCCTCGATCTGCACCAGAGAAAGTTCAGGAGAGAGCCATACACGCTGCGCGCCAAGATCAGCCATGGCCTGCAGATCGAGCTTATTGGTAACGGGAATATGCGGGCCAACTTCAGGAGCGGCACCCATTTCCGTAGCGTGGAGAAGCTGACCAAGGTTTTCAACCATAACCGGCTTATCAGCCTTTACGCGTTTCCAGATATCGAAGCCGTTGCGCTTCTCTTCATCGAACATCTGCGAAACGGTAGGCAGCACCGGAATGCACTGCTTGGGATATCCGGCTTGCTCGGCAGTATCGGAAAGCTGACCCGCGATAACAGCCTCTCCGCGACGGTAATTTGCTGCGGGCACGTAAATCAGGTCGGCGCCAGCGCGCTTTGCGGCGCGGGCACATGCGGGATTCGTTGCCAAAACCGCAACCTTGCACCAACCCTTACGAACAACGGGAGCGAAGGAGCGACCAGGCGTACGCTCAAGTTTACGAGCATGATACTGCGCAAGAATAGCCCCTTGCAGTTCTTCAGCAGCGCGGGCGCGCAGCTTATGCAGCACTGAAAAGCCCATGCCTACGCCTTCATCCATGTCGATCTCAAGCGAGGAAAGGCAGAACGGCGTGGTTCCCATGCGGTCGATATGCTCGCGCACCTCTTCTTCAGTGATGGCTTTGGTGCGCGCAGCCTCCACTTCAGGGCCTTCGACAGTAACGCTCACATTGCCGGCGTCCGCCGTAAAGGTGAGCAAGGCGGGCTGCCCAATATGCAATTCAGCGTGCGCGCTCACAGCAACAGAGGGAAGCTTATCGTCGTCTACAAAGGCAGCCTCAGCATTACGCACGCGGAACACGCGGTCCCCCTTGCCCACAGCACGCTCTACCGGGAAAAAGACACGACCCGCTCGATCGGTTTTGAACTCGCCGATGGCATGAACGAAATGACCGCGATTGGTCCAGAATTCGATCAGGTCGCCAGCATGAAGCTCGGTTTCGGGATCGATGAATACCAGGCCTTCACGCACCTTTGCAACACGGCCAACAAACACACCGCGATTGTTCGGACGTCCATAGCTCATGATCTCGTTGCCGCGCTTGCCCTTCAGGTAAGCCGTGGTAAATCCGCGAGAGAAAGCCTCGGAAAGAGTGTTCATCTCTTCTTCGCTTGCGCGAAGCTCTGGAGCATCGGATGCAACAACGGAATCGATGCCGTCACGGGCAACAGCCGCTTCAACGCGATCGATAACCGCACGGTACACTCCCACAACAGCCTGTACATATTCAGGCGATTTCATGCGGCCCTCGATTTTCAGAGAAGCCACGCCTGCCTGTAAAAGTTCGGGAATAAGATTTACCGTACACAGATCTTTCGGGGAAAGCAGATGCTCACCTGGGGCATCGAGGGTCTTGCGCAGGGCGCGATTGTGCAGCTCATATGGCAAGCGGCACGCCTGGGCACAGCGACCGCGATTGGCGGAACGGCCACCCACCAGCGAAGACATGAAACACTGGCCCGAATAGCAAATGCACAAGGCACCATGGGCAAACGACTCAAGCTCAACACCAAGCTCTTCCGCGAGCTCATGTAAACGAGCAATTTCGGTTAACGAAAGCTCACGGGCAAGCGTCACCCGCGTGGCGCCCAGCGCAGCCGCCGCACGCAAGCCGTCTTCATCATGAATGTTCATCTGAGTGGATACATGAACCTCCACATCAGGCATGATGCGTGAAAGCTCGATAGAAATGCCGATATCCTGCACGATAAAGGCATCAACGCCGCAGCGATAAGCCTGGCGGGCAAGCTCCAAAGCATCGGGAAGTTCTGAGGGCAGCACTACGGTGTTCAGCGTAAGGTAGATCTTCACACCGCGCAGGTGCGCATAATCGCAAGCTTCCGCCAGGTTTTCAAGCGAGAAATTATCGGCACCTCGACGGGCGTTGAAGTGGCCAGCGCCCAGATATACCGCGTCGGCACCGGCTTTTACGGCTGCATGTAGGCACTCCATGTTGCCAGCGGGGGCCAAAAGCTCCACATTCTTCGAGCAAGGAATAGCCATCATGCCAGCATCGAGCTGCATATCGGCTTCCTTGTTCATAGTTTCGTTAGTCATACCTTCGTCCTTAAACCTCTTGATAAGGCAAGAAAACGGCCATCATCGAGCATGATGGCCGTTTCACTACATTGCTATGCCGCACTCCGCTAGGCGGATTCGGCCTTGCTGTCCGCATCCTGCAGAGCCTTGATGCCTGCATCGTAATGGGACTGGATTTCAGCCATACGGCTATCGTAGTCAGCGCCACTGGGAGCTACGCCGCTTGTAGGAGCCTTAACATCTTCATACAGCTTGACATAGCTCGAAAGCGCGGTTTGTAGTTCCTTGGCACCGTTCACATACGATGAATGGATGTCACCCATGGCATCGGGAACAGAAAGGCCTTCAAGGTCAGACACGCACTGGTCGACCGCAGAAAGCTGAGCGGAAAGGGAAACCACTTCGCCATCCTTCACCGCTTCGGAGAAGGCGCCCATATTCGTGTTCAGGGTTTCCATGATGGTGTTAACCGAAGACATGTACTGACGGTTCTGCGTTTGGGCATCCGTCTGCTCATTGTTGCTTGCGCAGCCAACAAGCGCCGCCAAACAGGCAAGGCAGAATGCCGCAATTACCAGAAAACGTGCTTTCGTTTTCATAAGATCCTTCCGAGTAAAAAACCAGCAAAGCCATGGGGCTTTGCATTCCCTACTATTAAAAACGCTCTTTGTCACCTGCGCGCTTGCGTTTGACGTTCTACCCGAAGAATCCACAGCCTGTCGTTGTTTCGGCAAACAAAAAGGCACACCCCCTTCGGGATGCGCCTTTAAAAGTTAATCTTCTCCGGTGCCGCCAGAGCCGGTGCCACCTGTGCCTCCGGTGCCGCCGCCAGAGCCAGAGCCTCCGGTGCCGCCGCTCGAGCCGCCGCTGCTGCCGCCGCTTGAGCCGCCGCTGCTGGAGCCAGAGCCCGAACCTGTACCACTTCCGCCACTCGGCGTACCGCCGCTAGGGGTAGCGGCTCCCTTTTCGGGTTCGTTAGTGCCTGGTTGCCCATTGTTCGTGGTATCGGAAGCCGACGTGCCGTCCGTCATCTCCGTATCGCCTTCGTGCTCAGGGGAAGAACCAGTGCTTCCGCTACCATTGCCGAAGTCCGTTGTGTTGTAGGTGAGCTTCGTATCGGACGTCGGGAACTGCTCAATGGGCTGGCCCGCAAGAATCTGACTCATAAAGTTGCCGTACACGCCATCGCACGCAACCGAAGAAGGCATGCGCACCTCGTCGCGGCCACCGATCCATACTGCGGTGGAAAGCTGCGGGGTGATGCCGCAGAACCACTTATCGCGCCAATTTTCGGAAGTACCCGTTTTACCTGCTACCGGCTGCCCGTTGCTGATGTTTGCGCCACGGCCAGTACCATTGGTAACAACGCCCTTCATAACATCGGTTGCAGCCTGGGTGAGCGCCGTATCAAGGACCTTTTCGCCCTTGGTGTCGGCCTGGAAGATGGTGATGCCGTCGGAATCCTTAATGGATTCGATACATACCGCTTCGCGCTTGGTGCCGCCATTGGCAATGGTGGCGTACGCTTGGGCCATTTCGCGCACCGTAACCTCTTCGGAGCCCAACGTGATAGAAGGATAGGCGTCCAGTTCGGATTCGATGCCGCATTTCTTTGCCATGTCCGCAACCTTCTCAGGACCAATTTCGGTACACAGCTCGGCAAAACCGGTGTTAGAGGAAACGGCGAAGGCGCTTCTAATAGAACGCGTGCCGTAGTCGGTACCGCCGTAGTTCTCTACCTGCCAACCGTTGATATTCACATGGCCAGCGCAGTTAAGGTTGGTTTCAGGCGAAACTCCTTCGTTCAAAGCAGCAAGCAAAGTGAACGTCTTGAAGGAAGAACCTGGCTGACGTTTCGCCTGCGTTGCCAAGTTGAATTCATTGGTGTCGTAGTCGCGTCCGCCGATAAGGGCCTTGATATAGCCGGTGTCAGGGTCAACGGAAACCAACGCGAGCTCCAGATTATCGGAGAGGGACTTCATCTTCGCATCGGCAGCGGATTCTGCTGCTTCTTGAATGGCGGGGTCAAGCGTAGTGACAACCGTCATACCGCCCTTGAATACCTCGTCGGTCGAATAGTCCTTCAAAAGCGTTTCGCGAACATAGCTGGTGAAGTACTTGTACTTGTACATGCCGTCGCCGGTGCTTACCTCGGAAACGTTCAGGTTCAGGTCTTCGGCCTGCGCCGCATCGTGCTCTTCTTGGGTGATTACGCCATTGGTGAGCATGCGGTCAAGAACCAAGTTGCGACGGTTCTTGCAGTTTTCGGGGTTGTCGATGGGGTTGTTGTACGTAGGCGACTGGGGGATGCCGATAAGCGTTGCCGCCTGAGCGATGGTGAGGTCTTTCGCATCCTTGTTGTAGTAGCGCTGGGCGGCAGCCTGAATACCATAGGCGCCCTGGCCATAGTTAATGGTGTTCAGGTACATCTGAAGGATTTCGTCCTTGGAGTACGATTCCTCCAGCTTAATGGCGATATACGCTTCGCGAACCTTACGCTTCAACGTAGATTCCGTAGCCTCATCGGCCAAGATGGTATTTCGCACGAACTGCTGTGTAATGGTTGAAGCGCCTTCGTGGCCGGTATGGGTAACGTTCACCCAAACCGCGCGGGCAATACCTAACACGTCGATGCCGTTATGCTGGTAGAAACGTTCGTCTTCCGTAGCAACCGTGCCCTTGGTTACATAGGTACCCATTTCGTCGAGATCGATGGGGTCACGGTTCTCAAGGTAAAACTCAGCCAGCAGCGTTGTGCCGTCGTTAGCGTATACCTTGGTTTTCTCAGCATAGTTGTAAGCAGAAGCATCGTTGTAGTCGGGCAAGTCCTGCAACCAGACGGTGCACATCACAACTACAACGATGCAGCAGGTAACAAGCGCGCCCAAGATAACAGCACCCGCAACACCAAGCCTTAAACCTGCTTTTTCCTGGCGAGCACCGTGCTTGCTTTTTCTAGCTCGTGAAGCCATCGAACCTCCCTAAATATAGTTCTCTGCATTTTATCACGCTTGCCGTTGCCGCCACCAATCTGCACAAACCATGAATCTTGAATGGGAACAGAGCTATGAAAAAATCAATGCAACAAGAAAGCCGCAGCGCCTATGCGCTGCGGCTTTTCAATTGATTGCTTGGGGAATTCGCTACTAAGCGAGATTCTTGTCTTCTGCCAGCTTTGCGGCACCGAGCTCGATCTGCTCAGCAACTACGCTGTTGCCGGTTCCGCCGTAAGTAGTACGGGCGGCAACGATAGATTCGAGGTCAAGAGCCTCGGTGATGTCGGCCTCGAAGAGATCGGATGCTTCCTTGAAATCCTCCAGGCTCAAATCATCCAGGTCGCAACCGCGCTTGTCGCACAGAAGAACCAGATGACCCACGATTTCATGAGCCTTGCGGAAGGGCAGGCCCTTCTTGGCCAGGTAGTCGGCAACATCGGTTGCAGCAAGGTAGCCCTTCTTCGACTGAGCGCGCATTGCATCAGCATTCACCTTCATGGTGGAGATCATGCCCTCCATGCAAACCAAACAGTCATGCAGGGTTTTGCAGGCGTCCATTACGCCTTCCTTGTCTTCCTGAAGGTCTTTGTTGTAGGCCAAAGGAAGGCTCTTCATGGTGGTGAGCAGCGCCATGAGGTCGCCCACTACGCGACCGGACTTGCCACGGATAAGCTCGGCAAAGTCGGGGTTCTTCTTCTGGGGCATGATGGACGAACCCGTAGAGTACTCGTCTGCCAAGGTGATGAAGCCGAACTCGGACGTGGACCACAAGATGATTTCCTCGGAAAGGCGAGAAAGGTGGATCATGGCAACCGAGCAGGCATAGTCGAGGTCAAGCAGGAAGTCGCGATCGGATACCGCGTCAAGGGAATTGGGGATCATATGACCAAAGCCCAGTTCGTCAGTGGTTTTCTGACGATCGAGCGGGTACGTGGTGCCAGCAAGTGCCGCAGAACCCAAAGGATTGGCGTTAGCGGCATCGAATGCCTGCTTCAAGCGAGCGAAGTCGCGGGTGAACATCCAGTAGTAAGCCATGAAATGGTGCGAAAGGAGCACGGGCTGAGCATGCTGCATATGGGTATAGCCAGGCAGGATGGTGCCCATATTCTTGCGAGCAGCCTCAATGAGCGTCTCACGCATGGCGTTCACGTCTGCCATGAGCTCGGAAGCAAGCTCCTTGGCATACAGACGAGTGTCAGTGATTACCTGATCGTTGCGGCTACGACCGGTGTGCAGACGAGCGCCCGCATCGCCGATGTTCTGGGTAAGCACCTTTTCCACGGACATGTGGATGTCTTCATCGTTGATGTCGAAGGTGAAGTTGCCCTCTTCGATGGTCTTTTCGATGTCGGTCAGGCCCGCAACGATGTCTTCGGCGTCTTTTTCAGAAATTACGCCCTGAGCTGCCAACATGCGTGCATGAGCGCGGGAGCCGGCAATATCCTGATGATACATTGCCTTATCAACCGGAAGGGATGCACCGAACTCCTGCGTGAATTCGCTTACACCCTTTTCAAAACGTCCAGACCACAACGCCATAATATGAGCTCCTAACCTTAAAGAACTGCGCCCTATACGAGTATTGCTTGATTAACGTTCCAATAATAACAAAACAGGACCCTTCCCTCTTTACGAAGGAAAGGCTCTGAATGCCCGCTTTTTCAGGGGAGGCGATTTACTCGTCTACCGTTCCATACAAAATGATTGATTCCAACTCATCTGAAATCCACTCAGGCTCATCAATGCGGAGAGACTGATCGGCCTCGCATAAGGCGATTCTTTCGTTGTATTTCCGAATAAGCCGAGCTACGCCACGACGAATGCCGCTTGTACTGAAGCCTGAAATTTCTTCGATATTCGTTCCGACAAAAGTTTCTATGCTCTGAACTCCAACTTTGCCATCCAGCCCCTCGGACTTGAACAAGCCCGAGGCAAACGAAACCTCAGAAGCTGGAACAAGAACCACTGACCTGTAGCCATTTCTGTCGTTCTCGATAACACGATTTATCAGCTTAGCAGAGGGCGATACCGTAACATGAAATGCCGTATTCCCTAATTGGAAGTCACCTTGCCTGCCCGTCTGTACGTCAGCTGCATTTGCATTATCCATTCCGACAAACGCATCCGGAAACCGTAAAGTCAACTTCGCCCCAACAAGATGCTGGGCAACAGCGCCCGTAGGTTTATCGTTCCTGCTCTTCGCGACTTCAAAAATATCGTCCACAATCTTCGACACAGGTTTTGAGGGGTCAATAGGAACCTGCAAACATTTCTTATCGAAAAAATCTTTTCCGATACACTTTACAAAATACCTCTGCAAAGAGGTCGCCGCTGCTTCCCTGCATTCGGGACTGTTTCCAGCATCCCCCAACGCGTCATTAATTAGTGCCGCAAGCTCAATAGCCTGCTTCAATGTGCCCCTGGAAGTTCTTCCTCCCTCTGACGTAAAAGGCCTATTTTCGCCATTGTCAATCAGAACTTTTCTTACAAAAGACCCGCTTAAACCTCTAACTTGGCTGCCGTTTTTGGTACTGACATTCTCAGTTGTAAGGGGATAGTTCCGTTTCAAAAGCTCCGCGACCGCTATCCCCGCCGTCATTACATTGGTATTGACTCTCCCTTTTTTACGGTGAGACTCATACCATTGCTCCGCAATATCGTTCAATAAGGACACCTGATCAGCATACTTCCGCATTGACCTCGACTCCTTCGTCTTCCGAAATCAAGGACGGCAACACAGCCACCCTTAGAAGCCAATTAACAACAGGGACAGCGACAGCATCTCCAAACGCATACTGTATCTTCGACTCGCTAAATCCGTCTGTCTTGTATTTACTAGCTCCTTGGAGCTTTGCGTATTCATTGCCAGTCATCCAACGAATACGAACATTATTCTTCCCTAGAAAAACTACAGCCTGTTTAGATGAGCCACCTCGCGCTGTCCTCAGGCAACCAGCAATATCGTCATTTCGAACCTCCCAAACAGGCTTTCCATTACGCGTTCGCCTGTAAGCCGTCCGAGCCACGATTTTGCTGCCTTTTTTCATCTCCCGAAAACGAATCAGCTGACTCTCGCTTAGGGAATCGACAAACCTTTCCACACGCTCCTCATCCCACCAGCGTGCATCACTTTCGTTGACTTTATCCGTTATCTCCGTAAAGCCAGAGACCATCAATTCTGGCAATCCTGGTAAAGGCGTTACATGCGTCTTCAAAGAAGAATCCATATGTATCCAACGAAGTTTATCGGGCCGAGCAGAAGCATCCAAACGCCCTTCACCAATAGGGTTGAGCAAGCCAACGACAAACATTCTTGGCCTTGACTGAGGAAGCCATCGCCTAGCATTCAGCTCAAAAGAATCAACCGAATAACCAAGATTGTTAAAGCATTCAACGACCTTCCTATAGTCTTCTCCATTATGTGATGTAGCAAGGCCACAAACGTTTTCAAGAATCAAAGCCCTGGGCTTTCTTTCGCCCATGCCCCTGACAGCATCAATGAAGCCAAAGAAGGCTTTCGATTCAGAACCACGGGAAAGCCCCTCCCTTTTACCCGCAAGAGAGAGATTGGTGCAAGGACTCGAAGCCCATGCGATATCGGCAGACGGAATATCAAGTGGATTTAAGTTGAATACGTCATCGCAAATCAGGTGCTCCCCGCCCCATTGCTGCCGGTATAGCATGCACTTGGTTTTATCAATGTCGTTCGCCCAAATGGTCTTAACCCCTGCTTGGGCCATGCCGGCTCGCGCAAGTCCAATGCCAGAAAAAAACTCAATTGCCGTCTTTGGAGCAGAAATATCTATAACTTTGTTTTTCACGTAATTCGCTCCTTCCAATAGCAATAGCTACTATATCGAACATTTGTACTTAAATCTATCAAAGCAGCATTAGATATATCGTTTTTCGCGCAAACGATAATCCCTTCAAGCCTAATCAATGCCTAGGTGCAGTTCCGCTAGAAAAAGAGGAACAAAAAGGGGCAAGGCATCGGCCTTCACGCCATGCCTTGCCCTTTGGGGTTTCCCTGCGCCGTCAGAATCGCGCGCAGCGTCATCACGGTTTAAGCGAACATTGCGCTGTTCATAGAACAGCGCAATCGATTATTCGCCGTCGGTAACACCCTGCTCGCGGCGGTTCTTAGCCCAAACCTTGGTGGACAGGCCGTACAGGTCGATGAAGCCCTTAGCGGCCTTGTGGTTGAAGGTGTCAGCTGCATCGTAGGTAGCCAGACCGTAATCGTAGAGGCTGAAGTCGGACTTGCGGCCGGTAACGGTGCAGTTGCCCTTGTAGAACTTCAGGCGAACGGTACCGGTTACGCACTGCTGAGTGGTTGCCATGAAAGCATCGACAGCATGCTTGAGGGGGCTGAACCACTGGCCGTTGTACACCATGGTTGCCCAGTCATGCTCGAGGTGCAGCTTATAGCGCAGAACCTCGCGCTCGAGGCACATGTCCTCGAGGCCACGGTGAGCAACGATCAGAGCCAGAGCACCGGGAGCTTCGTAGCATTCACGGCTCTTAACGCCGATCATACGGTTCTCGATCATGTCGATGCGGCCAAAGCCGTTAGCGCCAGCGATCTGGTTCATCTTTGCGATGATGTCCAGGTAGCTCATCTGCTCGCCGTCGATAGCAACAGGCAGACCAGCCTTGAACTCAACCTCGATCTCGGTAGCCTCTTCAGGAGCCTTTTCGGGATCGGTGGTCATGGTGTAGATGTCCAGCGGAGGACGGTTCATCGGGTCTTCCAAAACGCCGCACTCGATTGCGCGGCCCCACAGGTTGTCGTCGATGGAGTAAGGCTTGCTCTTGGTGGTAGGAACGGTAACGCCATGAGCCTCTGCCCAGTCCATTTCCTCCTGGCGAGTGTGCATATCCCACTCGCGAACGGGAGCAATGATTTCCAGCGTAGGATCAAGAGCCTGGATGGAGGTCTCGAAACGAACCTGGTCGTTGCCCTTGCCCGTGCAGCCGTGAGCAACGTACTTGGCGCCGTACTTATGAGCGGTATCTACCAGGTACTTGGAAATCAGCGGACGAGAAAGAGCGGAAACCAGTGGGTACTTGTTCTCAAAATTGGCGTTGGCATAGAGGGCCTTGGACAGGTAGTCTGCGGCAAAGTCTTCGCGCATGTCGGCGATGATGCAGTCAATTGCACCCGTTTCCAGAGCGCGCTGCTTAACCTGCTCGAGACCTTCGTGCTCCTGGCCAACTTCGCCTACTACGGCAATAACGTCAAGGTTCTTTTCGTCCTGCAGCCACTTGATGCAGACGCTGGTGTCCAGGCCACCAGAATATGCGAGTACGCACTTATCCTTTGCCATTTCCTTAATACCTTTCACTTGGCAATTATTCATTATTTCAAGCCCACAGAGGGGCGCAGGGAAGGCTTGCGCCTTCCCGAAGTTTTAAGCTATTCGCGAACCGCAGCGATCATGCCAGGCAGTGCATCGATAAGCTTGTCGATCTCGTTTTCGGTAACGATCAACGGAGGCAGGAAGCGCAGCGTATTGCTGCCAGTTGCGTTCAGCAAGAAGCCCTCTTCCAGGCCCTGAGCTACAACCTTGTGAGCGTCGATACCCTCTTCCAAGTCGACGCCGAGCATAAGACCCATGCCGCGGACCTCGGTGACGCCTTCAACCTGAGCAAGCTTCTCGGCGAAGTAGTCGCCCACTTCGGTTACGCGATCGTCGTAATGGCCGCGCGAAAGCGTTGCAAGCGTTGCGTGAGCAGCAGCCATAGCCAGGTTGCTACCACCGAAAGTAGAGCCATGGTCGCCCGGCTCGAATGCTTCTGCAACCTCGATGCGGGCAGCGCATGCGCCCATGGGGAAGCCGGAAGCGATGCCCTTTGCCATGGTGATGATGTCGGGAGTGATACCCAGGTTCTGGAAAGCGAAGGGGAATTCGCCGCAGCGGAAGATGCCCGACTGAACCTCGTCAACAATGAGAAGCAGGCCGTTCTTGCGGCAGAACTGCGCAACATCGTAGAGGGTATCAGGATCCCAGGGATATACGCCCGTCTCGCCCTGAACAGGCTCGATCATAACAGCGCAAACATCTGCCAAGTTGCTGTAAACCGCCTGATGAAGCGCGTTCAAGTCGTTCATAGGCACATGCATGAAGCCGCCCGGCAAAGGCTGGAAGGCTTCCTGCTTTGCGGGCTGTGCCGTAGCGGCAAGCGTAGCCAGGGTGCGGCCGTGGAAGCTGCGATCCATCGTGATGATGGTCTGTCCGCCGCCGCCCATCTTCTTGGAGTACAGACGCGCAAGCTTAATGGCGCATTCGTTGGCCTCTGCACCGGAATTGGCGAAGAATACCGGCCAAGGAGCGCGGAAGAACTTGGGCACGCATACATTCAGCATGTCGGAGAGGAGCTTTGCAACTTCACCGCGCTGCTCAATGTAGTAGTAGTTGCTAACGTGAATGAGCTTGGCAGCCTGATCCTGAATGGCGCGCACAACGGCAGGATGGCAGTGGCCCAGGCTATCTACGCCGATGCCAGCAATAAAGTCGAGGTAGGTTTTGCCCTCGTCGTCTTTAACTTCCATGCCAGAGCCTTCGACCAGCAGCACCGGCTTGCGAGCGAAGGTATGCATGACGAAATGGTCGTCGAGCTTCTTTGCTTCTTCAAAACTCATGGTGTTCCTTTCTTTGCGGATGGGAATCGACGCAAACGTTTCCGGGCGCCGAAGCCCATCCGTTCATTTTACGAGTTTGGGGGTTTAGCGAATACCCCACGCATGGTGTTTTCTACAAGTTCTCACTTAAGCGAGAAGCCAAGATGCCCAACGGGCGCATCTCTTCTTTGGAGAATTCCACCGTGTCGTCGTAGATCAGAGTGCCCGCACCGCTTGAGGTAAGCAGCTCCACCAAAATCGAATGGGGCTTGGTGCCGTTGACGATGTGCGCACGCGGCACGCCGCCTTCGATGGCTTCCACACACGACTGGAGTTTGGGAATCATTCCGCTGCTTACGCTGCCCGATTCCAGCATTTCGCGCGTTTCCCTTACCGTCATCTGGGAAATGAGCGAGCTCTTATCCGAGAAGTCTTCGTAGAAGCCATCAACGTCGGTGAGGAAGATGATCTTATGGGCGCCAATGGCAGAAGCGATTGCGCATGCCGCAGCGTCTGCATTGATGTTGTAGGAACCGCCGTCATCGCCCTTTCCTACCGAAGCGATAATAGGCACATAATCAGAAGCGATGAGCGCATTGATGTAAGCGGGGTTCACTTCAGTGACCGTGCCCACACGGCCCAGCTCGGGGCTGCGCTGCTCGGCAATGATGGTTCCAGCGTCGGTTCCGTTTACGCCTACAGCCAGGTTGCCATGCTCATTCATGGCAAGAACCAGCTCTTCGTTCACCTTGCCCACCAAGGTCATCTTCACAACGTCCATGGCTTCGTCGGAAGTAACGCGCTGACCGTCCTTGAATTCAACATCGATGCCGAATTTGTCCATGTTCTTGTTGATGGCAGCACCGCCGCCATGGACAATAACGGGATTGACGCCCATGATCTTCAGCATGACGATATCGCTCATCACGGCATTGCGCAGCTCGGGGTCAACCATGGCGGCGCCGCCGTATTTGATGAGGATAGTCTTGCCCGTAGCATTCTTAATCCACGGGAATGCCTCAATAAGAACCTCAGCAGTGTGAGAAGAAGTTATCTTTCGGTCTCTTGCGTATTTCATGAACGGTAGTCTCCATTAATCGAAACGTATTCGTGGGAAAAGTCGCAGGTCCACACGGTGGTTTCCGCATCGCCTGCACCAAGGTTTGCCTCAAGCACAATCTCGTCGGCCTCGAAACGTCGCAGCGCCTCTTCCTCGCTAAAGGGAACGGGGAGGCCACCACGCAGAACAGGCATGCCCATGATGTCGATATCGACGTTTTCTTGGGCGAACTTTGCACCAGAGCGACCCAGGGCACCGGCGATTCGGCCCCAGTTGGCGTCATGCCCGTAGATGGCGGTTTTCACCAACGGCGAATTCGCTACAGTGCGCGCAGCCAAATCGGCTTCCGCATCATTTGCAGCGCCACGCACCGTAACGGTTACCAACTTCGTGGCGCCCTCGCCGTCGCTCGCCATCTTGCGAGCGAGCTTCTGGGTTACGGCATTAAGCGCCTGGCAGAACTCGGCATACAGCACGCTACCCTCCCCCGCCAAGGGAGCAGACGCAGCAGCTGCCTTGCCGGAAGCGAACAGGACACAGGTATCGTTGGTGGAAGTGTCGCCGTCCACGGTTACCTTGTTGAAGCTCTGATTTACCGCCGAAGATAGAGCCCTGTGTAACAACGCTGCAGGGATGGGGGCATCGGTGGTGAGTACCGAAATCATGGTGGCCATGTTCGGCATGATCATGCCCGAACCCTTCGCCATGCCGCCAACGGTAAATGTACAGCCGGCGTATTCAGCATCGGCAGTTTCGAAGGAAACAGCAGCCTCTTTCGAAACGGTGTCAGTGGTCATGATGGCGCGAGCAGCGCTGTTGCCCGTGGTTTCGCCGAGAATGTCGTGCAGCGCAGGAACGCCGGTTTCGAAGGGGACAATATCCAGCTGCTGACCGATGATGCCCGTCGAGGCAACCAGCACGTCTTCGGGCATGCAGCCGACCGTCGAGGCAACGATGCCGGCAGTCTTACGGGCGTTTTCGAGCCCGACCGACCCAGTTGCAGCGTTGGCGATGCCGGAGTTGATCACCATAGCGCGAGCAAAGCCGTAACCGACCCCGTCAAGGTGTTCGCGGGAAACGGTTACCGGAGCCGCGCAGAACACGTTCTGGGTAAATACTCCAGCAGCAGGGCACAGTTCGTCCGCCTCGATCAATGCCATGTCAAGGCGGTTGGGGTCATCGCGGAAACCGGCATGGATGCCACCGGCGCGAAAGCCCTTGGCGGACGAGACGCCACCGTTTTCGATGGTGATCAGGTTCGCTTTAGTCATATTTTTCACTCCTAAGAGGGATTGGCAACAGTATCGATCGCCGTAGCCTCGGGAAGGCCACAGACGATATTTGCACATTGAACTGCCTGACCAGCCGCGCCTTTAACGATATTGTCAATAGCGCAGGTGGCAACAACGCAGCCAAGATCAGCATTATAGGCGACGCCTACATGCGCACGATTCGTGCCTACAACCGAAGAGGTTTTAGGCTGCTGGCCCAAAGGCAACACGGTGACGAACGGCGAGTTTGCGTAGGCGTCGCAGTATCGTCGATGAATCGACTCAACGGTTTCGTTTCGCTGAGCCTCCTGGGTGAGCTGGATGGTTACCGTGGAAAGAAGGCCGCGGGTTGCAGGGGCCAAATGAGGCGTGAACACCAAGCGACCCTCGATGCCCAGAATCTGCTCGATTTCAGGAGTATGGCGATGGCTGGCAACGCCATAAGCCTCCAAGTTTTCGTTGGCAGAAACAAAATGGGTGCGTGCCGTAGCGCTGCGACCAGCGCCGGAAACGCCCGAGATTGCATCGGCAACCACGATGCCTTCGGAAAGGGCAATGGCGGGAGCCGCAGCAAGAGAAGTAGCGGTTGGGTAGCAGCCTGCACAAGCCACCAAGACAGATTCGCCGTTAGCGTGACGCTCGGCAGCGGCGTTCAGCTCTTCGCGATTCAGTTCTGGCTGGCCAAAAGCGGCAGTAGCAAGAAGATCGGGCGAGGTGTGCTGCACCTTGTACCATTTTTCGTAGGTTTCCTGGCTGCGCAAGCGATAGTCGGCAGAAAGATCAACCACCGTGACGCCCGAGTCGAGAAGACCAGGGGCGGATTTCATGGCAACCGTATGAGGCGTGGCAAGGAAAACCACATCGCAGTTGAACAGCTCGGCATTGTCATGGCGAGAGAAAGCCAGATCGGTTACACCGGAAAACGCCGGATACACGCTTGCGAGGGTTGCGCCTTCATCGGAATTGGAAGTAATAACACGCAGATCGAATTCAGGGTGTCGCAGCACGATGCGCACCAGCTCTGCTCCTGCATATCCGGCTGCGCCTACGATACCGACCTTCAACATTTCGCTGAGCCTTCTTTCGATCTAATCGCCCAACGCGGATGCCCGCGCGAGTTCTTTTAATGAAACACCCTGTACTACAGGTTTCTTTAGGGTACTCCAATTCTGCCAGCTAGGTAACCCTCTCCACAAAAGTATGGAACGGAACTGCGGGCAATAACAACGAGTTCGCGCCGAACAACAACAAGGAAAGCGCGATGCAACAGCATCGGGGGCATGCGGGGTGGAGTACGAGTTGGAGCGCGGCAAGGGAATGCGCCGCTCCCGCGCTGCCCCGAGCCCGCTCCAGAAACCCAAAAACAAAATTGCGGCCCAAATTGCAACTTTTTTGCGATTAAGGATTGTTGCGTGACCCCCGATCGCGGGCTGGGACTCGAAAATGCAGGAAATCAGCCGCGAAAAGGAGCCATTCCCGCTTTGCGGGGATGGGAAAGAGTCCGTAATCGCAAAAAAGTTGCAGAAAAGCCGGGATTTTTGTTTTCACGCTAGGAGAATCGCTGCAACGAGGCGGATCCTGCGAAAAACATGCAGAATCCCAGCGACGAAAAAGACTGGCGAAAAACGCACGGACACAGCGGCGGGACAAATTACGCATAAGACGCACGGGACCCAGCCCCGACGATGGGGCTGGGTCCCGTGAAAGAAAGGCGTAAGCAGAGCTACTTATTCACGTACTCGCGAATGTAGCGCTCGATACCCGTCACGCAGGCAACAAGCGTTTCATTCACAGGCGTGGGCACGTTGCACTTGGCGCCCTGCGCCACAACGGCACCATTGATAACACCCACTTCCGTAGGGCGATGCTTTTCAAGGCTTTGGAGAATAGACGGCTTGAAGCTCTTCGGCAATCCGACGCGCGCCAGTTCAAGCACGTCCATGGGATCGGAATAAGTCAGCTTCACGCCAGCCGCCTTGGCAACGTCCATGCCCTCCTGAACAGCAGCGCAAGCGCAAGCCACCAGCTTTTCTTCTGCGTACATATCGCCATAAGGCAAATGAGTGATGCCGCACACCGCACCCGTGGCAACATTGACCAGAAGCTTGTCCCAGATAACACCCATGATGTTGTCGGAAACGATGCAGTGCATGCCCGCCCCATCGAACGCAGCGCCGATGGCGCGAGTGCGCTCGGTTACGCTGCCGTCAAGCTCGCCGATAAAGGTATCCTTGCCAGGAATGGTGGCCTGAACGCGGCCTGGCTCCAGCAACATTCCACCGATATAGGTTTTGCCGCCGATAACATGCTCGGCACCGACGCAATCGCACAACACGTCTTCTGCGCCAAGTCCGTTCTGCAGCGACATCACCGTGGTGTTGGGGCCAACAAGCTCGCGGCCCTCTTCCATGGTCTTGGCGGTGTCGAACGCCTTGCACAAAACAATGACCAGGTCGCACGCACCGATACCATCTGGCGTGGTATGACCCGAAAGCCTCACGGTTTCCTCTCCTGTAGGCGTTACCATGACCAGGCCTTTTTCATTGATGGCATTCATGTGCGGAGCGCGCCCCACGAAATGAACCTCATTGCCAGCTTTCGCCAGCGCACCGCCGATGGTGCTTCCCAGCGAGCCAGCCCCTAAAATGCAAACCTTCATTGCTTCCCCCTAGTTAAACAAATTCAATATCCCCCAACAGGCGCAGCAAAACGCTGCGCCAAGGCGATGCAGCGTAACCGTAGACGGCGGCGCCTTGCCGACTGATGCGAGCAGAGAAACGCCCCTCTAAGCGTTAAGGCGAGTGCGGCTTCCGCCCACCATGTACCGACTCTCCTACTTTCGCTCGTTGAGCTCGACAGCCAACAAGGTCGCCGCGGACGGCAACACCCCCACCAGCCGCGGCTACTGCCGCTCGTTAATTTCGATGGTTAAACCGAACGGCGCAACAAACCAATTGCGAGGCTTACCTTCAGCCTGCCTCACACCGGGCTGAGCGTACACCGCTTCCAGAAGAGCGTCCACATCGTCGGCAACC
Source organism: Eggerthella sp. (assembly GCA_030540085.1). GTDB lineage: Bacteria > Actinomycetota > Coriobacteriia > Coriobacteriales > Eggerthellaceae > Anaerotardibacter. The sequence goes on from JAUNWY010000008.1 coordinate 19,265, forward strand.
AAACCAATGTGGGAGACATCGCCCGAATAGGCGCCGCTGCCCGCTTCGTCTCGCTGAAGTTGAATGCCGCCCACCCATGCCTGATTCAAAGGCAACTCGCCCGACGCCGGGTCGGTCAAAGTGATTTCCATACCCATCACGTCGGTGAAAAACGCGAGCGCCGCCTCGAAGTCGCGAACCTTTACCGCAACATGCTCAACACACGGAGCCGCCATGTTATTCGCCTTCCACTTCGAAGAACTTCAAAATATGCGTCGCTACGCACACCACCGTGCCGTCCTGGTTGGTAACAACCACATCGGCGTACGTTTTCATGGCAGCCTCGTCCACCTCTTTCACGGTATAGGTCGCCGTAAGGGTATCGCCAAAATACACGGGCGCCGTAAAACGCAAATGATCGTATCCGTACGACGCACTGGGAATGGGAGACTCATACTTTTGCTGGATGAGGGTCGAAGCCGTGCTGCCAAAAGCAAAAGTAAGCACGCCATGCACGATGCGCGTTCCATACTTCGTGGTTTTCATAAACGCCTCGTTGAAGTGCATCTGGCTGTAATCGCCTGTGATGCCGCCGAACTGATATACATCAGATTCACTAACCGTCTTCGTGAACGAACAGCTGTTACCAACTTCCAAAGGTACCTTAGTCATTGCCGATCCCCTTCCTTCTGGCTGCCTTTTTCTTTAGGCGAATGCGGCGTTTCGTTGCCCTTCGGACCAGCTAGTGTTTGGTCAGGGTTCCCGCTTGGCAATCTGGCCCAAACAACGAAACGCCGCAATTGGCCCTCGCGCAAAACAAGCAACCAATGCGCAAACAATTCCCCGCGAAACCCTTTGATCTCGCAAGAAAAACGGTACTCCACTTAAGCTTTTACGTCTGCTGCAAAGTATTGGCAGAAGCTGCGCTAATATATGAGCAGGATTCATGATTTCGCATATGCCCATTTCACAGGCGCACCCTAAAAGGAGATGGCACGATGAACCTCGCTCAACTTACCTATTTCTGCCACTTGGCAAAAACCGAGCACTACACGCGCTCGGCGGAAAGCCTCCATGTCTCGCAATCGGCCCTCTCCCACTCCATTTCCTCTCTGGAAAAGGAACTCGGATGCCGATTGTTCCGCAAGACGGGACGCAACGTGCAGCTCACCGACGACGGGCGAATATTCCTGAAGTATGTTTCAGAGGGGCTTGCCTCCATCGACAGAGGCATTGCTGAGCTCGACCGCAGAAGCAACGGCCTTTCCGGATCCATCAACGTAGGCGCTATCGCAACGGTACGATCAGGCTATTTACCTGCTGCAATGCAGGACTTTCGCTCTCAATTTGGAGACAAAACCGAGTTTCATGTATTGCAGGGCGAAACAGCGCCTTTGAACCAAAAGCTTGAGCAGGGTGTATGCGACCTGGTAATTGCAGGGCCCGTCCATAAACCAGGAATCACCTGCACCACGCTCTTTCATCAGCGCTTGGTGGTAGCGTTGCGTCGCGACCACCCGCTAGCGGCGCTCAAAAAAGTGCGTTACGAAAACTTGATTGGCCATACCGTGATCACCTATAGGCGCGGCATAGCTTGCGGAGAAACCCTCGAAGCATTCCTGCAAGAAACCAATGCGCCCCTTAGCAAGCTGACGCTGGTGCGCAACTATGAAGACGAGGTGATCCTGGGAGCGCTCGCCGTGCATGAATCAAGCGTGGCTCTAACCATGCTCACTTCAAATTTGGCACCCAACCCCGACATGGTTATCTTGCCGCTCGACGTGGAAGGAGCCGAAGAGTTCTATCCCATTTCGCTCACCCGTCGCGAAGGCGACGCGCTAAACCCCGCCACGCAAGCGTTCATCGACTATCTGCTTTCGTTCGAGGCCCCCGCCTACGAACGGAGCGACTTCATTGCTTAAAGCGCCAATTCTGGCATCGCTGGGACTACCATATTACCTTGCCCGCAAACGAAGCAACTTCATTGCTCGCGACTCAATTTACGGCCGAAGCGTTTCCACTTCCTTGATCCATGCGCTCGCGCAAGCATCAGAAGGCATGCGCAGATCGCCTCGCGGAGACACCGCAACACTGCCCACCTTGGGGCCGTCAGGCAAACACGAACGCTTGAACTGCTGCGAGAAGAAACGCCAATAGAATGTGCGCAACCACTTCAGAATGGTTTCGTTGCTGTAGCGCCCCGCAAAAGCCTCCTTGGCAACGCGATAGATCTTCGCAGGAGGAAAGCACATGCGAAGCATCTGATACAGGAAGAAATCATGCAGCTCATACGGCCCTACCAAGTCTTCCGTCTTCTGAGAGATGGCGCCGTCTTCTGGAGGAAGAAGTTCTGGGCTCACCGGCGTATCGAGCACGTCATATAGAACCCCCGCAAGCACTTCATCGGCGCTCGTGTCGGCATAGTGGCGAACCAAATGGCGCACAAGCGTTTTGGGGACCGAGGCATTCACCGCATACATGGACATATGGTCGCCATTGTAAGTAGCCCAACCCAGGGCAAGCTCGGAAAGATCGCCGGTGCCTATAACGAAGCCATTTGCCTGATTGGCAATGTCCATCAGGATCTGCGTGCGCTCGCGTGCCTGGCTGTTTTCGTACGTCACATCGTGGATCGACGCATCATGCTCAATATCAGCAAAATGCTGCATTACCGCCTTGGCGATGGAAACTTCCTTGAACGTGGCGCCCAAGCTTTTAATCATGGCAACAGCATTGTTGTAAGTGCGGTCGGTGGTGCCGAAACCCGGCATGGTTACCGCAACGATGCCCTTGCGGGACAGTCCAAGCATGTCGAAGGCACGCGCCGTCACCAGCAGCGCCAAAGTTGAATCCAAGCCGCCGGAAATACCAACCACAGCACTTTTCGCATGCGTATGAGCCAGGCGCTTCTTCAGGCCCAGCGCTTGAATGTTCAGGATCTCCTCGCAGCGATCGGAAAGCTGATCTGCATTGGAGGGAACGAACGGATCCGCGTCAAAGAAGCGCACCAGCTTCATTTCTTCCTCGGCCAAAGCGAAGGAGATTTCGCGGTACTCCCCCGCATCAGCTGCGGGGAACGTGCTCATACGACGGCGTTCCGAAGCAAGACGCTGTACATCGATAGTAGCCACCTTGATCTCGTTTTCAAACGTGGCCGATTCCGCCAGCACGGTGCCATTTTCGGCAATAAGGTTCTGCCCGCCGAACACCAAATCGGTAGTAGATTCGCCCTCCCCAGCTGTAGCGTACAGATAGGCACACACCAAACGGGCAGACTGACCAGCTACCAAATCACGACGGTAGCTTCCCTTCCCCACCATTTCATCGCTGGCGGAAAGGTTGCAGATCACGCTAGCCCCCGCCAACGCATGATGCACGCTGGGCGGATTGGGGACCCACAAGTCTTCGCATATTTCAGCGGCAACACAAAGATCCGCCACGTTCTCGCAAGAAAACAGCAGGTTGGTACCAACGGGCACCTCTTCGCCGCCGAACTGGACCATGCCCATATCGGCAGCCCCGGACGTAAAGTGGCGCGTTTCGTAGAACTCGTTATAAGCAGGCAGGTTCACCTTGGGAACAAAGCCCAGCACCTTGCCGCGGCACAGCATGGCAGCAACGTTCAGCAGCTTCCCCGCCACACGAAGGGGCATTCCTACCGCAATAAGGGCATCCACCTGGCGTGATTCTTCCGCAATAACGGAAAGGGCCGCCTCTGCCTCGTCGAGCAATTTCGTCTGCCAAAACAAATCGCTGCAGGTATAGCCCGTAATGCACAGCTCGGGAAGCACCATTACCTTCGCATGCGCTGCGGCCATTTCGTTGATGCATGCAAGAATCGCCTGAGCGTTGGCTTCGCAATCGGCGACGGCAACCTGAGGCGTTGCCGCAGCAACCGTGATGAACCCGTCTTTCATAAACCCTCCTCAAGGGACACACCAAAGCAGGTGCGCGTATCGTTCCTTGCAATTATAAGGTCGGGAAGGCATGGCCAACTTCACTTTCCCGCTCGTAATCACTTTGGAACAAAAATACGCCCGCAGGAACAACCTGCAGGCGTATCCAAAAACGCGAATAAGACATTTGGCTTATTTTCCTACTCCCCGAAAAAGAGAAGCGGCATCTGATGCCTCGCTTAGCGAATTACGTAACGGGCGCCCTTCTGCTTGATAGGCCTCGGCTCCATGTCGGCATACCCCAGAACAATAGCGCCAACCAGCTTGCCGTGATCGGTTGCAAAATGGCTGCCCAAGGCGTTGCCTGCGCGTACCACCGCTTCGACCCAGCATGTTGCAATACCCTTGTCGTATGCGGCAAGGCACATGTTTTCCATGGCGGCGGCAACACTCTCAATGCAGCTCGGGAGAATCTCGTCAGAGTAATTTGGCTTGTTCAAGAAGGCCAGAATAATGGTCTGCGAACCGCCCATTGCCGACATGAATTCCATGGTTTCCTCTACCACTTCAGGGTTGTTTTTGAAGCGCGCCTCAAGTTCCTTGCGGTGAGAAAATGCCGTAGTTCCTAGTTCCGAGAACAGGTAAGCAAGATCTTCCTTTTTGGTAAGAGCTACAAAATACCACGGCTGCAAGTTCTGCGCCGAAGGAGCACAAAGGCCAGCTTGGATAATCTCTTCAAGATCTTCTTTCGGGATCGGATCAGGCTTGAACTTCCTAACGCTGCGCCTACCCTTGATTGCCTCCATCAACTCCATCTCAATCATTCCTTTCTGCGCTTTCGCGCTCCCCTTCACAAGATTGATTTCGCTGCGCCGCCGGGCCCCCACGCCCAGCAAACGCAACCCCTCCTGAAAAACCGCTAGTATGCGGCGTTTTCTGCTCTATAAAAAACGCTGAACCTCCGCCAGCAACGGGATAGGCGCTTCCTCGGGAATAAAATGACCGCAAGGAAGGGCACGCCCCTGCACGTTCGTACAGAACCTAAGCCAGCACTGCAGCGGGCTGAAGAACTTTTCCACCAAACCGTTCGCTCCCCACAACACCAGTGTTTCAGCGGTAATTTTCTTGCCCGCATCAAGGTCTTCCTTGTCAAGGAAGCGGTCGATGCATTCGCCGGCACGATATTCTTCGCAAATAGCATGGATACATTCCACGTTGTAATGGCGCAGGTATTCGTCGTATACCTCTTGCGGGAAAGCCTCAGAGGAGGTGTCGTTTTCCGAGTTGTAGCGCCCAATGTGCAGGGCATTGCGGAAGTACATCTTGCGGCTTGAAAGGATAAGGTCTTCCGGGAACGGTTCATCCTGCGTAAGCAGATACCAATGGAATAGCGCCTTTGCGAACTCCGCCGAGCTTAAGGCATACATGTCATACGTCGAAACGATATCGAGAAGCACTAGCTTATTGACTACTTCCGGATGATCGAGCGCCATTCGGTATGCAACACGGGCACCACGGTCGTGCCCCATAACGGAATAGCAGTCGAACCCCAACTCGCCCATCACGGCAATGCAGTCTTCAGCCATGATGCGTTTCGAATAGGTGCTGTGATCAGGCAAGCCTTCAGGCTTGTCGCTATCGCCATAGCCGCGCAGATCACACATGACCACGATAAAACGATGAGCTAAATCCCCTGCAACCTTATGCCACATAAGATAGGTTTCGGGATGCCCATGAAGCAGGAGAAGGGGCTCGCCTTCTCCCATAACTACCGCGTGAATGGTTACACCGTTTACCCCTTGGATAAAACGATGCGTTGCTGTTTCAAACATAAGGTCCCCCAACCCTTAAGCTTGTTGCGATCGCGCTCATAGATAATCCCCATTAACCATGAACGTGTTCAATTAGAAGTATACTCCGCAAAATGGAACAGGACATCCGAAGATGTCCTGTTTAATCAACTCTTTAGATAGAAAAGGCCGAAAAGCCAGCAAACCCTAGCTCCAACGCTCGAAGGGCGGGTAGTTCAACCCGAATCGATCGAATATCTTGCCAATAAGCTGGTCTTCCATATCGTCGATAGTTTGCGGGTTGTGATAGTACGTCATCATCGGAGGCATCAGCGTTATGCCGGGAACACTTGCCAGCTGCGCCAGATTGCGCAAATGGATAGCGTTCATCGGCGTTTCACGCGCGACCAAAACCAACGGTCGCTGCTCCTTCAACGTAACATCCGCCGCGCGAAGCAATAGGTTATCGCTATAGCCGCTTGCAATGCCCGCAACCGTTTTCATGCTGCAGGGAATAATAACCATGCCTTCGGTTTTGAACGTACCGCTCGCAATCGATTCGCCCAAAGAAGCATTGCTATGCACATAATCAGCCATGGCAAGCGCCTTATCGAAAAGCTCGGGCTCTTCATAGCTTGCCGTGAGCCTCCCGCTGTCGGTAACCACCACATGTACTTCGCATTCGGTGTACTGCTTGAGCTGGCTTATGAAGCGACAAGCCAGGTGCGTGCCGCTTGCACCGCTTATTCCAACAACAATGCGCTTCACGCCCTACTCCTCGAAATCAGGCAGCCAATGCTTAGGATCCACTTCCTTGAACTGGCAACGCTGGAAGCGATCTTTCTGGCTGTACGGCACCGTGCAATCGAAAATGACCTTGCAGGCAATGCCGTGGTCGCGAATCGAAGGCGAACAGGTTGGGTCGTTTGACGGATCAAGCGGATGGCAGCGAACGCCAGGAATGGTGACGATGTCCATATCGCCCTGGAAACGCGTGTTCATCGCCCACAGCACGTCTTTGATGTCGAAGGGGTCAACGTCTTCATCAACCAGGAACACATGCTTCAATTCGCTGAACGCAGAGAAAGCCAACAGGGCCATTTGGCGCTGACGACCCTCGTCGGAAGGCATGCTCTTCTTAATCTGAAGCACCGCCATGTACTTGCCGCCACCAGGCGTTGCGCAATACACGTTCTGCAAACGGCCAGGCATGGCCTTTTCAACCATTTGGATGATGCTTGCCTCAGTGGGAATGCCCGCCATGCTTACGTGCTCTTCGGAAGGGCCGATGCAGGTTTGCATAATGGGATTCTTGCGCGTGGTTACCGCCTTGACCTTGATGACAGGCAGTTCGGATACGGCAGGACCGGTATAGCCTGGGAATTCGGGCATAGCCTTGCCCGAATGAGTATTTTGGTCTTCGGCAACGCGCTTTCCAGGCAGCAACTCGCCTTCAATAACGTATTCAGCATTGGCAATGCAGCGTTCCTCGATGGTAAGGCACTTTGCCATGCGAACAGGCTTTCCGCGCAGAGCACCAGCAACGTTGAGCTCGTCGTAGCCCAAAGGCGTGGTAGGCGGCTCAAAGCAGGTTGCCAATTCAATGGCGGGGTCTACGCCAATGCTGATAGAAATCGGAAGCGGCTTGCCCAGCGCTTCAGCCTTTTCGTAGAACGCGCCGATATGACGAGCGCCAGGAACCATGTAGATGGAAATCTCATCAGGACCCTGTAAACACAGACGGTGGATGGTGATGTCGGAAACGTGCGTTTCTGGGTCGGATGCGTAGCACATGCCCAAAGTGATATACGGTCCCGCATCTTCTGGTGTATTGGTGGGCGCCGGAACAAGCTTGCGCACATCGAAGCCTTCTTCGGTGGCAAGGTGCACCACTTCTCGGCATACCGCCTCTTCTTCAGGTACCTCAACGGGCGGCACAGGGTTCAATACCGCTTCGTTGAGCATGAAACCCAAGCGCTTTGGGTCTGCGTCGAGCAGCTTCGCCACCCTATCGCGACTTGCCAGCAAGCCAATAGCAACACGTGCATCAGGGTGGCCCTTGATGTTATTGAATACCATGGCTGGGCCTTCTTGCGTGGGACGGGGCACCGTACCGCCTGCGCCGACGTGGCGATACACGCCGCACAACTCGGCCTCAGGGTCTACCTCGACGTCGGTTTCCACCAGCTGACCAGGGATCCCACGCAGAAACTCAAGTGCGCTGCGAAGATCGTCAACGTTATTACTCATAGGTTCTCCCTCCTCCAGAACATGTTCACAATTATAAGGGAATAGCCCACTTGTCATTAGCAAGGAACTGGGAATATAGGGACAGGTCCCTATATTCCCACCAAGGCATAGCGCGCAAAGCAAGAGCCCACTTGCGTAGATGATTGCAAGCAGGCTCTCTTCGTTAGGTGGGAAAATGGGACCTGTCCCTATATTCCCAAAAAAAGAACCCAGAGCGTGCACTCTGGGTTCTTTCAGGTTTGAAGCCTTTAGCTCCGAGTTTTAGACGTTTCCGTCAGGTGAGGCTATTTTTCCTCGTCCTGAAGCTTACCAGCCTTAGCGGCCTCCAAGCGAGCATGGAGTGCAACCAGCTGGCGCTCAGTCTCTTCATCCTCGATGCGCTGCAGTTCCTTGTTGTAGGCGTAGTCTGCGCGGATCTTGTCGTTGTCGGAGATGAGCAGGTAGAGGACGATTGCGGCAAGGAAGCCGACGCCACCGCCGCGGGCCACGATGAAGCCTGCGATCATGCCTGTCATGCCCTTGTCAAGGTCGTCGCGAACCAGACCGAATGCGATCTGCGAGCAGAGCCAGCCCTGGATGAGCAGTACAACTACGAGGAGTGCTGCAGATGCTGCAAGGGATGCCTCATACAGAGGATAGACGAACAAACCAAGTACGGTGAACAGCAGGTTGGTACCGGAACCATCGTAGATGGAGTCCATGCCCTGGCGACCGGACTGCTTATAGCGAGCATAGGTAGCTACGCAGTAAGGAGCGGACAGCGGGCCTGCGAGTGCAGGATAAGGAGCGAACAGGGACAGGATTACATTACGAATACCGCAGATGACGTTGGTACGGTTCGGGTCGAACTCGATGTACTCGTCGTCGCGAGCTGCCTGGAGACCAAGCTGTTGAACGGTTACGAAGTCGCCGTATGCGATAACCCATGCGACCACTGCGTAGGGCAGAGCCGCGATCCAAACGCCGGGATCAGTAGCAAAGCCGATGAACAGAGGCGAAACAACTGCGAACAGGCCCATGAAGTCAGGAACCTTGATGATCTCGCCGGACCACTGGAAGTTGAACTCGCCAGCGACGCCGCCTGCGATAAGCAGTGCGATAACAGCCCAAAGGAAGCTGTAGTTGCCGAGGATGGCAACGAACCTGTTGGTGTCCATGTACTTACGTACGCGCTTGGAGAACATGAGCATGAATACAACTACCAAGCCGCAGAGGCAGCCAACGGTAACGGTGTCGATAGCGCCGCCGGTCTTCAGGCGAACGGCTACGGCGTTAACGCCAGCGCCCATTACGATACCAGCCTTGATGGCGGGAGGTACCAGAGTGTTGAGCTTCTTGGATAGGCCTGTTGCACCTAATACAATAAATAGGATGCCTAATTCAAGCTGAATACATGTCAGCATCTGCAATCGAGCAACGCCTGGGTCGAGCGATTCCAGGAACACGACGATAATTGCCATTGCCGGGGTGATCCAACCGCAAATGGAAGGCTCACCAAGCAGCCAGTTCAGGGTGTACATTGCCGTTTCAAATACAACCAGTGCCCAAGCCACTGCAGGGTCGAGACCCAAAGAAGTAATAAGAACAGCCAGAGCGCCGTACGAAGTACAAGCATTCATCAGGCCGGTTACTACTTCAGGTGGTGAGATCTTGAAGTGAATGAACGGAAGACGAATACGGAATAGGCCAACTTTCCAACATGGCTGAATACCACCGTATTCACGCTTTAGCATAGCCATCGCTTAGCCCCTCTCTCCTCTTGCGCATCCCTGCGCAAAAATAAAATCGACCATCTTTCTCCTCCTTCTTTGATTGCATCAGGCTCACACGTGCACGCTTGCTTACCTAACGCCTTCAACCAATCGGGAAAAGAATTGGAGAGAGTTCTGCTTCACTTGGCTGTTAGAGCTTTTAGCCCCAAAGGCTAAGCCAAACGGAAATCCCAACTTCCCCCGATCCCTTGAAGATGGTCCCTACTACGAACTATTGCGCCTTGTGCCCGATCCCCCGATGGGCGGCGCTTAGGTTCAATTGCGATTATTCTCCATTAGATGAACATGTTCTAATTGATTGCGAACGTGTTTTACATAGCTCAGGCGAATGATATTCACTGAAGTTATGCAAAACGCTCTATCCATCACCCAAATCCACATTTTCACCCCTCAATATCTCTGACATGCGGCGTTACCGTTCTGTCAACCGATTAATGCAAATCGCATCCATTGCGAAAGCAAATGAAACCCCACAATCTATTGATTTCCGTTGGTTTCATCGTTTTTCGCACACTTACCGTTTCCTTCTTGACGCAAATAAGCAAGATCCCGTAACTTTTCCCGAGGATCTTTTTTTGGAGTCGGTACGCCAGAGTGGGGCGTTGCTTAGCGCAATGGACGTGTGTTACCCGGGACTCTGTGCTTCAAGACGAGAATTCGCATCTGTTCCACCTATATAAGAGAGGAGCACTACGGAATGATCGCCTTAACTACCGCTCAGATCATCGCGATTGTCATCTTCGTCGTCGTGATGGCACTCATCATTTCCGAAAAAGTGCATCGCACCACCGCCGCGCTTGCAGGCGCGGTAGCCCTAATCCTTTCGGGGGTTCTTACCTTCGATAACGGAGTAGAGCACATCGACTTCGGAACGCTTGGCGTTCTGGTTGGCATGATGATCTTCGTTGCCGTCGTTAAGAACTCGGGCATCTTCGAGTACCTGGCAATTAGAGCTGCCAAATTGGCGAAGGGCAATCCCTGGATAATCATGGTGTTGTTCTGCCTTATCACCGCTGTTCTTTCCGCGTTCCTGGACAACGTCACCACCGTTTTGCTTATCGGCCCTGTTACCTACACCGTTTGCAAGATGCTGGAGATCAACCCCATTCCGTTCTTCCTGACGGAAATCATTTCTTCGAACGTTGGTGGCACCGCAACACTCATCGGCGATCCGCCGAACATCATGATCGGCTCTGCTACGGGCCTTACGTTCTTCGACTTCTTGGCAATCAATGGCCCTGCTGTACTTATCATCCTGCTTGTTTCCCTGCTGATGTTCTACGTAATGTACGGCAAGAAGATGGGCGTATCCGCTGAAAAGCAGGCCTCGGTTATGCAGCTGCACGCCCATGAGGCCATCAAGAGCCAGACGCTGTTCAAGAAGAGTGTTGTAATGATCGCCCTGGTTGCGCTTGCCTTTGTAGTACACGGTGCACTGCACATCGAACCGAGCGTTGTTGCCCTTACCGCAGCAGCCATCATGTTGCTCATCGGCAAATCCGACGTAGAGCACACACTCATGGACGTTGAGTGGGCCACCATCGGCTTCTTCGCTGGCTTGTTCGTGGTTGTTGGCGGCCTCGCCGAAACCGGCGTTATCGAAATGATGGCCTACGCGCTGATCGACATCACCGGCGGCGACATGATGATTACCATCATCGTGCTGGTATGGGCATCGGCCATCATCTCTTCCTTCCTGGATAACATCCCGCTGGTTGCCACCCTTATCCCCATCATCACCACGATGGAGGCAACGGGCATGGATGTAACGCCTTTGTGGTGGGCAGTGTCCCTCGGCGCCTGCATCGGCGGCATCGGCACGCTCATCGGCGCTTCTGCCAACGTGGTTCTGGCGGGCATCTCCGGCAAGTACGGCCACCCCATCACCTTCATGGACTACACCAAGGTTGGCTTCCCCATGATGTTGGTATTCACCGCCATCAGCTGCGTTTACCTGGTACTCCGCTTCTGCGTATTCGTCTAGCATCTGGCACCCTGCCGTAGCACACGGCAAGAACGCCCGCAACATCGCATACGCATAGCACAGGACCCCGCTTCGGCGGGGTCCTTTTTTTGTGAATGAATCACCCACTAAATGCCAATCGTTGTTCGCGACCATTTGATGAACGCGTTATTGACGCTTAAATTGCCTAGCCGTACCCTTTCTATAAGGGAAGTCCGATGCTCATTAGGAGGCCAATGGCCTTCTTTTGTTTTATTGCATCGGTTGTGGGGGGCTACACTTCCCGCAAGAGAGAAGGTCCGTTTCCCCAGGGAAACGGGGTTAAGTTAGGAGTGGTGTATATGCCTGAATTCACTACACCGCAGATCATTTCAATAGTGATCTTCATTGTGGTGTTCGCGCTGATCATCTCGGAAAAGGTCCACCGTACGGTCGCCGCGCTTGCGGGCGCCGTTGTGCTCATCCTGACGGGTATCCTCAGTTTTGATACCGGCATGGAGCACATCGACTTCGGCACGCTGGGCGTCTTGGTAGGCATGATGATATTCGTTGCCGTAGTTAAGAATTCAGGCATATTCGAATACATCGCTATTCGAACAGCGAAGATAGCGAAGGGCAACCCATGGGTAATCATGGTGCTGTTTTGTATTATCACCGCTGTTCTTTCCGCGTTTTTGGACAACGTCACCACGGTATTGCTTATCGGCCCCGTTACCTTCACGGTTTGCAAGATGCTCGAGTTGAGCCCCGTACCGTTCTTCATCACTGAGATCATGGCCTCCAACATCGGCGGCACGGCAACGCTCATCGGCGACCCGCCGAACATCATGATCGGCTCCGCCGCCCACCTGACGTTCATGGACTTCCTGGTATTCAACGGTCCCGCCATTGTTGTAATCATGGTTGTTGCCATTGCCATCTTCTATGTGATGTACGGTCGCAACATGGGCGCTTCCGCCGAACAGCAAGCCTCCATCATGCAGCTCCACGCTCATGAAGCTATCAAGGATAAGTCGCTCTTCAATAAGAGTGTTGTAATGATTGCCCTGGTTGCCGTCGCTTTTGTATGCCACAGCATGGTGGGCGTCGAACCGAGCGTTGTTGCCCTTACCGCAGCTGCCATCATGCTGCTTATCAGCCGCGCAGAGGTAGAGAAAATCCTGCTTGACGTTGAATGGGCAACTATCGGCTTCTTCGCTGGCCTGTTTATCGTAGTTGGCGGCTTGGCAGAAACCGGCGTTATCAATATGCTCGCCAATGGCCTTATCGATATCACCGGCGGCGATATGCTTATCACCATCATCGTGCTGGTATGGGCATCGGCAATCATCTCTTCCTTCCTGGACAACATCCCCATGGTTGCTACGCTTATCCCGATTCTGATTGCCATGGAGTCTACCGGCGTCGACGTTATGCCTTATTGGTGGGCTATTTCCCTGGGTGCCTGCATCGGCGGCATCGGCACGCTCATCGGCGCTTCCGCGAACGTAGTGCTTTCAGGTATGTCCGGACGCTATGGCTACCCCATCAGCTTCATGGACTACACCAAGGTTGGCTTCCCGCTGATGCTGGTCTTCACCGCTATCAGCTGCGCATGGCTCCTGATCCGCTTCTGCGTGTTCTAAGATTTCAGCTGCTTAGCACATATGCAAACCGCTTAGGTTTTGCCGTAATCTGACGAAGCAAGCATGACCACAAGGACCCCGCTTCTGCGGGGTCCTTTTTTGCCTGCAGGCAGGGAGTCGATTCCCCCTGTAGCGATGTTATTGCGGCACTTTTTAGCACGATGCAGGTATTGAGCTTCCAAGCTGCGCGCAAGCAGGTACACTAGCTGCTAACACTTTTATTGAAAGGAACCCATTATGAGCAATGAAGGTAAGCGCGTTCGCACCCACTACACCGGCACGTTCGACGACGGCACGGTATTCGACTCTTCCGTTGAGCGCGGCGAGCCCCTTGAATTCGTATGCATGGCAGGCCAGATGATCCCTGGCTTTGACGCTGCTGTGAAGGAAATGGAAGTTGGCGAAACCAAGAACGTTCACCTGCCCGCATCCGAAGCATATGGCGAGCATGACGAACAGCTGGTTCAGACCATCCCCACCGCCCAGATCCCTGGCGCCGAAGACCTCCCTGTTGGCCAGCGCATCTACCTCCAGGGCCCTGGCGGTCAGCCCATCCCTGCCCTGGTTGTTGAGGTTACCGATGAAACCGTAACCTTCGACCTGAACCATGAAATGGCAGGCAAGGACCTTAACTTCGAGATCACCCTTGTTGAGGTCGTCGAATAAAACTGGCAATATGCCACGTTACAAGAAACGGGAGCGCTTTGAGCTCCCGTTTTCTTATTGAAAGAAGGTTCGCGCAGGCGAACCTTCTTGTTTATTGACGCAATGATCACCCACGGAAACAGTCAGATGCGTTGTCGGCCCAACGGGCGCAATGGACTGCAGCAAACGCAACTTGGGCAACGCTGCTAAAGATGGCACCAAATCTAGCTCAGGCAACGCGAATAAATAAAAAAGCCCGAGATGCGCGCCAGCATTGCCGCACGCATCTCGGGCTAAAAAACGTTCGAAAGAAAAATTATTTCTTCTTGCCGTACATGGTCATCTGAGAAACATTGAACAACTCGCCATCGGACTCGCGGTATTGCTCGACCTTCCATTGGGAAATGCGACCGCCAGCGCGAATAGGCGTTGCCACCGTTTTCACCGTGTCGCCCGCCTTCACGGGAAGGAGATGGGTGCTGGAAACCTCGACGCCCAGAAAGAACATCTTGTCGTTGTCATAATGGTCGGTGCAGCACTGGCTTGCAGCGTTTTCAGCCAAAGCAGCGCTGATGCCACCATGCAGCACGCCATGAGGCTGAAGCATGTTTTCGGTAACCAGCATACGCGTAACGTACTTGTCGGGCGTGCTTTCAACAAGCTCAATACCCAGAAGATCAGAAAGTGCCATAGGGCTCCCCTCCTCGAAGCAAAATACTGCTACGTATTATCGCATGTTGCCCACAGCGAAAAACGATTCCCTTGGTTAACCTACCCATTACGGCAGTTTTGAGGAAATGGACTTAGCTTCTTCGTGTGCCTGGGCCAAGCCCTCCGCCTTCACCTTTTCGAACTGGGCCCTTACGTCTTCAAGCTCTTCCTTGGCGGCGGCAAGCTCCAGTTCTTTTTCCCTTACCGCTTCCTGGAGCAAACGCTGATCGCGCTGGATGGGCAACTCGTCGTCTTCGGGTTTCGGATGGTTGTCGAAATAGCCCGTTTGGCCGCGCACGTTCCAAGCACAAGCAGCATAGGCGAGCACCACAATGAGAGAGAAGACCATGGCAGGGTCAACCTGTCCCATCGACCATGCGCTGACAACCTGCCATACCGACAGCAGTGCCGTAAGAAATGCCGACCAGAAGAACAACGTGATCCGTCGCGGGTCGTGAGCGCCCCATAGCCCGGACAGGGCAATGATCAAGTTGAATACGCCGCTGAGCACCGTGGAACCGCCAAACGTGATATTGGGAACGAGCTCGGTCGGATCGAACAGGCCAATAGAGCGAATAGTAAGAAAGCCAGCGCCTACTGCAATTTCCAACAACGCCCAGACAAGGTAGATCAAACACAGGATACGCGTACGGGTTTGCCATATGGTATAGGGAGTTCCATCTGCGGAAATGCGCACTTTCTTTTGACGTTTCTTCTTTTCAGCAAGCTCTTCTCGAACCACAAACTCCCCTTCCACTGTTCTTGCCCATGATAGCGCATGGAAACCACCGCCTCACTTGCGCTTCCTTCGAAGTTCCGCAGATGTAAGAAAGAACTGGGAATATAGGGACAGGTCCCATTTTCCCACCCAAGAAAAAGGCCTCGCTTGCAGCAAAACACGCAAGCGAGGCCCTGCCTCTGTTCGCTAAAACCAACTGGGAAAATGGGACCTGTCCCTATATTCCCAAGAACAAGAGCTATCCTCGAACTTCAGCACCCGTAGCGCCGCATACCTTCTTGATAAGGCGTGCATGCTGCTTATCCACCTCTTCAGTGGTAAGCGTACGATCAGCGGCACGATATTCGAGTGCATACGCCATCGACTTCTTGCCGGCGCCCACGCGCTTTTCATCGCGATACACGTCGAAGAGCTGAGCAGAAGCAAGAAGCTTGCCGCCCGCAGAGCTGATGCAACGAGAAAGCTTTTCATGCGTAACCTCTTCGTCAACCACGAAGGCAACGTCCATGGTTACCGCAGGGAACACCGGCACATCAACGTAGTCGCGAGCAGGACGGGCAGCCTTGATCAGGGCATCAAGATCGAGCTCGAATGCAACGATGGGAGCCTGAGCCTCAAAAGCCTCTGCCGCCATAGGATGGATTTCTCCAACCCAGCCAAGCACGGTGCCGCCGGAAAGAACCTGTGCAGCACGTCCGGGCTGCAGATGGGGAGCCTCTTCTGCGGAAAGGGCCTTGAAGCGAGGCTTCGGGATGGCCAATTCGCGAATAAGGTTTTCGATAACGCCCTTGCCATCGAAGAAATCGAAGGCCACGGTCTTGCGATTCCAGGCATCGTCGCCCATTCCACCAGCCATAACAGCGGCAAGACGCTGGCGCTCCTTGGGCTTCTTGTGACCCTCAGCACCGAAGAACACCACGCCAGTTTCGTAGAGCTGAACGTTATGAACGCCACGGGACTGGTTGTAAGCAACACTGCGCATAAGGCCGGGGATGATGGACTGGCGCATAACCGACTGCTCGGCATTGAGCGGGTTCAGCAGCTCAACGGGAACGCCCATGCCCTCGGTGGACATACGCAGCTGCTCGAGCTCGTGCGGGTCAGCGAACGAATACGTCATGGTCTCGTTCAGGCCCGATGCACGCATGGTGTCGTTAACCACGTCGAGCGTGCGCTGAGCCTCAGTGCGAACGCCGAAGCGACCGCGACCACCAGGCAAGGTAGGCTCAATGCGATCCATGCCGTACAGGCGCAGAACCTCTTCGTACAGATCGATTTCACGCGGAAGGTCGGGGCGGAAGGTGGGAGCCGTAACCTCAAGGACGTTCTCGGCTTCGCCGTCTTCAACCTTGCAGCCCAAACGACCCAGAATGTCCACGATGAACTCGCGGGGAATCTGGGCGCCCATCATGCCGTTGAAACGATCGATGCGGAACTGCAGGTGGAACTCTTCCGACTTCACCGGCCATACGTCGATGATGCCGTTTTCGTTTCCTTCGGCATAGCTTACGGTACCGCCCGAAACGGCAGCGATAAGGGCAGCAGCGGCGGCAGAGCGCTCTTCGATGCCATGATCATCTACGCCACGCTCATAACGCATGGAGCTTTCGGAGATAAGCCCGAGGTTGCGGCTGGTGCGGCTGGTGCGGCCAGCTTCAAACGTAGCCGTTTCCAGCAAAACGTCGGTGGTTTCTTCCGTAACCTCGGTTGCCAGGCCGCCCATAACGCCAGCCAAGGCAACTGCGCCCTGGTCGGGCGTTGCGATAACCGTCATATCGGACGTGAGCACGCGCTCTTCGCCGTCGAGCGTAGTAAGCTTTTCGCCTTCCTCGGCAGCGCGAACAACGATGTTCGCCTTGCCTTCGGCGTTCTTCAGCTTGTCCAAGTCGAAGGCATGGAGCGGCTGACCGAACAGGAACAGGATGTAGTTGGTTACGTCAACGATGTTGTTGATGGAACGCTGACCGATAGCAGCCAAGCGCTCCACCATCCAGTCGGGGCTAGGGCCTACCTTGCAGCCGCGGATAACGCGAGCGGTATAGCGAGAGCAGCGGGTTTCGTCGGCGATGGAAACGCTCACCTCGGAATCAAGGGCGGCGGCATCCTTGTTAAGCTCAAGCTTGCCTGCCATCTCGGCCAAGGGGCTCGTGTAGGGCTCCTGGTACATAGCTCCCACTTCGCGAGCCATGCCCACCATGGAAAGGCAGTCGGGGCGGTTCGGGGTGATTTCCAAATCGAGCACCGTATCGGACATCTTCAGGTAATCGGCAATGGGCTGGCCGGTAGGAGCATCGTCGGGAAGCACCCAAATGCCATCGTGCTCGTTACCCATGCCCAGCTCGCGCTGAGAGCAGCACATACCGCAGCTCGTAACGCCGCGCAGCTTCGACTTCTTAATCTTGAAGTCGCCAGGGAGCACCGCGCCGATGGTGGCAACGGGAACCTTGATTCCAGCAGCGATGTTGGGAGCGCCGCATACGATCTGCACGGGCTCTTCCGCACCAACATCTACCGTGGTTACGTGCATATGATCGCTGTCGGGGTGATCGACGCAGGTGAGCACATGGCCGACGACAACGCCGTCGAACACATCGCCGGTGCGCTCCACGCCTTCAACGCCCGTACCGGTAAGGTCTAAGCGATCGCAGAATTCTTTGATGTCCTGCGGGACCTCAACATAATCAGAAAGCCATTTCAAAGATACTTTCATGTTTGTCTCTTTCTAGTTAGAACTATTCAAACAACCAAGAGTCCTTGGTTGAAACAAAGTCAGCGAGGGCAATTATGGCGAGTGCAGCTGGCGTGAGGGAGGGCGCTACGCGTACGGCGTACGTGAAGCCCTCCTGCAGCGCCAGATGTGCCGCCATAATTGGCCGCAGCGTCGGCTTGTGCGTTGGCCGACAGGCCGACGCAACTCAATTTAGAACTGACGCAAGAAGCGCATATCGCCTTCCAGCAGCATTCGGAGGTCGGGTACGTTGTACTTCAGGCAAGCTACGCGTTCCACGCCCACGCCAAAGGCGAAGCCGGAATACACTTCAGGGTCGATGCCGGACATGCGCAGAACGTTCGGGTCAACCATGCCGCAGCCCAGAATCTCCAACCAACCAGTGCCCTTGCACATGCGGCAACGCTCGCCGTCGTGCAGGTGGCCGGTACCACCGCATACGCCGCAGCTGACGTCGGCTTCAGCGGAAGGCTCGGTGAACGGGAAGAAGTGCGCACGGAAGCGAGTCTTGCGATCGGGACCGAACATTTGCTTGCAGAAGTATTCGAGCGTGCCCTTCAGGTCGCCGAAGGTGATGTTCTTGTCTACCACCAGGCCTTCGCACTGCGTGAACTGGGGAAGGTGCGAAGGGTCAGCAACGTCGCGACGGTACACCTTGCCAGGGGCAATGATGTAAATAGGAAGATCCTGGTCTTCCATAACGTGAACCTGAACGCCGGAAGTCTGGGTGCGCAGCAGCACGTCGGACTCGCCGCGGACATTCGACTGCTCGCCCGAAAGGTCACGCACATAGAACGTATCCTGCATGGAGCGGCTGGGGTGATCGGCAGGAGCATTCAGCGCCGTGAAGTTGTACCAGTCGGTTTCGACTTCAGGGCCGGTTGCAACGGTGTAGCCAAGACCCAGGAAGATCTCGGAGATTTCATCGGAAATAGCGTTGATCAGGTGACGCGTGCCCATCTGCTGGGAGCGGCCGGGCAACGTGATGTCGATGGCATCGGCTTCCATGCGAGCCTCGAGCTCTGCATGGGCAAGTTCGCGCTTCTTGGCTTCCAGCGCTGCCTCGATTTCATTGCGGGCGGCGTTTACCGTCTTGCCCACTTCAGCACGATGCTCTTTGGCAACCTGGCCCATAGCGCGCAGGTAGCCGGTAAGCGTACCGGATTTGCCCACAACCTCTACGCGGATTTTCTCCAGCGCATCGGTGTTAGGCACTTTGCCGATAGCAGAAAGCGTATCGGCATGCAGGGACTTGATATCGTCGATAACTGACATTCCTTGCAACCTTTCTTCAACTTCCGCGGGAACGCCGCCCAAGGAAAGCGTTCCCAGCACATAAAAAAGAGCCCTTCTCGTCTTGGTAAATCCAAGGACGAGAAGGGCTCTCGCGGTACCACCCTGGTTGATGCTGTCCGGCAAACCCGCACAAGCACCCACTTATGCCGCTCTGTAACGGGAGCTCCCGTCGGGGCTAATAACATCCATGGCAGAGCCACCCTGCTTTTACTCCGATGCTGGTGAAGGGAATCGCACTGCACGCTTGCTGGAGCCTTTCAGCCTAGGGCCCCTCTCTGTGAGCTTGCGGTATAGCACTGCGCTGTCTTCGTCATCGCATATGCTGGGAAGTATAGCATTTCATAGCGCGCACCCTCATGAAAGCCATAAAACTTGCGCTTGAACACGGCAGGGGCAAAGCCATGCACTCGACCAGGTACACAGAAAAGCCGCAAGCTTGCCGCCATGAGCTACGAGCTTTGCTGCTGGGCAACCAATTCGCGAAGGCGGGCGCTGGATCGATCCAGCTTTTCGGCCGCAACCACAATACGCCTTCCTTCTTCTTCTGGATCAGCGCGCTCCTTCTTGCTCGGACGCCGCATCAAAACGCGTCGCAGCTCGGCAGCGTCGGCTTTCACCTGCTTTTTCTCTGATTTCTCGAGCTGTTTCCCCGCCGCAGAAAGCGCTGAGTCCACTTCAGAAAGGAGCTTTTCGGCGCGCTGACGCACCTCCATGGTGGCGCGACGGAACTCGTCTTCCTCGGCATATTCCTCGGCGTCGTTGATAGCTTGCTGCACTTCGTCGTCAGACATGCGGTCGGAGTCGTCAATGGTGATCGACTGCTCTTTTCCCGTGTCCAAGTCCTTAGCGGAAACGGTGAGGATGCCGTTAGCGTCGATATCGAAGGTCACTTCAATTTGCGGAACCCCCGCAGGCGCACGTTTGATGCCCTTCAAGCGGAAGGTGCCAATAGCCTTGTTGTCCTTGGCCATAGGACGCTCGCCCTGCAAAACTTTGATCTCAACGCTGGTCTGGAAAGATGCCGCCGTGCTAAACGTCTTGGAATAATGCACGGGAAGCGTGGAATTGCGCTCTACCAGGCGCGTTGCCACGCCGCCCACCGTTTCGATGGAAAGCGAAAGCGGCGTTACGTCGAGCAGCAGCAAGCTGTTTGAGCGAACGATGCCCGTAGTAGCGCCAGAAAGCGTATCGCCCTGAATGGCGGCTCCCGTTGCCACGCATTCGTCGGGGTTGACCGACGCAGAAGGTTCTTTGCCCGTAATGCGACGTACATGCTCCTGAACAGCAGGAATGCGCGTCGAACCGCCTACCAGCAAAACGCAGCCAAGCTCAGATGAGGCAATGCCCGCGTCGTCGAGTGCCATGCGAACAGGAGCCGTGGTGCGTTCCACCAAATCACGTGTCATCTGCTCAAATTCGGCACGGGTAACCGTCATATCCAAATGAACAGGGCCCTGTGAATTCTGAGAAATAAATGGCAGGTTAATCTGGGTGGAAAACCCTGCAGAAAGCTCCTTTTTGGCCTGCTCGGCCGCCTCCATCACACGCTGCATAGCCATAGCGTTGCGGTGCAGGTCTTCACCCTGTTCGCGCTTGAATTCCTGAACAATATGGTCCACCAAACGCTCGTCGAAATCGTCGCCGCCCAAATGGTTATCGCCCGATGTTGCCAAAACCTCGATAACGTCATCGCCGATCTCGATGATGGAAACATCGAATGTGCCGCCACCCAGGTCATACACCATGACCTTCTGAGGCGTGCCGTTATCCAGGCCGTATGCCAGCGCAGCGCTTGTGGGCTCATTGATAATACGCAGCACATTCAAGCCGGCAATACGACCTGCATCTTTGGTTGCCTGGCGCTGCGAATCGTCGAAATAAGCAGGTACCGTGATAACGGCATCGGTAACATCCCTACCCAGATACTGCTCGGCATCTCGGCGCATTTTACGCAGGATCATGGCAGAGATTTCCTGGGGAGTGAACGACTTCCCGTCCACGCGGGTTTTCCACTTACTGCCCATATGACGCTTAACCGAAGAAATTGTTCGATCGGGATTTACCACCGCTTGCCGCTGAGCGATGCTGCCCACCAAGCGTTCGCCTTCCTTCGAAAAGGCCACCACGCTGGGCGTGGTTCGCTCCCCTTCTGCATTGGGGATAATGGTTACGCGGCCGCCCTCCATAGCTGCCATGCAACTATTGGTGGTACCAAGATCGATTCCTATTGTCGCACCCATATGGGTCCTCCTTATTTGTTTACCTCTTCCGTAAAACGCCGAGAGAGCACATGCATCAGCCCGCCCCGAAGGATCAGGCTTTTGTCGAGCCACGCTGGACGCTCGGCACAATCAAGCTATTTCGAACCGCACTGGATACTCGGCCCAAGCCCTGTTGCGCAAACCACGTCATACAGCCGCCTTCTTCATTCCCTATCTGCACAACAACGAAAAAAGCGAAGCCCGTCAGGAGCATCGGCTCCCACAGCTTCGCTTCTTGTTTGCTAGAAGTACACTCCACGCCCCATTGCCGCACAGGCATACTGCGCCAAGCACAGCCCGCAGCAGATAAGGCCTGGATCCATAGCGCTTATGGTAAATCCGCGCTTGGTTCCTTCTTGCTGATAGGCCTGCCCGGCCATCTGGAACTGTTGATAGGCGCGACGATAGTCAGTATTGTTCGGATCGAGCTTAACCGCTTTGCGAATATGCTCAAGCGCAACCAACATATTGCCCGCGCCTTTGTTCGCAAGCGCGCTTAAGTAGTACCAGCGGGCATTACGCTCGGCGCTCACGACACTGCTCAGCAGCGAAAGGGCTTGATCGTATCGGCCGGCATTGATGGCCTCAATGGCACTACGCACCGTAGCGCTGTCGGTCGCCGAAGCCTCAGGGTGAATAGGGGCAGAAGCACCGAAGCCTCCAAAGCCGAACAAATCCTCGAAATCGACCGTAGTCCAACCGTAAGGTCCTTGCGACTGATAACCGCCCTGACCCTGTTGGCCAGCACCCGTGTACGATCCACGCGTGTAGGGGTTACCCGCAAAAGGATTTCCCTGGCCCTGATAGCCTGCACCCGCGCCGCTCGCCGCAGCGCGCGCATCACTGGCTGCATACTTTTCAGGATTGATTATGCGGTCGTAGGCCTCGTTGACCTCATTCATGCGCTCGGCGGCCTTGGGGTCGTTGGGGTTCAAGTCGGGATGATTCTCTCGCGCCTTTTTGCGATAGGCCTTCTTGACTTCATCCGCCGACGCACTAGGGCTTACGCCCAGAACCTCGTATGGGTTCTTAACCATGTTCTACCTTGCTCTCTTCTGCGTTGTAGCGTTGCCATATTCCGGAATACAACACGCTGCGCAGCACATGCACATCGCGCTCCAACGGCAAACGCTCAAACGCATCGGCTGTAGCTGCAGCAAGAAGCTCCAAGTCTTCACGAAACTCTTCGATCGAACGACCGGAAGAAGAAAAAGGATTGTAGCTTCCCGTCTCTTGATCTTGCCGCAGATCCATTACGGCATCCATGACATAGACGAATTTTCCCAATCTCGCACCAAAACGCCGCAAATCCGTTGCCCAAAAGTCATCCTTGTAGGCAAACAGGTTTCCCAAGAGGATTCCAAAACGATTCGCTGCTGCATCGGGGTTCAACGCCCCGCCCGCCAAGCAGCTCTCGGGAGTCTGAGGGCCATCGCTTTCGCCCAGCGCCACCTCTTCTATGGAATGGATATCCGCCATGGCGTCTTCTATGGTTTGGCATGCTTGGGGTATGCAGCGCTTCGCCTTGCGGTACGGTATCTCCAGCGCCACCGCAGCTGCCCTTGCCTTGGCAGAATGCTCATCACGCCAATCATCCAAACACTTGTGGTACGCCATGGCAACGCTAAGATCCGCTGCATAATCAGTAAATTCCGACTGAGCCACCTGCCGCGGCTGAAGCGGATGCACGGGGCAACGCTTTTGCAAAGCATGCTCTTCCGGCTCGTACAGCGAACCTAAAACCATAGCCAGAAACGTCATGTCGTAGGAAACAGCCAAGCGGCACCGTTGCCCATAACGAGCGCGGATCGATCGGCATACGCCACAGTACACCGCATGATAGCGAAGCCTCTCTTCTTCGCCCAAGCTTTCCAGATTGGGAAGAATATAGCCAAACACCCAGATCACTCGGCCTTTCTGGGGTCTTTAACCAGAGCCGCAAACAACAAAGCAACTGCGGCAAGACCAAACAAGAAGGGCGCTACTCCCGTACCTGTTGCTTTCAGCGTATCGGCCATGCTAGAAAGACCGATAGAAACAGGTGGTTTCCCCCGTATGGCAGGCAGGGCCTGCAGGGTTTACTAGGGCGAGCAAGGTGTCGGCATCGCAATCGTAACGAAGCTCAACCAACTTCTGTGTGTTGCCCGATTCTTCGCCCTTATGCCAGAATTTCTGACGGCTACGCGACCAAAACCAGGTTGTGCCCTGGCTGATGGTGCGGTGCACCGCTTCTTCGTTCATCCAAGCCATCATCAGCACTTCGCGCGTTTGCTCGTCCTGGACGATGCACGGGATAAGCCCATCGGCGTTATAGGTAAGATCCTCAACCTGCAGCGCGGCGGTTTCACGTTCGTTCATGGTGGCCCTTTCGTCGTGCGCGGCTCTGCGCATGCTTCCTTTTATCACCTGCAAGGGTGGCACAACTAAACCATCAAAGAGCAAAAGAGCAAACGAGTTCCATAGTGCGCAAACCCAATATCACTGCCGTCACACTATTCAGCAGCAAAACACCTTGTCGTAATCATTCGGTGACGAATCGGTAGAACACTCCGCGCACGCCCCAATCGCTAATGCTGGTAGCACCAAACGCACGCCATGTTGCGGGGCTTAAATCGAGCGCACGGCCCAACGGCGCCAAAGCACCTGTATCGGTAACCTTCGCTTCCACCGTTTTGCCTGCATAGAAAATCTCAATGCTGCAACCTAGAAGATCCTTGTTTTCCTGTGGCACTGCAACGGTTAGGGAATAGTTGTTCAAAGGTATACCTGAGGCTGTTTCGTCCCATCCATCGTTGGTTTCAAGACTGTAAGCAGAAGCCAAGCCTTCCGACCACCCATCACCTTCGGGGCGCAATTGCTGCAGCTCCTGAAACTGCACCGGGTCTTGATCTTCCACACAAAGAGGAAGATCGTCGGCCGGTTTGGCAGCAGGCAGAATCGCCACAACGGTCAGCACCACCAACGCCACGATAGCACCGAAGAAAACCAGGAAGCGAGTTTGCTGAGAGCGGATGGCGGCAGCGCTTTTCCTTCGCGTGGGCATCTTAGAGCCTTACGGGAATCCCCTGGGAGCGCATATATTCTTTCACTTCACGGATGGTGAGCTCGCCGAAATGGAAGACGCTTGCCGCCAACACAGCATCGGCTTCGCCTTCGATGATGCCTTCGGCAAAGTGCTCAAGCTTGCCAACGCCGCCAGAAGCAATAACGGGAATGTTCACTGCACGGGAAACTGCTCGCGTGAGCGCCAGGTCGAAGCCGTCTTTGCTGCCATCGCGATCCATGCTGGTAAGAAGGATTTCACCTGCGCCGCGGCGTGCCGCTTCGGCAGCCCACTCGACAGCGTCGAGGCCCGTGTTCTTGCGGCCGCCATGCACATACACTTCCCACTTGTTGGGATTGCCAGGAACCTGCTTGGCGTCAATGGCGCACAGGATAGCCTGCGTGCCGAATGCCGCAGCCGCTTTTGTGATGAGCGTGGGGTCGGCAATAGCGGCGGAATTCACAGAAACCTTGTCGGCACCAGCGGCAATCATAGTGCGAATGTCTTCCACACTGCGGAACCCGCCACCCACACAGTAAGGCAAATGCAGCTCTTCGCTTGCGCGGCTTGCCATATCCACCGTGGTTGCACGGCCCTCGTGTGTTGCCGTGATATCCAGGAAGATAACCTCATCGGCACGTTGCTCGTCATAGCGCTGAGCCAACTCGATAGGGTCGCCCGCATCGCGCAGGTTGACGAAGTTAACGCCCTTCACCACGCGGCCGTCTTTAACATCCATGCACGGTATTACACGCTTCGTAAGCATTAGTTTCCTTTCTTGTGGCCTTATCGACTGATTTGCCGCCCGGCAGGGCAAAGTTAGTCAAAGCAGGTTGCGGGGTGCCTTGCGGGTAAGCGAGAGCGCTCGCCGTTTCAAGCTTTCCATTTTTTAAGTTGAACGGCGGAACGGAGCGCATAGCGAGCAACGCGAGCGGTAGCGGAGTGGGCGGCTCGAATACCCATCGGACAACGCGAGCACCGAACGGATGGGCCTTAGCCGCAGAGCTTCGCGGCCTCTTCGACGCTCAACGAGCCTTCATACACCGCGCGACCTGCGATAACACCTTCGATAGAATCGGCAACGGAAGCCAGATTCCTTACGTCTTCGATGCTTGCTACACCGCCCGACGCAATAACAGGATTGCCGAACACGCGCGCAACCTCGACATAGCGAGCTGCATCAATGCCCGTCTGCATGCCATCACGAGAAATATCGGTATACACCAGGTGCTTGAAACCGAGCTTGCCCATTTCGGCAATAAGCTCTTCGGCGGGGACGCCTGCGCCTTCGCGCCAACCAGCCACGGCCACTTCGCCGTTCTTCGCATCAATGCCCGCAGTAAGCATATCGGGATACTTGGCCAAAGCAGCTTTCGCGAATTCAGGGTCGGTCACCAACGTAGTGCCCAACACCACGCGCGAGACGCCGGCCTCAGCCAAACGATCAATGGTTTCAAGGCTGCGGATACCGCCGCCCACTTCAATCTTCAAGCCGGTTTCCTTAATGATGCGCTCGATGATATCGATGTTTTCAGGCACACCGCTTCGGGCTCCGTCGAGATCGACCACGTGAATCCAACGCGCACCCTGTTCCTTAAAGAGGGCAGCCTGAGCTGCAGGGTCATCGTTGTATACGGTTACCGCGTTATAGTCGCCCTTTGCCAGGCGAACCGCCTTACCGCCCAAAATATCAATAGCAGGAAGAATATCCATGATGTTCCTTTCGCAGAGGCCCAGTTCGTTCGATTCAACCGGGCAAACCTAGGCAGGTCTTTGCCGATGCTCCCTATTTGTTGGCTTCAACAACTTTCAGAAAGTTTGCCAACACCTTGGCGCCGGCATCCGATGACTTTTCCGGATGGAATTGAACGCCGAATACCTTCCCCTTCTGCACTGCGCACGGAAACGTTACCGAGTGCTTGGTGGTGGCAACGGCGCATTCGTTTTCAGGAGCAATGTAGCTATGCGTGAAATAGAAGTACTCACCTGAGGCAATGCCATCGAACAGGGGGCACTCGGCAGTGAATTCAACGGAGTTCCAACCCACATGGGGCACTTTGTACAGCACACCCTGAGCATCCTTGGAAGGCATGCGAACCACGGTGCCAGAAACCACTCCCAGCCCGACGGGAAGGCTGGGATCTCCCACAGCTCCGTCGACGCCTGGACCAGCTGCGCCTTCCACGCCCGCCTCAAACAGCAAGTGCTCACCTAGGCAAATACCCAAAAAGGGTTTCCCGGCGGCAATGGCATCGCGCACCGCTTCCATCTGACCCGATTCCACCATATGCTGAGAAGCATCGGCGAACGAGCCTACGCCAGGCAGCACTACCGCATCGGCAGCTCGGATAATCTCAGGGTTGTCGGTGATGTGAGCATCACCACCTACCGCCTGAAGCCCGCGTTCGACGCTCTTCAAATTTCCCTTGCAATAATCAACAACGGCAATCATCGGTTGCTTTCAGCCTTTCTGGTAGAAGAATCGAGAAACGGGGCTTGCACCCCAATTCCCTACAAAGAGCCCTTGGTGGAGGGAAGCTCGCCTGCAATGCGCGGGTTGATTTCGAGCGCTTGGCACATAGCGCGACCAACCGCTTTGAAACATGCTTCCACAATGTGATGGGCGTTTTCGCCAGCCACCATGCGCACATGCAGCGTAACCTGCGCATTCGTCGCAAACGCAATGAAAAATTCCTTGGCAAGCGAGGTATCAAACGTACCGAGCAGGCACAACGGTACATCGACGTCCCAATGCAACTGGCCCCTACCTGAAATATCAACAGCGGCAAGCACCAAGGTCTCGTCCATGGGAAGGTACTGGGAGGCAAAGCGTGTGATGCCACGCTTTTCGCCCATAGCCTGGGCAAATGCCTTACCAAGAACGATTCCCACGTCTTCTACCGTATGATGGGCGTCTACTTCGATGTCGCCTTCGGCCTTGACGTTCAAATCGAACAAGCCATGGCGGCCGAATGCGTCGAGCATGTGATCGAAAAAGGCAACGCCCGTGTCGATGCTGGTTTTGCCCGTCCCATCAATATCGAGCGAAAGCGCAATATCGGTTTCCTTGGTGGTGCGGGAAAGCTCCGCAACACGTTCTTCCTGAGCCACCGCTAGCTCCTTTCGTTCAGAATCTCTGCCAATGCACCCAAGAACACCTGGTTTTCCTCAGGAGAACCAACGGAAACGCGCAGGCAGTTCTCCAGATACTGAGAGTGCGAGAAGTCGCGGATCAGCACACCACGATCATAGAGCCCCCGCCAAATCTCGTCGGCATCAGCCACGCGGAACAGGACGTAATTCGAATCGGAATCGAACACAGTAACTCCAGGCATTTTTCCCAGCTCTTCGAGCAGCACGCCACGCTGCTCGATTATCTGGTTGATACCAGGCACAAACAGCGAACGGTTTCGGTACACCGCCGTAGCAATAGCCTGCGAAACGGAATCGACCGAATAGGGCTGGCGCACCTTCAAGAACTCGCGGATAACGCTGGCATTAGCCAACAGGTAGCCCATACGAACGCCTGCAAGGCTGAATGCCTTTGAAAAGGTGCGCAAGATTACCAAGTTCTCATACTGGTCAAGGTACGGGCGCATCGAAAAACGACTGAACTCAAAATACGCCTCGTCAACCATGATAAGAGCATCGGAGGAATCGAGCAGCTTCCTCAAAAACGTCTCGTTAGCCATCTTGCCAGTAGGGTTGTTAGGGCTGGTGATAACGGCAAAGTCGATGTCGCCTTCAGCCATGCGGGCAAGCACTGCTTCTTCGTCGATATCGAAGTTTTCCTTGCGAGGAACGTTCACCACCTTGGTGCCCGTAAGGCGCGCATTAGCCTCATACACCGAAAAGGTAGGCGGTACATTCAAGAAGGTACGCCCAGGGCCACCCCAGGTAAGCGCCAAGTTGAAGAGCAATTCGTCGCCGCCGTTACCCAGCAGCACATTCTCACGCGAAAGCCCGTTTGCCTCAGCAATCAGATCGCGCAGCTCATTGCCCAACGGATCAGGGTAACGATTGAAGGGAAAACCCTTCAGCGCTTTCCTGATTTCCAGCTGAACTTCCTCTGGGACGTTGCTGGGGTTTTCGTTGGCAGAAAGGTACTGCTTAGCAGGCAGGTACTTCGGATCGTAGGGCACAATGCCCGCAAGGTTCGGATGAGAGTTGCGTACGCCGTGCATGGGCTACTTCGCCTCCGCAGCGCCGTTAACCTCGCCAGCAGCCTGGGCATCCTCGAATGCCTGTTCAACCAGCTTGCGGCGCAGACGAACGCTCTGAGCGTGAGCCCAAAGCCCCTCGTGATCGGCCAGGGTGATAACAGCCTCAGAATCACGCATCAAGGCAGCAGGAGAATACTGCAGCACGCTGCTCTTCTTCACGAACTCATCGACGGAAAGCGGGCTGGAGAAACGAGCCGTGCCGCCGGTGGGAAGCGTGTGGTTGGGGCCAGCAACGTAGTCGCCCACCGCCTCAGGCGTCCATTCGCCCAGGAAGATAGCGCCTGCATGGTGAATAGCGCCCAACAGCTCCATGGCATTGGACAGGTGCAGCTCAAGGTGCTCAGGAGCAATGATGTTCACCGTGTTGAGGGCGGTTTCGGTATCGGGGCATACGATAATCAGGCCTTTATTGGTAAGGGAAGCCGTGGTGATTTCCGCACGCGTAGAACCCTCCATGTGTTTTTCGATAGCAGCCTCGACCGCATCGGCGTATTCGGAGCTGAAGGTTACCAGGTAGCAGCTGGCCAGCGGATCATGCTCGGCCTGCGCCATAAGATCGATGGCAACCAGCTCGGGCAGAGCGGTTTCATCGGCAACCACGCATACCTCAGAAGGGCCCGCGATCATGTCAATTCCCACATCACCGGAAACGAGCTTCTTCGCAGCGGCAACGAAGGCATTGCCAGGACCGGTGATCTTGTCTACCGGCTTGATGCTCTTGGTTCCGTATGCCAGCGCACCGATAGCCTGGGCGCCGCCTACGGCATAAATCTCGGTTACGCCCGCAACGCGGCAAGCTTCCAAAATGGCAGAATCAAGAGAACCATCCTTCGTGGGCGGAGTTACGCACACGATGCGCTTCACGCCCGCAACGGAAGCGGGGATGGCGTTCATCAGAACCGAAGAAGGATACAGAGCACGACCGCCGGGAACGTAGATGCCCACCGAATCAAGCGGCTCCACCTTTGCGCCAACCAAAGCGCCATCTTCGCGCATGGTGAACCAACCCTGCTGCTTCTGACGCTCGTGGAAATCGCGGATCTGGGAAGCAGCCTTCTGGATGGCGGCGGCCACCTTCGGGTCAACCTTGGCAATAGCTTCGTCGATGGCTTCCTGCGAAACGCGGAACTCTTCCATTTCCACGCCGTCGAATTTGGCGGTGTACTCACGCAGGGCCTCGTCACCGCGCTTGCGCACATCCTCGACGATATTCGTTGCAGCAACCAGGGCATCGGCGTTGAAAGCACCAACGCGGTTGAGCATCTTCTCTTCGAAAACCTGACCGGGAGCAAGTTCGATTCTTCTCATGGTTTAGTTCTCCTTCGTCTGGGAATAGAGCACGTCGGCAAGCTGGCCAACACGCGGATTGGTACGATACGAGCACGGGTTGGCGAAGAAACGAGCGGTGGAAGCAAGAACGTCGTCTACTACCACCAGGTTGTTCTCGCGAAGCGTAGTGCCCGTTGCGGTGATGTCGATGATGCGTTCGGCCATGCCGGTGATGGGGGCAAGCTCGATGTTTCCGTGGAGCTTCACGATTTCAACGGGCATGCCCATCTTGGCATAGTAGGAACGGGTGATGTTGGGATACTTCGTGGCAACGCGAATAGACCCCAGCTTGCGATAGCGGCTTTCCACCGCCTCGGTAGTGCCAGCCGATTCTGCCACCACGAAACGGCAGCCTCCGAACTTCAGGTCGGCGAGCTCGACAACGTCGGGTGATGCTTCGATAAGGGAGTCCTCGCCACAAATACCGCAATCAGCAGCACCCAACGCAACGAAAACCGGCGCATCGGTAGGACGCACGAACAGATACTCCACGTCGCCATTGCGCAACATAAGGGTGCGCCCCGCATCTGCCAAACCCGTCACATCCAAGCCGGCAGCTTCGAGCGTAGCAATAGCATCATCTTTCAGCGAGCCCTTCGGCACGGCAATGCGCAAGGAACGCGTTGCCTCGGAAGACTCCAGCGCCGCCATTACCTGCTCCAGGTAGAATGCGAAGCCTGCAGCGGGAACCTTTTCGGCGCCGTACTGGGCGAGCAAGTTGTCGTAGCGGCCGCCACCACCCAAAGGCGAGCCCAGGCCGGGAGCGTATGCTTCGAACACCAGGCCCGTGTAATAGTCAAACGAGCTCATTACCGAGAAATCGATAAGGACCTTGCCCTCCAAGCCCGATTCGATCAGCGCGTTGTACACGCCTTCCAACTCACTGATGCCGCGAGCGCAGCCCAACGGCTCGAGCATTGCACGCACCTGTGCAAGCTCGGCCTTTCCGCCACGCAAGCGGGAAAGAGAGAAGATGGCACGGGCAATGGCGGGAACCACACGGCCGGGATTGGCGATGGCAGGGTCGGCCAACTTGAAGCGGGATTTGTCCTCCGCTTCGTTCGAACCGCCATTGGCGGCGCGCTCGGCAGCGGCAACAAGTTCTTCCAGGTACACGAAATTAGAGGTGTGGTAGGCCTGCATAACGGCAGTTTTCCACTGATCTGAAGCGCCGCTGGCATCAAGCAAATCACGCAGAACGCCTGCCGAACCCAAGGCGATGGTAAATGTTTCCAGACCGCATTCGGAAAGGGCGGAAGCCAACAGCGAGACCAATTCAACATCGGCTTCGCTCCCTGCCGCGCCAATGCACTCAGCGCCGCATTGCGTTAGTTCGCGAGCAGCGGCCTCTGCCGTCTTTTCTCGGAACACGCGCTGGGTGTAGCGCAAACGCAATGGCTGATCCTGAGCCACTCCGCGCGTTGCGCACATGCGGGCAATCTGCATGGTAACGTCGGGGCGCATGGCCAAAAGATCGCCGTGGGAATCGAAAAATTTGAACGGGGCCTCGGGCACGTGGCCACCGGCCTCCATCACATCGAGCACTTCCAACGTGGGTGTTTCTACGGGACGATACCCTTTCTGCGCAAAGCAGGCACGGACCCGAGCCGTAAGATCTTCGCGGACAAGCGCCTCATCGCTCATCACATCACGAAAACCAACGGGAGTGATGTAGTTCATATTCCTTCTTCCCTAAACACATGCTATTCCTGAACGTTTGCATAACGCATTGGCTGAAAACCCAAGCGTCTTTGCCTGCAAGCAAAGCATATTGTTGTCAACCTATTTATTATGCCCGCTCGCTGCCTCTCTGCGCTTGGCGCTTGGCATCTTTACAGGCATTTTACGGAAGCATTCCCCCTGAAACCATCGCGGCAACCAATGCCAGACGCATAGGGCGCACTATATGATTACAGTTAGGGCCCAGTGGCATTCGCCGTTCGGGCGAGTGCTGCAACAATCCGCCATTCAGGTGAACACCGCTGCACCCGCGACCCAAGCGTCTGGCGTATCGGCTGCCAGCGACTAAGGGGGAACAACGTTTCCGTTGGTGGTACTTTACCACAGTAGAGCGCTAAAGCAATTAAATCATGTCAGTTTCACATTTCATAAAGAAAGTTACGCCACATCTTCACGCAAATTAGCTGATCAAGATTACTGAACGCGTTCATTAATAGAGGAAAAGGCGTATAATCAAAGGCAATAACAGAGCCTGAGGGGGCGATTTACATGGGGTTCAAAAACATCCTCGTGCCGTACGACAATTCCGAGCACGCAAACAATGCACTTAAAGAAGCCATTAACATGGCTAGCGAAAATCCCGAGGCCACAATCCATGTAGTTGAGGTTGTTGCTCCACCACAAGACCTGGTGTACAGCAGCATCAATCAAACCGGATTCGGCATGGGCGTTTCGGTTGTAGCCAAGGGCGATTTTGCCAAAGTAGTCGAAGAGCGCAATGCCGAACAGGACAAGGAACTGCAGGAAACCATCGCCGATGTGGTTGAAGGCTTCCCCGGCACCCTTACCGCAGAAGTGGTCTTCGGCATCTACACCATCGAAACCATTATCGAAACGGCAAAGCACTACGATTGCGACCTTATCGTTATGGGTTCACGAGGACTGGGTGCTATCCGAGGCGCAATCGGCTCGGTCAGCTACGGCGTGCTTCGCTCCGCCGAAATTCCTGTACTGGTGGTTAAGTAGAAAATCGCTTACCCGCAAAGTCCATTTAAGGGCAGCAGCATCTAGCATATTCCGCGAGAAAGGGCGGCGAGAACAATCTCGCTGCTCTTTCTCGTTTTAAGATTCAATGAGGGTTATGGGGAAATCAGCCCTCAGCGAACAGCCCGAACTTAAGCAAGCCAAATGCAAACGGACCCGGAACGAGCTACCATTCCGGGTCCTACACCAAAGGCTCGGCACAATGATGCCGAGCCCGACTTAATTGTGCGAAGGGTTCAGCTACGCCAAGCCGAGCCAAGTTTGCATAGTGGGCGCCCAACCCGTGAAAAACACGATGAGGATCAGCGCAGGCACACCATACTTCACCCATAAGCGAGTCCACTTCGGGAATGCAATACCCTCGCCGCGATCAGCCTCTGCCATGAATTTATCCCAACCCCAGCCGCGCTTGGTGGTACAGAACAGCACGAAGAGCAAACAACCGATGGGCAGGATGTTGTTGGAAAGGATAAAGTCTTCCAACGACTGCACATCGCCGATGCCCGGCACCAGGAAATCAGACCAGATGTTGTAGCCAAACACGCACGGCAAGGAAAGAAGCGCCAAAATAGGTGCGTTGATTGCCACTGCACGCTTGCGGGAAATATCCCACTGATCCATGGTGAAGCGAAGAATCGCCTCAAACACGGCAATGACCGAAGAGAGCGCCGCAGCTGCAACAAAGAGGAAGAACAGCGTGCACCACAAATGGCCCAAAGGCATCTGCTCGAATACCGTAGGCAATGTGAGGAACACCAAACCAGGGCCAGCATCAGGGCTGATGCCATAAGCGAAGCAAGCTGGGAAGATGATAAGGCCCGCCATGATGGCAACCAAGGCATCAAGCAGGGCAACGTTTACCGCCTCACCCGTGAGCTTCCTATCGCGCGTCACATAGCTGCCGAAAATAGACATGGAGCCAACACCGATTGAGAGCATGAACATGGCCTGGCTCATTGCAGCGTAGACAATCTGGGGGAAGCTGGCATTGGGGTTGTTGAAGAGGTTGTCGAAGTTGGGCAGCAGGTAGAACTCCAATCCAGCCTGGCCACCTTCCAACGTAAGGGAGTGCACACACAGAAGAGCCATGATGACGAACAGCGCCGCCATCATCACCTTGGTAATACGCTCGACACCCTTCTGCACGCCCATGGCACACACGCCAAAACCGATAGCGGCAACCAAAAGCATCCAGCCTGTAAGCTCCATGGGGTTACCGAGCATCGATCCGAACACCATCGTGACATCTTCCGTGCCGTCGAACGTGCCCATTGCCGCCTTCACAAAGTAGGCAATGGTCCAGCCACACACCACGGTGTAGAACATCATAAGCAGATAGCAGCCAACCAAACCAAGCCACTTGAAGCGATGCCACTTCGAGCCCTGCGGCTCCAGAGCCTCGTAGCTACGCGCTAGCGAACGGTAGCTGGCGCGACCCATAGCAAACTCCATCACCAGCAGCGGCACGCCAAGCACCACCAGGAAAAACAGGATGAGGAGAACGAATGCCGCACCGCCGTATTCGCCTGTGATGTAGGGGAAGCGCCAGATGTTGCCCAAGCCGATAGCGCAACCAGCGCTGATTAGAATGAACCCAAGGCGGCTTGAGAACTTCTCACGCCCTTCGTCTACGATTTCTTTATCTGCCACAGCAGTTTCTCCTCTGCTTTCAATTGCAATGTTCGAAGTATACGCTCTTGAACTCCAAGGCAAGAGTTCAAGTCGCCGAATCGTCTCGGCAGGTAAGAGCCGAGCGGCACGCTACATATTCAGCCAGAAAGTGATTTTGGGCACCCATCCTGCTACGAAAATAACGATGATCAGCAGCGGCACACCGTAACGAGTCCAAACGTACAGGAATTTCGGATACGCCATGCCCTCGCCTTCGTTGGCTTCAGCAAGGAAGTTCTTCCAACCCCAGCCGGAGCGGCGGGTACAGAACAGGGCGAATACCAAAGCGCCCAACACCAGGAAGTTGTTGGATACCAAGAAGTCCTCCAACGACTGGATGTCGCCGATGCCGGGAATCTGCACGCCCGACCATACAGAAAAGCCCAAAACGCACGGCAGGGAAAGCAACGCCAGCAAAGGCCCGTTGATGGCAACTGCTCGTTTGCGCGTGATATCCCACTGATCCATCGAAAAACGCAGAATGTTCTCGAAGACCGCGATAACGGTTGAAAGTGCTGCAAAGGCCATGCACAGGAAGAATATCGTTCCCCACAGCTGGCCGAGCGGCATTTGCTCAAACACAGCAGGCAAGGTAAGAAACACCAGGTCGGGACCAGCGTCGGGCGCAACGCCATAAGCGAAGCATGCGGGGAAGATGATAAGGCCCGCCATGATGGCAACCAAGGTATCCATACCCGCAATACGCACCGCTTCGCCCGTAAGCTTGTTGTCGCGTCCGATATAGCTACCGAAGATGGACATGCCACCAATGCCAACGGAAAGCATGAAGAACGCCTGACTCATTGCGGCATACAGGATTTCCGCGAAACTGGCGTTTGGATTGTTGAAGAGGTTGTCGAAATTGGGCAGCAGGTAGAATTCCAAACCCTCCTGGCCGCCTTCAAGAAGACACGAATGAACACAAAGGACAGCCATCAAAACAAACAGGGCGGCCATCATCACCTTGGTGATGCGCTCTACACCCTTCTGCACGCCAGCTGCGCAGATCGCAAAACCGACCAGCGTTACCAGCAGCATCCATCCCGCCATTTCAATCGGGTCGCCGATCATGGAAGAAAAGACAGTGGGAATATCATGCGTTCCGTCAAAGGTTCCTATGCCGGTTTTGAACAGGTAGGCAACCATCCAACCGCAAACGCTGGTGTAAAACATCATCAGGACGTAGTTGCCAACAAGGGTAAACCACTTGAACCAATGCCACTTTGAGCCACGCGGCTCCAGGGCATTGAAGCTTCGTGCCGTCGAGCGATGGCTTGCGCGCCCTACAGAAAACTCCATCACCAGCAGCGGGACGCCGAGTACCACCAGGAAGAGCAGGATCATCAGAACGAACGCGGCACCGCCGTATTGTCCCGTGATGTAGGGGAAGCGCCAGATATTGCCCAGACCGATAGCGCAGCCTGCGCTGATAAGCAGAAAGCCCAAACGGCTAGAGAAACCTTCGCGCCCTTGCCCGTCTACGGAAGAGCCCGTGTTGTCGGTAGTGTTCTGGCTGGCCATGCAAGCTGCCTTTCTTGTCGTAAACGAAAACGGTTATGCCAAAAGACATAACCGTTCAATGATACGCGTTTTGTAACTAGAACAGGGTGTCAACCTCTCCCATTCGCATCCGCGGGCAAGCCAACGGCGTGCGGCCCTTCGCATCCGCGGGCAAACAGCTGATAGCTTCGGTGGTGCACATTCGGATGGCCGTCTGCCCCATACCACTCCAAGATCCGCTAAACAGACGCCTCGCCTCAGGGCATGAGCACACCCGCTCAAACCTAGCGGTTACGACACCTCTCCCTCAAATCAAACAACGCGTTCCCTCGAGGGCGACAGCATACACCGCCTCCTGAAGCGCAAACGCAAAGCGACAAGCACTATCAGCAGGCCACCACCAGCAGCCACTACCAACAGCCCCCTCGCTAGGCGTTGATTTCGCGTAGGAACTCTTCGCCATACCGCTCGAGCTTCTTCTGCCCAACACCCTGAACATCCAGGAATTGGGCTTCGTCCTTCGGGCGGGCAAGGCACATGGCACGCAAAGCCGCATCCGAGAACACCACGTAGGGAGGCACGGTGGCTTCGGTTGCTATGCGCTTGCGCAAAGCGCGCAGACGCTCGAACAATTCAGCATCCATCGGATCAAGGCCTTCTGCAGCCTTCGCCTTTTTCGGCGCATCGGAGCCGACCGCACCGAAGGCGGCACTTGCCCCTTCAGCCCCTTTCAAACGCGTTATGCGCTCAGGCGGACGCTTCATGGCAAGCGAGAATTCAGGCACCGCAGCTTCGCGGGCGCGAACGCCCAAGCCGACGAGGGGATAGCGCCCCTCCCCTATCTGCAGGTAGCCTTCGCTTGCCAAGATTTCAATGATTTCTTTGATTCTTGCCGCCGAGTCGTCAGGCAAAGTGCCGTAAGTACGCGAGCTTTCCAGGCCGAACTCGAAAATGCGCTGGCTTCTGGAACCATGCAGCACATCAGCCACCACGGATTTGCCGAAACGACCGCGCAATTCCTGAACACAGCGCATAACAGCGCGAGCCTGCAAGGTTACATCCAGCGCTTGATACGACCCCTCGCAATTGGAGCAATTGCCGCACTCCGCAGCAGATTCGTCCCCGAAATAATCCAGGATATGACCGCGCAAACAGCGCGTAGTAAGACAGTAGCCTGTCATGGCAGCCAGCAAGCGACGCTGCGAGGCACGCACCAATTCGCGCTCTTCGGGCGTAAGGGCCTCATTTTCCACTTCTTGCTCGATAAAGAATCGGCACGTGCCGATATCGCTGTCGTTCCACAGCAGCAAACACTCCGACGACTCGCCGTCGCGACCAGCACGACCCGCTTCCTGGTAATACGCCTCCAACGAACCAGGCATATTGTGGTGGATAACGTAGCGCACATTCGATTTGTCGATGCCCATGCCAAACGCATTGGTGGCAACCATGATGGGAGCGTCATCCAGCACAAACGCCTGTTGCGAATCGGTGCGCTCCTGAACCGAAAGGCCCGCATGGTAGCGAACCGCCTTCACGCCGGCTTCCACCAATGTCTCATGCACCTTTTCGACGTCTTTGCGCGTGGAGCAATACACAATGCCCGAGTCTTGCGGATGATTCAAAGCGTACGCAACAATACGCGCCAGCTTGCGCTTTGAGGGAAGCTGCTCAACAGCAAAGTGAAGGTTGGGGCGATCAAACCCGGTAACCACGGTAGCGGGTTCGTGCAAGCCCAACAGCGAAACGATGTCTTCGCGAACCTTCTCTGTTGCCGTTGCCGTAAGCGCCGCAACAATGGGACGTTTTGGCAGAGCGTCGATAAATTCACCTATTCCCAGGTAGGCAGGGCGAAAATCCTGCCCCCACTGCGAAACGCAATGGGCTTCATCGATAGCGATTAGGGGAATGTTTGCCTGAGAGGCAAATTCGATGAATCGAGGATCGGCCAACCGTTCGGGAGCTACATACATGATGTCATAGGTACCCGCCAACGCACGGCGCATCACGGTACCTTGCTGACCAGGGGTGAGCGTAGAGTTCAAATACGAGCCACGCACACCAGCGTCAAGCAAGGCACGTACCTGGTCGCCCATAAGGGAAACCAAGGGCGACACTACCAGGGTCAAGCCCGGCAACACCACACCTGGTATTTGGTAGCAAATCGACTTGCCCGCACCCGTCGGCATCACGCCCAGGCAATCACGCCCGGAAAGCACGGCTTCCACCAGAGTTTCCTGACCAGGGCGAAAGCCATCATAGCCGAAATGCTTTTTCAGCGCCGCACGGGCAGCATCCATTGCTCCCTCGCTCGATTCTTCGGTCACCGAACATCCTCCAAAACAAAAATTAGAACTTTTTTGCATCAATTTTTCGATTAGGGACTGCCGAGCAGGCCCAAACCTCGGGAAAACCCCGCTGGAAGGACAAATTGTCCTCGATTTTGGCCAAAATCGAGCTTCCTGGAATCCCTAATCGAAAATGATGCAGCAACACCGCTTTTTCTGTTTAAGCGCCAAGCGCCCGACCCAAACGGGCCGGGCGCTTGAAACGATGCGCTCATTTAGGCAACGCATCGCATTTATATAGCTTGGCTACGAAAGCTTCTGAGCAAGCAGCTGGTTGATAACCTTCGGGTTGCCCTGGCCTTTCATCTGCTTCATGCATTGGCCGACGAAGAAGCCCAGCAGGCCCGTTTTTCCTGCCTTATACTGTTCAACCTTGTCAGGGAAAGCAGCGAGCACGCCATCGACAACAGCCTCAATAGCACCCGTATCGGATACCTGCTTCATGCCACGCTCTTCGATGATGACGGAAGGATCCTTGTCGTCTTCGAGCACGATGGCAAACACTTCCTTTGCCTGCTTGGAAGAAATGGTGTCTTCGGCGAGGAGCTTAACCAATTCCACTGCGCGTGCAGGCGAAAGAGCGGTTTGCGCCATATCCGAAACACCGTTGGCATTCGCATAAGCGGCAACATCATTGATGATGAGGTTTGCCAGAGGCTTGGCCAGCTTGTTCGAATCATTCGCTGCTTCAGCCATGCAGGCCTCGAAGAAATTCGAAGTGCTGCGATGCTCCACCAAGTGGCGAGCGTCGTAAGCGGAAAGACCGAACTCCGATTCGAAGCGCTTTGCCTTTTCGTCGGGAAGCTCGGGCAACTTAGCACGAACACCCTCGATGAATTCATCGGACAAGTCGTAGGGAGCCAGGTCGGGCTCAGGGAACAGGCGGTAGTCGTCTGCCGTTTCCTTCACACGCATAACGATGGTGCGTTTGGCGCTGGGGTCCCAATGGCGGGTTTCCTGGTAAATGATGCCGCCCTCTTCCAGAACCTCAGCCTGACGGCAGATCTCGTAAGCCAAGCCGTCGTGAAGGTTCTTGAAGGAGTTCATGTTCTTGAGCTCGGTCTTGGTGCCCAGCTCGGTAGAACCGCGGCGGCGCAGGGAAACGTTGCCGTCGCAACGCAGCGAGCCTTCCTCCATCGAGCAGTCGGAAATGCCGATGGCCAGATAAATCTGGCGAAGCTTCTGCATGAACAGACGAGCCTCTTCGGGCGTGCGAAGGTCGGGCTTGGTTACTAACTCGATAAGAGGCGTACCTGCACGGTTATAATCGACCAGCGAATGGGTAGCACCGGCAATACGACCTTCGCCGCCGCCGATGTGGATCATCTTGCCTGCGTCCTCTTCCATATGGATACGCTCGATGCCCACATGGGCAACGTAGCCATCTTCGGTGCGAGTAACGTTTGCTGCAGTGGTGCCTTCAGCGCCCTGCTCGCCTGGCTTCAAATCGCCCAGATCGATGCGCTCCTTGGCGGCAGCGCCATCAACATCCAAATCCAAATGAC
The DNA here is from genome assembly GCA_030540085.1 of Eggerthella sp. GTDB lineage: Bacteria > Actinomycetota > Coriobacteriia > Coriobacteriales > Eggerthellaceae > Anaerotardibacter. Next base: position 59,263 of record JAUNWY010000008.1, read on the forward strand.
CGCGCATGCAGAAGGCAACGGGGCCTTGCGTGGTCTGGAAGTTCTTGGCCATATCGGGATACATGTAGTTCTTGCGGTAGAACATAGAGCGCTTCTCGATGTCGCAGTTGGTGGCCAGACCAGCCAACACGATAGATTCGATTGCCGCCTTGTTCGGCACTGGCAAAGCACCAGGCAAGCCGAGGCATACCGGGCAGGTATGCGTATTGGGCTCAGCGCCAAATTCGAGCTTGCAGCTGCAGAACATCTTGGTTTCAAGCGTGGTGAGCTCGGCATGGATTTCCAGGCCGATAACCGCTTCCCAATCTTCAAGTACTTGTTCGAGCTTCTTCACGGTTATTCACCATCCTTTCCATCGGCAAATGCCGGAGCAACGGGAGCTGCGCCGTATACCATTTCGAGTGCGGCAGCAGCGCGCAGCATGTTTTCGTCCTTGAAAGCAGGGCTGATGAGCTGAACGCCCACAGGCATGCCAGAGTCGGCGCCCAAGCCAACAGGCATGCTCATGCCGCCGTTGCCAGCGATGTTGATGGAAATGGTGAACATATCGGAAAGGTACATCGAGGTGGGGTCTGCGATTTCACCGAACTTGAACGCGGTGCGCGGAGCAACCGGAGCGATGATGCAATCAACCTTTTCGTATGCTTTCACGTAGTCCTGGGTGATAAGGGTGCGAACCTGCTGAGCCGGGTAGTAGTACTTTTCGTATACGCCCGCGGAAAGCAGGTAGCTGCCCAACATGATGCGGCGGCGCGCCTCAGGGCCGAAGCCAGCGGAGCGGGAAGCCTCATATTGATGCCCCAGGTCCTTGCAACCAGGCTCGCAGTAACCATAACGGACGGAATCGAAACGAGCCAAGTTGGAGAACGCCTCGCAGGGGCCGAGCACATAGTATGCGCTCATTGCTGCCTGGGCATTGGGGAGCTCAACCTCTACGATTTCCGCACCCATCTGACGAAGGTGCTCTACCGCCTCTTCGACCTTGGCACGAACCTCGGGAGCCAAGCCCTCTGCTTCCATAAAGGCAGGAACAACGCCGATGCGCATACCAGAAACACCTTCGGCAAGATTTGCCGTGAAATCGGTGGTTACCGGCTGGCTGGTGCAATCAAGCGGATCGTGGCCAGCAAGGGCGTTCATGGCAAGAGCGGCGTCCTGAACGTTGCGAGCAAACGGGCCAACCTGATCAAGGGAGGAACCGAAGGCTACAACGCCGTAGCGGGAAACCACGCCATACGTCGGCTTCACGGCAACCGTGCCGCAGAAGCTGCCAGGCTGACGGATGGAACCGCCCGTATCAGAGCCCAGAGTTAGCGTTGCAAGACCAGCAGCCACTGCAGCAGAAGAGCCGCCAGAAGATCCGCCGGGCACACGCTCCAGATCCCACGGGTTGAAGGTACGGCCGAATGCCGAAGTTTCCGTGGAAGAGCCAAAGGCAAATTCGTCCATGTTGAGCTTGCCCAGCGGAATGCCACCAGCTTCGATGATCTTGCTTACGCACGTTGCGGTATAGGGCGAAACGTAGTTTTCCAGCATGAGGGAAGAGCAGGTGGTGTGAGTACCCTCCAGGTTCATGTTGTCCTTGAAAGCAACAGGCACGCCCGCCAACGGGCCAGCCTGGGCGATATCGCCCGCAGCAATGGCAGCGTCAACACGTGCCGCTGCCGCAAGGGCAGCTTCTTCGGTGGTTTCAAGGAAAGCATGTACCGCCTTGTCGGCAGAAGCGATGCGAGCCAAAGAGCTTTCTGCAACTTCCTTGGCGCTGAATTCTTTGGCGGTAAGGCCTGCCTGGATCTGAGCTACTGAAAGCTCTGCGAATGCTTGAGCCACTACTCGTCACCTCCACCCAGAATTGCGGGAATAAGGAAGCTGCCATCCTGCTGCTTCGGTGCGTTTTCAAGGGCTACTTCCTGAGTGAAGCTTTCGCCCTCAACGTCTTCGCGCATAACGTTGGAAAGGTTTCCGATGGGATGGAAGGTGGGCTCTACGCCCTCCAAGTTGTATTCAGTGATAGGCTTCAGGCTTTCGATGATGTTGTTCAGGTCGACGGTCATTTCCGTAACCTCTTCATCGGTCAGCCCGATGCGTGCGTACGTGGCAATCCCGCGTACGTCCTTTTCGGTGAGATGCTGAGTCATGGTATTCCTTCATCGTTTTTCATGCCAAAAATGGCACAACTCTAGAACGTTCCCATGATAGCAAACCACACCGCACAACTGTTGCAGCCAAACGTTTACGCAGGATACGTTCATCGAATGGAAAAAATGACAGCACGCAAGCGGGAGTCGGGCGGAAAACGCCCTTCGCCCAACTCCCGCACGGCAGTACGTCCTGACCATCTGCCCATTAAGCCCATACGCAGGCAGGGCTGACGAAATCGGAAAACAAGAAAGCCGCCCAAGCGGGCGGCTTTCCGAATGCACTTAGTGCGAAATCAACTGCTTCAGCAGATGACTACATCTTCATAGCGGTGAGGTAACCGTCGCGAACGGCCTCGAGGAGACGCTTAAACTCAGGCGTACCGTAAGGATCGTTTGCTGCAACGCCTTCCCAATCGGTATGGGGAGATGCGTTACCGATGAGGTGCAGATGCTCTTCGCCGAGTACAGCCTTAACCTGCTCGTAGAGAGAAGTGTTATCAACGCATACCGTGCCAGCGATGATGGTATCAGCGGGAACGGTGAATTCCTTGCCCTCAGCGTCTTCGCACAGAACGCCTTCGTCGGTGTAAGCCTTAACCTTGGTGAGGGTAAGGATCTTAACGCCTTCCTTCTTGAGCTTGCGGAGCTCGGGGTTCTTGTCGATGATACCGATTTCAGCGCCAGCCTTCTTGGCGGACTCGATAACGGTAACCTCGCGGCCCTCGTTCATGGAAGATGCAACCTCGATACCAGCGAAGCCGCCGCCGATAACAGCAAGACGCTTCTTAACCAGCAGGTGCGTACCGAGGCCCCACTTCATAAGGCCAAGGGGTGCGCCCAGGATGCCCATGCCGAAGCAGGACAGGCCCCACATAGCGCCCATGCCCGGGGTGTTCTTGCCCTCTACGAGCTCCTTCAGTGCGTGGGAGTCGATAACGTTCTTGCGGTTCTTGCCGGGAACGTCGGGGGAAGAGGTTTCGGGGCCTACAGCGAGGATTACCTCGTCAGCGCCGAAGTCCTTGATGTAGTTGGCGTCAGCCTTGGTGTTCAGACGAACGTCGAGACCAAGACGCTTGATCTCGTTGTTGTACCAATCAACCATCGGAGGAAGCTCTTCGTTCAGAACCTGAGCGAGGTTCAGAAGACCGCAAGCCTTCTTCTTCTGGTCAACAACGGTAACGTTCTTGAAGCCGCGCAGCTTGAGGTTGCGAGCAGCTTCCAGGCCGGAGGGGCCAGCACCAACGATGAGGATCTTCTTCTCAGCTTCTGCGCCGGATACCTTGTGGTCTTCGGGCTGACCGAACTGAGAGAAGTATACGTTGGGGTTAACGGAGCACTTGCAGGGCTTGCCGATGAAGATGTTGTCCAGGCAGCGAGAGCAAACGATGCAGGGACGAACTTCTTCGGAGCGACCCTCGGCAACCTTGATGCCGATTTCGGGCTCTGCAATCCAGTGACGAGCCATACCAGCTGCGTCGCCGGAGCCGTCAGCAAGGATCTTCTCGCATACGTCGAGGTGGTTGATACGAGTGCCAGGGAAGCAAGGCAGAGAAGTGTACTTCTTAGCTTCCTTGGACAGGTAGATGAACTCACCTTCGGGAACGAGCTGGTTAGCAACAGGGCGAGGAGCCTCATGGAAGCCAGCCTGGATGGACCAAGCGTCGATGCCGTGAGCCTCTACAACCTCGATGACCTCCTTGAGGTCCTCAACGCGCTGGCCGCCAGGCATAAGGTCGTCTGCAGAGTAACGGACGAGGATCGGGTAATCTTCGCCGCACTGCTTGTGGATCTCGTCGATGATGTCGGTGAGAAGCTTGCAGCGACCCTTGGTGTCTCCGCCGTACTCGTCGGTACGATGGTTGGAGTACTTGGAGATGAAGCGCATAACCATGTAGCCGATGCCTGCATGGATCTCGATGATATCGATGCCAGCCTTCTGGCAGCGCTTAGCAGCATCGCCGTACTGCTTTACAACGAGCTGGATCTCTTCCTTGGTGAATTCCTTTTCAGGCATGCCAACGAAGGGGCCGGAAGCAACGTCGATAGAAGGGGCATAGGAGTGAAGCTCGTCTTCACCCGTTGCACGCCACTCGTAGCAAAGCTGCAGCTGAGCAGCGAGCTTTGCGCCATGCTTGTGGCAAACCTCAGCGGTGCGGGTAAGGCCAGGGATGAAGCAGTCGTCCCAAACGCCTACAGCGCCGGTGGTGGTGTGGTACTTGGGGTGAGTGTCGAAAACGTCGCAAACGTAGCAAGAGCCGAGCTCGATCAGAGCGGCACCGCCCTTTGCGCGCTGCTCGTAAAAGTCTACGAGGTCATCGCCAACATGGTAGTTGTCGGTCTTTTCGATGGTCATTGGCAGCATGACAAAGCGATTTCGCAATTCCACGTTGCCGATCTTAAACGGCTTGTTCAGTAATTCGTACTTCACGTCGCAGCCCCTTTCCTAAGAACATAAGATGTGAACCTCTGAGAGCAGATTAGACATACCTGGCACAATTCGTTTCCGAACATGAAAACGACGACCTCCCCCTTCTGGAAGCCGCCTACCCTACATGCAACGATCTATACCAGTGATGACCAATCGTGAGCACTCCTTCGCATAAATTATTGTAAAACAGATATTCGGACGAATTGGCGGCATTATGCATAATTTGCGCGATGTGCATCCATTCATCGAGTATTAGCCGACCAATTGCTGCGATAGTTTTTGAATCAACTACTCATTTTCATTGATTTGACCAAAAGAATGCTCGGTAGCGCTAAACTAGCCAAGTATGGAAGGTTGAAAGGATCGGGAAATGGGAACACTCGACACAAAACTGCTAATTGCCGATGCGCTTGTGCAACTGTGCGAGGAGCAGCCGCTGAAGAAGGTTTCCATCAGCGACATCGTTGAGCGTACGGGCAAGAACCGCAAAACGTTCTACTACCACTTCGAAGACAAGAATGCCCTTATCATTTGGAAGTTTCGATACGATCTCGGACTCGAGCTTCAAAACCGCTTCCCCGAGAACATCTTGGTCTACAAGAAGGACGAAGACCCTTCGCTTTCGAGCTTCCCCTTCTACATCACGCAGAAATCGGGAGTGCGCTCGCTTGACCACTCGAAATTCTTCGATGCCTTCGCCATTGTGCTGGAGCGAAACCGCGCTTTCTATATGCAGGCTTTCGCCGAAACCGGACCTGCCACCCTGCGCGAATACCTGTACGATCTGTACCTTCCCGCCTTGCGCAACGACATCACCATCATCTTGGCCAACCGCTATCTACCGGAAGAGAACATCGACTTCTTAAGCGAGTTCTACACCTGCGCATTCCTTTCTTATTTCACACACAAGTGCGAGCAGCCCGGCACCAAGCACCTGATCAGCAACGCGGGGCCCTTCTCCAACATCATCCACAGCTCCATGGAAAGCGAAATCAAGGAAGCTCAATTAAGGCGCAATTTATGAGTGCTTCGTTCTGCCGAACAAAGCACGTTGCCGACGCTGCGCGGGTGTGAGAACTTCAATCTTCCCGCTGCAAGCGCTCGTCACGTGCAGCCGCACGCTTCCTCACGCTTTCGCGGAATCTTGAAGCCCTCACGCCCGCTCGCTGACTTACTACGCCAACCTGGAAATCAAACCTGTTTGTAAGAATCCATGATCAAAGGCGCGGAAATATACACCATAATCTGATCGGTGCCTTCAGCAATCTGATTGCCACGGCAATCCTGCCAGATGGTGCTCACTCGAGCGCTTTCGGTGTAACCCAGGCCGCCCAAGATCTGCATAGCGCTGCTTGCCACCTCGGTTGCCGTCTTAGGGATATAGCGCTTCATCAACGCAACCGCCAAACGCTTATCGGGCTGGTCGGTTTCAATGGCCCATGCAGCTTGGTACAGCATGGAGCGCATCGTGCGCAGCGACACCTCCATATCGGTAAGCATCTGCTCTACCTGCTGGAATTGCCCGATGGAAACACCGAATGCCTTTCGCACACGCGCGTTGGCAACCGCATCTTCCATTGCAACTTGCGCCATGCCCAGCGACGCTGCGCACGTGAACACACGGCCGAATTCCAACATCTTGAACAGGTGGCGGAAGCCCCCTTCGTGACCGCGCAAACGGTACTCGGGTTTCAACTCAACCTCATCGAAGGAAACCGATGCAAACGGAACCATAGATTGGCCGATTTTGTTGATGGGAACAGCGCGTATGCCTGGCAAATCGTGCGGAATAAGCCAAAAAGAAAGCGACGGATACTCGTCTTCGGAAGGCGTGTCCTTGTCGATGGCGGCGCACAGAATGCTCGGCGAATACTCACCGTTGTTCACATAGGTTTTCTTGCCGTTGAGCACCAAACGGCCATCGCGCGTTTCAACCGACGTGGTCATGCTCATGGTGTCGGAACCCGCATTTGGCTCAGAAACGCCAAGCGAAAACATCAGGCGTCCCGTTTGACGGTAGTCGTCCAACACCCTCGACGATACCGCCTCATCGGCAAAACCGTCCATGATCTGCAGATTGAACAGGTCGTTTTGAAAAGGAAGGGCAGCACCCGCGCAACGGCAAAGCTCTTCCAAGATAAGCGTCTGCGACATAATGCCCATGCCATCAGGACACTGATCGTCCAGCGCAAAGTAGCGATCGACGAAGCCCTTCACCACTTCATCAGGAAGACCTTGATCTTTGCGCCACTGGAATACCGATTCAGGAGTAAATACCGATTCACCGAATTCGCGAAATGTGGCAATGATGTTCTTCTGATTGTCGGACAAAGCGAAGTCCACGGTACCCCTCCTGATACATACTTTTCACCTTTAAAAGGATACGGTACCAAAAGGGTCTTACCTATTCCCAAGTTTGACGAAATGTAACCTCTCTAGGTTATGGCGAAAACGCAAACCCCATTCATCAGGCAATCCCGATAAAACGAAATACCCCATTTACTCGTTTTTGACCAAAAAAGGCGCCCCTTTACGGAGCGCCTTTGCCAAGAAGCCGATTGAAGATCTTAGCGGCCCTTCCAAACTGGCTCACGCTTTTCGGCAAATGCCGTTGCGCCCTCGATCTTGTCTTCGCTATTTTGGGTAATCTGCTCAATCTCTTCGAGAATTTCCCAGCCTCGCGAAGGGTAGACCACGTTTTCTCCCATAGTTTCGTAGGCGGTCCGTTTTGTGCACTCGATCGCCAAAGGCGCTCCCTTGCAGATAAGCTCCGCCAAAGAAATAGCCTCATTAAGCACCTGGTCAGGTTCAACAACGCGATTCACCAAAAAGCAGTCCAGCGCCTTTTGGGCAGAAAAAGGCTCACAAGTAAGCATTAATTCCATGGCTGCTTTTTGGGGCACCATCTGCATGATACGCATCAGCAAACCACCGCCTGCAGCCGTAAGGCCACGCCGCGGTTCAGGAAGAGAAAACGTCGATTCGGTTGAGCAGACCGCCAAATCGCATGCCATAACAACTTCTACGCCGCCCCCTAAAACACGCCCCTGGCATGCCGCAATGATCGGCTTCGAAATATAGCGCTTGGTCATGCCGCAGAACCCGCTTTTCTCATACCCCTCAGGAGCATGATAAGTGCCTGCAGCGATTTCCTTCAGGTCGCTCCCGGCGCAAAAGCAATCACCGACATTGGTCATGATGCAGCAACGAAGCGAATCGGTTTCATCGAGGTGGTCAAAGGCCCAGCACAACTCTTGCCACATTTCGCTGTTCATGGCATTTTTCGCCTTTGGCCTGTTCAGCGTAATGATGTAAATACCATCACGCTCTTCGGTTTTGATGGTGTTGAATGACATAGCCCCTCCTCTAATCACATGATATGGTCCCGCAGGCACTTTACCACGCTCGCTTGCGAGCAATCGCCAGGCAATCACGCTGCTCTTAAAAATCTAGGACGGCCGCAGTCACCCCAACCAAGGTCTATGGGCTGGTACGACCGCCCCGAACGATGAAAATCCTGGTTGTCGGCGCCTAATCGCCGCAACCCTTCAGGGACGTACCTCGCTTAAGCGTCAAACGATATAGCCCCTGTTTCCTCGCAGTACGCAAACGAAACCCCATAGCGTTCGCTGGCATGCGCAAGGTACTCGGCAAACTTCTTTCCCTCTTCAGGGGTGGAAACCTCTGGCAAGCCGCGCTTCAGGTTGTTTTCACGATGCATATCCAAATCAAGCGGGACAATTTCGTAGCTCGCTTCTTCCTCGTTGATATCGAGGACAACCAAGAAGTTGGTAGAGAAACGGCGTTCCGAGTAGAACCCATTCCAAGATCCATCAGGCTTCTGAGCGCGATTCGAATGCAGATCGGACGGATGGGCATCGGGGCCCAAATGATACGTCTCGTACATTTCCGGCGAGATCATCGATTCGCCCGATTCGAATTCCATCAGCAAGCTGCCCAGATTGTAGAAAATGGGGCATCCCTTATACACTTCCACGCCACGCGGGAAATGGGCACCCTGCCCTACGAAGCACGTTGCCCCCGCATCGATGGTTTTACGGGCGAATTCTTCTACGAATTTTGGCGCATAGGTTGCATACCAGTTTTCGTTTTCGCCTTCATGCGTATGCAATGTGGCAATAACCACATCCGACCTACGCGCAGCGTCGCGAATGCTTTCCAGGATTGCTTCCTGATCGGATTCGTTCACGTAATCGCGAACATAGGCGCGGTCACCGCGCTCAATCTGCAGGTTTCCACTCATGGCAGAACCGAACTTGAAAGCATCTTCTGTCGGCGGCTCCCACGTTTCAATCTTGCTTACTTCTTTGAAGCTTTTGTCGGTGCCCAACATTGCGTCAATAGCACGAAGCTGTTCGAATTGCTCGCTGGGCAACACATACGAACGCCCCCAACGCAGCGGGCACAACCCAGGACGCGCCACAACATCGGCGTTCTCGTTACTTGCCAAAGCGCGTTCGGCCCAGGTCGAAGAGCATGCAACCACCGCTACACGACCTTGCTCTGTGTCGAGGAAGCGCGCCTTGCGAGCTTCCCATAGATTGCGGCCCACGCCACAGGGAATGATGCCTCGTGCTTCGGCGGCTTCCATAGTTTCAAGGCAACCCTGCGGGCCATAATCAATGGTGTGATTGTTCGCAAAGGAAACCAATTTAATATTCAAGTCGGTCAGCTCATCAAGGACATCTTGACGCACTGAAGTTAAATACATGCACAAACCCGGAGGGGTATTTCGTTTTGGCGTGCTGAACTCGGCATTTGCAAATACCGCATCTGCGTTAACAAGCAGATCAACTACACGCTTGTCCAATCGATTCTTCAAGTTCCTGCTGGAAAAAAGCAGATCACCGCAGAGCACTACCCTCATAACTCTTCCTCCCCTTTGTATTCCCCCTTTGCGCATATTTGCGCGTTGGTTTCATTGTAGGGGTCGGCCCGCGCCGCAAGATTATTAGCAATTTGGGCAATACCCGCATTATCGAAAGAAACGCAATAAGCCCCTATAAAAGGGAAGAAGGGGATCTCGGGTGCCACCCGCCACCCTCACGCATCTTCTACACGTTCGGCAATCGATCAAAACAAGCCCCCCATCACCCAATACAATGGAAAAGCCCGCAACAAAGAGAGGTGACATCATGAAAATACTGGCAATCAACGGAAGCCATCGCGCCGGACAGAACACCGCTTTCCTTTTGAACCTTGCTCTTGAAGAAGCCAAGGCAAAAGGCGCCGAAACTGAATTAGTCGAGCTTTCCGAGCTCAACATCGAGTACTGCAATGGGTGCAACCGCTGCCTCGGTAAACCCGTCTGCCCCATATCCGATGATATGGACGAACTGAAAGAAAAGATGCTAGAAGCAGACGGAATCATCCTCGGGTCACCCGACTACTTCGGAAACGTTACCGCGCGCACCAAGTGCTTCATCGACCGTACTCGTCCGCTTCACATGGTTGAGAATCAGCTGAAGGGCAAGGTGGGAGGCTTTCTTACCATGGCAGGTTTGGACAACTGCGGGGCAGAGGCGACCAACCATGTTCTGGAAAACTTCTTTACCACTCATGAAATGCTGGTTGTCCATCCACGTCCAGCTGGGCCCGTTATCGGATCGGGTATTACCGGATCGCTTATGGCGGGCATGAAGGACGGCAAACCGCGCTGGCGCCGCAGCGTAGAGGAAGACCCCATCGCCGTGCCCATGGCAAAGCAGCTCGGACGCGACATGGCAGATCTTATTGCTCGTTTACACGCATAGCCGAATCATACACAGCCCAAAAACGCACTGCCTCCCATTTCTCGATACCTAAGAAATGGGAGGCGGTTCAAAAAGCAGGACCTTTCTCCGTTGCAACTCGCACAACCACGATGTGTGCAAACGCAAAAGGAGCGGCCCCGATGCAGTATCGGGGCCGCTCAATAAAAGATATTCGATTCAGTTCTTTTGCCGTTCCGGAAACAGAGACGCGCTCACATTCGAAACGTGGTTCGCCGCAAGACGGCCACCGTACCTGAGTTAAAACTCTTTGAGGAATTTATCCACCGCTTCGTTGAACGCAACGGGATTGTCGTAGGCAATGAAATGATCGCCCTGGACGAATACGAGTTCAGCATTGGGCAGGCTGCTGTAGATAAGCTTGGTGTGAGCGCCTTCAATCAAATCCTGCGTGCCCACAATAACCAAGGTGGGAGCCTCAACCTTGGAAAGCTCCTTCGGGTCGATGGAAGGCTGCTCTGCCATAAGGCGCAGGTTTTCATAACGCTGCATGTTTTCAGCGCTTTCGTCCTTAGTCTGCGCAGCTTCCTTTGCTTTTTCCTGGATCTTCGTGCGCAAAGGCTCAACCACGCCTTCGGGATCAAGATTGGCGCCATTCAGGATCAATTTATTCACACGCTCAGGACGCGTGAGTGCAAAGATAAGCGCAGTGATGCCACCGTCAGAAAAGCCCAGGATATTTGCACGGAAAATGCCGTGCTCATCCATGAAATCTTCCAGGTCTTGCGCAAACTGCTCGAAGGTAAAAGGAGCGGTACCGCGAGGCGATTCGCCCTGGCCGCGCGTATCAATAGCGATAACGCGATATTCCTTAGAGAAATAATCCAACTGATGCCTAAAGCAGCTGCTGTCTTCGCCATTCCCATGCAGAAGAATCAGCGGATAGCCATCACCCTGCTCACGATAATTAAGCTTGATATCCATAAACCCTCTCCTTAAAAACTAACTTCATACCAGGCAGCATTGCGCGCTTTGCCTGAGAAGAGTAATCCCTTTTAAACATAATAACGGCTTGGCAAGGCAAAAACGCGAATTGACGGCAAAGGGAAGACGCAAGTCCTCAAAACCCATGACATAGCGCCTTTTCCTTTTGCCGTGGAAATGAATCGAGCAATTGCCCATGCACGCTTGCCGGAATCAGACGGGCGCAACCCGCTACTTTGAGCCTTGGTCACGAAGCGAATCTGCGAGCGGTTTTTCTTTCAGGGCAATCATAAGCAGGCCAGCCACCACCGTCAGGGGAACCATGAGCAGAAACACCGGCATCAGGGCATCGTTGTACGCCACGGCAACCGCGTGCTGCAGCCCATCGGGCAAAGTCCTTACCAGTGCAGGGGTAAGCGAATTGGCATCAAAGCCCAATGCAGCAACTCCGCCAAAAGGAGCTAGCTTGTCTGCCATCTGGCTTGCAATATTGGCTGTAAACAAGGCGCCAGCAACAGAAGCGCCCAAAGTAGTGCCAATTTCGCGGAAGAAGTTCGTTGCGCTGGTTGCAACTCCAACCATATCCGAAGGAAACTCATTCTGAACAATGAGCACCAACACCTCGAAGCTCAATCCCATGCCAAAACCCATAATAGCCAGATAGAGTCCCGCCAGCACCACCGTAGTATCGGCAGTTAGCGTCGTGATGAGCACGGTACCCACCGCAGCAATAACGAAGCTCACTGCCATCAACTTCTTGTAGCGCCCGCTTTTGCTGATCAGCACGCCAGAAATAATCGAGGCAGCTAGATACGCGATGCTCATAGGCACTTCCATGTATCCCGCTGCCGTGGCGCTCAAGCCGTGGGCGATCTGGAAATACGTAGGCAGATACGACATTGCCGCCATCGTAGCGAAAAGGATGATAAACCCGCCTATCGTGGTGAGCATGAAGTTCCTGTTCTTGAACAGGAATAATGGCATGATGGGATGCTTTGCCTTGGCCTCGGCAACGGCGAACAGCACGGAAAACAGAATCGCAGCAGCTATCAGGCAAATGATTGCGGGGCTATTCCAGGCATACTCAACACCGCCCCATGATGTGGCCAAGGTGAGCGCACAAACCGCAGCAGCAACAAACGCGATGCCCCAATAGTCAAAGTTCGCAAGGGATTCGCGTTTGCGATACGTAGGCAACAGCACCGCCGAAATAGCAATAGAGAACACCGTAAGCGGGATATTCATCCAGAACGCCCAACGCCAGCTAATCAAGTCGGTGAAGACTCCGCCCAGAAGAGGACCCACCAGCATGGGCACTGCCCAACCAATTCCCATAATGTTTAAATACAGGGCACGTTTACGCGCTGGGACGATATCGGCCACGATTGCCTGCGAAAGCACCAGCAAGCCACCATCGCCCAAGCCGGCAACTGCACGACCTGCAATGAGCATCGCCATGTCGCCTGCAGCACCGCACATGATCGAACCGACCAGAAACAGCACCGATGCAATAATGAACAGGCCCTTCCTGCCAATCATGTCACCCATCTTGCCATATACCGGCATAGTGATTGTGCATGTCAGCACATAGGCCGCGATAACCCACAGCATATGGTTAACGCCACCCAGGTCGCCCACAATGGTCGGAAGAGCCGTGGACACAATGGTCTGATCAAGCGAACCGATAACCTCGCAAACCATGAGTGCCACAAATACGGCGATCACAGTACGCCGTGAAGGCTCATGCGCCAACACCGAACCTTTAGTGCTTGCTTCTTCGCTAGCCACGCCTATTCCCCGCCTTCCCAAGGAAAGGGTTTATTAGCGTTAAGAAACGCAACTCCCTGAGTGCAACGATCGGCAATACCGAACAACACCCTTCGCATCTGGTCGAGCTCTTCCCTGCTCACTCCATCCAGGGAATAGATTCCGAGCATACGCTCATCACGGCGAATTGCATCGAGCTTTTCCCTACCCGCCGCAGTAAGCACATGGAGCTTGCTTCTTCCATCAGAGCTATTGGGCATTGTTTCCACCAAGCCACGTCGCACAAATGACGCAACGAGGGAATTCACCGTTTGCTTAGGCGAGTACAAAATCTCGCACAGCTGTTTTTGGGTTACCCCTTCCGGCCTATCTCCTATTTCTTCAAGCACCCACATGCCAAAGTACGATTCACCGTGGCGTTTAGCCAGGTCATAGTAGATTTTGTCAAACTGAGCGAGAAGAGGTGTAAGGAAATCCATCACGCTTTCTTCGCTTCTGTTTTCAGCGTCCACTCTGCCCCTTTCGTCCGATGTCGGACTATCTCAAAAGAGCAGTATAGTTAGTCCGAACACGGACTTTATTCAGAACCTTCTTTCGTCATCTTCTCGACACAAAAAAAGAAAGGCCACCCGAAGGTGGCCTTTCGAGGAGAAGAGAGGCACGTTACGAAAACAGTTTTTCTCGAATTAGTTCAATGGGCATATCCGTCCCAAACCAGATCTTCTCAGCAAGAGCAGCTTGCTGAAGAAGCATGCCCAAGCCGCCATATGCCGCAAGACCATGAGCTTTCGCCATTTTGATCAGCTTCGACTCAACAGGGTTGTAAACCGTATCGGCAACGGTAAGACCTTCATGGAGCATGTCTTCGTCGATCACGCATTGATCAATCAAGTCGCCAGCACCAACACGAGTTGCATTAACGAACAAGTCAGACTCTGCAATGGAAGAAGCAAGGTGATCCCTCTCGGCAAGATCGCTCAGGGTAACTTTTACCCCTGTCTCTTTTGAAAGCGACTCGATGCGGGTTATAGTTTTGTCCCAAAACTCATCACGTATGTTGAAAATTGAGATTGAGGCAGCTCCATCAAGGGCAAGTTGGGTTGAAACAGCAGAACCAGCCCCACCAGCGCCAACGATCGTCACCTTTTTCCCAGAAGGATCAAACCCATGCAGACGGAGGTTTTCACTGAAACCGGCACCATCGGTATTATGGCCGTACGATTTCCCATCCTTGACAACAACAGTATTTACAGCGCCCATAAGCCTTGCAGCGGGAGAAAGCCCATCTAGAAGTTCGCAGATATAGGTTTTATACGGCATCGTTACGTTGTATCCGACGGCAATATCCTGAAGACCGCGCACAACATCACCAAGCATTTCTGGTGTGATCGGAAAGCTCAAATACACCGCATCAACACCAACCTCGGCAAAAGAGGCTGTATGCATACGCGGGGAAAAAGAGCTGGTAATCCCCGACCCACCGACGAGACCCGTCAGCTTTGTTTCCCCCGAAACAGTCAAATCGATTCCCATGATCGCCCTCCTTAAATCAATAAGATAAACGTCTGTTGGTACTGTTCACGTTAATCTTCTCCCCGCCTCAAATATAGTAGCCATACGGACCGTTTCCAATTCCAAGAGCAAAATAGTCATTTCGGAGCAGAACATTTCTTTTCGGCGTTAAACTATCCCCTTACAAATTGGATATCAGGGAAAACCTCCATTGCGAAAATGAGGAGCTAGGCAACAATGGACGGCTGAACTCCATTTGCGCACAACAGGAGATGAGCGAAATGAATCTTCGGCAGCATAGATTAATTCGTTATTACCCAATTCGAACATTACGTGCAATCCTGCAACTATAACTATTTCCCCATATCATCCCATCCATCGGCTATTGCTTATTATGTTTCTCAATCTTTAATAAACAGTATTTACTGGCTTGCACCTGCCATCCTCCCTATCCTAAACGCAGGGGATCATATCGACAGCATTTAGGGGGAGTTATGAGCAAAATCAAAGTAGCGGTATTCGGCTTAAACCAGGGTGCGCGAATCGCTCGCCTTTTCAAGGAGAACGATGAAGTTGAGCTAACCGCAGTCGCAGGATTCGGCGAACAAGCGATCGATGTGGCCAATGAGGTTGAAGCAAAGCTCTATGAAGACTACAACGATCTTCTTGCAAACGAGACGCTCGACGGAGTGGCTATTGCCCTTCCAAACAGCCTCCATCTTTCCGCAACAAAAGCCTGCTGCGAGGCTGGCATAAAGAATATTCTCCTTGAGAAGCCCATCGCCAACACGCCGGAAGAAGGTCAAGCGATAATCGATTGTTGCAACGAACACAATGCAACACTCTTAATCGGCCATCACCGTCGCTCTTCGAACTTGTTTCTCTTTCTCAAGGAATTCCTCGCAACGGGAAAACTTGGAGACATCATTGGCATTCAGAGCAGTTTTGCGATCGCAAAAGAAAAGCACTACTGGGATGCAGAATGGCATAAAGAGCCTGAGGGGGCCATCTTGCTGGTCAATGCCATTCACGACCTCGACGATTTGAACAACGTCTTGAACATGAAGGCTACAAGGGTATATGCCGCAAAGCGCAACACCATTAGAGGATACAATGCAGAAGATTCCGTGTCGGCCCTATTCGAGTTCGAGGGAGGAGCTACCGCAACGTACTTCATTTCAGACGGCACGCCCTCTCCGTGGAATTACGACTTACTGGCAGGGGAAAACGAACAGTGGGCACAGGAGATTGGCCCAGATTCAATGCATATTTTCGGCACCAAGGGTTCGTTCGGATTCCCGTCCATGACCTTCTATCATTACCCATCCGACAAAGACGAAGAGTATGGCTGGCGGCATCCGCTCGAGAAGGACATATTCAGCGTCGAGCCAAACAATCCTATGGAATCGGAAATACTGCATTTCATCGATCTGTGCGCCGGAAGAACCAGCACCCCACGCTGCACTGGAGAGCAGGGGCTTGCCTCTCTTAAGGTTATTAATGCGACCATCGAATCGGCGAAATCCGGCAAAATAGTTGAAATTCGTTAATTGGCAAGAATCGAGCTTTCCAGATTCTTGCCAATATGCTGAAGCTTGAAAAGCTCATCAAAAAAAGGCCACCTGAAGGTGGCCTTTCTTAATAAGCAACTATGAATTCAGCTTATTCCCAAGTGCAAGCTGCGTCGCCAGCCTCCTGGCGCTTGGACTTGAAGATGGTGTCGGGGATAGGCTCGCCGTGGTAGATGCCAACGCCGCCCTTGTCCTCGATAGCCTTGATCTCGTCCTCGGAATAGCCGTACTTCTCCATGATTTCCTTGGTGTGATAGCCAATGGGCTTTGCCAGGATAACCGGAGGATCGCCAGCAGACTCGAAGCGGAGCGGGGTCATAGGCAGAGCATGCTTGCCGAACTCGTCGTACTCAACGGTACGCAGGGAATCGTTGATGTAAGCCTCTTCGTCACGCAGGATGTCGGGGAAACGGAAGAGCTTCTGGGCCGGTACCTGATGCTCACGGAACTGTTCCATCCAGTACTCAAACGGCTGCTTTGCGAATGCCTCTTCGAGCCAACCGATAACTTCCTTGTTCTTGCCAGAAGCCTTGAGGTGGGACAGGTCGCGGGTGTCAACGTTGTCTACCTGATCCTGACGGCCAAAGAGCTCCATCATCATTGCGTAGTACTTGTCGTACTGAGGCATGCAGATGTAGATCCACTTGTCGTCAGAGGTGCGATAGGTGTTGTTGAAGGGGTTGGGTACGTCGGTGCGGGACTTAGGATAGTCAGCGCCGAACTGCTGAGCGCAGATGCCGATGTCAGATGCGAAGATTGCAGCAGCATACAGGTTGGTTACAACCTTGTCGCCCACGCCGGTGCGGGTGCGGTTGAACAGAGCAGCACAGATACCGCCAGCCAGCATGCATGCAGCGTTGTTGTCGCCGAATGCCTGAGGAGCGATAGCAGGAGACTGATCCTTCTCACGGAAAACGTTGGCAACGCCGCCACGAGCAGCCCAGCATACTGCGTCATAACCAGGAGAATCCTTCTCGGGGCCGAATTCGCCATAGCCGCGCATCTGAGCCCAGATCAGGTGAGGGAACTCAGCGTGGATGGTTTCCCAGTCGAGACCAAGCTTCTTCAGAGCCTTGTCGCGCAGGTTTACAACGAAAACGTCAGCATCAGCAAGAAGCTTCTTCATGAACTTCATGCCATCCTCGTCCTTGAGGTTGATGGCAACGAGGTCCTTGTTGGTGTTGTTCAGGTCGAACGTAGGATCTTCGTAGTCGTTCTTTTCGCAACCGAAGCCAGGACCCTGGGTGCGCTGAGCGTCGCCATGCAGGGGCTCGGTCTTGATGACGGTAGCGCCCATTTCGGACAGGCAGCGTACTGCAGCAGGAGCGGCAACCCATTCGCAGAGTTCTACAACTTTGACACCTGCGAGAGGGCCGAAGCCGTTGAGTTTATCTGTAGTGGACATACAGACTGTTCTCCTTCCATTATCACAAACCCATGAAATTCACCTTGGGAAAGCTGTCGGAAGACCGCGCACGCTGCACTCAAGGCAAACAACATTACCTTATTAAGTATCGGTATCCTCGGTTCTCGTTGGGACGGTCAGTAATTCGGGATTGGGTATTTTTTTTCGAAAAGTTGCGATTTTACCCAGAAATTGGTACTGATTTCCACCGAATATCGGTCATCTTGGCTCAAATTGCCCACCTGCGCCCCTCAAACCAAACGCAATGACCACCACATACGCCGTTTGCCGCTGCAAAAGCCCCGTCCGCTGCTGCCAGCCAGCGGGACGGAAAAGTGAAGCGGCATTTAGCACCGCAGGCGCCTGGCTCTTCGGAACAACATGCCCACCTAGGACCCCTAGCCCAAATCCAAACAGGAAGGCGCGCCTATTGTTGGGACATGATGTTCGGGAACCGGTAGGCGCTCATGAACTCGATGAAGTCATCTACCACTTTAGGGTGCGTTTCCCTTCGGCTGGTCAGATACACCTTGTGGAAATCTGCCGGCAAATCGTTGATGCGCAAGCAGACAACATCTTGGAAGGCCGAGACCAAGAAGGAATAGCAAAAGAGCGCCATTTTGTCTTTACTCGAAGTTACCAGCGAACACATAGTTATCTCGTCTGCATACTCACGACGCAGATTCATGCTGTCCAAAGGCAGAAGGTTCGTGATAGACGAATCGGTCGGAGAAGAAGAGCTGTAGGTAAGCACTTCCTTGCCGCCAAGCTCAGAAAGGTTGATGCTCTTTCGTTTTGCAAGGGGGCTGTCCTTATGAACGCCCAAAACAAGCGGCTGCGACCATACCAATACATGGTTGAAATCGTCGCACCCTTCCACGCGGGAGCAAAACGCCACGTCGATGTCGCCCTTGCGCAAGCGCTGAGTCAGTTCTGGAGAAAACGCCTGTTCAATAGCAATTTTGGGCTTTACCTGCGAAGAAGAGATAAAAGACTCGATGGCCTCGGACCAGAAACGTCCCTGCATGGCATAGATCGTTCCAACGCGAACCGAAGAGTTCATCTCTCCCTGGATTTCGCGAGCAATTCGCAGCCCCTTGTCCAAGTCCTTCAACGCCAATGCGACATACTCGTGATACGCCTTGCCCATTTCGGTAAGCTCAATGCGCGTCGAGCCCTCGCTGCGCTGGAACAACTTGATGCCAAGCTCTTTTTCCATACGCTTGATAGCCACCGAAAGCGTCGGTTGCGCAATGTAGAGGTCTTCGGCCGCACGAGTGTAGTTCAATACCTCAGCTAGATGATCGAAGTACCTCAGGTAATCAAGCCTCATCTGAAAGTCTCCTTAATACTGAGTTTTAATTCTTTCGAACCGATTGTAGATTATTCGAACAGAATAGTTATGAATTATCCGTAAATCAATCATTGCAATGAATGATTCTTTTTGCGGATAAATGTGAAAGCCCCGACGTCGTTGACGCCGGGGCTCAATCGAAAGATGAAAACGAGAACTAGAAATACTTCTCTTCGATATAGTCGGTCGGCATTTCGATATCGAACCAGATCTTTTCACCTAGGGCTGCCTGCTGCAGAAGCATCTCGATACCAGGAGCGGTTTCCAAGCCATGGGCTTTTGCCATCTTGATGAGCTTGGTCTCACGCGGATCGTAGACGGTGTCCGCAACGAACAGGTTATCGTGCAGCATTTCTTCGTCGATGGTGCATTCATTGTCCAGCGGGGGCATGCCAACACGGGTTGCATTGATGAAGAGCTGGGAGTTCTTCACGGCACGTGCAAGTTGTTCCTTGTTGTCGAGGTCATTCAAAACCATAGGAACGCCCGTCTTGTGAGAAAGATCAACAACACGCTCACGAGTTGCAGCCCAGAAATCGTCCTTAAGATTGAAAACGTTTACGCAGGCAACACCGTCAAGAGCAAGCTGAGTGAAGATAGCGGAACCTGCACCACCAGCGCCAACAATGGTTACTACCTTGCCTTCGGGATCAAAGCCATGACGACGAAGGTTCTCAACAAAGCCGGCACCGTCAGTGTTATGACCGATGGACTTTCCGTCTTTAATAACAACGGTATTTACCGCGCCCATCAGCTCTGCTGCAGGGGTCAGCTCGTCAAGATACTGACCAACGCATGTTTTGCAAGGCATCGTTACGTTGTAGCCAACTGCGCCCATTTCAGCCAAGCCCTTAACGACATCGCCAAGCTTATCGGGTGTTACATCGAATGCTGTGTAAACCGCATTCACGCCCATCTTCTGGAACGAATCGCTGTGCATTACTGGAGACATAGAATGCTCAACAGGAGAGCCTACAAGGCCAACGAGCTTAGTTGCGCCGGAGATGTTGATGTCGATTCCCATGACAATATCCTTTCAGGAGAGAAGGTGGTGGGCTTCGTGCAACGCCCACCACCTCTGGAGCAAGCAATTATTAGGGGGTATTGAAAACCCCGATGGTAATAAAGAGATTTAAAAGGGAGGTAATTCCCTCCCGGGCTTGTTGGGTGGTAGCCCGGGAGGGGCAATAGCCATGCTTTGCCTGGAGTAGAGCAAAGCACACCAGAGAGAAGGCTTAGAGCTTCACCGGAGTTTCGTCTTCGGCGGATTTCTGAATTGCGTTGATTACCTTGAGGGTATCGAGCGCATTATCGCCGGTGCAACGCGGAGTGGTTTCGCGTCCTAAGCACAGATCTACGAAGTGCTCAAGTTCAGCAGTCATCGGATCGTTCTTCTCAACGTCGAAATGCTCGTGCTTGATGGGCTTCAACCAACCGTAGGCGTCGTCGTCCTGATAGTACAGATCCATATTCGGGAAGCCGAACGAACCCTTGGTGCCGAATACACGCATGCTGTTTTCGCCAGGGCACATGGTGAAGAAGGTGTTCTCCTCAGCTGCCAAGTCGTAGTTCCAAGGACCAGGAGTTCCGTCGGATACAAAGTAGCTAGCAGTTACGCCGCCCTCGTACTCAACAACAGCGGATACGGAATCCTCAACTTCGTTACCTCGGATGGTGTTGCGAGCCGCGGCATATACCTTGGTGGGCTTCATTCCCGTTACGAAGTTCAAATCGTCGAAGTCATGAATAGCGTTGATCAAAAGCGGACCCGAGCCCTTCTTGGTGTGCCATTCAACGTCAAAGTACTCATGCGGCTTTGCGATAGCGTAGTTCGACTGAATGCCGACGATCTTGCCCAGCTTGCCCGAGTCAATAACCTGGCGAAGCAGCTGGTAGCGATTTGAAGAGCGGCGATGATGGCCAACCAGGAGCGTTACACCAGCGTCTTCGCAGATCTTGATGATGTGCTCTGCCTCTTCAACGGTGTTTGCGATGGGCTTCTCGAGCAAGATGTTCTTGATACCAGCGGCAAGAGCCAACTCGGTAGACTGAACATGGAGCGTATTAGGCAGCGCAATAGCAACTGCATCCAGGTCTTCCTGCTTGAGAAGCAACGTATAGTCGTTATACAGAGGAACGCCGAGTTCTTCCGCAACCTTTACATCGTGATCGCCGAAACCAGCAACAGCAACCAGTTCGATTTCCGGGTTTGCCTTTGCATCGCGAGCGATTTTAGAGCCCTGGTTCAAACCGAGAACCGCAAGCTTAATCTTATCCATCAGAATCCCCTTCCTTAGGTGTTATCCCCTCTGACAACTTTGATTATGCGGTCGGGTTTCGATTGAATCCAATAGTGTTAACTCCTGCTCAAGAGCTAACTATTACATAATGCAATAGTGTGGTTTTGGGTGATAAACCATAGGTTTCTGATTATGTTTCACAATAAGAAAAGCTCACGACGCATGTCGTGAGCTTACAGAATCGAATTTATTCATTAAGAAAATTGATCTTTAAGGTTAGCTCAAAAGAGCTAAGCCATTAGAAAGGGCACGCGAAAGAAACCTACTTCTTGGACTTGGTTACCGCCTCAATGATGAAGCCCAGGGCCTCCACAGAGTCGTAGTACGTAAACGTCGCTGTAGGGTCAACGAGCGATTTGCCTTCCATATACTTGGCGATACCGCGCTCTTCCATGGCTTTAGTAACCTCGTCGTTGTCTTCAACGTCGAAGCGTAGATGATGAAGGGCATGACCGTGCTTGCGGAAACCCTCATCCAGATAGTCGTGCCAAATGGTGTCGGTATCTCCCACCGGCTGCAAAAACTCCAACTGAACATTCAGCTGGTTATAGAATGCGGCTTTTACCGGCGCATCGATAATCTCTCCGCGATACCACGTCTTCTTGTAGAGATTGTCACTTTCTGCATCGGGCTTGAGGCCAAACACCTTTAACATACCCGCCTTGGCTTTTTCCATGTCTTCGATGACAATGCCCACTTGCGTGATATCGCCAAGAAGTTCAACCATTTCCTTTGCATTTTCTGCACTCATCCAAACCCCTCCTATAATTCGCTTCTCTATCTTTCACCGATCTAGGTGAAATTCCCTCGAGTGACATTTCCGGGAATTAAGCCCAGTTCTTTTCGCATCATAACCCAAGATGAAAGGCTCTGTATTTACTACGCAGTTGCTATGTCCGGACAGCTCTACCAAAAAGAACGGGGCCGCCCCGGGCCCCGTTCCAGAGAGAGGGCTGATTTCTCAGCGTATGTCAGCTAGTCGTCAAGCAGACCCTTGGTGATGTCCTCGAGCGTACGACCGCGAGTCTCAACACCGAAGATAGCCAGCCAAACTGCAGTGAAGATAGCCAACGCAGAGTTGATGATGTAGCAGCCGGTGGTGCCCAGGGTGGTGGTCATGAAGAACGCAATCCACATAGGGCTCAGGATGCCACCCAGGCGGCCGAAGGCGTTAGCAACACCGGCGCCGCGGATACGGCAGGCCGTCGGGAAAGGCTCGGACAGGTAGATCGCCGAAGTGGTAACGGAGTTCGTGAAGGTGCAGACGCAGATCAGGAAGCCGAAGAACATTACGAGCGCGGGCTGGTCGGTTGGGAGCATTGCCCAGATAGGACCGAGGATTGCTACCAGAACGTAGGTTACGATCAGGATGGTCTTGCGGTTTACCTTCTCAACGTAGAAGGTAAGAGCGCCAACGCCTACCGGGATGCCGAGCTGCATAACAACGGTCATCGTGGTTGCCAGATGAACATCGAAGCCGTTCGCCTTCAGGATGGAAGGAGTCCAGGAAATGATGGTATATACCAGCACGTTCATCGTGAAGCAAAGAAGCATTGCGGTAAGGGTACGAGCAAGCATCTTCTTCTTGAAGAGGAATGCCCAAGGAAGCTCCTTAACCTCACCCTCGTCAACACGACGCTGGATTTCTTCCTGAGTTACGGGTTCGAGCTTGGAGCCAGTCATCTTCTCGGCGCTGGCTTCGAATTCGCAGCAGATCTTGTTTGCTTCGTCGGTGCGACCCTTCATTGCCAACCAACGAGGAGATTCCTCAAGGAAGAAGAAGCAAGCAATTACGACCGCTGTACCCAAGATACCGCAGATAACGAACACGGGGCGCCAGCCGAGCATGGGCAGAACGATCATGTTCATAGCGGAGGCAACCAAAGTACCGCAGTTAGCGATCAGGCCAACGTAGGACTGGTACTTACCACGCTTCGTGGGAGGCGTGAACTCAGTAAGAGCGGAGTAGCCCGCGGGGAACGCAGCGCCAAGGCCCAGACCCATGAAGAAGCGGCAGCCGGTCAGGA